>NZ_LT990039.1:1384795-2769591 GCF_900312975.1 Massilistercora timonensis | reverse complement strand
GATCCCCCGGAAAACGTTCGTGACGTTCGTGTATGCTGTCTGAAACGTTGTCAGGAACCACGAACCGACCGTAGACAATGCGGTCTTGACATCCGTCCACCGGGCGGAAAACCACTGTCCGATCCCCCGGAAAACGTTCGTGACGTTCGTGTATGCTGTCTGAAACGTTGTCAGGAACCACGAACCGACCGTAGACAATGCGGTCTTGACATCCGTCCACCGGGCGGAAAACCACTGTCCGATCCCCGAAAATACTGTCGTTATCGCCGTGTATGCTTCCGTGAATCTATCGGAAAACCACTGTCCGACATTTTGGAAAATCAGAACAATATTTTCCCACAATCCCGAAAAATACGCCTTTATATTTTCGATCAGTGTGTTAATTGTATTTCTGAACCCCTCGCAATTATCGTATAATAATTTAAAGGCGCCCGCGAACGGATTCACGATCAGTAATAAAAGCCCCTGCCAATTTGACTTTACGAAATTAACGACCGAATTAAAGGCTGCCGGGATCGTAACCGTAAAAAAATCCGCTATCGCGCCGAACGCGTTCAGCGCGGTTTCTTTTACCTGCTCCCATACTGCAATCACTTTATTTCGGAAATCCTCATTTGTCGCGAATAATGTGACTAACGCGGCAACAAGCGTTGCGACCAATGTTATAATGATTCCGATCGGATTCGCCGCCATAACAGTATTCAGTATCTTTTGCGCTATCGTGACGCCCTCCGTCGTCGCCTTCCATACCTTTATCGCCGCAATAAGCCCTTGAATCATATTTACAACATTCCACGCCAACATTCCGGCGGCGATTCCTGCTATAATGGAAATGATCGTCGTTCCGTTCTTTGCGACAAACGAAACAAATTCTGTCACTTTTGAAATCACGTTCAATAATATGTTTCGGACGTCTGGAAGTTTTGACTGAACTTCCGAAATAACGTTGCTGATGACGGGCTGCAATTCTTCCCCGATCGGTTTCGCAAGTTCCGCGTTTATATTTCTCCCTAGTCCTTCTATCTGACTTCCGATATCGTCGTATTTCTGTTCATTGATTTTTGACAGGGCGTCCGTTGTGTTCGATATTTCGCCCTGTGTATTTATTAAAGATCGGATCGCGTCCTCTCCTAAATCTTCCCACTTTGTACCGTAAAGCGTAACGCCTAAAATATTTCTTTGAACCTGATCTTCGCACGAAAACAAGGCGTCGTTTACGATTGTAAATGCTTCCCGCGCCCCGTCGCCCCCTGCTGTAAATTTCGACTTTAGATCGTCAACGTCAAGCCCTAATTCTTTGAATGTGTCGTCGGCTGTCCCGTCCTTTACCCGGATCCCGAATTCCTTCACAGCGTCATTCAGGTAATCGATCTGAAATGTTCCGTCTTTCGCTCCGTTGGAGATCATATTGAACATTTCCTGCGCAGAAAATCCCATGTCGGCATAGTAAACGGCGTATTCTGCCATTTGATCCGCAAGATCTCCGTTCTGATTTAACCCCTTTCGCGCCCCCTGCGCCATAAGGTTATAGGCTTCTTGCGCTGATATTCCGAATTGCTTCATCATCGCAGTAACACCGCGAACGCCTTCGTTGACGTCTATATCGAATGTATCGCGCATTAACAGGGCGGTTTCCGTGGTGCTTTCCAATTCATCGTTTGCAAGCCCGGTCTGCTGCTTAACGGTTGCCATAGCGACAGCGATATCTTCGATATTTTCCCCGAAATTGTTCTTGTAAATATTCATCAGGCTATCTTCTAAGCCCTCTAGTTCATCATCAGCCGCGCCCGTCTGTGTAACTAAAGTGTTAAACGCTTTGTCGCAATCTGTTTCAAATTTCGTCGCATATGTAGCCGCCGCTACCAACGCGGATCCGGCTACTGCTCCCGCTTTTGTTATCGCGTCCGCCGCGCTGCTTATAGATTCCTTGAATTCATTTGACTTTTCTTTCGCTTCGTCTAACTCTTTCCCGGTCAGTTCTGAAGCGCCTTGCAGTCCTTCCATAGCTTTTTCAGCTTGTTTTGACGCTTCTTTCAGGCTGTCTAATTCCTCGGACGTTTTAATAATTTCCCGCTGCAGGGCGCGATATTGCTGTTCCGAAACTTCCCCACGCTCGAACTGCTGCTGAACCTGTTCTTCCGCTTTTTTTAACGTGTCAAGTTTTTCCGACGTTGCAGAAATGCTTTCAGATAATATTTTTTGTTTTTGCGCAAGAAGTTCTGTATTTTTGGGATCCAGTTTTAAAAGTTTATCGACGTCCCTTAATTCTGCCTGCAAACTCCTTGTTTGCTTATTAACGTCTTTCAGTGCCTTGTCTAAAGCCGTTGTATTCCCGCCGATTTCGATTGTGATTCCCTTAATATTGTTTGCTGCCATATCGTCGCCCCGTTCTACTTCTTGCCTTTATTTCCAAACTTCTCCCGCAGCCTTGCGCGATCCGGTTTTTCCTGTTTGAAATAAAAGGCGTTTTCTAAATATTCCCGTCCTTCTTTTGTTTGGTTCATGCTATGGATAAAGGCGTCCCGGAAATAATACAGATATTCGTCCATTTCCATTTCGCCGATCTCTCGGATATTCAATCCGGTATATTCGACGACCATTCGTTCCCCCGCACTATCCGGCGTATAGAATAATTTGTCTTTTTCTTCTCCCGTGTGTCCCGGATAGAACGGGATCTCTAATTTGGGTTGTTCTGTAACCCGCCGACGAATTTTTCGTAATACTCCCCGATAAACGCCGTCATTTCCTCAATGTCGTATTCCTCGGCGATCTGCTCCGCTTTAACCCGAACGCCGTTCAAATTGTTGGAAAGACAATCCGCCATAACCGCCGCCATTGTGTCCATAACGTCGGCGACGTCGGCGTTTTCATCGTCCTGCAGTCTGTTCAGTGCCTGAACCTTTCCGAACGTGTTCTTTGTCGGCATTTTTACCTGCAGGGCGGTTCCGTCCTTCAGTGTTACGTTTAAATATGTCCTTTTGATTTTGTTGAAATTAAATGATAAATTTGCCATGATATGATCCTCTCTTTTCCTGAATAAAATAATCCGGCGGCGGACGTTTTAGTCCCGACCGCCGGATCCCTTTTTTCTCCTGCTGCCCTTAATCCTGAACCGCTGTCGCCGTAATGATGACGTTTCCCGTCACGCTTTCGATCGTGACTTTCTTTTCGGCAGCACTCCACGCCGTTTCCGTGATATCCTGACTATTCATTGTAATTGTGGGCGTCTGAATTGTGTGTGACGCTTCCGCTGTCAGAATCGCTTCCAGTTTTCCGCCCGCGCTTATACTTGTCCCCTCAAACGACGAAGTGACATTCGTCAAATTCTGTTCGACGGTATATGTCTGCGGCTCCGGTTCCTCTGCGTCCAAAATTTCCTCGACATAATTAACAAGCGTTCCTTCGCCGTCCAGATTCGGCATAGCTTTGAATTCAGCGTCAACGACGGTTGCGTCATCCGGCGCAAACGACAGCGTGAAGCCCGCCTGATTCTGACCGACAATCATAACCCATATGTCGCCGTCCTCCGGGTCTACATGGTGGAAACAAATAACGTATTTCGCGCCCTTCCTGTTGCCGACGCCGCCGATCTTTGTCTTGCGATATTTTCCGTTTGCCGATACAGAAACGCGGGCAGTGTCACACAACTTTTCGATTGTGTCCCCGATCAACGTCATAAGCCCCGCCTTCAGCGTGACTTCCTCCGATGTGATAACGGTTTTTGACACTCTCCCCATGTCGTCCTTCGCTTCGACTACCTCGTTCGTATATTCAAGCGTCGCGCCGTTTTTGATATACGAATACCGGTTTGCTTCTGTGCAGAATTCTTCCGGTTCCGGGATCTCCTGCCCTTTTTTGAATGTTGCAAGATGAATATAGCCGGATCCCAAAATGATTCTTTCAGGTGCTTTATCCATATCTTTTTTACTCCTTTCCGTTTCTAAAATTTTTGAACGACGTTGAAATCATACGCCGTTTGATACATATTTTCCGACTGGATCGGGGCGGTTGTTTTGTGAAAATCCACGTCAAACAGGACTTCGCGTTCGATCCGGCGTTCCAGAATGTGATCCGGTTTCCGGTCAGTATAAAGTTCAATCGAACCGTTTATCCGGCGGATCCGGTTTCCCGTGTCCGTCCCGCTCTGATCTTCCGAAGAAAAATAAATCAGAAACGGCGGATCCGGCGCCGGATTCTTTTTCGTGTCCCGAAATTCATATTCTGCAATCGGCAGCCCCAACGCGACCGCCCGTTCGATGATCCGTTCATACTTAACCATTGATTAGATCCCCCCGTTCGCGCTCTTTACGGCTTTTTCCACCGCTTCGACCGCCATTTCCTGCGCTGCCTGTTCAGCGGGCAAAATGTGTTCAAACGCCCGCGTCCTGCTGCCGCTCCGCGTGACGTGTCCCTTTTCCAGTAGGTGCGTTAATTGATGATGTTTTCTGTTGTGGACGGAATAGCTTTCGCCTTGTGCGACAGATTCCGTCTTTCGCGCTGTCACACTCCAATCCGGCGTATATTTTCCCGTCCTCTCCTTGTACGATCCGCCCTTTTTCAGCGTTTCCGCCGTCTTGTCGGCGACCTCTTTCAAATTCTTGTTTATCGCCTTTACGATATCCGCGTTGTATGTTTCCAACTGATCGCGGATTGCTTCGTCCAGTTCTTCCGCTTTTACATTAACGACCATAATTTCCCACGCGCTCCGCCGCATATAGTTCGATTTTTCCGTCTGCCCGGACGCCATACGTCCGATAAATTGTCAACCGCTTTTTCCCGAATTGAAGTTCCGGCTGTTCGTCGTATTCTTCCGCCCAAACGTCGAACCTGTTTTCCGCCTTGTACCCATTGACGCCCGCCGCCTGAAATTCATCCCGTCCGATCGGGTAAACCTGTGCAAAAACGGGCGTCTTTTCGTCGTCCGTCTGCTTTTCTCCCGGATGAATCAGGAATATTTGACATTCTGTCATCCATCCACGCCCCCTTCCGGTTCAGGATCCGGGGCGGCAGTGAAATATTTACTGTCGCCCTTGATTTTTGTTATGTTCATGTCGTAAATCCCGGATAATATGGGATATGCGTTCGTGTCAATGGAATAGTTTGCCTTGACATACGACAGGACGGCTTCGACGATCAGCGGATCCGACGGTTCTTTCAGCCAACTATCAGCGACGCCGATTCGTTTTAAATCCGCGATCGCTGTATCAGCAGCGCGGCGGACGTCCTGATCCAGATCGTCCGCGACTGCTTTCCTTACGCGAAGCCGCGCCGCTTCGTACAGTTTTTCAATCGTCATTTATTCCGCCCGCCTTTCTGCCCTGCTGTCTCTTACTGCGATTCTTCGCCGCTAGTCGTTGTCGCTTTCTTTACGCGGATAAATCCATTCCACGCCGCCACGGAACCGCCCGCGAACATGGACGCCCTGAACGCCGTCTGCCCGTTCTTGAACTTATAGTCGTCAGAACGACGGACGTCGATATCGGAAAAGACTGCCAGTTCGTAATTCTGTAAATAGCCGTATGCCATTTCATACGCGCCTTCCGCTGTCGCTGTATTGCTGATAGCAGCACACGCGGAATTGATAACGAACGGAACGCCGTCGATCGTCCCGGTCTGCCCGCGATTTACGATCGTGTAAACCTTGCGCCCCTGCTTGTCCCGCAGCTTTGCGAACGCTTTTAAATCCTGCTTGTTCAGGATCAGCGTCGCCACGCCCTCGACTTCCTCGTCTCCGCCGAAGGAATAGATAATTTCATCCAGTGTTCCATCGTCGATCGCCGTGATTGTATCAATATCCGTCGCCGGATCGATCACGCGCTCACTTTCCTTTGTCGGATTATAGAAAATACCTTTTAACTTTGACGTGGAACCGTCCCCGACAAGAATCTGCCGGGACAGATAGCGCCGGATTGCCTTGCTGACGGAACCTTCGATGACGGAATCATAATCCGCGTTCGGTAATTTCTGCATTTCCTCCGGTTCCTCCGTGTATGCTGTCACTTTCTGCTTTTCGATCGTTGCGTAACCGAAGGACGGTTCAACGTCGTTGTACGCTCCGCCCTCTGTCGTGCTTCCTCCGTCGTCCGCGCCGTAATCCTTCACGAAGCCGCGTTCGTATGTTTCGCCGCCATTTAACGGAACGACCTTGACCATATCGATCAGGGCGGAAACCGGGTTTGTCGTCTGATTCAGATCCGGGGCAGTATGAACCACGGGGGCGGTCTGCGAAACAGACAAGGACGCCCGGACGTTTGGCGTCGCAATACGCGCGGAAAATCTGACGCCCGCGCCCGCTTTAAGTGCGCCGCCGCGTTTGTCAAACGCTTTCACGTCTGCGCTGCCCTTTTCTCCTTTTTCGCCCGCTCCCGGCGCGGGATCTTCTGCTTCATCCGCGAAACCCTGAAGCTGTTCGCGCTTTTTCGCCTGATCCAGAATGTCCCGGATATCCTGCGCTTCGGTCAGTAACGCGTCCAATACGTCGCCCTCTGCCGTCTTTGCCGCTGCCCCGATCTCTTTCAGACGCGCGTTCAACTGATCTTTTGTGCATTTGATAAGTTCTTCGTGTTTCATGGTTTCTTAATCTCCTTTCACAAACTGTTGATAATGATCCGCGCGATTTCGTCGCGCTTTTTATTCTGATTCAGTACCGCCGACCGCGCGTCCTGATTATCAGACGTTTTGTTTCTCGCGGCTCCTGCCGCCCACTGGATAACAATATCTTTCGGCACGTTCCGCGCCCTCGCTACATATCCGCCGGACGCCGCCGCAATCTCGGCAACGCTTTCCGTCGTCTCGATGTTGAAATATTCGGCGGCGTCCCGACCGTTCAGCCATGTTTCCGCGTCCATAAGGGCGCGGATCTGATCCTCTGTCACGCCCTCTTTGACGTGTTCCATATAGACATTCAGGATCCCTGTCGTGATGACGTCCAGATCGTCCGCCATTTTCCGCAAGTCCGCCGCGTTTCCCTCTACCAATGCAAACGGATTGTGTATCATCAAAAACGCGTTTGACGGGATTTTCGGCGGCGTATTTCCGGCGAAGGCAATCACGGACGCAATCGATCCCGCCAGTCCGTCCACTGTCACAGAAACGGCGTTCGTCTCCGCAAAGCGCCGGATCATGTTGTAAATTGCAATCCCGGCGAATACGGAACCGCCGCCGGAATTGATATAAATATTCAGGCTTTTCCCCTGCTGTCCGGACAGGAAATTTTTAATTGCTTCCGGGTACTGATCTTCTTCCTGCCATGCTCCCCACCAGTCCGAAACAATATCGCCATAAAAATATAAATCTGCCGACGTCGCCGTTTCGTTCTTTACCTCGAAACAGTTAAATGCTTTCATTTTTGGCATTGTCCGCCCCTCCTTTTTTCTCTGTTTTCAGGAAATAGATCCCGTATTTCCGGATCTGATTTTCCGGTATTCCCTCCGGCTCCTGCTGCCCGCTGTCGCCCGAACCTGCTCCGTCATCCTTTCCTACCTGATAAAGCGATTGATCCCCGGTTTTGACGTAGTTTAGACTTATCATCCGCACGTCTCCGCCCTCGATCGGTTCGTAATACATCAGTTCCCGGAATTCGTTTATCGTAATGATCCCCCGGTCATAAAGCCCGCCGCCGATCGTCATCCGTGTTTGAAGTGTCGCATATTGCAGACGGTTCGCGGTAAAAATGATCCGGTTCCCGAATCCGCGTTCCCGCTCTGTCAAAAGTTTGTATGTAAATTCAAGCGATAACTGGATCGATATCGGTTCGATCACGTTCTCATAAAACGAATTCCATTCGGCTTCCGTAAATGTGGACGTCAGGATCTTTTCGTTTACTCCGTAATATCTATACACGTTATCCCTTAAATACTGCGACTGTATGACCGGGATATTCGGGGCGGTCTGCTTTACCTCATGGAATGACATGGAATTATCCAGTCCGGCGATTCCGCCGTCGTTGGACGCTGACATATAGGCTTCCTGAAACTCTTTGACTTTCTGTTTCAGTTCGTCGTCATCAATGAAATTGTTATACTGCAAATAGCCTTTCAGGTTTGCGGAATTCCTGACCGCTGACCGTAGGGCTTCCCCGGTTGTGTCAAGCAATTCAAGCGTGTTTTTCAACTGATCGTCCGGCGCGGTTCCCATAAACCGCTTCTTGTCAAAACGGCTTCGGATGTGGATCACGCTCTGATACGGCAGCGTGTAAAATTTCCCGTCATACTCCCAACGGAACCGGAATAAAAGAACGCCGTTTTCATCCTCCCATATCCGCACGTTTGAGACTGTGACCGGGACAATCGACTGAACCCGCATAAAGTCCGGCGTGTAGAATATAATCGCGTATGCGTTGGAATGATAAACCAGATCCGACGCTATCCGGTAAAGCGCGGAATATGCGTCTGTTTCCGGCGACCAACGAAGCGACAGGATCCGGGACAGATAATCGTTTCTGACCGCCAGTCCGTCGTCCGTCCGCCGGACGATCTGCGGCTGCAGCTTTCCAACGTTGGACGCGATCGCGTTCGCAATCGCTCCCACGATATCGGAATCCGCCAGATTCCCGTTCGCCTGATAATCGCCGCGCAGGGCGAAAAACGGCGAATATTTCGCACGACGCAGATTAAGTAAATCCTTTATCAATCCCACGCTTTCGCCCCCTTTCCTCGCTCAAACTTTTTCTATCTTGCCTTATCATACAAAATGAAACCCCGACAGAATGACGAAATTTTCGTCCTGCTGCCGGGGATCATTTTCCGCGGTTTTCCAGTAGCCGCCCGATCTCGTTATAGTATTTCATTTTTACTGTAAACGCGTCGAACACGGCGACAGATCCGTCTATGTGCGACCGTCTGTCGATTTTTACGGGCTTCATCCGGGAATCTTTCAGACTGATATCGACGGCGACGTTCAAGAAATGAGACTGCAAAAGTCCGTTATCTCCAAACACGATCCGCCCGTCTTTTAGTTTTCCCTCGAACTCGATCAGGATCGGCGTCAGGTTTGTTCCCTGATATACGTCGTCCATATGGAACCCGGCGTCTTTCATATCCTGAACCAGATACTGCGCTGAATATCTGTCGTAGCCGACCTTCAGCGGCTTTATTTTGTAAACCTTTACCAGATTGAAAAACCACTTAAAAACGTCGTGATAATCGACCACGTTTTCCCCGCTGATTGTCAGAAAACCTTGTTCCCGGAATATATTGTACGGTACGCCTTCTTCGTCGATTGCCTGTTTATACCGTTCCTGCGGCATAAAAAATTGAACAATGCAATAATTTATTCCGTCCCGCTCGATCACGACTGCCGCCGCCGTCAAGTCCGTTGTGCGCGACAGATCGATTCCGCCGACACAATAACAGCCCCGGAAATCATCAAGCGACAGCGACGCCGGAATCCCGTCTGCGTCCTTTGCTGCTGCCTTTTCCACGTCCTGAAAATCAAGCCATGCGACGGAAGAATTCTGTTTGATATTGCAGAATTTTGTTAAAAACTCCGCCTTTTTTGATAGGCTCGAATGTGCGATCGCGATCTGCTCCCGGTAATACTCCCATGAAACGGAAACGTCAAGATTCGGATTCGATTTTTCGATTTCCTCGCGCGTGTCCCACTTTTCCACGTCATCAATGATGAACAAGAACGGCAGGAGCCGACGCTCTTTTTCTTTGCCGATCTTTCGCCCTTTCAAAAACGCCGTCGCCCGCCGGATCAGTTCGTCATATATTCCTTCGTTCTCATATCCCGCCGTCCCGGTTGACATGATAAGCGGCTGCGCCCTGCTGCCCGTCGCCGACGAAATGACTTCATACTGCTTTAGCCCGGAATCTCCGCGCCACGCTTCGATCTCGTCATTTAGGCAGAAATATACATTGAATCCGTCGGACTTTTTGGAATTAAACGCAATCTTTTTCACGGACGTGTTGAAATCCTGAATATAGATATCCGTCCGGCGCTTTTTCGTGATTTTATTTAATTCGTCGTCTGACTGGACAATCTGATAAAAGGCGTCGAAACACAATTCCGCCTGATCCAGTTTCGGCGCAAGGCAATATAACTTCGCGCCATACTCTCCGTCTATGTATGCCATATACGCCATGATTGCCGCCGCAAGTAATGTTTTTCCGTTTTTTCTCGCAACAATCAGAAGGACTTCCCGGAACATACGGCAGTCCGGGCGATCCGGATCCATGATTCCGAATATCGCAGAAACGACGGCTTTTTGCCATAATTCCAGTTTTAGCAGATCCGCCCGCCCCTCGGAATGATGACAAAAATTTTCAATGAACCGGATTGCTTTTCCTGCTTTTTTCCTGTCGAAAATATATTCGCCGGACTTGATCCCGTCCGTCAGGATCCGGAAAATGTCATGTATAAACTGCCCCGCCGCCCTGACGCCCGCGATCTTTTCCCCGCGCTTTATGCGCCGGATCGCGTCGTAATACTGGAATATATAATTGTCTGTTATCGGCGGGCGGCTTTCTGCTCCTGCTGCCCCTTTGCGCTTCTCCACGCTTTAATCATCCCCCCGAAGCTGCATGATCCGCGAAATTTCTTTTTTCTGTTTCGGCGGCAGCATATCAATCAGCGTTTTCATATTCGACGCATATGAACGGGCGTATTTGTCATATGTCTGCACTGCCGGATTTTCTTTTACGAATTTTTGTGACGCGTTTTTCGTTGTTGTCTGAAGTCCGTTCTTAATCATGTCCGCCTTTGCTGCTTTCATGGCGATTTTTTGGAACGCCACTTCCTCGATGATACGTTCTAACAGTTTCATTTTGTCCGAATCGTCGTCTTTGACGGAACGAAACATCCGCCGGATCGCGTTATACTCTTTTTTTATATTTGCGTCTGTCAATATTTCTGTATTTCCTGAAATTGTACTCTTTTTTTCTGCCATAAATTGAAGTTTCTCCTAACCCCCCTATATGTGCGCGTATTGCAGCGTTTTTTGGAAGTCCCTCCCTCGGTTCCAAACGCCGCCTTTTTAAAACGCATACCGGGGGGGCGGTCTGCGGCGCGTAAAGGTTGATTGTTCATAACGGGACAGGACGACCGCGTTTGTCGAAACAAAATCTTTTTCCTTTTCCCGTTTTATGTTCTTTGTTGTGGTGTTCGTCGCAGACGCCTTCCAGATTGTCGAAGGACAGGCTGATCGCCGGATCGTTTATGTTCTCCGGCGTTAAATATATTCTGTGATGAACAATCTTGATCGGCTTCATGTCCGCAAGCGAACGCGTCCCCTGCTCCACCTCCCGGCGGCAGCGTTCGCAATATCCGCCCGCGTATTTGATATACGCCGCCCGCGTCCGCTCCCATGCGGGCGAATGATAAAACCAGTCCGAAAAATCTTTCGCCATGCTATCCGGTTCCCTCCTTCTCCCTTTTTCGTCTTGCGTCTATCAATCCCATATAATCCGCCACCAGATAGCAGAATTGTTTTCGGAATTGATAGAATTGTCCGCGATAGCAATATGTTTCTCCCAAACGCTCCCACGGCTGACTGTATGCGATCGACTGATATATCTTTTCGACTATGACGCGTCGGACGTCCGGCGCAACTTCCCCGACGTCCATATTGTCCTTCGCTTTCCTGATCGCTTCCTCTGCCCGCTTTGAAAAGGGCGACGCCTTCCCGCGCTGTGAATCCATTCTGACCGCCGCGTTGACAATTTGTCTTTCGTTGTAGTCCAGATAAAAGCGTTTCAAAAACCGCCGCCCCCTTTGCCTGTTAAAATGTTTCTTCGTTGCTGTCTCTGAACGTCGATCGGATCCGAATCATCCCGTCGGAATCCGTGTCAATTTTGTGTGTGCGCTTGCCGATTTTAATTGTCACGGAATCGATCGCGCCCTCAAACGTGGAGTGAATCGCACACAATACGGTCTGAAGCTGTCCGTCCTGATTGCTGAATACATTCTGCGCCCATGCGCCTGCAGCTTCCATTCTTGCCCGGCGCTCCCTCTGCCGCCGCGCTTCGTCACACTCACATTCTTCCGTCGCTAATTCGTTGAGATCGGCAGCGGATGAACCTTCCGGGGCTTCTATCGTGCGCCCCTGATTGCAATACTTACAGAATCCTATTTGCCGCGTCATCACGCGGACAGCGGGCGCGTTCGGCATACCGACGACCTCCGGTTCCGCTTCCTGCCCCTCATCCTCCGCCACGCCCCGAACTTCCAGAATGCCCCGGATTGTCAAAATAAAGCAATCGACGCCGGACTTCTGCCCGATCCTGATTGTTACTTTTCCCGTAACCGCCGCCGCGCCGCCCGCCGTGAATGTGACGTCCCGTTCCGCGTCCGTTGTCCCTTTGCGATTCTCTGCCAGATTGTGCAGGATTGTGCGCTTGTCGGAATCTGAAAAGCCCAACAGATTCACGATCCGCTTCGTCCAGAAATCCGTGATCGGCAGGGCGCGTTCCGTGATCGTCCGTTCCGCTATTCCTTTTACCTCTGCTTTGTTTGTCGTGATAGTCAACATGTTTCAATCTCCTTTCCTGAATACCTTTATATCCTCGGCGGCTCCTTTCAATCCCGAACCATTCGGGCGTATATGTAAAACCCGCCGTTGACATCGTTTATCCTGATTTCGGCGTCAATGAACTTGTAACCCGGATATGACTTCCTGATCCTGTCCTCTAAATACGCCCGGTCTTTCGCCATTCGTTCCGCCGTCCTTTTCCCGAACCGACAGACTGATTTCGTCACAATAGGCTTTTTCAAATTCTTTGACGCTCTCCACCGCTTCCGTCCTTTTGGGTCTTTGCTTATATAGTTCACGATTCCGGCGACGTGCGTTTCCGGATCCGGATCAATCCGGCGCGTATGATTCCGCTTGCCCTGTCCCCATATCTTTTCCAATTCGTCCCGGTCAACGTCCCCGGACATGATAACATGATGATGACAGCGCGTCCGTTTCCCTTCCTCCTCGTGATACTCTGTCACGCAGATATATTTCACGTTATCCATTCCCGCCCGTTTCCGGCGTCTGTTTATCCGGCGAATGAAATTCGTAAACCGCCGATCAGCTTCGTCCGGGTTGTCTGGTAAATGCTGATCGTCGTATGTGAACGTACACCATAGATCCCCGCGTCCGAAATTCGCGCTGACTAAGTTATTCAAATACCGCCGCCCCCTTTGCCTGTTAAAATGTTTCTTCGTTGCTGTCTCTGAACGTCGATCGGATCCGAATCATCCCGTCGGAATCCGTGTCAATTTTGTGTGTGCGCTTGCCGATTTTAATTGTCACGGAATCGATCGCGCCCTCAAACGTGGAGTGAATCGCACACAATACGGTCTGAAGCTGTCCGTCCTGATTGCTGAATACATTCTGCGCCCATGCGCCTGCAGCTTCCATTCTTGCCCGGCGCTCCCTCTGCCGCCGCGCTTCGTCACACTCACATTCTTCCGTCGCTAATTCGTTGAGATCGGCAGCGGATGAACCTTCCGGGGCTTCTATCGTGCGCCCCTGATTGCAATACTTACAGAATCCTATTTGCCGCGTCATCACGCGGACAGCGGGCGCGTTCGGCATACCGACGACCTCCGGTTCCGCTTCCTGCCCCTCATCCTCCGCCACGCCCCGAACTTCCAGAATGTCCCGGATTGTCAGAATAAAGCAATCGACGCCGGACTTCTGCCCGATCCTGATTGTTCCTTTTCCCGTACCCGCCGCCGCGCCGCCCGCCGTGAATGTGACGTCCCGTTCCGCGTCCGTTGTCCCTTTGCGATTCTCTGCCAGATTGTGCAGGATTGTGCGCTTGTCGGAATCTGAAAAGCCCAACAGATTCACGATCCGCTTCGTCCAGAAATCCGTGATCGGCAGGGCGCGTTCCGTGATCGTCCGTTCCGCTATTCCTTTTACCTCTGCTTTGTTTGTCGTGATAGTCAACATGTTTCAATCTCCTTTCCTGAATACCTTTATATCCTCGGCGGCTCCTTTCAATCCCGAACCATTCGGGCGTATATGTAAAACCCGCCGTTGACATCGTTTATCCTGATTTCGGCGTCAATGAACTTGTAACCCGGATATGACTTCCTGATCCTGTCCTCTAAATACGCCCGGTCTTTCGCCATTCGTTCCGCCGTCCTTTTCCCGAACCGACAGACTGATTTCGTCACAATAGGCTTTTTCAAATTCTTTGACGCTCTCCACCGCTTCCGTCCTTTTGGGTCTTTGCTTATATAGTTCACGATTCCGGCGACGTGCGTTTCCGGATCCGGATCAATCCGGCGCGTATGATTCCGCTTGCCCTGTCCCCATATCTTTTCCAATTCGTCCCGGTCAACGTCCCCGGACATGATAACATGATGATGACAGCGCGTCCGTTTCCCTTCCTCCTCGTGATACTCTGTCACGCAGATATATTTCACGTTATCCATTCCCGCCCGTTTCCGGCGTCTGTTTATCCGGCGAATGAAATTCGTAAACCGCCGATCAGCTTCGTCCGGGTTGTCTGGTAAATGCTGATCGTCGTATGTGAACGTACACCATAGATCCCCGCGTCCGAAATTCGCGCTGACTAAGTTATTCAAATACCGCCGCGCCCTCTTACTGTTCAGGTTCTTTTGCGCCGGGCGGCTTTTGTTCCCTCTCTTTGTGCGTGGCGCGTCCTTCCTGCTCCCGAATACCGGGTATATATCTGCTTCTAACTGATCCCCGGCTTTCGTTGTCTTTGTCTGATACGCAATCCCCGCCCTTTTCTCCTTCAGATATCGTTCGATCTGATCCTGCTCCATATCCTCGATCGATTTCTGATATGATTCTTCAAAATCGTAATCATCGAAATACTTTCTTTTCGTTCCCATAGCGTCCGCCCTTCAGATACGTTCTAAATTTAGAATGGTTGATATCTTAATACCCATTACAAGGACGGGAAGCCGCCGTGTTCCCCCTGTCCCTTATCGAACATTCGTTCTTTTTGTTTTCCTATTATATATAGGAAGAAACCGTTTCTTTTTTCCAGAACTCCCCGATCTGATATTGCGCTTTGACATTTCTTCCGCCCTCCGCTATAATAAAGTTGGTTTGATTCTTTGGATCCCGGCGTTACGGTTCCCCGCCCGACGCCGGGATCCTTGTTTATTTCTCCGCTACTGCCTGAAACTGTGCAATCTGAAAAACCTTGCTTTCCTCCTGCCCTGATTCTGCGGCGCGGCGCTCCGCGATTAAGTCCCGGCGCATTTCATCCCCGACAACTTCCGCCATTTCCGCGATTGCGTCCGCTGATTCTGCTGTCAGTTTCCCTTTCCTGAACTTTTCGTCGATAACTCCCAACGCGTAACCCGTCAATATGTCGGCTTCTCGCGGCGTTTCCGCCGTCTGAATCCGTTCCGTTGCCCGGTACACTTCCCGCAAGTCCCGCCGTTTATTTCTTTTCGTCAAAAACATTGTCTTTTCCCTCTCTTTCCCTGATGAAATTAAATCCCGCCGGAACAACCGTAAAATGTCCGGCGATCGGATTTATTGCTTTGTCGTCGATATAAAAATCCGCGTTAATTTTCCGCGTGTCGCCGCCGTACAGTTCAATTAGTTCCGGCAGATTTTCGTTCACAAATTCAAATTCCAGTCCGTGATCCCGGCAGTAATCCACCGCCGCCGCCAGATTATCCCCTGTTCGGCATGTGTGCAGAATCAACCGCGCCCCGCGCTCTTTTTCTGATATCAGGAAATGAAACAAATTATAGTTCGGCTCCCCGATATCAGGAAACCGCCCGAACGATAACGTCCCGTCAAAATCAACTGCATAAATTACATTTCCGTTCAAGTCCATTGTTTCCCCCTCCTGTCTCCGCCCTGTCAATCCGGCTTATTGTTTCCGACTGAATGATCCCTGTTCGGGCGATTGCTGCCAGACGAACCGATTTTCCGGCGATCTCGATCGCTGTCCGGTATATCTGTGTGAATTGTTCGTGCAGTCCCTCCGATGTGCGCCCGGCGTCCGCTACCTTTCCCGGATATGTCATAATCTCGATCGCGTCGTTTAATTCAATCTGAATCCCGTCCGTTGCTTCACATATCAGGCGAAACGCCTGATTCGCTTCCCGGATATCGATCGCATTTAGATCTTTCAGTTCCATATCCATTAAGTGATATATTCCCGCCATTGTTGCGGCTGTTGGTTCGTGCTTCATATCTCCCGCCTTTCCAATTATTGAATATAAATATCGTAGTAAAGGAAAATTGTCAGATCCTTAAATTCATACATCCGCGTCACTTCCGGCTCATACGGCGGCATTAAACCGCGGTCCCTGAACTTTTTGTGCCTGATTTCCATATGCGCGACCATACGGACGACTTCCGGATCCCGTGTCAGGAATTCCGTTTCCGCGTCCGCATACTGCAGAGATCCCATATAATCGCAAAACAATATTTTCGCGTCTGGATCATGTTCCGGATCGCGATTCCCGCGTTTTCCCTGAATGATCCGGATCCTATCCATCGTCGATATGACTTTTAACTGTTCTGATAGTCTCATTCCGGTTCGTTCCTTTCCGTCCGGCTGCTATCGCGCTGAATCCCGATAGATAAAAATGTGCATAACATAACGGGGCGCTTCGGCGTCGGTTTCCCGTTCTACCTCCGGCGAAATATGCTTGATTGTCGCCCCTTTTCCCGCGAACTCCCGAAAAGCCTTGACCGCTGCGCCCTTGAAAAGCGTTATTTCCTCCGGATCCGCTCCCGCTCCGTTTTTTGACAATGTGTCGTCCATGATCCGGACGGTTTGTTGTGGCGAAATGACCGTTAATAACGATTCTACTTTTACGATCTGTTTTTCCATTTTTTCATTCTCCCTTCTGCTCCATATAATCAAAAAGCGTTATCTGCGCCGTTTCCCGCTCGTACCGACTGACGGCAGCAGAATAATATTCTGGATCCAGTTCAAAACCCACGAATCGCAGCCCCGCTTTGTGTGCTGCGATCAGGGATGAAGCGGATCCGACGTGTGTATCAATAATTTTCTGACCGCGTTCCGTGTAATTCTGGAATATCCAGTCATAAAGCGCTACGGGCTTTTGCGTCGGATGTATGCGAAATTCTTTATTTCTCATATTCCCCTGCCGCATACCCGCCCATGTGAAGTGATAAATCCGAACGGCAGTTTGAAATGATGTGTACGCAAGTTCTCCGTCTGCGAAGTCATTCTGCCCGTTTTGCTTGTCCCACACAATCCAACAAGGCGACGAAACGCCGGAAGCCCCCCCCTCGGAACCCTTCGGCGATATTATCCATAAAATGATTCGCGCCGAATATAATCTGATTCCGGGATATCCTTTTCAGTTGCGCGAAATATTCAGGATCCGGGGCGGCGTTGTCGCCGCCCGCGTATCTCTTGTAACTTTTTGACGCTGCCAGTTTTGACCGTGACGCGTTATCCTTTGCGAAAACCTTTATCCCATACGGCGGATCCACGACTGCCAGATCGAAATATTTGTCCGGGAAGTCCCGCATAGCGTCCATACAGTCCATATTATAGAATCCGAAGTCTAACATACGTTTTCCTTTGCGCCGTCGCTGTCGGACGGCGCGATTTCTGATTGTCTGATGACGAATAGCGGGGCGACGCCGCCGTCGTCGGACGCTCCGCCGCAGTAGCTGCCGCCGTAGAGGTAGAAACTGCAAAAGATCGTCGTGTTCGCGGCGGACGGATCGGCAGTCCAGTACCAACAAGGATCCCCGTTCTCGTCATATGCAACGCGGTTCCGGCGTTCTTTAAAGAACGGAAACTGTTTCCCCGTTCCGTTGTATTCCGAAAATACTGCGTCGCCGCGCCCCTCGAATTCTGTCATCAGGAACAGGCGATCTTCACATTTTATTGTTTGTCCGTCGATTTTCTGGACGGTTGTATGTAACGCAATCACGGACTGCAGTTCATCCGGCAACAATGAATAGATCTGTTCCAGATATTCCCGCATATCCTCCGCGCCGGAAAATCCGTTTTTGTTGCTGCCGTTCCGGTTCATGCAGTGACGACCAACTATCCGGCGGAACCAAAACACGCAATCGCCCTTTTCGTAATGATCCACGCCCACGACAACAACCTGCGCCAGATCTCCGTTTTTAAGTGTGAAATTGATTTCCGTTCCCGGCGGCAGCGATACGCCCGCACGTCCTTTCTTGATAATGTCCTGAATATCGATCCATTCGACGCGCTGTTCGTTGTGCCTAACAATTCCGACAGAACCAGATCCGACCGACTGACACCGATCGGGCGTCGCGTCGCCGTTCTCCTTGTCTTTCTGTTCGTCCTGCTGCCCGCTGCTGTCTTTTCCGCGCGATAAATCAATTCCGATAAATGCCGGCGTTCCCGCGTCCTCTTTTACTCCTGTCGCAATCTGCCGGGCGTATGTGTGCGGGACGTCGCATTTTGCAGCGTTCAGAAGAAATTCTGCTTTTGCTGCTTCTTTCATAACAGCGTACATTTCCGACGCCTTGACCGCGAATTCCGTTTCCGCTTTGAATAAATCTGTTAAACTTGCCATTTTGTGATCCTCTCTTTCTTTCCTGATTTTTTATCCTTCCTCAACGTCGCCGAAAATGCGAATATACGCGTCCGCGTCCAGTTTCCGGATCGTGTCCGCGACTTGCTTTTCTGTCACGACTTCAAGTTCTTTTCTTTTTGGGCAGTAATACAGATACGTTCCCCGAATGGTTTTTAAGTATTGAACATCTTCCCAAACATTCCGAACCATGTTTTCCCCGAAAAATAACGGGTTTAGCGGATCTTGATATTTCCGTCTGAACTCGAATATGATTCGGGCGGACGCCGTGTCGTACAGTTTCCCGTCAATGATTTTCCGAAGCCCGGTTCCCGGCTTTTGTTCCCGCGTTAATTCTTCCATAGTAACGCCCAACGCTCTAGCGACCTTTTCCACGTCCTGAAACGTCGGGTTGCGCTCCCCATTTTCCCACCGTGACAGCGAAACCGCCGTAACCCCGGCGCGGTCTGCTGTTTCTTCTTGCGTCATCCGCTTTTCTTTTCGGATCTGCTTCATGCGTTGCCCTATATCCATTCGTCCGCCCCTTTCCCAAATATCCGCGTCAGAATCCGACGGATCGCCGCCGTCGCCCGGAACATAATTCCGTTTCTTCTGCCCGGCTTCTGTCTCATAATTTGCCGGAACGGTTCAGCGATTGCCGCGAACAATTCCGCGACCGCTCGTTTCAATTCGTCCAATTCTTCCCGGATTTCCTGTTTCTGTTTTTCCCGGCGGACGTCTTGCGCTTTATTTTCCTTTTGCTTTTGTGGGCGGCGCACCGCCCGAATCGCTGTCACTGTGACAACGTTATTTTCAAAATTGACTTCCTGAAGCGTGTACCCCGCCGCCCGCTCGATAATCTGATTCGCGGTTTCTTCCGACGTGTATTCGTCCAACATCACGACATCAGGATCGGGATCCTTTTTATCCGCCTTGAACTCGATATGTATTTCCGCCCCGCCTATGCTCCCGATTTTCTTTAATAAATCTGATACTTTCACGGTTTGATCCTCCTTCCCCTTCTCCTGCTGCCGTCATCGTCTTACATACCCGCGCCCCGAAATATAACGACCATTGACGGAAACGGGGCGGCGTTTTCTGCGCCAGATCCCCCCCCCGCTGCCGAATTTTAATCGTCCGGGAACGAACCTGATTTCCGATCTATGCAATATGAAATCGTGAAAATAGCGTGTGTCTGTTCGTGCCGGAATCAGCATGACGACGATCGTTCCGTCTTTCGTCCCCTCTCTATACGCTTTTTCTACCCATGCCGCAATCGCCCGACCATATGGCGGATTGCAGAAAACACGTCGCCCGCTCCAATCCTGCAGCAAGCCGTCCTGCTCCTTTGTGAAATATTCCGGTGTCTTGTGGTTCGATTCATCCGCGCATGGATCCAGATCGAAATGAAATTCCCGATCCAGTTCGTCGAAAAACTCCTGCGGCGTCGCCCACTGATCCGTTTTACTGCTGAAAAGCCCCTTGTTTATCATGGTTTGATTCTCCTTTTTTTTTATCTTTTCAGTGCAAGCCACCAATGCGGATTGTTCCTTTCTTCCATATGTTCGCAATTTTCCGCGTCGCAATTTTTCGCCTTGCACATAGCGCAAAATCTTTCTTGAAACGCTTTATCCCACGGCGCTTCCAAAACTGGAAGGCTATCTAGGAAGTTCCCCAACGTCTCCGGGCTTTGTGTTATTTCCTCAAATATCGTTTTCATCCGATCGCCCTCTGTGCCACCTCTGCGCTATAAGCGTTTTTTCCGTTCCCCGTCCCGCGATCTAATTCTCTATAAATCGTCGCGATATGAACGCCCACCGCTGCGGCAATTTCTTTTTCGCTCATTCCCTGCCTGCGCATTTCCTCGATCCTCTGCCTGTCCGCAAATACAAGTCGTTTGTATTTCCTTGCCACTTTTTACACCTCCTTGAAAGTAAAAAAATAATGCGTATGAGTTTTTAAACTCATACGCATTGACTTTTTTATATCCCTATGATAAAAATAAATAAATGCGAATTGAGTTTAAATACTCTATTCGCATTTAATTTTAAAACTTAGCTCATTCCACGATCCAGCTCTGGATCCCGGAGGTTTTCGCATACTGTTCCAGATATCTCCTGCCGGATTCCAGGGCTTTCTCCAGATCCTGGTTGTCAGAGAAGGAGTAGATCAGCGTCAGGACCTCTTGTGCATCCTCCGTGATCATGGCCCGCTCCGAGTCGCTGGTGGAGCTGCCGATGGCGCCCTGCTCATCTGCCAGCACCGGAAGGGCGTCGATCTTGATCTCTTCCTTGCCGATCCCCTTGTAGGTCTCTCCTGCCTCTCCGATCCGGAAGACAAGATCCTCTCCCATCCTGGCGGTGTCATAAGATCCTACGGAGAATCCGGACTCAATGGAGATCAGGTTGTTCACATCCACCACCGTGTTCACCTCATAGAGGCCCTTCCCCTGGCCGATCCGCCGGATCAGCGCCTCCGAGGACACCCGGTAGCGGCTGGGATCCTTCCCGAACGCCTTGTAGGCCGCCCGGGACTCTTTGATATTGGGGATCTCATTGACCCCATAATCGAAGATGGCGTCTTTTGCCTTCTTATAGATCTCTTTCTTAAGGTAAGCCCACAGTTCCGGGTTCTTCTTCTCTACCTGTACCTGGTACTGAAGACAGCCCACCCGCACTGCCGGCCACAGCTCCTTCATGCGGCTGTCGATCACAAGATTCTTTCTCATGGCTTCTTCCGTCCTATCGCTTGTTACCCAGGCAGAACACTGCCACAACTCCCGGGCCGGTATGGCTTCCGATCACGGTTCCGATATTGTTGATCAGGATGTTGTCGATGCCCATCTTCTGGCGCACCAGACCTGCCACATACTCTGCGTCCTCAAGGCAGTCTCCGTGGGTGATCATGATAATGTCGTTATCCCAGCCTTTTGACTGCTCCACCGCCATATCCACGATCTTGTTAAGGGATTTCTTCCTTCCGCGCTCCTTCCCGATCACCTGCAGGTGCCCGGTGTCGTCCATGTGGATGATGGGCTTGATCTGCACCATGGTGCCCAGGATGGCGGTAGTCTTGGAGATCCGGCCGCCTCTCTGCAGATGGTTGAGATCGTCCACCGTCACGTCATGACAGATGTGGAGCTTATTCTCCTCCGCCCACTGGGCTACTTCCTCGATGGTCTTTCCTTCGTCCCTCAGCTTCACTGCGTAGTAGAGGAGCAGGGCCTCTCCCAGGCAGGCGCACAGGGTGTCGATCACGATCACCTTCCGGTCCGGGTAGTCCTCCTTCAGTTCCTCTCCTGCGATCATCATGCTGTTGCAGGTGCCGGACAGTCCGGAAGAAAATCCCAGATGGAGCACGTCTTTGCCCTCCTTCAGGAAAGGCTCCAGAGCAGCTCTGGCCTCCTCCGGATTTACCTGGGAAGTCACTGCCATCTTTCCCTCCCTGAGCTTCTGGAAAAACTCCTTGGCAGACAGGCCGTTCATATCTTCATAAGTCTCTCCATCTATTGTATACTTTAACGGCACTACCGGTACATTTCTCTCTTCCAGCCATTCTTTTGGAACGTCCACCGTGCTGTTCACGGTGATCACAAAATCGCTCATCGTTCCTCCTCCTTTTTCACTTTTTCTGCACTCATCATACCACTTTTCCCCATATTACGCAAAATTTTTTTCACAGTAACGGCAAAGACTACGCTGGTGGTCAGAACCGAGGTGATATCCGCCATTGGCTCCGCCAGATAGATGCCGTCCACTCCCAGGAAAACCGGCAGGATGATAGCCAGGGGCACCAAAAGGATCACTTTTCTTAGAAGGGCGATAAACACCGATACCCTGGCCTGTCCCAGCGCCACAAAGGTAGACTGGCAGGCGGACTGGATCCCGAAAATAGTCATCCCCAGGAAATACACCGGCATATACCGGCAGGTCATCTCGATCAATTCCGGCTTGGGCGTAAAGATCCGGGCGTAAACTCCGGGCGCCAGCACCGCGATCCCGGCGAAAATAATCGTCCCCGCAAGGCAGACAGCGATCAGGCGGACCATGGTCCCCTTTACCCGTTCCTTATTTCCCGCTCCGTAGTTATAGCTGGTGATGGGCTGGACGCCCTGGGTCAGTCCCTGGATAGGGATAACGATCACCTGCATAATACTGGTCATAATGGACATGGTGCCCACGTACAGGTCGCCGCCATATTTCTGCAGGCCATAGTTCAAGGTCACGCTGACCAGGCTCTCCGTGCTCTGCATGATAAACGGAGAGATCCCAAGGCCGGCGATCTTCTTTACCACCGGGCCATGGAATTTCAGATAACGCTTCCGCAGCCGGATCACACTCTTCTGCGAAGTGAGAAACCGGAGGACCCAGGCCGCGCTTACCGCCTGGGACAGGATGGTGGCCAGGGCCGCCCCCTTCACTCCCATGCCAAACAGGAAGATGAAGATGGGATCCAGCACAATATTGATCACCGCTCCGATCAGCACCGACAGCATAGCCGTCAGGGCGCTTCCCTGGCCGCTGATAAAGGTGTTTAAGCCTACGGACAACTGGACAAAGATGGTTCCCAGAAGATAGATGGCAATATAGTCTTCCCCGTACCCGATGGTGGCGTCGCTGGCGCCGAAGGCATAGAGCACCGGCGTCTTGAAGATGGAAAACCCGATGGTCAGGATGATGGAGAACAGGATCATCATGGCCGCCGAATTGCCCAGGATCTGCTCTGCCTTCTCATGGTTCCGTCTCCCAAGCTCAATGGAGGCAAGGGGCGCTCCGCCCATTCCCGCGAAGGCGCTGAAGGCGGAGATCAGGGTGATGATGGGGAAGGTGACTCCTACTCCCGTGAGGGCCAGATCCCCGTACCCCGCTATGTGCCCGATATAGATCCGGTCCACGATATTATAAAGTACATTAATGAACTGGGCCGTCACCGCCGGTACTGCCATGGAAACCATCAGTTTCCCCAGCGGCTGACTGCCCAGTTTCTCCTCAGATGTCTGCATAAGTCTGTCATTTCCTTTTCTCTTAAGTTTCTTTTCCTATTATAGCACCCGGTTTCCTCTAATTCAATCGCACATCCAGATAACTTCTTCCGGAGAGGGTCCGGTTAAAGCAGATGCTCATAACCACGATCCCGCAGCCGGCGGCAAAGCCCACCCAGTTAAAGAGGGCCGTCAGCACCAGCAGCTGGAGCCGCATGAATTTCAGCGCATACCCCAGTTCAAAATTGGGCTGGGTATAGTTTGCCACCGCTACAAAGGCCATGTAGAGCATGACTTCCGAGTTGAACCAGCCGGATTTTACTGAGAACTCTCCCATCACCAGGCCGGCGATCACACTTAAGGGCGTGCTCAGCATGCTGGGCGTATTCAGCGCCGCCAGACGCAGGCCGTCGATGGCGATCTCCAGCATGAGAAGCTGGAAGATCAAAGGGATGTTCACCGTATCCTTCACCGCCACAAAGGCAAAGACCTCCGGCAGCCAGTTGAGATTCTGCATAAAGAGAAGGAATACCGGCGTGAGGAAGATGGTGAGGAAATTGATCAGCGCCCGTGCCGCCTTCAGGTATACCCGGGTCAGGGTGGGGAAATAATAATCGTTGGCCTCCTCGATCATATCGTAAATGGAGGTGGGCAGGATCAGGGCCGAGGGAGAATTGTCCACCAGGATGGCCACCTTTCCCTCCAACAGGCAGGCCGCCGCCGTATCCGGCCGCTCTGTGAACTTGAATTTGGGAAATGGATTATACCACTTGCGCCGGAACAGGCATTCCGCCAGGCTCTGCTGGTTCATCCTTAAGTCCCCGGTCTTAATGGAGCCGATCTGTTCTTCCACCCGCTTAAGGAGCGCCTGGTCCACCCGGTCCTTCATATAGCACACAGCCACATCTGTACGGGAGCTGTCCCCCACTTCTTTCATCTCCATCACCAGTTCCGGATCCCGGATCCGCCGCCGCAGCATGGCAGTGTTGAACACCACCGTCTCCACAAACCCGTCCCGGGAGCCCCTGAGGGACTTGTCCTTGTCAGGCTCCTCCACACTCCGCATGGGATAAGTCCTGCAGTCAATGGCGATACAGGCCTCATAACCGTCGATGAAGAGACAGGTCACTCCCGACAGCAGGTTCTTCAGCACCTGGTCAAAATCTCCCAGTACATCCACCTCCACATAGGGAACGCACAGCCGGGAGAACTGTGTGGCGTCCGCCGGCATCTCCTCTTCCTTCACCTTCAGGAGAGAATCCATGATCTTAAGCATGACTTCGTCCTTCATAAAGCCGTCAATAAAATAAAAGGAGGCCATCCGCCCTCCGATCTGGATATCCCTCTGGATCAGGTCGAAACTCTCCCGGATGGGAAGCACCTGATTCAGATAGTCTGTATTCGCCTCCCGTGAAGCTGTCACCTGTTTTCTCTCAGACATGATCCTTCCTCCATCCTCATCACATATTTCTGGAATTATCATGCCCGTCCGGTTCTCAGAATATGCAACCAGGGACGGGGTATTCTTGAAAATACCCCGTCCCCGGTCTGGAACAGCGCCTACCCCACTGTCCCTCACTCGGCCTTTCTTTGGGCCTTATCTATCTGTAGTACTCCCCAGTCCGCCGTTTCGGACTGTTGATACCTCGTCGTCCATTGTAATCCCGTATTCCACGAAGATACCCTGCATGAATCCGGTCCCCGCCTCGATCTCCACCGTCTTCCCTTCATTGGTGTCATTGGTGATCTTGGCGAAAATATGGCCTTCATTGTCGGAATAGAAATAATCACTGTCAATGATCCCTACCGTATTATTTAACTGCAGCCGGTACTTAAATCCAAGCCCGCTCCTGGGATAGCACTTCAGCACCCAATTCTCCTGCATCTCCACCCGGATCCCGGTGGGAACTTTCACCGTCCTGCCCGGCGCGATAGAAAGAGACAGCGGCGCGAAGAAATCATATCCGGCGGAACCTCTGGTGGCCCGCACCGGCAGCTTGATGGCTCCATAGATATCACGGATCTCCCTCTCCTTCACCGGTCCGAAGCAGTCAATAAATCCTTCCTGGAACTTATCAAAACTCACCTTGTGAAACTGTGCGATCCTCTTGGCCATCCTTTTTCCTGCCTTTCCCTTCTCTCACCATATGTGGTAGACATCATCTTTTGGATTACTATATTCTGTAGTTCTTGTCTATATTATCACCAGACAGAGCCGCCGTCAATGCCTGCGAAGTAAAAAACAGTCCCGTTCCGGTATTTCTACCAGAACGGAACTGTTTCTGTCCGGTTTCATCCGGACAAAGTACATGTTCAAAAGTGCACGCACCAATTATACTAATTTACGCTTCCTGATTTGGTCTTGATAACCGGGATCGGAGTCTCATCCTTCTTATCCAGATCGTTGATGTACTCTTTTGTCTCTTTCACGATCACGTTAGACAGAAGCAGTACTGCGATCAAGTTGGGGATCGCCATGAACGCGTTCAGCGTATCCGCGATCAGCCATACCAGGTCAAGAGCTACTACCGGAGCGATCGCCGCAACTGCAATATAGAGGAGACGATATCCGATCAGAATGCCCTTGCCAAATCTTCCTGCGAAGTATTCCACGCACCGCTCACCGTAGTAAGCCCATCCAAGAATGGTGGAGTAAGCGAAAGTAATAATACCAAGGGTCAGGATCAATGGACCAAGAACCGGGATCTGACCAAATGCCAGAGAAGTCAGAACACCGCCATCAGATACTTCATCTGCATTGATGTTTGGGTTCTTCATAATGGTGGTTACCAGTACAAGACCCGTCATCAGACAAACAACAACGGTATCCCAGAAGGTTCCTGTGGAGGATACCAGCGCCTGACGAACCGGGTTTCTGGTCTGAGCCGCTGCAGCCGCGATAGGAGCAGAACCCATACCAGACTCATTGGAGAAAAGTCCTCTGGCAATACCAAACCGCATCGCCATCAGGATTCCGGTACCAACCAGACCACCGGCAGCCGCGCCAGGTGTGAAGGCCAGCTTACAAATGGTAACGATAGCGGGAATGATAAAGTCATAGTTCATGCCAAGGATGATCAGACATCCAAGTACATAGAAGATTGCCATGAAGGGAACCAGTTTCTCACATACATTAGCAATGGATTTGATTCCACCGAAGATAACGAATGCGGTAAGTAACGCGATCACGATTCCAACCGGAAGAGGCGGAATGTTGAAGTTCTCATTGGCAACTGTGGCGATGGCGTTAACCTGGGTCGCACAGCCGATACCAAAGGAAGCGACACCGGCCAGAATGGCGAACAGCATTCCAAGCCATTTCATATGTAAGCCTCTCTCCAGCGCGTAGAACGCGCCGCCCTGCATACGTCCGTCTTCTGTCTTTACACGATACTTAACAGCGATCAGCGCCTCGGAATATTTGGTAGCGATTCCGAATACACCGCTGAGCCAGATCCACAGAACCGCTCCGGGACCACCCATGGCGATGGCTGTACCAACACCGATGATGTTACCGGTACCGATGGTAGCCGCCAGCGCGGTGGTAAGAGCGCCAAACTGGGATACTTCACCTTCTGCTTCCGGGTCTTTCGTCACGGAAAGCTTGATACCTTTTCCGATGGAATGTCTCTGGATGAATCCGGTCCGGAACGTCATGAAGATATGTGTTCCAAGGAGCAGGATGATCATCGGCCACCCCCATACAACGCCGTTTACCGTGGTAACGAATGAATTAATAGCGTCAAACATAAATGCAATTCCCCCTTTGCTCTTTTCTTTTTTTCGTTTCCCTTCCTTTTCACATGTACTTTTTACTTTCGTCCATTGTACCTTAAAATTTTCTTAATAGCAAGATTTTTCATTTAATTCCCTCATTTTTGTGAATTTTTACCATCTCCAAAGATTGTTAAATATACATCTATCTTTGTTTTGTGAATTTTCTGACGCTTTGCGCGTTCTTAACATACTTACAAACCGGCAGCCGGAGGCTCTGCCCGCAGCTTCACCAGCTTCTCCGCCTCCAGCTGGAGCTGCTCCCGGTACCCTGCATTCCGGTAACGGCGGATCTGGACCCCCGTCACTCCAAGCCGGCTGGCAGTTTGCTCTTCGTCCGCCCCGTAAGCAAAAAGATTAAACCCGCAGGTGTTCCGGATGCTCTGGGCGCTGTAGGATGGGATGCCCGCCTTCTTCTCATATTTCTTCAGAAGCCGGCTAATCCCCATCAGGTTCATCTGGTTCCCCCGGCTGCTGCAGAACAAGAAGGGCTGCCCAGGACAAGTCTCCAGATACTTTCTTAACACAGCGAACACATCCTCCGGGATCAGGCACTGCTCCTTCCTGCCTCTCACCGCCGCGTACACGCCGTTGTCATACACCGTCAGGTCCCCGGGCCGAAGCCAGATGATCTCTGTGGAAGTAAGCCCTGCCCGGTACAAAAGCAGGATGATCCCATAAGCCATAAGATCCTCCTGGGCGGCGGCAAGAAGCCGGTCCACGTGTCCGGCCGGCACAGATCTTGCATAGGGCTCCTGCTTCTCCATCCGCTTCAGATAAGGCTGATAGTAATCCTGATACCCCTTCCCCAACCGGTACTGCTCCCGGTTCACACAGGCAAATTCCGCGAAGGAATGCAGCTCCCTGAACTTCTTGGCCACTGTGGCGCCGCTTAAGATCCCCTGCTCCACCTTATGTTCCATCCAGCGGAAATATGTCTCCACTTCCGCCTCCCGCACCTTCCAGAAATCCCGCTTAAAATACTCCATCACCTCCCGGATGTCCGACTCATAAGAGGCCGCTGTAAAAGGGCTCCTGAAATGAGCCGAAAAATCCGGCCAGATCTTTTCTTTTGTAAGTTTTGACGCATACACATTTTGCATGATCTGCTCTCCCTGCTTGTCTGTACCGCGCGAAAGCGCGCAATCCAGAAAATGTTATTCGTATATTCATACTATAACATTTTTCTTTTCAAACGTAAAGACATTGACGCATTTTTCCACAGCAGGTATAATAGTTCTATCTGCGAACCAGCGAAGGAGGACGATAAGCTATGCCAATTCGAGTACAAAATGATCTGCCGGTCAGGGAGATCCTGGAGAAAGAAAATATCTTTGTCATGGACGAGCACCGGGCCATGCATCAGGATATCCGTCCCATCAAGATCGGACTTCTGAACCTGATGCCCCTCAAGGAGGATACGGAACTGCAGCTCCTGCGGTCTCTCTCCAATACTCCTCTTCAGGTAGACGTTGTATTCGTCACGGTTTCCAGCCACCAGTCCAAGAATACGCCAACCAGCCATTTAAACAAGTTCTACCAGAAATTCTGTGAGATCAGAGAAGAAAAATTCGACGGCTTTATCATCACCGGGGCTCCTGTGGAACAGATGCCCTTTGAAGAGGTGGATTACTGGGAAGAGTTAAAAGAGATCATGGAGTGGAGCAAGACTCATGTCACTTCCACCCTTCATCTCTGCTGGGGCGCCCAGGCAGGCATCTACTATCACTACGACATCGACAAGGCCCCTCTTGACCACAAGGTATTCGGCATCTTCTGGCATCGGGTCATGAACCGCAAGATCCCGCTGGTCCGGGGATTTGACGACGTATTTCTGGCTCCTCATTCCCGCCACACCGAGACACCCCTGGAGGCTGTCCGCAAGGATCCAAGGCTTACCATCCTGGCGGAATCCGAAGAAGCCGGACTGTTCCTGGCTATGGCCCAAAACGGGCGGCAGATTTTCGTCATGGGCCATCCGGAATATGACCGGATCACCCTGGACACCGAGTACAAGCGGGACCTGTCCAAGGGACTGGACATTCAGATGCCTGTCAACTACTATCCGAAAGACAATCCCGAGAACAAGCCACTCCTTACCTGGAGGGCCACTTCCAACAATCTCTATACCAACTGGCTGAATTATTATGTTTATCAGGTGACGCCATACGATATGATCGGCACGCCATTTTAAAAGGGACAGGGTTTTCACCCTGTCCCTTTTTTCTTCCTAACAGCGGAATGTGGCGCATTCTGTCTGCTCGCAGCAGCAGGCGTTCCCGCCCTCTACGCTGATCTTTCCCGCGTGACAGACGCAGTCCTCATTGTACATACATTCCCTTGCCTTACAGTCGATGCCACAGTTTGCGGAAGCTTCTTTCATCTGATTGGAGTAAGAGCCCTCTCTTCGCTCCTCGAAGCTGTCGCAGCAGGTCTCCGCCGCCCGCTTCGCGCTGTCTCCGCCCACGGTGATCTTATCCAGGTTACAGTAGTAATTCTGGTTGTGGGCACAGGTCTGTACGGTACATTTTAATTCTGGCATACTATCCCTCCTTTGCTGGCCAATGCCTGTATCAAAGATAGTATGCCCTGCTTCTTGCAGATCTATCCGGCTTTATTCCTCAACCTCTACTTCCCGGATGGTCTTATCGGCGATCTCTTTCTGGATATCCTCAATGAAGGCCGCCAGATCTTTCTGGCCTTCATCTCCCGCGAACCGGCTTCTGACGGAAACCTTGCCGGTCTCCTCTTCTTTCCCGCCTACAACCAGCATATAGGGGATCTTGTTCACCTGAGCCTCCCGGATCTTATAACCGATCTTCTCAGCCCGGGTGTCGATCTCGGAGCGGATGCCTGCTGCCTCCAGAGCCTCATATACCTTCTGCGCATAATCCATATGCTTGTCGGAGATGGGAAGCACCTTTACCTGCACCGGCGCAAGCCAAGTTGGGAAGGCTCCTGCAAAATGCTCGATCAGGATGCCGATAAAGCGCTCGATGGAACCAAAGGCAACCCGGTGGATCATGATCGGACGATGTTTCTCTCCGTCTGCTCCTGTGTACTCCAGGTCAAACCGCTGAGGCATCTGCATATCCAGCTGGATAGTCCCGCACTGCCAGGTTCTTCCGATGGAGTCCTCCAGATGGAAGTCGATCTTCGGCCCGTAGAAGGCGCCGTCTCCTTCATTGACGATATAGTCAAGGCCCATGTCGTCCAGCGCGCCACGAAGACCTTCTGTCGCCATCTCCCAGTCCTCGTCGCTTCCCATGCTGTCCTCCGGACGGGTGGACAGTTCTACATGATATTTAAATCCAAACAGGCTGTAGACTTCATCGATTAGCTGGGCCACACCCTTGATCTCATCCCGGATCTGCTCCGGCGTCATGAAGATATGGGCGTCATCCTGAGTGAAGCAGCGGACACGCATAAGTCCGTGGAGCTGACCGGATTTCTCATGCCGGTGTACCAGTCCCAGCTCTCCCATCCGGATCGGCAGATCCTTGTAGGAGCGGGGCTCTGACTTATATACCAGCATGCCGCCCGGGCAGTTCATGGGTTTTACCGCATAGTCTTCCTCGTCGATGACTGTGGTATACATGTTGTTTTTATAATGATCCCAGTGTCCGGAGTTCTCCCACAGGTGACGGCTTAAGATAATAGGTGTGGACACCTCTACATAGCCTTTCTCCCGGTGGAGCTTTCTCCAGTAATCCAAAAGGGTGTTCTTCAGTTCCATTCCCTTTGGCAGGAAGAAGGGGAAGCCCGGTCCCTCGTCGCTCATCATAAAAAGTCCCAGTTCTCTTCCCAGTTTCCTGTGATCCCGCTTTCTTGCCTCTTCCATCATGTGCAGGTAGTCGTCCAGTTCGCTTTTCTTGGGATAAGCCACGCCGTAGATCCGGGTGAGCATCTTGTTCTTCTCATCCCCTCTCCAGTAAGCGCCTGCAAGACTGGTAAGTTTAAATGCCTTCACCGCCTTCGTGGACATAAGATGAGGGCCTGCGCACAGATCTGTGAATTCTCCCTGGCTGTAGAAACTGATCTCTTCCCCTTCCGGAAGATCCTCCACCAGCTCTACCTTATAAGGTTCCTCTTTCTCCTTAAAATATGCCACTGCCTCGTCTCTGGATCTGGTAAAGCGCTCCAGCTTCAGATCCTCTTTGACGATCTTCTTCATCTCCGCCTCGATCTTCTCCAGATCCTCTGTGGTAAATGGAGTCTCCCGGTCCAGGTCATAGTAGAATCCGTTGGCGATGGAAGGACCGATAGCAAGCTTGGTCTCCGGATAGAGACGCTTTACCGCCTGGGCCATAATGTGGGATGCGGTGTGGTTGAAAGCCCCTTTTCCTTCCTCAGAATCAAAGGTCAGGATCTCCAGTTCGCAGTCCTTGTCCAGCACGGTGCGCAGGTCTTTCACCTCTCCGTCCACCTTGGCGCAGGTAGCCGCTCTGGCCAGGCCTTCACTTAAGTCTCTGGCCACATCGATGACTGCCATGCTCTGTCCATACTCTTTTACCGATCCGTCTTTCAGTGTGATTTTCATGTTCTCTCTTTCCTTTCTTTATATGTTTTAAGATTCTTTCTCCTGGGTTTCCAGTTCGCCGGCAAACAGCCTGTGGATCTCCGGGCAGGCCTGCTTCAGGGACAGAGGCCTTCCATCCCGGTTGATAAAACAATGCTTGGACGTCCCCCGGCAGTGGACCATCCCTGTCTTATCGCCGATCACTTCATAAGCCACAGTCAGCTTGATGCCGTTATAGGACTGGATATGGGTCTCGATGGTAACGGTGTCCCCAAAGTGCACCATCCGCAGGTAATCTGCCTCCACGGAGAGCACCGGGCTTAAGATCCCCCGCTCCTCCATCTCTTCATATCCAAATCCGATCTGGTCCATCAGGTCGGTCCTTGCCTCCTCAAACCAGCGGATATAGTTGGAATGATGGACGATCCCCATCTGGTCTGTCTCATAATACTGTACTTTGTGCCTGCAGGTTCTTCTGCTCAAACGCTTCACCTTCCTTATCTGCCTGTGCCATGGGAACAGGCGCTCCCCAGAAATAAAAAAATCCCCTGCAGCAGATCTGCTGCAGGGGACGAGTCTTTCCCGTGGTTCCACCCCAATTGAACCGGACAAACGCCGGAACCTCTTTCCTTATGACGATAACGGAGTCACCGGACTGGTTCGCAGTCACTCGGAGGTGGTCTTCAGACAGTTCCCGGATAAGAAGCTCTCAGCCTGTTGCTCCTCTCTCTTGATCCCTTTCCTGTCCTACTCTTCTCTTCAACGTGTTCCCATATATGTACCTATTATAGCACCCACGCCTTGTTTGTCAACCCCGGATTATCCCGCCAGCCACAGTTTCAGCACCGCCAGGGCCTCCCGCACCATATAATTGACAAACAGTACCGGAAGGCAGCCGGCGCGCAGACGCCCCAGATCCTGATACCCTGCCCGCCTGGCATAACGGCATGCCCGGTACATATGGTAATGGCTGGTGACGATCCCCACCGGGAGGCTCAGATCCTTAATATACGCTGCGGAGAATTCCAGATTCTCTTTGGTTGTGGCGGACCGATCTTCACAGTAGATCCGCTCTCTGTCGATCCCCTGCCGGATCAGGTACTCCTCCATGGCTTTTGCCTCAGTGATATCCTCTCCTTCTCCCTGGCCTCCGGATACCACCACCTTCGTCTCCGGATGGCGCTTCAGGTATCCTGCTGCCACCAGAAGCCTCCGCTCAAGGGAATCTGTCACTCGCACCCCCGCCACATGGGCGCCCAGCACTACAAGCCAGGAAAGCTTCCGTTCCTTCCAGGGCCGCATCCCGGTAAATACCGCCAGGATCAGCGTCAGCATTATCACAAGGCCTACACAGACGCCTGCCCGGATAAGGAAGGCTCCCCGTTCAGGCAGAACTCCCTGCAAAAAGGCAAGGAGGAAAAAACAGCCCCCCAGCACAGGCCAGAACCTGGCAAAGGTAGAGTTCCACCTGTGAAGGGTGATCCCCATCAGCAGATAATAGCCGACGCACAACACGCCGGCTATTCCGAAAGCTATCTGCCACAACATTTCTTATATTTCTTTCCGGAACCGCAGGGACAGGGATCATTTCTGCCGATCTTCTTCTCCTTGCGGATGGTTCCGGACTCCTTCTGTTCTTTGTACAGCTTCTTCAGTTCTTCCTCAGAGTAGATCTCCTTCCACTGGGGAAGCTCATAAAGCCAGTCCGCCTTGGCCGCCACCATGTTTTTGTAAAGCTTCTCTTTATCAAAAGCAAGGCTTACCTGGGTGTCCTCATCCATGGTCTCAATGGGATTGGGCTCTTTCAGGCTTTCGTTGATGCCGTCCAGGAATCCTACCATGGTAAGGACCTCCTGTCCGTACTTATCCGCCAGTTCCTTCACCGTTCCCTTTACTTCCTCATCCGGGTTCTCCAGGAGCTGTTCATAGATTTCCTTCTCGATCTGGAAATAAGATCCCCAGAATCTCTGAAGCTGTCCTCTGTCTGCTTTCTCATTATAGGCAAGGCTCTGCCACTGTTCCAACAACGTATGACTCATGTTCTTGTCTCCTTTTGTATCTGATTCATTTGCAATTTTTTACTGCTATCTATATAATATACTAAAGACTGGAAGAGATGTAAAGGAGGATTCCCATGAAAAAGACAAAACGTATCCTGGCGGCTGTGGCTGCGCTCCTGCTTTTTGCTATGTACGGGGCGACTCTTGTCTTCTCCCTTCTGGATCTGCCCGCCTCAGAGGATCTCCTGATGGCCTCCGTGGCCTGCACCATCATCTTCCCGGTGCTACTCTACGCCTATATCCTGGTGTACCGTGTGCTCAAAGGCCGAGGAGAAGAAGATCAGGATCAGCCTTAAGCACCTGTTTCCTGGCCTTTCTTTCTTCCCGTTCCCGTTGTTTCTTCCGTTTGGTCAGATATTCTTCCATGGAAAGCTCTTCCAAATAACCATCTTTACTTCTCTGCTGCATTGTGTTACCTCCATTTTCTGTCTTTCAAGCGGTATTCTTCTGCTTTCGCGCCCCCTCACTCCCCGCTTTTATTATTATATGGAACCGGTCTTGCGGATATGACATCTTTTTTATGTCCCTGCCATTCTATCGTGAAAATGTGTACGGCCTGTGGCAGATTTCTAAAAATACCATGAGGGATTTCTTAAAAAAGATTAAGAAAAAGCTGCTCTGTCCTTTCCAGACAAAGCAGCTTTCTGATGTTCCTTTCTTATTTCCGGTAGATGATATCGTCTCTTCCCGGTCCGTTGGAGATCATGGTGATGGGATAGCCGATCTCCTGCTCTACAAACTCTATGTATTTCCGGCAGTTCTCGGGAAGTTCCTCGTACTTCCGAATGCCGCGGATATCGCAGTTCCAGCCCGGTAGCTTCTTGATCACCGGTTTTGCCTTCTCAAGAAGGTGGGTGGGCGGGAAATCCTTGACTTCCTTGCCGTCGATCTCATAGGCTACGCACACCGGGATCTCCTCCAGATATCCCAGTACGTCCAGCACCGTGAAGGCCACGTCCGTGGTTCCCTGCATCCGGCAGCCATAGCGGGAAGCCACGCAATCGAACCATCCCATTCTCCTGGGACGTCCGGTTGTAGCGCCGAACTCGCCGCCGTCGCCGCCCCGGCGTCTCAGCTCATCTGCCTCTTCTCCGAAGATCTCACTGACAAATGCTCCGGCTCCCACTGCGCTTGAGTATGCCTTGCACACAGTGATGACCTGCCGGATCTCCTGAGGCGGAACTCCGGCTCCCACTGCGCCGTAGCCGGCCAGGGTGGAAGAAGAAGTCACCATGGGGTAGATCCCGTGATCCGGGTCCTTCAGAGATCCCAGCTGTCCTTCCAGAAGCACGCTCTTTCCTTCCTGCAGCGCATTGTGCAGGAACAGCGCGGTGTCGCACACATAGGGCTCCACCATCTCTTTGTAGCTTTGCAGTTCCTGATACAGCTCCTCCGGATCGATCAGGGGTTTATGATACAGATGCTCCAGCAGCACATTCTTCTGCTCTGCCACACGCACAACCTTCTCTCTCAGAAGGGCGTCGTCGAACAGCTCGCTGACCTGGAAGCCGATCTTGGCAAATTTATCTGAATAGAACGGCGCGATCCCGGACTTGGTGGAACCAAAGGACTTGCCTCCCAGCCGCTCCTCCTCATAGGCATCAAAATTCTTGTGATAGGACATCACCATCTGCGCCCGGTCCGATACCAGAAGCTTTGGCTTTGGCACGCCCTGGTCCACGATAGACTGCACTTCTTTGAATAAAACCGGGATATCCAGCGCTACGCCGTTGCCGATCACGCTGGTCGTGTGATCGTAGAAGACCCCGGACGGCAGGGTGTGGAGCGCGAACTTGCCATAATTATTGACGATGGTATGTCCCGCGTTGGCTCCTCCCTGGAAACGCACGACAATATCTGCTTCCCTGGCAAGCATATCGGTAATCTTTCCCTTGCCCTCATCTCCCCAGTTGGCGCCTACTACTGCTTTTACCATATTCATTCCTCCTAAAGTCGGTAATCACCGTTTGCATTATACTATATTTTTCCCCCGGTGTAAACCGTCAAATCACGCTACATCAAAGGCGCCAGAAGGCGCAGCACCTGGCCGGAGACCTTGGTCAGGATGGTCCGGTTCTTCACCTCCAGAAGGGTCACCTTGTGGCACTTGGTAAGGGTGTGCTGGAAGTCCCGCTCGATCCGGTCGATCTCCGAGTTGTTGTAGATAAAGGTCCCGCATTCAAAATGCAGGTACAGGCTCCGGTAATCCAGATTGATGGTCCCCACTGTGGCGGTATCGTCGTCGGATACAAACACCTTGGCGTGGACAAATCCCGGCCGGTACTCATAGATCTGCACCCCGCCCTCGATCAGCTCCTTGTAGTAGGTCTTCGCCACCACAAAAGCATACCACTTGTCCGGGATATGGGGCATGATGATGATCACTTCAATACCGCTCTTGGCCGCCCGGGTCAGGGTGGTGAGCATCTCATTGTCCAGGATCAGGTAGGGGGTCATGATATGGACGTATTTCTTGGCATGGTTCAGGATGTGGAAATACACCTCTTCCCCTACATTTTCATTGTCAAAAGGACTGTCCGCGTAAGGGATCACATAGCCCAGCTCCCGCCTGAGCCCCTCCCGCTTCCGGGTGAGATAACGGCTGTAATTCTCCGGCCTTCGCTCCTCCACGTTCCACATCTGCAGGAAGATCATGGTCAGGCTCTGCACTGCGTCCCCTTTCAGCATCACGGCTGTATCCTTCCAGTGTCCGAACCGCACCTTCCGGTTGATGTATTCATCCCCCAGGTTGATGCCTCCGGTAAAGCCCACCTTCCCGTCGATCACACAGATCTTCCGGTGATCCCGGTTATTCTGGGTGGTAGAGAGGAAAGGCCGCACCGCATTGGACATCTTGCACTGGATCCCATAGCGCTTAAGCTGTGCCGGATAATTGTAAGGCAGCATGGAAATGGCGCACATGCCGTCGTACATAAACCGCACTTCCACCCCTTCCCGCACTTTCTTGCGCAGGATCTTCAGGATAGTATCCCACATATATCCTTCTTCCACAATAAAATATTCCATGAAAATGAACTTCCGGGCGGCTTTCAGTTCCTCCACGAGCTGCCGGAACTTATACTCTCCCAGCGGAAAGTAGGTCACCTCTGTATTCCGGTATGTAGGGAATCCCAGTCCCGACAAATAATAGGACAACTGGGCGTTGGCGGATTTGCTGGCCCAGATTGCCTCCACCACCTCCCGGTCCTGCTGCATATAGGCGTCTGTCTCCACCTTCAGCGCCGCCTGCCGGTCCCGCATGAAATGAGTTCCCGGCTGCAGCTTGGTAAAAATATAGAACAGTGTGCCAAATCCCGGGAAAGCCATGACAAAAAGCATCCAGGTCATTTTAAAAGCCGGATTCCCCTCGGAATTGATGATATAGATCAGCACGATCACGCCCAGGACGGTCAGCGCTCCATAGATGTATTTCAGGTATGCCTCCAGATACGTGCTGCTCCAGGCAAAAAGCCAGATCTGGAGCAGCAAAAGCAAAAGGATGATCCCTGTTCTGCTGAAAACAATACGGAACAGGCCCTTCTTGGCTGTTCCAGGTGCTTCGTTTCTACTCATGTCTTACTCCCTTTCTCTTGAAAAAACACCACGGATACAGTGTAACACACTTTCCCCCGCCGCTCAACCGTTGCCAAAAAACCTTAACAGGGAAAAGTTCCCCTTTCCTTTTCTGCGAAAAAGTATTACAATACAGCTAATAAGGGGTACTTCCCCTGTGAAAGGAGATCGAATCATATGGCAAAATGGCTGAAGAAGTTACTGGGACTGACCGCTCTTGCGGGAGCCGCCGCAGGAATTCTCTATTATTTTAAAAAGCGTGAATGCGAGGACGCCGAGGATGGGGAAGATGTTTTCGAAGACGAGGATTTTGATCTGGACAGCGATCTGAAATCCGCCGACCGGGAATATGTTCCGCTGACTCCCGGAAAGACAGAAGAAGCTTCTGAGGACGCTTCTGAAAAATCAGAGGACGCCGCTCCCGAAGACAGCTCCAATTCTGACAAGGAATAGACGAAGATCAAAAGCGCCGGTGCAGCAAACCGGCGCTTTTCCTGTCTCTAGAACTTTTTCCACAACTCCACCAGACGCCCCATAGCCTCCCGGATCTCTCCCTCCGTCAGGTTGGCGTACCCCAGAAGGATGGTGGCCTGATCTGCCTTCCCCGGATGGATCTGGTAATCAGACAGGCCATAGACCCGGATCCCTTCTTCTGCGGCAGCCTGGATCAGCTCCTGTTCCGACTTCCCTTCCGGAAAGGTGAGAAGCAGGTGGACTCCCGCATGCTCTCCGGATATCCGGCAGGCCCCAAGCAGAGGTTTGAGTTCCTCGATCAGCACGTCGTGGCGGCTCTTGTAGAGAGCCCTGGTCTTATTGAGATGTCTCTCATAATATCCTTCCTCAATAAATTTCTGCACGATCATCTGGTCCACCTTGGACACGGTGGAGTTGATAAAGCGGTGACGCTCCTTATATCTCTCCAGAAGAGGTTCCGGCAGCACCATGTAGCTTAAGCGGATGGCCGGGGCAATGGATTTGGAGAAGGTGCCAAGATAGATCACCTGCCCCCGGCTGTCGTAGCCCTGCAGGGCCGGGATGGGTTTCCCCTTGTAGCGGAATTCACTGTCATAATCGTCCTCAATGATATAACGGCCGGGATCTTCCCCCGCCCACCGGAGCAGCTCCATCCGCCGGCGCACCGGCATCACGATCCCGGTGGGATACTGATGAGAAGGAGTCACATAGGCAATGTCGGCCCCGGTCTCCATAAGAGCCGCCACCTGCATGCCGTCCCGGTCCACCGGCACCGCCACACGCTGATAGCCCAGGTCTCCGGCCAGCCGAAATGCCTGCATGTAAGTAGGGTCTTCAAAAGCCACCGTGTGATCCGTCCCCAGGATGATGGAGAGCAGCATCAGGATATAGTCGCTTCCCGCGCCGATCACCACCTGATCCGGCCTGCAGTTCACTCCCCGGGCCTGGTAGAGATACCGGGCCACCGCCCGGCGGAACCCATATTCCCCCTGGGAATCCCCGGAGCGGAACAGTTCCGTCCGGTCGTCCATCAGGATCTCCTTGGACAGCTTCCTCCATACATGGTAGGGAAAGCTTTTAAGATCCACCCCGTGAGGGGTAAAATCATAACGCCAGGCCTTCTCTTCTCTGGGAAGTGTCTTCTCCTCTTCCTTCACCCGGGTCAGCTGATACAGCCCCTCCAGCCGGGAGGCAAAAAAGCCCCGGCAGGGCTGGGATTCAATGTATCCTTCTGATAAAAGCTGCTCGTAGGCAAGCTCCACCGTACTCCGGCTTACCTCCAGATGAGCGGACAGAGCCCGGGTGGAAGGAAGCTTCTCCCCGCAGGCGATCTTCCCCTCCTGGATATTCTCCTTGATGTAGCGGTAGATCTGCTCATAGAGCGGCGTTTTTGAATGTGATTTCAGATTGATGGTCAGTTCATTCATGGCAAAACTCCGGCATATACTGGATCGGGGACGTGGTATTTTCGAAAATACCACGTCCCCAATGAAAATTCAGCAATTTATTTTGGCAGTTTAAAGGAACTCTTCAGGGATACGATCCGGTTAAACACCAGATCCTCCGGCGTAGAATCCCTGGAATCGATACAGAAGTATCCGTTGCGCACAAACTGGAAGCTGTCCCCAGGAGCCGCTTCCCCGAAGCTGTCCTCCACCTTGCAGTCCTTCAGGATGGTCAGGGAATTGGGATTTAAGTTCAGGGACCCGTCTTCCTTATTATAAACGCCTTTTTCCTCGTCCACCAGGTTTTCATAGAGGCGCACTTCCGCTGTCTTCGCATAGGGCGCCGCCACCCAGTGGATGGTGCCCTTCACCTTTCTTCCGGTGAATCCGGTTCCTGCCTTGGTCTCCGGATCATAGGTCACATGGACGGTGGTCACATTGCCATCCCCGTCGGTCTCGTAATCCACACATTTGACAAAATAAGCGTTCATCAGGCGCACTTCATTGCCTGGGAACAGACGGAAATACTTCTTGGGCGGCTCGATCATAAAGTCCTCCCGCTCAATGTAAAGCTCCCGGCAGAAGGGAACCTTCCGGGTGCCAAGCTCCGGGTTCTCCAGGTTGTTGTCCACATCCAGGTATTCCGTCTCGCCCTCCGGATAGTTGTCGATGATCAGTCTGATGGGGTCTAACACTGCCATCATCCGGGGCCGCTTCAGCTTTAAGTCTTCCCGGATGCAGTACTCCAGCATGGCGTAATCCACAGAACTCTGGCTCTTGGACACACCGCACAGGTCGATGAACATCTGGAGAGATTCCGGCGTGAACCCGCGTCTTCTAAGAGCCGCAATGGACACAAGCCTTGGGTCGTCCCAGCCGTCCACGATCCCTTCCTGCACCAGCTTCTTAATGTAGCGCTTGCCGGTAACCACATTGGTAAGGTAAAGTTTGGCAAACTCGATCTGGCGGGGCGCCGGGTCAAATTCGCACTCCCGCACTACCCAGTCATAGAGCGGCCGGTGGTCTTCAAACTCCAGGGTACAGATGGAATGGGTAATCTTCTCCACCGCGTCCTCGATGGGATGGGCAAAATCATACATAGGATAGATACACCACTTGTCCCCTGTATTGTGATGGGCGATATGGGCCACCCGGTAGATCACCGGATCCCGCATGTTCATGTTGGGGGAAGCCATATCGATCTTGGCCCGGAGCACCTTCTCTCCGTCTTTATATTTTCCTTCCTTCATCTCTTCAAAGAGCCGCAGGTTTTCTTCCACAGAGCGCTCCCGGTAGGGACTGTTCTTCCCGGGCTCAGTCAGAGTCCCCCGGTATTCCCGGATCTCATCTGCAGACAGGTCGCAGACATAAGCCTTTCCCTTGCGGATCAGCTTCAGGGCGCACTCATACATCACGTCAAAATAGTCGGACGCAAAGTACAGGTGATCCTTCCAGTCCGCCCCCAGCCATTTCACATCTTCCTTGATGGACTCCACAAACTCCGTGTCCTCCTTGGTGGGATTGGTATCGTCAAACCGCAGATGGAAGGTGCCGTGATATTTCTTCGCCAGCCCGGAATTCAGAAGAATGGATTTGGCGTGTCCGATGTGGAGATATCCGTTAGGCTCCGGCGGGAAACGGGTGCAGACTTCACTGTACACTCCTTCCGCCAGGTCTTTATCTATTTCCTGCTCAATAAAATTCTTGGAAACTGTCTCTTCCTGCATGTTCTTCCTCCTCACAGAGCAATTATTTTCGCCCCTTATCTTATCATAAAACCCTCCTGGAAACAAGCCTGGGCAGCCATCTTCCCTTCCAGACTCAAACAGGCAAAAAAATTACTCCCTGTACTGGGAGTAATCAAGCTGCCGAGCGGAATCGAACCGCCGACCTCCGCCTTACCAAGGCGACGCTCTACCGACTGAGCCACGGCAGCAGATATCATTGATTGCAACAGTGATACTATACACTATAAACCCTGGTCTTGTCAATGATATTTTTCCAAAATCTTTTCTGTTTTTCCTTTTATCCTCTGGAGGGCATTGTCAATGGTCTTGGGGCTCCTGTCCAGAAGCCTTGCGATGGTCTTGTAATCCGTGCCCAGAAGGTGGAGATAAAGGACCCGGTTCTCCAGCTCGCTCAAAGTATCCTCCAGTTCGCTCTCCAGAAGTCTTACATATTCCTGGCTGATCAGAAGCTCCTCCGGATTGCTCTCCCCCTTGGCCTCCACAGTCTCGATCAGAGGCTCCTTCTCCTCGTTCCGGTCATAGAGGGATACATAGGAGTTCAAAGGCCCGTGCTTCTTCCGCCGGGAAGCCTCGATAGCAGTGTAGAGCTGCCGGGTGATGCAAAGCCTGGCAAAGCTGTAGAAAGAAGACTCCTGCCGGAGATCATAATCCTGAACCGCCTTGAAAAGCCCGATCATCCCCTCCTGGATCAGATCCTCGTTCTCCCCGCCCAGAAGATACATGGCGTTGGCTTCTTTGCGCACCAGGTTCTTATATTTCTCCATGATATAATCCATGATCTTCCTGTCGCCGCCCCGCAGCTTCTCGATCAGCTGCTCGTCGGTCATCCGGTCATAGGCGCTCACCAAACCGCCTCCTTTTCCTTCTTTTTTATCCCAGCCGCTGCCGGACGATCTCATAGGCCAGCACTCCTGCTGCCACGGAAGCGTTCAGGGAATCGATCTCCCCCTTCATGGGGATGGAGGCGATAAAATCACAGGTCTCCTTCACCAGCCGGCCCACGCCTTCCCCTTCATTGCCGATCACAAGGCCGATGGGACCGGTAAGGTTCAGCCGGTACATGGGCTCTCCGTCCATATCCGCGCAGACAAACCAGATCCCCTGCTCCTTTAACTCCTCCATGGTCTTCACCAGGTTGGTGACCCGGGCCACCGGCGTGTAGTTCAAGGCTCCCGCGGAGGTTCTGGCTACCGTGGCGGTAAGCCCCACTGCCCGCCGCTTGGGGATGATCACCCCGTGGGCTCCTGCCAGATTGGCAGTCCGGATAATGGCCCCCAGGTTACGAGGGTCTTCAATATTGTCCAGAAGGATCAGGAAGGGATCTTCCCCCCGCTCTCTTGCCAGGGCCAGCATATCCTCCACCAGGGCATAGGCATAGGCTGCCGCGTCCGCGATCACCCCCTGGTGCTTCCCGGTCTGGGACAGCCGGGACAACCTTGCCTTATCCACAAACTGCACCTGAATGCCCCGCTTCTTCGCCTCTCGTAAGATGGTCTGCACCGGACCGTCCTTGCACCCGTCCTGGACGTAGAGCCGTTCTATGGTCCGGTCCGCCCGGATCGCCTCCAGCACCGCGTTTCTGCCCTCGATCCGGTTTTCTTTTTCTTCCTGATAATGTTCCATGGTCATCGGTTCCTCTTTCCCTCTGTCTCTTTGCTTACTCATTTTGTCCCTTCTCATGGTCAAGCCCTGCCTTCACCAGCTCCAGCAGCCGCTCCCAGTCCTGCTTAAGATAGAGCCAGCCAAGAAGCGCCTCGAATCCGGTAGCCCGGTGATAATCCTTAAGAGACTGATTCTTGGCAGTGGAAAAGCTTTTGGCGTTCCTGCCTCTTCGGTAGACTCCTTCCTCTTCCTCTGTGAGAAGCCCTTCGATGGCCTCCATCATCCGGGACTGAGCAGAAGCCTGCACAAGAGCGCTGGTAGCCTTGTGGAGCTTCTTCACCTGCCGGTTGCCGTCCCCTACCACCAGGGTGCGGATGATCAGATCATAGATGGCGTCCCCCAGGTAGGCAAGCACCAGGGGAGAATATTCCCCCGGCTTTCCCTCCGGCAGCTGAAAGATCTCCCTAAGCAGGGTGTCAAACTGCCATGTTACGCTTTTTTCCATTTTACACCCTCTCTGGTATCCTCCAGAATGATCCCTTTTGCCGCCAGCTCATCCCGGATCTCATCTGCCCGCCTGAAGTCCTTTACCTTTCTTGCCGCCTGGCGCTCTTCGATCAGCTTCTCGATCTCTTCGTCCAGAAGCTCTTCTTCCTTATCCACGATCAGGCCCAGCACATCCGTCAGAGTCCGCAGCCGATCCAGCAGGTTCTGGAGATACTCTCTGGAACTGTTCTCATCCGCGCTGGTGTTGATGAATTTCACCAGTTCAAAGACTGCCGCCAGGGCGTCCGCCGTGTTGAAATCATCGTCCATGGCCTTCTCGAAAGCCTCCACGAAGGCGTCGGTCTGAGCGAAGCTTTTCGCCTCTTCTTCTGTCTGGGCCTCTGCCTTTCCATTTTTCATCCAGAACTTCAGGTTCTCCGCCGCGTTCACGATCCGCTCCAGGCCGCTTTTGGAAGATTCCATCAGCTGGGCGCTGAAATTCAACGGGCTTCTGTAATGGGCGCTGAGCATGAAGAACCGCAGCACCTGCAGGTCATACTGCTCACTGATCTCCCGCACTGTACGGAAGTTGCCCAGGGATTTGCTCATCTTCCGGTTATCAATGTTCAGGAAGGCGTTGTGCAGCCAGTAGTGGGCAAATTCTTTGCCGTTAGCCGCCTCGCTCTGGGCGATCTCATTTTCATGATGGGGGAAGATCAGGTCTTCGCCGCCGGCGTGGATGTCGATCTGTTCGCCCAGATATTTCCTGGACATTACGGAACACTCGATATGCCAGCCGGGACGGCCGTCGCTCCAGGGCGACTCCCAGGCAGGCTCTCCCTCTTTCTTTGGCTTCCACAGCACGAAATCCAGGGGATCTTCCTTCTCGTCCTCGCCGGTCACCAGGAGCGAGCGCTCGCCGGAACGCAGGTCATCCAGGTTCTTGTGGGACAGCTTCCCATACTCCTTGAACTGGCGGGTGCGGAAGTAAACGGTTCCGTTCTTCTCATAGGCATAGCCTTTATCGATCAGAGTCTGGATCATCTCCACCATGCCGCAGATCTCCTGGGTAGCCAGGGGATGGGTGGTGGCAGGCTTTACATTCATGCCCTCCATGTCCTTCTTGCACTCCTTGATGTACCGCTCAGAGATCTCCTGGGCGGATACCCCTTCCTCAATGGCTTTGTTGATGATCTTGTCATCCACATCGGTAAAGTTGGACACGTAGTTCACATCGTATCCCTTGTACTCAAAATACCGGCGCACCGTATCAAACACGATCATAGGCCTTGCGTTCCCGATATGGATGAAATTATAGACCGTGGGCCCGCAGACATACATTTTCACCTTCCCCGTCTCCAGGGGGACGAATTCCTCTTTTCTCTTGGTCAGTGTGTTATACAGCTTCATCTTCTTTTATTTCCTCCTCATCTAAGATCTTGATATTCTGTTCCTGCATACATCTCATATGCTTTTCCATCTCCAGGATCCGGCTGTGGAGCCGCAGGTTATCCGCCTGCAGTTCCCGGATGTCGTTGCTGATGGGGTCCGGCAGGTGGATCTGGTCCAGATCCATCCGGGGGATCTTCTGGTCGCCCATCTTCACCACCCGTCCGGGGACGCCCACTACTGTACAGTTTGGCGGTACTTCCTTAAGTACCACCGACCCGGCGCCGATCTTGGAATTCTCCCCGATGGTGAAGGAGCCAAGCACTTTCGCGCCGGCGCTGACCATCACATTGTCCTTCAGGGTGGGGTGGCGTTTGCCTTTCTCCTTGCCGGTCCCTCCCAGGGTCACCCCCTGGTAAAGGGTCACGTTGTCCCCAAGCTCCGCCGTCTCCCCGATGATCACGCCGCTTCCGTGGTCGATGAACAGGCCCTTCCCGATGGTGGCTCCCGGGTGGATCTCAATGCCCGTCTTGCGCGCCGCCCTCTGGGAGATCCAGCGGGCCAGGAAGTAATGCTTCTTAAGATACAGCTTATGAGCCAGCCGGTAGCGCAGGATGGCTTTAAAACTGGGGTATAAGAACACCTCCATGTTAGACTTAATGGCCGGGTCCCGCTCCCGGATCACCTGAATCTCCTCCTGAATATACGATAGAATTCCCATGCTATCTGTCTCCTTTTCTGGCAAATAAAAAACTCCGTCTCCTGTATATGGTTCTAAACAAGAGACGAAGTTATACTCCGCGGTTCCACTCTTATAGAGGCGTCCTTCTCTACGGAAGGTCCTCCCCTCGATACACGTAACGTGTGTAACCCGTGCCCGGCTACTGGAACATAAATGGTTCGCCGGACAGGCTCCCGGATGCACTTCACAGTGATTTCTCTGAAAACTGCTTTCAGCCGGTGACAGTTTCTCTCTTTCAGGTCCGTCTTCTGCTACTCTTTCCGCTCAGCGCCTTTGCCCTATATAGCATATATCATATGGGAAATCCCCGGATTTGTCAATTGTTAATTTACACCGTCTCATTCAGGTAAATTTTATCAAGAGGGATGATCTTTTCCATCTCCCGCTTCATCCGCTCCGTCATATCCACCCCAGGCTCCCGGGTCAGTTCTTCCACTGTCTTGGCTCCAAACAGGAAACTTCCCAGGGCCCCGATGGGGATGGTCCCTTCGCTGTTCTCCTGCTTTCCGTCCATCAGCATCACGCCGGAGAATTCCGTTCCTGTAAGGACCAGGCACCGGTTGTTCTCCGGAAGGATGGGGTCTGTCACCTGGAAGCAGACTGCCATCAGGCTTTTCAGCCGCAGGGACATCAGCATCCGCCGCAGGTCTGTGATGCGGATCATGATCTTTGGCTTCTCCTCCCCGGTTTCCCCCGGCATATAGGTCCGGCAGCCTGTGATCACTCCATTTTCCCTCTCGATCATCAGACAGCCGCCGTCGCTGGCGTATTCTTTCTGCAGTCTGCGATAATAGGCCTCATCCCGGAGGGCATACACCTGAAAATGTTCCCCAAGCCAGCCGTTGGCCGCCTCTGCCAGCTCCTCTGATTCTTCTTCCTTCGCCTTGCTTAGAAGGATCCCCGGATCCTCAGACGCCGGGCCAGGCGCCTGTCTGTACTCTTCCTCCGGGCAGAATTTCCGCTGCTGCTCATACACCGTCCGGAAATCATGGGGCAGATAAATGGCCTCCGCCGCCGGCATAAGAAAGGTAAAACTCTCCCCCGCCTGATACATATCGGTAAGAGCCTGCTTAAGAAGGGCGGCCATATAGCCTCTCCCCCGGTATTCCTTCCGGGTGGCTACCGCCACGATATAATGAGCCGCTTTCCTGCTGCCGTTCACCATCAGCGTGTAGGGATTCAGATGGAGCATGGCCTGGATCTCTCCTGCCTCCTCCACCACATAGATCTGATTATCCCTGGTTTTTTCTGTATAATAGTAGTCCACAAAGGAACGACTGTCCCCAGAGAAGACTTCCTCATACAAGGCTCTTGTCTTCCCGTGTTCCTGTGGCTCCAGTTTTCGGATTTCCATTTTACTTCCCTTCTTATCCTGTCCTATTGATCTGCCGCGTTGGGACAGCCGCCGCAGTTTCCGCAGTCTCCTCCTACCGGATAGCTGTAATTTCGTACCGACTCCAGACAGGCCACCGCCTGGGCGGAGATGCCCTCTCCGGTTCCGGTAAAGCCAAGTCCTTCTTCCGTGGTGGCCTTCACATTGACCTGATCTAACTCCAGGTGAAGGGCCGCCGCGATATTCCGGCGCATCTCCTCAATATGGGGCGCCATCTTAGGTCTCTGGGCGATGATGGTGGCGTCGATATTCTCCACCACATAGAGCCGCTCCTCCAGAAGCTTCCCCACATGCTCCAGGAGCCTCATGCTGGAAGCTCCTTCATAGGCAGGGTCCGTGTCCGGGAAATGCTTCCCGATATCTCCCAGCGCCGCCGCGCCCAAAAGGGCATCCATCACCGCATGGAGGAGCACATCCGCATCGGAGTGCCCGAGAAGCCCCTTCTCATAGGGGATCTTCACGCCTCCCAGGATCAGGTCTCTTCCTTCCGTCAGTCTGTGCACGTCATATCCCATTCCGATCCGCATTATGATTCCTCGTCTTTCTTCTCTGTGTCGGTGTCATCCTCGATCTCAGGCTCGTCATCTGCATAATTGTCCACATAATCGTGTTTGGCGATCCGGATCAGCGCGCTGGCGCACCAGGCCACGCCCGCGATCAGGAACAAAATTCCCACGATAGTGTATATGATATAATTGTCCGGTCTCTCAGAAAGAGCCCTCCCGGCCAGGGAGAACCCTGTGTAGGCCAGATATCCTCCCACGATCACTCTGAAAAACACACGGCTTCTGCTCATAGAATATCCTCCTTCATCCTGTGTGCCGCCCTAATAAGGCCCACGCTCCAATTTCCCGATTATTATAGCATACGGAAGAATCTCAGACAAGCGGCAGATTACAAGGGACATTTCCTAAATACAAAAAAAGAACCCTCCTTATAAGAGGGCTCTTCCCAGTAGCGGAAACTGGATTTGAACCAGCGACACCACGGGTATGAACCGTGTGCTCTAGCCAACTGAGCTATTCCGCCATATTACATGGATATGGGGCCTATAGGGCTCGAACCTATGACCCTCTGCTTGTAAGGCAGATGCTCTCCCAGCTGAGCTAAGACCCCATATACTTTCGAGTTCCTTATCTCGAACCCGCTTTGCTATTATACTATTGGTTGACGAAGATTGTCAACACCTTTTTTCATTTTTCTAAAAGGGGACAGGGTATTTTCAATCTGGGACGTGGTATTTTCAAAAATACCACGTCCCCACTTGAAAAAAACTATACGATTCCCTGTGCCTCCATGGCGTTTACGACTTTCTCAAATCCCGCGATATTGGCGCCTGCCACATAGTTGCCGGGCATGCCGTAACGCTCTGCGGCGTCTGCCATATTGTGGCAGATGTTCACCATAATGCCTTTCAGCTTGCTGTCTACTTCCTCAAAGGTCCAGCTTAATCGCTCGCTGTTCTGGGACATCTCCAGCGCGGAGGTTGCCACGCCACCGGCGTTTGCAGCCTTGCCGGGCGCAAAGAGGACTCCGTGCTCCTGCAGATACTGGGTAGCCTCCATGGTAGTAGGCATGTTTGCGCCTTCCGCTACTGCGAAGCAGCCGTTCTCCACCAGCATCTTGGCGTCTTCCAGGTGCAGCTCGTTCTGAGTCGCGCAGGGAAGAGCGATATCCACTTTCACGGACCATACGCCACGGCCCTCGTGATACTCGGAATTGGGACGGTATTTCTTGTACTCGGTCAGTCTTGCCCGGTTTACTTCCTTGATCTCTTTAAGCGCGGCCACATCGATTCCGTCCGGATCGTATACCCATCCGGTGGAGTCGCTGGCGGTCACTACCTTGGCTCCCAGCTGCTGCGCCTTCTCTGTGGCGTAGATCGCAACATTTCCGGAACCGGAGATGGCAACGGTCTTGCCTTTCAGCTCTTTGCCGTTGATCTTCAGAAGTTCCTCGGTAAGATACAGAAGTCCGTATCCGGTAGCCTCGGTTCTTGCAAGAGATCCGCCGTAGGTCAGGCCCTTGCCGGTGAGCACGCCTTCATACAGGCCTTTGATCCGCTTGTACTGCCCGAAGAGATAGCCGATCTCTCTTGCGCCGGTACCGATATCTCCTGCCGGAACGTCCGTATCCGCGCCGATATATTTGCAAAGTTCTGTCATAAAGCTCTGGCAGAAAGCCATCACTTCTCTATCAGATTTGCCCTTTGGATCGAAATCAGATCCGCCCTTGCCGCCGCCGATGGGCAGTCCGGTAAGAGAATTCTTGAATACCTGCTCGAATCCAAGGAACTTGATGATCCCCAGGTTTACAGAGGGGTGAAGGCGCAGGCCTCCCTTGTATGGTCCGATGGCACTGTTGAACTGTACACGGTAACCTGTGTTTACCTGAACCTGTCCCGCATCGTCCACCCACGGAACCCGGAACTTGATCTGGCGCTCCGGCTCAACCAGCCGCTCAAGAAGCGCTTCTTTTCTGTACTTTTCCTCGTTGGCCTCGATCACCACACGCAGAGACTCCAGGACTTCCTTCACCGCCTGGTGAAACTCCGGCTCTGCAGGGTTCTTGGCCACTACTTTTTCCAGGACTTCATCAACATATGACATAACTCTTCTACCTCCTATGACATAATTCCTTCTGGTTTTCAAACCATTTATTATTTTAAAAGATTTTCTGCCGGAACACAAGAAGTTTTTTCACTTTTTTGCAATTTTCTTATCCCGTTCCTGCATTTAAAAATAAATTTGCGGAAGAATGCTGCTTTTTCTCGTTCTTCTTTGCAACAATCTCCCGCAAATGATTCATTCTATCGGAAATATTTCACGCCGGACTCAAAGATCTTCAGATCCTGCTCTCCGTAAATGTTCACTGCCACGGAGCGTCCCCGCCGTTCCGCGTGGGCCATCTTGCCAAACACCCGGCCGTCCGGGCTGGTGATGCCTTCGATGGCCATGTAGGAGCCGTTCACATTCCAGTTCTCATCTCTTACACAGATGTTTCCTTCCGGATCACAGTAGCGGGTGGCTACCTGTCCGTTGGCGAAAAGCTCCCTGATGGTCTCCTGAGGCGCCACGAACCGTCCTTCTCCATGGGAGGCCGGATTCACATAGACGCCGCCAAGCTTGGCCCCGGCAAGCCAGGGTGACTTGTTGGTCACCACCTTGGTATATACCATCTTGGAAATGTGCCGGCCGATGGTATTGTAGGTCAGGGTTGGGGAGTCTTCTGCCTGTCCGGTGATCTTCCCGGAAGGAACCAGACCCAGCTTGATCAGCGCCTGGAACCCGTTGCAGATTCCAAGAGCCAGTCCGTCCCGCTCATTCAAAAGCCGCTCCACAGCCTCTTTCAGCTTCGCGTTCTGGAATGCGGTGGCAAAGAACTTGGCTGAACCGTCCGGCTCGTCTCCCGCGCTGAATCCGCCTGGGAACATAATGATCTGGGCCTCATTGATAGCCTTCTCAAATACCGCTACCGAGTCAATGATATCCGCCGCGTCAAGGTTCCGGAACACCTTGACCACCGTCTTCGCCCCGGCCCGCTCAAAGGCCCTGGCACTGTCGAACTCACAGTTGGTTCCCGGGAATACCGGGATAAATACGGTGGGCTGCCCGATCTTGTGGCTGCACACATGAACCTTGGAAGCCTCAAAGCAGCCGTCCTCCCGAAGGCTTCCGCCGGCTGCCTCTTCGGACTGAACACCGGCCAGAAGATCTTCCTTAAGTTCACTCACTCCACCGGAGGTGGTGGGGAATACCTTCTCCAGAGTACCCGTCCAGGCTGCCTCCGCCTCATCAAGAGGAATAGTCACGTCTCCATAGGTAAAGGCGCCCTCATCGGTAACCTCACCGATCACCGTGTAGCTGACTGCCAGCTCGCCTACCTTCCCGTCTGCCACTTCCGCCACGATCTCTCCAAATGCCGGGGCAAACAGCTCTCTTGGATCCATGGAATGCTCGATCTTCACACCCATGCCGTTTCCAAAGGCCATCTTGCTCACCGCCGCGATCACGCCGTGCCGGTCGGTCACATAGGCTGACAGTACCCGGCCTGCCTTGATGTCTTCTGCCAGTTTCCCGTATTGCTCCATTACTTTCTCATAAACCGGAACGTCGTATTCATCCTTGTCGATACGCACCCAAACAAGCTTGCTTCCTGCTTTCTTAAGCTCCGGCGTGATGATATCCTTCTCTCTGGCCACGTCCACTGCGAAGGAAACCAGGGTGGGCGGCACGTCGATCTCCTCGAAGGTTCCGGACATACTGTCTTTTCCTCCGATGGAGGGAAGCCCGAATCCCAGCTGGGCGTTATAGGCACCCAGAAGCGCCGCAAAAGGCTGGCTCCAGCGATGGGGATCCTCCGTCATCCGCCGGAAGTACTCCTGGAAGGTAAACCGGATCTTCCGGTAGTCTCCGCCGGCCGCCACGATCTTGGCCACCGACTCGGTCACTGCGTAGATAGCTCCGTGATAGGGACTCCAGGAAGACAGATAGGGATCAAATCCATAACTCATCATGGTCACGGTGTCGCAGTCCCCTTTCAGCACCGGAAGCTTGGCCACCATGGCCTGGGTCTCGGTCATCTGATATTTTCCTCCGTGAGGCATGAAAACGGAACCAGCTCCGATGGATCCGTCGAACATCTCCACTAATCCCTTCTGGGAGCACACATTCAGGTCGCTTAAGGTGCCAAGCCATTTGGCCCGCACGTCTTCTACTTCCACTCTTCCCAGGATGCTGTCTCCGCGGCTTGGAATATCCACCGCCACTTTCGTCTCCTGGTGAGCGCCGTTGGTATCCAGGAAAGCGCGGGAGAGATTCACGATCTCCTTCCCCCTCCAGACAAGTACCAGACGGGGCTCTTCCGTTACCACCGCAACCTTCGTCGCCTCCAGGTTCTCTTCCCTGGCATAGCCAAGAAATGCTTCCACATCTTTGGGATCAACCACAACCGCCATCCGCTCCTGGGACTCGGAGATAGCGATCTCCGTCCCGTCCAGGCCGGCGTATTTCTTCGGCACCTGATCCAGATCTACCCGAAGCCCGTCGGCCAGCTCTCCGATGGCAACAGAGACGCCGCCGGCGCCAAAGTCATTACATTTCTTGATGAGACAGCTTACCTCTTCCCTGCGGAACAGGCGCTGGATCTTCCGCTCGGTAGGCGGATTTCCCTTCTGCACCTCCGCGCCGCAGGTCTCGATAGACTCCTCTGTATGGACCTTGGAGGAACCGGTGGCTCCGCCGCAGCCGTCCCGCCCGGTCCGTCCGCCCAGCAGGATAATGATATCTCCCGGATCAGAAGTCTCCCGGATCACCGCACGGCGCGGCGCCGCGCCCAGGACTGCTCCGATCTCCATTCGTTTCGCCACATAATCCGGATGATAGATCTCCTTCACCGCTCCGGTGGCAAGGCCGATCTGGTTTCCGTAGGAACTGTATCCGTGAGCCGCCTCCCGCACCAGCTTCTTCTGAGGCAGCTTTCCTTTCATGGTCTCTTCCATGGAGACGGTGGGATCCGCCGCACCCGTCACACGCATGGCCTGGTACACATAGGTACGGCCGGACAGGGGATCCCGGATGGCTCCGCCAAGACAGGTGGCCGCTCCTCCAAAAGGCTCGATCTCAGTGGGATGGTTGTGGGTCTCATTCTTAAAGTTCACCAGCCACTCTTCTTCCATCCCGTCCACTTCTACGGGGACCACGATACTGCAGGCATTGATCTCCTCAGACTCTTCCTGGTCCTCCAGCTTTCCTTCCTTTTTCAGTCTGCGCATGGCCATCAGCGCCAGATCCATCAGGCAGACAAACTTGTCCTCTCTCCCCCGGAAGATCTCGCTGTGGTCATGGAGATACTGCCGGTAGGTGTCTTCCATGGGCTTGCGGTAATCCCCTTCCCCGAAGGAAACTTCCGTAAGCTCTGTGGAAAAAGTAGTGTGACGGCAGTGATCCGACCAGTAGGTATCCAGTACCCGGATCTCCGTCATAGAGGGGTCTCTCTTTTCCTCCCCCCGGAAATAATTCTGAATATGGAGAAAATCTTTGAATGTCATGGCAAGTCCAAGAGAATCATAGAGCTCCTTTAAATCCTCCTCGCCCATGTCCTTGAATCCGTCAAACACGATCACGTCCGCCGGCTCGTCGAACCTGGTCACCAGGGTATCCGGCTTCTCTTCGCCCGCCTCTCTGGAATCCACCGGATTGATGCAGTGGTTCCGGATGGCCGCGAACTCCTCATCGGAAATGCTGCCCTGGATCACATAGGTAGTGGCCGTGTGGATCACCGGCGTCTCATCCTCCCGGATAAACTGGACGCACTGGACCGCGGAATCCGCCCGCTGGTCAAACTGTCCCGGAAGGAACTCCACGGAGAAGACCCGGTCGCCTTCTTCTTTTGGAAATTCTTCCAGATAGAGCCTGTCCACCGGAGGCTCTGCGAAAATTCCTCTGCAGGCCTTCTCAAAAGTATCTTCCGACAGATCCTCCACATCGTAGCGGATCAGCACCCGCACGCCGGTCACGTCTCTCAGTCCCAGATAACTCTGGATCTCGTGCTTCAGTTCCTCTGCCTGCACGGCAAATCCCGGCTTTTTCTCCACGTACACTCGTCTTACCATACTCATCGCTTTTCCTCCATTTAATGTCTTAAGCCATTTGCTTACTCTTTTTATTATAACATGCGGATTTTAGTCCGCACAACGGATCTTACAGATTTTCCCCTTTTTTCTTCCCGGACATCCTCCGCAGGAAGAAGAACAAAAGGAAAAGGACTGCCAGCATCCCCAGGAAGATCCCCCCGATCCGGGCCACCATATCCGCGAAAAATCCTTCCGGCAGCATCCGAATCATATAATCTGTGGCCGGGTCAAAGATCCACAGATCGTTGGTGAAAAAGATCTCATGGAAAATGGTGAAACAGCGGGTGAAATCCACCGCAAAGGCAATGGCCAGAAAAACGGCCACGCCAAGGAAGACTCCAAACGCCCGAAAATAACAGCCCGGCAGGAACTTCTTAAGATCCGCCTTCCCCGCCCCCAGGATCACCAGCAAAACCATGACCGCCAGAAGGCAGCCGGTGCGAAGCCTAAGCCCTCCCAGGAAAAGGTTCTTTACATCCGCCATGTGGAGGCGGTCCTGCTCATTGAAGAAATCCTGTTCCTGCCCGTCCACCCAGGTGACAATGGACAGTTCTTCCTCTTCCCCGATAAGATAGGCCATCATGTGATCGGTCACTTCCATCACATCCCCCATCTCCATACCAAGGGATCTGGTCACCTGATATTTCTCATATTCCGTCTCATAGAATCCATACTGGGGATCCCCGTAGATCGCCAGCTGGAAACTGGTGATCAAAAGGGCCAGGATCAAAAGAAACATGGCCAGCGTCCCCAGGGCTTTCTGTGCTCTCGTCATCTTGCAGCCCCTTTCTGATCTCTTACGCCCCGGTGTAGTCCCGGCAAAAGGCACAGATCTCTTCTTTGTCTCCTGCCGTCAGGGATCCCTGGACCATCTCCGGCTTTCCGCCGCCTCTCCCGGCAAACTTCTCGTTAAGCTGCCGGCACAAAGGCCGCACGTCTTCCTCGCGGCTTCCGATCACATAACGGAATCCCTCCCGGGTCTTCACAAACACAGCGCAGACGTTCGCGCCTCTTTCCACCACAAGGTTCATCAGCTCCCGGGGGGCGTCTCCTTCCAGGTCCTCCGGAAATACCGCCGTCACCGGCTCTTCCGGCAGGATCTCTTGTGCAAGGTAGCGAAGCAGCTTTCTCTGCAGGGCTACCTGCCTCTGCTTCAGGGCCGCCTGTTCCTCCTTCAGATGCTCCACTGCCTGGGCAACCTGATCCTCTTTGGCGCACAGAAGGGCAGAGATCGCCTTGGTCCCCGCCTCCTTCTCCTCATAGTCCTTAAGGGCACGCATTCCTGCCAGCAGCGTCACCCGCTGGCCTCCCTTGTAATTGATCATATTTACCAGCTTGATAAGGCCGATCTCCCCGGTATGGGCCATATGGGGAGCGCAGCAGGCGCACAGGTCGTATCCCGGGATGGAGACCAGACGCACCTGTCCCTGGATCTCAATCTTGCTGCGGTATTCCAGGTCTTCCAGTTCCTCTTTCGACGGATAGAAGACGGTCACCGGGAGATCGGCGAACACTGCCCGGTTGGCCTCTCTCTCGATCTCTTTTAACTCTTCCCTGGTAATAGGGCCGCTAAAATCCATGGTACAGTAGTCTTCCCCCAGATGGAAGCCTACATTGTCATAGCCAAACCGCTGATGGACCAGGCCGGAGACAATGTGTTCCCCCGTGTGCTGCTGCATCCGGTCAAAACGCTGCTCCCAGTCAATGATCCCGTGAACCCTGGTCCCCGGCTCCAGAGGTCCTTCCGTCTTATGCCAGATCATCCCCTTCCGGTCTTTTACATCCAGCACCCGGACCCCGTTCAGCGCACCGGTATCTGCGTACTGGCCGCCTCCTTCCGGGAAGAAAGCAGTCTGGTCCAGCAGCACCTGGAACGCTTTCCCCTCTGTCTCACAGGCCAGTACCTCTCCGTCAAATTCTCTCTGATGGCTGTCCTCATAATACAGCCGCCTGGTCGTCTTCTCTTTCTCCATGGCCTACATCCTCTCCGGAGCCTCAAAGCCCAGCATATCAATGCAGGCTTCCAGTACCTTCCTGGTGAGCACCAGAAGGGCGATATAGCTTTCCTTCTTCTTTGGATCTTCCTCTGCCAGGATTCTTGTCTCATGGTAGAACCGGTTGAAATCATTTGCCAGGTCATAGATATAGGCGCAGATCTTGTGGGGCGCCAGCTCCTCATAGGCTCCCTCGATCACCTCGTTGTACCGGGCGCAGCTAAGCATCAGAGCCCGGGTCAGTTCCTCGTCCGTCCCCCGGATCACAGCCTTGTCCGGGTCAGCCCCCTCCGCCTGGTATTTATTCAGGATGGATTTGATCCGCACGATGGTATACAGGATATAGGGTCCGGTATTGCCCTCAAAAGAAGTAAACCGGTCCACGTCGAACACGTAATCCTTGGAAGCCTGGTTGGACAGATCTCCGTACTTGATGGCGGAAAGCCCTACAATGCCGGCGGTCTGTCTTGCCTCCGCCTCCTCCACCGTACGGTTCTCCGTGATCTTCTTGTACATCTCTTCCTGGATCTCTGAGATCAGGACCTCCAGGCGCATCACACCGCCTTCCCTGGTCTTGAAGGGTTTCCCGTCCTTGCCGTTCATGGTGCCGAATCCCAGGAAGCGAAGCCGGGTCTCCTCCGGCACGATCCCGCTCTTGCGGGCGGCCCGGAACACCTGGACAAAATGCAGCTCCTGACGCTTATCCACCACATAGATGATCTGATCCGGATGATAGTCCCTCTCCCTCTGGACCAGAGTGGCAAGATCAGTGGTCCCGTAGAGGGAGGCGCCGTCTGACTTCTGGATCATACAGGGCGGCACTTCCTTGGTATCGGATTCCTCCTGTACATCGATCACAAGAGCACCCTGATCCGTGTGGGCATATCCCTCTTCCTTCAGCCGCCGGATCATATCCGGGATATCCGCCTGGGCGTCAGACTCCCCTTTCCACAAGTCAAAATCCACATTCAGATTGGCATAGTTCTTCTTCAGATCCGCCACGGAAACATGCATGATATGCTGCCAGATGGCCCGGCAGCCCCGGTCTCCGTTCTGCAGGAGGTAGGTGGCGTGAAGCGCCCGCTCCCGGTATTCTTCATCTTCTTTGGCCCTTGCGCTGGCCGCAGGATAGATCTCCTCCAGCTCTCCGATGGTAAAGGGCGCTTCCATGGGATAGTCCCCCTCATAATCCTTCTGAAAATAAGGAAGGTCCGGCTGGCGCTCCTGAAGCTCGGTGATAATAAGCCCCATCTGATAACCCCAGTCTCCCAGATGGATGTCCCCCAGCACCTTGTGGCCCATCCGGCGGGCGATCCTTTTCACACTCTCCCCGATGATGGCCGAGCGAAGGTGCCCCACATGAAGAGGCTTGGCCACATTGGGGCCGCCGTAGTCCAGAACGATGGTCTGAGGCTTATCTGTCTTCTCAAGCCCCAGCTCTTCCTCCTCCTTCATGGCATTTAAGTAGGCTGCCGTCTTGTCTGTATTTACATGGATGTTGATGAAGCCCGGCTTCACCACCTCCACCTTCTCCATCCATTCTTGCTTCTCAAGATGGGCGATCACATCCTCCGCGATCATAAAAGGCGCCTTATGGTAAGCTCTGGCCCCCGCCATGGCCCCGTTGCACTGATACTCGCACAGATCCGGGCGGTCTGAGAGGGTCACCTTGGCGTAAGACGGGTCGTATCCGGCCTTCTCAAAGGCTTCCGCCAGTTCCTGTCCGATCAGGTCCACCATTTTCTTCATGCTGCTTCCTCCTCCATTTATCCGCAAAACATTTCTTATTGTACTGTAGTTTTCATACTTAGTCATTCTATCATAAGAAAATCCCGGCAACAACTATATCTTACAACTCTCTTGCAAAAACCCCGGCTCCATGATATTATAATGATAACTATTACTGTTTTTCAAAATAAAGAAAAGGAGGTTCCTATGAATACCAAAGTGTTTCGCAATCTTTCTTACGGGGTCTATGTGATCTCTTCCCTGGACGGGGAGCGTCCCACCGGCTGTATCGCCAACAGCGTCATGCAGATCACTTCTTCCCCTGCCACCATCGCCCTCAGCATGAACCACGACAACTATACCAATTCCTGCATCGCCGCTTCTGGTATGTTTGCCGTCTCCATCCTGTCTGAGGAGTCGGATCCCGGCCTGATCGGCAACTTCGGCTTCCAGTCAGGAAAAGACGTAAATAAATTCGACGCTGCCGACTACCGGATGGAAAGCGGCCTCCCCATCGTCACCGATTCCTGCGGCTACATTGTCTGCCGGGTCATCGACAAGATGGAGACTTCTACCCACACCGTATTCCTGGGAGAAGTAATAGATGGGGACGTGACCGGAGTAAATCCTCCCATGACCTACGCGTATTACCATCAGGTGGTCAAGGGCAAGAGCCCCAAAAACGCGCCCACCTACCTGCCGGAAGAAGACGCTCCGGCCGCGAAGGAAGTCTGGAAATGCAGCGTCTGCGGCTACGTCTACGACGGGGAGACACCTTTTGAAGAGCTCCCGGATTCCTATACCTGCCCCATCTGCCGGCAGCCCAAATCCAAATTTCAGAAGGTTTCTTCATAACCTTTAACCTTAAGTGGGGACGTGGTATTTTTAAAAATACCACGTCCCCACTTATAAGCTTCCGATCATCCACTTCAGGAGCACCGGGTTCACATAGCACTCCAGCAACACCCCCACTGCCGTAAGAAGAAGAAATCCCAGGGTTTTCATCCGGTTCCATTCCACCTTCGGATACTGGAAGAAGTACCACAGAAGGATCACCCACGCCGCCCCGTAGAAAAGGAAATGGGGAAACAAAGCCGCCAGGCACAAAAAGATCCCCCGGATCCCTGTCTGCAGCACTGCGGAGGTCATCAGGATCCCGCCGGAAAAGCCTGTCCACGCCAGGAACCCCACCGCCACCGCTCTTCGAAGCCTGGTGCAGCCCAGGGCACAGACAAGGATCAGCGGAAGACTCCTCTTTTGCAGGACAAACCACAGAAACTCCTCTCCGTCAATACTGGTCTGTCCGTACTGCTCCAGAAAATAATCGCTGAAACTCCCCATGCTGGCAATATAATCCCGGGACAACAGATTGGTATACAGGATCCCCGCCAGAAATCCCAGCATACAGAATAAAATGAAGCATCTCTTACTCTCCCGTATCCTCACAGACCGGCCCCCTTATCTTCAAGATACTCCATATATATGTCCCAAACTCCCGAATATGCCCCTACCCTCTTAGATACTTTGCTTCATAGGCCAGAAGGGCCGCAATGGTCTTGGCGTCCTCGATCTGGCCGGCGAAGATCCTCTCTTTCAGTTCCTCCAGGTCATAGGGCTGCACATCCACATATTCATCCTCATCCAGGTGCTGTCTGGAAGGGATCAGGTCCCTTGCAAGGAAGATCTGGATCTTCTCATCACAGTAAGCGATGGTAGGCCGCAGGGTAAGAAGCCACTCCAGGTTCTCACAGCGGTATCCCGTCTCCTCCTCCAGCTCTCTTGCGGCGCACACAATGCCCTCTTCATCCGCCCCGTCCAGTTTTCCCGCCGGGATCTCCAGCGCCTCTCTCCCAAGGGCGGTCCGGTACTGGCGCACCATCAGGATCCGGCCGTCCTCCAGCACCGGAACCACAGCCGCCGCGCCGTCATGGTGGATATAATCCCAGTCTGCCTTGTTCCCGTTGGCAAACTCCATATGATCCTGATAGACCTCAATGATGGCTCCCCGGTAGATCAGGTCTCTTCCCACCCGCTTTACATTCTCACTCATCTTTTTATCTCCTTTCCTGTCCCTAAAACAAAACAGGACCGGCGATGACACCGGTCCTGCTCTACATTTATCTTCTACTTGGCATAGTCAACCACCCGGGATTCCCGGATCACATTGACCTTGATCTGGCCAGGATACTCGAGTTCGCACTCGATCTGCTTCGCGATATCTCTGGCCATCAATACCATGTCTGCATCAGATACATGCTCTGGAACTACCATTACACGAATCTCTCTACCCGCCTGAATTGCAAAAGATTTGTCAACACCTTTAAACTGATTGGTGATATCCTCTAACTGTTTTAACCTGTTGGTGTATGTCTCCAGCGTCTCTCTTCTCGCGCCCGGTCTCGCCGCGGAAATGGTATCCGCCGCCTGGACCACGCAGGCGATCAGAGTCTGCGGTTCCACATCACCGTGATGTGCTTCTACTGCGTTGATAACGGTTGCCGATTCTTTGTACTTGCGGCAAAGATCGACACCGATCTGGATATGTGATCCTTCTACATCATGATCGATGGATTTGCCAATGTCATGAAGAAGTCCGGCCCGCTTCGCCACTCTGACGTCCAGACCGATCTCACCGGCCAGAAGTCCTGCAAGCTGCGCAACCTCAATGGAATGCTTCAGCGCGTTCTGACCATAGCTGGTCCGGAATTTCATCCGTCCAAGGAGCTTGATAAGCTCCGGATGGATCCCGTGAACGCCGACTTCGAGAGCTGCCGCCTCTCCTTCTTCCCGGATCATTGTCTCGACTTCTTTCTGCGCTTTTTCCACCATCTCTTCGATCCGCGCAGGATGGATCCTTCCATCCACGATCAGCTTCTCAAGGGCGATACGCGCCACTTCTCTTCTGATGGGATCGAAACCGGAAAGCACAACCGCTTCCGGTGTATCGTCAATGATCAGTTCGACGCCGGTCATGGTCTCAAGGGTCCGGATGTTCCGTCCCTCTCGTCCGATGATCCTTCCTTTCATCTCGTCGCTTGGAAGCTGGACTACAGAGATCGTGGTCTCAGCCACATGGTCCGCCGCGCACCGCTGGATCGCGTTGACCACGTATTCCTTGGCCTTCTTGTCCGCCTCTTCCTTCGCCTGCGCTTCCATCTCCTTGATCATTTTAGCAGTGTCATGTTTCACATCGTCTTCAACAGTTTTTAATAAATACTCTTTTGCCTGTTCGGAGGTAAGTCCTGAGATTCGTTCCAGTTCCTGTACACGCTGCTTGCTCAGCTCTTCCACTTTCGCTTCACGCTGTCTGAGCTGTTCTTCTTTTGCCGCAAAACCAGCTTCCCGCCGCTCAATGGCATCGGACTTCTTGTCTAAGGCCTCTTCCTTGGAAAGAACGCGTTTCTCATAGCGCTGTAACTCCGCTCTGCGTTCCTTTGTCTCTTTTTCAAGTTCATTTTTATTCTTGATAGACTCTTCCTTAATTTCCAAGAGAGACTCCTTCTTCTTTGCCTCAGCCGTCTTCACCGCATCATCGATGATCTCTCTCGCCTTGCTTTCCGCGTTTCCGATCTTGGATTCCGCGTTCTTCTTCAGGCTGGAGACCGTGGCGAAATGACTGATGGCTGCCGTTGCCAGGATCAGTACCACTGCCGCAGCAATTATGATTCCAATCGGCACAGGAGCACCTCCTTATTTAGTTTTCATTGTACAAATACAACACTTAAATTCTATACTGTTTTCACAAAGATGTCAAGCATTCCACTCAGAAACTTGTATCACTTGACGGATATCCTCATAGGAAAAACCCTTCCTGGTAAGAAACCCCAGCATTTTCCGGCGTTCCTTCTCATCCATCCCCTCCGGGTTCCAGCCCTTTTTCCTCAGAAGCTCCCGGATCGCCTCACGGGAATCTTCCCCGGAGTAGCACTCCTCCATGGCAGCCTCGATCTCTTCCCTGCTGATCCCTTTCTCGCAAAGCCTGGCATAGATCTCCCGTCGGCTCTTCTGGCCCTTCCTTGTCTCAATGAAATTCCGGGCATAAGCCCCGTCGTTAACATAGCCAAAGGACTTCACATAGGCCAGGGTCTCCTCTACGATCTCTTCCGTATAGTGGTTCTGCCTGAGCTTGGCCCGAAGCTGGGCCTCTGTCCGCCCCATGTCGTTCAAAAGGTGGAGCGCCCGCATCTTGGCCCGCTTTAGCACCACTTCCCTGCGGATCTGCCGGCAGGTCTCCTCCGGGATCTCACACCCTCTGGCCAGATGATATCTTGCCAGATCCCCTTTGTATAACACAAAGGCGAATTTCCCGTCTATATAGACCTTATACCGGGTCCTGGAAAGGGGCTCCACTTCTGTTATGACCATTTACTTCTCCCTGGCGGCGTCCTTTGCCGCCGCGCCTTCTGCTGCAGCGTCTTCCGCGCCTGCCCCGTTGAAGTGATAGTGTGCCCGGATCTTCTGCTCCATCTCCTCCAGAAGCTCCGGATGCTCTGCCAGATAGAGCTTGGCATTCTCCCGGCCCTGGCCGATCTTCTCCCCGTTGTAGGAGAACCAGGCGCCGCTCTTGCCGATCAGCCCCAGATTCACCGCCAGATCCAGGATATCTCCCTCCCTGGAGATCCCCTTGCCAAACATGATATCGAATTCCGCCTCTTTGAACGGAGGCGCGATCTTATTCTTCACGATCTTCACCCGGGTCCGGTTCCCCACCATCTCGCCGCCCTGCTTCAAAGTCTCGGTCCGGCGCACATCCATCCGGATGGATGAATAGAACTTCAGCGCCCGTCCGCCTGTGGTGGTCTCCGGGTTTCCGAACATCACGCCTACCTTCTCACGGAGCTGGTTGATAAAGATCACCACGCAGTTGGACTTGCTGATCACCGGGGTCAGCTTCCGCAGGGCCTGGGACATCAGCCTCGCCTGCAATCCCACATGGGAATCTCCCATATCTCCCTCGATCTCCTGGCGGGGCACCAGGGCCGCCACCGAGTCGATGACAATGATGTCGATGGCGCCGGAGCGGACCATGGTCTCCGCGATCTCCAGGGCCTGGTCTCCGCTGTCCGGCTGGGAGATATATAATTCGTCAATATCCACGCCGATATTCCCGGCATAAACCGGATCCAGGGCGTGCTCCGCGTCAATAAAGCCCGCGATGCCGCCTCTCTTCTGTACCTCTGCGATCATATGAAGGGCCACCGTGGTCTTACCACTGGACTCCGGCCCGTAGATCTCCACGATCCTTCCCTTGGGAACGCCTCCAAGTCCCAGGGCGATATCCAGGCTCAGGGAACCGGTGGGAACCGTCTCCACCGCCACTCTGGCCGCCGGGTCTCCCAGCTTCATCACCGTGCCCTTGCCAAAATCCTTCTCCAGCTTCGCGATCGCTGCATCCAATGCCTTCTTCTTATCTTCATTTCCTGCCATGATAAATTCTCCTCCAAAAATATCGAACGAATGTTCGTATCTGTTACTATAGTAGTATACCCCTGTCAAAATGTCAACCAGAAATTTGGAAATTTTCCAGCAGAAACCGCCGGAAAGAAACTGTAGATCTGCCTCAAAGACAGATTTACTATAACACAGCTTCTCCCGGCGGTCAATGGCTTCCTAGCCAGGCCCCATAACCTCTTTATATTCTCGTTTCTTCTCTTCCCAGTAATCCCGGTCCTCCCGGGTGATCTCCCGCAGCACCCGGCAGGGATTGCCCACGGCGATCACATTGTCCGGTATGTCCTTTGTCACCACAGACCCGGAACCGATCACCACGTTGCTCCCAATGGTGACCCCCGGATTGATCACCGCGTTCCCGCCGATCCACACATTGTCCCCGATGGTAACAGGCGCGCCAAATTCCAGACCGGAATTGCGCACGCCGGCGTCGATGGGATGGCCCGCCGTGTAGATCCCTACTTTAGGCGCCAGGAACACATTGTCCCCTATGCGCACTTCGCACACATCGATGATGGTGCAGTCATAATTGGCGTAAAAGTCCTCCCCCACATGGATGTGACAGCCATAGTCACAGTGGAAGGTCTGCTCCACGTGCACCCACTCTCCGGTAGAGCCAAAAAGTTCTTTGATGACCGCCATCCGCCGGTCCATTTCCTCTTCCGACAGGGAATTAAAAAGCCGGGTCAGCCTGCGGGCCCTCATAAAATCTTCCTTCAGCTGGGGATCCCCGGCAGGATTATAGAGTTTTCCCGCCAGCATCAGCTCTTTGTCTGTCATCTTCTCTTCATCCTTTCCTTAAGATACCTGGAGCACCACCGTCTCGCAGGGACGGAGGAAAAGACGGGTTCCTTCCCGGTGGGGAGTCCCCAGATTGGCAAGAAGCACCTGTTCCACCTTCTCTTCCAGGTTAAGCTCCACAGCCTCTTTTCCAAAATTTGCCAGGATCAGCGCCGTCTTCCCGCCGCCGCTCCTTTTGAAGGCAAAGAGATCCTTCTCTTCCTCATAGGCAGGCGCAAAGTCTCCGTAGACAAAGGTCTCCTTCCACGCCTCGCTTTTTCTGAGGGCGATCAGCTTCCGGTAGTAGGCAAGGACTGAATCCGGATCCTGCTCCTGGGCCGCCACGTTGATGGCCCGGTAATTCTCATTTACCTTCAGCCAGGGAGTCCCGTCGGTGAAGCCTGCGTTCCTGCTGCCGTCCCACTGCATAGGCGTCCGAGCGTTGTCCCGGCTGTTCCGGTAGCAGGCCTCCATGGCCTCCGCCGGCGTACATCCCTTCTCCAGCGCCAGGTGGTACTGATTCCTGGTATCCAGGTCGTCATATTCTTCCAGGCGCTCCATCCGGCAGTTGGTCATGCCGATCTCCTGCCCCTGATAGATAAAGGGGATCCCGGCCAGCAGCACACTCACAGTTCCCAGCATTTTAACCCCCGCTTCATTTCTGGCGTGCTCCGGCAGATACCGGCTGGCGCCCCGGGGCTCATCGTGATTCTCAATAATATTGGAGAGGAACACCTTCCCCTGATGGGCCGTCTGGGACTGGTAAATGGTATCCCGCCATTTATCAAACTCCAGCGCCGGCGCGTCATACCAGCCATGCTCCCCCTGAGTCAGTATGTGGGGCGCGAAATCAAACATGGTGCAGAAATACCCGTTTTCCCCCACAAATTCTTCCAGCTTGTCCTCCCCCACGTTGAAGACTTCCCCCACGGTAAAGGCATGATGGGGCGCAAAGGTACGGTCCCGCAGTTCGCCCAGGAAGGCGCCGATGCCCCTGGCCTGTTCCACCATCTTCGTCACCTGGCACAGCCCGTCCGGCCCGTCCGGCGGGAAACTGGGGAAATTTAAGTCCTTCTTGATGTTGATGATGGCGTCAATACGAAATCCCGCGATCCCTTTATCAAGCCACCAGTTCACCATCTCATAGATCTTCTCCCGCACCACCGGATTCTCCCAGTTAAGATCCGGCTGCTCCTTGGCAAATGCGTGGAAATAATAGTAGTCTGTACCCGGCACTGGCTCCCAGGCGCTGCCGCCGAAATAAGACCGGTAATTGCTGGGCGCCCTGCCGTCTCTTCCCTTCCGGAAATAGAAATAATCCCCGTACTCTCCCTCCGGGTCCGCCAGGGCCTTCTGGAACCATTCATGCCGGTCTGAGCAGTGGTTCACCACCAGGTCCATCACAATGCCCATGCCCCGCTTCTTCGCCTCTTCTACCAGAAGATCAAAGTCTTCCATGGTCCCGAACTCTTCCGCGATCCGGTAATAATCTGAGATGTCATATCCCTGATCTACAAAAGGCGACTGATAGACGGGAGAGAGCCAGATCAGGTCCACCCCCAGCTCTTTCAGATAGTCCAGCCTGTCAAGGATCCCCCGCAGATCTCCGATCCCGTCTCCGTTGGTATCCTGGAAACTTTTGGGGTAAATCTGATATACGATCTTATCCTGCCACCATTTTCTTTCCATGAGAACTCCTCCTGTAATCCATTTGTTTTCCAAAATTGATTACAGTATACATACCTTATCCGAGAATTTCTTCTTCTATTTAGTGAAATAATTTCACTATCTTGACTTCTTCATCTGTTCCCGGTATTCCGAAGGAGAGACGCCTCTGCTTCTGCGGAACCGGCTGATGAAGTAGCCTGCGTTCTCATAACCGCACCGGACCGCGATATGCAGGATCTTGTCGTCAGTCTGAGCCAGAAGCCGGGAAGCCTGGCTGATCCGCACATCGTTAATGTACTCCGTCACCGTCCGCCCGGTATGCTTCTTAAAATACCGGCAGAAATACTGGGGGTTCATCCCCGCCACCGCCGCCGCCTCTTCCACCCGGATCCGCCGGCCGTAATTCTGCCGGACAAATTCCAGCACCTTCTTAAGGCTGTCCATATTCCCCGCCTCCTCATCGTCGGCACCTGTCCGGATCATCTGATCCCCCTCGAAGAAGCAGGCAAACAGACGGTAAAGCCCGGCCTTCAGCCTGAGATAAGGACCTGCTTCCCGGATCTTAGACGCCTGCCAGATCTCCTGATACAGACAGACCGCCTGGGGCCACAGTTCATCCCCCGGCTTCAGGGCACAGGGGAACTTAAGCTTCCCCTCCATCCAGGGACCCAGGATCACATGCTGAAGACTGTCGTAGGAAGCAAACTCCAGCATCCGGGGCGCGTACACCAGCGCCGTCTCCACCGTCCCCCTCTTAAATTCCAGAGAGTGGATCTCCTCTGGCCCTACAAAGAACAGCGCCGGTCCCTCCCCGGCATACCGCTCTCTCTGGATCCACACCTGATATTCCCCTTTCTCCACGAAAATGATCTCCGCCTCCGGGTGCCAGTGCAGCGGGACCGGGAAATCCTCCTGCCCGTCAAACTGGTAACAGGCGTAAGGGTAACCCTGAGTGCCGTGGACTGCCTTCTCCTTCAGAGATGGCTGCTTTCCCGTTTCTTTCATCCTTCTAGCGCTCCTTGCACACATCCACCCATCCGCAGGAATTGCTGTACCGCTCCAGCTCCGGGATGGTAAGCTCGATCATACTGTTAGAACTTCCCGCCGCCGGGAACACCGTCTCAAACCGCTTCAGGGAATCATCCAGATAAACCTTTACCCCCTCATTAACCGCAAAGGGGCACACGCCGCCCACGCCGTGGCCGATCAGAGATTCCACCTCTTCAAACTTCAGCATGTGGGCCTTGCAGTCGAACTGGGCACGGTATTTCTTATTGTCGATCTTCTGGTCTCCTGCCGTCACCACCAGGATCACATCCGTATCCGTCCGGAAGGACAGGGTTTTGGCGATACGCTCCGGACCGCAGCCAAGGGTGGCCGCCGCTTCCTCTACCGTGGCGCTGGAGGTGGCTGCCTCCATCACCCGTTCTTCCATGCCAAACTGAGCAAAATATGCCTTTACCTTATCAATTGCCATTTTCTTTCGTCTCCTTTATCTCTACATCTGTGGTCTATTATGAAACAGCTTTTCTCCCCCTGTCAAGACTCCTCTTTCCAAAGCAGCCATGCCTTTGCCGCCGCTTTCAGGCACCACCTGGGATCCCGCTTTTCTGCCGCCTCCAGGGTCACCACCTCATACTCCCGGATCCTGGCGCCGTCCAGCATGCACAGCACCTTCCCCGCCTGCTGCCCCTTCCTCACCGGAGCCTTCAGTTCTTCTTCCAGTTGAGTGCGAAATTCCACCTGTTCCTCCTTCCTAAGCAGCATCCGGAAGATCTCCTCCCCGGGAAGGCCTGCTTCCACCGCCGTTTTGTGCCGGTATGGGGACTCCGGGTCCGCGCCGTCTGCTACCGGGATCTCTTCTGCCTCCATCTCCACCGGGATCTCCCGGTACTCATAGTTGGCAAGCCCGTACTCCATCAGCGCCCGGGTATCCTTCCATTTATAACTCTTATTGTTGGGCCACCCGCAGGCAAGAAGAGCCACAATGAAGGTCCTCTCCCCCCGGCGCAGCGCGCCTACATAACAGTAGCCCGCGTCCCCGGTAAATCCGGTCTTGCCGCTTAAAGCTCCCTCCATCATGGTAAGGAAGGCATTATGGTTATGACAGGTGAAGCTCCGTTTCCCGGCACAGTCCTGGAATTCATACGCTTCTGTCCGGGTGATGGCAAGAAATTCCTCCTGCTTTGGCGACTCCATGATGCAATAACGCATGATCCTTGCAAGGTCTGCCGCCGTGGTGGCGTGGATCCCTCCTTCGTCCTCTCCGTCCAGCCCGTTGGGCGTCACGAAATGGGTGTCCGCACATCCCAGTTCCCGGGCCTTCTGGTTCATCCGGTCTGCGAATGCTTCCACACTCCCGCTGATCCCCTCGGCGATCACCACGGCACTGTCATTGTAGGACTCCAGCATCAGGGCGTAGAGAAGATCCTGGATGCGGTACTCCTCCTTTCCCCGCACCCCCAGCCGGACTTTGGGCTGGCTGGCAGCGTAGTCGCTTACCTTGGCCGTCTGCCCTTCTTCCATCTCCTCCAGGGCCAGGATACAGGTCATGATCTTGGTGGTGCTGGCCATGGGCAGCACTTCCCGCTCCTTTTTCCCAAATAAAATACGCCCGCTGTCAGCATCCATAAGGACCGCCGACCGGGCGTACAGACTGGAAGGCTGGCCGGTCCCTTCTTCTGCTCTTACCGGGAGCGCCCCAGGCAGCAGGGCCGCCAGCAGGAACGCCGCCAGCAGACACATAAGGGACCGCCAGTTTATCCTTCTCTTTCTTCCACAATCCTTCATATTTCATCCCGCATTTTCTCTGGTTGTTCTCAGTCTATGATGCAGGAATGCCGTCTATGCCTGTCAGATATCCAGCTTCAGCTGGACTTCCTCCTCCGCCTCTGTCTTGAAGTGCTCCATCTGCTCCGGATTCAGGCCCGGAAGATCCTCGATGGAATGAATGCTGAACCTGCGCAGGAATTCCTCCGTGGTCCCGAATAGAAGGGGACGTCCCGGGGCATCCAGTCTTCCCGCCTCGCAGACCAGATTGTACTCCACCAGCTTGTTCACCGCGTGATCCGATTTGACTCCCCGGATCTTCTCGATCTCCAGCTTGGTCACCGGCTGCTTGTAGGCAATAATGGACAGGGTCTCCAGAAGCACGTCGGTGAGCACGTACTTCCGGGGCTGTCTGGCCACCCGGATCAGGTACTCATACATCTCCGGCTTGGTGCACATCTGGAAGGAATTCTCCAGTTCCACGATCCGGACTCCCCGGTCCTCTTCCTCATACTTGTCCATCATCTGGTGGATGATCTTGCGCACCGTGTCTTCGTCATGCTCCACTGCCGCCGCGATCTTCCCAAGCTCTACTGAATCTCCCATTGTAAACAGGATGGCTTCGATGGCGCCTTCCAGTTTCTTAATCTCCACGCTCTCCATACAACCTTTCTCTAATCTTCCGTCCAAGTGATCAAAATATCGTCAAAGGGCTGCTCCTGCTCGGTGCGGATAGACCCTTCCTTCATCATCTGCAGCACCGCCAGAAATGTGACCACGATCTGGGTCCTGGACTTCTGGCTGGTTAAAAGCTCCCGGAAGCTGAACCTGCGGCTCTTCCTGGCAAAGGTACGGATATCCTCCATCCGCTGGGACAGAGTCACCGTCTCCTTCTCGATCTTGCCGAACGTACTGCGGACCGGATCGATCTTGTCCGCCTGCCTGCGGATCACATCCTGGAAAATGCTGTTCAGCTTCGCCAGAGTCAGATCCCCCAGCAGCGCGTCCATGTCGATGGGCTCCACATACTCCTTCACTTCCTCCGGAAGGTCCGGCGCCCGGTAGAGCGCCCGCTGGCCCTCTGCCTCCCGGTCCCGGAGCTCATAGGACATATACTTGTACATCTTGTACTCCAGAAGCTGTTCCACCAGTTCCTGCCGGGGATCTTCCTCCTCCCCGTCTTCCTTCACTTCCTTGGGAAGGAGCATCCGGCACTTGATGTCCAGAAGGGTAGCAGCCATCACCAGGAACTCGCTCATCACATTTAAGTCTTCCCGCTCCATGGCCCGGATGTAATCCATATATTGATTTGTGATCTCCACGATCGGAATGTCGTAGATATCGATCTTATTCTTGTCGATCAGGTGAAGAAGAAGATCCAGGGGACCTTCGAACACCTGCAGTTTTACCGGAATTCCCATTTACTTTCCTCATACATTTTCAAAGGCAACTGTAATATTATACAGGATTTTCCTCATTTGCACAAGTATTACCCGTGAATCCGCAGCAGGACTGCCTCCGCCGGGTTAAACAGCCGGACATGGAAGGTATGGGTACCCAGCCCTTTGCTCACCACCATCTCCTGCTCCCCCTCCTGGTAATGGCCTCCGGAATAAGCCGGGAACACCTGGAAGCTGGGCGAGAACACTGCCCCCACTCCGGGAAGCCGCACCAGCCCGCCGTGGAAATGGCCGGACAGGATCAGGTCCGCCCCCCAGGCAAGGTATTCTTTCATATAGGAAGGATTATGGGCCAAAAGAATGGTAAAGGCCTCCCTGTCACAGTCCCCGATCCGCTCCCGGATCTCTTCCGGCCTGAGCTCCTTCTGATAGAACCGGGTGTAGTCTTCCAGAGGGATCTCAAGCCCCGTAAGGCGCACGACCGTCTCTCCCAGGGGGATCTTAACCGTCTCATTTTCCAGGAAAGTTACCCCCATCTCCTTAAGCGTCCTTTTGTAGATCAGATAATCGGTCCCGAACCGGTCCTGCTGCTCCTTCATCCGCTGCTCATGGTTGCCGTTTGCATAATACACCGGCGCTTCCCCGGTGATCTGCCGCAGGAACTCCATCGCCGGAGCGAAGGACTGCTCCTCCTTCCCCACCAGCATATCCCCGCCGATCAGGATCAGGTCCGGCTTCGCCTGGCGGACCGCCTCCACCAGCCGCCGGTTTCTGAAGCCGTAACGGTGGTTGTGAAGATCGCTGAGAAAAAGCACCCGGGCCTCCCCTCTCATTTTCTCAGAGCGGATGTCATACTCGGTGGTCCGGAACCCGTGAAGCTCCCGGAAATTTTCCAAAAGTCCCAGTATCACGGCGCCTCCCGCCGCCATTTTCCAAAATCCCATCTATTCCTCTCCTCTGGCTGCCTGAAATGCCTCCAGCAGCTCTTCCACATTCTCAAACACATAGTCCGGCGGATACGCCGTCTCCTTCAGATCTTCCGGTCGGGCCTCCCCGGTATAGACAAGGGCCGTCTCCACCCCTGCGTTCAATCCGCAGGCAATGTCCGTATAAAGCCGGTCCCCCACTACCAGCACTTCTTCGGGCGATGCTTCCACCTGCTCCATGCACATGGATACAATGGCAGGGTTTGGCTTGCCAATATACAGCGGCTCCCGGTCCGTGGTCACATTGAGCATCTGGCAGATCCCGCCGCAGTCCGGCATGAAGCCATAGGAAGTGGGACAGCGAAGATCCGGGTTGGTCCCGATATAATCCACTTCCGGGCGGAACAAAAGCTCACAGGCTTTATCCACCTTGTCATAGCAAAGTGTAGTATCAAAGCCTGCTACCACACAGGCCACATCCGGTTCTGCCCGGTCTGTCACCGCAAGGCCGAAGCTTTTCACTTCCTCTGTAAAAGAAGGGGTTCCCATGACAAACAGCTTCTTCCCCTGATAATGCCGCTCCAGATACCGGCAGGTCGCGTAGGACGCCGTCATGAACTGGGATTCCTCTGTCTTTATCCCCCAGCCGGCGAATTTCTTCACGTAATCTTTCCGGCTTTTGATGGAATTATTGGTAATGTAAAAGCACCGGCCGCCCAGGGAGTCGATCTTGCGGATCAGCTCCAGGCTTCCGGCAAACAGTGTATTGTCCACCGCCAGCGTCCCGTCAATATCAAATAAGAAATATTTCTTGTCTTTCAGCATCCTTGTCCCGCCTCTTTTTGTTATCTCCGTCTTATCTCCCGTCCAGTATAGCAGAGATCCAGATTTCTTTCAATTTCTCTTGACATTTCTCTTTATTCGTATTATTGTATTATACAGGTAATACAATAATACTGGAAGTGAGGTGAATGGTATGCCATGGGATCTGTCCAATGACCGCCCCATCTATCTGCAGCTGATGGAGCGCATCCAGCAGGATATCGTCTCCGGCGTCTACAGTCCCGGCGACCGCCTGCCGTCTGTGCGGGAGCTGGCGCTGGAAGCAGCCGTCAATCCCAACACCATGCAGAAGGCCCTCTCTGAGCTGGAACGGAGCGGCCTTGTCTATTCCCAGCGGACCAGCGGAAGATTTATCACGGAGGATGAAACTATGTTAAAGCAACTGAAGAGCCAACTGGCAGAAGAACACATCCGCGATTTTTTTGAGAAAATGAGACAGCTTGGTTTCCAGACAGAAGAAACCCTTGCGCTGATCCAAGAAACTGTAAAGGAGGAACCCTGATCATGAAGCCGATTTTGGAATGTCACGGTCTGTCAAAACAATATAATCGCATGAGCTATGCCCTGCAGAATCTGAACCTTGCCCTGGCGCCTGGTCAGATCGTGGGACTTCTGGGGCCCAACGGCAGCGGCAAGACTACCTTTATCAAGCTGATCAATGATCTTCTGGTGCCCACAGAAGGCCGGATCCTGATCGACGGCAGGGCTCCCGGCGTGGAGACCAAGAAGATCGTCTCCTATCTGCCGGAGCGAAGCTGCCTGGACGAATCTATGCGGATCAAAGAGATCCTTCGGTATTTCGCCGATTTTTATCAGGATTTCTCCACGGAGAAGGCCGACGCCATGCTCCGGGACCTGGAGATCGACCCTGCCGCCCGCCTTCGTACCCTGTCCAAAGGAAGCCGGGAGAAGGTGCAGCTTGTGCTGGTCATGAGCCGGGACGCCCGCCTTTATGTCCTGGATGAACCCATCGGCGGAGTGGATCCTGCCGCACGGGATTATATCCTGCGGACCATCCTTTCCAATTACAGGGAGGATGCCACCGTCCTTTTGTCCACCCATCTCATCTATGAGATCGAGAATATCCTGGACCGGGTGCTCTTCCTGCGCCAGGGCCAGATCGTATTAAATGCCGGGGTGGATGAGATCCGCACCCAGCAGGGCAAATCCGTAGATACACTGTTTCGGGAGGTGTTCAGATGTTAGGAAAACTGATCAAATACGACTTAAAATCAACCAGCCGGATCCTTGTCATCATCCATGTGTTTCTGATCCTGTCCGCGCTCTTTATGCGCTTTCTCATTACCGGACGGGTGGAGGAAGACCTGTTTATGGCTTCCGGCGGATCCGATGTATTCTATACCCTCCTTGTCATGGTTTATACCCTGGTCATCATAGGCGCCAGCTTCGCCACCTGCATGGTGGTCGCCATCCGGTTCTACCGGCATCTTTTCTCAAATGAAGGATACCTGACCAACACCCTGCCGGTGAAGCGCAGTACCCACCTGCTGGCCAAGACCATATCCGGAAGCCTGTGGCTTTGCGTTGATATGATCCTGATCATGCTCTCCCTTTTCCTGGTGGCTTTCCCGCCGGTAGTCCTTGAGATGTTCCGGGAGAACCAGGAAACAGTAGCCAAGTTCTTTGGCTTTGGGGCAGGCTCCCTTCCATCCCTGCCCGCTTTCCTCGGCTTATTTCTGCTCGTGTGTGTGTTAAGCGGGATCTCCAGTGTGGTTACCCTCTATGGTTCCATCGCCCTGGGGCAGCTCTTCTCCGAGCACCGGGTGATCGGAGCGGTGGCCTGCTACTTTGCCATCACCACCATCACTTCCGTTATCTCCTATATAGCGATGGCCATACTGGGAATATCCGGCAATTACCTGGCAGTAGCGGATGGAACTGTTCTGAACCTGGGTGAATTCCTGTGGAAACTGATCCTCTTCTCCCTGGTTTGGTCCCTGATCCTCAGCGTCATCCTCTATGTGGTCACCACCTGGGTGATGAACCGGAAGCTGAACCTGCCCTAGGATCCAGATTACCTGTAAGAGACTGATAAGGGTGCCTCTCATCTCGAGAAGCACCCTTTTTGTCGCCTGCCCTTCTTATTCTTCCGCCCAGAATTCCCGCAGCCTTTCCTCCACCCCTGTCAGGGTGCAGACCTCGATCTTCTCCCACTCTCTGGGGAAGGTCTCCCGGTAGCGGGCGTCTCCAAACCGGTCGTCCAGAAGCAGGATCACACCCCGGTCTTCATCGGTGCGGATCACCCGCCCTGCGGACTGAAGTACCTTGTTCATCCCCGGATACAGGTAAGCATAGTCGAATCCCTTCTTCCCCTTCCCCTCAAAGTACTCTTTCAGAAGTTCCCGTTCCCGGCACACCTGGGGAAGTCCGGTGCCCACGATCACCGCGCCGATCAGCCGATCCCGGGCAAGATCGATGCCCTCGGCGAAGATCCCGCCCATCACGCAGAACCCCATCAGGCTCTGCTCCCTGGCTTCTTCGAAATTTTCAAGGAAGATCTCCCGGGCTTCTTCTGTCATGTACTGGGACTGCAACACACATTCGATCCCCGGCTTCTCCTTCTCTTCTTCCAGCAGCTTCTGAAACTCCTCATAGACTGCCTCCATGAACCGGTAGGAAGGGAAGAATGCGATATAATTTCCTCGCTTTCCCGAGGCGGCGGCCAGAAGATACCTGGCATATCTTTGGTACATTCCCTCCCCTCTCCTGGTATACCGGGTGCATACATCCTTTCCCAGCAGAAGGAGCCGGTTGGCCGGATCAAAAGGCGATCTGGCATAGATGGCATAGGCTTCCTCCTCTGTGCTCAGAAGCTGTTTATAGTAACGGATGGGAAGCAGCGTGGCAGAGAAAAACACGGCGCTTCTTCCCTTCTCCAGGAAATTCTGCAGGTTGCGGGAGGGATTTACACAGAACAGGCACACCTGAAACCTTCCGTCCTCCCGGATCTCCGAGTAGAGAAGATAATTCTCGTCCACCCGCTCGCAGGTGCTGACAAACCGGCACACAGCAAAATAGAACTCCAGAACCGCCTCCCGCTTTTCATCCTGTCCTTTGTGTTCTTCCAGATACCGCTCCAGCTCTCCCATCAGGTTAAGAAGTCTGAGATAGAGGGCGGAAACGCTGTCCAGAACCCGGCAGCCTTCGCACTCCCTCTTCAGGGCCAGCATCTGCCGGTTGCAGTCCTCCAGACGCCGGGACAGTTTCCCGTCTTCCTCTTTAATAAGCCGCCGGATCTTCAGCACTTCCTCTTTGCAGAGACTGGCGCTGTACATCTCTCTGCCCCGCTCCACCAGGTTGTGGGCTTCGTCGATCAGGAAGAGGTAATCCCCCTTCATTCCTTCTCCAAAGAACCGGCGCAGATGCGCGTTGGGATCGAACACATAGTTGTAGTCGCAGATCACCGCGTCCACCCACTCTGCCAGATCCAGGCTCATCTCATAGGGACAGACCTGCCATTTGCGGGCCTGCTCCTCCAGGATCTCCCGGCTCATCTCATCGGAGGTGGTCAAAAGCTCATAGACCGCATCGTTGACCCGGTCAAAATGTCCCTTCGCGTAAGGACAGGTCTCCGGATTACAGTCCTGCTTCTCACAGAAGCAGATCTTCTCCTTGGCGGTGAGCACCAGCACCTTCATCCGCAGCGCCTGCTCCTTCAGGATGTCAAAAGCCTGCCAGGCCACTGTCCGTGTGATGGTCTTGGCGGTCAGGTAGAAAATCTTCTCCCCCAATCCTTCTCCCATAGCCCGTACAGCCGGAAAGACACAGGCCATGGTCTTCCCCACTCCCGTAGGCGCCTGGATAAAAAGCTCCTTCCCCTGCTGGATGGTCCGGTACACTGAGGCCACCAGTTTGCGCTGTCCCTCCCGGTAGGGGAAAGGAAATTCCACCTGTCGGATGGACTGATTGCGCTTCTCTTCCCACTGGATCCGGTATCTGGCCCACTTCTCATATTTCCCCACCAGATCATAGAACCACCCCTCCAGCTCCTCCCGGGCGTAAACGCTCTGGAACCGTTTGATATCCTCTGTCTCCAGATGGCAGTAAGTCATCTGCACACCGATCTCCTCCAGATCATGCTGACAGCTGTAGATATAGGCGTAACAGCGGGCCTGGGCAAGATGGACCTCCACCGGCTCTTCCAGAAGGGCAAGATCCTTGAAGACGCCCTTGATCTCATCGATCACCACGCCCTCTTTTCTCTCCCACACACCGTCCGCACGGCCTTCGATCTCCAGCACGAACCCCTTGCAGGGGACAAAAAAGCGCAGGGAAACCTCCGGATGATATCCGGCTCCCATCCCCCGCTGGATCTTCCGGTGAAGCTTCGCTCCCAGCAGCATGGCGTCCTTATCCGCCGTGCCCATCCGATTATCAATGTCTCCGCTTCGCAGGATGAATTCCACCAGCGCCCGCACGGAGATCCTTACATGAGGAAGTCCCTGATCTTTTGTCTCTGTCTGGTTGTTCTCTGTCTGTGCCGGCAATGCTTTTTCTGTCCTTTCCGTCCCTTTTGGACTGTTCTCTGGCACTGATTATACACCCGCCTCCGGAAACATACAACCTCTCCCCGGATCCCACTCCTGGAACTCGGTCATCTCCGGCCGGAAACGAAGAGGCAGATTCTGCCTCTGGCACCGGGGATTCCTCCTGGCGTCGATGGCAATGGTCTTGCAGAATCCGGTCCACAGCCTGGCAAATTCCCGCTCTTGATCCGAAACCCGGGCAAGCTTCTCCCATTCAAAAGCTTCCCCCCACACCAGCACCCACTGCTTGGAAGCCTCATGAACCGCAAACATGTTGTGGGTCTCATCCCAGATCATCCAGTTCTCCAGGGGCAGCCGGTCTGTGAAATGAGGCGCCAGGCAGGGCAGCACCTGAGATTTTGGGCGGATCCGGGCACAGAGGATCCCTCCGGCAAGTTCCCGGAACCGTAAGAATCCCTTCAGATGATGGGCTTCGCACCCCACCTGGCGGCTCAGTTCAAAGACCTTCTCCACCCTTGGATGGCTCAGATGGTCCATGATCTTCCGGCTGTCCGGGATGGTCCGGGCGGCAAGCATGGTCCCCAGGATGGCCTCTCCCTTGTCCGGATCATAAGACAGCGCCGCCTGGGAGATCTCCTGATAAGCATATGCCCCCAGATGCTTCTTGATAAGGGTGATCACCGCCTCCGCCTTGCGCTCGGTCTCCTCCACTTCCACATAATCACAGAAGAGCTGGAGCTCCACCTCTCCCTTGACGGCAATGCCGCAGGCTCTCCCGGCAAGAGCCGCTTTCCAGGCGTCATAGAGCGCGGAGAAAAGTCCGGTCAGCGTATCCCCGCACAGATAAACCGTCTTCATCGGATCCCTCCTCCAAACCTTACATCATCAAACAGGGAAAGCTGCCGATATCCCTGTCCGGTCACCTCTTCCGGCAGTTTCTCCCCGGCGGACAGAAGATTCCTGGCGATGGAGTCCTCCTCCATCCGGACCGGCCCCTGCATCCGGCCGCTGCAGGTGATAAAATACACCGCCCGCTTCAGCACCACCCCCATCTTCTTCAGATCCGGAAAGTCCAGCGTCCCCAGCCTCCTGGCCTTCACGATCCGGCTTGCCGACTTGTACCCAATACCCGGAACCCGCAGAAGCGTCCGGTAGTCCGCCCGGTTCACCTCCACCGGGAACACTTCCAGATGCTTCAGCGCCCAGTTGCACTTAGGGTCAAAAAGCACATTGAAATTCGGATCCTCCGGAGACAGAAGTTCCTCCGCCCGGAAGTGATAATAACGAAGGAGCCAGTCCGCCTGATACAGCCGGTGCTCCCGCAGAAGAGGCGGCCCCTCTCCCGTCCGGGCAGGCAGATCCCGGTCCTCATTTACATGGACAAAGGCAGAGTAAAAAACCCGCTTCAGGTCAAACTTCTGGTACAGGCTCTCCGCCACCTGGATGATCTGATAATCCGTCTCCGGGGTGGCGCCGATGATCATCTGAGTGCTCTGCCCGGCAGGCACAAACCGGGGCGCATTCCGGTAGAGCTGGATCTCCTGGCGGTTCTCCCAGCTCCGGTCCTGAATCAGGCGCATAGGCGTGAGGATCTTCTCCCGGGTCTTATGAGGCGCCAGAAGGCGCAGCCCCTCTGCCGTAGGAAGCTCCAGATTGATACTCATCCGATCCGCCAGGAATCCCGCCCGCCGGACCAGCTCCAGGCTGGCTCCCGGGATCGCTTTCACATGGATATACCCCTGGAAACGATACTCCCGTCGCAGCTTCTCCAGGGCCGCGCAGATCAGTTCCATGGTATAGTCCGGGCTGATAAGTACCCCGGAACTTAAGAACAACCCCTCAATATAGTTCCGGCGGTAGAACTCCATGGTCAGGGTGCAGATCTCATCCGGGGTGAAGGAAGTCCGCTCCACATCGTTGGATCTGCGGTTAATGCAGTATTTGCAGTCGTAGATACACTCATTGGTAAAAAGAATCTTCAAAAGAGAGATACACCGCCCGTCCGCGGAGAAGCTGTGGCAGATACCGGCCTGCTCGCAGTTTCCCATGCCGGTCCCGTCTCCCCGGCGGGAGGTGCCGCTGGAAGTACAGGCCACGTCGTACTTGGCCGCGTCCGTCAAGATCTTCAGTTTCTCATACAGGGTCTTTTCTTCCTGGATCCGCATAGTCCCACCTCATTTTCAGCACAGAAAAAGAACATTTGTTCGATAAATTTATTATACGAACAAATGTTCTTTTTGTCAACGGATTTCCATCTAAAACTGCCCGTCATACTCTGCCAGGAGTTTCCCTAATTCCAGTGTCAGCCCCTTCACCACACGAGAGGAAACCTTCCTGGAGAAAGGCGCCACCTCAGGCAGGATCCCTTCTTCCAGGACATAGATCAGGATCGATTCCTGCTCTGGATCCACGATCCAGTACTCACGCACCCCATATTTACTGTAAATGCCCGGCTTCTCGAAAAGATCATATTTCTTATTCTCAGGAGACAGTACTTCCACCACCAGATCCGGCGCTCCCTCGCAGCCTCCGTCCCGCAAAAGCTCCCGTCTGCACACCACGGAAAGATCAGGTTGGACCACCACGCCGTCCGCCCTGCTTAAGATCACACAGAAAGGCGCCGGGATCACTTCGCATTTCTTACAATGTGTCCAGATATCCTGATAAAACTGCATAAAGATCTGGCCGGCGATGATCTGATGCCGGTATCCGGAGACATTCTTCTTCACAAGCTTTCCCTCGATCAGCTCGTAATCCCCCTGCTTTGGCAGCGCAAAATAATCCTCCACCGAATATCTGGGCTCCGAGTAATACTCTGCTTTCGCTTGCCGAATGAGATTAGGCGTTCCATAATCGTAACGGCCCAAAAGCTCGTCCGCCGACACAAACAATTCTTCAGAGAGCCTGGCGAACATCTCCACATCCGGCGACCGCTTCCCAGTCTCATATCCGGCATAGGTGGACCTTGCTATCCCCAGTCTTTCCGCCATCAGAGCCTGGCTGTAGCCTCTGGCTTTGCGGGCGAATCTCAGATTTTCCGCGAAAACGTCGATCACCTTCTGCTCCATATCAAGACCTCCTTGTTCTGTTTGGATCTTCCTTTTTCTTAGTATAACAATTTATGTGTCGAAACGCAACATTTCCCGCGACAAAAAAACCGGGGACGTGGTATTTTTAAAAATACCACGTCCCCAATTAATCGTTTTTACAATTTATTTACTGCCGCCGCCAGATACTCGTTGCTGACCTGGTAGAACTTCTCCTGTTCCACTGCCTCTGAAAGTCCGGCGTCAATGGGCATCTTGCCCAATACCGGAAGATCCAGCTCTTTGGCCGCCTCGTCGATATGGCTCTCACCAAACACGGATATCTTCCTGCCACAGTCCGGGCAGATCAGGTAGCTGTAGTTCTCTACCACGCCCAGTACCGGGATATTCATCTGTCTCGCCATGTTGTAGGCCTTCTTCACGATCATCTGCACCAGATCCTGAGGAGATGTGACGATCACCACACCATCCACCGGCAGGGACTGGAACACCGTCAGCGGCACGTCCCCGGTTCCCGGAGGCATGTCCACGAACAGATAATCCAGTTCGCCCCAGATCACATCAGTCCAGAACTGAGTCACTACATTTGCGATGATGGGACCTCTCCAGATCACCGGATCCGACTCATGCTCCAGCAGAAGGTTGACGGACATGATCTTGGTGCCGTCTTTTGCCTCGCTGGGGAAGATCCCGTCTTCCGTTCCTTTTGCCGTCTCATGGATGCCGTACATCTTCGGAATGGACGGCCCTGTAATATCCGCGTCCAGGATCCCCACGGAGAATCCCTGCTCCCGCATAAGCCTTGCCAGGGACGCGGTCACCATGGACTTGCCCACGCCGCCTTTTCCGCTGACTACCGCGATCACCTTATTGATATGAGAATGAGCGTTGGCTGGTTTGCGGAAATCCTGTGGCTTGCTGCTGCAGGAATCCGCGTGGGCGCATCCCGCGCAGTCGGACGGGGAGCATCCATTTTGCTGCTCTGCCATGTTTCCTTACCTCTTTTCTACTTTCCTATTCTTCTGCTGCCGCGATCACTTCGATCTCGCACAGCGCATTCTTTGGCAGTGTCTTTACCGCCACACAGCTTCTGGCCGGTTTGGATGTGAAATATTTCGCATATACTTCGTTAAACGCAGCAAAATCTCCCATGTCCGCCAGGAAGCAGGTAGTCTTCAGGACCTTGTCAAAAGAAGTTCCGGCCTCTTCCAGAACCGCGCCTACATTTCTGCAGGCCTGGTCCGCCTGGCCCTCGATCCCTTCCGCCAGTTCGCCGGATACCGGGTCAAGCCCCAGCTGTCCTGCGCTGTAGAAGATGCCTCCGTGTACATATCCCTGTGAATATGGCCCCAGCGCCGCCGGAGCGTTCTTTGTAGCTACTACTTTCATATTCTACCTCTCCTTTGCTGATTGTAATAATTTTTGCGCGATACAGATATCAAAGAGCCCCATTCCAACTGATTTGAAATATGTGGTCCCTTTGGCGGCTTCTTCCACCGGCTCTCCTGACGCCAGGAAATCGCTCATCAGCACCACCTGGTCCATCTTTAAGCGGCCTTCTGCCAGAGGCTGGCTTAAGTCTCCGCTCTCCTCACAGGCATAGGGCAGTTCCACATAGACCCGGTCCACCAGATCCCAGATGGCGTCCGGGATCTCCCGCATATCCGGAGTGTAGGAGCCGATGGCGATGATACATTTCCCCCGCAGAAGCTCCCGGTCATCGGGAAGCACTGGCGTGGCGGAACTGGTAGTGGTACAGATAATATCACTTTTCGCCGCTAATTCCTCCGCTGTACTACATTGTACTACCTTTACCCGGGGGTCCGCAACCGCTTTTTCCAATCTCTTCCCGTATTCCGTCAGGTCCCTTCCGCTGTGGCTGTAGAGATAAACGGTGTGGATATCCCGGGCCGCGCAGGCGTAAAGCGCCTGATAGAATCCCTGCACACCGGCGCCTACGATCCCCACCGTATGGCAGTCCTTCCGGGAGAGATGGCGGACTCCCACGCCGCCTACCGCCCCGGTGCGCCAGGCAGTCACCGCCTGTCCGTCCAGGATCGCCTGGGGCGCTCCGGTCACCGGATCATTTAACAGCACCACCCCGTCGATGGAGGGAAGCCCCAGCTTCGCATTGTCCGGGAAGATGGTAAGGATCTTGGTGCCGATGGCCTCTTTGGTGTAGCAGGGCATATACATCAGCGTCTTATTGTCATGCGCCACCGAAGGCCGGTTGGGCACATAGTAATCTCCCGTCCGGATGATCTGGTAGGCCCGCTCGATCTCGTCCATCATCTCGTCCCGGTCCACCAGCTGTTCAATTTCGTCTTTTCCAAGTAAGATCATTGTTTTTTGTCCTTTCTTCTTAATGATTCGCCGCCTGATAGATCTCATACATCTCTCTGGCTCCCAGCTTTTTAAAGCAGCCAAGCTTCACCGTATCCCCTTTGGTGGCGCTGTCTGCCAGCTCTCTTAAAACTTCTTCCGGCTGCACGCCCATGGAGAGCTCTCCTATGGATACCGGCATCTGGATCTCCCGGAAGAAGGCTTCCGTGGCTTCGATGGCCATCACGGCCGCCTTTCCGTCCTCTTCTTCCTCAATACCCCAGACCTTGCGGCCGTACCGGGCAAATCTGGGAACATCCAGCTGATAGACATACCTGGCCCAGCTTCCCCACACTGCGGACAGGGTCGCCCCGTGGGCTTCGTCAAAATGACCGCCGATCTCGTGGCCCAGCTTGTGGCAGGCAAAGTCCTTGGGCCGTCCCAGGCCTGTCAGACCGTTATGGGACAGACTTCCGCACCACATCAGCTCGCTCATGGCTTCATAGTCCGTCTGGTCCGCAAATGCTTTTCTTCCGTTACGGATCACGGTTCTCATCAGGCCTTCCGCGATCTCGTCTGTCAGTTCATTTCCCCTAACCGGGGTAAAATACCGCTCCAGAGTGTGCATCAGGATATCGGTGATCCCGCAGCACAGCTGGTATTTGGGCAGACTGTAGGTCAGTTCCGGGTTCATCAGAGCGAATCGGGGCCGGATCAGATCGCTGTTTACCCCTGCCTTTTTCCCCGTTTCTTGGTTGGTGAGCACAGCAGAATCGCTGGTCTCGCTCCCTGCCGCGGAGATGGTCAGCACCGCGCCTACCGGCAGGGCGCCTGTAAGAGGCGCTTTGCCCATCCAGATGTCCCAGATGTCTGTTCCCGGCACATAGGCGCCTACCGCCACTGCCTTGGCCGTGTCGATGACACTGCCTCCTCCCACCGCCAGGATGAGATCCGCCTGGAAGGCAATGGCCTTCTCCACTCCTTCTCTTGCCAGGGCCAGACGGGGATTGGGCTGTACCCCTCCCAGCTCCTCACAGGCAATGCCTTCTCGATCCAGCTCTTCTTTGATCTCCTGCAAAAGGCCGCTGCGCACCGCGCTTCCTCCGCCGTAGACCAGCAGCACCCGGGAACCGCCCCATTTTTTCGCCAGTTTCCCGGCTTCCTTCTGGACGCCCCTGCCAAACACGATCTCCGTTGGGGTATACTGTGTAAAACTCTGCATATAAAACTCACTCCTTTTCTATGATTCCAGGGGTTCGCCGGTGAGCACCGCCACAGAGCGGGGGCCGAACAAGAACTCTGTCCCCCCGATCTGGGCCGGCTCCTGATAACAGCCGCTCCCCTCTGCTCCTGTATTTACCGCTACCTTCCAGTGAAAGCCCTCCGGCAGGGCCGGAAGCTCACAGGTCACTGCCTCCCAGAAGGCGTTCACGCCCACATAGACGATGTCGTCTTTCCCCTGCTTTCCGTCAAACCCCGCAAACATGGCCGCCACCAGCCCTGCCTGGTCTCCGTAGTCCGCCTCCCAGGCTTTCCGGGAATGAAGGCTCACTTCCGGCAGGCCGCAGCGGGCTTCCTTGCAGGATCCTGCGATGGCCGGATGCATTTTCCGAAACCGGATCAGGTAGCGGAAGAAATCGTGGATATCCTGGTATTTCTCCAGATTGCCCCAGTCAAGCCAGGAGATCTCGTTGTCCTGGCAGTAAGCGTTGTTGTTGCCAAACTGGGTGTTGCCAAACTCATCTCCGGCAAGGAACATAGGCGTTCCCCGGCTGGTCAGCAGCACCGCGCAGGCATTCTTGATCATCCGCCGGCGAAGCGCATTTACCTGAGGATCTTTCGTCTCCCCCTCCGCCCCGCAGTTCCAGCTGCGGTTGTCGCTGGCTCCGTCGGTATTCCCCCAGCCGTTGGCCTCGTTGTGCTTTTCATTGTAGGAATAGAGATCATACAGGGTAAAGCCGTCGTGACAGGTAAGAAAATTGACGGAAGCGTCCTTCCCCCGGATGTTGGTGTCGTAAATATCCGGGGAGCCGATGATCCGCTGTGCCGCGGCGGAAGCCGCCCACAGGCCCCCTTTCAGGAATTCTCTTACGTCGTCCCGGTACCGGCCGTTCCACTCGCTCCAGCGCCGGAAGGCCGGGAAATTTCCCACCTGATAGAGGCCGCCCGCGTCCCAGGCCTCCGCGATCAGCTTGGTGTCCCCCAGGATGGGATCCTGGGCGATGGCCCTTAAAAGAGGCGGATTCTGCATAGGCGAGCCGTCCTCATTTCTCCCAAGGATGGAAGCCAGGTCAAACCGAAAGCCGTCCACCCGGTAGGTGGTGACCCAGTAACGCAGGCAGTCCAGGATCAGCTGCTGCACCACCGGATGATTGCAGTTCATGGTGTTCCCGCAGCCGCTGAAGTTATAATAGTGACCGTCGGGAGTCAGAAGATAGTAAATGTTATTGTCAAAGCCTTTGAACGAGATGAAGGGACCGTCCTCGTTGCCCTCCGCCGTATGGTTGAAGACCACGTCCAGGATCACTTCGATGCCATTTTCATGAAGCGACTTCACCAGCTGCTTGAACTCCATCCCTTCCCGGTTGTACTCCACCGCAGAGGCATAGCTGGTGTTGGGCGCGAAAAATCCCACCGTGTTGTAGCCCCAGTAATTGACCAGTTCCCGCCCGTCCACCTCCCGGCGGCCGCTGAGCTCGTCAAACTCGAAGATCGGCATAAGTTCAATGGCGTTGATCCCCAGATCCTTCAGATAGGGGATCTTCTCCTCGATCCCCCGGAAGGTTCCCTGCGCCTGCACGTCCCCGGCCATCTTGGTAAAGCCTCGCACATGCATTTCATAGATGATCAGCTCCTCCATGGGGATCTTGGGCTGACTCTCCGTGCCCCAGTAGAAATTGTTGCGCACCACCCGGGCCCGGTAGCCCTGCTCACTCACCTTCCGGCCCCACACACTCTGGCCGGTGACCGCCCTGGCATAGGGATCCAGAAGTACATGTTCCCTGTTAAACAACAGCCCCTTCCCGGGATCCCATGGACCATCCAGCCGGTAGGCATACTCAAACTCCTCCACATTCAGGCCAAACACGATCATGGAATAAACATCACCGATCCGGTAGTTCTCCGGGAAAGGCAGCACCGCGTATGGCTCCGACTCCTTCCGGTGATAGAGAAGAAGTTCGCAGGATGTGGCCCCCTTAGACTGGACTGTGAAGTTCACCCCTCTCGGAATGGGCGTGGCTCCAAGGAACATATAGAAGCCCGGCCGCACATCAAATCCGTTCACCCGGTCCAGCGGCTCCATGTGCTGGATCTGCGTTCCAAACAGACTGGCAGTGGTAAGTTCATCAGACATAGCCGACTCCCCTTTCATATAATTTTCAGAATATTACTCTTACTTTTACCTGTTTAAATAGTACCAAATTTACGGGAAATAACCAAGTAGGGACGTGGTATTTTTAAAAATACCACGTCCCAGATTGAAAATACCCTGTCCCTTTTCGAAGTTTTTCTTACAATTCTTACAACATCTCAATGAACGCCGCGATCCGGGTGTTCAGCTGACCGATGTCCGCCTGGGAGTAATCGGTCTCTACATTGATGTAGGGGATTCCTTTCTCTTCGTTTACAAATTTCCGGATTCCGAAGGCTTCCACATTATAGGTATGACAAGCCTGCAGGGTCATCTCTACCACGCCTTCTACATTGTACTCGTCGATCAGGCGGCCCAGAAGCTCCAGCCGGTTGGGGTTGGGCGTCATGACGGAGCAACCGATATTCAGGTATCTGCGGGCCAGTGCGTCGTATACGTCCGGATTGTCCTCATCCACCAGCTTATCAATGGATTTGGCGCCGGAGCAGCTCTCATAGGTAACCACGATACCGCCGTTGTCCTCTACGGCCCGGATCACCTTCTCTGTGGCGCCGCCGATGGGACATCCGGTGATCAGGATCCTGGGCTTCTTCTCCTGCATTTTCCCTTCTGCGTACTCTTTCTCAATCTTGTCCACCAGGGCGTCTACCTCTGCCGGGATCTCCTCCCGGTTGAACTTGAATGTGCTGCCGTAGAGAACTTTGAAAAGCTCCTGCCCGGTGATGGGGGCCGGATCGTTTTTCATCACTTCGTAGAGACGCTTCAGGGACCGTCTGCCTGCGTTGTTGATCTTGATAGCTCTGCGGATATCATCCTCTGTAATAGTAGCGTTAAACTTCTTCTCCAGATACTCTTTGAACCGGATGATCTCATTTCTCCACAGCTTCAGCGCGTCCTCCCGCTGAGTGTTGGGCAGTTCCATAATATACACGTCCTTAAACTGCGCCATATACTCGTACATTTTCTTCTTTCCGTCGCAGGTAGTCTCTCCTACTACCACGTCGGAGAAATAGAAGAAGGGACATTTGTCCGTCCGGGCGAATCCATAGCTGGACTTGATCAGAGGACATAAATTCTTGGGCAGTTCCCGCTCCGCGTCTGCGATGGTCTCGTCAGAAGTGGAGCAAAGGCTCACGCTTGCCGCCCCCATCGCCAGGGCGATCTCCTGTGGAAAATATGTACAGTAAGAGCCGATGACCGGCATCCCCTGCTCCTTGATCTTCTTGATCCCCAGGAAGGAATTCTTCCTCTGCTCCGCAAATTCTTCGAATACCTCGGGCAAATCTTTTACCAGTTCCATAACCGCACCTCTTTCTTATCTTTTCCTCTTAATTTTTCCTAATGCTTTTTCTTCTTTGACTTTTCTTCCGCCAGAAGGGCCGCTCCCAGCGCTCCCGCATACCTGCCGTAATCGGTTGGAGTCACCGTCTGGTTCATCTTGGCGGACAGGATCCGGGTGAAATACCGGCTATGACTCAATCCCCCGGTCAGGATCACCTGTTCCGGAAGATTCTTGCGCTGGGCAAGCTGGGCCACCTTGGCCGCCACTGAATCCACCACGCCTGCGGCGATATCTTCCCGTTTCCGGCCCTCACCGATGTAATTGATCACCTCTGACTCTGCAAACACCGTGCACAGAGAACTGATGGGAAGCACTTCCCCCGCCGCCGCCAGATCGAAAAGCTCCTGCAGGGTCACGCCCAGACGGTTGGCCATAACCTCCAGAAATTTCCCGGTTCCCGCAGAACACTTGTCATTCATCAGGAAGTCGTGCACCATTCCATTCTGCACCAGGATCACCTTGGTGTCCTGGCCGCCCACATCGATGATGCCGCAGTTGTCGCTGCCCAGCTCTCTTCCTCCCCGGGCATGGCAGGTGATCTCCGTGATCACATAGTCCGCAAAATCCACAGCGATCCGGCCATAGCCAGTGGCTACCACTTTAGTGGTCTCATCCAGCACGTCCACGTTATGCTCCTTCAGACGCTCCTGAATGATACGGGTAGTCTCCTTGCTATTCCACCCCGTGGGCAGCACAAACTCCATCTGGGTCTCCCCTCTTGCCACAACTTTGGAGGCTGTAGAACCAATGTCAATTCCTACGTAATTCATAAAAAACCTCACTTATCTGCCGTTTCTCGGCCTTTTATGCACGTATTAATGTTAGCACTACTGGAAAAAGAACGGAAATTGATAATCTTGATATGGTTATAGACGTTTTCTATAGATAAAAAGGGACAGGGTATTTTCAATCTGGGACGTGGTATTTTCAAAAATACCACGTCCCCACTTGAAAAAAAATCAATCATCTAGTACTTCTTTCATCTTATCCATGAAGCCTTTTTTCTTCTTGCCGGCCTTGGCACCTGTTTCGCTTTTTCCCTCCGCCGGCATCCCAAGGGTGTTGCCGGAGAGTTCATCAAACCGGCGTAAGGCTTCTTTGGCCTCCGGGCTCAGCCGCTCCGGCGTCTGGATCACCAGGGTCACATAGTGGTCGCCCCGCACTTGAGGATTACGCACAGAAGGAACGCCTTTTCCTTTCAGCCGCACTTTGGTGTCGGTCTTGGTTCCCGGCTTCACGGTGTAGAGCACCTCGCCGTCCACCGTCTTGATCCGGATATTTGCTCCCAGAGCCGCCTGGGCGAAGGAGATTGGCACGGTGGAGAAGATATGCATATCCTGGCGCTGGAAAATGGGATGTCTGGACACGGAAACTTCTACCAGAAGATCCCCTCTCGGCCCGCCGTTCACCCCCGGCTCGCCTTTCTCCCGGATGCGCACACTCTGGCCGTTGTCAATCCCTGCCGGAATGGATACGGAAATGGTCTTCCGGTTGGATACATATCCGGTGCCGCCGCAATCCGGACATTTCTCTTTGATGATCTTGCCGGTGCCGTGGCAGTCCGGACAAGTCTGTACATTCTGAACTGTTCCAAAGAAGGACTGCTGCGTGAAGACCACCTGGCCTTTGCCGCCGCATTTTGGACAGATAACCGGAGAGGTCCCCGGTTTTGCTCCGGTGCCGCCACACTTGGGGCAGGGATCTTTAAGGACAACGTCCAGCTCTTTCTCGCAGCCAAACACTGCCTCTTCGAAGGTGATCCGCACGCTCTTTCGGATGTTCATCCCCTTCATCGGTCCCTGGCTGGCGCGGCCTCTTCTCCCGCCGCCAAACAGATCACCGAAAATATCGCCGAAAATGTCGCTGAAATCCGCGCCGCTGAAATCGAACCCGCCAAATCCGCCGGCGCCTCCGGCTCCTCCTTCAAAGGCGGCGTGACCGAACTGGTCGTACTGGCGCCGCTTCTCCGGATCGCTGAGGATCGCATAGGCCTCGGAAGCTTCTTTAAACTTCCGCTCCGCCTCCGCGTCTCCCGGATTCATATCCGGATGGTACTTCTTCGCAACCTGACGATACGCTTTCTTTAATGTCGCCTCATCCGCGTCTCTGCTGACGCCAAGGACTTCATAGTAATCTCTCTTTGCTTCCGCCATCGCAACTGTTCCTTTCTCCTGGCCAAGAACCTTATACACAAGGAAATTCCGGAGACTCCGGCAGGCGCCCCTAGGGACTTCCCGCCGGTTCCCCGGAATCGTCCGTGCTTTTACAGCTCTTAGACTTCTTTATAATCTCCGTCTACTACGTCATCTCCCTGGAATCCTTCCGGAGCCGGGCCTGCGCCCTGGGTGGATCCTGCTCCCGGATTGGGGCCTGCTCCCTGTGCGCCTGCTGCCGCGCCTGCCTGCTCATACATCTTGGTGAACAGTTTCTGGGCGCTCTCCATCAGTTTCTCCTTGCCGGCCTTGATCTGGGCAACCTGATCATCGGTCATGCTCTCCATGTTCACATTCTCCAGGATATCCTTCAGGGCCTTGCAGTCTGCCTCTACAGAAGCTTTGTCTGCGGCGTCGATCTTGTCGCCCACTTCGCCCAGCGCCTTTTCAGTCTGGAATACCAGCGCATCTGCGTCGTTCTTCGCGTCAATGCCCTCTTTACGCTTCTTGTCCTGGGCCTCGAACTCAGCCGCCTCTTTCACTGCCTTGTTAATCTCGTCATCGGACATATTGGAGCCGGCAGTGATGGTGATATGCTGCTCTTTTCCAGTTCCCAGATCCTTGGCGGAAACATTTACGATACCGTTGGCGTCGATATCGAAAGTAACCTCGATCTGCGGTACTCCACGGGGAGCCGGCGGGATTCCGTCCAGACGGAACTGGCCCAGAGACTTGTTGTCTCTTGCAAACTGCCGTTCGCCCTGTACCACGTTAATATCTACCGCGGTCTGATTATCCGCCGCTGTAGAGAAGATCTGGCTCTTCTTGGTCGGGATGGTGGTGTTCCGCTCGATCAGTCTGGTAGCTACGCCGCCCATAGTCTCAATGGACAGAGACAACGGAGTAACATCCAGAAGGAGCACATCCCCTGCGCCGGCGTCTCCTGCCAGCTTGCCGCCCTGTACAGAAGCTCCAAGGGCAACACACTCATCCGGGTTCAGAGACTTGCTGGGCTCTTTGCCGGTCAGACGTTTTACTTCCTCCTGAACCGCCGGGATACGGGTAGATCCGCCTACCAGAAGTACCTGGCCAAGCTCGGAAGCTGTGATCCCTGCGTCGGAAAGGGCGCGGGTCACCGGCTCAGAAGTCTTCTCTACCAGATCGTGGGTCAATTCATCAAATTTCGCTCTCGTCAGGTTCATGTCGAAATGCTTCGGTCCTTCTGACGTAGCAGTGATAAACGGAAGGTTGATGTTGGTGGTGGTTGCGGAAGACAACTCTTTCTTTGCCTTCTCCGCAGCCTCCTTCAGTCTCTGAAGGGCCATCTTGTCGGTGGACAGGTCCACTCCTTCCTGTTTCTTGAATTCAGCGATCATGTAATCGGTGATCTTCTGGTCGAAGTCATCGCCGCCCAGACGGTTGTTTCCGGCTGTGGACAGAACCTCGATAACGCCGTCGCCGATCTCGATGATAGACACATCAAAAGTACCGCCGCCCAGGTCGTAAACCATGATCTTCTGTTCTTTCTCATTGTCCAGGCCATAAGCCAGGGCCGCCGCTGTAGGCTCGTTGATGATACGTTTTACATCCAGGCCCGCGATCTTGCCGGCGTCCTTGGTCGCCTGACGCTGCGCGTCGTTGAAGTAGGCAGGAACGGTGATAACCGCCTCTGTCACTTTCTCTCCCAGATAGCCTTCCGCGTCTGCTTTCAGCTTCTGAAGGATCATCGCGGAAATCTCCTGTGGAGAATATTTCTTTCCGTCGATGGTAACTCTGTAATCGGAACCCATCTCTCTCTTAATAGAAGAAATGGTCCTCTCCGCGTTGGTGACTGCCTGACGTTTCGCAGGCTCTCCTACCAGACGCTCTCCTGTTTTTGTAAATGCAACTACAGACGGTGTAGTCCTGGCACCTTCAGTATTGGCGATAACGGTAGGCTGTCCGCCTTCCATTACGGCTACACAGCTGTTTGTTGTTCCCAAGTCAATTCCAATGATCTTGCCCATAATGCTCTTCCTCCTAATTTATGATTTCAATCTTAGTTTGCTACCTTTACCATGCTGTGTCTCACCACAGAATCATGGTACATATAACCTTTCTGGAACTCTTCTGCGATAATGTTCTCGCCAAGCTCCTCATCCTCCACATGCATCACTGCGTTGTGGAAGTCCGGGTTGAACTCCTTGCCCACCGCTTCGATGGGTTTGACTCCAATCCCGTCCAGTGTTGTCATTAACTGCTTATACACCTTCTCCATTCCCTGTACAAAGGGATCTTCTTTTTCCTCTTCCGTCACCGCCCCCAGACCTCTCTCGAAGTTGTCGACGATGGGGAGGATCTTATCTATGATATCTTTCGCGCCTATCTCGTACATCTGGGATTTCTCCTTCTCTGTACGCTTGCGGAAGTTATCAAACTCAGCCATCTGGCGGGTAAGCTTATCCGTCAGTTCTTCGATCTTCTCATCCTTCTTGTCTTTCTTGTTCTTCTTGCCAAACAGTTTCTTACCGGATGAGTCTTCGCTTTCTTCTTTTTCTTCCGTTCCCTCAGAGGTTTCTTCTTTGGAATCCTCTTCTTTGGAAACGTTTTCTTCCTTTTCTGCTGCTTCCCCGGCGGCGTCGGCTTTGGCTTCCTCTGCCTCCTGGGCTTTGGCCTTCGCCTCCTCCACAGCTTCCTTCACCATTTCTTCCTGGCTTTTCTCCTGCTTATTTTCCAAGGGTCATTCCACCTTTCCTATTCTTTCTTGTGAAACATCTGGTCCAGCTCATTTTGCAGGCGCTTCATGGACCGCAACACGTGCTCGTAATCCATTCGCTTGGGTCCGATGATACCTATGGTTCCCTTCATCCCCTCGCCCAATTCATAAGTGGCGGTGACCACACTGCAGTCCTTCATGGTCTGTACCGGCGTCTCATCGCCGATGTAGACCTGGATCCCTGTGTTGTCCTCCCGGGACAGGGTCTGGGTCACAAGTTCCGTCAGCTGCTGCTTCTCCTCGAAGGCGCTGATGATCTCCTGCGCGCTCTGCTTGTCGCTGAGCTCCGGATATTTGAAAATGTTGGTGGCGCCGCTGGTGTAGATCTGCATATCCTCATCGATCTGAATGGCGTCCGCCACGGCGTCCAGCACATTTCCGATCACCTCGCTGTGGATCCCGGCCTGCTCCTTCAGCCTGGCGATCAGCCCCAGGTTGATCTCCTCGATGGCCATCCCGTTCAGCGTGGTGTTCAAAAGCATGTTCAGTTTCAGCAGATTCTCATTGCTGATCGGCTCCTCGATGGGGATGATCTTGTTCTTGATCACATTGCCTCCCAGCACGATCACTGCGATCACCTGTTCCGGATCTACCATGGAAAGCTGAATGAACTTCAGCTTGTTGGCGCTGTTCATGGGGGTGGAGACCATGGTGGCATAGTTGGTGCTGCTGGCAAGAACCTTTGCCGCCTGCTTCAGGAGCTGTTCCATCTTGTCTGCCTTATCCAGCATCTGCTCCTGCAGCTCATTGAGCTCCTGCTCCTTTTGCTCCATCAACATATCTACATATAATCGGTAGCCCTTATCCGAAGGAATCCGTCCCGCCGATGTGTGGGGCTGGATGATGTAGCCCATCTCTTCCAGGTCCGCCATCTCATTGCGGATCGTAGCGGAACTTAAATTCATATCCGTATATTTGGAAATGGTCCGGGAACCTACCGGCTCGCCTGTCTCCAGGTAAGTCTGGATGATCGCGTGAAGAATCTTAAGCTTCCGTTCACTCAGGCCCTGTTCTGCTACCATCACGGCTTCCTCCTCTCAGGTTTTTTGGTCTGTTAGCACTCATTACTTTCGAGTGCTAATTCCTTCCGACTACTAATTTAGCACTCCCCTTTTTGTTTGTCAACAGTATTTCTAGAAAATTTTTCAATTTAGGACGTAGCCTTTTTACATTTTACTACGTCCTAAATTGACTTTTGCCCTGTACCCAAATGCAAAATGCCCTGTACCCATATGCATGGGTACAGGGCATCGCGCTCCCAAATGGATTAGCTTAACTCTACTTTTTCTGCCTCTTCCGGCTTGAAGTCGTTCTCCAGGTCATAGATATTATGGCCGGTGGACTCGCTTAAAACTCTTCCTTCCAGGGAATAGCAGCGGATGAACCGCTTGCCGTCTACGCTGGACCAGTGCTCCACATCCCAGCTCATGTAGCCGTCCTCATCGCTTTTCTTCTCCTTCAGGTACAGGTCCACCTGGCGGCCGTCCTTCATCAGCTGGATCAGGCCCTTGGTGCCGTCTACTTCTACCTCGGTTTTGTTTACAGAATCATAGATCTTCATGATAGTTCCCTCCTGGTATTCTTTCTATACTCTAGTCCTCATTATACCCTCTGGCCGGCGAAAACTCAAGACAGCAGCCGGAACTCATTTTTCCAGAGATCAATCTTCCCTTCCCGCTTCAGTTTCCCAAGCTCCGCCGACATTGCGCTGCGATCCACGCACAGGTAATCTGCCAGCTCCTGCCGGTCAAAGGGAATGGAGAAATCCTTCTTTCCCGCCTTCTTTGCCTGATCTGCCAGGTAGGCCAGCAGCTTCTCCCGGGTGGTCCGCCGGGAAATGTGTTTGATCTTTTCATTGAGCGCCACATTCTTTCTGGCCAGCAGGTACACCAGATTGCGGATCATCTGCTGATGGGCCGGGCAGCCGTTGGGACAGACCTGCATCAGCTTCTCCATCTGGATCCTCAGAACGCGGCTCTTCTTCGCCGCCACCACGCTGACCGGACTCTTTTGGATCCCCGCGCAGGCAAAGGCGGCTCCATAGAGCTCGCCCTCTCCCACCTGCTCCAGGATCCCCCGGTTTCCCCATATATCCTCCTCGACTACCTGGAGACTTCCTTCCAATACAATGCCCAGGTGGTCCGCCGGCTCTTCTTCCCCAAGAAGGATCTGCCCCTTCTCCCACACGGTTTCTCTGCCGCCCATGCAGACCAGAAGCTTTTTCCTCTCTTCTTCCCCGATCTGATGAAACAAAAAGCAATTCTCCCACGGATTTTTCATTTTTCTCCTTTTTGTTGGAAATCCAACATCCTTTTTCTTTTCATTGTAGTATTCTTTCCCCAGAAAGTCAAAAACATAGAAGGAGGAATCTCATATGATCCGAAAAATCATCCATATAGACCAGGAGAAATGTAACGGCTGCGGCGCCTGCGCCAACGCCTGCCACGAAGGCGCCATCCAGATGGTGGACGGCAAGGCCGCCCTCATCCGGGACGACTACTGCGATGGCCTGGGCGACTGCCTTCCCGCCTGCCCCACCGGCGCCATCACCTTTGAAGAACGGGAGGCGGCAGCCTACGATCATGAAGCCGTGCAGAAACATCTGGCCGCACAGGGCAAAGTATCCCAGGAAAGCCAGTTCTCCCACCAGACCAAAGCACCCCAGGAAAGCCAGCTCTCCCAGTGGCCGGTGCAGATCAAGCTGGCGCCCCTTACCGCCCCCTATTTTGACCAGGCTCATCTTCTTATCGCCGCGGACTGTACCGCTTACGCCTACGCAAGCTTCCATCAGGATTTCATCCGCGGGCGGGTCACCCTTATCGGTTGTCCCAAGCTGGACGCCGTAGACTACACGGAGAAGCTGACCCAGATTCTGCGCCAGAACTCTATCAAAAGCCTTACCATCGTGCGCATGGAAGTCCCCTGCTGCGGCGGTCTTGAACACGCCGCAACCCAAGCCCTGAAAGCCAGCGGACGGTTCATCCCCTGGCAGGTGGTGACCATCGGCATCGACGGGCGGATCCTGGAAAATAAATAACAGAAAACAAAAAGGGGGAGATCACTCCCCCTTTAAAAATTCCATCCATGCCTGGATCTCTTTTTCTTTCCCGTTGTCCCCAGGCTCGTAAAACCTTGTCCCCAGGATCTCGTCCGGCAGATACTGCTGGCGTACATAATGATGGGGATAGTCATGGGCGTACCGGTACCCGGTGCTCCGCCCCAGCTTCTTCGCCCCCTGATAATGGCCATCCCGCAAATGAGCCGGCACCGTAGTCTTATAATTCCTCACATTTTCCATGGCCGCGCTGATGGCGTTGACCGCGGAATTACTCTTGGGCGCCGTGGCCACATAGAGCACCGCCTGGGAAAGGATGATCTGAGCCTCTGGCATCCCCACCCGCTCCACGGCCTGGGCTGCCGCCACCGCCACGGACAGGGCCTGGGGATCTGCGTTCCCCACATCCTCAGAAGCGCAGATCATGATCCGCCGGGCGATGAACTTGATATCCTCCCCGGCATAGAGCATTTTCGCCAGATAGTAGACTGCCGCGTCCGGGTCTGACCCCCGCATACTCTTGATAAACGCAGAAATGGTGTCATAATGCTCATCCCCGCCCTTGTCATAGCGCACCACCCGCTTCTGGATACATTCCGAAGCCACATCCAGAGTGATATGGATCTTCCCGTCCGCCGAGGGCGTGGTGGTCAGAACCGCCAGTTCCACTGCGTTCAGGGCATTCCTTGCGTCCCCGCCTGCCAGATCCGCCAGGAATTCCACTGCCTCCTCGTCGATCTGGGCGCCGTAGCCTCCCATCCCCTTTTTCTCGTCATAGACCGCCCGGAGGATCAACTCCCTTACATCCTCCTTACTCAGGGGATGTAATTCGAAGATCACCGACCGGGACAGCAGCGCCCCGTTCACCTCAAAATAGGGATTCTCCGTGGTGGCGCCGATAAGGATGATGGTCCCGTCCTCCACAAAGGGAAGCAGATAATCCTGCTGCCCCTTGTTGAACCTGTGGATCTCATCTACAAATAGGATGGTCTTGCGCTGGTACATGCCAAGGGTCTCCTTCGCCTTCTCTACCACCGCCTCCATGTCCTTCTTCCCCGCCACCGTGGCGTTGATCTGGGTAAACTCCGCGCTGGTGGTGTTGGCGATCACCCGGGCAAGGGTGGTCTTGCCGGTGCCCGGCGGGCCATAGAAAATGACGGAGCTTAGCTTGTCCGCCTTGATGGCCCGGTACAGTAATTTATCCTTTCCTATAATATGCTGCTGCCCCACCATCTCCTCCAGGGTGGCAGGCCGCAGCCGGGACGCCAGGGGCGCCTCCCGCTCCTGACTCTTTTCTCTGGCATATTCAAACAGATCCATCTTGTCTCTTCCTCCATTTCTCACAGTTCCAGAAGATCCCGGACCACTTCGCCCGCGATCAGAAGCCCTGCCACCGGCGGCACAAAAGAAATGCTTCCCGGAGGCAGCCGTTTTCCCTCATCCTCCCCCTTCTCCGACGCCTGGGGCGAGATGGGCTTCTCTGTGGAATAAAGCACCTTCAGATGTTCGATCCCCCGTTTCTTCAGTTCTCTCCTCATCACCCGGCACAGAGGGCACACGGAAGTCTCACTGAGGTCCCCGATCTGAAACAGCTCCCCGTGCAGCTTATTGCCGGTTCCCATACTGCTGATCAGAGGGATCTTATACTCCCTGGCCTTCTCCGCCACCGCGATCTTGGCGGATACGGTGTCAATGGCGTCCACAATATAATCCGGCCGCTCTTCAAAGAGGGTGTCCACATTGTCCGGCAGCACGAAGGTCTCCCGGCACTCCACCTGAGTATCCGGGCAAATGTCCCGGATCTTCTCTCTCATCACTTCCGTCTTATAGCGCCCCACCGTACTTAAAAGGGCGATGGATTGGCGGTTGATATTGGAAGGAGCCACCCGGTCGCTGTCCACTAGGGTCAGCCTCCCCACCCCGGCCCTTGCCAGGGCTTCCACACAGTGAGACCCCACGCCTCCTGCCCCCAGCACCATCACATGGCACCGGCGAAGCTTCTGGAACTTCTCCCTTCCCAGCAGTTGTTCTGTTCTGGAAAATACTTCTTCCATTCTCTTCTCCTCTTCTCTATGGGATCAGCAGTTCATCCACTCTTACAAAATCAAACCCTTCCGCCAGAAGCCGGTCCACGATCCGCAGGGCCGCCTCCACAGAAGAGTCATAACAGTCATGCAATAGAATCATATCATTTTCCCCGGCCTGCGTCACTACCCGATCCACAATTTCCTCTACATTTTCTGTGGTCCAGTCCAGAGGATCCACCGTCCACATCACCGGGAGCACCGGATACGTAAGCTCCAGATCCTCCGCCCATTCGCCAAAAGGCGGCCTGAGATAGGCCACATGCTTTCCCGTGATCTCATACACCGCCTCATCTGTCTTCTGGATCTCTCTTCTGGTTTCCTCCGGGGAAAGGCCTTTCAGCTTTACATGGCTGTAGGTGTGGTTCCCGATCAGATGTCCCTCTTCCTCCATCCGTTTTACCGCCTCCGGGTATTCTTTCACAGATCTGCCGATCAGGAAAAAAGAAGCTTTCACTCCCCGCTCCTTCAGCCCATCCAGGAGACGCTCCGTATAAGGTCCCGGCCCGTCGTCGAAGGTAAGAGCGATCCTGGGTCCCGGCTCGGAAACAGCCTCCTCCCGGACCGCCTCTCCGCTTACCGGGACTCCTTCCTCCCCGCCTGGCGCCCCCACTGCAAGCGCGAGAAAAACCAGCCAGGCGAACATCCAGATCCCCTCCAGCTTTCCCGACATTTTCAGTCCATCCCCCTCCTTTTCCTTTGTCACTCCTATCATATGAAGAAAGGGAAAATCCTATGAAATGCCATTGAAATCCCCTGTTTCCAATGGTATAATAGCCCTTGGTTTTTTACGAGGAGGTTCGATCATGTCAAATACACAAGAACAACAGATCCCAATGGAAGAAAATAAAATGGGGGTCATGCCTGTCACCAGACTTCTGGTCACCATGTCCCTTCCTATGATGCTGTCCATGCTGGTGCAGGCACTCTATAACATCGTGGACAGTATGTTTGTGGCACAGTTGAGCGAGGATGCCCTGACCGCGGTCTCTCTGGCATTCCCGGTCCAGTCTCTCATGATCGCCGTGGCTTCCGGAACCGGCGTAGGTATCAATGCCCTGCTCTCCCGAAACCTGGGGGAACGGAATTTTGAAGGTGCCAACAATGCGGCAAGGAACGGGGTATTCCTGGCCATCGTAAGCTGCATCGTCTTCGCGCTGCTGGGACTTGTGGGCTCCCGCCTCTTTTTCTCCCTTCAGACAGACAATCCGGTGATCCTGGAGTACGGCGTCCAGTATATGTCCATCATCACCCTGTTCTCTGTAGGGATCTTCCTGCAGATCACCTTCGAGCGTCTTCTGCAGTCCACAGGAAGAACCTTTTACAATATGATCACCCAGGGGACCGGCGCCATCATCAATATCATCCTGGACCCTATCATGATCTTCGGTCTCTTTGGCTTTCCCCGTCTGGAGGTTGCCGGTGCCGCCATCGCCACAGTTGTAGGGCAGATCGTGGCTGTGATCATGTCCTTTTGCTTCAACCACTTTAAGAACAAAGAGATCTCATTAAGCCCCAGGGGATTCCGCCCCCACGGCCGGACCATCCTCTTTATCTACAAGGTAGGGATCCCGTCCATCATCATGCAGTCCATCGGTTCTGTCATGACCTTTGGCATGAACAAGATCCTTCTGATGTTCTCTTCCACCGCAGCGGCGGTATTCGGCGTGTACTTCAAGCTCCAGAGCTTTATCTTCATGCCGGTATTCGGCCTTAACAACGGAATGATCCCCATCATCGCCTACAATTACGGGGCAAGGAATAAGCACCGGATCATCAAGACCGCCAGAAAGAGCGTACTCATCGCCGTGTGCATCATGGTCCTTGGATTTGCCATATTCCAGATTTTCCCGGCATTTTTCTTAAGCACACTTTTCCGTGCTTCAGAAAACATGCTCGCCATCGGCGTCCCGGCCCTCAAGATCATCAGCATAAGCTTTTTGTTCGCCGGATACTGTATCATCGTGGGCTCCATTTTCCAGGCTCTGGGAAATGGCGTCTACAGCCTGATCATCTCCGCTACCCGCCAGCTGATCGTGATCCTGCCGGTGGCCTATATCTTCGCCACGGTATTCGGTCTTTCCATGGTGTGGTGGGCCATTCCCATCGCCGAGATCGTATCAGTGATCTTATCTACCCTGCTTCTTAAGCGGATCTACCGGAAGGTGATCAAACCCCTGCCGGACCAGGCCGCTTCTTAAATCATACAACCGGAAAAAGAGTAAAAAAAGGGAACCGGGCGATCGTGATCGTCTGGTTCCCTCTTAAATTACTATCGTTTCTTTACACTCCACCCGAATCTTCCCAGAGGCTTTCCCATACAAAAGTATTCCCCGTGGGAGTAGGTGATAAGGCCGCTTTTATTCAATTCGAACTTGCCGCTCTCCGTAAGATACCCCTCCTCCACCTGGACGGCGGAAACCTCCGCCAGGAACATGTGGTGGGATCCCAGTTCCAGGATCTCCCGTACTTTACATTCAATGTTCACCGGGCTCTCCACAAGGATGGGGGCATAGGCAAGAGTCTTCGCCTTTCCCCGGGTCAGCTTCATTTCCTTCCATTTATCCACATCCGCGCCGGAGCGCACACCGCACCAGTCCGCGGCCCGGCTAAGCCGCTCCGTGGTCAGGTTCACCACGAACTCCCGGCTTTCTTTCAACATATGATAGGAATACCGCTCCGGCCGCACAGAGATATAGAGCATGGCCGGATTGGTGCACACCGTTCCCGTCCAGGCCACCGTCAGAAGGTTGTCCTCCCCTTTTTTGTCCGCCGTACTCACCAGTATCGCCGGCAGGGGATAGAGCATATTTCCCGGCTTCCAGACTTGTTTTCCCATAATCTCTCTCCTCCTACTGCTGCAGCGCCGCTACCAGGGCTGGGATCAGCTGCTTCTTCCGGGACACCACGCCTTTTAACACGATCTTGCCCGTATCGGTGGGCAGGTCAAAGGCATCCAGTATGTACTCCCGGGCGTCCTTGCCGCAGCACAGAAGCTCCGTGGATTCGTCCAGGATGTCCGTCAGCATGAAATATACCATCTGCAGTTTGTTCTGCTCCATAGCCTTTGGCAGATAGTCCTTCAAAAGTTTCTTCATCTCCTGAAGCTCCTCCTGGTTCATAGAATTGATCTGACCTACGCCAAATACGCTCTCGTTGACGGTAAACTGCTTGAAATCCTGGAAACAGATCTCCTCCGCCGACTTGCCCTTAAGGCTGCTGCCTGCGTTGAACATGGCCCGTGCCAGCTCCTCCAGGTTGACCTCTGCAATCTTGGAAAGCTTTTTGGCCGCTTTCTCATCCAGCGCCGTACAGGTGGGAGAACGGAATAACAGAGTATCGGAGACAATAGCCGCGCACAGAAGCCCCGCGATCACCGGCGGGATCTTCACACCTGCCTCCTCATACATCTGCCAGACAATGGTGGCCGTACAGCCCACCGGCTGGTTGCGGAAGAACACCGGCCCCATGGTCTCGATATTGCCCAGTCTGTGATGGTCGATGATCTCAATGATCTCCGCCTCTTCGATCCCCTCAATGGCCTGGGACTTCTCATTGTGGTCCACCAGGATCACCCGCTTCTTGCTCACATCCATGAACCGGCGCCGGGAGATGAATCCCTTGAACCGTCCGTGCCGGTCCAGGATGGGGAAATCACGGAATTTCTTCTTAGTCATCACATCCTTGATGTCCTCCACATAGTCATTCATCCGGAAGGTAGTCAGAGGACCCTTACTCATGAAATGCTTCACCGGGATGCTCTGGTTGATAAGCCTGGCCGCGGTAAAGGTATCATGAGGCGTCTGGATGATCACAATGCTCTGCTCTTCCGCCTTGCGGATCAACTCTTCCGGCACCTCCGCATTCTGACAGATCACCAGGCAGCTGGCGTCGATATCCACTGCGCAGGCCTGGGCCTCATAGCGGTTTCCCAGGATCACCAGGTCGTCTTTTTCAATAAATTCTTCCATCATATCCGGGTTGGAAGCGCCGATGGTCACCTTCCCCTTGGTAAAATACCCATGTTCATTGCCAGTGATCAGCTTTCCGTCCAGGGTCTTGATGATATTCCGGTACTGGGTCCTGGCCTGGGACAGGATCCGGCTGTCGTAGACACCCATATAGGAATTGGCGATATCTCCCGTGGAGATCACACCCACCAGTTCGTCTTCCTTCAGCACCGGCACCGTCTTGATATTCTCTTTCTTCATCTTGGCCCAGGTGTCCTTGATGGATACGTTGGGATCCACGCCCTCGATCTTGTGGATGTCGATATCCTTCACTTGAAGCTTCACGTTCTGCAGAAGGGCCGGGGGCTCCACCCCGAAACGGCCAAGCACGTAGTGGGTCTCCTCATTGATGGGGCCCGCCCGCCTTGCCGTATACTCCTCCCCGGTAATCTTCTTCTTTAATTCCGCGTACGCGATAGCCGAACAAATAGAATCCGTATCCGGATTCTTGTGGCCTACCACGTATACTTTACCTGCTTTTTTACCCATAAGATTACTCCCTCGTTAATGTCTTTCATTTAGCTTGCCATCTTTTCCCCGTTTCGTCAACCATATTTTTCCCGGCTTTGCAGATTTTCTTTGAACAAACCGCCACTTTTATGCTATACTGGTAAAAGCATACAGAACGTATGGACACGAATCGAAGAAGGGATGTAGTATTATGAACGAAGAATTATTGCAGGAAGAAACAAAAGTCGCGGAAGACACCGTAGCTGAGGCCGCTGCCCAGACAGAACCTCAGACCATGGCAGACCTGGAGGAGCATTTCGACGATGCCAACCCCTGGAATGTACTGGAATCCTACCTGGAGAAGGGAACCGTCCTTCCCGTCAAGGTAGAGGGGATCGTAAACGGCGGCGCCATCGCCATGGTAGAAGGGATCCGTGGATTCATCCCGGCTTCCAAGCTGTCCTTATCCTATATCGAGAATCTGGAGACCTATCTTCTGAAAGATATCGAGGTCCAGGTCATCGAAGTGGATCAGGCCAACAACCGTCTGGTCCTCTCCGCAAGAGAGATCCTGAAGGAGAAAGAGAAGAAAGCGCGGGAAGAGCGGATCGCCGGCATGAAGGTTGGCACCGTGCTTACCGGCAAGGTAGAGAGCCTTCAGAACTACGGCGCCTTCGTCCGTTTTGAGGACGGCCTGTCCGGTCTGGTCCATGTATCTCAGATCAGCCAGAAGCGGGTGAAACTCCCCAAGGACGTGTTAAGCGTAGGCGACGAGGTGAAGGTGAAAGTCATCGGGATCAAAGACGGCAAGATCAGCCTGAGCATGAAGGCTCTGGAAGAAGTGAAAGAAGAGCCGGAAGAAAAGGTAGAGATCCCCAAGTCCGAGAGCATCGGCACCAACCTGGGAGATCTGTTCAAGAACATCAAACTGTAAATGGATATGAAGAGGACAAGGCAAATGCCTTGTCCTCTTTTTTATCTCTTCTCTTCTATCTTCGCCAGATATTCTTCTGTCAGCCGGGCCGCCGTCTCCACGCAGCGCACGCAGCACTCCAGCGGCTGGGGGCCGTCCTCGGTCTTCAGATCCCTGCAGTACAGTGATCCCCGCTCTTTTTGGAAGGCTTCCGCCGCCTCCAGGAACTTAGCGTAGGTATCCATCTTGGTAGCGTAGGGATCCTCCATATCCCCTGCGCTGTTGGCCAGGCTCAGGGTCAGGAACATACCCATGGCCGCCCCGCAGGTGTCTTTGAGCCCGCCGATCCCGGAGCCAAACCCTTCTGTCATGCGGAACATATCCTGCTCCCTGATCCCCAGATCCTCACAGTAGGTGCAGGCCACCGCCTGACAGCAGTTGTACATCTTCTGAAACCGTTCTGTTGCCTGTTCTTTCTTTCCTTCCATCTTCTTTTGCTCCCTTTCCTTATATTTCTACAGATCTTCCAGATCCGCAAGCCACAGATCCACGCAGGCGTCGCTTGGCATCCGCCAGTCTCCTCTGGGCGACAGGGCCACCGTTCCCACCTTGGGCCCGTCCGGCAGGCAGGACCGCTTGAACTGCTGGGTAAAGAACCGGCGCAGGAAGGTGCAAAGCCATTTTAAAATGGTCTCCTCTTCATACTCTCCCGCAAAAGCCAGCCGGGCGATGCGGTAGATCTTCCTGGGGCTGTATCCGAACCGGAGGAAGTAATACAAAAAGAAATCATGCAACTCGTAAGGTCCCACCAGATCCTCGGTCTTCTGGGCGATCTCCCCGTCTTTGGGAGGCAGAAGCTCCGGGCTCACCGGCGTATCCAGCACGTCATAGAGCACGTCTTTTAGCACCTGATCTCCGCAGGTATCGGCATAATAATGTACCAGATGGCGAACCAGCGTCTTGGGCACTGAGGCGTTGACCCCGTACATGGACATGTGATCTCCGTTGTAGGTGGCCCATCCCAGAGCCAGCTCCGACATGTCCCCGGTCCCAACCACCATGCCGCCGTCTGCGTTGGCGATATCCATCAGCACCTGGGTCCGCTCCCTGGCCTGTGCATTCTCATAGGTGACGCTGTGATCCTCCGGATCGTGTCCGATATCCCGGAAATGCTGCTCCACTGACGCCGCAATGGGCACCTCCCGCAGGGTAGCCCCCAGTTTGCGGGCCATCTCGCAGGCGTTGCGGTAAGTCCGGTCTGTGGTGCCAAAACAGGGCATGGTCACCGCCACGATCTGGCTGCGCTCAAGCCCCAGGGCGTCAAAAGCCTTAGCCGTCACCAGCAGGGCCAGGGTGGAGTCCAGTCCGCCGGAGATCCCCACCACCGCGCTTCTTGCATGGGTGTGGGCCAGCCGCTTCTCCAGACCCTTGGCCTGGATGGTCAGGATCTCCTCACAACGCTGGTTCCGCTCTCCCTCCTCAGACGGCACGAAAGGCCGGGAGGCAAAGCTTCTGGTAAGGGTTGTCTCCGAAAGTTCCAAGGCAAAGGGGATCCTGGGCAGGATCCGCTCCTTGGCGTTCTGGAAGGTGGTGTTCCTGCGCCGCTCCCCGATCAGGCGTTCCAGATCGATCTCCGTGGTCAGGATCCCTCCCTGGAACCGGGGTGCCTCCGCCAGTACCGTACCGTTCTCAGCGATGATGTTGTGGCCGCCAAATACCAGGTCTGTGGTAGATTCCCCTTCCCCTGCATTGGCGTACACATACCCGCAGATCAGCCGGGCGGACTGCCCCTCGATCAAGCTTCTCCGATAAGCCGCCTTGCCGATGGTCTCATCACTGGCAGAACAGTTGACGATCACAAGGGCTCCTTCCCGGGAAGCCTGGATACTGGGCGGCACCGGAGACCACACATCCTCGCAGATCTCCGCGGAGACCACCAGAGAAGGCAGGCTCTCCGCCTCGTAGAGAAGACCCGGGCCAAAGGGCACCCGTCTTCCCTCAAACAGGATCTCTCCCGCCCGGGAAGGCCCCTGACGGAACTGACGCATCTCATAAAATTCCCCGTAGTTTGGCAGAAAACTCTTGGTGGTGAATCCCAGTACCCGGCCCCGGTTCAATGCCGCCGCCACGTTATAGAGTTCCCCGTTTTCTTCCAGAGGCAGACCCACAAAGACCAGGGCATCCATGTCCCGGGTGGCCTCTCCGATCTCTTTAAGCCCCTGCTTCGCCTGTTCCAGCAAGATCTCCTGGGTAAACAGATCCCCGCAGGTATAACCGGTAAGGCAAAGCTCCGGGAATACCACTACCTTGGCTCCTTCTTCCACCGCCTTCCCCATCATGCTTTTGATCTGCGCCGTATTGTAAGCCACATCCGCCACCCGGATCCCCGGGGTGGCCGCCGCCACTTTGATAAATCCGTCTTTCATCCTTTTCTCTCCCCCTCTATCTGCTGTGCTTCAGGATCCGCTTCAGATCTTCTACCGTATACTGATAAGCGGTATTGCAGAAATGACATTTTACCTCGATGTCCTTGCCCTCGTCGATCATCTCCTGGATATCCTTCCTGCCGATGCTGGCCACCGCCTGCTCCACCCGCTCCTTGGAACAGTTGCAGTAAAACCGGGTGGACAGCCGGTCCGTCACTTCCAGTCCCACATTTCCCAGCAGGATCTCCAGCAGGTCCTTCGGCAGCTTCCCTTCACTCAGAAGAGAAGTTACCGAAGAGATCTGTTTCAGATTATCCTCGATCTTCTGGATGGTGTCTTCTGTTGCAAAGGGCATCATCTGGATGATGAATCCGCCGGCGCAGCGCACGGTATTGTTCTTCTCCATCAGAACTCCCAGGCCCACCGACGAAGGCACCTGCTCGGAATTGGCAAAATAATAGGTCAGGTCTTCCGCGATCTCGCTGGTCACCAGAATGGTCTGGCCGCTGTAGGGCTCTTTAAGCCCCAGGTCTTTGATCACCTGGAGAAGGCCGATGCCCACGGCTCCGCCCACGTCCAGCTTCCCGTTCTTAGGGGGCAGCATCACGTCCGGATTGCCCACATAGCCCTTCACATTGGCGTGGCTGTCCGCCGTCACCGTGATCCCGTTTAAGGGGCCGTCCCCCCGGATCTGCAGGGTCAGCATATCCGTATCATTCTTCATCATACTTCCCATCATGGCTCCCGCCGTCAGCAGACGTCCCAGGGCCGCCGTTGCCACCGGGCTTGTGCCGTGGCGCTGCCTGGCCGTCTCCACCGTCTGTGTGGTCAGGGCGGCAAAGGCTCGCACCTGTCCTTCCGCCGCAGTCGCTCTTACAATATAATCTTCCATTTTTCCTTCCTGTCCTCCTTATTTTCCAAACTCCCGGGCAGCCACAAGGATCCGCTGGCTGGTATAGGTAGGCGCTTCGTCCGCATAGCCGTCCCACGCCCGCATAAAAGTCATACCGGCCCGCTCCAGCAGCCGTTTTATGCGCTCCAGGGTATAAGCCTTCTGAAAATGGGTTTCCTGATAGCGCCGGTAAAGCTCCGGATCCTCTTCCTCCCGGACAAATAAAGTCAGCTCATACTCATTGATCTCTTCCTCTGGATCATAGTAGTTCTCCCAGATAAAACTACATTCCTCCCGCTCCTCTGCAAAAGTGTTGTCCCCCAGGATCTCCCGGTACTTGTACTCCGTATTGAAATCAAAAAGAAAAATCCCATGGGGATCCAGATAGTTGTTGGCCAGCCGGAACACTTCCAGCAGTTCCTCCTCATCGGTGATATAGTTGATGGAATCACAGACACTGACGATGGCTCCCACTGTGCCGTAGAGTTCAAATTCCTGCATATCCTGCAGAAGATAGAGAATATCATGACCGCTCACAAGCCGCTTCTCCATGGCAAGCTCCAGCATATCCTCGGAGTTGTCCACCCCGATCATATCGAATCCTGCTTCCGCCAGAAGTTCCGTCATCTTCCCTGTGCCGCAGCCAAGATCCAGGGCCAGGCCTCCGGTGATGCCGTACTGGCGAAGGATCGTCCGGATCCGGTCGGACCAGTCCTCATAAGGGACGTTGTCCATGAAGGTGTCGTAGACTTGGGCAAAACTGGTATATGCTTCCATAGGAGCTCCTTTCTGAGTGGTACTGGGGATATTATAGCACAGAGAGCGCAGAAAAAGAAGAATTCATCTATTCATTTCTGGAAAGATACTCTCTGCCACATTGGATTTTTCCTTTTATTTGTAATAAAATATACTGGTAAACGAACACAGAAAAGAGGAATGCCCTATGGAAGATACAATCTCAGATAAATCCAGACTCTGGACCCTTTTCAAGACTTGCTTTATCATCAGCGCCTGTACCTTCGGAGGCGGCATGGTGATCATCTCTATGCTCCAGAAGAAATTTGTAGAGGAACTCCACTGGATCAGCCAGGATGAGGTCATGGACCTGGTGGCCATCGCCCAGTCCTGTCCCGGCGTGATGGCAGTCAACACTTCTATCATCATCGGATACCACATCGCCGGAGTAGCAGGCGCCCTTCTGACAGTGACAGGCACCATCCTGCCTCCTATGATCATCCTCACCATCGTCTCCATGTTCTATGTCCAGTTCCGCAGCAATCCGGTGATCGCCCTGCTGTTGAAAGGAATGCAGGCCGGAGTTGCAGCCGTTATGATCAACATGACCATCACCATGGCAGGAAACGTACTGAAAGACAGAGAAGTTTTCTCTCTTCTTATGCTGATCGCCGCCTCCGTCGCAGCCGTCTTCTTCGGTGTTGATATTATCCTGATCCTGCTGGTCTGCGGCGTTTCCGGAGGAATCTACTCCTGGCGGAAACGCAAAGAGGTTCCTGTTGGAAAGGAGGAAGACTAATGCTCTATCTCCAGTTATTCAAAACCTTTTTCCTTATCGGCCTCTTCAGCTTTGGCGGCGGCCTTGCCTCCATGGAACTGATCCGCAGCCGTGTAGTCACACAGCAGCACTGGCTTACCAACACAGAATTTACGGACATCATCTCCATTTCCGAGATGACTCCCGGTCCCCTGGGGATCAATATCGCTTCCTTCGTAGGCACCCGGACCGCCGGGATCCCCGGCACGGTGATCGCCACCTGCGCCTATGTCCTTCCTGCCGTGATCATCGTGATGATCCTTGCGAAGCTTTATTACAAATACCGGAACTTAAGCAGCGTCCACGGAGTTCTGAACGGGCTTCATCCGGCTGTGGCTGCCATGGTCCTGGCCGCCGCGGTAAAACTGGTCAGCACCGCGTGGTGGAACGGGCTGGAACATTTCAGCCTGCCGGACACTGACTGGATCGCCGTCCCCATCACTCTTGTCTTCCTGGTTTTACTCCGAAAGAAAAAGATCGGACCGGTACAGGCGATCCTGACAAGCGGCGTTGTAGGCGCTGTGTTCTATGGCCTGTTTCAGGTGCCTGTGGTATAAAAATACAGGAAAGCAGTTAATATCACTGAACTGCTTTCCTGTTTTACGAATAACTGTCTATATCTCTTGCCCCATCCGGTAGGATTTACTTATCATGCACTGCACTCCTCACATTACCAAAAACTGTGTCGTGGGAAAGTCTCTCTTTTGATGTTGCAGCCTGTCTGTCAGCTTCATCAAGTTTCATCTCTATATTTTCTGTAAAACTTGCGTATTTTTCCAAATTCAACACAATCATATCTCCATACTCATTATTTATAATCTTTCGATAAAGGGAGCTGCTGCCGCAGCTCCCCAGTCCCAACATGCCATGCCTATATTACAGCCATGAGGATAACCTCCGGCCAATCAGCTTAACACCAACCTTTTTCATGGATTTCAACATATCTCTATGTCTGAACAAACGTTTCTTCCTCACCAAAGACGATTCAAGGACAAAATTGTTAACCGTTCCCAAAGCACCATTCACCGACAAACGAAAACACAAAACTGTGGAGGCGCTGCCATGCGCCATACATTTCCCGGTTCTAAAGACAGGATTCGAACCTGCGACATCATGATCATCAGTCATGTGTGCTACCTGCTGCACCACTTTAGAATTTGGTCCTTTTCTCTCGTAACGTAACCCTGTTACAGGGAAGCTGAGTCTGAGGTTTTCGTAATACAGGCTGCTCTCTTATCACACCTCGATAAACGTTGTGGCGTTGGACACTTTGATTTGGGTATCCAGCTCCCTCAGAAGGGTATTGCGCTTTTCCTCCAGATCTTCGATCTTCTTCTCCACCTTCAGCGGATCCACCAGTTCTGTTGTATTCTCCTTGACATAGGCTTCCACTACGCCCAGCGGCTTCTCATCCTTCGTCTTTGCATCCCGTCCCAGAATGCTCAGTCTCATATTCTCAGCGGTGGTCTGCAGCTGGCTGTTCTTCATGTCACAGAAACGGACCCGCTCCTCATACTCACTGCGCAGTTTCTTCTGCAGATTCCCTTCGAAATCCGCCTCTTCCTCATAGACTCCAAGCCCCCGGAGACGGCTTCTCAGCGAGATCGCCCCCGCAACTGTAAATGTTCCGTAGGAAGTCTTCACTTCCGTCCTGGCATTGGAATCCACGATGGCCGCGTCGATCTTCTGATATCTTGCGATCAGATCCGTGATCTGCTGATAGGCCGCCTTCGCCTCTTTGGTAAACTCCGCTTTCTCAACCCGCCTGGCGTAAACCTTATCCTCATTGGGCCGGATCGTATCCACAAAATTTGCCTTCGCGATCTTATCTCCGATCTTCTTTACCAGCAGATCCCTCTCATCCAGTGCCTGTGTTACCAGCATCTTCTCGCTCATAGAAAGCCCTCCTCCTTGAAATGATCTGTTATCATTTTAAGGGAGTTCTTCCGGTTTGTCATTGAACTTGTAGTATAATTCTACAGCCCCATTTAAGCTGCCCGCAGTTCCTGCAGCGCCGCGCAGTATGCCCGCAGCCTCTGGCGCTGCCGGTCTTCCAGACCGGCAGATTCCCTGCGGCGGTTCCCGCGCACGATCTCATCCATGGGCAGCTGAAACAGCTCACTTAAAGCATACAGATTATCCACCGTGGGCATGCTGATCCCGTTCAGCCAGTGGTAGACACTCTGGACGCTTCCCAGTCCCAAATACTGCTGGACATCTCTGACTGTAAGCTCCCGCTCCTCCATAAGCCTGCGCAGATGGATCCCGGTTTTTCTCTTGTCAATGATTGGAAACATAGTTCTCCCTTCCGGCGATGGCCGTCTCGTACACCTGCCAGGTCCTATCGTCAAACAGCACCCACTCCACCAGTTCCAGCGCTCCCGGATGGGTCGCCGCGAATTCCGCCGCCGTCTCCACCGCAATCCGGGCAGCCTCCTCCACCGGGAAATGATAGATCCCTGTGGAAATAGATGGAAAAGCGATCCGCTTTACCCCGTTTTCTACTGCCAGGGTCAGGCAGGACCGGTAACAGGAAGCAAGGAGCTTTCGCTCATCATGATCGCCGCCCCGCCAGATGGGACCGGGGGTGTGGATCACATACTTGCAGGGCAGATCATAGGCCCCGGTGATCTTTGCCTCCCCTGTGGCACAGCCGTGAAGTCCCCGGCATTCTTCCAGAAGCTTTGGCCCTGCAGCCCGGTGGATGGCTCCGTCTACACCACCGCCTCCCAGGAGACTGGTGTTGGCCGCGTTTACAATGGCCTCCACATCCCGGATCTTCGTGATATCTCCCCGGACAGCCCGGAAGATCTTCGCTTTCTCCGGCTTTATCTTAAGATCCTGCCAGGCCGGGAACTCGTATGCGCCTCTTGCGCTCTTCACCGCACGCAGGATGGCCTCGCTCATCACTTCCGCCGCCAGCGCTCCCACCAGATCCTGGTCTGCTGCTAACGGCTCCCCTGCAGGATCCATCACAGAAACCGCATAGATACTGTCCCCGTCCGCCGTGGTATGGACCGGGCGGATGGATCTGGCGTATCCGTCGTGGGCCATTCCCGCGATCTTGCAAAGCGCCGCCTTGGAAAACCGGGCGTTGGTGATGACCACACCGATGGTGGTATTTCCCGTAAATTTATTCTCTACCACTTTGGTGTCCCCGTACATCAGCTCCTCGGTAGAACGAAAGGATCTCCTGTCTTTTGCCAGAAGCCCTGCCACCTTCTCTCCGGTCTTCCAGTCATAGATATCTCCCAGCGCGTTCACCGCCACAACGGCTCCCACCTGTAACTCTCCGATCTGGAGGGCATAGCTTCCAATCCCGGATTTCATACAGGACTCCATGCCTGCATATTTCCCTACTGTAGCCCCGCACCCGGCGCCGTAATTTCCGTCCTGATAATTTCCCTGCTCCGCCTTCTGGCAGGCTGCGTATCCCATGGCTTTATCCGGCCTGGCCTTAAGATCGCCCACCGTCAGGTCGAAAAGGTCTGACTGGCACACCAACGGCACTTTCGCCACACCTACGTCGAATCCGATCCCTTTTTCTTCCAGATATTCCATCACACCGTCCGCCGCGCCAAGTCCGTAGGCGCTTCCACCAGCCAGAACAATGGCGTGGATCTCCTGGGCGGCCGCCAGAGGATTGAGAAGCTCCGATTCCCGTGAAGCAGGACCGCCGCCCCGCACATCCAGACCGGCCGCCATTCCCTGTTCCGAATAGAGAACTGTACAGCCGGTCCCTCCGGCTTCGTCCTCTGCCTGTCCGATCCGGATCCCTTTGATCTCCTGGATCTTGATCTCACGTTTCATACAGCTCCTCCTTTCTGCCTCTGCCACTTCTAATCTGTATTTTAAAGCAACAGGTTTCGCACCATTTTTTCGTCAAATACCACCGACTTCACATGATCTGCCTCAATCTGGTACAGGGCGTTGGCCGCCAGGTGCTCCGCCGCCTGCTCCAGATCCCGGATCCCGCTGGTATTCCTGTGAAGATCGATCACTGCCTCCAGACCATCTTCTGTCAGGCTGCACTCTTCTTTCTCCATACCGATCCGCCTAAGTACTTTGGGAAGGGCATACTCAGAGAAGATCACCTTCTTCTCCTCCGGGGTATAGTCCGGGATCTCGATCACTGCAAACCGGGACATCAAAGGCGCGCTGATCTGATCCCTGTCATTGGCCGTGGCGATGGGATAAACGCCCCCGGTGGGGATCATACACTCGATATAATTGTCGGTAAATCCCAGATTGTCCAGAAGGGTCAAAAGCACATCCGCAGGATTGCCGTTCCCTTTCCCTGCGGCAGCCTTGTCCAGCTCATTGATGATAAACACCAGGTTGGACTCTCCCGCCATGGAAAATGCCTCCATAATGATCCCCGGCTTGGCATTGGCGTAGATCCGGGAACTTCCGGTAAGCTGCTCCGGGTCATTGATGGAACTCATATCCAGAGTGGTCCAGGGCAGCTTCAGGATCCGGGCCACCGCATAGGCGATCTGGGATTTCCCCGTTCCCGCCGGTCCGATCAGAAGGATCCCGTAAGCCGGAAGGGTATGGGTCCGGTTGATCTGGATAATAGTCTCGATGATCCGCTGCTTTACCTGCTCCATACCATAAAGCTCCTCATCCAGGATACGCCGGGCCTCCACCGGATCCACCGGCGGAAAATAATTCCCCTTCCACTGGATATTCATCATAATAGACAGAGCCCGCTGAGCGTGGCGCTTCTCCTCCGCGGAAACCTCACTGGACCGGGCCACCGCCAGATTCCGTCTGGCCCAGAGCCGGATATTATCCGGCAGAGTCCGCCCCGCACAGTTCATGAAATCAGTAATACTCTGGATACTGGTAAGCTTCATGCTGTCCCCTGCTTCCTCCGCTTCCTCGTCCGGAACCTCCGGAGAAGGCGCATCGCTGGAGAGAAGCCGTTCGATCATAAACTGGAGAAATCCGTCCTCCGCAGAAAGCTTACCGCCCCAGCCAAAAGCGATCTCCCGGATCTTGTACACTGCGTATCCATCCTCACGGGGCGCTCCCGAGAGCCGTACATTGATGTGATTCTCCCCCAGCCACTTCAGCAGGCTGACAAAACGGGCGTCGATCTTAAGAATATCCACGCTGCTCATGCTTCCGCCTTCTTCCTCCTTGAACTCGAAGGCTGTCCTGCGGATGGGATTGGAAAATACGCCGGCAGAATGATGTTTCAGTTTCCCCTCCCGGTTGTCCAGCACCAGCATAGGATGCTCCGGAGAAGCCTCCGGTTCGCTGGAATAAAAGATTTCATAGGTACACTCCGGCTCCCTGGATGGTTCCGGTGAATTATTAAAGTCAAATACTGGCATGATCATGATTCCTTTCTTTTGTTCTTATACGTAGTGCCATACCGGCATTCTCAGGAATACCGACAGATATTTCATCTTATTTTTCACCTGATAGGACTCTGAGATGTTGGTCTTGCTCCAGATGGCAAAATGCTCGCAGTTGTTAAAAAGAAGATGGTATCTGTCCTCCCCGATCCGGCTTCTGGCCCTCTGGATGGTCTCCCAGGCGGAATAGAAATGATAGTTCCTCCGGTCCTCCAGCAGAAGACTTTTGGCCACGGTACTGTCGTCAAAGTTAAAATTCGTAGCAGACTGGATCTTAATGGGAGGATTCTTCGCACCCTGGAAAAAGAGTACAAAAAATTTCTCGTCGTCTTTGAGAAATTCTTTCATATCCGCCTCATGGATCGTGATCTCCCCGGAGAAATCGTTTCCCGTCCCCGCGTAATGGATCACCCGGCCGTCTCCAATATATACTGCATAATGGTCGTAGACCCGGAGCGCTTTCTTCCTTGCCACTCCGATCACATCCCCCGGCTCCAGGAATTCCGGTCTTAAAAGCCGCTTAAACTTCTCCGCCATAGCCGCCGGGTTTCCCCAGGCTTTTCTTCGGTTATTATCATCCAGGATCCTGGACAGCTTCGTGATCTTATTAGTCTGAAGCTTCCATCCTTGTTTCTCCTGGCTGGTGATCCAGAATTTCCTGCCGCCCATCGTTTTCATCTCGATATTCGGGCAGTCTCCCAGTTCCCTTCCCGCCATGCGCAGGGCCATCAACATGCCCAGGTTTGTCCCGATCAGTTCCATGCAATCTTCTCCTGCCAATGTTTTTCATAAACTCTGTGATTTTTTTATTTTAGCATAGAACAAATGTCACTTCAACCGGATAGCAAAGGAGAAGCCGCGCTCCCGCGCGGCTCCTCTCTTACAGTCTCCCAATATTAGTCGTCGTCCCGGTCGTCGTCCCGATCATCATCCCGGTCGTCATCTCTGTCATCGTCATCATCGTCACGATCATCATCTCTGTCATCGTCATCATCGTCACGATCATCATCTCTGTCATTATCGTCACGATCATCGTCTCTGTCATCGTCGTCCCGGTCGTCATCTCTGTCATCGTCATCCCGGTCGTCGTCTCTGTCATCATCGTCACGATCATCGTCTCTGTCATCATCATCACGATCATCGTCTCTGTCATCATCCCAGTCATCGTTATGCTCGTAGTCTGCTTCCAGGACTTTTCCGTTCACCGCATTTACCTCGAATTCATACTCCACGCCATTGGCAGTGAACTCCAGCTCATAGACCCCATCATCCAGTTCATACTCTTTGTCGGTAAACTCCGCAGCGTCCAGATGAAGCTGGGCCAGTACGATTTCCTGTGCCTTCTCCAGTGTAATATATCCATCTTCCCTGTAGTCGTCCTCATCCACGGTCATCGGAGAGGATCCGATCCCGCAGTGCTCTGCCGTAACTTTTACCTCATCCGCCATCTCGTTGATGAAATCATCGTCCGGATACCTGGAACCTTCTTCCAGCTTCAGCACTACATTCCTGGTGTTTCCTCCTACTGTCTGCTCAAAATACCCGGCTTCGTAGATCTCTTCCACCAGATCGCCAACTACTTCCCTGCAGGCTTTCCCTTCATAATCTTTGTAAGCTTCCGCCACAGCCACGCCTTCTTCATTGGCGCCCTCGATGGACTTTACCTTTCCCTCTCCGTCATAGGAGATCTCCATCTCCGGGTTTACGCTGAGGAGGATCGTTCCCATGATCTCCTCTGATTTCTGGACGGCTGCTTCCTCTGCCTCGCCTGCCGTTCCTCCACCCCCACATCCGGTGAAGACCATCATCCCACATACCATCGCTGCTACTGCTGTCCCTTTTAAATTTCTTCTCTTCATCATATCCTTTTTCTCCTTTTTTTGATTTTTTTAAGGTTGTATTGATAGAATACGGGGCTGCTTTTCAGAAAACGGGGTTGAAAGAAAATTTTTTTATTTTTTTAATCATCATCATCGTCATCATCGTCATCACCGTCATCATCGTCGTCATCGTCGTCATCGTCACCGCCGTCATCATCGTCGTCATTGTCGTCATCACCATCATCGTCGTCATCGTCATCACTGACCACATTCCCGGAATTTCCGCCACTTCTTCCGCTCCCCGGATCGCTGTCGTTTTCCTGCGGCAAAACCGGATCTTCTCTTTCCATCTCTTCTTCGGCCTCCCCGGCTGTCCGAATCTCTACGGAAGAATCCAGATGGATGGTAAGTTCTGTGATCAGCAGATCCTCTGTGGCTGTCTTCCAGTCCTCATGCTCTGACTCCACCGTCAGGGTGATCTGGTCTCCCTCCTTCAGGAAGCCCTGGTCCACCGCCAGGTCCGCCAGTTCATCCGATACCTGATCCACCTTCTTACCTATATAATGATAATCCTCCACAAGTTCTTCTCCATCGTCGTTCATCCCTTCCACGTCTACCGCGTAATCCCAGCGGTTTACGGAGATCATTACATCCGGGTTGATCTGGATCCGCACGGTTCCGTAGGGTGAAAGGATATACTGGAGTCCACCCAGGAAGACCAGACACAGGCAGGCTGCCGCTGCAAGAACCGGGATCACCCGCCGGGACGTCCGGCTCTTCTTCTGTTCCTCTTGGAACGGGATCACCGAATCCACCGTCTGTCCCACTGCATAGCCCAGATTCGCTACCTTCAGGAATCTTCCCTGCTGATCCAGCACCACCGCGTAACTGAATCCGCATTCCATTACTAGATATCTCAAGCCCGTCCGCCTCCTTTCCCCACGGATATCTGGCATAGATGCCCGCGGATGATCTCATAGCCATTGGTATAAGCCAGGAACAAAGCGGCGATATACTTCCTATGCCGCTCCAACGTCTTCCTGGACACTCTGGACAACTCCGTAAGATCCTGGATCGGGAGTTTCCTGGTGGCAAGAAACCGCTCCAGAAGCCATGGATTTTCTTTTGCACAGGCCAGCGCCTGATAGCAGGCCTCCAGAGTACGGTCCTGCTTTGGACAGTTGTCCGCCACGTCGGTAAGAGAGATCCCGAATTCCGCCAGCCCTCTGGCATATTCCTCAATCTCTTCCCTTGCCGCCATCCGGATCTGCCCCTCTTCCACATTGCTTTCACCGCTCTCCAGCGTATCCAGCAGCGTCCGGTCCTCATCCTTACTGTCCGGCTGGTCAAAGGAGATCACCTTCCCGTGGCGGCTCTCCTTCCGGTAATGATCGATCAGCCGGTTCCTGATCCCCCGGCTGGCAAAAGCCAGAAATGTCCCCCTGGCTTTTTCATAATTCAGGACTGCTTCATAGAAAGCAAACATGGCAATAGAAAGCTCGTCATCCTGCCCTTCCACCGGCGGCCGGTGTAGGAATTTTGCTGTTTCTGCTTTGATAAATGGAAGATAGTCCCTGACCAGACGATCCGCTTCTTCTGAGCTGCTCCTGGCCGCGGCAACCCGCTTCACGATCTCATGCTCCTGGTTCATATAGCTCTCCTGTCTGTAGTATACGTATGGATAAACTGCATTTTCGGGGTCAGCCCCGCATATGCGTATAAATTTGTAAAAGTTTATCATTCCTTTGTTAAATCCATGTATTTTCAATGTTAAATCTATATAAAGCGAAAATAAACAGCATATAACAGTTGACAACAGTTTCTCGCTGTTATATACTGTTTATACAGAAAGGGGAGAAAACCACTATGAAGATCATGATCAACCATTCCCTGATGATCCCCATCTACGAGCAGATCACCGATCAGATCAAGACGCTGATCCGCAGCGGGGAACTGAAAGAAAATGATGTACTTCCATCCGTCCGGGCACTTTCCCGGGAGCTTAAGATCAGCGCCCTGACGGTGAAGAAGGCCTATGATGCCCTGGAGGAGGAAGGCTTCACTGTCACCGTCCACGGCAAGGGAACTTACATTGCCGCGACCAACAGAGAACTTCTCCTGGAAGAGCAGAAAAAAGAACTGGAGGAAGCCCTTTACCAGGCCATCCAGAAAGGCCGCCGCTACGGTATCAACGACGGCGACATCCAAGAGTTGTTTGCATTGCTTATGGAGGAATAAATGATGTTGAAGATCGAACATTTACAGAAAACCTATCCCAATTTTACGCTGGACTGTTCCCTGGAAGTGCCCTCCGGGTGCGTGACCGGCCTGATCGGTCAGAACGGCGCCGGAAAGAGCACTACCTTCAAGGCGGTCCTGGGACTGATCAAAAGAGATGGGGGCAGGATCACCCTCCTTGGAAAGGATCTGGACGACTTCACCGCCAGAGACAGAGAGCAGCTGGGAATCGTCCTCTCCGACTCCGGGTTCAGCGGTTATCTCACCATCCGGGACTTAACGCCCATGCTGCAGGCCTTCTACCCCACCTTCGACGCCGGACGGTTCCTGGAGAAGGTAAAGAAATTCCGGCTTCCTGTGGATAAGCGGATCAAAGAATTCTCCACCGGAATGCGGGCGAAGCTGAAAGTCCTTTCCGCCACCTGCCACGATTCCCGCCTGCTCATCCTGGATGAGCCCACCGCGGGACTGGATGTGATCGCCAGGGATGAGCTTCTGGACATTCTCCGGGAATACCTGGAGGCGGACGAGAGCCGGTCCATCCTGATCAGCTCCCACATCTCCGGCGACCTGGAAGGGATCTGCGACGACCTCTATATGATCCACGATGGGAAGATCGTGCTCCATGAGGAAACCGATGTCCTGCTGGACCGCTACGGGATCCTGAAAATGGATGAATCCCAGTACCAGACACTGGACCGGCAGTTCATCCTGCGCAGCTGCAGGGAGACTTACGGGTACTGCTGCCTTACCGACCAGAGAACCTATTACTCTGAGAATTTCCCGAAGATCGCCGTAGAAAAAGCCGGCATCGATGAAGTGATCACTATGATGGTAAAGGGGGAAGCATAAATGAAAGGATTATTGATCAAAGATTTTAAACTGATGAAAATGCAGCGGAATTTCTTCTTTGTGATCGTCATGATCAGTGTGGGGCAGGCGCTGTTTTCCGACAGTCTCTCCGTCCCCATCGGCTTTGCCACCTTTGTATTTCCTTTGTTTACCCTGAGCACCATCAGCTATGACGAGTTTGACAACGGAAATGCGTTCCTGTTCTCTCTGCCCATAACCCGGGCAGGCTATGTGGTGGAAAAGTACTGCTTTGCCCTGATCCTGGCCCTTTCTGCCTGGACCATCTCCACCCTTCTGGTGGTGATCGCAGGGACGGTCCGGGGAGGCCTGGATGTGATGGAACTTGTCCTGACCGCCGCTGCCATCCTGCCCGTCCTCTTCCTGATCCTGGCGGTCATGCTGCCCGTCCAGTTAAAATTCGGAGGAGAAAAAGGTCGGATCGCCCTGATCATCGGTATAGGAGCTATCTTCCTGCTGGGATTCCTGGCGACAAAGATTTCCGGACTCCTTGGCGTCGACCTGCTGGCCGCGCTGAACAGCCTTCCGGATATGAGCGTGGGCATGCTGGCTGGATGCGCCATCGGTGTCACAGCCCTGATCCTTCTTGGCTCTGCGCTGCTTAGCATCCGCATTGTCCAGCATAAGGAATTCTAAATTGACAGTTCCAAAAATAAAGCGTACACTTTTATTATCAGAAAATTCCAAAAAATGCACGGAGGGAACCACCATGAAAATTACAGATGTAAAAATGGAAAAGTTTTCTATTGAGCTGGAGGAACCTTTTAATGTGGCGTTTGCCGAGATCACCCATACCGTCAGTATTATCGTAAAAATCGAAACCGACGAAGGGTATACCGGATACGGTGAAGCAGCGCCTTTTGCGCCGGTTACCGGCGAAACGGTTGACGGATGCCTGGAAGTGCTCCGCATGTTCCGCCAGGGGCTCATCGGCATGGATCCTCTGGAGATTGAGAAGATCCACGCAATGATGGACAGCTATGTCCACGGAAACGGTTCCGCCAAATGTGCCATTGATATCGCTCTTTATGATCTGAAGGGGAAATTCATGAACCAGCCCCTGTACCGGGTACTGGGCGGCTATGACAATCAGGTATTGAATGACATTACCGTTGTCATCAATCCTCCTGAGAAAATGGCGGCCCAGGCGAAACATTTTGTCGAGGATCTGGGGTATCACATCCTGAAGATCAAGATGGGGATTTCCCCGCAGGATGATCTGGAAGCCCTGCGCCTCATCCGGGAAGCCGTAGGCCCGGATATCCGCCTGCGGATCGATGCGAACCAGGGCTATGACTACAGTCAGGCGCTCTTTATGCTCCAGGAAATGAAAAAATACGGGGTGGAAGCTGCAGAACAATGTCTTCCCGACTGGGATCTGGACGGCGCCGCAAGGCTTCGCAGACAGTCCAATGGCGTCCAGCTTATGCTGGATGAATCTCTTCATACGATCCGGGACGCAGCCAGGATCTGTAAAGCAGAAGCCGCAGACATCATGAACATCAAACTCATGAAGTGCGGCGGACTCTACCGCGCTTCCCAGATCAACGCCGTTGGAGAAAGCTTTGGCGTTCCCTGTATGGTAGGCTGTATGATCGAAACAAAGATCTCCATTACCGCAGGTCTGAGTCTGGTAGCCGCCAAGAAAAATATTACGGAATCCGACTGTGATACTTTCTTGTTCTACAAAGACGGAGATACCGGAATGCCGGGCGGTTTCCAGATGCAAAACGACCGGTTCTTCCTTCTGGACCGCCCGGGACTTGGACTAGACATCTCCTTTTAGCCTAATGGGAAGAAAGTTTTACTCCAGCCCGTTGTAAGCCTCATCGTCCACCGGTTCGCACCACTCGTTCCCGGTCTCCTCACCGGGCACTTCTACTGCAATGTGGGAAAACCAGCTGTCCTTTTTGGCTCCGTGCCAGTGCTTCACCTCCGCCGGGATGGTGATGACCGTGCCGGGCGTCAGGCTGACGGCAGGTTTTCCCTCTTCCTGATACCAGCCCTCGCCGGCGGTGCAGATGAGAAGCTGCCCGCCGCCGCTTTTGGCGTGATGGATATGCCAGTTGTTGCGGCACCCCGGCTCAAAGGTAACATTTGCCAGAAATACCGGGCATTTTCCTGCCTCTGTCAGGGGATTCAGATAGGAATTCCCCACAAAATACTGAGCATAGGCCGTGTTGGCGCTGCCAAGACCGAATATATTTTCTTTGTTAAATTCATTTTTATCGTTGATACGCATAGTTTTCTCTCCTTTTCGGCGTTTTCCAAATTCAGATCCTACTTAATCTTGCAACAATTCCCTGCACTCGTTCAGCGCATTGAACAAACGGGAAAGCCCCATATAGCCGCTGGCATGGACCAGAGCGCAGACCACTTCTTCCCGGCTGTTGCCAGCCTTCAGCGCTCCTTCCACATGGCTTTTCAACTGCACTTCCGCGCCGCCCAGAGCCGCCAGCAACACTACCGTGAGCAGCTCGCGGGTTTTCCCATCGAGGCCGGCGCGGGTCTGAAAGTCCCCGAAGCTCAGCTCAGTCAAAAAGCGGGGCACTGCCTGGGCAAACTCGCCGGGCAGCCAGGTATAGCGGTCCGCGATCTCTGTTCCATAGAGAGGCTCCTGGATCTTTAATCCTTTCTGATAGCGCTCCTCATCGTTTTCACCGGTCAAAGTCTTCTGGGACGGCAGGGGCAGTTCAATTCCATTCTCCGCAAACACTTCGTTCATGGCGCTGATGGCATTAAGTGTCTTTGGAAAACCGATAAAGGGTGCGCACTGGTAAACTGCCTCCCGGATCTCCACCGGTGTGCAGCCGGCGTTGAGGCTGGCCTGCACATGGGCTTTGATCTGGGGCAGGGCGCTAATCGTAGTCAGCACGGTAACCGTGACCAGCTCCCTCATGCGGTTGTCCAGACTGCCTGTATAGCAGACATCTCCAAAAATGTAACCCTGCAGAATCTGCATAAATTCGCCGTCCGTTCCTTCATCTCCGGCGGCATGACTGTGAAACAGCTCCTGCATTTTCTGTTCTGTTCTTTCTTTTCGATTCATGAGTGATTCCCTCCTATTGCTCTATGATTTCTATTGTGATCGTTCCAGCCATTATCCCAGTCCATCCACCCAGGACCTAATCTCCTCTTCTGAAGAAGCTGCATCCTCCTCATAACAATCAAAGATATCATCGGAGATGACAGCTTCCGGCGAAGCTTCCGAGATCTGCTCCACGCTGTCTGCCAGTCCCCCGGTGCCATGGGAACAGAAAAGATACACATTCTTACCGGAAAGGTCGTTTCCCTCCAGGAAGGTCAGAAGCGCCATGGGTACTCCATACCACCAGTTGGGATAATAAAATGTAGCCCGTCCTCTCTATCCCTTGAAAACACTGGGCTTAACGGCTTACACAAGTATGTTTTCTGTTCTCTTTCAGTGGCATATTGCCCTGACTTTTCTTGTTTATTATACTTCGGTTCACCCGTTTATACAAATACCTATGTTTAATTGTTTACCATACGTTTTACGAATGGCAAGAGACAGCGGCTGCTTGATCCGCTGTCTCTATGTATTTTCCTATATTTTACTATTTACAGGCTTCGGAATTCACTCCGGCTTTTCTTGCTGATGATTTTCTGCAGTCTCTGGTTTTCATCACGAAGCGCCTGATTTTCCTGCCGGAGCCGGAAAATTTCTTCCTGGAGGAGATCGATCCGTCCTTCCATTGCTTTGTCCAGGATACCTCTGCGGGGATTGATGGTTCCGGCCTGCTGTTCCATGGCCCGGTCAATCTCAGCCCTCACAATGGGATTCTTATAAAAGAACCCTCTGGAAGCACCTGTCATTTTTACCAATTGCGGAACCGATACCCGTTCTCCCTGATCCAGCAGTTTGCGGATTGCCAGTTTCGCCGCAGCAATCTTTTCATCGCTTCGTTCCCGGTTCATTTCAATCATCCTGTCGTATTTGTTCATATTCTTCCTCCCATCCATCTAAATTTGCCAGCAGGATTCTGGTCTGTTGCTCCCGTGCCTTTCGGGTTTCTTCGGCCAGGAGTTGGTTGCTCATTTTTCTGTAATGTTTTACTGCGCTTATGTTTTTATGCCCCAGGAGTTTTGCTATCGTCCAGTCATCCAGATGCAGTTCTGTCAGCTTGACTCCGTAAGACCGCCGGAACATATGGGAGTTGAATTTAAACAGTTTCCCCTCATCATCCCGTAGGTCTTCTCTTTTTATCAGCCACAGCACCTTATTCTTTATGGTTGTATATTGAAGCGGGCGGCTGGGATCTTTGGCATCCACGAAGATGTATTCCGTTTTACCATATTGATCGTAAGTGCAATCGATGGCTTTCTGGATCAGAGCCGCCAATTCTGCACTGATAGGTTTTTCGAAGGTTCGTGTTTTCACCTGATCGATCCGGATAATATCCAGCCCGTTTCTCTTTGACAGGCAGTCCGTATGCAGTGTCAACGTATCAGAGATTCTCGTACCAAGCATTTGGTGGATGACCATACATCGTGCCAACTGGATATCCAGTTTTGTGATATGAGCGTTCAGCCGCATCAGAATAGGATCGGAATACTGGCTGTACTTCCGGCGGGATATCCGTGTTGATAAATAAGGATTCCAGATGGCTGTATCCATATAGTTTGCCGACACTTTCCAATACTGCCCTCAGTTTCAGAATGTCATCGCTGTTTCCTCTGCCGGATGAACCATTGGTGTTGATATGGATGAGATATTCTTCCAGCAGATCCCGGTCAACATCGGCGCAGGAATTTATCTTTACGCCTTTCTCCACCAGGTATCCGGAAAACTTTCGGATGGAAGTCAGCTCCCGTTTCACGGTTGCAATCTTTTCATATTTTATATGCAGGAAAATCGCCTGTTTCACTTCCTCCCGCAGTCCTTCCTGCAGGATTCCGGTAAAATCCAGTGTTTCCGTTTTATAAATCGGATTTTCTTGAATAGGGATATCCAGTTTTTTCAGATCCCATATGTCCTTTTCCCGTTCCGTCCGCATATCCTCCGGCTGGATGAAGCGCAGGAATCGTTTCAGGTGCTGAATCACAGAAGCATCTGCACGGCTTATCGTTCCATACAACGATTTTTCCTCTTTATAAAGCGGGATACCGTTCTGGAGCATCCATATCTTCAGCAGTTCGATCCATTGGGATGGCTGCCAGCCGAGGAAACTTTCAGGTATGTTTTTTCGCAATTGAAGGGCTTGGCACACCTGTTTGTAATATGCCTTTTCATGCCAGATGGTGTTCAGCGACACCTTGCCGCCCCTGTACAGGAAGTATCGTCTGTATTCTTCCCGCATAGGTTTTCTGGTTCAGGATTTCATGGGCATTATCCTCAATGGCACGGGTGATAAATTCGGAGGCGGCTCCCACGGTCTTTTCTCTCTGGTAGTCCTCATACTCCAGCATCGTGGCACTATCCGGGAAATCCCGCAGGAGCTTTTCGATGAGCTTTTGTTGTTTCACTGTTGCGGGAGCCAGCTTGAAAGACTCATCGATCTTCTCCACACCTTCACGGGTGGCGATGTAGGTGGCATACCCGCCGATGGGCTTTTCCTGATCCGGCTTCAGGTACTTAAATTTGGTGACCAGACGGGCCATGGGGAACCTCCTTCCGTTTTAGAGTAAAGAAAAAGCAGGAGACCTCGAAAGAGATTTCCTGCCGGATGCGAATCATATTCTGTTCTATATCATTTGATGGCTGATCAGAGGATTGCTGTAATCACTCCCACTGCAAGACAAGCTGGCAGTCCAAGAAGCATACCAATACAGGACTGCCTGATATGAAAACGGTAGTCCTTATATTCTTCCATATCCTCTGTGCCTGGTATCCTGACTTTTTTCGAATGGCAAAACCAGATGCAGTCAAGCACCAGAGCGTCATACCAATCAATGATCAACCAGATCAGGTAGGAATCCCGAAACCCTTTCCAGAATGTATCCGCTCCATTAAACTGTTTCAGGACAACAGCGAAGATGAACACAAAAGCAAGCAGGGCGATCCCCTTTCGGAGGATATCTGCCCTGGTAAAGCGTTGTTCTCTTTTTTCGATCAATCCTAATTCCATACATTTCTCCCGTATGGCCGGGGGATAATCTCCCACTGAGGTAAGGGGATTTTTCAGCGTCAGTGACACAATCAGAACTGTGAATAATAAGATACCAATCAGACTTTCTATCATGACCGCCATATTCACTTTACCTCCGATATCCATTTTATCGTTTTATGGAAAGCGTCTTCACGGCTGCGCCTGCAATCTTCCGGATATTGTCTCTCAATTTTAAACATTTTCAGCTTAGATGGATTTAATGGAACAAGAATGTGGCTTGCTTTTTCATATCCTTTGTTTTTCAGCCACAGGATCGCTTTTTCAAATGGATCGACAGGCACCCGAACCAGTTCTTTCGGCAGCCCGTCTACGTTCCAGTAACAAATACCTAACGCGGCGATGCCGCACCTGGCAAACATAGCACCCACATTCATCGGGATATTATCATTCCCTTCGCTGCCGCCTACTACGATGACGACCTTTTTGGGATCATGATCCTTAACAGGGACATGATAAAGTCCATAGAAGCCCTCCTGTGCAACCGTCACATATTCCACTTTCCCAACTCTCCCTGTTTTTGCAGCTTGGATTGCTGTCCGTATTTTCTTTCTTTATCCCATTTAGAGTCCTTTTTGCAAATATAGAAATCACACTTTTCTGCGCCCTCTGCAAGTGTACCTGTCCTGTATAACACGCCGCCCATGAGATCAGCAGAAATAAAATCCATGGCACACATATAGGGTATCAGTTCTTCCAAATGCTCCTGTTTTCCAAGCGCACACAGGCCGCACCTGTGATAGTTGATGGTGTATTCGTCTGCATCCCTTCCGGGAATCGTCTCCGTCATCCAGTTGAATTCGCTGTCGGATATGGCATTTGCAATTCTGTCCTTCTTGACTTTCTTTTTTTGATATTCCATATCAAATGGATTTTTACTCCCGAAAGCTTTTTTAATGAGCGACGCCTGCATCGTGGCTGTCACCATTTCCCCGAACTGCTCATGGCTCATCGCCCCATCCATTGCCTTATAAACTGCCATCCAGACAATTCCGCCGGAAAGACAGATTCGCAGAGGATTTTTCGTAAAACCGCCTATGTCGGGTGTCCTCGCCAACATATCTTTAAAGTTTTTACGCGATTTCTTCTTCACCCTGAATGTATCCGTATTTTTGCAATTGGCTGCGATATATTTGAAAATAGCAGGTGTCATCGCTGACCACATCAGTTTTTCACAAATGGTGTTTTTCATATTCATTCTCCTTCAAAACGTACTCATAAACGAGGGACTGATTGCCGGAGCCATCCTGAAAGGGCTTCTCTGCCACTTTCTTAAATCCACGTTTTTCATAAAACTCCCACGATGCAAGAGTGTTCGTAAAAAGCCGCACACGATCTGCTCCATCAGCTTTTGCCCGATTCAAAAATTGTGTGACCAATGCGGTTCCCAACCCCTTTCTGTAATTCCTTCTGGACGAAAGGGCAACGAGTTCCAGATCGCATTTCCCAACGGTTTCCTTATCCCTTTCCTGTAGCTGACGGAAAAAAGCATCAAACTGCTTCTGGAATGGTACTGACATTTTATATCTTTTCAGATAGAACTTGAGAAACATTTTACACCAACGGCCATAGTGCTTTTTTGTCTCATACTGAGCTGCCAGAGTCTTGCTGAAACGCTTATCATATTTTCCACAGATGAATCCTACGACCTGATGATCCTCGGTTTCCGCAACATAGGTAAAATTGCATTTTTCAATCAGGATCTGTGCGTAGTCACGCAAAAGTATTTTATCGTTCTGATCCACAGAGCATGAAAAGAATCCTTCGTAGAAGCAATCCCCGCAGGCCGCAGCATCTTCTTCCTTATATGGACGAACAGTAAACATGGATGTACCCTCCTATGCGCAAATAGGTTAGTTATAACTAACTAATATTATATCAGGAGACATGCAGGATTGCAATTCATTTAGTTCCCTTTCTTTCCAGACACGCAGAACATAAACTTATTTTTTGTAACCTTAACATCCATGAAACCAACGGCCTCCATGATCTGTTTTATTTCATCCGGTGTATATGATTTCATCCCCGGTATCATCTTTTCCCAGTGTTTTTCAGGATCTCCAGGATCATTGACGACTACGAATTTCCCGCCCGGCCTGATCGTTCTTTTCACTTCTGCAAAGCATTTCTCCAGATCTTTCCAGAAATACACAGTTTCAAAGGCGGTGGCAAGTTTTATGGAATTATCCTTTAACGGAAGGTTCTCTGCGCTCCCAAGAAGCACTTCACATCTTTTGCCAATATTCTTTTTATTCGTCTTTTTTGACTTCTCAACGCTGGTGCTGGAAATATCTATCCCATAAACGAAACCGTCTTTGGAGCGGTCTAATAATCTTCGGATATTAAATCCACCGCCACAGCCAATATCAACCAGCATTCCGTCATCAGGGACATCAAATTGTGTAAATGCCCATTTAGCCATCGGACTATGCCCCATATTCATACCAGAAAGCATCAGCCTTCCTATAAATCCCTGCGGGTTGCCGAAATTGTTTCTGAATGCCATTTTATGTCTCCTTTTTCATCAGATTTGTAATACCGGTTTATTCATCCGGAATTGGGTGAGTGTTTCCGTATATTTCTTATTGATAACCTTTCCCCTGTGTAAATACCGGCGGCCAGTATGGTAATGGCTGCACACCCGATTTTAGGCTGAAGTCACAGTAGTCGCCGTTGGCAAAGCAGGTATGCCTTCGGTACAGCGGTACGCCCAACACGCCGAACATCACATAGTCCAAATTGCAGAGATAGGGCATATATTCTTCGTAGCCGTATTTTTTTGCGAAATCGGACAGTGGGCAAACGAGAGTATGATAAGTAAAGACGCTGCCCTCTGCAGGCGGCTGCATGGTTTTCTTCCCATCAGCAGCCATTTTGTTCACCTCTTTCTATGAATCTCTGAATTGCCCTTGTTACAATTTCCTCTACAGGCACTTCCTCAATGGCAGCCTGGATCAAAAGTGGCTCCACCAGCGCCTCCGGAATCTCAATTTCCATTTCCAAATGATTTACCTCCTACATCTCCATTCCTAAATCGTTGTCTTCTGTTTGTAGAGCCAGCCACTCTGTGTCATCCCAGTTGCCTTTACGAACAGCAAAGTTCTCCACGAGCCGACTTGCGGTGAGGGAAATATTCGCAGGCTGATTTGTGCGTTCAAACCCATCTTCGCTGATTTCGAACCAGCAGTGATCGACTTCCGCATCATACTCATCGAATCTCCTTTCCGGCATCCCGACCTGTCTTGGAATAAAATATTCACCCATGTCACAGCAATCAAGGATGCTTCGGATTTGTTCCCCGGACAATTCGAACTCGATAACGCATTCGTTGTGAACCTTGTAGTTATCAGCATCCCGGTACAGATAGCTGATCTTGGTGTTCATGAACTTGGCCTCCTTCCCTCAAAACTTGCAGGATGGGTGTTTTTCCCCATAAAAAAAGCGACCACTCTCATGGTCGTTCCTACCTTACTCTATACACACTTTTTCCTTTCTGCTGTGTTTCCTGTTCCTATTTGCCCTTCTTCCTCTACGCTATACACTGCTATACACAGATATAACCATGCTCCATTTTAGGCGAACCAACAAAAACAATGTCATATCTGGCGGCGCTTTCTGTTACGGGAAGCAGCGCAGGCAGCTTTTCCGATCTGTTTTCCTCTCTCACCTGCTTTAAAAGGCAATCAAAATCTGCCGGATAAGGCTGCCTTGGATAGATCTGGCTTAATCTGCCGCCTGTCTGTTTCTGGATCTCTTCCGCAATCCTGCGGGTTTTTCCGGAATAAGAATAATACACGATCAAAATATTTTCTTTCATATAGGTTTTCATCCTTTAGCTCTTACTTTTTTATTCATTATCCCCCGTCTTCTGTATCCTGTCTAATACCTGTCTGCTATGAAAAACCATACGTTTTCCGTATATAAAAAAAAGCCATGGCACCAGCGCTTTCGCTGATGCCATGGCTATTTCTAATATTCTTGGATTGTCTGTACAAAAAGTGACGCCGCCTGAGAAAACAGATGGTTCTTTTTCCACAGGATCACACTCCTTGTTGTGTGCTCCGGCAAGATCTTACGAAAACAAAGATTTGGATCCGCATGTATGGATAATGCCCCGTCCAGGCAGACTGCACAGCCCATCCCGGCCTCTACCAGCAATGCGGCGTTGGAAAGAAGATTGTAAAAAGCCGGGATGTCCAGATGTCTTTCCTCGCACTGCATCCAGTGAAGAACTTCCTCTTTTGCATTCTCTCTTCCCGGCATGATCAGAGGATACTGCCGAATCTCCTCCACGGTTAAGGTTTCCTTTTCCGCAAGTTCGTGATCTTTTCTCAAAAGGAGTCCCCAGGTTTCTTTCTGGGGAAGCCTTACATATTCAAATTTTGCAGTATCGACAGGCTCCAGTACAAGTCCCAGGTCAAGCAGCCCTCGTTCCAGCATCTCTTTGATGTTGTCCGCCATCCCATTATAAAGATCAAACTGGACATCCGGGTATTTCTCACGGAATTCTTTCATATAAAGGGCCAGCGCCCGGCAGCCCACCGCTTCTGAAGCACCGATCCGGATGGTGCCGCAGACCACATCTTTTTTGTCTTTAAAGGTATGTTCCAGCTTGTCCGAGAGCTCCACGATCATTTCCGCCTGCTGTTTAAACAGAAATCCTTCGTCTGTTAAAGTCACGGATCGTTTCCCCCGGATCAAAAGCGCCGTTCCCAGTTCGTCTTCCAGTTCTATCAGCTGGCGGCTTAAGGTGGGCTGGGTAACATGAAGGATATCCGCAGCTCTCGTAATATTTCCTTCATCCGCTACCGTCAGAAAATATTTCAGCACGCGCAATTCCATATCCATCACCTCCCATCACTGCTTTTTGTATTTCCCCATCAAATTCTTTGATGATTACAGATCCGTTTTTAGTGCATAATCCGCAGCAACATTTTCTTCCACATCATCCTCCGTAGAATACTCCTGCACTGGCGTCCGGCTCATGGAAAACTGGGATAAATACTCAATCCGCTGCTTAACCGATCCTTTGATCGCACGAACACGGATTTCATCCACATAATCTTCCGTTCCTTCTGCAGTCAGTACACTCTCAATCAATCTATCCACATCCTTCAGCCGGTCAAAATCAATCCAGCTAAAATCTGACACCAGCTTTAACTGCTCCGTATGGTGATTTTTAAAGGGCTTGCAGACAATATCCTTCTCCGAGCGTATCTGCATGGGCGTCTTATCGTAGCCCAGTGAGGAACCACTGTCATAAATTGGGGCGAAACCAATCCATTTCAAGGTTTCCGCCTCCCGCAGCATACCAAAATTGTTAAAATGCCGATCTTCATTGGCGATAATAAAATCCAGCACGATCATACGGTCAAGGAAGGGAACGGCATCCTGGATACCAAGCCTTTCACAGCAGTTGACAAAATGCTGATACACCGAGACGCTGTTACTCTTTTTCTGCGTTTTGAGGATACGCCATGCCGGAACCAGTTCCGTATCCCTTGTGATAAAATCTTCACACACACTGTAAGGCGCGCCTTTGTTCCAGGTGACTTTATACGGCACATAAGGAATTCCCAGGCGCTCCATGATCCCGGCAGCGATCACCTCATTAAAGGGCTGCTGTCGGAATGGGTTGCTGCCGCCTTTTACCAGGCACCGTTTCCCGTCTATGATCTTCCAGCGTTTTTTCAGATTACCGTCTGAAGTATTATCCGGAGATGAAAAATCTAAAGCATCCGTTTTCTTTTCCGCTCCGAACAGGACGTCGCCAATATCGTCTGAAAAACCATTGTCAAAAAAGTTGATGGCGTCCCATGTCAGGCCGGAACCTTTCGGACAGATCCAATACTGATCCGACAGACTCAGTCCATAACAACGTACCAGAAGCAATTTTGTGCTGGTTATCTCCAATGTTTCCAGAGCCTCCCGGATACCAGACCGGCTGGCCGGGATAGACCGGTCTGTCCACCACTCATTTAACGCCGTCCGGTCAGCAACACCCTTTTTTACTGGGATCCCCACAGGAAAATGCTCTGGCGCATAGACCATGCCAATCTTTTGTATGAAACCAGTAGCGTCATCCAGTTCTAACTCCGCTACAGCGATTCGTTTATGCATTAAGATACACTTCAAACTACTCACCCCGCCTTCTGACCATTGATGATAATAGATGGATTATACCCTTTTTTAACCCCTTCTGTCAATGAAACGGTATATACAACCGGGGACGTGGTATTTCTGAAAATACCACGTCCCCGGTTTATCTCTCATTAACAGATCTTGTGGATCCATCCTTCCGGAGCCTCGATGTGCCCCATCTGGATCCCGGTTAATGTATCATACAGCTTCTTGGTGATCGGTCCCATCTCATCCATGCCGCTTGGGAAGCAGATCTCTTTTCCATGATCATTGATCTTCCCTACCGGAGAGATGACTGCTGCCGTTCCGCACAGACCGCACTCTGCGAAATCTTTTACTTCGTCAAAGTAGATCTCCCGCTCTTCTACTTCCAGTCCCAGGTACTTCTCAGCCACATACATCAGAGAACGTCTGGTGATGGAGGGAAGAATGGTGCTGGATTTGGGTGTTACCACCTTGTTGTCTTTAGTCACAAAGATGAAGTTGGCTCCGCCGGTCTCCTCCACCTTCGTACGGGTGGCCGCATCCAGGTACATGTTCTCGTCGAATCCCTGTCTGTGGGCGTCCATGATGGCGTACAGGCTCATAGCGTAATTAAGGCCTGCCTTCACATGGCCGGTTCCGTGAGGCGCTGCCCGGTCATAGTCGCTGACGCGGATGGTGATAGGCTTTGCGCCGCCCTTGAAATAAGGTCCCACCGGTGTGGTAAATACACGGAACTGATACTCGTCCGCCGGCTTTACACCAATGATCGCATTTGAGCCAAACATAAAGGGACGTACATACAGGGTCGCACCAGAACCATAAGGCGGTACATATGCCGCATTGGCTTCCACCGTCTTGTGGACTGCCTCCACAAACCGCTCCTCCGGGAAGGGCGGCATCTCCAGCCGCTTCGCTGTGTTGGCCATCCGGGCGGCGTTCAGGTCCGGACGGAACATCACGATACTTCCGTCCTCCGCCGTATAGGCCTTCAACCCCTCAAAACAGGTCTGGGCATATTGCAGGACGCAGGCGCATTCATTGATGACAACATTGGGGTCGGAGGTCATTGTCCCCTCATCCCAGGCGCCGTCCTTATAGTTGGAGACATACCTCTGATCCGTCTCCAGATAAGCAAAACCAAGATTCTGCCAGTCGATATTCTTCTTCTCCATCTCAATTCCTCCATTCCGTATGTAACTTCTGTCTATCTATGGATTATTATAGTACGCCTAAAATCAAAATTCAAGAGTGCGCTCGGTTTTCACGAAAACAATGAATCCTGCGCCGCCGCCAGAGTACAATTAAAAATGTTTACATTTTTTACTTGTTTCTCTTGCGGCGGCATAGGACGAATGTCCGTGAGCGTCAGCCTCACAGGAGGCTGGCGCTTGCAGGATTCATTGCCAATGTTTATCTCTCCATCATACTGATGGACTCGATCCCTACGCTTCCGCCCCGGACCACTTCAATGCTCTTGAACTCTTCCTTCATCAGCTTGATCACCGCGTCATTCTTGGTGGCTGTCTGGACAAACTCCAGCAGCAGGCTGTCCTTACCGTAGTCGATGACTTTCGCCTTGAAGGTCTCCGCGATCTGGAACAGCTCCACCTTATCCTCCGGCGTACATTTGCGCACCTTTACATAGAGGATCTCCTTCATCCGCACGAAGACGTCGGTAAAATCGATCACCTTGATCACTTCCACCAGACGGTTCAGCTGCTTCTTGATCTGCTCAAAGGTCTCGTCGTCGCTGACGGTGGCGATGGTCATCCGGGATACGGTTGGATCTTCCGTGGTGCCAACGGTAAGACTGTCCAGGTTATAGGACTTGCCGGAGAACAGTCCGGAGATCTTCGAGAGAACACCTACCTGGTTCTCTACATACAGGGATATCCAGCGTTTCTTCATTCCATTGCTCATGCTATTCCTCTCCTCTCTCTAACAGTCCAGGATCATGTCTTCCAGGGTTCCGCCGGGTTCGATCATGGGATATACCAGATCCTCCGGATCGATCACAAATTCCAGGATATACGGGGTCTTCTCACTCTTCATGGCCTCCCGGAAGGCAGGCTCGATCTCCTCCACCTTGGTGATCCGGATCCCTTTGGCGCCGTAGCTCTCTGCCAGTTTCACAAAGTCCGGCGTATATTTGGGACATTCCACCTCGCCGCACCTGCCTCTGCAGGCCGCGCCGGACCTTAAGCAGGTCATGGAATAGCGCTTGCCGTAGAACAGCTTCTGCCACTGCCGCACCATTCCCAGATTGCTGTTGTTAAAGATACAGGAGATGATGGGAAGTTCTTCCAGAACTGCTGTCGCCAGCTCCTGGATATTCATCTGCATTCCCCCGTCTCCGGAGATGGAGATCACCGGGGTGTCCGGATGTCCGATCTTGGCTCCAATGGCTCCCGGCAGCCCGTATCCCATGGTCCCCAGCCCGCCGGACATGAAGAGACGCCGCTTCTCATTTACCTCCAGGAACTGGGCGGTAAACATCTGGTGCTGCCCTACGTCGGTGAGGACGATGGCCTCGTCGAACAGCCGGTTGATGGCGTCCAGCACATCTTTTGGCGTCATGATGGGACGGGGCTTCATAGTCAGCGGATGTTTCTCCTTCCACTCCTTTATCTGGGCTCTCCACCCTTCCGTCTCACAGGGCGTCACATATTCCAGCATCTTGGTCACCGCTTCTTTGGCGTCCGCCACGATGGGCACGTCTACCTGCACGTTCTTGGAGATGGCCGCCGTGTCGATGTCAATGTGCACGATCTGGGCATGAGGCGCGAAAGAATGGAGCTTCCCGGTGATCCGGTCATTAAACCTTGTTCCAATGGAGAACAGAAGGTCACATTCATTCACCGCCATATTGCAGGCATAAGCGCCGTGCATTCCCAGGTTGCCGATATAAAGCGGATGATCTGTGGGGATGGCCCCCCGGCCCATAACGGTGGTCACCACCGGGACGTTGGTCTTCTCCACCACCTCTGTGAATTCCGGCCAGGCATGGGCGATATTGACGCCGCCCCCCGCCAGGAACAGAGGCTTCTTCGCCTTGCTCAGCATCTTGATGGCCCGCTTCAGCTGGCCGATATGTACATGGGTGTTAGGCTTGTAGCCCCGGATATTTACGTCCGTGGGATACTCCCCGTCTCCCAGTTCCGCCATCACGTCCTTGGGCAGATCCACCAGCACCGGTCCAGGTCTTCCGGTGCGGGCGATATAGAAGGCCTCCTTCAGGATCCGTCCCAGGTCTTCCCTTCTTCTTACGGTAACTCCGTACTTGGTGATACTCCGGGTGATCCCTACGATATCTACTTCCTGGAAGGCGTCGTTTCCGATCAGATGGCGGGCCACCTGTCCGGTAAAGCACACCAGGGGCACGCTGTCATAATAGGCAGTGGCCAGCCCGGTCACCAGGTTGGTCGCTCCCGGTCCGCTGGTCACCAGACAGACTCCCACCTTGCCTGTGGATCTGGCATAGGCATCTGCCTCATGGACCAGGGCGATCTCCTGCCGGGGCAGGATCACCTTGACCCGGTCCTGCCGGTACAGTTCGTCGCTGATATCAATGGTACAGGCCCCAGGATAGCCGAACACGGTATCCACGCCTTCTTCCCACAGCGCTTTCACCAACAATTTGTTTCCACTGATCTTCTTCATATACATACCTCCCTGTCAACACCTCTGCCAAAAAAATGCCCCAAGCCTTCTGGCTTAGGGCGAATCTGCATCCGTGTTACCACCTAACTTCAGAGAAATCTCTCTGCACTCTGCCGGCACGGGAAAACTTATGTCTTCCGATACCGTTCCCCTCTAACGCCGGGATATGCGTTGAAGTCTACTAGGGCCTGCCGCCTGTTCGGTCCACTGCTCGAGGGCTACTTCCATAAGTCTTTCACGAAGATTCCCACCGTCCATCTTCTCTCTGTGCTTGCGAGGCCTATGTACTCCTCCCTGTCATAGCATTTCTCTGATAAATTACATCTATTATAGTTGACCCCGGATTCCTTTGTCAACCATACATTCTTAATGGATTTCTTGATCTTTGTTACGATTCTTCCAGTACCCGTCTGCTGATCCCTTCCCAGGAAATGCCGCTTACATCCGCCTTCGTCCCCGTGCTGCTGTGGATACTCTCCTCCAGGGCTTTGGCCAGCCGCTCTTCGAAAGCCGGCAGGTCTTCCGCCACCGGTTCGTCAGTATTCTCCATCCTGGGCAGCGGCACATAGCGCACGTCCGCGCCCGGCGCATTGGCTCCCAGCCACTCCTGGATCCCCGGCAGGTCTGTCACCACCACCCGGTCACCGCAGGCCAGGGCCTCGATCACCGTCAGAGGCAAAGCGTCGAAAAAAGACGGAAGGACAAAGATCTGGCACAGGTTATAGACCTTCGCCAGCGCCTCCTGGGACAGCCTTCCCAGGAATTCCACCCGGTAGGGGCTCCCTTCTGCCAGCCGGCGGATCTCCTGGTACTCCTCAATATTTCCCGCTCCTCCGGCCAGGTACAACACCAGGTCTTCCCGCTCTTCCTTCAGATGATCGAGAGACCGAAGAAGGCTCATAACCCCCTTTTTCTCCGCAATCTTCCCGGCAAAGACGATCCGGGTCATTCCATCCTTTGGCTTTTCGCCGCTAATCTCAAAGATCTGGCTGTTATAGCCCACTCCTACCCGGCACAGCTTCTCCGGATCCGCCTGATAGATCTCCAGCACTTTGTCGCCCTGGGCCTTCTGGGGCACGAAGATCCGGTCCAGCTTCCGGATCTGTCCGGCGATATAAGCCCGCTTAAGATCCGTCTTCTCCATCTGCCGGATATCCGTATTGTGGCAGAATCCGTAGATCCTGCGGTCCGGGAAATGTTCCCGCACCAGCGCGGTGAGAAGATAGAGATGGTGGCAGAGGATCAGATCCGGGTCAAGGGCTTCCACCGCCTCCGTTACCTTCTCAAGAAACGCTTTGCCAAACGCTTCTGTCATTTCTTCCGTCATATCACAGTACCGGGTGCTGGGATAGGGCATCTCATCCGACATTCCCGCGATGGGATAGGGAAGGGTTTCCGTCTGAAAATACACCGGGTAGAATCCCACTTCCGCCGGCAGGCTGATCTGGTCTTCCCGGTAGACTCCCGCCACCACCGCCTGGGAGTGGCCTTTTCTGGCGAATTCCTTCACCAGCTCCGTAAGATAGACCCCGCTTCCTGTGCTGGATGGTTTCTGTGCTGTTATGCTTAAGATCCTCATGCTGTCCTCTCATACACCGCGAAAACATATTCCAGATCAAAATACGTCTGTTCCTCGCTGACTTTTGTCATCTTCCACTGGGGATCCTGATCCAGATCCGGGAAATAAACATCCGCGTCAAAGGCCCGGTCTACCTTGGTCACATAAGCCTTGTCGCATAAGGGGAGAAGCTCCCGGTAGATCTGGCCGCCGCCGATCACGAAGATCTCTTCACCGGAATACTTCTTCAGTTCTTCTTTTAACTCCTCCATGGAGTGGACCACCACTGCGCCTGGGGCCTGATAGCCCTGATCCCTGGTGAGCACAATATTCACCCGATTGGGCAGGGGCTTGCTCTCCGGGAAAGACTCCAGGGTCTTTCTGCCCATCACCACTACATGCCCGGTGGTCATGGAACGAAAATATTTCATATCCTGAGGGATCCGCACCAGCAGCTTGCTGCCAAGGCCGATAGCCCAGTTCTTGTCTACATTTACGATCAGATTCATAATTCCTCCTTAGATGGCTACCGGAATATTCCGGATCTGCTCATGGGTCTCATAGTCAAGAAGCTTCACGTCCTCCGGCGTGAACTCATAGAAGTCCTTCACCTCCGGGTTCAGCCAGAATCTGGGCGCCGGCAGAGGCTCCCGCGCGATCAGCTCCTCGATCATGGGGATATGCCGGTCATAGATATGAGCGTCCGCGATCACATGGACGAACTCGCCCACTTCCATATCGCACACCTGAGCCAGCATGTGAAGGAGCACCGAATACTGGCACACGTTCCAGTTATTGGCCGCCAGCACGTCGTTGGAACGCTGGTTCAGGATCCCGTTCAGGGTCAGCTTCTCACTGCCCGGCCGTTTTGTCACATTGAAGGTCATGCTGTAGGCGCAGGGATAGAGATTCATCTCGTGAAGATCCTGGTGCACATACAGGTTGGTCATGATCCGCCGGCTGTAAGGATTGTTCTTCAGATCATAGATCACCCGGTCCACCTGGTCGAACATTCCTTCCTTATACTGGTGCTTCACACCCATCTGATAGCCGTAGGCCTTGCCGATGGAACCGTCCTCATCCGCCCAGCTGTCCCAGATATGGGAGTGGAGCTCATGGATGTTGTTGGACTTCTTCTGCCAGATCCACAGAAGCTCGTCGGTGCAGCTTTTGATAGCCGTCCGACGAAGAGTCAGGGCCGGGAATTCTTTTGACAGGTCATAGCGGTTCACCACCCCGAACTTCTTCACCGTATAGGCCGGCGTCCCGTCCTCCCAGACCGGGCGTACCTTCTCGCCCCTGGTATCCGTCCCGTTATCTATGATGTCCCTGCACATATCGATAAAAACACGATCCGCGTAACTCATAATCTATACCTCCGTATATTATCACTTTCCCTATTGTACCATGGATCCAGGCAAAAAAAAAGAATCCGGATGCATCTTCCGTCTGCACCCGAATTCTTTTTTCCTGCACCTTAACAGCAACATTCCTTCAGCACGCTGTCCAGGGCGCTGGCGCTGCTGCTGTGAGCCCGCTCCACAGGGATGTTGTAGCGCTGCGCTTCCCGGAGGGCGCAGTGGACCATCTTGTGAGCCACTGTAGAAGTAAACAAGATGATCAGATCCGGCTGTCCGATCTGGGTCTTCAGGTTCCCTGACATCCGGGTAAATACCTTCGCCTTACAGCGATAGCGCTTACAGATCTCTTTGTACTGCTGTTCCATCCGCTCATTTCCACCTATGATCACCACACTCATGATCTGATCCTCCTGTCTTTTTATTATATTTTGATTATGATTATCATTTGCATTTAAATAATACCATATCCACAACCAAAATGCAAGAAAAAACCGAGCCTTTTATGGCTCGGTTATGTTGTACAGCACCTTGTCCAGTAATCGTTCCAGGGCTGCGGTCTCCTTCTTGGTAAGCCCCAGGGTCAGCATTTTATCCAGCTTCTTTCTGTCCATCTCCATCCGTCTCTGGATATCGTAGGCCTTCTCCGTGGGATAGATATTCTTGCACCGCTTGTCCCTGGCGCTTGGCACCGAGAGGATGAACCCCTTCTCGTCCAGACGCTTGAGTAGGCCGGTCACCGTAGGATTCCGCAGGTTCAGCGCTTTCTCGATATCCCGCTGGGTCACCTCTTCTTTGCTCCCGCTCAGGAGATAATCCAGCACCTCGCACTGGGAAGCAGTGATCCCGATGTTCTTCAGCTGCCTGTTGAATTCCTTCTCATATCCGTTGTTGATCTGCTTGATCCGAAATCCGATGGTCCTGCGTTTCTGCATCTTATGCTCTCCTTATCCGATGGTCTTGCGGATCCCTTCCAGAACTCCCGTCTTGCCAAGAAGCTTTGCCACGGTGTAGAACAGGATCACATCGATGGGAAACATCAGCGCCTGCTTCAGGGCTCTGGCCGGGAACAGCACCATAAAGGCGTCCCCGTAGAGCACGGTCATCCAGTACGTGTTGAGCAAAAGATTGATGAACACCGTCACCAGCCCGTTGGCCAGGATCACCCGTCCCAGGCTTAAGGGCTTCCGGTAGAGGATCACGCCGTAGATCACACTGCCTGCCATGGCGCTCAAGGTAAGCCCCGGGAAAAAAGCGCCGATGGGCTTCATGATATAGGAAATGATATCCGCAAGGCCGGCCACCGCACACCCGGCCACCGGGCCAAACAACATGGCCGTAAGTTCTTTTGCCAGCGGGTCGAACCCGATCCGCAGATACTCCGTGATCTGCAGCCGGTAGAATCCAAGCACCACGGTGATGGCCAGCAGCATGGAGACTGCGGCCAGGTTCCTAAGATCCTTCAACTCCTGGAAGGACTGTGTAAATGATGTTTTCCATCGTTTCATAAAAAATACCTCCTTCGCAGTAGTCCTTAAAGCTACGCATAAGCAGGTAGTTTTTATCTGTCTATGTGTAGCAGCGGGATGCGGAACGTATACCGCGGAAGGCTTCTTCTAAACCCTTCCTTCGTCCGCGCGGCAACTCCCCGTCCCCGCGGCACTTAACGCACACATTCCTACTCTGCTTTTCTTTATTTTCGTTCATTCTAGCACATCTGTCCGGGAAAGACAATCATTTTTCATATTCCCGGATCACGCTGCTGATCTCACGGATCGCCTCCATATCCTCCAGATGATGAAGGGCGTCCTGCATATGGAACTCTTTTACCGCTTCCGTTACGATCACAAGCTCCGCAACCCCATCGGTGATAATCTTCTGCACAACCCGGGAAATGCTCACCTTGTGAACGCCAAACACGCTGGCGATGGCCGCCAGGACTCCCGGCTTGTTCTCCACCTGCATCCGCAGGAAGAAAGGATTCTTCACCTGGTCAAAAGGCTTCACCGGAATATTCCGATAGCAGGTACAGTTGATCCGGCCGGTGCAGTGATACTGGATGTTGCGCACCACGTCGATCACATCCCCCATAACCGCGCTGGCTGTGGGAAGCTGGCCTGCGCCCCGCCCATAGAACATGGCGTCGTCCACCGCGTCTCCATGGACAAAAATGGCGTTAAAAGAATCCCGCACAGAAGCCAGCGGATGATGCTGAGGAAGCAGCATGGGGTAGACCGCCGTCTCGATCCCCTGAGGCGTGTTCCTTGCAACCGCCAGCAGCTTGATCACGCAGCCAAACTCCCTGGCGTAAGCAATATCTTTGGCTGTGATCCGGGTGATCCCCTCTGTATATACATCAGAAAAGACGACGCGGGAATGGAACGCAATGGAAGCAAGGATGGCGATCTTGCGCCCTGCGTCCAGTCCTTCCACATCCGCCGTGGGATCTGCCTCCGCATAGCCAAGCTCCGTCGCCTGGGCAAGGGCCTCGTCAAAATCCATCCCCTCCTCAAACATCTTGGTCAGGATGTAGTTCGTCGTCCCGTTGACGATCCCCACGACCTCGTCCATCTCATTAACCGCCAGGCACTGCTTCATGGGCCGGATAATGGGGATCCCGCCTCCTACTGCCGCCTCAAAAAGGAAATCTACTCCATTGTTGTCCGCGGCGTCCAGAAGCTCTCCGCCGTACTCCGCCACCAGGTCCTTGTTGGCAGTCACCACATTTTTCCCGGAGTTCAGCGCTTCCAGGATCATGGTTCGGGCCGGCTCAATACCGCCCATCACCTCGATCACGATCTGGATCTCGGGATCATTGATGATCCTCTCCCACTGGTCTGTCAGAAGAGACTTGTCCACACCTTCCCGTTCCTTATCAAGGTTATGGACCAGGATCGCGGCGATCTCAATGGAGGCTCCCGCCTTACTGCTCATCTCTTCCCGCTGCCTTTCGATCAGTTTATAGACTCCGCTCCCCACGGTCCCCAGACCGAGAAGCGCCACTTTTACTGTATTCGCCATATAGATATCCCTCCGTATCTGCCGTGTTTTCAGGTATTTATTGTAACACATCCGGCTTGGGTCAGGCAATCTGAGAAAAAAGATAATTTTCTGGTTGACAAATCTTTTCCCGTATAGTATAGTATCTATTGTGCTAAGGAGCACAAGACAAAGAAATGCGACAGTGGCTCAGTTGGTAGAGTACGACCTTGCCAAGGTCGGGGTCGCGGGTTCGAGCCCCGTCTGTCGCTCTTAAGAAGCCCGGAAGAATATCTTCCGGGTTTTTTGTATGCCGAAAATAAAGCTCCGCGGGAACATTCATCCCGCGGATCTTCTTTTTCTCTTCTCTATTCTTCTTCCTCTTCCGCCACCACGGCGATCCCCAGCTCGTCAAGCTGCTCCTTCGTTACTCTGGCCGGCGCCTCGGTCATCAGGTCGGAGGCGTCTTTCACCTTGGGGAATGCGATCACGTCCCTTATGCTGTCTTCTTTCGCCATCAGCATCACCAGACGGTCCAGTCCGTAAGCCAGTCCTGCGTGAGGCGGCACTCCGTACTTGAAGGCGGTCAGAAGGAACCCGAACTGGGCCTGGGCCTGTTCCTCTGTAAAGCCCAGTACCTCGAACATCTTGCTCTGAATCTCCGGGTTGAAGATCCGGACGCTTCCGCCGCCGATCTCATTGCCGTTGAGCACGATGTCGTAAGCCTTGGCCCGCACCCGTCCCGGATCGCTGTCGATATACGCAAGGTCCTCCTCCATGGGCATAGTGAAAGGATGATGCATAGCCGTAAACCGGTTCTGCTCTTCGCTCCACTCCAGCAGCGGGAACTCGGTGATCCACAGGAACTTGTACTCGTTCTTGTCCAGAAGTTCCATCTGGCGGGCCAGTTCCAGCCGGAGGGCTCCCAGGGAATCCCAGACCACTTTATTCTTGTCTGCCGCAAAGAGGAGCAGGTCTCCTGCCTCTCCTCCCATAGCTTCTATAAGGGCGGACATCTCTTCCTCTTTCATGAACTTGGCAAAGGAAGACTTCACTGAGCCATCCTCCTGGATGGCAATGTAAGCCAGTCCTTTCGCGCCGTAGTCCTTCACAAAGCTTACCAGCTTGTCGATCTTTTTCCTTGGCATGCCGCCCTGTCCCTTGGCGTTGATACCCCGGACCGTACCGCCGTTCTCGATGGCTCCTTTGAATACGGCAAACTCACAGTCTCTCACCACGTCCGTCACATTGGTAAGCTCCATGCCAAACCGGATATCCGGCTTGTCTGATCCGAATCGGTCCATGGCCTCCTGCCAGGTCATCCGCGGAATGGGCAGGGACACGGTAACCCCCAGCACTTTTTCAAAAAGATAAGCCAGCAGCCGTTCATTTACATCAATTACATCATCCACGTCCACGAAGGACAGCTCCATATCAATCTGGGTAAACTCCGGCTGCCGGTCCGCCCGCAGGTCTTCATCCCGGAAGCATTTGGCCAGCTGGAAGTACCGGTCGCACCCGGAACACATGAGAAGCTGCTTGAAGATCTGGGGAGACTGGGGCAGCGCATAGAAACTGCCCTGGTGGATCCGGCTGGGCACCAGATAGTCTCTGGCTCCCTCCGGGGTGCTGCCGATCAGCACCGGCGTCTCGATCTCCAGGAAGCCTTCTTCCGCCAGGAACTGACGGGTCAGGGTTGCCACCTGGCTTCGCATCAACAGGTTCTTCTGCAGATCCGGTCTGCGAAGGTCCAGATAACGGTATTTCAGACGTACCTCTTCCTTGGTCTTGGAGTTCTCCTCAATGGGGAAGGGAGGCGTCTCTGATTCAGAGAGGATCCGCAGTTCCTCCGGGATCACTTCGATCTCTCCGGTCTTCAGATTCTCATTGACCGCGCCGGAACGCTTCTCCACGGTTCCCACCACAGCCACTACATATTCGGACCGCAGGCGGGCCGCCTTCTCGATAAGAGCCGGATCCGTCTTTCCTTCTTCACATACCACCTGGATGATACCGGACCGGTCCCGTACATCCGTGAACACCAGTCCTCCTTTATTCCGGTTCTTCTGGACCCACCCCATAATGGTCACTGTCTTCCCGATGTCTGCGGCGGAAAGCTCCCCGCACCGGTGTGTCCGTTTTAATCCCTGCATTGATTCTGCCATGTCTTTATCCCTCTCTTCTCTATTCTCTCACACTTCCTGCCTACAGCCGGTCTACACTGTCCGGATAACAGTCGGTGATCTCTTCATATCCCTCCTGGGAAAGCTGTTCTTTCTGGAACTTCTTGTTCTTCTTCATATTGGCGATCAGCACCTGACAGCCGCTCTCCCGCTCTTCCTTCGCCCGCTTAAGCACTGTAAGAAGCGCCTGGGCAGGAAGGTTCTTGTCCAGAAGATAAGCTTTCTTCTTCCGGCGGTCCGGCACCTGGTATCCCTGCTCCAGAAGCAGCATGACGATCCGCTCAAACCCGATGGAAAACCCGCAGGCCGGGGTATCCTGACCAGTGAATTTTCCGATCATCTTATCGTAGCGTCCGCCGCCTGCCACAGACCCTCCAAAGTCGTCCATCACCACCTCGAAGATCGTCCCCGTATAATAAGACTGTCCCCGCACCAGCGTGGGAGTGAATTTCAGGCGGAACTCACATTCTTTGGCCGCCTCTACGCAGGACATGATATGCTCCATCCGCTCCGCCGTCTCTGTTGAAAGACATTCTCCCAGCTTGTCCTTTAAGTATCTTACGCCCGTGATATCTTCCTCCACCTGGGTAAAAAGACTCAGATAGGTGTCCACCTGATCCGCCGAATATCCCAGATCCTTCAGCTCCTGGGCCACGCCCTCCTGTCCGATCTTGTCCATCTTGTCCAGGCTTATGAAGACCTCGTCGTAGTCTTCCTCCTTAAAACCACTGTACGCCGCCATGGCCCGCAGGATCTCCCGGTCATTGATACACACGGTAAAATTCCGGAAATCCAGCTTGCCCAGCATGGCTGTGGTGGCCAGGATCAGTTCGATCTCCGCCAGAGGGCCTGCCTCCCCAAGAATGTCGATATCACACTGGGTGAACTGGCGGAACCGGCCTCTCTGGGGACGGTCTGCCCGCCATACACTGCCGATCTGCATGGCTTTGAAAGGAGACGGCAGCTCATTGGCATGCCCCGCGTAATACCGGGCCAGAGGCACCGTCAGGTCATAGCGCAGCCCGGAATCCGCCAGGTCATTCTCCTCTTTTGCCTCCTGGATCTTCAGCTTCTCTCCCCGCTTCATGATCTTGAAGATCAGCTTCTCATTGTCTCCCCCCTGCTTGCTGCACAGATTCTCGATGTGCTCCACACAGGGCGTCTCCATGGACTGGAATCCATAGGTTTTATAGGTATCTTTGATCAGCCCGATCACATAATCCCGGATCTCCATCTCCTCCGGCAGGATATCCTTCATCCCGGTAACCGGCTTCTTCTTTAATGTCATAGCCATTCTCCTTTTCGCTCGATCATCTCGTCCACCCGCCTTACATAAGCGTCAATAGCCTTCACGTTCTCCTGCCGGATCAGGTTGGTCGTCTTGCCTTTTCCCTCCGGACTTGGAACCGGCTCTTTTAGCACTATCTTCGTGGAAGCCCCTGCTCCCGCTGCGATGATAGACTGCTTCTCTTCCATAATAAGTATATTGTATATTCCCGCTTTGTCAACCTTTGCATAGCCCGTGTTCTCAAAATTCCCGGCAATATTCTTCTGCCGGTACAGATAATAGGGGAACATTCCCATCGCCCGGGCTGTCTCTGCCGCCAGATCCAGCATGTCCCCGATCTCTTCCCCGCCGGGGATATACCCTTCCTGTCCCATCCTGGCCGCCCGCTTCACTGCCAGGGAATGGACCGTCAGGCTGTCCGGATCAAGAGCGCGGATCTTCTCAAGGGTATCCTTCATATCCCCGGTCTTCTCTCCCGGCAGTCCGGCGATCAGATCCATGTTGATATTGTCAAAGCCTTCCTCCCTGGCCATCTGAAACGCAGACAGCACCTCTTCCACACTGTGCCGTCTTCCGATAAGATCCAGGGTCCTCTGCTGCATGCTCTGAGGGTTGATGGAGATCCTGGTCACTCCGTGGCTTCTAAGGACCTTCAGCTTCTCCTGGTCAATGCTGTCCGGACGCCCTGCCTCCACCGTATATTCCAGCAGATGCTCCCTGGAGAACAGCTCGTCCACCCAGCCAAGCAGCCGGTCCAGCTGTCCGGCGTCAAGACTGGTGGGCGTGCCCCCTCCAAAATAAATGGTGTTAAGCTTTTTCTCCCTGCAGGCCCGGCTGATCCATTCCAGCTCTTTATGAAGGGCCGCAAGGTAAGGCTCCACGTAACCCCCCCACTGCTCCAGCGATCCGGAGCTGAAAGAACAATAGGTACAGACAGACGGGCAAAACGGGATCCCCACATAAAGGCTGTACCCATCCTGGTAATCCAGCCGTTCAAGAAGAGCCTGTTCCCGCCCTGCGATCTCATAGGCCAGCCTCGCCTTCCCAGGGCTTACCAGATAGGTTTCTTCAAACCAGGTGAGGAAGGCTTCTTCCTCCATTCCCTCTTCCCGCTTCCCCATGGCGATCTTGGTGGGCCGCACACCGGTCAGGATCCCCCAGGCAAGACTTCGCCCGGTCTCTCTTGCCAGCGCCTGATAGAGTTTCCGGTCCATCCGTCGCTTGCGGAGGCTTCGCTCCTCCTTCGCTCCCGGTTCTTCATCAAGGGCAAGGGTCTTCCCGGAAGGAAGATAAAGGACAACATAATGAGAGGCTTTTTCCTCCGCCGAAGCCTCAACCGGCTCCGATGGGTAAAAAGCCTTTCCCATATGATATGCGTTATAGACATAAGTTTCTTCCTGACAAAGGATCTTCAGCATATATGCCCCCTACAGAAATGGATTATATTTGCGCTCATGGCCGATGGTGGTCTCCCCCATATGTCCGGGATACACCACCGTATCGTCCGGAAGGGGCAGAAGCTTCTCCCGGATGGAACGGATCAGATCAGAAGTACTGCTGTTGACAAAATCCGTCCTTCCCACCGAATTCTGGAACAGGGTGTCCCCGCTGAACAGCACATGTTCCGACTCCACGTAATAGCAGCAGCCGCCCCGGGTATGTCCCGGCGTATGGTACACCTGGAAGTCATAGCCTGCCAGCGAAAGGACCTCGCCGTCTCTTACGCTCCGGGCTCCGGAAAATGTATAACCTGCCGTATAGATAGCAGACTGATTCAGCTGCGTGTCCATCAGGATCTCCTGATCCTCCTCCTCCACATAGACCGGCACCTGCCACAGCTTCAGAAGCGTATCCAATCCCAGGATATGGTCAAAGTGCCCGTGGGTCAGAAGCACTGCCTGGATCTCCAGATTCTCCCTCTCCACCGTTTCAGTCAGCGCCCTTGGCACTGCCGCCGGGTCTATGATCACTGCCTGGCGGGTCTCTTCATTGCTCACCAGGTAACAGTTAGTGCTGATGATTCCTGTCACAAATTTCTCGATCTTCATTGCATGTCTCCTTTAACCGGTAGTTCTGGTGATATCGATCACGCCTTCCAGCTGCCGCAGCTTCTTCACGATCCTTGCCAGCTCCTCCTTGTCATGGACGATAAAGCCGGTCTCGATGGTGGCGGTTCCCTGCTTGCTGGTGCGCACATTCATGGATTTTACATCCACCTCCGCCTCGGTAAAGATACGGGACATCTCCATGAGAAGCCCCTGGCGGTCGTGAGCGTACATCTTGATCTCCGACAGATACTGGCCGCCGGATTCTTCCGTTACTTCGCTCTCCCACTCGGCGTCAATAAGCCTTGCCCGCTCCGCCTCAGTAAGGTGGAGCATGTTCACGCAGTCGGTCCGGTGGATGGAAAGGCCTCTTCCTCTGGTGACAAAACCTACGATCTCATCGCCGGGCACCGGATTACAGCACCGGGAGAACCGCACCGCCATATCATCGATCCCTTTCACCACGATACCGCTCTTGGACTTGGCGATGTGGACCTTGTTCTTGGCAGCCTCTGCCACCCGCTCCAGCACCACCTCGTCGGTGATCTCCTGCTTATGCTCCTTGCCGTACTCTTCCACCAGACGGTTGACCACCTGGCCTTCCTTTAAGCCGCCGTGTCCCACCGCAGCCAGAACCGATTCCCAGTCACGGAACCCGTATTTCTTCTGGACCACTTCTTCGTATTTATTCTGAAGGATATCCGGGCCGTTGATCCCCTTGGCTTTGCAGTAGGCGTTGATCAGTTCTTTTCCCTTGACGATATTGCTCTCTTTGAATTCCTTCTTAAACCACTGGTTGATCTTATTCTTGGCCTGGGTGCTCTTTACAATATTCAGCCAGTCCCGGCTGGGGCCTCTGGAATTCTGGGAAGTCAGGATCTCAATACGGTCTCCGTTCTGGATCTTGTAGTCAATGTTCACCAGCTTGCCGTTGACCCTGGCCCCCACCATCTTATTGCCCACCGCGCTGTGGATGGCATAGGCAAAATCAATGGGCGTAGAGCCGTTAGGCAGGTTCTTCACATCCCCCTGGGGCGTGAAACAGTAGACGTCCTCGGCAAACAGGTCCAGGTCTCCCTTGATCAGGCTTAAGAATTCCCGGTTATCCGACATGTCTCTCTGCCATTCCAGAATCTGCCTAAGCCAGCTTAACTTCTCCTCTTCCTGGGCCTCCACGCTCTTCTTGCCGTCGTTGGACTCTTTGTATTTCCAGTGGGCGGCGATACCATATTCCGCCGTCTTGTGCATCTCCTGGGTCCGGATCTGGATCTCAAAGGGCTGCCCCACAGAACTCATCAACGTGGTGTGAAGAGACTGGTACATATTGGGCTTTGGCATGGCGATATAATCCTTGAACCGCCCCGGGATGGGGGTGTAGAGCTCATGGATCACACCCAGGGCCGCGTAGCAGTCCTTCACCGAATCCACGATGATCCGCACGGCGAACAGATCGTAGATCTGATCCACCGTCTTGTCCTGATTCACCATTTTCCGGTAGATGCTGAAGAAATGTTTCACACGCCCGTTGATCTCCGCCTTGATATTGGCGTTCTTCATATGGGCGGAAACTTCTTTTACAATCTGTTCTACAAATTCCTCCCGCTCCGTCTTCCTGGCATTGATCTGACGGACCAGATCAAAGAAGACTTCCGGCTGGGAGTATTTCAGCGCCAGGTCGTCCAGTTCTGTTTTGATCTTGGAGATACCAAGCCGCTGGGCGATGGGCGCGTAGATGTCCATGGTTTCTTTTGCTTTTTCCTTCTGCTTCTCCGGCGTCATAAACTGGAGGGTCCGCATATTGTGCAGCCGGTCCGCCAGCTTGATGATGATGACCCGGATATCCTTGGCCATGGCCAGGAACATTTTCCGCAGGTTCTCCGCCTGCACTTCCAGTTTGTCGGAAGAATAGGACAGCCGTCCCAGTTTGGTGACGCCGTCCACCAGAAGAGATACCTCTTCCCCAAACATTTCCCGGATCTCATCCTCGCTCACCTTGGTGTCCTCCACCACATCGTGGAGGAGTCCCGCCGCGATGGTCTCCTTATCCATCTCCAGATCCGCCAGGATAATGGCCACCCACAGAGGATGGATGATGTAAGGCTCCCCGGATTTGCGGCACTGGTCGCCGTGGGCTTTCTTCGCCGTCTCGTAGGCCTTCCGGATCATGCTTACGTCCGTGGAAGGATGGTACTTACGGATACGGGCAATTAACATGTCAAAAAGCTGGTCCGGATCTTCGTAATCGCCCGGCGCCTTGACTGCGTGCCCGTCTACGATCTCAAGCCCTGCTGACATGTCTTTCATTACGGATTCCGGCGCGATGCGGTCATCCAGAGATTCATAGGTTGTTACTCTCTCTGACATCTTAATGCCTCCTTTCTTCCGTCGGGCGCTTCCGCCCCCTTCCGGCAGTCTATTTCCCGGGATAGATGATCACCGAGTCCACGTCGTATCCCTGCAGCCGTTTCCTACCTTCCAGTCCTGCAAGTTCCATCAGGAATACCGTCTTCACCACTTTGCCCCCAAGGCCCTCGATCAGCTTGATCATGGCCTCGTTTGTGCCGCCGGTAGCGATCAGGTCGTCAATGATCACCACCCGCTGGCCAGGCTTCACCGAATCCCGGTGCATCTCCAGCTCCGCAGTGCCGTACTCCAGATCATACTGGATAGAAACCGTCTCACAGGGAAGTTTTCCCTTCTTACGGATGGGGATAAAGGGTTTGTGCAGGTTGTAGGCGATGGGAACTCCGAAAATGAATCCCCGGGATTCCGGCCCTACCACCAGGTCAAAATCCACTCCCTCAAGCTTCTTCTGTATCAGATCAATAGCCAGATGCAGTCCGTCCGCATCCTGCAGCACACTGGTCACGTCCCGGAAAATGATGCCCGGCTCCGGGAAATCCGGGATACTTCTTACGTACTCCTCGATTGATTTCATATGATCCTCTCCCATGCTGATTTATCTCATACTTTATTAGTATAACATTCCTGCCGCCTACTGGCAATGGGTGATCACGATCTGAAGGCTTCTCCTTCCCATATATTCGTTGATCCCCGGGTAGAAGGTGACGGACAGCCGCCCGTCCTCCTTTTGCTCCAGAACCTTCTGGAATTCTTCCGGATCGCCAAAATACAGGGCTTCGATCCGGGTTCCCCCAAGGTCTTCCGCCTGCATCTTCAATACCTTCCGATTCTTTCCCAGGATCTGCAGGTTCAAAGCTCTCACCCCCCGGGCGGCAAAGACCGGCTTGGTATTGCCTTTTCCAAAGGGTTCCAGAAGCTCCAGTTCCTTCACAAATGCCTCGGTAACGCAGGCAAAGGGAAGCTCCATGTCGATGACCACCTTTTCTCCCAGATCTTTCTCCCCAAGTCCGCAGGTCTCATTCAGCTTCCGGCGCAGGGCAGGGATATTCTCCCGCTCAAGAGACAGGCCCGCCGCCAGCTTATGGCCGCCGAACCGGATAAGAAGCGGGGCGCAGCGGTTCAGCCCCTCATACATGTGATAGGCCTCGATGGAACGGCCGCTTCCTTTTACTTCCCGCTCCCCGTCTGTCAGAACCAGCGCCGGGCGTCCGTACCGCTCCCGCAGCCGGCCCGCCACGATGCCTGCCAGACTCTCATGGCACTCCGGGAGATACACCACCAGCACCTTATCCTCCTTCAAAGGACCTCCCTCGATCTGACGGCAGGCTTCCTCCACCGCCTTCTCCGTCATCTCCTTGCGGCTGTCGTTGAGGGCCTTTAAGTCTCCCGCCAGCACCGCTGCTTCCTTCCGGCTTTCTGCCCGCAGAAGCGCCAGGGAGCGCTTGGCCGTGTCCAGCCGGCCTCCCGCGTTCAGGCAGGGCCCCAGGACGAACCCGATGTGATAGGCGCTGATATGGCTCTTGTCCAGCCCGGTGCACTCCATCAGCGCATTGAGCCCCAGGTTCCGGCTTCTTCCCATCATGGCCAGGCCTTCCCGGACGAAGATCCGGTTCTCATCGGTCAGATCCATCACATCGCCCACGGTGGCAATGGCTACATTTTCAATTAAGTCGTCCAGCTCCTCGGAATCTCTCCCGGAGGCCTCATAGAGCGCCTCCATCAGCTTGTAGGCCACCGCCGCGCCGCATAAACCTTTGAAGGGATAGCCACAGTCCGCCCGCTTAGGGTCGATCACCGCATCCCCGGGCGGAAGCTGATACACCTTCTCCCCATCCGTCTCCACATAAGGCACCTCGTGATGGTCGGTGACGATCATGGTCATGCCAAGTCGCTTCCCGCAGGCGATCTCCTCTGCCGCGGCAATGCCATTGTCACAGGTGAGAACGGTATCCACCCCTTCCCGGTAAGCCCGCTCCACAAGCTCCATGTTCAGCCCGTAGCCGTCCCGGATCCGATCCGGGATGTCGCTGTCCACCTCTGCCCCAAGCCGTTCCAGGCCTTCCAGCAGGATGTAGGTGGCGTTCACCCCGTCGATATCATAGTCCCCGATCACCCGGATCTTCTTTCCTTCACTTATCTTCTCCCGCAGGATATCCACCGCCCGGTCCATATCCCGCATCAGCATCCCGTCATAGAGATCCGCGATGGTCCCGTTGAGATAACGCTCCATCTGGTCCTCTCCCACAACCTCCCGGTTCCGGATGAGGCAGGCCAGACGGGGACTGATCCCAAAATGAGCTCCCATGGCCTGGAAATCTCCGCCTTTTCGCAGCAGCACCCATCGTTCCATTTCTCTCTCCTGCCTTTTCTTTTTATTGAAAAAAGCCAGGAAAGCAGCCAGGCCATCCTCCGATAGCTACGGCTGCTTTCCTGTATATTCTGTCTGTTATTTCTGTTTCTTCTTCTCGCTGCGGGTCTTCATCACATACCACAGAGCGCCTGTGATACATACGGATGAATAAGCTCCCACCACAATACCGATCATCAACGGCAGCGCGAACTCCTTGATGGAGCTTACGCCCAGCACATAGAGCACCGCGACGGAGATAAACGTGGTAAGAGAAGTATAGATACTTCTGGTCAGCGTCTGGGTGATACTCTTGTTTACCACATAAGAGAGCTCGGTAGTCTTGGTCCGGTAATGAAGTTCCTCACGGATCCGGTCGAAAATGACGATGGTGGCGTTAATGGAATAACCCACCAGAGTCAGCATACAGGCGATAAACGTACTGCCCACCGCGATCCGGGACACAGCATAGAAGCCTACCACTACCAGCACATCGTGGAGCAGAGCCGCCACCGCGCTGGTGGCGAACCGGATATCCTTGAACCGGAACCAGATGTACAGCAGCATGAAGATACCTGCCACAATTACTGCCACAACAGCGTCCTGGCGCATCTCATTGCTGACCGTGGAGCTGATGTTCTCCGCGGTGATCTTACTCTCATCCACGCCAAAGTTCTCTGCCAGCGCCTGGTTGAGGGCCTCTCTCTGATCTAGGTCCAGGGTCACCGTCTTGATGATCACCTGGTTGGTGCCGTCTACCTTCTGGGTCTGCACATTGGCATCCCCTGTTACCTCTTCCACCACCGGGACAATCTCCTGATCGATCTCGTTGATGGTGTAATCTTCATTAAATGTTACATTGGTGGAAGTTCCTCCCTGGAAGTCCAGGCTGTAGGCAAAGGCCCCTTCCCCTCTTCCATGGTTGACTCCCATGACCACGAATCCCAGCAGGATCACGGCAAGGGATACGGAGAAGAAGATCTTCTTCCTGCCCAGGAAATTGATAGGCTCCCGCTCTTTCCTGGGACGGTAGTAGATCTTGGGATTGCGGATCCCCACCGCGTAGAACGCGTACACGATCATACGGGTGATCACCAGCGCCGTGAACATGGACACGATGATACCGATGGCCAGAGTCTGGGCAAATCCCTTTACTGATCCGGAGCCTAAGAACCACAGCACCGCCGCCGCGATCAGAGTGGTCACATTGCCGTCCACGATAGCGGACAGGGCTTTGTGGAACCCGGCCTTCAGCGCGTTTCTCACGCTGATGCCCCGGGACATCTCCTCCTTCACACGGGCGAAGATGATCACGTTGGCGTCTACCGCCATACCGATACTTAAGATGATACCTGCGATACCCTGCAGGGTCAGCGTCACGTCAAAAGCGTTCAGGATCAGAAGCACCAGCTCGGTGTAAATGATCAGCGCAAGGCTTGACGCAAGGCCAGGCAGATAGTACACAAAGATCATGAACACGAAGATGATGGCCAGGCCGATAGCTCCCGCCATCAGGCTGGTGCTGATGGCCTGCTCGCCCAGCTGGGCGCCCACCACGTTGGACCGCAGTTCCTCCAGTTCCAGCTGAAGGCCGCCAATACGGATGGTGGAGGCCAGTGTCTCCGCCTCGTCATAGGACATGCTCCCTGTGATCTGGGCCTGTCCGTCATTGATCTCACTGTTTACATTAGGAACACTTACAAAAGAGCCGTCATAGTAAATGGCGATACTCTCTCCATTTTCATAGGCTTTCTTAGTGGCTTCCGCGAATTTTTCCGTTCCCTCTTTGGTAAAAGTAAGAGAAACTACATTTTCATCCCTCTGAGTAGTCTGATCTTCAATGATCCCGGCTCTGGCATCCTTCACCTCATCGCCGGTAACCACGATAGAGCCGTCTGCTTCCAGTTCTTCCACAGACTTGTTCAGCACATAATCCTTCGCGGGATCGCCGGTGGTATCTACCATGCTGTAGTTCTCAGAACCATCGCTTCCTGTCTGGGCGATAAAATAAAGAGAACCCGGCTGCCCCAGTTCTTCCAGGATCGCGTTTGCGTCAGACACGCCCGGGATCTCAATATTGATCCGGTCGTCTCCCTCCTGGTAGACCTGCGCCTCCGTACTGTACTCCTCCACACGCCTCTGGAGCTTGTAGATGGTATCCGCCATATCCTCGCTGGACGGATTGTCTTCCTTTACCTGGTAGGTGATGCTCACGCCCCCTGCCAGATCCAGACCCAGCTTGATGTTCTTTGCCGATCCGGTGGCTCCTGCGCCGAACCCAAAGATGGTCGTATATCCCAGCAGCACGATAAGTACTGCCGTAACCACCAGGCTGAGTACGCCTCTGCTTTTCTTCATGTTTAACTTCCTTTCCGCGCTTTACTCCTTCTCCTGAGATAACGCCGCTTTTATCATGATCGCACACTCCACTCGTTTCCGCTCCATCTCACACCCGATGTCGTAAGTGTCGTGGATGGTTCCGTGGAAATGATAGGAATTCGCCATACACCCTCCACTGCAGTAGAATTTCGCGAAGCAGTTCCTGCACTTCTCCTTGGAGTACACGTTGCAGCTCCGGAACTCGTCCGCAATGTCGGGACGGGTGATCCCCTCCTCGACGGTCCCCATCTTGAACTCTTCCTGCCCCACAAACTGATGGCAGGGATACAGGTCTCCCCAGGGAGTCACCGCCAGGTACTCTGTGCCGGACCCGCAGCCGGACAGCCGCTTGGCCACACAGGGACCACCGTCTAAGTCTATCATAAAATGGAAGAAATTAAAACCTTTTCCTTCCTTTTCCCTCTGGATCATGATCCTGGCAAGCTTGTCATATTCTGCAAGGATCTTGGGCAGGTCTTCCTCCCGGATGGCGTAAGGATCGCTCTCATCTCCCACCACCGGCTCCACAGATACCTGCTGGAAGCCAAGGTCCGCAAAATGTAGGATATCCTCCGAGAAATCCAGGTTGTTCCTGGTAAAGGTTCCCCGGACATAGTATTTCTCCTGATTCCGGCTTTCGGCAAGCTTCTGGAACTTAGGCACAATCAGGTCATAGCTCCCTTTGCCGTTGCGGAAGGGCCGCATCCGGTCGTTCACTTCTTTTCGCCCGTCCAGGCTTAATACCACGTTGTCCATCTCTTGGTTGACGAACTCCTGGATCTCATCGTTCAGCAGGACTCCGTTGGTGGTAACGGTAAAGCGGAAATGCTTGTCATGAAGCTTCTCCTGCTCCCACCCGTAGGCCACCAGGTCTTTTACCACCTGCCAGTTCATCAGCGGCTCCCCGCCGAAGAAATCCACCTCCAGGTTCCGACGGTTCCCGGAGTTGGCGATCAGGAAATCCAGCGCCTTCTTCCCCACTTCAAAGCTCATCAGAGCCCGTCTTCCATGGTACTCCCCTTCTTCTGCGAAACAGTAGCGGCAGGCCAGGTTGCAGTCATGGGCAATGTGGAGACAGAGAGCCTTCACCACCGTCTTGCGCTGTTTGACCTGATCGATCAGGCACTCATATGTATCCTCTGTGAACAGCTGTCCTGCCCGGGTCAGTTCCGCCAGATCCCCAAGGGCCTCGGCGATCTCACTCTCCGGATACTTATCTTTCAGCGCCGCGGCTGCTGCCGACGCCAGTTCCGGCGCCTCCAGTTCCTTTGCGGTATAGGATTCCTTCCCGGCAGTCAGCCATTCCATCAGCTCATAGCACAGCGGATCCACCACATGGACCGCGCCGCTGTTCACATCCAGGATGATCTGATATCCGTTATTCTCATACTGGTGAATCAAGGTTTGATACCCCTTTCCTTTTTTCTCTTTTATACGACAAGAAACAGCGGACCTTAAGACCGCTGTCTCCGGTATTCCTTATCCACAAATGAATCTCTGACTACTTTCTGTTCTCGCAGGTCTGATTTCCTACGGTACAGGAAGTCTTGCATGCGGACTGGCAGGATGTCTGGCACTCGCCGCAGCCACCTTTCTTAACGGTGTTGTTCAGTGTCTGTGTATTTAATGTCTTTACATGTTTCATGTGTTTTCCCTCCTTAGTCTGGCTTAACTTATGCTATTATACCATCCTGGCGTACTTTTCGCAATCCCTTTATCACGAAATCATTCCACCCGCCATTCCTCCCCCTGCGCAGAGGATCAGAGTGGTGGCCAGATCCACGCCGTCCGTACTAAGCGAGTGATACACCCCCAGGGTGATCAGAAGGAGCAGGGCAAAATACAAAAGCCCCAGGCCCATCCCCCACAGGAATCTCCTTACCTTCGCCATCTTTCCGATGGCGATCCCCCCGATCAGCGTGGAGATCACGTAGATCGCCACGATCGCCGCCGACACCGCCTTCTCGTTCAGCTCCAGTTTATAGAGAAGCGCCGTCAGAAGCGCCAGAAGAGCCCCTGTGACCAGATACGCCGCCAGCAGGGCCTTCAGCACCCACATGACCGGGGAGCTTTTGCCAACTTGTCTTTCCATCTCATCCCTCCTTGTCTGCTACCACAAGGTATGAGACGGACCCTTGGAATATTCCTACTGTTCCATCTGTCTTCCCAGAAACGCGGCAGCGCAGGAGGCCATCTTCTGCTCCACCTCCCCCAGCTTTTTCTTCCCGTCTCTCTCAAGGAAGATCACGCCGCCGATCACATCCCCCTCGCAGAGGATGGGGCTGATTACCTGGCAGGCGTATGTTTCTTCCTGGTCCTTCACAATAGGGGTGTACTTCTTGTCCCCTGCGCATGCCAGAATGGAATTCCTTTCTCCCAGCGCCTTCTCCAGCTGCCGGCTGATCAGCCGGTCCTGCAGTTCTTTCTTCCCGGCGCCGGAGGCCGCCACCACCTGGTCCATATCGCAGACCCCTACCAGACAGCCCATGGTCTGGGACAGGCTCTCCGCATACTGCCCCGCGAAGGCAGAAAGCTCCCCGATGGGAGAATATTTCTTCAGGATAATCTCCCCCTCCCGGTCTGTAAATATTTCCAGCGGATCCCCCTCCCGGATCCTTAAGGTCCTCCGGATCTCCTTGGGGATCACCACCCGTCCCAGGTCGTCGATCCTCCGGACGATTCCTGTTGCTTTCATAGATCGTTCCTCCATTTACATTCTAGTAATTACCTTTCTGTCACCGCCAAAAGTATTATTTGTAAAAAAGAGGAATTTATACTTTTCTTATTCCGAAGAAACCGCGAGTTTTCTCACCCCTGAAATAAATTGATTGAAACTTTCGGATGAATTATTCTCAATATTCATATGTACCGCTATCTTCCTAGCCCCGCTCAATTGTTGATGTTTTGGGAAAAGTGCTTTTAATTCTTTTTTAGGGTTATTAATTTTATCTGGTATTCTATATCTGCTTTTTCGTGCTAATCCCTGTACATTTTTCCCATACGCTTTGGATACGGCCATTAAGTCTCCAAAATACCACGCTTCCAATTCCTTGCACACTATACGAATAAGCACTTTTCGTTTGTAAGGTTCTACCAGCTTTTTCAATGCACTTTTTATCTCCATACAATCTCCGTTATCTTGATCTCTAACAATTACAAACCTTGTATCCGGCTCACGCCATGCTTTCAATTTATGTGGAATAGAAGCTTCTAAATCACTTTTTCCACAATGTGGAATTGTCCTAAATGTAACACTTTCTGGCAAAATTTGCGGCAAAATTATATCTAACACCGCTTTCATAGAGGCTTCCTCTAGCAAGAACACCAGCGTCATTCTGCCACCTCCTCTACCAAAAGCCCTTGACGCCATAATTGCCCTAATAAATCTCCAGCCTCATACAATTCTCTAATCACTTTATTCTCTGACGCTTTATATATCTTTGTATAGCCATCCATTTTAATTAGACAAAAAAGTTCTTCTAAGCAAATGGCATTCAAAAAATCTGGCGAATGTGTCGATATAAAAACTTGCCCGCCATCTTCCGCATACAATCTGAATTCTTCCGCTAATTCCATTAACAATAACGGGTATAGCTGATTCTCTGGTTCTTCAACACATAAAAGAGCGTGCTTTTCTGGATCTTTAAGTAATACTAAATAAGTAAACATTTTAATTGTTCCATCAGAAACAAATCTGGACACAAAAGGATCTTTAAAATTACCATCTTGAAACCGCAATACAATCCTTCCATCTGCTGTCTCTTGTGCCTCTACTTTTGAAACTCCAGGAACTCTTTTCCCCATCACTTCTAAAATATCATCAAATACTTCTCGATGATTGTCATACATAAATTTTGCAACTAAAGCCAAATTATCTCCCGATGTTGATATTCTCTCGCTATACCCTGTATCTTTTGTTCCCCTCGCATCCTCAATATGAAAATCTGACACATACCAATCCTCAATCAGACGTCTCAATTGCGAAACTGCAATAAATTCTTTGAACTGTCCTAGTCCCTTTATTGCCAAAATGTCCGGCGAATCTAACTTTTGATGACTTCTCTCCGCCAATCGGACATCTTCATATTTTATTAAATCTCCATCCGCTGCAACGCCTTCTCCAAATGCAAACTCAAGCACTTTCCATGGAGCGCCTGTTTGTCCTCTTCGAAAACGCATAATCTCTTTCTTTATAGCTGCTTTCTTATTATCCAACAAGCATATTGCCAATTGATAAGTAATTATCGGCTCATCTTTAGAAGGTCTAAACTTAATCTCAAATTCTATATCACCAGTTTGACCTCTTGAAATTACTTCTTGAAATCCTCCTCTTTTTGCCAATGCCGCCCGAATATTCGACTGCAAAGCATCATGGAGAAATCCAAATATGTCAAAAAAAGTTGTTTTTCCAACACCATTCATACCGAGGAAAACTGCCATGTTGGGGATCTCTTTTACCTCAATATTTTGGAACACTTTATAGTTTTTCACACTAATAGATTCAATCCTCATCTTCCAGCCTCCTTTTACAGAATAATTTTATTATATACTTATCAAAAACAATCCGCAATATTCCCCGTATTGTTTTTAAATTAACTTATACATAACGTCTCCAATTTATACAATAATTGAAAATACTTTTCTATTCTGTTAAACTTGGTTTATAAATTAGAAGGAGGCATTTAATTATGAGCAAGATCGACGAAGTAAGAAGCGACATGGTAAAAGCCATGAAAGCCGGCGAGAAGGAGACCAAAGAGACGCTCTCCATGCTCCTGGCAGCCCTGAAGAATAAAGCCATTGACAAGCGTTCCGACCTGACAGAGGAAGAGGAGATCCAGGTGGTATTAAAAGAGATCAAACAGACCAAAGAGACCCTGGAGATGACCCCGGCGGACCGTCCGGAGATCATAGCGGAATGCAACCGCCGCCTGCAGGTGCTGGAGCAGTACGCGCCGAAGCTGATGGACGAGGGCGAGATCCGGGATGTGATCACGGCTACCCTCTCCGAGCTTGGCATCGACGCCCCCACCGCCAAGGATAAGGGCCGGATCATGAAGGTGCTGATGCCCAAAGTAAAGGGCAAGGCGGACGGAAAACTGGTCAGCGAGACCCTGGGAAGCTTCTTCCAGTAGAGAAGCTGCCGGCCTGCAAGTTTTTTGCAGGCCGGCAGAATATGTTTAGTATTTATTAAACATCTTTTGAATTGTATTTATATCACCTGTTTTTAACAAAGCAAGCTGCAATAATATTCTGGCTTTTTGAGGCGCCAATGTATCAGAACAAATTATTTTCTCCGAGACAGTTGGAAAATTTGCAAATCCACCATATACTGGTCCATTTTCCACACGCGATGAAATAACTGTCACCTTCCCTTTTTCTGAGTACTCTGCTATTTTTCTAATATAAATATCACTGAGTCCACAATTCCCTGTTCCGGCAATTACCACTCCATCCATATTATTATATACGTATTCGAGTAATGCCTCATCAGCATCAACATAGAAATATATTATAGCAACTTTAGGTAATTTTATGACATTTGCAACATCAAATTCCGTCTCTACCGTATTACATCGGGATGACATTTGATAAAACACTGGTTTTTCTCCCCATATATATCCCTGGCATCCCAAATCTCCTTGACCGAACGCCGTGCATGACAAAGTACTTTGTTTGCGCACATCTCGAGCCCCATAAATACAACCATCAAAAACAACCATAACATTTCTCTCAGCAGCCTCTTCACTAATCGCGACATAAAGCGCCTGCTTCAAATTATGAGGACCATCCGGGGAATCGTCCGTTGCAGGTCTCATTGCACCAGTCAACACAACTGGTTTCTTTACTTTAACTACCAAATTTAAAAAATATGCAGTTTCTTCTATCACATTAGTCCCATGAGTAATGACAAAACCAGCCACATCCTTCCTTTTCCCCTCAGTATTGATAAATTGTGCTAATTTTAACCACTCTTTTTGAGTGATGTTATCTGACTGCATATTACAAATTTGATATAATTCTAAATTTGCAATTTCGTTTATATCTTTTATTAATGAAACCATTTCTTCTATAGGCATTTCCCCAGAATAATACCCCAGTTTATTTCCTTTATCCTGAACGCCCGCTATAGTTCCACCTGTTGCTAAAATAATTACGGTCTTCTTTTTCATTATAATTATTCTTCCCTTTTTATCATATTAATAACTCCGTCATTTTCCAAGATTTGTAACATATAATCTGTTAACGGCATTACTGGATATGTCTTGCAACGGGATATATTTTCAATCACCCCTGATTGCAAATCAACTCTTAATTTGTCACCTTCATTCGCAACATCTTCCACCTTACATTCTAATACCGGAAGACCTAAATTAATGGCATTTCTGTAAAAAATTCTGGCAAATGATCTAGCAATCACAAGACTTATCCCAGCGCTTTTCAAACAAATCGCCGCATGTTCTCGACTAGAACCACAACCAAAATTTTTACCGCAAACTAAAATATCTCCTTTTTTTATCTTCCGAGAAAAATTCTGGTCCACTCCTTCTAAAACATGCTGTGCTATTGTATCATGGTCTGTTAATTCTAAATACTTTCCTGGATATATCTGGTCAGTGTCAATATTGTCTCCAAGCACATGACAATTTGCTTCAAATATTTTCTCCATATCTAACCTCCACCAATTCTTTAGAATCTTAATCCAAAGCAACGATAGATCCTTTTAATGCCGAAGCAGCCACAGTTGCAGGAGAAGCCAAGTATATTTTCCCTTCCACACTTCCCATACGGCCAGGAAAATTTCTATTTGATGAAGAAATCGCAGTCTCTCCTGCGGCAATAATACCCTCGTGAGTTCCAAGACATGCCGCACAACCTGGCGTTACAAAAGTAGCTCCTGCTTCTAATAATATTTCCATATAGCCCTGCTCTATCGCTTCCAATAACACTTTTCTAGAAGCTGGTACTACTAATAACCTTACCCCAGGTGCTATTTGTTTGTCCTTCAGGATATCTGCCGCAACGGCAATATCCTCCAAACGCCCGCCCGTACATGTTCCCAAAAAGGCCTGGTCTATTTTAATTCCTTCATACTGCTTAACAGAAGAAACATTGTCTACACTGTCTGGACTCGCCAACTGAGGATGCAAATCAGAAACATTAAAATAAAGTTCATCTTTATATCGATAATTCGAATCACTTTCATAAACAATATAATCAACAACCCCCAACTTCTGTAAATAATCTACTGTTACAGCATCTGGTTGTATGTATGCCGCCTTCGCTCCCATTTCCGTTGTCATATTACACAATACCATGCGCTCTGATATACTTAGCTTCTGAATATAGCTTCCTGTAAACTCAATTGCACAATAAATTGCATAATCTGCCTTCAACTGTCCTATAATATGTAAAATAACATCTTTTGCATATACCGATTGAGGCGGATTGCCATCGATATTTATACGTATCACCTCCGGTACACGAAACCACAACTTCCCTGTTTTTAATATAATCGCAAGATCCGTGGCACCCACACCTGTACCAAATGCTCCCAATGCTCCATGAAGCGTTGTGTGAGAATCAGTCACTACAATCAAGCGGCCTGGACGGGAAAAACCGCTCTCTGCCAGAACTTGATGGCATACACCGGTATTCACATCCTGCAGATTTGGGATTCCCTGCTTTTGACAAAACTCACGGAATTTCTTCTGATTTAGCGCCTGCTTATCCGTTGACGGTGGTGCATAGTGATCAAAAAAAACCACTACATTTTCCGGATTTGCAACCTGCATTCCGCCCATCTCTTCAAAAGATAAAACCGTTTGATAATACAAATCATTAATCCCTGCTATATCCACTTCGCATTCTACAATTTCTCCCGCGGAAACCTGGTCTCGTCCGGCCGCCCTACATAGTATCTTTTCTATCGCATGCATCGTTTTCCTCCTTTATCTTGATATTGTGTCTATATTTCCCCGGAGTTACTTTTTCGTATTTTTCAAATGCTCTAATAAATGTTTTGCTATCATTAAAAGACAACTTCTTAGCAATCTCACCGACCTTCATATTCGTTTCTTCCAGCATAGTCTTTCCAGCTTCTATTTTTCTTTTCATCAAATAATCCCTATAATTTTCCCCCATCGAATTTTTAAACATTCGTGATAAATGCGATTCAGAAAAATGTGTCATTTCAGAAAAGATTTTTAAATTAATATCTTTATCATAATTCTCATTGATATACTCTACCATAATTTTAACTGGATCTGCATATCCAGCAAGTTCTTCTTCATTTTTTACGCTTTCTTGATACATTTCAAATGTATTTATCAATAGCAGTTCCGCATCATGCATATTTTTACATGAATTCATCTCCTCATATATTTCCTCTATTTTTTTATTAGATGATATCTGTTTATATTTACATTCACGCATTGCTTGAATCACTGCATCAAGTAACAAATAAAGTATGTTTTTACTATTAGAATAAAACCTCCCATGTAATAAAGGCGCTTTCAACTCTTCGATAACTGATTCTATTTCTCTTCTGGCCTCAGCAAATTGTTGAGATTTTAAATTATTAACAATTAGATTATACTTTACAGCACTAAAATAGTACCTACGCTCTTTCCACTCTGCACCATCCTTCACTTTTTCGTTTACAATGCAAAAATTTCTTTCTTCTTCATTTATATCTTTTATTTCTATTCGATTTCTGTAATACTTTTTTAAAACCAAATATGCGCTTATGGAAAACATAATTATAATCCATACAACCAACCCTTGAAGCATACGAAAAACTTGTGCGCGATTTGGTAAAATCGGAGAATGTATTTCAGAAAGTAATAAATATGTCCAATCTGTATAAGTAGACACAATAGACGTTTCTATATATTTCCCATTATCTGAATACTGTCCTTTTCTATTGCGATTAACACCAGAACGTTCATGAGACCCTGATAATTCTGTAAGTTCCTGTCCTCTTCCTGTAACTTCCACGCCAGAACCATTTAAAATAAACAGTTCTTCATCCGAATCAATTGAATAATGTATTTTCTCCAACAATTTGTCTTTATCAAAGTTGATCACCACAAAATTATACAATTTGTCCGCTGTTGTTTGCGGACGAATTGCCCATATTCCACTAATAACTTCTTTCCCCCCACTTATATCTGAAATCGTTCTGCATGGGGTAAAAACATAATTGGAGTATTGTAAATCTTCAATATATTCCGTCCATCCATAATCAAAAAAATTTTTTGTTGAATAACTAGTGTATGGTAAAATTACATTTTCTTTAGCCCCCAACCAAATATACACAGAATGTATAATATTATTAGTAGAGTCTATGCTTTTAGCCAATCCCATCAAATAGCTTTCCATTTCTTTATCTGAACTTTTATATCTTCCATATAAATATTGTTGAATATTGTAATCTAAAGACGCACTAATAGCCTGTCGATCAACAGAACGCATGATAGCATCTATCTGAATACTTTGTTCATCAGCTCTGGTCTCAGCAGCTACAACCAACTCTTCTCTTCCAACATAATTTACAAACAGGAAAAAGCACCCTACATATACAAGTATGGGAATGATAGTAGCTACCACCAATTTCTTAACCAAATCCGCATTCTCTTCAATTGGCTTTTTTATAGGTTCTAACAAATTCACATATTTTCCCTCTCTTAACTGCCAAGCATCGCCGCTCCAATTATACCTGCGTTTGCTCCTAATTTCGCAACTCTAAGTCGTGGAAGATTATCTGTCCCATCTGAACCAATCATAAAATATACTATTTTTCTTACTGGCCCCAAAAAATATTCTCCCTGTTTACTTATCCCTCCACCAATGCTAATTACATCCGGCTGTAAAACATGTATAATATTGACTATTCCATATGCTAAATTCCAACTATAGGCTTCTATAATTTCTGCAGCCAATCTATCGCCACATTTTTTTGCTTCAAACGGGGTCTTTCCAGTTATATGGTCTACTGTCTCTGCAAAATTCCATAACATAGACTCTGGATTATTAATCATGGCTTCTTTTGTATCTCTGATAAGTGCATTTGCCGAAGCATACGCTTCTAAACACCCGCGCTGGCCACAGCCACACCTGCGTCCTCCTTTTTCAATAATAATATGGCCTATTTCCCCAGCATGGCCATTGTAACCTTCATATATTTCCCCATTAATCACAATGCCACCGCCAACTCCGGTTCCAAGCGTTATCATAACAAAACAGTTACTTCTCTTCCCCGTTCCCATAATTGCTTCCCCAAGCGCCGCCGCATTAGCATCATTTGCAAGATATACAGGTGCCTGAAATTCCGGTTTTAACACATCTCCCATAAAGGAATCATTAAACGGTAAATTTGCAGCTTTTCTCACAATCTTTGAATACCGTTCTACCATTCCAGGTGCACAAATCCCAACCTTCTCAATATCACTTGGCATAATACCCATTTTTACACATAATCTTTTTGCACAAACTTTTACAGAATCTAAAAGTTTCTCTTCAGATTGAACACCGCGTATATCAAGAGAATAACTGTCTATTAGTTCATTTCTATCATTTAAAACCCCTGCCGCGATATTTGTTCCCCCAATATCTATTCCCATTTTTAGCCTCATACTATCCCTCCTCAGATTTCCAAACCTGTCCTCCTTTTATAAACGTTGCTACTGGTAAAAGATTATTGTCTAATACGGCAAAGTCCGCTATATTTCCCACCTTTAATTCACCTCTTTCACTCAATACCCCGATTTCTTTTGCCGGAGTTTTAGAGGCCATCATCCACGCAGTATGCAAATCAACAAATCTTGTTGTATTTTTTACAGCTCTATCCATAGTATGGGCACTTCCTGCCAACACACCACTTTTCAAAGTAATACTTCCGCCTTTTACTAAAACCGGCCGACCATCCACCATATGTTCACCATTAGACAGGCCAGCGGACGCAACACTATCTGTCACTAAGCATACTTTGTTCGGATCTTTAAGTTTTAATACTAATTTACACATAATCGGATGCACATGGATATCATCTGTAATTAATTCTAAAGTCGCATCTGAAAAAACCCCGGCACCTGCCACTCCAGGTTTTCTATGATGAAATCCGGTCATTGCATTATAGAAATGGGTAATATGCGTCACTCCATTTTCAATTACTCTTTGCATTTGTTCATACTCAGCCTTTGTATGCCCCGCTGAAATTGTACAACTCTTCTTTTGAGTTATATAGTCTATAAGCTCTCCTGCTCCTGGCATCTCAGGCGCTATAGTAATTAATTTAATAACTCCAGAATTTTCCCATTTTTTAAAAAGGGGAAGGTTGGCAGGGACAATCTTCGACGGATCCATTCCACCACACATGTCGGGATTCAAAAAAGGACCTTCTAAATGGACACCTAAGACTTCTGCAGTCTTATCTTTTCGATTCTGCCCGGATTTCATATAGCTCTTTATTTTCATCACCGCTTTACTAATAGCATTCTCCTCATCTGTCGTAATGCCGGCCAAGCAAGAAGTCGTTCCATGACAAACACAATAATCTAAAATCTTTTTCAGACCCGCATTATTACATCTATTAAAGCTTTCTCCCATTCCACCATGAAAATGTATATCTATAAACCCCGGACCTATAAACGAATCTCCAAAATCAATATCCGCAGAACCATTTTCATAAATCCCTTCAATATATTCAGTAAATTCAACAATCCCGTGCCGAATTCCGTCTGGAAGGATCAATTTGCCTTTGATACGCATCTGCCACCCACCCTTTCTTTATGTTTAGCTTTACTGATATATTCTGTCAATCACTTCTTCCAAATATCTCTTTGAAAATGTTAACCAACGAATAGGATCTGCATACTTCGCATATTCTAAAGATAAATAGCCATCAAAATCCATTTTTTTCAATTCTGTTATTATGCCATCCCAATCATAAACACCACACCCAATAGGAAGTTGATGACAAGCGACACTGTCCGAATCCCGGACATGCATATGTAATAGTCTCTTTTTCCCCAACTTTCTTAGAGAAATAGGTTGATACTCTCTCTGATCTCCTTGCATAGAAGTATCATAATTCATACCCAAGTTTTTACGCCCCACCTCTTTATATAATCTAATAAAACTATCTACATGACTAACAATCACATGGGGATGCCCTTCCAAAGCAAATTTAAGTCCATATTGATCCGCAATATCACAAACTGTCCGAACGCTGTCTACGTAATTATCCCATAATTCATCCCAATCAAATTCAGGATATGTCATCACCATTTTAGGTTCAAAAAGATTAATACCCGGAACATTAGGATAAACATAAGAAGGCGGATACGGTACCGGTGCTTGAAGCCCTGGAATCCAATGTGATACTGTATTGATAATACCGCAGCCTAACGCCTTTGTAATTTGTGCGCCCCTTTCAAAGATTCTATATGCCTCTTCTTTCTTCTCTTTATCAAGTAAAGACATCCCTACCAACAAATCTTTATAAACAACAAATTCCGACACTTCCATACCATAACTATCAAGCTGTCTGCGCAATTTATCACATCGTTCTTCCGTAAAATATTCATCCATCATATTTCTGCTGGAAACAATCAGCTCAGTTCCTTGAAACCCTAATTTTCCCAGTTGCTCCAGACCTTCCTCAAACGGCGGATCATATACTCCGGAAATTGCCCATCCACTTACACCAAGTTTAATTGCCATATCTGTATTCCTCCTCATTATATAGTCATTTTGTCATTATACGCTTTGGAAATAATTTCCAATGCTTGAATACCATCTTCAATTGTTCCTGACAACGGCGGTCTACCCTCTTTTACACATTCAACAAATTTTCTGACGCAAATAATATGGGGATCATGTTCACCTTTGTTACTTGAAAATACCGGTTCAAAAACACCATCCAACTCGCCTTCTAATGTCAATTTCATAGTATTCGTAGGCCAACCAAACAACTCCATTCTTCCGTTTGTCCCCTGGATCTCTGTCTTAACTTGTTGTGGTCCTGTACACCATGAAGCATCCACTATTCCCAAAACCTGATTTTCAAAACATAGGATTACTACTGCGCTATCTTCAAGAGTACTATCTTTCACCTGCGTCTTACAAAAACTTTTTGTCATCTGTACATTTCCGCCTGCTAAAAAGCGAACGATATCAATATTATGTACACCCAAATCTGCAAGCGCTCCTCCTCCTGCAAGTTCCGGTTTATAAAACCAACTTCCATTAGGTGACCATTTTTCTGGGCCGCCATGATTCCATGTCGATTTTATGATTGTAATTTTTCCAAGTACTCCTTTTTCAATCAGTTCATGTGCTTTTTGATATGCCCGATCATATCGCATAGGAAATTCGACCATTAGAAATGCTTCACTGTCCTGTTCTGCTTTTTCTAACGCCTTGCATTCCTCCATATTCATAGCTAACGGTTTTTCACACAGCACATTAATATTCTTATTTAAAGCTTCAATTGCAATTGCAGCATGAAAACGATTCGGTGTACAAATACTAATCGCATCTGGTTTTTGCGCTAACAAATCTTTATAATCTGTATACACATTTTTAATCCCATATTTTTGCGCAACTTTTGTGGCAAGCTCTTGATTCAAATCTGAAATACCAATAATTTCTACATTGTCACAAGAAAGATAACCTGGAATATGATACTTTGTCGCAATTGCTCCCGCAGCTACTACTCCAATACGTATTTTCTTTTGCATATTTCTTCTCCTCAATTCCATTTTTTTATTTGTTAAAAAACCATACATTTTCAGGTTTAGCAGTGTAATAGGCATTTTCTCCTGGAGTCCATCCCACATATATACTTTTATCTGATGTATTATTTAAATCTGCCTTAAACTCTACACCATCAATATCTACACTTATCCTCCAATGAGTACCATTAAGTGTATTGCTAATAATTCTGCAAGGAATGCTCCATTGGCCTACTACAGGCTCTTTTGACAACTCTACTACGTTAGTACGAATTACAGCAGTTACGGTCTCTCCAGGGGAAATTCCCGGACGATATGCCGCATCAATGAGATATTCTCCAAACTGAAGTACTGCTCCAGATTCTTTATTTTCTTTAACAACACACTGGAAATCACTGCTAACACCAATAAATTTCGCAACAAATTCTGATTGTGGTTTAGAATATATTTCCTCTGGTTTTCCGACCTGCACCACTTTTCCCTCATGCATGACAACTACTCGATCTGCCAGAGCAAATGCTTCATTTTGATCGTGTGTCACATATATGGATGTAATGTTTGCCGCCCTTTGCATCACTCGCAACTCATACTGCATTCTTTCCCGTAATTTTGCATCCAATCCGCTAAGAGGCTCATCAAGCAAAAGCACCTTAGGATTGATTGCCAAAGCTCTTGCTAAAGCTACACGCTGTTGCTGTCCACCTGACATCTGCTTTGGATAACGGTTTAATAACTGGCCAATTTCTACTAATCCTGCAATTTTACGTACTTGTGTGTCTATTTCCTTTTTACTCCACTTCCTCAGCTTTAATCCATAAGCAATGTTATCAAATGCCGTTAAATGTGGAAACAACGCATAATTTTGAAATACAAATCCAATATCTCTTTTCCATGGTTTAACATTGTCTACATTTTTACCATCAATAAATATTTCACCTGAATCTTGATTAATCAACCCGGCAATCATTCTAAGTGTAGTTGTTTTTCCACATCCGCTTGAACCAAGAAAAGCTATAAATTCTCCATCGCTGATGTCCAGACTTACTCCACGCACTGACTGAACGGAACCATATGATTTTTTTAACTCTTTAACTTCTACTGTTGACATAACTAAACCTTTCCTTTCATGGCTGCCTCTTCCTCAAAGAATATCCTCGATTATTTCGTCTCATAATGATTTCTGCAATCGAAACTACTAGAATTGTAAAAATCAATAAAACCGTTGCGTTTGCTGCTGTTATCTGTTGTGCCGATAACGATGTGGAATTATAGATTTGTATTGCCATTGGAACCATTCCCGCAGGAACAATAAATAAAGTCATAATAAAATCTGTAATGCTCCTTGCAAAACCAAACATCATCCCGACTAGCATACTAGAACTTATAATAGGAAAAGTTATCGTTCTAAATACGTATAACGGTTTACCACCTAAAGTTGTTGCTGCCTCTTCTGCGGATATTCCGTTTTGTTCCAAAGCTCCAATAATAGGCCTGGCAATTACTGGCACGGTAATAACTGTATGTGCAACAATCACTATCATATAACGTGATATTCCGGAAAAAACTGACGAATTAGCTATTTGCAGGAAAATAAGCCCCAACACAGTTCCCGGTATAATAGAGGGCAAAACAATCAATTGATCTATTATCCGTTTCCCTTTAAAATCCATCCTTGCCACGCTATAAGCTAACGGGAGGGCCACTAGGACCCCCAACCCGGTAGCTGGCAGGCTGATTGCCAATGTATTAATCAATGATACTATCATTGTCTCTGGATTATGGGTGTACCATTTTAAAGTCAATTCTTTAGGAATTGCATCCAAGGTACCTGAAAAAGAAAACAAAATCAAAAAAAACAATGGTAATATTATATAAAGTGTAAACACCCAGGCAAAAACTTTAGCAATTCTTGTTAATCCATAATTTCCTTCAGTCTTTTGCTTCATGTTTCTTCCCCTTTCTCAGCAACCACATCGAAAAAAACTGACCCGCCAAAGCAAAACATAATAGAACTACTGCCATAGCCGAAGCAAATGGGATATTCGGGCTATACGCAAGTGTATTCTGATATATTTCAATGGATAAATATAATACTTTCATTCCACCGCCGCCAAGCAGAAAGGCTACTTCCATCATCCCTATAGTCTGTGCAAATATCAGCACCAAACCAGAAAGTATAGTCGGCTTAGTAATTGGCAAAATCACTTTAACTAATGTATAAACTTCATTTGCTCCAAGACTTAGAGATGCATCAAAAACCTCTTGTGGAATACTTTCAAATGCAGGGATAATGGTTCTTACATACATCGGAATAATAATTGCAACAGAGCCCAAAATAACTGCGACTATTGTGTATAAAATATGTATTGGTTCCAAACCAACAGATTCTAATAATACATTTAGTACTCCTCTGTTTCCAAAAAACCACACTAACGCAAAGGAGGTGATAACAATCGGCAAGTATACCGGCAATGAAAGGAACCATCTTACTACATTACGGCTTCGAAAAGCCGGTTTAGTTAATGCGTAAGCAATTGGGGTGCCTATTACCAACGCTAATATCACTGAAATTGTAGAAATACCAATTGTTGATCCCAATACCCGCAGACTCCATGAAGATGTGAATAATTCCCGGTAATTCTCTAAGGTCAATTGCGTCTGGCGAAGCAAATTAAAATCAAACACTTCCAACACTGCTACATTATTATCCGTAAAACTTTTTATCACAATTCCCACAATTGGATATAGAATAAAAACTAAATACAGTGCCAAAAAAGGAAAAATGAAAATATATGGCTTGATTTTTCTTGTCAGACTCTCTGCCTTTTCTTCCCGCATTGTTTTCACCTCCTCTGATCTGTTATTGCTTAATTCTTTCTTGCATTGAATTCATTAGTTCCTGATATTTTGTAACATCATTTTCATCCGTAACCATCCACGCTTCCCAATCCGGGAAAATCGCATTATCAATGATTTCCTGTGTAGTCAGATCTCCGAGAGGTACAGAAAGTGCTTCGCTATCCATTTCCACAGTATTATTCACTGCAATACTAATACCCAACTCGTTCATAATGTTATTCTGTCGTTTGGGACTAAGATAAAACTCCATGAACTTAACTGCCGCATCATAGTGAGGAGCATTCTTCATAATTGTCATACTGTTCATCATAATAAAGCAGCCTTCTTCCGGATTTGTAAGGCGAACATTTCCACCAGCTTCATTAATGACAACGTTACAGTTTCCCAATGCAAGCGGACTTACCATACACTGTCCTGTCGCAATCGCGCTTTCCATTCTTCCCGGAGTATCAAACAGTACAGATGAATTCTTATACATCCCTTCTAGCATATTTAGCATTTCTTCTCTTCCATATGCCTCTTCTAGAATCATCGCAGGACGTGAAGCAGTATCATCTGTAATCAACGGCATCCCTACCTGACCTGCCCATTTTTCTTCAGATAACTCTTTCCAGGATTTGGGTGCTTCGTCATCGGACACAAAATCAGGATTATAGGCAATCGAATAAACATCATATCCCCATATACAAACCTGCGGATATTTAAATCCCTCGTCCACATCCGCCGCACTTGGAATGTCTTCATATGGAATATCTGCCAAATAGCCCTGGTTCCCTAACAAAAACGCATCTCCCGGTGTAGATATAAAAATATCGCTTTGCGCTGCATCTTCCGCAACAATACGCTCTCTCATAGCTGTTCCTTGGCCTGAAATATATTTAATATTAATTCCGTATTCCTCTTCAAACTCCTTTGCCCAGTCTGCAAACCAAAGATCCCAGTTCCCTGACCATCCATAAACAATAAGTTCTGTACTCTCTCCTTCTTCAGGTTCTTGTTTTTGCTGTTCAGTCTGATCTTCTCCCTGTGTGCTACATCCCACCAAACCTACCAGCATCATTAAAGTTATAACCAATGCAAATATTCTTCTCTTCATATTCTTTCCTCCTCTCTTTTCCTGCTAATCTTTAAATTCCAACAAATCCTCATATGGAATTGGATCAAAACTTGTCTTTAATTCAATAATGGTATTTGTCTTTGATGATTCAAAAGAGGCTGCAATTATTTCAATTACATGTCGCGCATGTTCTGGCGATACAATAGAATCTTTGTTTTCTCTAATACAATCTGCCAATTGCAAAATGTCCGCAAAAACATGCTTTTCAGGCATATTATCATGTTCTCCTGTAATCCCAGGCAAGGATTCCCCTTCATAAATCAGTGATTTGCCATCCAATTTTTCCGCAACAATGCTTCCTTTCGTTCCAAAATAATCTGGTGTCAGGCAAACAAACGGTGCGCCAGCAATTACCGAAAGCATTGTACAGTAAACACCATCTCCAAAATCAATTAGCATTGCACAGGAATCATCCACTTCACTTTTAAATGTTTTTCCGCCAAAAGATAATTCATGTATTTGTTGACCAGAAAATGCCGCCACACGCTTAGCTGGTCCCATAACTCCTGTCAGCTGATGTAGGAAATAAACTGTAACATCATAATGCGGTCCTCCTCCAGGCTTTTTAAAATACCATGTCGGATTAATATTGGCCAAAATATCGTCTCCTGTTCGACATTTTTCATTTAAATGATACACTCCACTGGAAAATGAATGTTTACCAAAAATATATGCTATCTTTCCAAGTCTCCCTTCTAAAATAGCACGTCGGGTACGCTGTGCCTCCGGATACAACATCTGTCCAGGTGACGCTACAATATGCAATTTCTTTTCCTTAGCAAGATTGATCAAATCATCCGCTTCCCACACCTCAGTTGCCATAGTTTTATTAAAATGCACATGCTTTCCAGCTCTTAATGCCTGCATTCCCTGTTCATAATGAAAACCAATCGGAGAACAAAGAGTAACGGCATCTACATTTGAGTCTTCTAGCAATTCTTCATAGCTTTCATAATACCTGGGAATGTTATATTTTTCTGCCGCTGCCTTCGCCCTACCTGGAACAGGATCACAACATGCGACAATTCGAATCTTATCGTCTACATCTCCCAGCTTAAAGTGTTCAAACGCCGCTCTGATTGCGATTGCACCACAGCCTACAACACCTAATCCTACTATTTTCTTTTCCATAGATCTGATTCACTCCTTTTTGCGTTTCTATTAGTTTTTGTCCTTACGCCAGCTAAATTGGGGAGTATAACCTGTAATATCTTTTAGCTTTTGATTTGATATAAATGATTTATATCCACCTAATATCGTTGTCATCCGGGGAACCTGCTCTGGACAAAACTTGTCAATCAATTCCATCGTCGGTTCTAATGCCAATGTGTCATCTGCGTTGCAAAAATATGCGCCAAACATTGGAAGTTCATCTCTTTTCTCCAGTAGTATCCTAATATATACAGCTTCATCTTCTGCCGAAACATAAGGATTAAAATAGTCCCATAACTTCTCCGATGCCTTTACCTTGTCTGGCCACTCCTTCCGCATTTTTTCGTCAAAAATCCATCCTGAACGTAATATTGTTGTTCTTATCCCATAACACCTTGTATACCGATGTAATATTTCTTCATCAATAAATTTAGATAAAGAATAGGAATCTTCGATATCACTTGGATGCATCTCATCAATAGGAAGATAATATACTGGAAAAGGACGTCCTGAACTTCTGTTAATATGGCCCAGCATACAGTTACTTCCTAATAACAGAAAATGTTTCACCCCATTACGAACTGCCGCTTCCAACATATTATAAGTTCCCATTACATTCGTCTGCATAGTTTGTGGGAAAAAATCCGGATCATCATATCTGTCAGGATACCGCTCCTTCTGATCTGTTGGAGTCGGCCATGCAGCGATATGTACAATTGTTTCAATTTTTTGATCCTGCATTGCTTTAAGACAATCTCGGATATTATTAATGTCTCCTTGAATACACTTAAGTTCACGAAATTCTTCCGGCGGTTCTTTTCGACTGAACAATACTACCTCATGTCCAGCTTCTGTCAACTCTCTAACAGCAAACGGAGCAAAAAAACCAGTAATTCCTGTTACTAAGACTTTCATTTCTTTCATCTCACTTTCTATGTAATTTTACTTGGGAAACAGCCTTGCCGGATTCCAATTTTCATTACCAACCAATTCCATTTTTCCACTTTCCGCAGAACGTAGCCCCGCATCCAAAATCGCCATTGCTTCTAAGTTGTATTCTGGTAAGAGCATATCCGGAAATACAATTTCTTTATTTTTATAATCCACGTAACAACTAGCTAAATCGACTTCCGCATTGCTTTCTTTTGGATAAACCACCTCACTCTTATTACCAGGCAAAGCAATCTTAACGCCACCATCACTTGTTAAAAGTAATGCCCCATCTGTACCATATATCACGGGGCCATATGGATCTGCTCCACCGTAGGTTGTCCAACTTCCTTCAATTACTGCATAGCAATCTTCCAATCTTACAAGCATAGCCGCATTATCATCTGCATCTCCATATAAGCTATTGAAATTACCCATCATAGCCATAACCGAAATAGCCTTTTTACGCAGATACCACAAAGCCATCATACTTCCATAGCAGCAATAATCAATCATTGCGCCTCCGCCCATCTCAGCATGATGCCACCAGGTAGCGCCTTTATCCAGATCAGACATATAATCTGCAGTTTCAGACACCCCTTCATGTTTTGCATTTGCTCCGAGCGGACCTGCATGACCCATTCGACATTTAAACTCGATTACCCGTCCTATTTTTCCTTCATCAAGTAATGTCTTCATCAAATTATAATTTTGATGCCATACCACCGGCCAATTAGTTAATAACAGAATTTGTGCCTCTCTTGCTGCTTTTACCATTCTTAATGCGTCCACATAGTTTAGCGTCATGGGTTTTTCTACAATTACATCTATTTTACGTTTAGCACAGGCATCTACAATATCCGCTCGCCACACATTCTCTGAGTTCACAATTGCGATATCAGGAGTCTCTTCATCTAGCATCTCAATATAATCTGAGTATTCTCTGGCTATCTTAAACTCTCGCTTACAGAACTCTAAATTCCACGCTCTTGTATATGGCCCTTTTTTTCTTTCTTGTCTTTTAGGTGCAATGTCTGCACAGGCGACAATCTCACATTGTGGATGGTTATAAAAGGAAGCAGCAACATGATTCACATGCATATGTGCAAATCCAATAATAACTGTTTTCCATTTTTGATTCACTGTTTCATCTCCTTTCCTTATCTACTTTATTAAATGGAACATCTCCCAAATCACTGATTTTGTACCAAAACTTCCTGCCTTTGAAAGAAATATTTTTTCACCTCCATTTTTTAAATAAACTTTTGAAATAACAACTCCCTCCTTCCATTCTTTAATTGGCTGAACGTTTCGATATTCCATTTTCTTCATACTCTGGTATAAGGTATCTCCACCTATTACTGAAACAATACCTTCTTCTTTTGCACAAAGTTCTACTATTTCCCCTAATCTTTCTGCAACTATCCTTCCTAATTCAGAAATAGAAATGTTCTTTCTCTGTGCATACATTTGTGCCTCTTTTAAATCACTCTCTTTATCTGCTGTATAAAATAAAATTTTTGAAAATTTTTTCTGCAAATTTTTAATTTTGATTCGTACATCCTCAGACAAATTTTCACAAACATACTCTTCCGGCAATAATTTATATGAAACAACTCCATTTTCAACAGCAAACCGGATCTGTTCCAGCGTATTCGCGTTGATACTTCCACACACAATAATATGTTTTTTTATCGCAACAAACGTTTTATTGTTCATCATCGGTTTGGCCTTCCAATAACGAGAAATATATTTCGCAAATCCTGCACATCCTGCCAACACAACCCGATGCATTACCGGAACAATTTTTCTCGCCAACTCTTTTAGTCCCTCTTCCGTACATCCATCAAAAACGTAGATAACCGAGTCTTTTATTTCCATCGGAATAGCATCTGACGTTCTAACTTCTACAACAGAAAGATTTGATTGTTCTCGAATAATATCACTGATTTTATCTTTATCAACCGGGCAAATCCTATCCTTAGAGTAGACTGTATCCGTCAATAACTCTCCATTAACAAAAAGTTTTCCGTCTGTTACCGTGCGCCCCATTTCGGGAAATGCTGGAACAAAAAAAATTGCACTTCTTCCTGATATTGATAATATTGCTTCTAACTCGCCACCAATATTTCCACGTAAAAGAGAATCTGTTTTTTTATACAGAAGAAACGCATTTTCTCCTTTCATATCCTTCATCGGTTGACTTACTTTTATAATCGCCTCCTCTCTCGGCAAATTCCGCGATTCTGTATCAATCACCAAAATATCCGTTCCATTACTTTGAAATGAAGTCGTTTCAAAATCCAAAACTTGAACCTTCATTCCTCTCTCAGCAAATTGAACAGCTGTATCCAACGCTCCTGTAAAATCATCTGCCAAAATTAATCCTTGCAACATCTGATATTCTCCATCTTTTTAACAGACATTGTAACTGCTAGCTGAATGGCCTCCACCATACTCTGCTCATTAGCTCTTCCTTCACCAGCTTTTCCAAATGCTGTCCCGTGATCTACAGAAGTACGAATTACAGGGAGACCAACTGTTACATTTACTCCGCTCATAGATTCATATTGATTGGTCTCTAAATTTAATCGAAAACCACACAATTTAATTGGAATATGTCCTTGGTCATGATACATCGCAACTACGATATCATACTGTTTAGCTAATGCTTTGACAAAAATCGTATCCGGTGATATAGGTCCTTCTACCTGATACCCCTCCTCTTTCGCTTTGCATACAGCTGGAAGAATCCACTTATCCTCTTCATCACCGAACATTCCGCCTTCTGAACAATGAGCATTCAATCCCGCCACACCAATTTTCGGTTCTTTAACTCCCATCAACCGCATTGCTTGATCCGCCAGTTTTATAACGTTATATACTCTGTCCATAGTTACTTTATCGCAAGCTTGCCGCATAGATACATGCGTTGTACAGTGAATTACTTTTAACTCTTTGGAAACCAACAACATTGCATAATTTTTACTTCTTGTGTAATATGCAAAAATCTCTGTGTGACCCGAAAAATGATGTCCAGCTGCATTAAGAGCCTCTTTATTAATTGGCCCTGTAACTATGGCGTCAATTAATCCCTCCATAGCCATTCGGATACTTTTTACCACATATTGATATGCTGCATTTCCTGTTCTGGCATTTATTTTTTTATATTCCCATGTACCTTTTTGCAAATATCCCAAATTTAATATTTCTATCGTTCCAAAAATTCCTTCCGCTTCATCCACGCAATTGATTTCTCGAATTTCTAATTCTATTCCCGCAAATATAATCGCCTCTTTAATGGGCTCACAATCGCCTATTACAATGGGAATACATTTTTCATATATTTCATTTCTTGTTAGCGCCTTTACTACAATTTCTGGTCCAATTCCAGCCGCATCCCCCATCGTAATAGCTATCTTCGGTCTAGTTTCTTTCATAGAATATTCTCCCTACTCTATTATTTCTTCTATCATTACCTCTCGCCCCAATCTGGCTGATTTATAAAATCCTTCCAAAATTGCGGCAGTCGTTAGTATTTCATCCGGTTTGATTATCAACTCTTCTTTTTTATCAAGTACATTAATGCCATGTTCAATCAAGCCAAAATGTCCACCAAATCCATGTTCACTATATTTGTACGGTGCGTAATGTGGCTTAACATCGGCTTGATAATCAGCAATGCTTGAATATAGTTCCATAGATGGCATACGTATTCCAGCTCTTGTTCCAGCAATATCAAACTTACGATTCTCTGGCAAATTAACTGACCAAGCAATTTTAAAATTAATTGACAGACCATTTGCAAAAAAAGCTACACCATTTGCAAACTCTTCCACGCTAAATTCATTTACATCAAATTTTCGTGGCATAAACACTCCATTAAATGCACCGCTTTCTTCATCGCTAGAAAATAATTCCGGCTCATATCCTGTAATTTTTGTAGTTGCGTTGGCACTCATACTTTTTAATTTTGGAAATCCGGCAATCCATAAAACCAAATCAAACGCATGGATCCCTAAATCACAAAAAGCTCCTCCCCCATTTGCATTTTTTATGTGAAAAGATCCCCATTTAGGTACTCCACGACGACGAGTCCATTCAATATCCGCAAAATAAACATCTCCTAAAATTCCCGTTTCGGCAAATCTTTTTGCTGTTATAGCTTCTGCACTAAATCGAGCCGTTTGACAAACAATAAGTTCTTTACCCATTTTTTTTGCCATATCAAACATTTCTTTTGTTTCGTGGTATGATACCGCTGCCGGTTTTTCGCAAAAAACATTTGCGCCTGCTTTTAATGCTTCCATAGTATATTTGTAATGAAGCATATTGGACATACAAACTGACACAATATCTGGTTTTTCTTTGTCAAGCATCTCTATCGCATCTGTATACCAATGTTCTATTCCATGCAACGAAGCACTCTCCTTCGCTGCCTGTTCTCTATTATCTGCAATTGCAACTATCTTCACTCGGTCCTTCAGCTTTTTATATGCTGGTATATGTGCTGAATTTGCAATCATCCCCGCTCCAATTACAGCGACTTTGTACTTTTCCATTTTTGATTCTCCTTTTCCTTAATTAATTATTTTTCTTATCCTATTCCGGCAATCTTTTGACAAATAATTCACATTTCTTTTAGTTAATATTTAATTTTTTCTTGGATTGTCTGAATATTTATGTTTGTATTTATGATAATCAGTCTTTATTTTATCTGTCAAGAAACTTCGCACCACGGCATGTATTATGAAATTTTTGAGTATTTTACAAAAAAAGACCATTAAAGTTGTCCACATATAATAACAACTTTAGCAATCGAGTAGGAGGCGGTGATTAGCCGCCGTCCTCTCACACTACCGTGCGTACCGCTCGGTACACGGCGGTTTCAATAGTTGACGTGCAGAGACTGATAAGCTGTGGCTAAATCATAGAAGCCCCAGTTTATCAGCCTTTCTTTCGTTAGTGCTCTTTGTACGACTCCGCTTCCCGCCATCCTCCAATAGGCTTTTCGACTGTATGCTCCTTCGCAGGCCGCCCACTCCGGCAGCCCTAAACCTATCAGTTTCCGTTTGCGTGTCCTTGGCAGTTTCCACTGTTTCCAGATACACATCCGTATCCGGCGGTACAGCCATTTATTCAGGCTTATGATGTTGCTCTTCATGTCCGCTATTCCGTAATAATTCAACCATCCCCGCATATAGACTTTTATCTTTTCCATTGTTCGGACGATACTTCCGCACCTGCTCCGGGAAGTGAACTGACGCAGTTTATCCTTGGCTTTCTTCCATGACTTTCCATGGACACGGATGTAGATTCCTTTTCCGTTCTTCCCAAAACAGAAGCCAAGGAACTTAAAATTTCGGATTGCGAACACGCTGACCGTCCGGCTCTTTTCCCGGTTCACTCTCAGCTTCAGTGTTTCTTCCAGATATTTTGTACTGCTCTCCAGCAGACGTTCCGCCGCCCGTTCGCTTTTCGCCAGCAGTACGATATCATCCGCATAGCGAATGCACGGTACGCCCCGTCTGTGGAACTCCCAGTCGAATTCATTCAGATACACATTTGCTAAGAGTGGGGAAAGATTCCCTCCCTGCGGGGAGCCTTCCTCTGTCTCAGTTACAACACCGTTTTCCATCACTCCGCTTTTCAGGTATCGCTTCACCATCTGTATGACCCTTTCGTCTTTTACCTGCTTTCTCAGCAGGTTCAGAAGGATCGTGTGGTTCAGCGTATCGAAGTACTTTGACAGGTCAAGAACCACTGCCCTTGTATAGCCCTGTTCGATATACTCTTTTATCCTGAAGATAGCGTCTTTTGCCCCTCGCCCCGGACGATAGCCAAAACTGTCATCCGAGAACAGCGGCTCATAGATTGGCATGAGTTGCTGGAGCATTGCCTGTTGGATGATACGGTCAATGACGGTAGGGATTCCGAGTTTTCGTATCCCCCCGTCCGGCTTCGGGATTTCCACACGTCTGACCGGAGACGGGGTATATTTCCCCCTTCGAATTCTCTCCGTCAGTTCGTGGTTGTGTTCCTTCAGCCATGGCAGTGCCGCTTCGACAGTCATCCCATCGACTCCCGGTGCTCCCTTGTTTGCCTTTACTCTTTTGTAAGCCCGGTTCAGGTTATTCTTGTCCAGTATCCTACCTAAGATGTCCGGCTCTGCACTGTCCCTTTCCTTCCATATCCGGTTGAATGAGCGGTGCGCTCTCACATACCCTTTGCGTTCCGCGCTATCTCTTTGCGAGCAGCTTTCTTTGTTTTCTGTACCCATCCTGCTCATTCCTCCTCGTATTATATAGTAGTAGTGTTTATAGACCCTCTCCAAGGTCTGTATGCTATACTGTTTGGAGATACTGTGGATTGGTTCATTCCTCCTACCACTTGATGGTTACGGAAAGGCTCCAACCACAGCCTCTTTGTATCGTTGTTAATCAGTTAGATACCGCATGACGGTTGATTTAGAACGAGGTTACAAGCACAGAGAGCTCTGTGGATCTAAACAGTATCTAAATCTATTACTAAGGAGTGTTCTTATGATCTACGTTGGAATTGATGTTGCTAAGGATAAGCATGACTGCTTTATCACTAACTCGGAGGGTGAAGTCCTCTTTCAGGTTTTTACCATTCAGAATAACCGGAATGGATTTGACGATCTTTTTTCCAAGATCCAATCCATTTCTTCAGATGTGTCCAATATAAAAGTAGGACTGGAAGCCACTGGACACTACTCTTACAACCTGCTCGGTTATCTCATTGACAAAGGTCTGACCCCCTTCGTCATCAATCCGCTCCACACAAATCTTTACAGAAAAAGTCTCAGCCTTAGAAAGACGAAAACGGATAAGGTCGATGCCCGAACCATTGCTATGATGCTCATGTCTGACGTGAACTTGAAGTCCTACTCAGACACATCTTACCACAATGAGGAGTTAAAGTCACTCACCCGTTACCGTTTTGATAAGGTTCAGGAACGTGCTCAACTTAAACAGTCTGTCTCCAGACTTGTCACGATTCTCTTCCCTGAATTGGAAAAACTTGTTCCCACGCTTCATATGGCTTCCGTATACGCCTTGCTTTCGGAACTACCTGCTGCCAGAGAAATTGCCTCCTGCCATCTGACACACCTGACGAAACTGTTGGAAAATGCCTCAAAAGGCCGTTACAGCAGGGAGAAAGCGATTGAAATACGGGAGGCTGCCAGAGTCTCCGTTGGCTCTGACATGCCTGCCAAGTCTCTGGAATTAAGGCACACACTCCGACTGATCTGCGAACTGGATTCCGAGATCACGGAAATCGAATCCGAGATCAAACAGTTCATGGATCCGATCTCCTCCCCCATCTTGACCATTCCCGGAATAGGCTACCGCATGGGTGCCATGATCCTGGCTGAAATCGGGGATTTCTCCCGCTTTGACTCACCAGATAAGATCCTGGCATACGCCGGAGCCTCTCCATCCACCTATCAATCAGGACAGATGGAATCCTCTTATTCCCATATGGAAAAGCGGGGCTCTCGCTATCTACGGTACGCTTTGATCAATGCAGCCAAATACGTTTGCCATTGGGATGAAACATTCGGTGCATACCTTCAGAAGAAGATTTCTGAAGGAAAACACTACAATGTTGCCATTACCCACGCCGCAAAAAAACTTGTACGGTTGATCTACGCAATGGAGAAATCTGGCAAACCTTACATAAAAACGGCATAACTTTTTCTGTTCTATAACACTCCCTTTGAGCACCGATATAAGATGCTCTGTTTGTCATGCAATTTTCAAGGCACAACGATATCTGAAATGCGTTCCCACAATTCATTCAAAAACTTTTCATTTCAGACTTGACTTTTAATAGTTAGTCTTTCCCAGTTGTACTAAAGACTCCTATTGATTCAGCCCTTCACCGAAAAAAGGAACTTCCGGCTACTATGGCCTCTGCTGACTTCTGTATGTTCAGCGTTATCTTCCGATAACGGTTACTCCTCTCGGAGCGTTCCATACAGATCTCCCTGGGTACCACACGTTTCTTTCCCTCCATCCATCTGCCGTATTTACTGCACATGATTCCGTGTAGTTATCGGGCTTCATCTTGTGCTGCAGACTTACCCTCATGCACAGCCTTTTATACGATTTCTGTCTGTCAGACCAGAGGTTTGCCCGTGGGTTAGTAGGTTCCCCACATCCGGCTTCCTTCAGATTCCACCTCACGGTGGACACCCTTGCCTTCGGCTACATCCTTCCCACTACCGGGCGGATTTGGGACTTGCACCCTTAAGAAACGTGCGCCGCCAGGCGCACAACAAAAAAGAAACTATCGTAATACTAAACGACAGTTTCTCTTTTATTTTGTTCTATTCTTTTGTTTTATTCCCTTATTCTGTTTCTTGTGCGCTCTCCTGGGCCTCCGCCTGATCGTCCGTCTGGACCGCATCCGCGTAAGGCTCCTCGGAAGACTGCTTGATGGTCACGCTCAGATCGTTGAAATCAATCTTCTTCCACACGCTGTCGTGCTCTTTGATATCCGCTTCTTCCCTCCAGCCTTCACAGGTATCCTGATAAAGCTGGGCCTTGCGCTCTTCCACGATCTCGTCCTTTTTATCCTGTGTAGCGTCCTTATCAAGGAGACTGGTCACCTTGGCCACATAGCAGCCGGCGTCTGTCTCGATCACACCTGTATTTTCTCCCTTTTTAAGCTGATCCGCGGCAGCCACCACTTCCTCGGAGGGGACGTTGGACTCTGCATCAAAAGTGGCCTCTGAAATATCCCCGCCATGCTCTTCGGCTGATTTTTCAAAATCCGCGCCTCCTTTTACATCCTGGACAAAGGCTTCTGCATTGGCTTTCGCCTCTTCCTTCTCCTCGTCGGACAGATCCTGAACTGCTCCGCTGTCATCGGTGGTAGTATAAGTAAAGTAAGCATACTGCATCGCCTTCTGGGCGGCTTCCTCGTCAGAAACTTCCGTATCCGCGCCTGCCTCAATAGCCTCCTGCACCTTGCCCTGGATGGCGATCAGCGTCAGAAGCCGTTCTGCCGTCTCGGCGCTTCCAGAGACTTTCTCCTTGTCGTCCAGAGAATTATCCTCGTCAAACTCCTTGGCCAGCTTGGCGATCTCTTCCTTCTCGCCGTCGCTTAACGACACCTCATAGTCATCCATGTGTTCCTCACACAGCAGCATGATCTCCAGGGACTCTTTGGCTCCGTTCTTCACCGACTCTTCATAGGTCTCTCCTTCTTCCGCCTCGGTGTTCCACATATCATCACCCATATATGCGCCATAATAGCTCTCATACTGGGCCTGCATATATCTGGCGTAGAAATTCGCCACATCTGCCGTCAGCTCCTTGTCATTGACGCTGACCGCCACCGCGTTCTCATCCAGAGATCCGCACCCGGTCAGGCTCCCCGCAGCAAGCATAGCTGACAAAAACAGGATAACCGCCTTCTTTTTCATAATCACCTAAAACCTCCTTAGTACCTGCTAACCCGTTTATTATAGCCTTTTTTCAGTGGTCTATCAATCCTTTTATCCCAATTAAAACTTTTTTCACAATTTCCAGGCTGTCTGCGTTCTTCTCAGCGCCGCTTTTTCTCTTCTTCCGGTAAGTGAACCCGGGATGCTCCGAATCCGCCCGGAAGGACAATTCTCCCCGGAAAGACTCAACAAGGGCCGGGATCCGCTCCGGAAGCACTGGGGCTTTCTCATACATGACAAACTCATAGGCCTCCCCTTTTTGCTCCACTGCCGTCACATAGGCGCTGTGGGCCAGGGCCTTGAGAAGGGAGATCTCCAGCAGGGTGTCTACTTTCTTTGGAATATCTCCGAAACGGTCCAGAAGCTCGTCTTTCATATCCTCCACTTCCTCCTGGGACTCGATGGCCGCGATCCTTTTATAGATATCCAGCTTCTGATATTCATTGGGGATATAGGAATCGGGAATATAGGCGTCCACATCCAGATCCATGGTGGTGGTATAGGTTTCTTCTTCCATCTCTCCCTTCAGATGCTTCACCGCCTCGTTGAGCATCTTGCAGTACAGGTCGTATCCCACTGCCTCCATGTGGCCGTGTTGCTCTGCTCCCAGAAGATTTCCCGCTCCCCGGATCTCCAGATCCCGCATGGCGATCTTAAATCCGGAGCCAAGATCGGTGAATTCCCGGATAGCTGCCAGACGCTTCTCCGCCACCTCTTTTAGAAGTTTATCCCTGCGGTACAGAAGGAAGGCGTAAGCCATCCTTCCGGAACGGCCCACCCGTCCCCGCAGCTGATAGAGCTGGGACAGGCCCATCCGGTCCGCGTCGTGGATGATCATGGTGTTCACATTGGAGATGTCAAGCCCGGTCTCGATGATGGTGGTGGACACCAGCACATCGATGTCCCCTCCGATGAAGTCGTACATGATCCGCTCCAGCTCATGCTCCTTCATCTGGCCGTGGGCGTAGGCTACCGTATATTCCGGCACCAGCTTCTGGATGCGGGCGGTCACTTCCCCGATGTCCTCCACCCGGTTGTATACATAATACACCTGTCCCTGTCTTGCGCACTCCCGCTCGATGGCTTCCCGCACCATCTCTTCATTGTACTCCATCACATAGGTCTGGATGGGGAGCCGGTCCTCCGGCGCCTCCTCCAGCACGCTCATGTCCCGGATGCCGATCAGGCTCATATGGAGGGTCCGGGGGATGGGGGTAGCCGTCAGGGTCATCACGTCCACATTTTCCTTTAATTTCTTGATCTTCTCCTTGTGCTGCACCCCAAAGCGCTGTTCCTCATCGATGACCAGAAGCCCCAGGTCCTTGAATTTCACGTCCTGACTTAAGACCCGATGGGTGCCGATCACAATGTCCACCAGCCCTTTCTTCAGGTCTTCGATGGTCTTCTTCTGCTGGGCGCTGGTGCGGAACCGACACAGAAGATCCACCCGCACGGGGAAGTCCTTCATCCGCTGCAGGAAGGTATTGTAGTGCTGCTGGGCAAGGATGGTGGTGGGCACCAGATACACCACCTGCTTATCCTCCTGGACTGCCTTGAAAGCCGCCCGGATGGCGATCTCCGTCTTCCCGTAGCCCACGTCCCCGCAGATCAGCCGGTCCATGATCCGGTGGCTCTGCATATCCCGCTTCACCGCCTGGATAGCCAGAAGCTGGTCCTCTGTCTCCTCAAAGGGAAACATTTCTTCAAATTCCTTCTGCCAGACCGTATCCTCTCCATAAGCATACCCTTCCTGGTTCTGCCGTGCCGCGTAGAGTTCCACCAGGTCTCTGGCGATCTCTCTTACCGCGCCACGCACCCGGGTCTTGGTCTTGTTCCACTCCTGAGTGCCCAGCCGGTTGAGTTTTGGCTTCTTAGCGTCCGATCCGGCATACTTCTGGATCAGATCCAGCTGGGTAGCCGGGATATAGAGGTTCCCGCCCTGGGCATAGGAGATCTTCATATAATCTTTGGCCACCTTATCCACCTGGATCTTCTCGATCCCCCGGTAGATGCCAAGCCCGTGGTTCTCATGGACCACATAGTCCCCGGGTTTGAGCTGGGCAAAATCCTGGATCTTGCGCCCCTCGTAAGTCCTGTGCCTGCGCTTTTTCTTTACCTTGCCGAAGATATCCGTCTCTGAGATCACGGTAAATTTCAGAAGCGGATATTCATACCCGGTCCCTACGTGGCCGTAGGCCGTCATAAGCTCCCCGGGAAGCACTTCCCGATCCAGGTCGTCACTGTAATAGCTGCTTAAGTTATAATCCCGCAGATCCTCCGCCAGACGCCGGGCCCGGGTCCGGGAGCCGGACAAGAGCACCACCCGGTAGCCGTTTCGTTTCAGCCGCTTTAAGTCACGGGTCAGAAGATCGAAGCTGCTGTTGTAGGGATTGACGCTTTTGGCCTGGATGGAATAAGAGCCCCGCTGGGCAAATCCTTTCCCCGCCATGTCCAGAGCGCACATCCCGATACTGCTGTACCCATCCATCCTGGCCGCAAGCTCCCGGGTGGTATAGAGCCGCGCCTCTTCTTCCGTAACCTCCATTCCGCTTTCCACCCGCCGCTTCTGGGCTTCCAGAAACTCTTCCTCCACTGCCTGCCCCTTCTCCAGGAGACGCACCGGCTCATCCAGGAATAAAAGGGTATCTTTGACCGGGAAATAATCCAGGAAGGACACTCCTTTCTCTCCTTCTCCCGGGAATTCCGCCGCCGGATAGATCCACACTTCCGTCAGATTTTCAATGGATCGCTGGGTCTCCACATCAAAGGACCGGATGGAATCCACCTCGTCTCCCCACAGTTCGATCCGCACCGGCAGCTCCGCTGTCAGCGGATAAACGTCCAGGATCCCGCCCCGCACAGCAAATTGGCCCGGGCCCTCGATCTGGGCTTCCCGGTCGTAGCCGATCCCCGCAAGCTTCCGCTCCAGCTCTGCCATATCTACCGTGCTGTCCGCTCCGATCCGTATGGCCCGGTCCGCCAGAACCTCTCTTGGAAGCAGAACGTCCATAAAAGCGTCAAAACTGGTCACCACGGTAAGGGCCGGGCGTGTGATCACCGCCTGGAGCACCTCCATCCGCTCCTTCACCAGCGCCTTATTCCTAAGATCCGCCTGGTAGAACAGAAGGTCCTTGGCCGGGTACAGATAAGTCTCCCCGCTAAGGAACCGGTATTCTTCATAGACCTGTTTTGCTTTTGTCTCACTGGAACAAGCGATGACTTTATAAGGACAGCCATCGCCAAGTGCGTACATCATATGGGTTTTCTGGGAAGAGACGCAGCCGGTGATCTTAAGCATCCCCGGCCCGTCCATTTTCTTTTTACAGATCTCTTCAAATTCCGCCAGTTCCTTAAGCGGCCCGATCAAGGCTTGCATGCTAATTCTCCCCCGGTTTAACTTTTCTGTTATATTCATTCATCGCCCCGTCCACTTCTCCTGCCAGGATCATCTCCGCCGCCCGGACTGCTTTCTCGTATCCTTCTTCCATGGCCTCCTGATCCTGGGGGGAGAAACGGCTGAGCACATAGTCCGCCAGGTCGAAATTCCTGGGCTTTTCCCCCACGCCCACCTTGATCCGCGGGAACACCTGTCCCCCCAAATGGGCAATGATATTTTTCATCCCGTTATGGCCGCCCGCGCTTCCCTTCTTGCGGATCCGGATCTGGCCGGGCGCCAGGCTGATGTCGTCGTAGATCACCAGAAGTTCCTGCTCCACGTCGATCTTGTAGTAATCCGTCAGGCCCCGGATGCTCTCCCCACTTAAATTCATATAAGTCTGAGGCTTTGCCAGGATCACCTTCTGGCCGGCAATGATCCCTTTTCCTACATAAGCCCTTGCCTTCTTCCCGTCTACAGAGATATTGTATTTGTCCGCCAGGGCATCTATGACAGAAAACCCGGCGTTATGCCTGGTTCCCTGGTAGCGCGCTCCCGGATTTCCAAGTCCTGCTATGATAAACATATTGCTTTCACCTTCCTGATTTTCTCTTCATCCATTCTACAGGAAATGCGTCCCTTTGTCACGCAAAAACCGGCAGGAATAATTTGCGCCGGTTCTTCATACATTATAGAAGATGAACTGGGATTCCCAGGATATCAGACAGGAGGTCTCTATGAGTTCCAGAACCAAGATCATTGTACTGCACATGAAAGAAATCATCTATACCGTGGTATTCGCCCTTCTGGCTATTGTGCTGATCCTGCTGCTTGTGTTCATGTTCCGCCCCGGCAGGGACAGCTCCCATAAGGAGGAGGCCCGCTACGTGCCCGGAGTCTACACTTCTGCCATATCCCTGAACAACACGGCGCTTGAGGTGGAAGTCACCGTAGATGAATCTCATATCAATTCCATCCGGTTCTCCAACCTGGATGAGACGGTCGCTGCCATGTATCCTCTGATCCAGCCGGAGATCGAGAATATCGCGCAGCAGGTCTATGAACAGCAGTCCCTGGAAAATGTGACCCTTTCCCAGGAGAATCCTTACACTTCCCAGGTGATCCTGAACGCCATCCGGGAGGCCCTTGAGAAAGGACAGATATCCGACTGATGATATTAATAAAAGCGTGACACTCCTGATATGCCAGGACTGCCACGCTTTCTTTTTCCCTTTTTTGCCGCCTTATCCTTCCACGATCAGGTAACGACCGTCAGAGAGAGGAAATACCTCGGAAGCCTCCCCCACTTCTTCCGGAGACATTCCTTCTGTATCCATCCCTTCCTCTTCGAAGAACCGGCAGACGTCCTCCAGGCTGTCCGCCACCACCGCCATACAGTCCTCAAGGAAGGCTTCCGCTTCCTCCAGAGTCTCCGCCACCGGCTCGTCAAACAGCTGAGACTGATGTTCCAGGAATGTTTTCAGGCATTCTTCATCATACTCGTACATGCTGCGTTCCCTCCTTTCTTACTGATCCTCATATTCCAGCAGTTCTTCCGTCCGCTCCAGGATCCTTCCGGCTCCTGCGTCCTCAAGCTCCTTCCGGGTCCGGAATCCCCAGCCTACAGAGACAGTGCGCACACCGGCCCGTTTCCCGGTCTCCAGATCCACCTCAGAGTCTCCCACATACACGCAGTCTTCCACCGATACCCCCAGCTTCTCCAGAATCCGGTAGATCCCCGCCGGGTCAGGTTTGCGCTTCACGCCCTCCTGCTGCCCCTGGGCGCAGTCGAAAAGCTCCTTTCCAAAGACCGCTTCCACCACCTTCACCGTCTGCCTGTGCGGCTTATTGGAGAGGACCGCCAGGCGGATCCCCTTCTCCTTCAATCTATGCAGCACATCCTCCATTCCGGCGTAAGGTGTTACATGATATGTACAGTTCTTATCAAATATACGTCCATAGACCTCCATGGCCTCATCCAGCCGCTCTCCCTCCGGGTCTCCCGCGGCGCGGATAGCGTGGTCCATCAGGTATCTGGCCCCGTTCCCCACAAAATGTCTGCACTGTTCGTCTGTGATCTCATCAAGACCCATCTCCCGCAGCGTGGCCTTCACCGAGAAGACCAGCGATTCCAGCGTATCAGCAAGGGTTCCGTCCAGATCAAAAATAAAAGCTCTCGTCATGTCAAATCCCTCCATGCACCCATGATAGTATGAACCAGATCAAAATTCAAGCATCAATTGGGGACGTGGTATTTTCGAAAATACCACGTCCCAGATTGAAAATACCCTGTCCCTACTTGAGATACTGGCGCATGATCCGCAGGGCGTTTTTCTCCAGGCGGCTCACCTGGGCCTGGGAGATCTTGATCTCCTCTGCCACCTCCATCTGGGTCTTCCCCTCGAAGAACCGCAGCCGGATGATGTGCCGCTCCCGTTCATCCAGGTGGTCCATGGCCGCTTCCAGGGAAAGCTTCTCCACCCACTTTTCTTCCCGGTTCTTTGTATCGCTCACCTGGTCCATCACATAGAGCGCATCGCCCCCGTCGTTATAGACTGGCTCCTGCAGACTCATGGGCGCCTGGATGGCGTCCAGGGCGAAGACGATATCCTCCTTGGAAATGCCGATCTCATCCGCGATCTCCTGCACCGTGGGCTCCTTTAAGTTCCGGCGGACGTAATTTTCTTTGGCGTAGATGGCCTTGTATGCCGTATCCCGCAGGGACCGGCTCACCCGGATGGAATTATTGTCCCGCATATAGCGGCGGATCTCTCCGATGATCATAGGTACCGCGTAGGTGCTGAACTTCACATCCAGTTCTGTGTTAAAATTATTTACCGCCTTGATAAGCCCGATACAGCCGATCTGGAAGAGATCGTCCGGGTTCTCCCCGCTGGCGCCAAAACGCTTGATCACACTGAGCACCAGCCGCAGATTCCCTTTGATGTACTCTTCTTTCGCCTCCTGATCCCCCTCTTTGATCCGGGCGAACAGCGCTTCCTTTTCCTCCTCCCCCAGCACCGGAAGACTGGCCGTATTCACCCCGCATATCTCTACTTTTCCCTGTGCCATCCCAAGAACCTCCTTACCAGATGTTGTCCAGATTTTCTGTCTAGTAAAAATTTTCTCCAGATGTATTTTCCTTATTCCCCGCCCCCCGAAAATAAAAAAAGTTTTAGTCCTTGACAAATGATTGCAACTGCGAAAACTCCATGCTATAATTGTTAAGGTTTTGTAACAATCATGTAAAATATTTCAAAAATCTAAAGGAGAATCCTCACATGAAAACAACAGACATCCTGATGTTGCTCGGCGGCCTGGCCCTCTTCCTCTATGGAATGCAGATGATGAGCAACGGCCTTGAGACGGCTGCAGGAAACAAGATGAAGCAGATCCTGGAGAAACTGACCTCCAACCGGATCAAGGGTGTACTGGTAGGCGCCATCATCACCGCCGTGATCCAGTCCTCCTCCGCCACCACCGTCATGGTAGTAGGCTTTGTAAACACCGGTCTTATGACCCTGAACCAGGCAGTCTGGGTCATCATGGGCGCCAACATCGGTACCACCATCACCGGTCAGCTGATCGCCCTGGACATCGGGGCCATCGCTCCCCTCATCGCCTTCCTTGGCGTTGCCTGTATCATGTTTGTTAAAAATGAAAAGGTCCGGCATATCAGTTCCATCTTCGCCGGACTGGGTGTGCTGTTCATCGGTATGGATATGATGGGAGACGCCATGGCGCCTCTCCAGGACTCAGCCACCTTCATCAACTTTATGACCACCTTTAAGAATCCGCTGATGGGGATCGCCATCGGAGCCATCTTTACCGCTCTGATCCAGTCCTCCTCCGCGTCCGTTGGTATCCTGCAGGCCCTGGCTTCCACAGGGATGATTCCTTTGTCCAGCGCAGTATATATCCTGTTCGGACAGAACATCGGTACCTGTATCACCGCAGTGCTGGCGGCTATCGGCACACGGCCCAACGCCAAGCGGACTACCATCATCCACCTGATGTTCAATATCATCGGAACCATTATCTTTACCATCATCAGCCTGACGACCCCGTTCGTCTCCATTATGGAAGGCATAACATCCGATCCGGTGGCTCAGATCGCCAACGTGCACACCACGTTCAACATCATTACCACCCTGCTTCTCCTTCCATTCGGCACTTATATGGCCAAACTGGCCACCAAGATCCTTCCGGAGAGCCAGGAAGAGAGCGAACAAGTCCAGCACCTCAAATACATCGTGCCCTTCGAGAGCAACTATACGGTTGGTCACGCCACTCTGGTCATCTCTCAGATCCAGCGTGAGGTAACCCGGATGATCGAGAAGGTAAAAGCAAATGTGGAAGCCAGCTATAACGCCCTCCTGAAAGGAGAGGGGGCTTCTCTGGAGGAGATCGAGGAGACCGAGGAATACATCGACTATCTGAACACAGAGATATCCAGGTATATCGTCCGCCTTATGTCCGTGGAAATGTCAGAGGATGACACCCGCCGGATCAACAACTACTACCTTGCTCTCAGCAACATCGAGCGCATCGGCGACCATGCCATGAACATTGCGGAATATACCAAGAATATGAAGAAATGGGACATCTCTTTCTCAGATGACGCCCGCACCGAGATCAAGAAGATGAAACAGGTCAGCATGAACATCCTGGATGTCATCGACTTCACAGACGCCACCACTCCTGCCGCCCAGCTGGAGACCATCTCCAAATACGAATTCCTGATGGACGACATGGAGAAGAAATACCGGAAGCGTCAGATCAAGCGTGCCAAGAAAGGAGACTGCAAGGCCGAGTCCGGCATTCTGTTCTCCGAACTTCTCACCGATTTCGAACGGATCGGCGACTACGCCCTGAATATCGGGGAACTGCACGCAGACATGTAAAAAACCGCACAATAACAGGAGGGAGCATTTCGATATGCTCCCTCCATTTTTATTCTCTTAATCCTCCCGGTCCCACTTATCCGCCAGGTTCTGGATCTGGGACTCAAACTTCACCAGTTCCTTATTTGCCAGACCTTCATTCTTATAAACCACCTGCAGAAGCCGTTTGGCAGCGGCCACAACACGTTCGAAGACTTCCCGCTTCTTTGTGCGGGCAGGCTTGGCTTCCCTCTTGGGCTCCCGGATCCCTTCTGAGAGGATCTCTCCTGTGGCAAGGTCCACACAGCCGCCGGAATAGGGTGCGAAGGCAGACCAGCCAAACCGCTCGGTCACCGCCTGGGCGAAGTGATCAGTCACCGTATCCTCTCCGTGTACCACGAACACATGGTCCGGCGCCTTCTGGAACCCTTCCAGCCATCCCAGCAATCCATTTTTGTCCGCATGTCCGCTGATCCCCTGGAGCGTTTCGATCTGGGCGTTTACCTCCACCGTCTCGCCAAAGAGCTTCACCGCCTCCGCTCCTTCGATCAGTTTCCGTCCCAGCGTCCCCACCGCCTGATAGCCTACGAAGCAGACGGTGCTCTCCTTCCGCCACAGATTGTGCTTCAGATGGTGCCGGATCCGGCCGGCCTCACACATGCCAGAGGCAGAGAGGATCACCTTGGGCTTCTCGTCAAGATTGATCATCTTAGACTCATCCGAGGTGATGGTGGTGCGAAGCCCCGGGAAGATCAGCGGGTTGATCCCCTGCTCCACCAGGGAGAGCGCCTCCTCGTCAAAACAGGACTTTACATTCTTATTGAACACATTGGTTGCCTCAATGGCCAGCGGACTGTCCACATATACTTCAAAATTCTGATACTGGGGAAGCAGTCTCTTCTCCTTGATCTCCCGGAAGAAATAGAGAAGCTCCTGGGTCCGCCCTACCGCGAAGGAGGGAATCACCAGATTGCCGCCCCGGTCAAAAGTCTCCCTCAGGATCCGGGTTAAATCTCCCACATAGTCCGGCCTCTCCGTGCCGTGGAGCCGGTCCCCGTAGGTGGATTCGATCACAATATAATCTGCCTCCTGTACCGGGGAGGGATCCTTGATGATGGGCTGATCCAGATTCCCCACGTCTCCGGAGAATACCATCTTCTTCGACACCCCATCCTCGGTGATCCACACCTCGATGGCGGCCGAACCAAGGAGATGCCCCACATCGGTAAACCGCACCTCAATGCCCTCACACAGCCGGATCTTCTGTCCGTAATCGCAGGGGTACAGAAGCTTGATGGCCGCCTCCGCATGTTCCATGGTATACAGGGGCTCATACAGAGGCGCTCCGCTTCGCAGCGCCTTCCGGTTTCGCCACTGGGCCTCAAATTCCTGGATATGGGCGCTGTCACGAAGCATGATGCTGCACAGATCCGACGTGGCAAATGTAGTGACGATATCTCCCTGGAATCCTTCCTTGCAAAGCATGGGGATCTTGCCGGAATGGTCGATATGGGCATGGGTGAGAAGAACATAATCGATATCCGACGCCTTCACCGGGATCTCCTGGTTCTCGTAGAGATCCGGTCCCTGTTCCATCCCGCAGTCCACCAGGATGTGCTTCCCGCAGGCTTCGATCATATGGCAGCTTCCGGTCACTTCATGGTCTGCTCCAATAAAAAAAAGTTTCATACGCAACGCCCCTTTCTTTTCTTCATTGTAGCACCTTTTCCCCCGGATGGCTATGAATACTTTACCATTTCCCGGCGCAGCCTCTGCATGATCTTCTTCTCCAGCCGGGAGATATAAGACTGAGAAATTCCCAGCATATCCGCCACTTCCTTCTGGGTCTTCTCCTCCCCGTCCGGCGTCCCCAGGCCAAAGCGCATCTTTATGATGGCCCGCTCTCTCCTTCCCAGCCTCTGGATGGCCCGCACCAGAAGCTTTCGCTCTGCCTCCGACTCCAGATCCCGGTAAATGGTGTCCTCCTCTGTCCCCAGGATATCCGAAAGAAGCAGTTCATTCCCATCCCAGTCCACATTCAGCGGCTCGTCAATGGACACCTCCATCCGGGTCTTGCTGTTCCTCCTTAAATACATCAGGATCTCATTTTCAATGCACCGGGAAGCATAGGTGGCAAGCTTGATCTTCTTTGCCGGGTCAAAGGTATTAATAGCCTTGATAAGCCCGATGGTCCCGATGGAGATCAGGTCCTCCACCCCCACCCCGGTATTGTCGAACTTCTTGGCGATATAGACCACCAGCCGCAGATTGTGCTCGATCAGCATCTTTTTGGCCGTCTCCTCCTCCTCGCCCCCAAGCCTTGCGATCTGCCGGGCCTCCTCCTCAATGTCAAGAGGCGCGGGGAGGATCTCCGATCCCCCGATATAGTGGATATCCTTCTTATCCGGGAAAAACAACGTCCGGAAATCCGGGATCACTCTGAGTTTAAATTGATGAGGTACCGCTACTTTTATGATCATTTCTTTTCCTCCTATAAAACATCAGGATTCAGGAGCATCTGATGATCGTCCCGGGAAATCTCCCGGCAGACCGCCACCAGGGGACGTTCCACCACACGGACCGGATTCCCCGGAAGTTCCATCTTATCCAGCGGGAACGCAGGCAGAACGCCTTCCCGGCGTCCTACTGTATGGTAGGGTACAAAACGTAAGCCTTCCGGCTGCTCAAAAAGCCCCAGCGTATCAGCGGTCTTCTGGTCGATGACGCACACCGGTTTCCCGGTAACGGAATCCCGCAGCGTATTGCCGGTGTCCACGATAGCCCGCACCCGGCAGCTCTTCCCTCCCCGGAAGAGATAAACCTCCCGGCGGGTTTTCTCCCGTCCCGCCAGAGCCCCAAGAAGCTTCCAGACCCCAAGGGCCCCGTAGTAACTGATCACTGCGAAAGCAAAGAAAAGCCCTGCCGTTCTAAGATAAGGACGAAATACGCTTAAGATCCCTCCCATCAGGAATCCGCTGATATACAACAGCAGAAACGCTTTGGCCATCTCCCGGCCCCACCGGATCCCAAATCCTGTTTTCAGCATAATAAGATTGATAAGCCCATGGCTTGCAACGATCCTGACGAACCCATACGGGACCGGCAGGCACAGGACAACGCAGGTCCCGAAAGCCCCAGCCCCGGCCCCCAGAAGCACTCTGCCGTGGGAGACCGGACATCCCAGGATCTTCCGGAGGATCTCCAGAAGAATGGCGTCCATCATGAAATTCACAAGAAAAAACACATCTATGTATAGTTCATAGTACACATCCTGCCTTCTTTCTCCTTGCATACGAAATCGATTAGGTATTTGGGCAAGACTTATTATACGAGAGGGAAGAAAAAGATTTTGTCATATGATGGAAGGACGAAAAAGATTTTTTTCGACAGAAAAAGGGCCAGAACAGGTTTTCCTGTTCTGGCCCCAAAAGGTCTTATCTTACTTCTTAAAGAAATCCGGGATCTTAATGGACTGCTCTTTCACCTTGCTGGTAGGCGTTCTTGGCGTCTCCAGAGATGGCGCGGTCCCGCCGGGAGCTTTTCTTGTTACATTGCTTCCGGAACTGCTCCTTCCGGTAGCAAGCCCGATATCCAGCTGCGGTGTCCTTACAGGCGCTGCGCTGTGCTGGGCTGTGGCAGGTCTCTCATAAGTAGTCTGAGGCGCCGGGGAAACATTCCTTGGGTGTTCCAGTCTGGACTTCAGCTTGGATGCGCTGCCGCCTACATTGTGAAGGCCGGTGGCGATCACGGTGATAGTAGCTTCATCTGCTCTGGAATCATCATACATAGCGCCAAAGATAATGTTGGCGTCCTCTCCGGCCAGATCCTGTACGTACTCTGCCGCGTCAGAAGCATCCATCAGGGTAATATCTCCGGATACATTAATGATCACATGAGACGCGCCGGCGATCGTGGTCTCAAGCAGCGGACTGGCAACAGCCTGTTTTACCGCCTCAAGCGCCTTGTCATCACCGCGGCCCTGTCCAATACCGATGTGAGCGATTCCCTTGTCGGTCATAACCGTCTGGACATCCGCGAAGTCAAGGTTGATAAGAGATGGTACGTTGATCAGGTCTGTAATGCCCTGAATACCCTGCTGCAGGACCTCGTCCGCCTTTTTCAGAGCCTCCGGCATGGTAGTACGTCTATCTACCACTTCAAGCAATTTATCATTCGGGATAACAATCAGAGTGTCTACATTTTCTTTCAGCTTTTCAATCCCTGCAAGTGCGTTGTTCATACGGGTCTTGGACTCAAAACGGAAGGGCTTTGTCACAACTCCTACCGTCAGAGCTCCCTGCTCCTTGGCGATCCGGGCAACCACCGGTGTGGCTCCGGTTCCGGTTCCGCCGCCCATACCACAGGTGACGAACACCATATCCGCCCCTTTGAGCGCTGCGGAGATCTCCTCCGCGCTTTCCTCCGCGGCTTTCTCGCCTACCTCCGGCCTGGCTCCCGCGCCAAGTCCCTTGGTGATCTTATCCCCGATCTGCATAAGCGTGGGGGCCTTACATAACTGAAGTGCCTGTTTATCTGTATTAATCGCGATAAATTCCACGCCGGCGATCTGCTCGTCGATCATGCGGTTGACTGCGTTGTTTCCGCCGCCTCCCACTCCGCAAACAATAATTTTCGCCGCCGCTTCTGATTCGTTTGTCTTAATCTCTAGCAAGGGTTTCTCCTCCTTTGTCATCCTTATTTATTTATACATCCCATATACAAGGTGTAAAAATACACTTTGCCATATATAGTCTATAATATAGACTTTTGTATAAAATATCAATAGAATTCAGGGATTTTTCTTATTTTTCTTTCGAAATTTCCTCTTCGATCTCCTTCGGATATTCTCCCACATCAAAGGTAATGGTTTCCTGACTTGTGGAATATGTCTCCAGATGCAGTGTTCCTTCCTTTCCCTCCAGCTTTTCAAGAATCGGTGAAATCTGCGCAACCTTCTCCGGCGTCACCTGATTTCCCAGACTGATACAGACCTTTCCGGCGAAAACATAGATCCTGGCAGCCTTACAGATGATCTTTTCCGTGGACATTCCCGCTTCCTTCAGTTCGTTGGTAGCTTCCAGGATCTCTTCAAAAATCTGAGGATTCTCGCTCTGAAGCTGCTTGTAAAGCGTCACGTCCTCAACCTCGATCCCCTCCACACAGGGGATTCCCTCCAGATACTGAGAATCCTTTTTGACCACCAACCCCTCCTTGTCAAAATAAGCATAATCCTGTCCTGAATACAAATATCCTACAATGGGTTTTTCTTTCACCCTTACCTTCAGGGTCCAGGGCGCCCCGATTCCCACCTTCATACTCTCCAGACAGGCAGGCTCCTCCCCCTTCCCCAGAAGGTATTTCCCCACCACATAGAGAGAATTGGTAGAAAACTTATCACTCTGCACCGCTTCCAGGATCTCCTTGTCGGCGCAGTATTCATTCCCCTTGATCTCGATCTTCTGCACATGAAAAAGCAAGAGCAGCGCCAGCACGATGATAGCAAGCCCCAGGACGATAACAAAAAAGGCATACACCCTGTGGCTTTTCTTCCTGCGCCTTCTCCTGGGCTGTTCTTCCAGATGTTCTTTTGTACCCATAGATACTCCTCTCTTTGTTGCTCTGGATTTATTCTACCATTGATGACACGCTTAACACAACCCCCATTTCCAGAAGGAGAAACACGATCGAAGTACCTCCGTAACTGATAAAAGGAAGGGTGATGCCGGTGTTGGGGATGGTGTTGGTCACCACCCCGATATTCAGGATCACCTGGATCATCATGTGAGCCATGGCTCCCGCTGCGATCAAGGCTCCGAAAAGATCTGACGCCCGGGAAGCGATCACGAAGAACCGCCAGATCAGCACCAGAAACAGAAAAAGCAGGATCCCTGCTCCAAACAGTCCCAGTTCTTCACAGATGATGGAAAAGATCATATCATTCTGCGCCTCCGGTACAAATCCCAGCTTCTGCACACTCTCTCCCAGTCCCCGGCCAAAAAGTCCTCCGGAACCGATGGCATAAAGCCCCTGGAGAGTCTGGTATCCCTTCTCATAAGCCTCTGGATTGCGCCAGATCAAAAGCCGCTCCAGCCGGTAGCTCTCCAGAGCCAGAAACACTGCCATAAATCCTGCTCCCACAGCGCCCATCAGAAGAAAAGGCGTATATCTGGGGCTTGCCACGAACACAAGGGTCACCCCGATTCCCAGGATGATGATGGCAGTGCTTAAATTGCTTGCCCCTACAAGGCCTACGATTGGCAGGATGGAAACCATGACGCCAAGAAGGGCTTTCATGCTCCCCATCTTCCTGCCGCTTCTGGTCACCAGCCAGGCCAGGAAAAGGATCACCGCCACCTTGGCAAACTCAGAAGGCTGAAAAGAAAACGGCCCAAAAGAAAGCCATCTTTTGGAGCCGTTGTACTCTTCCCCTATCAAAAGGACCGCCACGGAAAGCAGGATCGCCGCCAGATATCCCGGCAGGGCCGCATATTTCCAGAGATGGTAGTCCGTGCGCGCCGCCAGGTACATCCCCAGGATCCCCAGCAGCGTGGCAAACACCTGCTTCTTCAGGTAGTAAAAAGAGTCGTGGAACTTCACTTCTCCGTTATAAGCGCTGGTGCTGTACAGGATGATAAGTCCAAAGACCAGAAGCGCCAGAAGTGCGGCGAGAAGGGTCAGATCATACTTCCTCTTCCTTGGCTGTGTCAATCTTACCTACACTCCTTATAAGGAATTTACAATCTCTTTGAATTTCTCTCCACGTACCTCATAATTAGGAAACATATCCCAGCTTGCGCAGGCCGGGGACAGAAGGACCGCCTCTCCCGGCTGTGCCGTCCTGGCCGCCAGAAGAACTGCCTCCTCAAATCCATCAGCCATCACATAGTCATGAAAGCCGCATTTTTCCGCGTCTTTCGCGATTTTCTCCCGGGTCTGCCCCATAAGGATCAGCTTCTTCACCTTGCCGTCAAAAGCCTGGATCCACTGGGTGTATTCCGAATCCTTGTCGTATCCGCCCCCCAGCAGCACCGTGGGCCGGTTCATGGCCTGGATAGCCTTAATGGCAGCGTCCGGATTGGTCCCCTTGGAATCATTGTAATAGGCTACGCCCTGTTTCTCCGCTACAAATTCGATCCGGTGCTCCACGCCTTTAAACGCAAGCACCGCTTCCCGGATCACTTCCATGGGTACCCCGTAGACAGCGGCCATCCCCGCCGCGGCCATTACATTTTCATAATTGTGGGTCCCCAGGATCTGCAGTTCCTTCACATCGCAGAGTTTCACTTCCTCCGGGTTCTTATAGATAATGGATCCCTGGTCCAGATAAATGCCTCTCTCTAGTTTATGCCGGCTGCTGAAATATAGAACCTGAGCCTTCACCTGAGTTCCGAATTCCCGGGTCCTCTCATCCTCATAATTGAGAACGCAGTAATCGTCTTCCGTCTGGTTCCTGGCAATATTCTTCTTAGCCTCCACATAAGCTTCCATGGTATGATGACGGTTCAGATGATCCGGCGTAAAATTCAAGATCGCGCTTACCTTCGGATGGAACTCCCGGATGGTCTCCAGCTGGAAGCTGCTCATCTCCGCCACAGCGATAGAGTGTTCTGTCATCTCCATGGCCGCCAGGGTGTAGGGATTGCCGATATTCCCCACCACGAACACATCCTCCTGGTAACGCTTCATGATCTCCCCCAGCAGTGTTGTCGTTGTAGTCTTTCCGTTGGTCCCTGTGATCGCCAGCACGTCTCCTTTTCCATAAGAATAGGCAAGCTCCACCTCTCCGGTCACCGGGATCCCTCTGGAAGCTATGGCTTCCACCACCGGAAGATCTGTGGGGACGCCGGGACTTAAGATCAGAAGATCCAGCGTCTCAAGAAGCTCCTCCGGGAATGCCCCCAGGACGATCCTTGCCCGGCTTCCTTCTCCCAGCTGCTCCTTCACCTTCTTCGGGTCCAGCTTCTCATTGCCGTCGTAGAGGATCACTTGTGCTCCTTCCTTCTCCAGAAGGCGGACCGCCGCGGTCCCGCTGATCCCGGAACCAAATACCAGTACCTGTTTCTCTTTTACATCCAACATTATCCTGTCCTTCTTTCTCTTACATCGCCATCAGCGCGATCAGGCACAAAAGCGCCGTGATAATGGAAAATACGGCCACTACCCGGGTCTCCGACCATCCGCACAGCTCAAAGTGATGGTGGATGGGCGCCATCTTGAAGATCCGCTTTCCGCCGGTCTTTTTGAAATAGGTAACCTGGATCATCACGGACAGTACCTCCACCAGATAGATCAGCCCCACGATCAGGATGAAGATAGGCATCTGCAGCATGTAAGCCGTAGAGGCCACAAATCCTCCAAGAGCCAGGGAGCCGGTATCTCCCATGAAGACACTGGCCGGATAGACGTTAAACAACAAGAATCCAAGCAGGGCTCCCACCACCGCGCAGGTAATGGGCTCGATGCCGCTTTTGGTACCAATGGCCACCACCGTGAAGAAGGTTGCCACAAGCACCGTCACACTGGAGGCCAGGCCGTCCAGTCCATCAGTAAAATTCACGCCGTTCACGGTCCCGATCACAGCAAAGAACAACAAGGGAACCGCAAGCCAGCCGATATCCAGATATTTCCCGCCGGTAAAGGGGATCAGCATCGCCAGGGACACATCCGTAAACCGGATCAGATAGAATGCGAAGATGGCGGTCACCACGATCTGCAGCGCCATTTTCTGCTTCGGATACAGACCGTCGGAGCGCTTCATCACCACTTTCAGATAATCATCCAGGAAACCGATCAGTCCAAATCCCAGCGTTACAAAAAGGATGGGGATGATCTTGGGGTAATCCCTGAGATAAAGAAGGGAGGTAACCACTACGCTTAAAAGAATGATCACTCCGCCCATGGTAGGCGTCCCCGCCTTCTTCAGATGGGACTTCACTCCGTCCTCCCGCTCTGTCTGGCCCATTTTCAGCCTCCGCAGGATCGGAATGATCACCGGTCCCAGGATCACGCTGATCGCGAATGCGATCAAAACTGGCAGAAATATCATATAATCCATAACACACCTCTTATATCTTTTGTTTGTCTTCTTCCAATCTTACATAGTATACTTCATTTTCTATTCTTTTTCAATGCCAAGATAGGGGAATATATTACGGAAAATGTCCCCGATCACCGGCGCTGCGATGGTCCCTCCATAGTAGACTCCCTGGGGGTCGTAGATCACGCACATCCCCAGGATCTGCGGGTCGTCTGCCGGCGCGAAACCGATAAAAGAAGAAATATACCGGTTGGCGCTTCTTGGGAGGGTCTGGGATGTGGCGGTCTTCCCACCGATGTGATATCCCTCCAGATAGGCGTTTTTGCCGGATCCCTGGGACACCACCCCTTCCAGGAGGCGCTGCATGGTACGGGATGTCTCCCTGGAAACAATGCGCTCCTTCTCCTGATACTGGAATTCTTTTAATTCTTTTCCCTCTTCGTCCAGGATCCGGACCCCGAAGTGGGGCGTTACCCGGATGCCGCCGTTGACAAGGGAACTGACTGTGGCCGCCATCTGGATGGGCGTCACCTGGAAAGACTGGCCAAAACTCATGGTGGCAAGTTCCACCTGGCCCACATTTTCCGGCTTATGCATGATAGTTCCTGCCTCTCCGGGCAGATCCACCCCGGTCGTCCCCATCAGTCCGAACTGTTGGAAATATTTATAGAAATTCTCTGTTCCCAGCCTAAGACCGATCTCAATGAACACCGGATTGCAGGAATTCTCTATCCCCTCCACAAAGGTTTCCGCCCCGTGGCCGCCCACCTTGTGGCAGCGGATCTTCCGATCCTCCACGATCCGGTAGCCGGGACAGGTAAAGGTATCCTTAAGATCCACCACCCCCTCCTCCAGACAGGCGGAAGCCGTGATGATCTTAAAGGTGGATCCCGGCTCGTAGGTATCGTTGATACAGCCGTTGCGCCACATCTGGTTTAACGCGTCCTGGAGTTCCTCGTCCGTCAGGTCTTCCCCGGTCCCGGTATTGAGCCGGAAGGGCTCGTTAAGGTCAAATTCAGGCACATTGACCATGGCAAGGATCTCCCCGTTTTGGGGATTCATCAGGAGAACAGCCACCTTCTGGGCCTTCTTTTCCTCCAGCACCTTCTCTGCCATCTGCTGGGCATAAGTCTGAAGATTGTAATCCAGGCTGATCTGGAGGGTATGGCCGGGAACCGGCTCCACCCGGTCTTCCGCCACTCCTTCCAGTTCAATTCCCCTGGCGTCCGTTGTGGTCAGGATGGTGCCGTTCTCTCCTTTCAGATATTCTTCATACTTCACCTCCAGCCCGATGATCCCCTGGTTGTCCCCGCCGGTGAATCCCAGCACCTTGGATGCCAGTTCCCCGTACGGATAATAACGCTTAAAATCCTCATCCACCTTCACTCCGTCAAGCCCCATATTCCGGATCCGGTCCCCCACCTCTTTGTCCACATTTGCCTGGATCCGCTCCCGGGAAGACACCTTCTCCACCTTTTCGCGCACTTCTTCCTCCGGAAGCCCCAACTCCCCGGACAACGTCTGGATCACTTTCTCCGGATCCGTCACCTGGCTGTGGATCACCGAGATGGTACACACCGTCCGGTTGGTGGCAAGGACCGTGCCGTTCCGGTCAATGATCTCCCCTCTTTTTGCCTTGATCTCCCGCTCCCGCTCGTGAAGCGCCTGAGCTTTCTCCTGATAATATCCGGCCTCAAATACCATCAGATAGACAAGACGGCCGGCCAGAAGAAAAAGGACGATCACAGCCAGCCCGAAGACCACCAGCAGCTTTTTCCTGTTATAGGTTCTGTTTTTCATAAAAAAACCTCGTGAAAGCCTTTTCTACAATTTTATTATGGCTTTCACAAGGTTATTCTTTACTCCTCTTCCTGGATCTTCTCCACTCCCAGGTAGGGCAGGATCTCCTCCATGATGTCCGCCGCCATGGCTGTAGCGAAGCCACTGTTGGACTGGATCGAGGCATTGGGCTCGTCGATCACCACATACACCATCACCTGCGGATTTTTCTGAGGCGCATATCCAATGAAGGAAACCAGGTAATTTCCCTTCCCTCGCGGGTGCTTTTCAGCAGTTCCTGTCTTTCCGCCGATGTCGTATCCTTCCACCGCTGCTGAAGCTCCGGTTCCTTCTTCCACGACGCTGTACATATATTCCCGGATGATCTCACTGGTCTCCTCTGAAACCGTTCTTCCCAGCAGCACCGGTTCCTTATTCTCTGTCACATTTCCATTTTCATCCCGGATCTGCTTCACCACATGGGGCTGGTAATACTCTCCCCCGTTGATAAGGGAACAGAAGCCTGCCGCCATCTGAGTCATGGTCACATCAAAGTTCTGGCCGAACGCATTGGTGGCAAGACTGGTCACATCCATGTTTTCTTCCGTGTACAGGACGCCCTCCTGCTCTCCCGGCAGATCGATGCCTGTCTGTTTTCCAAAGCCAAACTCTTCCTGATAACGGGTGAAATCTTCCACTCCCAGTTCCTGGCCGATCTCCATCAGCGCCACGTTGCAGGAATTCTCAACAGCCTGCTGCAAAGTCTGGGTCCCGTGGCCGTTCCGGTTATTACAATGGATATCGTAATCTCCCACATGGAGCTTGCCGCCGCAGTAATAAGTCTCATCCCCCGTCAGCTTTCCAAGTTCCAGGCCTGCTGAGACGGTAAAAGGCTTAAATGTAGATCCCGGCTCATATACCTGATTGACGCAGAAATTATTCCACAAGGTGTTCAGGGCTTCTGATTTCCCCTCGCTGTCCATTGCGTCAATCTCTTTTTCTGTGTAATACTTTGTCAGGTCTCTGGGATTATTCAGATCATAATTGGGGTAAGAAGCTTCCGCCAGGATCTCCCCATTCTGGGGATTCATCACCATCACAGCCGTATTGGCGCTTCCTTCCCCGGTTCTTGCCTGATTCTTATGTTCTTCGTTAAATTCCAGAACATACTTCTCCACTACGCTCTGAACCTGCAGGTCGATGGTAGACACCACCGTATTCCCGCTCTCCGGTTCTTTTACCGTACGCTCAAGGGATGCGCTCTCGTCCTGATAGCCGTATTCCCTGCCGTCCGTGCCGTTGAGGATAGAATTATAGGAAGCTTCGATCCCGTTGGTCCCTACATTTCCATCAGAAGTAAACCCGATCACATCACAGGCCAGGGTCTCATAAGGATAAGTCCGGATATAGTCCTCCTCCAGCCAGATCCCTTTTACATTGGGATAGTTCTCATCATCCTTATCAATCTCCTGAAACTTCCGGGCAGTATTATAATCCACATTTTTCTTCAGGATCTCATACCGGCTGGAAGGCTTTTCTTCTATCAGACCGCGCACCGTCTCTTCATCGATCTGGAAACATTCCTGCAGCACCTGGATGGTTGGTTCTGCATATTCTTCTTTGTCCAGCATCGCCTTCACATCCAGGATCACATTATAGACCCGCTCGCTGGACGCCAGCTTCGTTCCGTTGCGGTCCGTGATATCTCCCCGTTTAAATGGGATCACACGGCTGTCATACTGCTGCTGATCCAGAACTACCTTGGTATACTCCTCTCCCTTGGAGGCATTGATATAAGTAACCCGGATCACCAAAACTGCAAAAGCCAGTATCGCGATCATAAAGGCGCCTACCAGCTTTTTTTGGATTGGTTTATTTATTTTTTTCCGAAATGGATCTTTTCTCTTTCTTACCATGCTGTTCTACCTGCTTAATGAGTTGTGTCTGAACGGGCCAGCACCCCGTCCTCAGGAATATTTTCATACTGCTTTACATAATCTGCGGAAGGGCTCTCATACTCCACCACCTGATCCGGCGCGGCATACACCATTCCCAGATCTTTCTGAGCTTTCTCCTTGATCTCTTCCACATTAACAGAGTCCATCACCGTGTTGTATCGGGTATCATTTTCCTCCCGGAGATTGGCCAGTTCTTCCTGCATTACCGTCAGGTTCTTGGATGTGTCGGTGATCTTCGCCTGAAGTCTTACGTATCCAACGCAGACAATCAGCGCAAGAAGCGCTGCCACCGTCAGAAATACTACATATCCGGCGCTTACCCGAAGGGCTCTCTTCTGGTTGTTCCGTACCTGGCGGCTGACTTTCTGCGTCCTTCTCCTGCGTTTTTCCGGCTCCTGGACCGGCTTGGGCACAGTATTTCCATATACATAGGCCTGTCCGCTCCGGACAGAACTATATCTTCTTACTGCTGTTCTTGCTGCCATGTACGTCACCCCTTTCCCCAGCTAACACCGTTCAAAGATCCGCAGCTTCGCGCTCTTGGAACGGCTGTTTGTCTCCATTTCTTCCTCACTTGGCAGAATTGGCTTTCTGGTTATAATACTCCCCTTTGATACTTTCCCGCATACACACACAGGAAAATCACTTGGACAGGTGCAGGGGTTCTCATTTTTCCGAAAAGCCGCCTTAACAATCCTGTCCTCCAATGAGTGGAAGGTAATGATACAGATCCTTCCTCCCGGATTTAACAGATCGATCATATCGTCCAGAGAGTCCTTCAGAACTTCCAGCTCATGGTTGAGCTCGATGCGGATCGCCTGAAACGTCCGCTTCGCCGGATGTCCGGACATCTTCTGGAATTTCATTGGTATAGACTGGCGTATGATCTCCACCAGCTGCCCCGTAGTCTCAATGGGGGCTTTCTTTCGCGCCGCCACAATATGCTTCGCGATATTCCTGGCGAACTTATCCTCTCCGTAATCTCTGATAATATGATAGAGTTCCTGTTCGCCATAGTCATTGACGATGTCCCTGGCCGTCAGAGTCTGACGTGTATCCATCCGCATATCCAGTGGCGCATCTTCGCGATAGGAGAATCCCCGCTCTGCCGTATCTAACTGGTAGGATGATACGCCCAGATCGAGCACGATCCCATCGACCTTGTCAATGCCTAACTTTTGGAGCTGCGACTTCATATCACGATAGTTGCTCCTTACGATCGTGACCTTCTCCCCGAAGTCTTTCAGTCGGACGCCCGCGGCCTCGATCGCCGCCGCATCCTGGTCTATTCCTACAATACTCCCCTTTGGCCCCAGTCTCCTGCAGATCTCATAAGCGTGTCCTCCGCCCCCCAGCGTTCCGTCCACGTAGATTCCGTCAGGTTTGACATTCAGTCCGTTTACAGTTTCCTCAAGCAATACTGATCTGTGTTCGAATTCCATATCTTCTCCCTCTAGATACTGAATCCGCTCGCTTCCATATCGGATGCGATATCCTCGATATTGAGTTCCACTTCAGCATTCTTTTCATCCCATCTTGCTTTGTCCCAGATCTCGGCACGCTTCCCCATACCGATGAAGACCACTTCCTTCTCAAGCTTCGCATAATCCCTTAACACTGCGGGGATCAAAGTCCTCCCCTGCTTGTCCAGGTCTCCGTCCGAAGCGCTCCCCTGAAAGAAGTACGCAAAAGCACGGGCTTTCTTATCTGTGGTGGTTGGCAGGGCGTTCAGCTTCTCCTCGAAGGCGTTCCATTCGTTTTCCGGATATACGTACAGACAGTTCTCCATTCCCTTGGTAATGACGAAATTCTCCCCAAGATCGTCACGAAACTTCGCGGGAATGATCAATCTGCCCTTTGGGTCAATATTATGACTGTACTCTCCTTTCAACATGAAACTCACCCTCTTTCGAAATGGCTCTCCATTTTCTCGCCACTTCGTTCCACTTTTCACCACTTCCTACCACTTGAACTCATTGTAAACTACTTTTTGGGGAATTTCAACCCCTTTTTTTAATTGGGGACGTGGTATTTTCGAAAATACCACGTCCCAGATTGAAAATACCCTGTCCCCAATTAAAAAAAGAAAAACCGCAGAGTGTCTGTCCCACTCTGCGGTCCTGTTTTATCTTCCTTATTCTATTCTTCCGCCTGCGCCGCAGCTTCTTCCTGCGCGGCTTCCAGCCGATTCTGCAGATCATCAAAGGCCGAATAATCGATCTGCGCTTCCTCTTTGGGCTTGCTGCTCTCATAAGTCCCGTATGCGGAATATCCGATCCAGCCCACCAGGATCAGCCCCACGATCCCCACTACGCACTTGCGCAGCAGGTTCGCCATCTTCTCCTTGCGCATGATCTGCTTGCGGTTTGCCTTTTCTTTCTTATATCTGTCTACTTTTTCCTGACTCATTGCGACTGTATTCCTCCTATCAGTTCCAATAGGGATATTCTACCACAGTTCGCCGGATTATACAACCACGATCACACCGCCGTCGGATGCATACATACTACTGATGCCTGCGGTATCCAGAATCATGATCTCCTTAAATGTAGCCCGCGCCTTCAGCATCTCCGCCACATCCTTCGCCCTCTGGGGACAATTACAGTGAGAAATCGCAAGAACTTTCTCCATAGGGTCCTTCAGATCCTTCACGATCTCGTCCACCATCTTCACCAGCGCTTTTTTGATCCCCCGGGCCTGGCCCAGCTGACAGATGGTTCCCGCAGGAGTCGCTCCCATCACCGGCTTGATGTTCAGCGCCGAGGCCACAATAGCCTTCAGCCCGGTCAGTCTTCCGTTCTTGCGCAGGGTCTCCAGCGTCTCCAGCACAAAATAGGTATTCTGCCCCTCGATATAGGCCTCCACCGTCTCCACCGTCTCCTGGAAACTCATGCCCTTCTCTTCGCACTCCGCTGCTTTCCTCGCGATCAATGTCTCGCCAATGGAAGCGGACCGGGAGTTGAACACATAGATATCCTTCTCCCCGTATTCTTCATGATATAATTTCTTTCCAAGTTCCGCGCTGTTGTAGGAACCGCTCAGTTCCGCGGAAAGCGTCACCGCATATACGTGATCTGCGTCACAGTGAAACGCTTCCATATATCGCTCCGGAGAAGGACAGGATGATTTGGGACATTCCGGCGACTCCGCCACCAGTCTTAAGAATTCCTTCTGATCAAATGTCTCGTCATCAACGATATGGTGCCCGTTGACATCAATCTCCAGAGAAGCAGTCTCATAACATCCCGACTTCTTCATCTCTTCTGTCAGCTCCCCGCAGCTGTCCACAACAATCTTATAACTCATAGTTATCCTCCCGGTATTCAGGCGCCTTCGTGTATATTTCGCCCGTCATTCGTTTCTATTATACATAGTATTAAATACCACATATAATATCATAACACAGAATTACCGGAAAGAAAAGGAAATTATTCACTAAGTTTAATGGTCCTGGACACCCCCAGGACAATGCCCATCTCCGCCATCAGAAACAGCACCGACGTACCTCCGTAACTGATAAAGGGAAGGGTCACTCCCGTATTCGGGATCATCTTTGTAACTACCGCGATATTCAAGAATACCTGCAGGGCAATGTGGGCAAAAATACCTGTCACCACCAGAGACCCATACATATCCGGGGCGTTCTGGGCGATAAAAATGATCCGGTACAGCAGCATGCCAAAGAGCACCAGCACCACGATCACCCCAAATACCCCCAGTTCCTCACAAATCACCGTGAGGATCATATCGTTCTGCACTTCCGGGATCACCATCTTCTGGGCGCTGTTTCCCAATCCCTTGCCAAAAAATCCGCCGGAACCAATGGCGTAAAGCCCCTGCAGCGTCTGGTATCCCAGGCCATCTGCATACTGTTCCGGATTCAGCCACACTGCGAGCCTGCGCAGACGGAAATCACTGCTGGAAGCAAGGCTGCTCCCAAAAGCCAGGACAAAAGTCACCAGCCCTGCCACTCCAATCCCCGCCAACGCAAGAAATGCTTTCGTCCTCGGATGAGCCACTGCCACCACGATATAGGTAATGCCAAACACAATGACCGCCGTGCTCAGGTTGTCCGTGAGGAACAGCACCGCCGCCGCGCAAACTCCTCCCCAGGCCAGAGTCTTCGCCACACCCTGCAGCGACCGGAACTCCTTCCCCATCTTGCAGATCACCACGGGAATAAACAGGATCACCGCGATCTTGGCAAGCTCCGAAGGCTGAAACTGCTGCCCAAGAGGAAGCCGGATCCACCGTCTTGCCCCGTTGACCTCTTTCCCCAGCGGCGTCTTGACCAGAAGCATCAGGAACAGGGAGAAAAAATAGATCGCCTTCGCCTTCCCGATATACCAGTGGTAATTGATCCTGGACACAATATAAATGATCACAAATCCCGCCCCGCAGAACAGGATCTGCCTCTTAAAATAATACATGCTGTCGCCGTTCTCGATCAGCGCGGTATAAGCGCTGGTGCTGTAGAGCATCACCAGCCCGAAACAAACAAGAAAGACCAGCACCGCCACGAGACTATAATCATAGTACCGAACCGGGACTGGCCCTGTATTCTCTTTTCTTCTTCTGCGCGTCCCTGCCATAATATCTACACTCCAATCGTCTTCATTATACTCAGTTGCGCGCAGAAAAACAACTGTTAAATTCCCGGAAGGAAAAACCTCTGCTTTGCCTCATTTCCATAAATGTCCAGAAACACCGCCCGGATCTCCCTCTCTTGCGCCATCCCGGCCAGAGGGACAAAGATCTTGCCATCTTCCGGCCTCAACCGGTCCGCGAAATAAAACTCCCGGATCTCAAAACTTCCATCCTCCCGGCCGACGCCTGTAAGGATCCCCGCCAGGTCCCCGAAATTCCCTTCTCTTTTCTTTCCCCTTCTTCCCGTCTGCGTCTCACAGGAACAGAATTCTGTAACAGCAAGGACCATTTCCCCCGCCCGTTCTTCTATCCGGGCTTCTACCCCTGGAGGCGCCGGACAGGACCAGTTTTCTTCCTCCCGGGATGCCAGGCGATACACGCCGAAAGACCGGGGAGGCTTCCCGTATTTTGGCGGGCGCCGCTCAACGCTCTTAAGATCCTTCCCTTCTCCGATGGTAAGAAGCCGCCTCTGGCAGACCGCCAGGGATAACTTTCCTTCATCACAGAGGATCCATCGTCTCCCCAGCTTCTCCGCCGCCACTGCCGTCGTACCGCTTCCGGCGAAAAAGTCCATCACCAGATCCTCCTCCCGGGTGGCCGCCAGAATGATCCGGCGCAGCAGTTCTTCCGGCTTCTGGGTGGGATAACCGGCCAGTTCGCCGCGGTACCGGTCGCAGGACCAGATATCCGTCCACCAGTCCTCTACCCGCTTCCCCTGCTTCTCCATGGCCTCTTTCTTCCCCGTCTCTTCCCCGACGGCGCCAAACAACTGGCCGCTGTTATGGACGCCGCTCTTATGGCGCACTCTGGGCGGGTTAAAATAATAGTCGGCGCTTCTGCTGTAAAACAGGATGGTATCATGCTTTCTCGGAAAATATTTTCCCGCCTGAGAAGGGCCGGTGTAACACCAGGCGATCTCATTGCGGAAATTGCTCCTCCCAAAGACCTCGTCCAGGATTACCTTCACCGGATGGCTCATCTTCTGATCCAGATGGACGAAGATACTTCCGTCCGGAGCCAGGATCTCCCTTGCCAGGATCAGCCGTCTTCTCAGGAACTCCAGGAATTTAGCCCCCGTCCTTTTGTCCTGATACGCCTTCGCCCCTTCCTGGTTCCAGAACTCGTCAGCCGTAGCAAAAGGCGGATCAATGTAGATCAGGTTCACCTTTCCCTTCACCCGTCCCCGGATCAGCGGATCTTCCTCCCGGTACACATCCTCCAGAAACTCCAAATTGTCGCCAGAGACCAGAAGATTCCTCCACGGTTCCTCGCCGCCATGTGAAAATACCCGCTCCAGCCGCAGGAACTTTCGCTCCCCGCTCCCGGCCAGCACCTCTTTTTCATCCGTCTTCCCCGGATAGACCAGTTCATAACACATGCTTTCCACCCTCCATATTGCTTCAGTATATCACATAATCCCCCGGTTTTCATACTATACTAGTGCAAATGTTTTTAGAAGGAGAATGGATATGCCCAATTATCGCTATTATCCACAGGATTCCATGCGCCGCGGCAGCTGCGGCTGCAGCCAGACGCAGGCCCCCTGTTCCGGCAAAGCCGGCACCGATCCCCTGCAGGGAATGCCCGTCGCCATGGCATACGTCCCCTGGCAGGAATGGGGCAGCCTCTATGATCCCCGCCAGGGATTCTGCTGCGGAACCATATTTGAAGACTTGAACAAACCGTTTCAGGGAACAGGAGGGTGCCGGCGATGAACGAAGCAAGAAGGACCCGAAAAGAAATGCTGGACTGGATCAACGTAGTCAGTTTCGCCGTAGATGACGTAAAACTTTTCCTGGACTCTCACCCAGACTGTCCGGAAGCCCTCTCTTATTTCCAGGAAATGAAAGAACAGAGGAACCAGGCTCTCAAAGAATACGCCGGCTGCTTTGGCCCCCTTACCATAGACACCGCCAGCCCTGTGTGTCAGAACGAAGAAAAATGGAAATGGGTCAGCGAACCCTGGCCCTGGCAGGAAGGAGGATGTTGATCCATGTGGAATTATGAGAAACGACTGCAGTATCCGGTAAAGATTACCCAGACCAACCCTAAGATCGCCCAGGTGATCATCAGTCAGTTCGGAGGCCCGGACGGGGAACTGGCCGCCTCCATGCGCTATCTCTCCCAGCGCTACACCATGCCCTACAAGGAAGTGACCGGGCTTCTGACCGATATCGGCACAGAGGAACTGGCCCACATGGAGATGATCTGCGCCATCGTCTACCAGCTGACCAAGGACCTGACCCCCGAGGAGATCGAGAAATATGGCTTTGACAAATACTATGTAGACCACACCCTGGGCCTGTGGCCACAGGCTGCGGCAGGGACCCCCTGGACCGCCACCTACTTCCAGTCCAAGGGCGATCCCATCACAGATCTTAACGAAGACCTGGCGGCGGAACAGAAAGCCCGGACCACCTATGACAACATCCTCCGGCTGGTGAAAGACCCGGAGGTCTGCGACCCCATCCGTTTCCTGCGGGAACGGGAGATCGTCCACTACCAGCGGTTCGGCGAAGGCCTGCGGCTGGTGCAGGAGAAGCTGGACAGCAGGAATTTCTACGCCTTCAATCCGGAATTCGACAACAAAGGCTGCCGGTAAGACAAAAAACAGGAGATGGATCTTCTTATCCATCTCCTGTCATGTTCTTAACCTCTTACCGGATCAGCATATATACGATCACAGCCGCCACAACTACGATGGCAATCCCCAGGATGATCACCGGCGCTTTGGAGAGCTTCTCCTCCTCGTAGTAATCGTCATAAAGATCATCCTCATAATCTTCCCTTCTCCGGGTCTTCTTGGGCTGGGACTGGGCTTTCTTCTTCCGGCTCCTGCCGTCGTCGATAGAAAGCATCTCGTCATATGCCTTGCGCATCTCTGTCTCCCGTTTCTGGCGCACATGCCTGGGCGGGATATTCGAATACTTCTGTTCCTCACGCTCCTCCTGCTCTGCTTTGGCAGCCGGCGCTTTGAACTTTTTCTTACAATTGTAGCACAGCAGATAATTGGGATCTTTCTTCCCAGGTCTTAACTGCTGACCGCAGATCGGACACTTCATTGGTATCTTATGCCTCCTCCTCATGGAAATTCTATCCCGATTATACTACACTCGGACAAAAAAGGCAAAAATTCTACAGAAAAAGGCATATTTTTTAAGGAAATCCTTACTGGGTGTTCTTTCCCAGGGTTACTTCCACCGTCTGCTCCTTATAGTTTCCTCCGCTGCCGGGTACCTGAAGGGTCAGTTTCACCTTGGTGCCGGCCGCGTAATACTGCAGCTGCTCCTGCAGGGTCGCCATACTGTCGATGGTGGTGCCGTTGAGCCCGGTGATCACAGATCCCTTGGTGATCCCGGCTTTCTCGGCTCCGCCGCCTTTGATCACACCGGATACATAGACGCCCTCCGGCATTCCGTACATCTGGGCGCTGTCAGATGTCACATCCACGCCCTCGATCCCCAGGAATCCCTGTTCCCCTTCCGATACCTTCTTCTTGGTATCCTGGTTCATCAGATTGGTGATCACGTCGCTGACCTCCGAGATGGGGATGGCGTATCCCATACCTTCTACCTCTGTACTGGAGGCCTTGGCCGTATTGATTCCGATCACCTCGCCGTTGGCATTGAGAAGCGCGCCGCCGCTGTTGCCCGGGTTGATAGCCGCATCGGTCTGCAGAAGTCCGATGTCAAATCCCTCCAGAGATCTTCCTGTAGCAGAGATGATCCCTGTTGTCACAGACTGCCCGTATCCCAGGGCATTTCCGATGGCCACCGCCTGTTCGCCTACCTGGATCTTATCAGAATCTCCCATCTGGGCCACCGCGATGGCGTCCATGGTGGAATCTTTGATCTCCTTTAAATCTACCGCGATCACTGCCAGGTCCTTGGACGCGTCAGTTCCCTTGATGTTGGCCTCCACGCTCTCTTCATCCGCGAAGGTCACCGTCAGGGTATCGCTTCCCTCCACCACATGATTATTGGTAACAATGAGAAGCTCGGAATCTGTCTGGGAAATGATGATCCCGGAGCCTGCGCTCTTCATCTCCTGCTCCTGCACGCCGCCAAAGAAATTCTGCACCTGCTGAACGCTCATATTGGTGATGGATACCACCGAAGGCATCGCGTTCTGGGCGATCTTGGCCACATCCGACTGAGCGGTGCCGCCGGAACTGGTGGTCAGCTTGGCGCTCTCCACCGTCTTCTCCGCGGAAGCCCTGTCCGAATTCCCCAGGAATTTCCCAAACACCAGGTTGCTGGTCTGGAAGGCGGCGCTTGCCACCAGTCCAAAGATCAGGCCAAGACAAGCCACCTTCACCCATCTGGGGGCTCCTTTTTTCTTTTTCTCCGGCTTCTTCTCCGGCTGGGTATACGGATTCTGTGATCCGTTCTGATTTGTGGAATAATAAGTATATTGTTGATCCATAATAAGGTCTCCTTTCATGGCTGGTATCTTATGGTTTTTCTCTTTACAGGGTATAGTCTAATCACAAAATGTGTTCAAACTGTGATAAAACCATGACAAAACCATTAAAACACTGCCTGCACCAACACCATATACAACACGGTGCCCACGCCGATGCTCAGAAGATTATTCCGCTTCCACACATGGAGCAGTGCCGTCACCGCCACTGCGATCCCCTCCGGGATTCCGTGAGGCGCTTCCATCACCGGAGTCTGTCTGAGACAGTAGACTACCAGAAGTCCGATCACCGCAGGAGTCAGGACCCGTCCCAGATACTGGATCACCGGCGGGATCTCTTTACCCTTGGGAAAGATCAGAAAAGGAACCACACGGGTGGCAAATGTTGTCAGCGCCACCGCAAGGATAATAAGAAGGGACATTCCCACACTTACCGGCATTCCTTCGTCACCTGCCTTTCCAGCCTGGTCCTGGCCACAAACAGGACCAGTATGATCAGGATCATGGAGGGCAGCACAAATCCGTCCGCCCCGAATATCTGCAGACAGAGGAAGGCCGCCGCCACGCCCACCATCTCCGGGATCCGGTTCTTTTGATCCATCCACTGTTCTACAAAGATCACCACAAAAAGCGCGGTCATGGCAAAATCAATCCCCTCTGAATTGATGGGAAGCATGGCGCCTGCCAGGCCGCCGATAGCAGATCCCACCACCCAGTAGGACTGGTTCATAATAGAAATGGCGAAGAGGAACTTGTCCTCCTCCACTCCTTCCGGCACCCTGGTGGTACACAGAAGGGAATAAGTCTCATCGGTCAGTCCGAAGATCATATACCAGCGCTTCGGCCCCATACTGTGAAACTTCTCCAGAAGAGAGATGCCGTAGAAAATGTGCCGGATATTCACCATCAGCGTCAGAAACACCACCTGAAGGAGGGACACGCCGGGAGCGAAGAAATTCACCGCCAGATACTGGCCGGATCCCGCGTAGACCAGAAGGCTCATCAAAACAGCCCACAGAAAGGAATACCCCTTCTCCGCGAACATCACCCCAAAAGCGATGCCAATAAAAAGATAACCGGTCAGCACCGGTATGGTATAGGGAAATGCTTTTCGAAATGCCTGCCTGTATCCCATGTGCTTCCTCCTTCCTGTCTCGCAAAAAGGATCAGACCCTTCACAGGACCTGATCCTCTCTCTTTTCTTTACTCTCCGGCAGCGGACCCTTCATAGGCCTTCTTAAGATCTTCCAGCGATTCCTTAAGAAGTGCGTCTGAGGCAAGGGCCTCCTGATACTCCTCTTCCATCTGCGCCAGCAGTTCTCTTACATCCTCATGTCTGGCCACCGTCTGTATATAATCCTTGGTATCCTCGTCCAGATGTTCCGTCAAGATCCGGTAAGTTCCGCTCCTGTTGTCTCTCCGAACATAGAGCGTCTCCAGCCCCGGTACCTTGGTGTAGATATCTTTAATCTTCATTTCATATCTGGCAAACACCACATATGTATCTTTGTATGCCCCGTCTTTCACACAGGCCCGGATATCTTCGTAGCCTTCTGTGAAATCCGTCTCTTTTGCAAGTCCTTCGTAGTAGTTCTTCACAGCGCTGCCAAGCCTGGAATCCATCGTCTCCTCCCGCAGGGGATTCAAAACCATGGTCTCCCTTCCCGGGATCCGGATCTTCTCAGCCTCAATACAGCCTGTCCTTTGTACCTTCTGTGCTTCTTCCTCGGTAAGACAAAAACCTGCCACCCCGACTGCCAGCGCAAGAACCAAACAAGCCGTGATCACACGGCTTCTGCAGGTACTTGTCCGGCGTGTACGGCAGCCTTCCTGTCTTTCCTTCATAAGACTACCTCCACACACGATACACTTTTTAAAGGTACACACCCGGGCGGATTCGAACCGCCGCTCCCGCCTCCGGAGGGCGGTGCTCTATCCCCTGAGCTACGGGTGCGTATGGCGGCTTTTAAAACCGCCTTAGTTATACTACCACATATTCCGGATAAAGTAAAGAAAAATCTCAGCAAAGTTCCCCTTTGTCCCGGTCGTAATAATAGGCCCGGTCCCCCAGCACTTCCTCCGGAGCCACCGCGATCTCATTGATCTCCTTTATCATCTCGTCCAGTTCCTCCCGCTTTGGCACCCGGGATTCCGGAAGGATCAGCATCTCGTGTACACTGCTCGGGATGACGTAGAAATTTTCTCCGAACATCTCCCCCACTGCCTGGAGCTGTCCCTCATAGAGCGCTGCCGCCGCCCCGTAGTTTTTCCACCGGTTGGTCAGCACATAAAGCTTCAGGATCTCGTCCAGGGAAGGAAGAAAAAGGGCGTCTTCCATTACCTCCCCCATGGATCGGAAATCCACCGGGAGAAGCCGCCAGGTATTCTCCCGGGCCTGCCGGTACACTTCCTCCCGGGTGACTCCCCACCTTGCAAGCTGGTCCCTGCAGATCATCATGGAGGCGCTCCCCTTGTCCCCTGCTTCCAGAAGGACCACGAACACAATGGCAAGATCCAGCCAGGGCACATAAGGGACCTGCTCCAGCAGTTCCTGGTTGCGCTCTCTGTGGATCAGACGGTAGACAATTTTCTCCCGCACCTCCTGGTAGACGTTGAGTTCTTCCGGATACCAGGACTTTTGAAACCGCAGTTCCCCATAGAGCTCCAGGATGTCCTCCGTGATCTTCTCCACGGTGGCCCCTTTCTGAAACTGCTGGTAATACTCCTCCAGATAGATGGTAGGCGCCACGTTGATCCCGCTCTCCGAGATAGACAGCCCCTTCCTCCACACACCGTTATTCTTCCGCGCCGTATGGATATGGACCTCATGATCCTTCTTCACACCGGCTTTTACCTGTTGTTCCACCGCCTGCACAAACTGAAAATACGTCATAAATCTCCTTTCCTTCTGGCGGCCGCGTCTTTTGTTTTTCTCTGAGATCATTTGGCAGGATCCCTGCCTGAGATACATTTGGATCAAAGCTTCGGAACCGAAGCAAGAATATTATGGTAGTTTTGATTATAAAAAAGCCCTGCATAAAATGCAAGGCTTTTTCCAAATCTCTTCTGAAATCTTATACACGGGAAAGATACTCACCGGTACGGGTGTCGATCTTGATCTTGTCGTCCTGCTCAACGAACAGCGGAACCATAACCTGCGCTCCCGTCTCAACGATAGCCGGCTTGGTGGCTCCCTGAGCGGTATCGCCCTTGAATCCCGGCTCGGTCTCTGTGATCACCAGTTCCACGTTAAGCGGCGGCTCGATGGCGAACACCTCTCCCTGATAGGAGCTTACCTTCACGTTCTCGTTCTCCTTTACAAACTTCAGGGAATCTCCCACAGTATCCGCATTGACCGCGATCTGATCAAATGTCTCTGTGTCCATGAAGTAATAAAGGTCTCCGTCGTTGTAGAGATACTGCATCTCTTTCCGGTCGATATGAGCGTTCTCAAACTTCTCTGTAGGACGGAAGGTCTTCTCAACCACACCGCCGTTGATGATGTTTTTCAGCTTTGTACGCACGAAAGCCGCGCCCTTTCCAGGTTTTACATGCTGAAATTCCAGAATCTGATATACCGTTCCTTCAATCTCTACGGTAAGACCATTTTTAAAATCACCTGCTGATACCATTATAATCCTCCTTAACCGTGCGCCAGCCGCACATTCTACGTTCTACTCACTCTTCTCATTCTATAATAGATCTCGGCTTTTTTCAACCTTTTTTTCTTTCCCCCTGCTTTTCTCATAGGAACGCAGGACGATCCGCTCCAGACGCCTCTTCAGTACGATCTGGATCTCCTCCTTGGGATGGATCGGCTTTACCAGGATACTGGGGATCCCGGCCCGCTTGGCCCCCCATACATCCGTGAAAAGCTGGTCGCCGATGAATACCGTATTCGTGGCGTCCGTACCCATGATCTCCATCGCCCGGTAATAATTTTTCGTAGAAGGTTTATGAGCGTTGTATACATAATCCACCTGGATCTTCTCATTGAACATCTTCACCCGGGGCTCCTGGTTATTGGAGATAAGACAACAGCGAAAACCGATCTCCTTCAGCCTCTGAAACAGCCGGACCGCCCGCTCATCCGCCGGCGCCCCGTGGGGAACCAGAGTATTGTCGATGTCAAAGATCAGGCCCCGGAAGCCCTGTTCATACAGTTTTTCAAAATCGATCACATAAGTTGACGCCACATACCGGTCTGGGAAAAATCGCTCAAACATTACTCTCCATCCATTTCCATCAGGCGCTGTACCAGTTCCTCACAGACCTGAAGCACCGTTTTATGATCTGTTTTCACCACAATATCTGCTGCCGCCTCATACCGCTCCCGGCGTCCTTCCATCAGCCCCGCGATCTCCCGGACGCCCTTTCTTCCTTCCAGAAGGGGTCTCTCGTCATTGTCCTTCACCCGCTCGAAGATCACCTCCGGGCTTGCGGTAAGGAGCACCACCCTGCCGTTTTTCTTCATGGCTTCCACATTCTCGCTGCGAAGGGCCGCGCCGCCGCCGCAGGAGATCACCGTATTCTTCCGGGTCTGCAGCTCCACCAGAAGCTCTGTCTCCAGATTCCGGAAATACTCTTCCCCGTAGGTCTCAAAGATGTCGGGGATACTCATCTCCTCCCGCTCTGAGATCGCCTGGTCCATCTCCACGATATCCATGGCGAACATGGTGCTCAGGTAGTCGGAAACCGTGGATTTCCCGGCTCCCATGAACCCGATCAGCACAATATTGTAATCAAACAGCTTCCGGGCCTGCACCCGCTTGCTGTTCTTCAGGATGCAGCGGAAAATGTCGTAGATCTCTTCCTTATATTTGTTGTCCGTCAATTTCTCTTCCAGACGTCTCTTCTGCTTCTCTTCCTGCTGGGGCTGCAGGATGGGCATTCCATACTCTTCCTTGTAGGACATGATCTTCTCTACAATGGCGCCCCGTTCCACCAGCGCGTCGATGATCTTATCATCGCAGAGAGCCAGCTGTTCCCGGTACAGTTCCAAATCGTTCATGTTCTTCTCCTATTTCCTGATCCTGTCTTGCTTTCTTCATAAAAGAGGGCAGCTGCCGGCTTACCCGGCGCTGCCTGTGTATTATAACAGTATTCTGCAAACTTCGCAAGATGCTTCTCTTTTTCTCCCGTCTTCCTACGGCTCCTCCCCGCTCTTTTCCAGGGCTTTCCCCACATCTGCCCGGAACGCCTCCCAGGCGTCCTCATGCTGCACGAAATACCTGGGACAGTCCTTGCCGGTCACGTCATAGTGGCGGATCACATCCTCCGGCCCCAGGTCAAATTTCAGACAGAGCCAGGCACAAAGCTGCACTGCCGAGCGATAGGTAGCGTCCGTAAATTTCCCGCTCTCATCTGGATGGCAGCACTCAATGGATACTGTGTCATGGTTCCGGTCATTGGAAGCATAGGCCACCTCCCAGGTAGGCACACACTGAATGATCTCCCCCTCCAGTCCCACAATGAAATTACTGCTGCTGCGGGTGGCATGGCTGTCTTTCAGGCCCTCGAAATAATTCCGGTTGGCCATGGCAGTAGCTCCCGGATTGGCCGTGTAATGGACCACGATCCCTTTGATCCGGTCTGTCTTGGTCCCTGGCCGGGAATAGGGATTCACCGTCAGAAGCTCTACGTCCATCTCTGGCCTGGAGGCGTCCACCTGGTCTCCGGTCCGCTCAAAATATCCGCCAAACCACTTCCCTCCCAAAAGCCGCGCCCCGCCTGCCGCCATCAGTATAAGCGCCAGGATAAGAAGCCCCAGCCGGATATTCCTCTGGCGTCTGCGCATCTTTCGTGTCTTTCTCTTCTGCACTTTTTTCGTCCCTCCCTTACGGTTCCGGACTTATTCTATCACAGGTTTCTTTCGCAAACCGGAAAATTTTCTTAAGCTTCTCTGAACATTCCCTGAGAAAACCGGTATACCGTGCGGCTCTCCCACAGCTGTCCCTTCTTCACAAGAGGGGTCGCAAACTCCGGATGATTGACCGCGTCCGGGAAGTACTGGGTCTCAAAGCAGGCGCCGCTTCGCTTTCCGTAGACCTTTCCTTCTTTTCCCGGCTCTGCCTCAATATAGTTGGCCGTATAGAACTGCACCCCTGGAAGGTCTGTGTCCACCTCCATGGCAACGCCGGTCTTCTCGGCATACATCCGGGCTACTGTGCGCAAACCGGTCCCGTTAAGGACGAAATTGTGATCGTACCCTCTGGCCATCACAAGCACCGGGTCATCTGCCCCGATCTCCTCTCCGATCCGTTTCCCCTTCCGGAAATCCATGGGGGTCCCTTCCACGGCCCGGATCTCCCCGGTGGGAATGGAATCTTCATCTGTAACTGTAAAACCATCGGCCAGGATCTGGACCCACTGATCCTCCACGCTGCCGCTGTCGTGGCCACCAAGGTTGAAGTAACTGTGGTTGGTCACATTGAGAAGGGTATCCGCCTCCGGACGGGCCTCGTAGTGGATCGCCAGCTCCCCGGCTTCTGTCAGGGTATAGGTCACACGGATAGTCAGCCCTCCCGGGAATCCCTGATCCCCGTCAGGACTGTAAAGTTCAAAGACCACATGGTCCTCCCCGGCTTCCAGGGTCTCCCACTTCCGCTGATTGTAGAAATCCTTTCCACTGTGGAGGGTATTGCCGGGAACATTTTCTGTCAGATGATATTCCTTCCCGTTCAGTTCAAACCGGGCCTTCCCGATCCGGTTTGCCACACGGCCCACCAGGCCGCCAAAAGAGATGGTCCCCTTCTCGTACCCTGCGGCGTCCTCATATCCCAGCACCACATCCACCAGGTTTCCCTCCCGGTCCGGCACATACAGACGGACCACAGTAGCCCCGTAATCCGTGATGTGGGCCTCCATTCCCTTCTGGTTTCTCAGCCGGAAGAGCTGGCACTTCTCTCCCTTTTTTGTGATTCCAAATGATTCTGTCATCTTTCTTTTCCTCTCTTCTTCCCTTATTGCAGAAAAACGGGACCTCCGGGCAGTCCCCGGCGGTCCCCTTCCTTGACTTTTCTATGTTCTCTCTGTCTATTCGTCAATGCTGTAGTTTGGCGCTTCCTTTGTGATATGGATGTCATGAGGATGACTTTCCTTCAGCGACGCGGAAGAAATCTTCACAAACTGGCCTTTTGTCTTCAGATCTTCGATCGTAGCCGCCCCGCAGTATCCCATACCGGAACGCAAGCCTCCCATCAGCTGGAAGACGGTATCTTCTACGCTTCCTTTATAAGCCACACGGCCCTCCACGCCTTCCGGCACCAGCTTCTTGGCGTCGGTCTGGAAGTACCGGTCCTTGCTTCCATTTTCCATGGCCGCGATAGAACCCATGCCGCGATATACTTTGTATTTTCTTCCCTGGTACAGCTCAAAGCTTCCCGGACTCTCATCGCATCCCGCGAACATGCTTCCCATCATGCACACGTTGGCTCCTGCCGCGATGGCCTTGGTCATGTCTCCGGAATACTTGATCCCTCCGTCGGCAATGATGGGTACCCCGTACTTGTCCGCCGCCTCGTAGCAGTCCATCACCGCCGTGATCTGAGGAACTCCGATACCGGCGATCACACGGGTAGTACAGATAGAACCAGGGCCGATGCCCACCTTCACCGCGTCGGCTCCTGCCTTGATCAGGGCCTCGGTGCCTGCTCCTGTGGCCACATTTCCTGCGATCACCTGAAGCTGCGGAAATTTGGATTTCACCATATCCACCGTACGCAGTACGTTGGCAGAATGTCCGTGGGCGGAATCCATGACTACCACATCCACCTTGGCCTCTACCAGGGCCGCCGCCCGCTCCAGGCAGTTGGCCGTGATGCCAAGAGCCGCGCCACACAGCAGTCTTCCCTGAGAATCCTTGGCAGACAGAGGATACTTGATCTGCTTCTCAATATCCTTGATGGTAATCAGGCCTTTCAGGTTAAAATCTTTATCAACGATAGGGAGTTTTTCTTTTCTTGCCTTCGCCAGGATCTTCTTGGCTTCCTCCAGGGTAATGCCTTCCGGCGCTGTGATCAGTCCCTCGGAAGTCATAGATTCCTTGATCTTCTTGGAGAAATCTTCTTCAAACTTCAGATCCCGGTTGGTGATGATCCCCACCAGCTTCTTTCCTTCTGTGATGGGAACTCCTGAGATCCGGAACTTGGCCATCAGATTGTTGGCGTCCTCCAGGGTATGTTCCGGTGAAAGATAAAAGGGGTCTGTGATGACTCCGTTCTCAGAACGCTTTACCTTGTCCACTTCCTCCGCCTGCGCTTCAATGGACATATTCTTGTGGATGATGCCAATACCTCCCTGCCGGGCCATGGCGATTGCCATCCTGTGTTCTGTAACGGTATCCATACCGGCGCTCATCATCGGGATGTTGAGCCGGATCGTCTTCGTCAGATTGGTAGACAGGTCTACCTGATTGGGGATCACTTCTGAAAAAGCCGGAACCAGCAGCACGTCGTCAAATGTAATTCCCTCTCCGATTATCTTTCCCATGTTATATCTTCCTCCCTTTCTTTCGTACCATTTAAATGCTATAATAACGAATTTCCCCGGTCCCTGTCAACCATTTCTTTACTGCCGCACCACTTTTCTGGGAGCCAGGAGGAAGAAACCTTCCACAATGGTGTCATTGGGCTCAAAAATAATCTTCTTCTGCTGTCCGTGATCGGTCACTACCAGAGCATAGAGCCTGCCTCTGCCTGTGCCGGAACTGTAGTCCAAAACCTTGGCCCGCTGATACTGGCGAAGCTCGATGGCGTCAATGGGCGCCAGCACTTCCAGATCATTCACATTCATGGAGAAAACCCGTTTCCTCTTTGCCTTATGCATGATCTTGTCAATGTCCAGATCTCCGTTCACATAGAGGTATTCATACTCCACATCCAGCCGCCGGATCAGGATCACCGTCGCCGCGATCACACCGATAGGGATGATGATCCCCAGAGGGAATAAAAATACGATCAGCACGGACACAATGGACAAGGAGACCAGAAGCGCCTTCAAAAAGACATCCTTCATGGTAGTCTGCTTTTTGATCAGTTGTTCTGTATAATAGTCACTCATGTTCTTTCCTCCAAAACAGAATATCAATTTTATCTATTGTATCATATTCTGACACAAAAAGAAAACTCCCCCTGAGGGGAGTTTTCAAAATTTTCACTTTTGCCTGGGATTACATCATTCCCATTCCAGCGCCGCCTGCGGGCATTGCCGGCGCCTCTTCCTTGATGTTGGCCACAACAGACTCGGTGGTCAACAGTGTGGAAGCTACGCTTGTCGCGTTCTGCAGCGCGCTTCTTGTAACCTTGGCAGGATCCAGGATTCCCTGTTTTACCATATCCACATACTCTTCTGTCAGCGCGTCAAATCCTACGCCCGGAGTGGACTCTGCCACTTTGTTGATGATAACTGCTCCTTCCAGTCCGGCGTTGGCCGCGATGTGGTAAAGAGGAGCCTCCAGGGCCTTCAGCACTACATTGGCTCCGGTCTTCTCGTCGCCTTCCATGCCGTCCGCCAGCTTCGCAACTTCCTTGGCTGCGTGGATATAAGCAGAACCGCCTCCTGCGATGATTCCTTCCTCAACCGCCGCTCTGGTAGCTGCCAGGGCATCTTCCATACGAAGCTTCGCTTCCTTCATCTCTGTCTCAGTAGCCGCTCCCACACGGATCACTGCTACGCCGCCTGCCAGTTTAGCCAGACGCTCCTGCAGTTTCTCACGGTCGAAATCAGAGGTGGTCTCCTCGATCTGTGCCTTGATCTGGGCGATCCGGTCAGAAATGGCTTTCTTGTCGCCAAGTCCGTCTACGATCACAGTGTTCTCTTTCTGAACCTTTACAGATTTGGCACGGCCAAGCTGCTCCATGGTGGTCTCTTTAAGATCCATACCCAGCTCGTCGGAGATCACCTGTCCGCCGGTCAGGATTGCGATATCCTTGAGCATCTCTTTTCTTCTGTCTCCGTATCCCGGTGCCTTTACAGCCACTACGTTGAAGGTTCCCCGCAGCTTGTTGACGATCAGGGTGGTCAGCGCCTCGCCCTCGATATCCTCAGCGATGATAAGAAGTCTTGCGCCGGACTGTACGATCTGCTCCAGCAGCGGAAGGATATCCTGGATGTTGGAGATCTTCTTGTCTGTGATCAGAATATAAGGATCTTCCAGGCTGGCTTCCATCTTATCCATATCGGTAGCCATATATGCGGATACGTATCCGCGGTCAAACTGCATACCTTCTACCAGGTCCAGTTCTGTCTTCATGGTCTTGGACTCCTCGATGGTGATCACGCCGTCGTTGGAAACCTTCTCCATAGCGTCCGCCACCATCTGGCCTACTTCTTCATCCCCTGCAGAGATGGCCGCAACTCTTGCGATCTGCTCCTTGCCGGTCACCTTACTGGACATTTTTGCAATGGCCTCCACCGCAGTATCGGTAGCTTTCTTCATACCTTTACGAAGGATGATGGGGTTGGCCCCTGCCGCCAGGTTTTTGATCCCCTCATGGACCATCGCCTGCGCCAGAACGGTAGCTGTGGTGGTTCCGTCTCCGGCCACATCGTTGGTCTTGGAAGCAACTTCCTTGATCAGCTGCGCGCCCATGTTCTCAAACGGATCCTCCAACTCGATCTCTTTGGCGATGGTCACACCGTCGTTGGTGATCAGCGGAGCGCCAAAGGACTTATCCAGGACAACGTTGCGTCCCTTTGGTCCAAGAGTTACTCTTACGGTATCTGCCAGTTTATTAACGCCTACTTCCAGCGCTGCTCTTGAGTCAGCGCCATATTTGATTTCCTTTGCCATAACTGCATGCCTCCTAATAAATTAATATGATCTTCTTATTCAACGATTGCCAGGATATCGTCCTGTTTTACGATAATGTATTCTTCGTCCTCGATCTCTACGGTGGTTCCGGCATATTTGGAATAGATCACCGTCTGACCTACGGATACGTTCATCTTCACTTCTTTTCCGTCCACAGTTCCTCCGGGTCCTACGGCCAGCACTTCCGCCTGCTGCGGTTTCTCTTTGGACTGTCCCGGGATCACGATCCCTGATTTGGTTGTCTCCTCAGCCACCAGCTGCTTCAATACGACTCTGTCGCCCAATGGTACTAATTTCATAATTTATGCCTCCTTAAACATCTATCTCAGGGTTGTTAGCACTCATAAAAAGAGAGTGCTAAAAGACTCTAGATATAAAATAGCACTCTCCGTTTGGTTTGTCAACAATTTTTATAAAATCCATTCTGAATATGGAATACGATCACACGGCCAAGCTTGTTCCAGTACCGCTCCCGGATCTGTCCCTGGCAGCTTACACTCTCTTCCTCCTGCTCCAGGCTGCAAGTGTAAAGCGCGTCCAGAGAAAATACCGGCAGCTCCGTCTTGCCGGTGAGAAGCCAGATGGTCTCTTTCTCCGGGTCGCAGTTGATCACCTTGCAGATGTGGATCGTCTCGTCAAAGAAGCCGTCCTTTAAGATCACCCGCTCCATCTTCAGTTTCGCGGGGCACTCCTCGTACATATGCCTTCTCGCTCCTTTCCCTTATTCATAAGGAAGGGTATCAGTCGCCCGATACCCTTTCTCCTTAGTTGTTTCTTTCTTTCTTGATCCGCTCCAGCTCTGTGAACACGTAATCATTTACTACCTTGATGTAAGTTCCCTTCATGCCGGAAGAGCGGGACTCGATCACGCCTGCGCTCTCGAATTTCCGCAGGGCGTTTACGATCACCGAGCGGGTGATGCCTACCCGGTCCGCGATCTTGCTGGCAACCAGGATCCCCTCCGTGCCGTCCAGTTCATCGAAGATATGGATGATAGCCTCCAGCTCAGAGTAAGACAGCGTGCTGATGGCTGACTGGACAATGTGCTCCTTGCGGGTCTCCTCAGCGCTTTCCTCATTGACGGACCGGAGCATTTCCAGCCCTACCACCGTGGTCCCGTACTCACTTAAGATGATGTCGTCGATCTCGTACATCTCCCCCAGCTTATAGATGAACAGGGTGCCCAGCCGTTCTCCCGCGATCTCAATGGGAGTGATGATGGCCTGGTAGCCTTTCACTGCATCTTCCGAAAAGCCCAGGGTCTCAAGATTCACATTTTCTTTTGTGGAAAGAATGCTCAGGAGCCGTTCGTTCAACATCTCATCAATGTGTTTTCCCACATCCTTTTCGATCAGTTCCTCGATATAAGGAACGTCACTGCATTTGCTCACTCCGAGAACCTTTCCTTTTTTGCTTACCACAAAAACATTTGAGTTCAATATTTCCGTCAGGACCGCACAGATGTCATTAAACACTACTTTACTCGAATTATTGTTATGCAGTAATTTGTTGATTTTTCTGGTTTTATCCAATAATTGTACGCTCATTTGCACTCCTCCATCCTTTGAATGTGATTTTAGCATATATCTTAAAAACATTCAACGAATTTTTCGGTTATTTTTCCTCTTTTTCAGAATTTTCTTTATTTTCTACATAACCACACTGATCATTGCTGCAGCGCAGTTTATTTCCCTTTTCCACCATGTAAGAACCGCATCTTGGACACGGCTTTCCGGAAGGCTTCTGCCAGGACATGAACTCGCAGTCCGGATTGCCCTCGCAGCCATAGTACTTCCTTCCCTTCTTGGTTTTTCGAAGCACCACGTCTTTTCCGCACAGCGGGCATTTGACCCCGATCTTCTCCAGATAAGGCTTGGTATTGCGGCATTCCGGGAATCCCGGGCAGGCCAGGAATTTCCCGTGAGGCCCGTACTTGATCACCATGTTGCGGCCGCACTGGTCGCAGATCACATCGGTCACCTCGTCCTCGATCTTCACTTCCTTAAGCTCCTCCTGGGCCTTCTCTACCGCTTCCTCCAGGTCCGGATAGAAGTTCTCGATGATGGTCTTCCAGCTCACCTTTCCTTCTGCCACTCCGTCCAGGAGCCCCTCCATATTGGCGGTAAAGTTTACGTCCACGATACTGGGGAAGGACTGCTTCATGATATGGTTCACAACCTCTCCCAGTTCCGTCAGATAGAGATTCTTGTTCTCCTTGGCCACATACCGGCGGGCGATGATGGTAGAGATGGTTGGCGCGTAGGTACTGGGCCGCCCGATCCCCAGCTCTTCCATGGTCTTTACCAGGGCCGCCTCCGTATAATGGGCCGGCGGCTGGGTGAAATGCTGCTTGCTCTCAAAGCTCTCCCGGGTCAGTTCCATCCCCTTCTCCAGTCCTCCAAGGAGCACGTTCTTCTCTTCCTTCTCCTCATCCGCCTCGGTGTACACCGTGCGGAATCCTTCAAACAGGATCCGGGAAGCCGCCACAGTAAACCGGTAGTCGCCTGCCACGATCCGCACGGAAGTAGTCTCGTATCTGGCCGGCTGCATCCGGCTGGCCACAAACCGCTTCCAGATCAGCTGATAGAGCCGGAACTGGTCTCTGGTAAGAGAATCCTTCATCTGGGCCGGTGTGCGGGTCACATCTGTAGGCCGGATAGCCTCGTGGGCGTCCTGGATGTTCCGTCCGTTCCCGCCCCCTGCATTTGCCGGCGCCACAAATTCCTGTCCGTAGTTCTGGGCGACGTAAGAGCGCACGCTGGCGTCCGCCTCCTCGGAGATCCGGGTGGAGTCGGTACGCAGGTAGGTGATCACGCCCACGGTGCCGTTCCCTTTGATATCCACGCCTTCATAGAGCTGCTGGGCGATCCGCATGGTCTTGGCCGTGGCGAAGTTCAGCGCCTTGGAAGCCTCCTGCTGCAGGGTACTGGTGGTAAAGGGAACGGGCATCTTCTTGGTCCGCTCGCCCTTCTTTACTTCTTCCACACAATACCGGGCGTCTTCCAGGTCTGCCAGGACCTTCTCCATCTCTTCTTTTGAAGTGATCGTCTTTTTCTCTCCGGCAGTGCCATAAAACCTTGCGGTCACGCTTTTCTTCTCCCCCGGCGCCCGCAGCTGGGCTTCCAGGGTCCAGTATTCCTCCGGGATAAATGCGTTGATCTCTTCCTCCCGGTCCGCGATGATCCGCAGGGCCACCGACTGGACACGTCCGGCGGACAGGCCCCGTTTTACCTTCGCCCACAGAAGGGGGCTGATCTTGTATCCCACGATCCGGTCCAGGATCCGGCGGGCCTGCTGGGCGTCCACCAGATTCATGTCGATCTCCCTTGGATGTTTCAGGGATTCCTTCACCGCGTTCTTGGTGATCTCGTTAAAACTGATCCGGCTGGTCTTCTTGTCCTCCAGATTCAGCGCTTTACTTAAATGCCAGGAGATGGCCTCTCCCTCCCGGTCCGGGTCGGTTGCCAGATAGATCCGGTCCGCCTTCTTCACTTCCTTGCGCAGTCCTGCCAGGAGTTCTCCTTTTCCCCGGATGGTGATGTATTTGGGTTCAAAATCATGCTCCACGTCGACGCCCATCTGGCTCTTGGGAAGATCCCGCACATGACCGTTGGAGGCGGTGACTACATAATTTTTCCCCAGAAATTTCTTGATAGTCTTTACTTTGGCCGGTGACTCTACAATGACAAGATAGCGTGCCATAAAATCTGTATCCTCTCCAGGGTCCTCCCTGTACTCAGGGAACCCTTACATAATAATTCTTGGAAACCTCCCGCGCATAGCCCTTCAACTCCAGTGCGGTCAAAAGCCCCAGGAGTTCTCCAGGGGCGAATGTTGTCTCATCTTGCAGTTGATCTATGCTCTTCGGGAAGAAATCGAGACAACTATACAACATATTTTCATGACTTTCAAGTATTTTTTCATTTTTGTCAGATTTTTGCTTCAAAAGGCTTTTTCCCTGCCCGATCTCCCATAGAAACTCCTCCGGAGACACCAGGATCCCGGCGCCCTGGCGGATCAGCTGATGGCAGCCCCGGCTCAGGGAACTGGAGAAAGGGCCCGGCAGGGCGTACACATCCCTCCCCTGCTCCAGGGCCATGTCCGCTGTGATAAGGGATCCGCTTTTCTCTCTGGCCTCCATCACCAGCACCTGATCGGCAAGCCCGCTGATGATCCGGTTGCGCACCGGGAAATGCGCCGGAAGAGGCGGCGTCCCCGGCGGATATTCCGAGAGAAGTCCCCCCGTCCTCTGGATATCCGTATAAAGACCGATGTGCTCCCTGGGATAGCAGACGTCCACCCCGCAACCCAGCACGCCAAACACTGCTCCGCCGCCATTTAATGCTCCCCGCTGGGCTGCCCCGTCAATGCCTCTTGCCAGACCGCTCACTACCTGTACCCCTGCCCGGGCCAGAGCTTCTCCAAACTCCAGCGCCGCCTGTTCCCCGTAGGGCGTACATTTCCGCGCTCCCACAATGGCCACGCTGGGACGGTCATCCTCCGGCAGCCGCCCCTTCCCATAGAGGGCGTAAGGCGGCGACGGGACCTTAAGAAGACGGCGGGGATAATCTCCATCAAACCAGGGGAGGAAGCGGATCCCTGCCGTCATAAGCTTCCGGTAATCCTCCTCCACACCATCCTGCTTCCTGGCCTCACACAGAATGTCAAGCTCCTTCTCCCCCAGGAGGGCGTCCTTCTTTAGTCTGCTTTCTTCTATATAATATATGTTCCGGGCGTCCCCGTAATATTCCCGCAGCTTTCTTTTTTTCGCCCCGGAGATCCCCCGGATCTTCCCAAGCCAGTATTCATACATCATCTAATGTCACCTCCCCTGTACTTGTATCCTGCCGTCCGGTAGCCGATGGCCTCCATAAGATGAGGCGCGCGGATCTTCTCCTCCCCCTCCAGGTCCGCGATGGTCCGGGCCACCCGCAGGATCTTGTGGCAGGTCCGGGCCGTCAGATCCAGCCGGTGGAACGCCTCCTCAAGGAGATGTTCCTCCGAAGGCCCCAGGGCGCAGTAGAGCTCCAGCTCTCCGGCGGCAAGTCCGGCGTTAGTGCGGCGCCTGCTGCCCCGGTAGCGCCTCTTCTGGATCTCCCTGGCCGCGCACACCCGCTCCCGGATCTTCCCGGAGCTCTCTCCCGGTCCCTTGTCCCGCAGCGCCTCATAAGACAATCTTACTGTCTCTGCGCACAGATCGATCCGGTCCAGGAGAGGCTGACTCACCCGCCCCAAGTACTGCCGGATCTGGGCGGGGGTGCAGGTACATTTCTCCAGATCCGGATAATTCCCGCAGGGGCAGGGGTTCATGGCCGCCGCCAGGATGAAATCCGCAGGGAACACGTAATTTCCCTGGCTTCTGGTGATCCGGATCCTGTGATCCTCCAGAGGCTGGCGCAGTGCCTCCAGCACATTTCTCGGGAATTCCGCCAGCTCGTCCAGGAAGAGCACCCCGCCATGGGCCAGACTCACCTCCCCCGGCATGGGGACCGCGCCTCCACCTGCCAGGGCGCTTCTTGTAACGGTATGGTGGACACTGCGGAACGGCCGCCCGGTGATCAGCGGACGTTCCTTGTCCACCAGCCCCAACACACTGTAGATCTTGGTGATCTCCATGCTCTCCTCCAGGTCCGGGGGCGGCAGGATGGTAGGCAGACGTCTGGCGATCATGGTCTTGCCGCTCCCCGGCGGTCCGATGAGCAGCAGGTTGTGCCCTCCCGCCACCGCCACTTCCGCGGCCCGGCGGATATGCTCCTGCCCCCGGACATCCCGGTAGTCCAGGCCCTCCTGCAGGTCCCGGGAAGAAGGCAGTTTTCGTTTCTTCTCCGGATGGATCCTGCATTCTCCCCGCAGATAATTTCCTGCTTCCGCCAGCGTCTCCACTCCCAGAATGCAGATCCCCTCCGCCAGTCTTCCCTCCGCTGCGTTTCCTTTGGGAAGGATACAGGTGTGGCACCCCATCCGGCGTGCCTCCAGCACAATGGGAAGGATCCCCGGCACCTCACGGACTCTTCCGTCCAGGCTTAACTCCCCGATCACCAGGGTCCCTGTAAGTTTAGCCGGGTCATAGAGATCCAGGGCTCCCATCACCGCCAGGGCGATGGGAAGGTCGAAGGAAGCCCCTCGCTTGCGAAGGGTTGCCGGGGCCAGATTGACCACGATCCTTTTGGGCGGAAGCTGGGTCCCGGAATTCCTGAGGGCCGTCCGCACCCTGGCCGCCGCCTCCTTCACCTCCGACGACAGGTAGCCCACCATATGGAAGATGGGCAGCCCGCTGCTCACATCCGCCTCCACCTGCACCGGTTCCACTGTAAGTCCCTGCAGGGCGGCGGACAAAATGGTACAAAATGCCATTTCTCCACTCCTTTCTTTACCTTTTTTGTCTGTAGATTTCTTTCTTGTGAAAATAACGGCCGAACCGGCCAGATATAAGATCAGGGAGAAGCCCCGATCCAGATGTAACCTCATCTTAGCTCAGATCTTCTCCCTTTGTCAACTTGATTTTACAGAGATGAGAAATCCCAGTGCTCCGGCACGGGCTCTGTCTTTTGGTCTTTTAATTCCTGGCAGGCCATCTCCCAAAGCTGGGCCAGATTGTCCTCGCACTCCCGCAGGTCCTCCAGAAGGAATTCCCGGTGGGTTCTCAGGAAATCATAGACTTCCTGCCATCTGCCGGCCCCTCCCAGGGCCGCATAGTAATCGAAGGTCACCCGGCTCTCCTGCCGGATCTCCTCCGGAAGGGCGGGATACAGTTCCAGGATCCCGGCATAGCCTTTCACCGCCAGCAGGATCCGCATCCCCTCCTTCACATAGGACAGATCCTCCGGGCGCATCCGGATCCCCCGGATCATCCAGTCCGCCGCCTCGCTGTTCCGATCCTCCAGAAGACAGAGGGACGCCAGCGCATGGCAGGCCCAGGCCGTCTCTTCCAGGTTCCAGGAGGTCAGGAATTCCTGCTCAGCCTTCTGGTTCTCTCCGGCCTCCAGAAGAAGAAGCCCCAATTGATAGTGGAGGTACCAGTTCTCCTTTCCGGCGCCTTCTACCGCTTCCGTAAGCCTGTCCCGGAAGACTTCCCCGTACATGAATCCTCCCGACTTCCCGTCCGGGGAGGGTGCGTCCATCTGCCCGGTCTTAAGAAACCGAACCCAGGATTCCTGGTGAGGGCTGGTCAGGTGATATTCCAGATGTTCCGACAAAGGCCTTCCTCCCCGGGCTTCCCGCTCTGCCTCTGCCACCGCGCCGTATCCGCAACCCTCATAGACCAGCTCTCCCCTGGTCTTTGCCATCCTTTTTGTAGCTGCCAGGGTCTCCTCCAGACCTTCTTCCCGGATCCTCTCTGCCATCTGCTCTGTAAACCGATCCCTTAGTTCCTCGAAGGAAAGAGCCTGTTCTTCTGAATTGATCTGGACTTTGCCGTATCGCTCCAGCCATTCCCAGGCGCTGTGGGGCGGCATGGGGATGCACCCGTACTGGGTCTTCCCAAGCCCCGCCTGGATCTCCACATAAGGGCCGGCCTCTTCCGTCAGGAATTCCTGCCACCGGTGACCTCCCCGTTTCTTCCCCCAGGAGAACAGCTTTCTTCCCCGCAGCCGTCTGGTGGAATACTGGAGCAGTCCGTATCCGTCTTCCCCGATATTAGCGATATACCTGGGGCTCTCCTCCGGAATATTGAAGAAATAATCCACCTGGGAGGGGATGTTCCCGTACCGGGTCACATCCACCCCTTCCACTTCCGGAATCCGGGTCTTGTATACCCGCTGGTAATTGCTGCTGTAGGCCTCCCGGGCAGGGACGATGAGCCGTCCTCCCGGATACTCCGGCACTGCCATATTGCTCCACCAGTACATGGGGATCACCTCATCCCCCGAGTTGACGATCCGCATCCGGCAGTTCAGCGTCTTTCCTGTTTCCTCAAGCCAGAAATCCATCTGATACTCGATCCCCCGGACCCGCTCATATTCATACATCCGAAGCACCGGGATCCCCTCTCCCATGGTAAGCCTTGCCGTATAAAGCGACCGGGTGGTAAACGGCGTGTGGCCGATCAGGCTCACATTCCACTCCACGCCTCCGCTGAACCAGGCATTGCATATGGCCAGGTTGCTGAAACGGATCACATCATTGGTATACAGAAGATTCCGCCCGGTCTCCTTATCTGTAAGTTCCCACAGGCGGCCGCCCAGCTCCGGAAGAAAAACGGCTCTCAGGAAGTCATTTTCCAGTACTGCCGTCTTCATCTCCCGCTCTCTTATTTCCCGCCTGTAAGTCTGGATCTGAGGATAAGGATAAGAATTGGCCCTTCTGCCGAATCCCTCATAGATCTCATCGTCTTCCTCCAGGGAAAATTCCAGATGGTTCTGGAGCACTCCTTTTCCCCCCAGGTCCGGGACGCTGGCAGGTTCGCCAAATTCCCCTGTCCGCATAGTTTTTGTCTCGAATCTCAACTCCGGTTTCATAAAAGTCCTTTCTCCTTTGCTGTCTTTTTTATCCTTAGAAAAATTCCCTCAGTTTTTCAATGGCGCTTTTCTCGATCCTGGAAACGTAAGAACGAGAGATGCCCAGGATCCCGGCAATCTCCCGCTGGGTATATTCTTCTTCATGATAGAGCCCGTAACGCATCTTCAGCACCAGCCGCTCCCGGGGGGAGAGTTCTGACTCCACCCTGGTATAGAGCGTTTTCACATCGTCTTTGAGCGCCACCTTCCGGTGGGCGTCGTCCTCTGTCTCGATAATGTCGAAGAGCTGGATCTCATTCCCCTCCCGGTCCGTTCCGATGGGTTCATAGAGGGAAACCTCCCGGGAAGATTTCTTCTTGGCCCGCAGATGCATGAGGATCTCATTTTCAATACAGCGGGCCGCGTAAGTCCCCAGACGTACGCATTTATCAGGATTGAAGGTGACGACCCCTTTGATCAGGCCGATGGTGCCGATGGACAAAAGATCCTCCATCTCTTCCTCGCAGGACTGATACTTCTTCACGATATGGGCGACGAGGCGCAGATTCCGCTCGATCAGGATGTGCTTTGCTTCCAGATCACCCTCCGTATATCGTTGCAAATAATATCGCTCTTCTGCGGCAGTGAGGGGTTGGGGAAATGATTTCAAGGAAAGCACCTCTAGGCGTCGTTACTACATTCTATGTAAAATCCGACTCCTCTGTGCTTTTCCATACAAAAATCGCCTTGTCCCGCGCCTCTTCCCTACTCTGCTCTTCTCAGAAGATCGTAGGGCCTGGCCTCTTTATCAAGCCCCACGTATAGGATCTGCCGGGCATGGGGAGCGCTTTCCTGATCTTCCCCTGCTTCATTCACGATCCGCTTCACCGTAGTGGTCACATTTCTCCCGTCCGGCTTCATGATCTCAATAGTTTCCCCCACTGAGAATTTATTTTTCTGCTGGATCTGATAGAGGCCGTCCCGCTCTTCTTGGATCATTCCCAGATAGGTGTACTCCTTTACATAAGTGCTGGCATCGTAGATCTGGCTTTCCTCTCCCGGCTTTCCAAAATAAAATCCAGTGGTGAACTCCCGGTGGGTGCAGCTTCCGATCTGCTGCCGGTACCATTCCATATTGGCCTGATATTTCTCAGGGCTTTCCAGATAATCGTCGATAGCCTTCCGGTAGGTCCGGGCCACGGTAGCCACATAGAGGGCCGTCTTCATCCGTCCCTCGATCTTGAAGCTGTCGATCCCGGCTTCGATCATCTCCGGAATATGCTCGATCATGCACAGATCCTTGGAGTTAAAGAGGAAGGTTCCCCGCTCATTCTCGTAGACCGGCATGTACTCCCCGGGCCGGGTCTCCTCCACCACCGCATATTTCCAGCGGCAGGGATGAGTGCAGGCCCCCTGGTTGGCGTCCCGACCGGTAAAATAATTGCTCAGAAGGCAACGCCCGGAATAAGAAATGCACATAGCCCCGTGGATGAAGCTCTCGATCTCCATCTCCTCCGGGATCTTCTCACGGATCTCCCGGATCTCCGCAAGGGACAGCTCCCGGGCGGACACCACCCGCCGGGCTCCCTGTTTCCACCAGAACCGGTAAGTCCCGTAATTGGTGTTGTTGGCCTGGGTGCTGATATGCCGCTCGATCTCAGGACAGATCTCCTTTGCCAGTTCAAAAATGGCCGGATCCGCGATGATCAGCGCATCCGGTTTTAGTTCCTTCAGTTCTTTCAGATATTCTTCCACCCCCGGAAGATCCCGGTTGTGAGCCAGGATATTCACCGTCACATGGACCCGGGCCCCGTGTTCATGGGCAAAGGAGATCCCCTCCTTCATCTCTTCCATGGAAAAATTCTTCGCTTTTGCCCGCAGGCCGAACACCTCGCCGCCGATATAAACTGCATCCGCGCCGAATATAACTGCCGTCTTCAGAACCTCCAGGCTGCTGGCCGGGATCAAAAGCTCCGGGCATCTCTCTCTCATCTTTGTTTCTCTCCTTCTTATCCGTCACTTGCTATTTCTTTCTTACGCTTAACGCCACCCCGTCTCCCAGAGGCAGGATGGATGTCTGCAGCTGATCGTGATGCTTCAGTTCATAAAGATACTCCCGCATCCGGCTGTGGATGGTCCGATCCCTGCGCTCCACCGCGAACCGGGATTCCAGAACGTCCCCGCCCTGGAGCACGTTGTCCGAGACCAGCACTCCGCCCGGGGCCAGAAGGCGTACCGCCTCCGGCAGATAATAGATATACTGGCCCTTGGCCGCGTCCATGAAGATAAAATCATAAGCTTCCGTAAGCTCCTTCATCACCGCAAGGGCGTCCCCCTGGATAAGAGAGATCTCCCCTTCCTTCCCCGCCTGCCGGAAATTCTCCCTGGCAATGGGGATCCGCTTCTCATAGTTCTCAATGGTAGTGATGTGCCCGCCCTCCGGCAGATAGGCGCTCATCAGAAGCGCAGAAAACCCCACCGCCGTCCCGATCTCCAGGACCTTGCGGGGCTTATGCATCACAAGGAGCGTTTTCAGGAAGCTCTGAGTCTCCTTGCGGATGATCGGCACCCGCGCCGCCAGCGCCTCCGCCTCGATCCGCTCCAGAAGCGGTTCTTCCGGCGCCTCCAGGGAGGCCACATAAGTGGAAAATCTCTCGTCAACGATCATTTTGGTACACCCCTTCTGTCATTTTGGTACACCCCTGCGCGCATTCTGGTACAGGGCAAACGTCAATTTAGGACGTAGCCTTTTTGCAAAAGGCTACGTCCTAAATTGAATCTTTTTTAAACGTCCATGATGATCGGAAGGATCATTGGACGCCGTTTCGTCCGTTTCCAGATGAATTCGTTCATGGTATCGCGGATCACCAGCTTGATCTTGCTCCAGTCCGCATTCCTCTGGTGGCTTAAGCATTTCTCCACTGCTTCTGTCACCACATGCCGGGCTTCTTCCATCAGCCCTTCAGACTCCCGCACATAGACGAATCCGCGGGATACGATGTCCGGCCCTGCCAGCAGCTGATTGCTCCGCTTCTCCAGAGTCAGCACCACGATGAGGATCCCGTCTTCTGCCAGGTGCTGCCGGTCGCGGAGAACGATGTTTCCGACATCGCCTACGCCCAGGCCGTCTACCAGGATCTCTCCGGTGTGGACCTTGTCCACCACCTTTGCCTCCTCACTGCTTACCTCCAGCACGTCGCCGGACTGAAGGATGAAGATATTGTCCTTGGGGATCCCCAGAGATCTGGCGATCCCGGCGTTTGCCTTCAGGTGCCGGTATTCCCCGTGCACGGGGATGGCGTATTTGGGCTTCACCAGGGAGTAGATAAGCTTCAGTTCTTCCTGACAGGCATGCCCGGATACGTGGGCGTCCTGGAAGATCACGTTGGCTCCCTTGGCGGACAACTCGTTGATCACCTTGGAGACGGATTTCTCATTTCCAGGAATCGGGTTGGAACTGAAAATGACGGTGTCTCCAGGCATAATAGTTACTTTCTTGTGTACGTCCGCCGCCATCCGGGACAGAGCCGCCATGGACTCGCCCTGACTTCCGGTGGTGATCAGCACTGTCTTCTCCGGCGGATAATTCTTCAGCTGGTCGATCTCTACCAGCGTTTTATCCGGTACGTTTAAGTATCCCAGTTCCTGGGCTACCTGGATGATATTGACCATGCTCCGGCCTTCCACCACAACCTTCCGGTCGTATTTGCAGGCGGAGTTGATGATCTGCTGCACCCGGTCCACATTGGACGCGAAGGTAGCGATAATGATCCGGGTATTCTGATGTTCCGCGAAAATGTGGTCAAAAGTGATCCCCACCGTACGCTCCGACTGGGTAAATCCTTTGCGCTCCGCGTTGGTACTGTCGCTCATCAGCGCCAGCACGCCTTTCTTTCCAATCTCCGCGAACCGCTGCAGATCAATGGCGTCCCCGAATACAGGGGTGTAATCCACCTTGAAGTCCCCGGTGTGGACCACGATCCCAGCCGGAGAATAGATGGCCAGCGCCGCCGCGTCCTGGATACTGTGGTTGGTCTTGATAAACTCGATCCTGAACTGTCCCAGGTTGATGGACTGTCCGTGGCGGACCACCTTCCTTCTGGTGCTGCGCAGAAGATTGTGCTCTCCCAGCTTTCTCTCAATGATCCCCATGGTAAGCTTGGTCGCGTAAATAGGAAGATTCATCTCCCGCAGCACATAGGACAGAGCGCCGATATGGTCCTCATGTCCATGGGTGATGACAAATCCCTTCACCTTCCGGATATTTTCCTTCAGATACGTAATGTCCGGAATTACCAGGTCAATCCCCAGCATATCGTCCTCCGGGAAGGCCAGACCGCAGTCCACAACAACAATACTGTCTTCATACTCAAAGGCAGTAATGTTCATTCCGATCTTCTCCAGTCCTCCCAGCGGAATGATACGCAGTTTTCCATTGTTTTCTTTTTTCAAATTTACACCTCCATGTGTTTTTCCGTACTGTTTCCTTGGGCCTTCTTCAGGCATTCACGGCATTGTCCATAGAACTTTAATTCGTGGTCTAACACATGGAACCCCGTCTTTTCCTCGATATGACGCTCCAGCCCGTCCAGGAGGTCGTCCCGGAAGGGCAGGACTGTTCCACAAGTCTTGCATATCAAATGATGATGGTGGTGCTTCCCTTCGCCCTCGAAGAGTTCCCCGATTTCATAGCGCACACATCCGTCATCCAGATTGATACGATCCACCAATTGCATTTCCAGCAACAACTGCACCGTTCGGTAAATGGTAGCCAGTCCGATCTCCGGATAGTCTTCCTTTACCAGTTCATAGATGTCTTCCGCAGTCATATGTCTGTCCCGATGATCTGCGAGTACTTCTAATACAAGCAACCGTTGATTGGTTACCTTAAGACCTTTTTCTTTGAGCATCTCCTTGAATTTTTCCTGACTGATCGACATAGACACTTACCTTTCAATCTCCACGTCCTCCAACAGCTCTTCAAATACTTTGGAGACCGCGTTCAGTTCTTCTTCGTCCTCCACCATCTCGTAGAGGCTCTCCAATGCTTCTTCTGATGCGGTATCTTTTAAAATAAAACATTCCGCCTCGTCTTCTTCCGAATCCGTGACCAGAATGTATGACACCCCGCCTACCTTTGTCTGCTCAAGTACAAAAAATTCAGTTTCTTCCTGCATTTCGCCGGACATGAATGTAATCTTTTCCATCAGTCAACACCTCGCTAAGAGAGGGACTCTCCGCCGCAGCGGGAATCCAGATATCCCTGCAGGATCAGCACTGCCGCGATCTGATCCACGTACTTCTTGCGATCCTCCCGCCGGACCTCCCGCTCCTTGAGCGTCCGCTCCGCCTCCACCGTGGTGAGCCGTTCATCCCACATCACCACCGGAAGACCGGTGCGCCGCCGGAGCATCTCGCCAAACGCCAGGGCATGTTCCGCCCGCTCTCCCATATCATTGTTCATATGCTTAGGCAGGCCGAGAACGATCTTCTCCACATTCTGCTCCCGGATCAGCTCCTCGATCCTGGCGCAGGTCTTGCGCAATTTGTTCTCCTCCTTGCGGAAGATGGTCTCCACCGCCTGAGCCGTTATGCCAAGGGCGTCGCTTATCGCCACGCCCACCGTCTTGGAGCCGTAATCCAGCCCCATGATCTTCCCTGACATTATCTCCAGCCGTTGTGCTCAATATACGTCTTGAGCATCTCTTCTACCAGTTCATCCCGCTCCGCCTTCATGATCAGGCTTCTCGCCCCATTGTGGCTTGTAATATAAGTCGGGTCTCCTGACATGATATATCCAACGATCTGATTGACCGGATTATAACCTTTTTCACTCAATGCCTTGTACACAATCTCAAGAATATCTTTCGCCTGGATCTGCGGGCCGCTTTCTACCTGAAAAAACTGGGTGCTGCTTAAATCCTTCATATACTCACGTCCTCCCAAAATACTTCATGATTATTCTACCTTAAAGCCGCGCAAAATTCAATGGATTATTTGTGAACGACTCTCAATTTCTACATTTACAAGTTGATTGGACAGATCCTCTTCGGTTTTTCGTCCAATTTTCACATACTCCTTTGTGTGGCCCACCTGCCAGGTCTCCCCGCCGATCACCACAGACTCTTCCATCAGGACCTCCCGGGCAGTCCCAAGAAGCTTCTCTTCATACTCCCACTGCTTCTTTTGTCCAAGCTCCAGAAGGAGTGCGCTTCTTTGGGTCTTCACGCTGTCCGGTATCTGCCCGTCCATAACAGCGGCCCGGGTTCCTTCCCGCCTGGAGTATTTAAAGATGTGGGTCTCATAGAAGTTGATCCTGTCGACAAAAGCCCGGGAAGCTTCAAACTCTTCCTCCGTCTCTCCCGGAAAGCCCACGATCACGTCGGTGGTCAGAGCAGGATCCTGGAAATACTTCCGCAGGATCTGGCATTTCTCCTCATACTGCGCCGTGTCATAGCGCCGGTTCATCCGCTTCAGGGTGGCGTCGCACCCGCTCTGCAGGGACAGATGGAAATGGGGACAGAACTTGGGGCACTCCGACAGAGTCCGGGCAAATTCCTCCGTAATGATCCCAGGCTCCAGGGAGCCCAGGCGGATCCGGCAGATCCCTTCCACCTGGTGGACGCTTAAGATCAGCGACAGCAGATCGTCCCCAATATCCGTACCATAGGAGCTTAAGTGAATGCCGGTGAGCACCACTTCCTTGTATCCGCGCTCTGCCAGGCGGCGCACCTCCGCCACCACCTCTTCCCGGCTCCGGCTGCGCACCCGGCCCCTGGCATAGGGGATGATACAGTAGGAACAGAACTGGTTGCAGCCGTCCTGCACTTTCAAAAATACCCGGGTGTGTCCCGCCGTGTGGCTCACCGTCAGATCCTCATATTCGCTAGTATGTCCGATGTCCACCCGCTCGATCTTCTTTGTCCCGGCGCCCTTCTCCTGGAAATAATCCTCCAGGACTTTGGCGATCTCCTTCTTCTTATTGTTTCCGATCACGATGTCTATGTCTGCGTCAAGCCCCGCTGTGTCCTTAGTCTGCACATAGCAGCCCGCGGCCACGATCACCGCCCCGGGATTTCTCTTCCGGGCCCGGTGGATCATCTGCCTGGATTTGCGGTCCGCCACATTGGTGACGGTACAGGTGTTGATGATATACACATCCGCCTGCTCCTCAAAAGGCACGATCTGATAACCCGCCTGCTCCAGGAGCTCCTGCATGGCCTCTGTTTCATATGCGTTTACTTTGCAGCCCAGGTTGTGCAGCGCCGCTTTTCTCATAGGTTCTGTTCCTTTCTTTTCCTAGACTTTACCAATTTATTCCTTGACTTTTAATTCCCCTGCTCTTAAGATATTGATAGAACATCAAAGAAAGCGAGGAGATTATTCCAATGAAAACTGTAAAAATTTCTTTAAACTCCATCGATAAAGTAAAATCTTTTGTCTATGATATCTCCAAATTCGACTATGATTTTGACCTGATATCCGGAAGATATGTAATTGACGCCAAATCCATGATGGGAATCTTCAGCCTTGACCTGTCCCAGCCCATTGATCTCGCCATCCACGCAGGCGAAGAAGAATTGGATGATGTAATGAAAACACTGGAACCTTATCTGGCCAACTAAACGCCGGTCATCCGGGAAGGTTCCCGCAGGAAAAGATTGCGCAGGATCTGCGCAATCTTTTTTATTGTCCTCTGTACTTTTTTACTCCACTTCCATGATCTCTACGGTATCCACTGCCTTCTGGAACAGCTCGCCGATCTTCTCCTCCAGCTTCTCCTCGGAACGCCGGATCACCTCCACATTGGGTTTGGTCACCGGGTGCTTCGCCACAAAAATGGTACAGCAGTCCTCAAAGGGCTGGATGGAAGTCTCAAAGGTGCCGATCCGCTCCGCGATCTCCACGATCTCCCGCTTGTCATAACCGATCAGCGGCCGGTACACCGGCAGGGTGCACACGTCGTTGGTGGCCGCAAGGCTGTGCATGGTCTGGCTTGCCACCTGGCCGATGCTCTCCCCGGTGATCAGTCCCAGACTCTTATCCTGTCTGGCGAAATGTTCCGCGATGCGCATCATATAGCGTCGCATGATAATAGTCAGCTCATCATGAGGACACTGGTCGTAGATGTAGAGCTGGATATCGGTGAAATTTACTACATAAAGCCTGATGGGGCCTGCGTATCTGGCCACCAGCTTCGCCAGATCCACCACCTTTTCCTTGGCCCGCTCGCTGGTGTACGGCGGCGCATGGAAGTATACCGCCTCGATCTCCACGCCCCGCTTGGCGATCATATAACCTGCCACCGGACTGTCGATGCCGCCGGACAGAAGAAGGGTGGCCTTGCCGTTGGTCCCCACCGGCATTCCGCCGGCTCCCGGGATGATCTGGGAGTAGACATAGATCTCATTGCGGATCTCCACATGGAGCATCACATCCGGGTGATGGACGTCCACCCGGGTCTGGGGAAATGCTTCCAGAATGGCTTCGCCCAGATCGCAGTTGATCTCCATGGAGGTCTTGGGATAAGATTTCTTTGCCCGGCGGGCCTCCACCTTGAAGGTCAGGTTCTTATCCGGATACACTTCATCCATATAAGCCACAACATCTTTCTTCAGCTGGTCGAATCCCCGGTCCTCCATGCGGACTACCGGGCAGATCCCCACCAGGCCGAACACCCGGGTCAGGTGCTCCACCGTCTCCTCATAGTCGTATTCTCCCACACAGTCCACATAGATCCTGGCCTGGGATTTGTAAACTTTGAATTCCCCGTCCACATCTGTAAGGGCCCGCTTCACCTGGCGTACCAGGGCGTCCTCAAAAAGATACCGGTTCTTTCCCTTGATCCCGATCTCTCCATATTTCAATAAAAAGGTATGAAATCTCATCGCTTGTTTCTCCTGTCTTTTCGGCTGTTAATGCCGGGTATATTTTCGCAGTACTGGTACTATATTATAGAGGGTCTCAAGAGTGTAGTCAATCTCTTCCAGGGTGGTAAATTCCGACATGCTGAACCGCAGTGTGGCGTCCAGGTACTCCTGACCGGCTCCGATGCCTTTTAACACCCCGCTGATCTGAGGATGATTGGAGGCGCAGGCCGAACCAGAAGACACGTAGATGCCCTTCTCCTCCAGGGCGTGGAGCAGCACCTCGCTTCGGATCCCCGCAAATCCCACGCTGATGATATGGGGCGCCGACGTCTCATCGTACAGGCCATGGATCGTGATATCCTGGATTTCCTGCACACCCTCGATGAAATGCGCCTTCAGTTCCCGCATACGGGCTACCTTCTCATCCAGCTCCTGGTAAATGAGCTTCGCCGCCAGCCCCAGCCCTGCAATGCCCGGGACATTTTCCGTGCCGGAGCGCACATTCTTCTGCTGCTCTCCTCCAAAGACAATGGGCTGGATCTTCACATGGCTTCCCACATACAGGGCGCCGATGCCCTTGGGCCCGTGGATCTTATGGCCGCTTATGGTGCACAGGTCCACGTTCAGCTTCCGGGGATAGATCCGGTACTTTCCAAAGCCCTGGACCGCGTCCACATGGAAGAGGATGTCTTTGTTATACGCCTTCACGATGCTGGCCGCCTCCGCGATGGGCTGCACCGATCCCACTTCATTATTCACATACATCACCGACACCAGGATGGTGTCCTCGCACAAAGCCTCCTTCAGATCGTCAAGCCGGATCCTCCCGTACCGGTCCACCGGCAGGAACGTTACCCGATATCCCTCTTCCTCCAGATGGCGCATGGTATTGATCACCGCCGGATGTTCAATGGCAGAGGTAATGAGGTGATTGCCCCGTCGCCGGTTGGCCCGGGCAACCCCCATAAGGGCCAGATTGTCGCCCTCCGTGCCCCCGGAGGTAAAAAAGATCTCCTTATCCTGCACCTTCATAAGCTTTGCCAGGGTTTCTTTTGCTTCTTTTATATAATGTTCCGCCGTCACGCCCTTGGCGTGCATGGAAGAAGGATTGCCGTAATCCTCGCACATTACCTTGCGCACCAGGTCGCCCACGCTGTCGTAAGTCCGGGTGGTGGCGGAATTATCCAGATATACTTCTTTCATAAACTCACTTCCTGCTCTTTCTTACTATTAACCTATGTGGCTACGCCTCCAAGTGAAACATCAAAAGAGAAAGGACGGTCAGCCCGGCTGTCTCTGTCCGCAGGATACGCCGTCCCAGAGAGATGGGATACGCTCCCGCCGCCAGCGCCGCCTCCACTTCTTCCTTCTCAAAGCCGCCCTCCGGGCCGATGAAGATCCCCACCGACTGCCCCGGACGGATCCCTTCCAGGATCTCCCTGGATCTTCGCACGTCCCGCTCCAGCTCATAGGGGATCAGCACCACGTCAAGCTCTGCCGCCTGCTCCAGCGCCCGGGCGTAGCTTTGCACATCCCCCACCTGGGGGATGTAGCCCCGTCCCGCCTGCTTTGCCGCGCTCTCGGCGATCTGCTGCCAGCGGGCCACCTTTTTCGCCGCCTTCTTCTCGTCCAGCCGGACCACGCTGCGCCGGGTGGCCACCGGGATCACCTGGCAGACCCCCAGCTCCACGGATTTCTGCACGATCCACTCCATTTTCTCCTGCTTGGGAAGCCCCTGGAAGAGATAGATCCTGGAGGGAAGCTCCGTATCCGTCTCCTTTTCCTCCAGAATAGAAAGAAAAGCATTTTCCCCTTCATAATGGTCAATGGCGCACCGGTACTGACGGTTATTGCCGTCGCTGACCACCAGTTCCTCCCCCGGACGCATCCGGAGGACATTTCTCATATGGTTGACATCCGGTCCCGTGACCAGGATCTCCCCCTCTCCCACCTGGGACGGAGGTACGAAAAAATGCTGCATACTCTTACTTCTCCTGCTCTTTCCTGGCTACCACCGAGGCCCACTCGCCCTGATGATTGATCTCCAGAACCGTAAGTCCGGCATCCCTTGCCGCCTGGGCCACCAGTTCTTCCTTCCCTTCTATGATACCGCTGGTAATGTAGACAGCGCCGGGCTTCATCTGATGGATGATCACCGGCGTCAGGGGCACCAGCACATCTGCCAGAATATTGGCCGCCACCACGTCATATTTCTCATAGCCTACCTGATCCTGCACCGCCGGATCATCAATGATATTTCCGATCATCACCTGATACTGGTCCGTGGATATCCCGTTAACCTCCATATTTTCCCTGGTAGCCTCGATGGCGCAGGGATCCAGGTCCGTCCCCACACTATAGGCTGCCCCGAACTTCAGCGCCAGCATTCCAAGGATCCCGCTTCCGCAGCCCACGTCCAGGATCTGATCCCCTGGTTTCACATAGGTTTTCAGCGCCCGGATGCAAAGCTGGGTAGTCTCATGCATGCCAGTCCCAAAGGCAGTGCCCGGATCGATGTGGATGATCATTTTCCCGCTGTCCTCCGGCTTCACCTGCTCCCAGGAAGGGATGATCAGGATGTCGTCAATGGTAAACTGATGGAAGTACTGCTTCCAGTTGTTCACCCAGTCCACGTCCTCGGTCACCGACTCCTGGATGGAGGCCTCCCCCACATCCAGAAATGCCCGCATCTCTTCCAGTTCCTCTCTTACCTTCTGAAGGATCTCCTCCTTGTTCTCGTCCTCCTCCAGATAGAAGGTCAGATAGGCGGTGCCGTCATCTTCCGGAATGTCCGGCAGGATATCCACGAACATCTGCTCCTTATCCAGTGCTGTCAGCGGCACCTTGTCCTCAATCTGCACTCCCTCGATGCCAAGGTCCGCCAGCATGCTGCTTACAATATCCTCCGCCTGCGTGGTCGTCTTCAGGCGAAACTGGTTCCATTTCATATTCCCTTCTCCTTTTTGGGCCTCCGCCCTGTTTTTCTCATGTTTGATCAGATTTTCGTCACAGAATTCCCAGATGCTCCAGCAGGATCTTGCAGCCGATCAGCACCAGGATGATGCCCCCTGCCAGCTCCGCCTTAGACTTGTACCGGGTCCCGAATATATTGCCTATTTTAACACCGATAAGCGAGATTGTAAATGTGGTCACGCCGATAAAACTCACCGCCCAGACGATATTTACTGAGAGAAAGGCGAACGTCACCCCCACCGCCAGGGCGTCGATGCTGGTGGCCACCGCCAGGGCCAGCATGGTCCGCACATCCAGAGATTCCCCGGAAGAATCACAGGCCTCGTCCCCCTTCACCGCTTCCCAGATCATGTTCCCGCCAATGATCCCAAGCAGAATGAAAGCGATCCAGTGATCCACCGAGGTGATCACATCCTTGAACTGCACCCCCAAAAGATATCCGACAGCCGGCATCCCCGCCTGGAAGACCCCAAAATACAGCCCCACGATCACACCCTTGCTCCACGTACACCGCTTCATCGCAAGGCCCTTACAGACAGACACAGCAAAAGCGTCCATCGACAATCCCACCGCAATCAGCAATAACTCAACGATTCCCATATGTACCTCCTTAGTTGGGGACGTGGTATTTTTAAAAATACCACGTCCCAGATTAAAAATACCCTGTCCCTTTTTGCACTGATCGGCTCAAAAAAAGACCCATTCATGGTATCCCATGAATAAGTCTCATCATTTAAAGTAATGCCAGGTGCATTTTTCCACCAGTATGTTGACAAAACTACGCTTTTCGCGCCAACTACTCCCTTATCACTTCTGACTATTATATAGATTTCCCTGTCCGATGTCAATTGGGGACAGGGTTTTTTCAATTGGGGACAGGGTTTTTTCAATCTGGGACGTGGTATTTTCGAAAATACCACGTCCCCAATTAACTACTGCTTAATCCTGGACACGACTTTCAGGTCTACAAAATCGGTCATATACCAGGTCGTCCCTCCCGCGTTTTCCAACGCGTACTGGCACTCCTGGGTCATCAGCTGCAGCGGCTTGCCCGCCACCTGTACATAATAGGTCTCTCTGGTGGAGACTACGCAATTATTGTTTCCGTTGTAGGAAACATCCGTGATCTCATAACTGTCCAGCCGCTCGGAGATATCTCTCTGCACGTACTTCTCCTGTTCCTGGTAAATGGCGCTGCCTGGTTTCAGGCAATCGGAGATCAGGGAGAAATCGTTATTGGTCACTGCATCCGGGAAGTTCTTCAGGTACTTCTCCACTACCGCCTCCGGTCCGTCTTCATAGACCGTGGCGGCCTTGGCGCTCAGCAGCACGTTAGGCTCGTAGGAATACTGGCATTCCCCGCCGTACTCTCTGCTGTGATATCCCACCTGGATATTGGCCTTGTCGTCCACTGTCGCCCCGGTGCTGTCCTCGAACTCCAGAAGATACATTTGCTTCTCCATCTCATAGATCTCCTGGTAAATGCTTTCCATGGAATAAACGTCGCTGATGCTGTAATATTTTCCGCCCGTCTGCTCCGCGATATAGCTGATCCTGGAAGCGTCAATGGAGCCGATCCCGATGATGAACACCGGCACATGGTACCGATTGGCCACCTGGATCACGTCTTCCTGGCTACAGTTGCTGTAATTATCATTCCCATCGGTAAATGCGATCACGCACCGGGCTCCGTTCTGGGCGGCCACACGTTCTACTGAAGTGTAAAGGGCGTCATAAAGGCTGGTCATATCATCGGTGAACAGCTGGTTTACCTTCTGGGTCAGAAGATCTGGGTCGTCACAGAACTCCTGCTCCAGCCGTACGCCGGTTGAAAATGAAGTCAGCTCCACCAGGTCTCCCGCCTCAAACTGCACGCTATTGATGAAATTGTTCATAATATTCTTGGCTTCGTTCAGGGGACTGCCGTTCATGCTTCCGCTGACATCCGCCACCATATCCACCTTCAGGGCTTCCTTCTCATTCAGCTGGTTGGCCGCAGTCACCGTCTGCCGGACATATTCTGCGTTGGCGTCCTCCTTCTCGATATAGAAGAGCATGCTGTCCAGATCTTCCGGCACCTCGCCTGTCGCCGGATCCTCCACATTCACATACAGCCGGACGGTAGGAAACTCCGAGGCGTCCACCTGCTGCACATCCACCGTCAGCTCCTGCTCCGGCTCCACATACTGGAATACGATGCTGTCCAGTTCTTCAAAGGCCTTCTTCACTGCCGGATAATCCGGCTTCTTATTCCCGGTCGCCTGCTCCACAGCCTGAAGCTCTTTCTCGTAAGACTCTGTCTCTGCTTTTTCCGCCTCAGACATATCCACGCTCTCATAGAAATCCATCTGCTCCCCGATGAAATCATCCAGGTCTTCCTTCACGGATTTCAGTTCCTTGATCACATCCTGCTTCTTTCCAACATCCAGGATCCCCAGACCTTTCCATTCCTCCGCGGCGGCCTTGGCTTGTTCCTCATATTCCTGGAATCCGCATTCCTCCACCTGGGACAGGGCCTTATCCTTTTGCATAGTAAGTCCGGCAGTGGCATAGACCGTCCCGCCCCCTGCCAGAAGAAACACCAGCACCACTGCGATCACTGCCGCGATCAGCGGCTTTTGGGACCTCTTTTTCTTCTGCCCGCCTTTGGGCGGTTTCTTCGCGCCCGCCGGTCCTGGATCCAGGGCAGGTTCCTGCTGCGCCTGCTTTTCCGGCTCTTCCGGCGCGCCTTCTACCTTCGCCCCGCAGTTTGGGCAAAACAGCGCGTCATCCTCGATCTGGTGTCCACAATTTCCACAAAACATCTCTCATTCCCCCGTTTCTTCCTTTTGTTTTCTATAGAAATCCAAATCCTTCCGCAATGCCTTCCGCATCCGCCCGGGCCCAGGCTTTTGCCAGTTCTCCGGCCTTCGCCGTGCCCCGCATCTCAGGCACTGTGTGGAAGCCGTGCTCAATGATCATCCCCGGCACTCCCACATTGGCCGCTCCCCGGAGCACTCCATAATAATCTCCGTTCTGTCCCGTCCTGCGGCAGACGGTGCCTTCCACATTCGTGGCGTCATTGTAAGCGTCCGTCCATTCCCGGATCTCCCCGGCGTCCGCCACTTCCTGGAACGTATCCTCCGCGGCGATCCCAAGCTCTGCACTGGCCTTTGCAAGACCGCTTCCGATCTGGTTAGCCAGCCGAATCACCTGAGGATCCTGACAGGCCGGCTCATTGAGGATCAGAATGGGCTTATTAATGGAAATGGGCTGCTCCTCAGTGGCACAGCCATTGGCCCCCTCCAGATTGGCGTTGGTGTGGAGAGAGATAAAGAGATCCGCCCCTTTAGCCGCCTCTCCCCGCAGGCTGATATGTCCGGAATCCAGACTGTCATTGCTGTACCCTCCAAGGGAAATATCCCCGGAGTCCCGGGTCATCCTGACGGTCACACCATACTCTTCTCTTAAGATCTTCTCAAGCTCCTTTGCAAGCGGCAGTGTGAAATCCCCCTCCGCGTAAACCGGCTCCGTCTGGATCATGTTCTTGCCGGCGTAGTGGCCTGGATCGATACAAAGGAGAAGATTGCTGGCCATTACCGGCTCTCCATCCTGAACCTCACAAGCCTCCGGATCCAAAGGCTCTGCCTGCACCCGGTACTCATACTGCCGGATGGAACCGTCCTCCAGGGTGTCCACCCAGGACAACTGCCCTTCTGCCGTTCCCTGACCGGCAGGCAGGCTTCCCACCTGCTCCCAGCTTCCTGACCCCGGCGTCCGCCGTTCTATCTGATATTCTCTGATATAGCCATCCCACTGATCCGGCCACCGGATCTCAATCTCCCGGTCCGAGATCCGGGCAAAAGACAGTTCCCCGATCCGGATCTTCTCCTTCTCCACTGTCTGTTCCTCCTTAATGGCCTCCCGGGCCTGCCGCTCTATCTCTTCCATTTCCTGCTCGTTTTGCTTCTCCAGAAAATACCAGCTGCCAAAGGCTCCCACCCCCAGCGCCAGCACCCCTGCCAGAATAAGCAAAAGCACTTTCATCCAACTCTTCATATTCCTCCCTCACTCCCCTTATTATACCTCTTCCTGCCGCTCCCCGTCAATGAGCCGGTGACGCTACTCCCCCTTCAGGCCAAAAGAAAGCTTTCCTTCCGCCTCATCCATCCGGGCCAGGATCTTCTCCTGCTGCTCATCAAAGAGAAGCCCCTTATTGTAACGGTAATAGCTGGCACAGTCATTCTCCCGCAGAAACTGGATGCTGTCCCTGTTGCTGTTAAGATCGGTCACAAACACCACCATCTCCTGGCTGTCCCCGAAGGCCTTCTCCAGGAAGGAAAATGCATGCTCCAGTGCCTCTTCGGTCTCCTCTGCCGCCACAGATCTATGGTCCACTTCCTTCTGGAACCATTCCCTCACCCGGGCAAATGCGTCCTCTCCCTTAAGATGTTCCGCCCCGGTCTTACACTTCCAGCCCTCCAAAGTCTCCAGTACCTGCCGCCACAGATGATCCTGTCCCCTGGTCAGCTGCTCTGCCTTCCGCAGATCCTCATACTTTCCACTCTCTTCCCGGCACAGGCTTTCCAGGTCCCCGCCTGAAGCCTGCATACGCTTCAGCGCCCCATAGAGCATAGTCACATACTGGTCCAGGAGCACATAGTTCCGGAAATATTCCCGCAGCTTCCCGGAGAGCATCCCCACTACGCTTAACCGCTCGTCAAAGGAAGCATAGGAAAGCTTCTCCAATGTATCCTTTTCCCAGCGCCCGGCCAGAATATCCTTAAGGCCATAGTCCCGCTGGTATTTTTCATAAAGCTCCAGATAAACGGCAAAATCCTTGGCGATCTTCCAGTGCTGGATATACTGGTGGACCACCTCCCGGTCCATCTTCTTGCCCAGCTCCTCATAGACCTTCAGAAGCTCCGAGAGATCCTCCCAGCCTCTTGCCGTGGCGAATGCCCGTCCGTCCGGGGTGGTCTCCATCCGGTAGAAATGCTCCTTCTTAAGATCCAGATAAGAGAGAATGGCAGGATGGATCCCCACCTCCAGGGCATACTCCTTCCACACCTCGTAGTTCTCTTCCACGTCGATGCGCTTGATCCGGTCCAGCGTCACCACGTCAAACTCCCGCACCGATTTGTTGTACTCCGGCGGATTCCCCGCCGCCACGATGATCCATCCCTCCGGCACCTTCTGGTTTCCAAAAGTCTTGCACTGAAGGAACTGCAACATGGCCGGCGCCAGCGTCTCCGAGACGCAGTTGATCTCATCGATGAACAGGATCCCTTCCCTGAGCCCGGTCTTCTCCATCTTCTCATAGACAGAAGCGATGATCTCGCTCATGGTGTACTCCGTCACCTGCCGCGACTGTCCCCCGAAGGTCCGCTCCTTGATAAAGGGCAGACCGATGGCGCTCTGCCGGGTGTGGTGAGTGATGGTGTAGGACACAAGGCCGATGCCGCACTCCCGGGCCACCTGCTCCATGATCTGGGTCTTGCCGATCCCCGGAGGCCCCATGAGAAGCACGGGCCGCTGGCGGATGGAGGGGATCACATACTCCCCGTAGGCGTCCTTTGCAAGATACGCCTCAATGGAATCTTTGATTTCCTGTTTCGCTCTTTTAATATGCATAAGTTCCTCCTCTTCCTTCTTCCAAAAGATCTTCTTCCGACAGGATCAGCTTAATGGCCCAGGGCGGCACTTCCACCTCTTCATAGTCCTCCTCCAGGAAGACAAAGGCCGTCTCATAGGGCGGCATTTTCTCCGGGAAAATGCCCTTGCCGTCAGTAAAATACAGCACGCCCCGCAGATTGTCAAAGGCATGCTCCGCCCGGAGCCTGTCCACATAGGCGAAAGCCGGACGGAAATCCGTGCCTCCCTCCCCCTTTAATTCCAGCTGTTCCATATATTGGACCAGTTCCTCCGCCCTGGTGATCTTCACGTCCGTCTGCACCGCCTCGTCGCACTGGATGATGTGGATGTTCACCTTGCGGAAGAAACTGTTCTCCTCACTTAAAACGGTGTAAGTCTCCTCCAGAAATCTTCGCACCAGCTCCCCGGAACAGGACATGGAAGTGTCGATGATCACCGCGAATTCCTGGATCTTCTTCTCCTCTTTCCACTCCTGGGGCTCAATAAGGGGAAGATTCCCATAGAGACGCAGGCCGTAGCTGTAGAACACGTAGTCAAAAGAATCCGGATCCACCGCCATCTCCTCCTTAAGCACCGCAAATTTGCGCAGAAACTTCCCGTAATCATACCGCTGCCGGTTCTCCACCCGCAGCTGGTCCACCAAGGTTCCCGCCTGGGAGGAAGCCTCGCTGGAAAAGGCTTCCATATCCATCTGGGTCTTCTCACTGATGTCCTGCCACTGGTTCTCCACCTGCTGCCGTTTCTCCGGATCATCCTCAGGCCAGTACAGGTGGCTGTCCACCCGGAATTCTTCCTCCAGCCGGGCAAAGGCCTCCGGGGACAACTCCCATCCCATTAGTTCCCGGCAGATCTTCTCCGCCGTCAGTACTTTCATCTTCTCTTTCAGCCTCCGGTAAGTCTCCCGCCGGGGGAAGGACTTGAGTCCCCGCACGCATCGGTCGGGCAGCCCGTCGATCACCGACTCCGCCGCAATGTCGCAGGCCAGGTCGTAATAACGCTTGTCCCTCCCTTTTCTCCCGGTGATATGCCGGAAAATGGCGTGGAGCACCATATGGAGATAGACCCGGTTTACCTGTGTCCGGTCCTCCCGGTACCGTCCCCCCAGCCAGGAGGGCTCATAGTAGATGGCAAGCCCGTCCGTCCCGATAGTCTCCATTTGCGGATCCATGACGAACTGGAAACTACTTAAGGCCACATCCAGGAATCGCATGGACAGATACAGCTCGCTGCGGGTAACTGTAAGGATCTGTCTGCCGATATCTTCCAGCATGACGCTCATGGCCTCTTCTTCTGTTCTTACTCCTGTCCTTTCTTCCATCCCTGTTCCACTTTCTTCTTATAATTCAAATGTCTTCTGTTTCCTGGGAAACCGCCGCCCCCTCTCTTCCATGAGAAGGCTTACCAAAGCTGTCTTTCCGCTATCCAGGGCCGCCTGGATCCCCGCCTCCAGGGCCGGACCGTCCAGCAGTTCCTTTTTCAGGAGAAACTTTAGTCCCTCTGTGTCTTCCTCTGTTACCAGGAACCTTGCAGCCGCCGCTCCCTCGTCTCTTAAAAATCCTTCATAACTCTCCCTGGCCCTGTCGGAAAGCCCCACCGGGAACCGGAGGCGCTTAAGCGCCAGCTCCGCCACCGTCTCCGGCGTTTCATCCGCCACCGCCCAGGGAAGTCTTGCGTCATATTTGGCAAAATCCAGCTTCCGCTCATAAAAGCACTGGCGATAATAACCGCCGGATCCGTGATGGCTGGTATAGAGGATCCTGGCCGGCGTATTCTCCACCGCCTCCTCATAATGTTCCGGGAACAGTACCTGTGCCGTCTCCACCCGGCCATCCTCCCGGTGATAATGAAGGGTAACCCGGATGGCAAAACGCACTTCCTCCACAATGGATTTTAAGGCCGAGGCCTCGCCCCGCCGCAGATGGATCTCCACCTGGCCGGGCCGGCAGCCGTTCAGGGCGCCTCCTCCGATCTCCAGGATCCCGTCTGAGAGGCCAAGCTTCTCCAGGTTCCGGCACCGATAGAAGGCATATCTTCCGATCTCCCGCACACCATCGGGCAGATGGATCTCCCGAACCTCCTGCTTCTGTGCAAATGCATAGGCGCCGACAGACGTCACCTTTATCCCCTCAATGGTTTCCGGGATCACAATAGCGCTTTCTTCCCCGCCACAGCCGGTGACGCAGATCCCGTCTTCTCTCTTCTCATACTGGATCTTCTGACCACAGCTCCCGATCTCCATACAATCTTCCTCTCTATTCAATGGTCACACCCTGATAAAATAAAGTCAGGATCTCCCGGTAGTCCATCCCCTGCTTTGCCATTTCATTGGCCCCGTTCTGGCTCATACCGATGCCGTGACCGTACCCGCCGCCCCGGATCACAAAGCAGTCCTTCTCCTTCTTCACAGTAAAGAAAGCGCTGGGAAGAAGCTTAGAACTGGAAACAGTGGTCCCGTCCTGCTTCCTGATCTCATAGCCTTCTCCTCCAAGAGCCCGCCGGATCTTATTCTCCGTCTCCACGGTGACAGCCCCCTTTTCACCGGCGGCCTGGATCGCAAGGGCCACATCCCCGGGTCCCCGCTTTGTTACCGTTAATTCTTCCACCGTACCGATATCTTCTTTGGTATTTTCCCGGATGAGACGGGACAGGACCTCCTCCGGGATCCTTGCCTCCCATCGGTACCAGGGCAGATCCTTCTCATAGTCCCCCGCCTCTCCCTTCACCTCCACCGACTGCAGATAGGCATTGGCCTTCCCCGGTTTGGTTCCCCATGCCTCCACATTGGTGGTGCGGCCGCAGGAAGTGGAATAATAATAAGTGGTCACCACCTTGCCCTGATAGCGCACCGCCTCCCCGGCAGTGGCTCTCACCGCTTCCCCGGCGCTTTCCGCCGGTTTGGAATTACCGTACACCTGGTAATCTGTACTGTCGTTAACATGGGCTTGGTATTCCGGATAACCAAAGCTCTCCATCTGCCGGCAGGCAAAACTCCTGGCGCACACAGCCTGGGCCTTCAGGGCTTCCGGCTCATAGGAGGCCGGCATCTCGCTGGGCACCACGCCCTCCAGATAAGTCTCCAGCGGGAGCTCATTGATCAGCACCAGCTCTTCCCCGGCGGCGCGAAGTTCAATAACTCCTGCGTAGGAAGGTGTCCCATAACCCCGATGCAGGGTCTCCACCTTCACTTTGCCCTCTCTGGCGCGCACCCGGATCACTCCTTCTTTAAGCCGGTCATCCTCCGGCTCCACCGTAAGTTTCCCCTCCACTTCCTCCTCCCGGTCTCCCCAGTTCACCACAAGACCACTCTCCGCAGAGAGCACTGCCTTGACATGGGTCTCCTTCTGATATCCGTCAGTCATAAGAAGAACCCGGATATCCGGGTTCTCCCCCGCCAGCTCTTCCCCGGTCCCGGAGGGCTGTCCTTTTCCCACAGAAGAACCGCCTTTCTCCTCTGCCGCCTGGGGAAGCCACCTGGCTCCCGCCGCAATCAGAAAGGCGCAGCAAAGGATCGCCCCGCACAGCCAGATCTGGCGCCGGATAGCCCTGCGGCGGGCCGCCCTTTTGCCTCTCACATACCGGTAAGTCCTGCTGTATCTATGTAATGCTCTTTTCTTTCCCATCCAAGATCCTTGTCCGTTTTTCTAAATCTATATTCTCTGCCTGTACAAAAAAGAACTCCACCCGGCAGGAAGAAGATCCCCCCCTTTCTGCCAGGTGGACTTTGAACATCGCAATATCCTATCACGCAACCTTGGTATAATCAATCACAGAAATTTCCTGCAGAAGTTTCTTTGCGTCATTGACCATTGTCTCCAAATGTTCCGCTACTTCATCTGTATAAAAAATTTCTCCACACTGCTCACACTCTTCACAGGGTACATTCTTGATCACAATAACAGATCCTCTGTAATTTACCACATGAGTTGTGGTACTTTGCCGTACTGTATCACATTTACATAACATACACATTATTTACGCACCTTCCTTGTTTTTAAATCTTTCTCAAATTTTTCAACACTAGGATAATATACGGTTATAATCCCTATTGTATCCTGATCCTCATCTAAGCTTACCACAACATGGATAACTTTTTGATCCATCGTCCGACCAAAGATAAGACAACTTGGATGAGGAAAATCATCCGGGTAATCTTCTATGATCTCCCCCTGCATAATACAGTTTTTTACATCCTGCCGGCTTATATCCCGTTCCTGCATACGCTCTAACGCATGCTTATACCATTTCATTTTTGATTGTATACAATAGTCTTATATCTTCTGTATATTCAATGTTACTTTCCTTCCTCATACTGCTTTTCACTAGTATATCACAAAATCAGGATTTCTACATCATCTGCCGTCCCGCCGGCGTCACCGCCAGGCTCCCGTCGCTGTGATACAATAGGCCATCCACGCTGTAATAAGCCGGGTTTCCAGCCGCCACTTCGATAAACAAAAGATTGGACATTCCCGTAAATGCATGTTCCTCGATATTGGTGATATTAGCCGGTATGTAAATCTCAAAGATCTCCTCTTCAATCCCGGCGAAAGCGCCTGCCCGAAGACCCACGCAGCTGCCATGGGCAGGCAGCGCTACCAGACCGTCTGTAAGCACCAGCCCCGCATCTGTGTAGCCCGCCACATATCCGGCGTCGTCACACCGATATCCTGTAAATTCTTTCCATCCCGCATACAGTTCCACCCGGGATGCTCCCTCCTCCACTTTGGTAAATGGAATGGTGCACCCGGCGTCCAGATACCAGCCATCAAACAGCTTACCAAGGCGGGTTGGTTCCGCCAGGCCTTCCAGGTCAAAGCCATCCGCTGCCACTGTCAGTTCCGACGTCTCCGGCAGACCGCCGTTCCCGTGCAGGATCACCGGGATCTCAACTGGCACAACAGCCGTATCCGTCCCAGGCATCTCCACTGCAGGCGCCTCTTCTGCCGGCGCTTTCTCCGCAGGCGCTGTCTCCACAGGAGCCGCCGCAGCCATAGCCCCGCCACTGTCAGAAAGTCCTTCTGCCTTCACCGCTTCCTGCCTTTCCTCCAAAGTCACATCCAGCTCTTCTGTCAGAACCAGCGCGCCGGGAAGAGTCCAGGTCATCCAATCCGGCTTCCCTTCACGGATCCCGGCAAGAGATTCCGCTGTCCCCGCTGATATCATTCCCCGGGACACTGCTCCTCTCTCAGATCTCCCGGTTTCCACCACTGTCGCCTGAACAGATACCAGACCATAGGCCGCGACACAGAACGCTGCCAGGATCAGCCACAGGACCGCCTGGTCCCATGCCCGTTCCAGCAGTTTTCGGTCATAGATCAGTTTCCCGCTTCCAATTGCCATCTTCATCCCCGCTCACCCGCCTTACACATTTATTTATATCATACCAGAGAAATCCGCGACAGGCAACGAAGACTGGTTCTTACACAGGATTTCCCATAAAAAACGCTCTGTGTGACCGGTTTTTCTTTCACACAGAGCGTCTTTTTCCAAAAACTGTTTTCTATTCCATCTGCAGCAGGCGATACAGCGCCTGGGCGTAGAGCCTTGCGCACTCTACCATCTGATCCAGGTCGATAAATTCATCCGCCTCGTGAGCCAGTTCCGGCTCCCCTGGAAATACCGGGCCAAAGGAAACGAAATTCTCCACATCCCGGCAGTAGGTTCCTCCGCCGATGGTGATGGCTTCCTCCCTCTTTCCAGTCACATCTTCGTACACATCCAGAAGCGTCTGCACCAGACGCGCATCCTTAGGTACATAGAGAGGCGGCCGCTTCTGCCAGTACTCCGGCTGAAAGCCGTACTTCTCACAGGTCAGACAGATGGTCTTCCACACCGTATCCAGATCGATATGGACCGGGCAGCGCACATCTACCTTAAGTTCCGTATTCTCTCCCTCCACGTTCAGGATCCCCAGGTTCATGGACAGTCTCCCGGACAGCTGATCCTGACAGGCAACTCCCAGGTTCCGGCCTTCCCAGCCGTCTCCAAAGAGAGTATCCAGGTTCTGGAAATATTCCCGGGTCTTCGGATCTCCAAAAGGCAGTTCCTTCAGGAAACGGATCATGGACAGGATTGCATTTTCTCCAAGCCAGGGCTGCATGGCATGGGCGCTGACTCCCGGGAAGGTAAGGTGAAGGACATCCCCTTCCATTTCCGCGGAACCTTCCGCGGCCTTGATCCGGAATTCCTTCTGAACCTCTTCCAGTTGCTCTCTGAGTCCTCCAAGCCATACTTCCGCGATATTGGGCACTGCGTTTACCACCGTTCCGCCGGCGATCCGGATCACGCTTAGTTCCTTTGTATCCGGCAGCTTCCGGTTCGTCTGGATCCGGAACCGCAGGATCCCCTTCTCCGCATGGATAACAGAAAACATTCCATCCGGAGAGAAGCCCAGATCCGGCCCCTTCTCCTTTGTCAGGTAGTACTTGATGCACCGGTGCCCGGTCTCTTCGTCGCAGCCGATAATGTGCCGCACATGATTCCGGATGGGAAGACCGCTTTCCTTCACCGCTTTCATAGCGTAAAGAGATGCAACCAGCGGTCCCTTGTCATCAATGGTTCCACGCCCGTACATTTTTCCATTCACGATCTCCGGGACAAAAGGATTCTTCGTCCAGCCGTTCCCCGGCGGGACCACATCAATGTGAGATAAGATCCCAACTTCCTTCCCTTCTGTTCCAAAGTCCACCGCAGCGGCATAGCCGTCGTAATCCCGGGTCTCAAACCCAAGCTCCCCGGCCAGCTTCATAAGCCCGTCCAGGGCGCTTCGGATCTCCATGCCAAAAGGTGCGCCCTCCCCGGCGTTCTCCAGATTGATCACGCTGGGGATAGAGACCAGCTCCTCCAGGGACTGGATCATGTCCTCCCGGTAGGACTTCACAAGTTCATCGATTCGTTGCTCCATGATTCCTTTCTCCCTTCCTCTTTTCAAAGCAGACCTTCCATATCACATATTTTCTCCAATTCCCAGGCCTGCATCTCTTTCTCCGGCGGCCGTTCATACAGGCCGGCCCGGCTGAATGTCCAGCCAGCCTTTTCTCTCATTTCTACCATGTATTCCGCATATTTCACTGCCGCCACCATGGAATCAATGACCGGGATCTGAAACTTTTCCTGCATCTCCCGGTAAAATCCAAACTGCATGGTACAGCCCAGAACGATCACCTCCGCCTGGTCTTCTTCCACTGCCTTTCGGATTTCTTCCTCCATCCGCCTTCGGGTTTTGTCCTCATTTTCATGAAATTCCAGGACGCCCAGATCAAGGCTTCGGAAAGAAGCAAGCTTACGCCCCAGGCCATACTTGTGGATATTTTCTTCCATCTGAGGAATCCATTTTTTTCGCCCCACGATCACAGAAAATTTATTGCCCAACGTTGCCGCCAGATGTGCGCTTGCCTCTCCCGGAGCTGTTACGATCATATTTCTGGAAATCTCCCTGCCCTCATAGAGGCTGGGATCATCAAAACAACTGATGATGCAGGCATCAAATCCATCCTTCTCCGCCTGCAGGATCCCTTTGAGGATCTCCTGCTGATTAACTGCCTGATAGAAATGATATTCCATATGGCTGGTTCCTTTGGGAATACTTCTTACCTCAAGGTCTGTCTTCTCATCCAGAAACGGCTCCAGATATTCCCGGATTTCCTGATTCATAGAATCATAGGCTACCGCTTTCAGATACAAAAGTTTTCGTCTTTTCATCAGAAACCCTCTCTGACTCAGATCATACTAAACAAACATTTTGATAAGACTGGAGAAAAATCCATATAAGCCATCTCCGGCGATCAGACCTGCATCCCGGCAGTTCATGAACTCATCTCCAATAATCTTGCGCATGATAACGGCCACGATCACACCAATACCATAGATTGGATTATTAATGAGAAGCCCTGTGGCCAGAAGCACGCCAAACATGTACTTTCTTCCGATTATCTGAATGATCGCTCCTGGAATCGCCCAGATTATCAACTCTTTTACCAGTGCCATGTTCGTCCCGGCCTCAGCCGTTGTCGCAAACACAATACTTGTAGCAGGAATCAGGCCATCTTTCATTGTCATATCGGCACAGAAAATAACCACTACGATTCCGATCAGGGCTCCCAGCATTTCGATCAGAACCTGTTGCTTTCTTCCATAAAGTTCATAACCTACATTCTTACTTTTTCCACGGATGATCCATCCTGTTTTCAGATCATACCCCATGTCGGCAAAACAAGGCCCCACGGAACTGATATAACCTGTCAACACCGCAACTGCAAGCGGTGGGAATCCCATAACAACACCGATGGTCATAAAAATCGTAGTAACTGCAAATCCCGGGAACCAGCCGGAATACATCGCCGCTTTTCCAATAATGATCATGGACGCTACCGATGCAAACGCTGTCCAGATAAGCCACAGCACCATTTGAACCGGCGGCATTCCAGAAAACGTTCCGCAGATCACTCCCACAAGCACTCCGCCAACCAGATGCGTAACCAGTGCAATGATCAACGTCTTCTTTGTGCTGGACGCGGAAACCGTCAACTTCTCTTCTTCGCTCGCTTCCAGTGATTTCTTTTTATTTTTTGCCGAGCCCTGGTAAATAGATATTACAGACTGCACCAATGCGATCAGACCTGCTCCTACCAGGAATCCCTGCGGAATATTTGTCGCCCCGATATTAAACCCAGTCAACGGTTCGCAATATCCTCGGATCAACAGTCCGATTCCCAAAGCCAACATAGAAACAATATTGGCAATAAACACGATTCCCACCGCACCTACCGGCAGCTTGACACCGCTCCCCAGGATTCCTACAACAATTCCCTGGATGACACGCTTTGCTTTATCTCCGCCCTCATCGCCTGCCTCCAGGACCTCTGCTGTAGCCACACCAGGCGCCCATGCCTCATTAGCAGGAAACAGTGGAGAATCAAATAATGCTCCAACTGTATAAACAGAAATCAGTGTACCGAAGATACATCCCAGCGCCATCGGCAGGATCACTTCATATTCTCCCATTACAAACAGGATCGCCACTGCTACAAACGCACAGTTGGCTGCAGAGAATCCTGCGCCGGATACAATGGTCTGGATATAATTCTGGCGTTCAAGATTTTTAAATCTGCCAAATACGGTAGTCGGGATCCTTGCTACCAGCATTGCAAAAATCGCTCCCAAAATAGATGTGTTTGCAGAGACCCCCACTTTTCCCATGATCTGCATACATATAATACCAGATAATATTGCGAGAACTGATCCAAAAATAATGGTCATCGGCTCGGAACAAGGTATTTTGTCAAATGGTTTTACATCTTTTACTGCTTGATCGTCTTTCATCCGCGCTCCTCCTCTTCTCTCATTGAAAAAGAGAGGCGCCTGAACTCAAAAGCATATCCAGGCGCCTGTCTTTCAAGATTTTTAGTATCCTGCCGCGCCCATCTTTTTGCAGATTTCTACCAGCTCCGGATCAACATATTTTCCTTTTTCCTCCAGAGTGACACCGTCCAAAATAATTGATGGTTTTGAGACTACTCCATCTGTATGAGATGCCGCTGTCCAATAGCTTCCGCGGATCATCTTTCCCTGGCTTCCGATTCCAAATTCCATACAGCCAAAGATTCTCTCATCTTCTACAATACGGCCTGTCGCTTCCGTAACTCCCGGATTGAATCCAAGAGAATAATGAGCAAGACGGAACATATTGGGATCATCAAAGGACTCCAGCCACGCCTGGAATCTCTGCGCATCCTTTCCACCTTCAATTTTGGTGACTCTTCCTTCCTCCAGCGTCAATTCTACATTCCCGGACAGAATTCCCATATCTGTCGGCGGGAAAATAGCCGCATCAAATACCAGTTTACCGTTAATTGTCTCTTCGATCGGACACCAGCTGATCTGACCGCACATCATAAACGGATATCCTTTAAATGTTGCCAGCTGTCCGGAATGTCTTACCGGTCTGCCTTCGTTTCTTGCAGTAAGATATGTACCGTTGTCATCCTTAACGATGATCTCATTGGCTGCCTCCATCTTTGCCTTAAGTGTTTCTCCCAATTCTACAACACTTGCTACATCTACTCTTCCGATACATTTTACGATCATCGTCACATCCATACCGGTCAGATTGATATAGCGACATCCAAAATCAATTGCCTTTCTCCAGGATTCACACAACATGATCGAAGAATATGACAATTCAATCCACACATCCGCGACAGCCACTGCATTTCCAAGAGGTGCGATCGGCTCCGCATAAGCCTTTTCATTTGTAGGCACATAGACCAATACCGGATTTGCGCCTACAATATAAGCTGCGTTCATGATCGCATCAAGAACTCTTTTATCCGTGGAAGTATCTCCCGTTACAACAACGTTCTCACCTGGCTCCACAAGCATAACTTCTTTTACCAGCTTATACGCCGCTTTGCTTACTTCATAAGATAAATAATCCGGTGCCATCTCAATTCCAATTGGATATTCCATAGTATTTTCCTCCTGCATTATACTTTTTGATTTTTTGTTGTCTTATTCATCTGACAGTTTCCCGTCTATCATCTCTCTGACTACACGGGCCATAGTTGTTCTGCACAGCAGAACTGGTTTCTCTGAAACGGTCGCCACGATCTTTCTGGCCTCTCTTGTATAACCAATACAATCCATAACGATCAGGTCCGCCTCAATATCCTTTGCCAACTCCGCTGCTTTCCGCACTTCATCAAGTCCTTTATACGGATTGGCCGGTATCGGCGTAACTTTTTTCATAATTGGTCCCCACTGATCATAAGCCTGCTGAACCTGCTCTTCATCTGGCGTGATCACGATAATATTCGCATTCCTGCTCAGCGCCTTAGCCAGGCCGTTCAGAATTTTTGCCGGATAGATCAAAGGAACTTTCGATGTAAAAGTATCCGGAAAAGTTCCCGCACAGAAAAGCATGATCAGTGAAGCGCCCTGCTCTTCTAATTCGGAAATACAGGTTTGCATTCTCTCCAGAATAAAACTCTTTCCGAATTTCGCAAAAGTGCCGTCATTCAACCTTGAGACCAGAACATAGTCATCCTCTTTCGGCGCCATAAGTTCTATCTCTGCCTTGCTCAGCCCATCCAGGGCTCCTGCCTGGATCAGTTCCACCTGGTCCCCCAAAATAGGTAACATATCCGGTGTAACATCCACTCTGGGAGACTGACCTATCGTTACCGCTCCGATTTTCATTTGCTTACCTCCTTTACTCTCTGATTTTTCGAAAATATTTATATTTTCCCGTTTCTTTTATCTTGATTCTAGCATCAATAGCTAGTAAAATGAAATTATATTATTTTATAGACCAATAATGCGAGATTATATTCGTATTTATCTGAATATTTAGGAGGATTCTTATGCTGGATATAAAAATGGATACTTTCCTTGTTTTATGCGAAACGCGAAACTATACACAGACTGCAAATATTCTGAATATTACCCAACCTGCCGTCAGCCAGCACATCAAACATCTGGAAAGCTATTACTCTACCAAATTATTTTATTTCGATGAAAAACGCAGACTACATCTGACTGAAAACGGAAAGCTTCTTCTTCAGTTTGTCCAAACTGTAAAAGCCGACTCTGTACAAATTGCCCAACGGCTGCAGGCTCCTCCTGAAGAGCCTGAAGAAATTAAGATCGGTACGATCGTAACAGCAGGAGAATCTCTGGCCCCGCTTATCGTCGCAGAATATTTAAGAACTTATCCTGACAAAAAAGTTTACATGTATCTGGATGAGGCAGATGCACTTTTAACACAGCTGAAGAACGGACGTATTCATTTTTGTATCACAGATATCTACTGTCCCCAGAATCAGTATGAAAGTGAAGAACTATTCGAAGACGAAACGATCTGTGTCTGTTCCCCGCAACATCCCTATGCCGGAAAAACCGTCGACTTTGAAGATATAAAAAAATGTCGGTTGATCTTTCGTGAAAACGAAACTTATTCACGAAGAAACCTCATGAAAATTCTTCATGAATACAACCAGGACATAACTAATTTTAGTTCATATGTGGAAATAGGCACGATCAATGCCGTCAAGAAATTAGTGATGGAGAATATCGGAATTTCTTTTATTTACCGGTTTGCGATACAGGAAGATATAGACAATGGACGGCTCAGCCAGATTTATATTAATAATTTTTCATCAAAATCCCGCTTTAACCTTGCCTGGATGAAAGACAGTTTCTTCACTCCACTGAGCCTACAGTTTCTTGATATTTGTAAACGTGTTCTTACCTCATCCGATTTTCCAAAAAGATCTCATACATAAAAAAAGAGGTGCCGCTTCTTCGGCGACACCAGCTTCTCTTTTGTACAGCCCAAAATGCCGGTTCCTGTATTTTGACTCCTAGCCGCAGCCAGGTGGGTGTCCGCATCTGCTTTTCTGCCTTCCTCTCAAATGGGGGCCTGACATATTACAGAGATATAAGAGTCCCGTTTAAAGTTTTGTAGGTTCAAAATTACAGGAATTATCGAGCATCCCAGGTTTCCATCTGCAAGTATTATAACTCATTTACATAGATTTTACAACTCCTAAAATCTTCCTTGCGTTTCTATCAATTGCCGGATCACAGCCTCATCCTCTTCCAGCGCCTCCGCGATCTCTGGGATGGTCTTCCCCTTGGCCAGTTTCTTCTGGATCAGTTCCTGCAATTTATTTATCTGACCAGTCTTCTCCCCGGCTTCTCTTCCAACTTTCTCTCCGGCCTCCCAACCAGCTTCTCTTCCAGCTTTCTCTCCAGCCTCCCAGCCAGCTTTCTCTCCTGCCTCCCAGGCTTCCTCTCTCTCCTGCCGGATATGCTTCTCCTGATCATATTCATAGATACTCACGTTCTTCGCCTCCCTGCGATTCTTCTCTAAGAACTCCTTCAGGATCCCCTCCCGGATACATTCTGTGATGGCCCGCTCCACCGCCTCCGCGATGGGCTGTTCTTTGGCGTACTTCCTCACCCGATCCGTATACTCTGCGTATTCCCACAGGGTATGGCAGACTTCCATCAACTCCGGGTTATGCCCCTGGTTCACATTCAGCATCAACACCTTCAGGTCCAGCATAGGGTCTTCTTCCTTCACCGTATACAGGTCAGAGAGCTTCAGGATCTGCCGGTCCGGCTGATCCGCCTCCCCATTGTAGAAGACAACAAACCTGGGAGCTGGCAGTTCCACCTTTTTCGTTCCATACAGGTTGGCGTCCGCTGTCATCCCTGAAAACATGTCCGACAAGTAAAAGAGAAACCGCACTGGCAGGTTGGGACTGTAAGTCGACTGATGTTCATACAAAGACAGCCGGGCGTCGATAAGGAATGACAGGTCATTCTTCATTGACATGTAGATGGCGTTCTCCAGGGTATTGATCTCCAGAAGTTCCGGATCCTCATAGTGTTTCCCACTGATGGCATTGTACAGTTCCAGCAGTTTCTTCTTGTCCTCAAAGATCATGACAAATAAGCGTGCCTTATACAGGCGGTTCGGTTTCTTTTCCATCCAGTTTCCTCCTTTGAAATGAAATGTCCGCAGGAGGCATCTGTCTTCTTTTGTAAAACCTCGCTGCGTTGTTTGATTGGGATACAAAGCATTGAGATTTCTTCTGACAGATCCTGTCTGAATGTTCGATGCGGCAGACGCCGCCAAGAAGTGAACAGCTAGAAATGTAAATGCTCTATGTGATAAATTTATCGCCAAACCAGCTGAATGTCAACCACTTTCCAAACATTTCAACTTGTTTCATAAAGGTTTTTCTTTATACAAAAATTGGTGGCTGAATCCTCAGCCACCAATCACTCTCATGAGATTAAATTTACACCTGCGGTCCAGCCGGAACCAGAGCCTTGCCGGCTTCGTTTCCTTCGTATTTCTTGAAGTTCTTCACGAATCTTCCCGCCAGGTCTTTTGCCTTCGCATCCCACTCGGAAGCGTCTGCGTAAGTATCCCGCGGATCCAGGATACCGGAGTCTACGCCCGGAAGTTCGGTAGGTACTTCAATGTTGAAGTACGGAATCTTCTTGGTAGGCGCGTTCAGGATATCGCCGTTTAAGATGGCATCGATGATGCCACGGGTATCCTTGATGGAGATACGCTTGCCGGTTCCGTTCCATCCGGTATTTACCAGGTAAGCCTTGGCTCCGCTCTTCTCCATTCTCTTAACCAGCTCTTCCGCGTATTTGGTCGGATGAAGCTCCAGGAACGCCTGGCCGAAGCATGCGGAGAAGGTTGGGGTGGGCTCTGTGATCCCACGCTCGGTTCCTGCCAGTTTTGCGGTGAATCCAGACAGGAAGTAGTACTGGGTCTGCTCCGGAGTCAGGATGGATACCGGAGGAAGTACGCCAAACGCGTCTGCGGACAGGAAGATCACTTCCTTGGCTGCAGGAGCTGCGGATACCGGGCGAACGATCTTCTCGATGTGATCGATAGGATAGGACACACGGGTATTCTCTGTTACGCTCTTATCGTTGAAATCAATCTTGCCGTTCTCATCTACGGTTACGTTCTCAAGCAGCGCATTGCGCTTAATAGCATTGTAGATATCCGGCTCAGACTCTTTGTCCAGGTTGATGACCTTGGCATAGCAGCCGCCCTCAAAGTTGAAGACGCCGTTGTCATCCCAGCCGTGCTCGTCATCGCCGATCAGAAGACGCTTGGGATCGGTGGACAGAGTGGTTTTTCCGGTTCCGGACAGTCCGAAGAAGATTGCGGTGTTCTCTCCGTTCATGTCTGTATTTGCAGAGCAGTGCATAGAGGCGATGCCCTTCAGCGGCAGATAGTAGTTCATCATGGAGAACATACCCTTCTTCATCTCTCCGCCGTACCAGGTATTTACGATAACCTGCTCGCGGCTGGTGATGTTGAACATAGCGGCTGTCTCAGAGTTCAGGCCCAGTTCCTTGTAGTTCTCTACCTTTGCCTTAGAAGCGTTGTAAACAACGAAATCCGGCTCAAAGTTCTCCAGCTCCTCATCAGACGGGCGGATGAACATATTCTTTACGAAATGTGCCTGCCAGGCAACTTCCATGATGAAACGGATCGCCATGCGGGTATCCTTGTTGGTTCCGCAGAATGCGTCCACAACGAAAAGTCTCTTGTTGGACAGCTCGTCAAGGGCGATCTTCTTTACTGCATCCCACGCTTCCTGGGAAGCCGGATGATTGTCGTTCTTGTACTCGTCAGAAGTCCACCATACTGTATCCTTGGAGTTCTCATCCATAACGATGAATTTATCTTTGGGAGAACGTCCGGTGTAGATACCGGTCATAACGTTGACTGCGCCAAGCTCTGTCACCTGACCTTTTTCGAAGCCTTCCAGCTCCGGCTTTGTCTCCTCCTCAAACAGCATTTCATAAGAAGGATTATGCACAATCTCTGTGGTTCCGGTGATACCATACTTGCTCAAATCGATTTTCGCCATCTTACACTACCTCTTTTCTTTCATTTTTTGCCGGCACAGGATCCTTTTCACTTGTTTTGGATTCCATCTGCGGCATTCTTTATTATTATCGCATTGACCCGGCAAAAAGTCAATACTTTAACAATCTTTTTTCGAAAGTTTATTTCTTTTATTATTCATTTATAATTTGTCCATCCCGAAAATACCCAAATATTTTTATCGAAAATGCAGGATTTTAATTCGAATCCTGCATTTTTTTGTTAAAGGCCAAAATATTTCTGATTGATCTTCCGTATACGGATCACATAGAACACCAGCGCCGCGAAAAGAAGCGCCATCATCACCAGGAACAGTGTATCCATTCCTCCCACATAAACGTTATAGAGATCCACCGCCCCATAGAGGGTCGCGATCACACCCAGGATCAGAAGCGGCCACTGGGCCTCGTTGCAGTATCCTCTGAAATCCTTGCATTTCTTAGGACTTACATCCTTGGGAAGCAAGATCGTGGAACAGATCTCTCCTTTAAATTTCAGCAGATAATAGCCATACAGACAGTACAGGCCACAGCCTACTCCAAACAAACCAAATATACTTTCCATCCTTTGCTACTCCTTTTCTCTTATGGTTTCTGCAACGTTCTGCCTATTCAATCCCCAGGATCCGCAGCACGGCTGACTTCATCTCACCGGGACTGCACTGCATCCTGTGACGGGGATCCGCATGTAAGATTTCTTTGATGGCCCGGGGAATCTCCACGCCGGACACCTTCTCCAGTTCCGGGAGGAGCTTTAATTCCTCCCAATCCTGATACCCTTCATCCAGGGCGGTCAGCACACTTTTCACAAATTTATACGGGCTTGCGGTGGAAGCCACCAGGTATTTCCCTTCCTCTTCCGCCCGGCTCTTCACATCCTCGCAGACTTTCGAGGCCACCGCTGTGTGCGGCTCGATCAGATATCCCGTCTTCTCATAGACCCTGCGGATCTGAGCCAAAGTCTCCTCCTCGGTGGCGTACCCGGCCTGGAAATCTGCAAGCCCCTCTTTCATCTCCGGCGAGATGGCGTAATGGCCCGCCGCCTTTAATTCCTCCATCTTCCCCCGGGTCTTCTGGTCGTCCCTGCCGGAGATCTCATAAATCAGCCGCTCCAGATTACTGGAGATCAGGATATCCATGGAAGGTGATATGGTGACCATGAAATCCCGATCCTTGTCGTAGACTCCCGTCTGGAAGAAATCATACAGCACTTTATTGTCATTGGAAGCACAGATCAGCCGGTCAATGGGAAGCCCCATCTGTTTGGCATAGTAGGCCGCCAGGATATTTCCAAAATTCCCGGTGGGCACCACCACATTGATCTTCTCTCCGGCTTTGATCTCTTCATTCTCCAGAAGTCTTCCATAAGCATAGACATAGTAGACGATCTGGGGCGCCAGCCGGCCAATGTTGATGGAGTTGGCGGAAGAAAACTGACAACCCTTTGCCGCCAGCCGCCCGGCAAGCTCCCGATCCTCGAACAGGGTCTTCACCCCGCTCTGGGCGTCGTCAAAGTTGCCCTTTACCGCCACCACGTCCACGTTGTCCCCCTTCTGAGTGATCATCTGCAGCTTCTGCACCTGGCTTACCCCGTCCCTGGGGTAGAACACGATGATCCGGGTTCCCGGCACATCCGCGAATCCCGCCATGGCCGCCTTCCCTGTATCCCCGGAGGTGGCCGTCAGGATCACGATCTCTTTATCCACCTGGTTCTTCCTGGCCGCCGTGATCATAAGGTGGGGCAGGATGGACAGGGCCATATCCTTGAAGGCGATGGTTGGCCCGTGGAACAGTTCCAGGTAATATACCCCGCCCGCCTTGGCCAGGGGGGCGATCACCTCTGTATCAAACTTCTCATCATAGGCTTTGTTAATACAGTCTTTCAGCTCTTCTTCCGTATAGTCCGCCAGGAAATGCTTCAGCACCTCCAGGGCTGTCTCCTGGTAGGTCATGGAACTCAGGCGCTCAAGATCCACCCCAAGGGACGGGATCTCTTCTGGGACGAACAGGCCGCCGTCCGGCGCAAGTCCCATAAGGACCGCCCGGGAAGCCGTCACCCGCAGGCTGGAATCTCTTGTGCTCTTATAATACAGACTCATAGTTCTTCCCTTTCTATCTGTACGAAACGTTATCCTTTGTTAGACAGATTCCTTCTGCTCCAGAGTCCTGGATCTGCGGAACGCGATAAACAGCGCGGCGCTTACCGCCATCAGGACCGGATAGTAGCAATAAGGCAGGATCTCAAAAGGTGTAAGCCCGGTAAGGCTGGCCGCAGACAGAAGCTGGGCGCCATAGGGGATCAGCCCCTGCCCCACCGAGGTAAAGATATCCAGAAGGGAAGCGGATCGGCGGGAAGACACGCCAAACTCCTCACTGATCTCTTTGGCGATGGGGCCTGACATAACAATGGCCACCGTATTGTTGGCGGTACACAGGTCCACCAGGAGCGCCAGCCCCGCGATGCCCGCTTCCGCTCCCCGGGAGCTTCGGATCCTTCTGCGGATCAGGTTCAGGATGAAATGGATCCCGCCGGCCTCCCGCACCAGAGATACGATACAGGCCACCACAATGGAGATCACCGTGATGTCGTACATTCCGGTCACTCCTTCTCCTACCGCCGAGAACATGGTGGCAGGAGTCAGGCTTCCAGTGGCCACTCCCACGATCAGGGATACCACCGTGCCGCCCAGCAGGACCACGAACACGTTAATGCCGATCAGCGCGCCCACCAGCACCAGGATATAGGGAACTACCCGCCAGATGCTGTAAGTCAGCTCTTCTGTAAGCTCAAAGTCCCCGTGCATGGTGGTGACAAAAAACAGTACCACCGTGATCAGCGCCGCAGGCAGGACGATCAGGAAGTTCTCCCGGAACTTGTCCTTCATCTCACAGCCCTGGGTCTTCACCGCGGCGATGGTAGTATCAGAGATCATGGACAGGTTGTCGCCGAACATGGCGCCGCAGACCACCGCCCCAATACAGATGGCCAGGCCAAATCCTGTCTTCTCACTGATCCCCGCCGCAATGGGCGCCAGCGCGGCAATGGTTCCCATGGAAGTTCCCATGGACACCGAGATAAAGCAGCCGATCACGAAAAGACCGGCCACCGCCACCTTCGCCGGCAGGATGGAAAGTCCCAGGTTAACCGTACTGTCCACGCCGCCCGCCGCGGTCACTGCGCCGGAAAATGCTCCCGCGCACAGGAAGATCAGACACATGGTGATGATATTCTCATCCCCTACTCCTTTGGAAACAATGGCGATCTTCTGGGCAAAGTCCAGATCCCGGTTCTGCAGGAACGCCACCGCCAGGGCGATCAGAAACGCCACGATAGCCGGCATGGCGTAGAAATCCCCGGTCAGGATCCCGGAACCTAAGAAGATTACCAAAAATACACCTATGGGCAGCAAAGCCGCTCCATTTCCTCTCTCATTCCCCACTTCTCTTCTCCTTATCCTCTCTTACTGTTGGTATACTTCACCAGCCCGCCGGCCGCGATCAGCTTCTGCATGAACTCCGGGAAAGGCTGTCCCTTGTACTGGGTCCCCTTGGTATGGTCGTAGATGGTTCCGGTGTCAAAGTCTACCTCCACCTCGTCCCCCGCCTCGATCTCCTGAGCCGCCTGAGGGCACTCGATAATGGGAAGGCCGATGTTAATGGCGTTCCGGTAGAAGATCCGGGCAAAGGTCTCGGCGATGACACAGCTTACCCCCGCCGTCTTCAGGCACAGGGGCGCGTGCTCACGGGAGGAACCGCAGCCAAAGTTCTTGTTGGCCACGATCAGGTCTCCCTTCTCCACTTTATTGACAAACTCCGGATCAATGTCAGCCATAGCGTGGCTGGCCAGTTCCTGGGCGTCGAAAGAATTCAGGTATCTGGCCGGGATGATCACGTCCGTGTCTACGTTGTCTCCATATTTAAACACATGTCCTTTTGCTCTCATGCAAGTTCACCTACTTTCTCTGGATTGGCAATATAGCCTGCGATGGCGCTGGCCGCCGCCACTTCCGGGGAAGCCAGATAGATCAGGGAGTCCACATGCCCCATCCGGCCTACGAAATTCCGGTTGGTAGTGGATACACATTTCTCCCCTGCTGCCATCACGCCCATGTGGCCGCCCATACAGGGGCCGCAGCTTGGAGTGTTCACCGCGCAGCCTGCGTCCACGAAGATCTCCAGCAGACCTTCCTTCATGCATTCTTTGTAGATCTTCTGGGTGGCTGGAACCACCATGACCCGCACATCCCGGTGCACCTTGTGGCCCTTCAGGATGGCCGCGGCTCTTCGCATATCCTCCATCCGGCCGTTGGTGCAGGAGCCGATGACCACCTGGTCGATCTTGATGGGCTCCATGGCCTCGATCTCGTCAATGGTCTTAGCGTTGCCCGGAAGATGAGGGAACGCCACGGTGGGACGCACTTCCCCAAGATCGATCTCCACCACCTCGTCATAGACTGCGTCCGGATCTGCCTCATAGATCTTATAGTCCTTCTTTGTATGTTCCTTCAGGTAGGCCTCCACCTTCTCATCCACCGGGAAAATGCCGTTCTTCGCCCCGGCCTCGATGGCCATGTTGGCCATGGTGAACCGGTCGTCCATGGACAGGTTCCCGATGCCGTCCCCGGTAAACTCCATGGATTTATAGAGGGCTCCGTCCACCCCGATCTTGCCGATGATGTGGATGATAATGTCCTTGCCGCTCACATAGGGGCCCGGTTTCCCGGTGAGCACAAACTTGATCGCGCTTGGCACCTTGAACCACAATTCCCCTGTGGCCATGCCGGTGGCGATGTCTGTAGTCCCCACTCCCGTGGAGAAAGCCCCCAGCGCCCCGTAGGTACAGGTGTGGGAGTCCGCGCCGATGATGCACTCTCCCGCCGCCACCACGCCGGCTTCTGGCAGGATGGCGTGCTCTACGCCGGATTTGCCCTGTTCAAAATACCAGGTCAGCCCCTGGTCTTTGGCAAACTCCCGGATCGCCTTGGAGTTCTCCGCTGATTTAATATCCTTATTGGGTGTGAAATGGTCCGGCACCAGCACTACTTTATCCCGGTCAAAGACCTTGTCCGCCATCTGTCCGAAGATTGGCAGGGCCATCGGTCCTGTGATATCATTTGCCATAACCACGTCTAACTTCGCCTCGATCAGCTGGCCTGCCTCCACATGATCCAACCCTGCGTGGGCTGCCAGGATCTTCTGCGTCATTGTCATTCCCATCACGACAACCTCCTGTTCTTCTACTTGTACTTAGCTTTACAGGATATTTTAACACAGGTGAGCAAGAGGGCGCAAGAAAGAATACAGAAGAAGGCAAGAACCATCAAGGGACTCTCATCCCCGGTTTTCGGGGCCTGGGAAACCGGTTCTTCCACAGGGGAGGGCGCCTTTGGTTCCGGCTGTGGCTCTGGCTGTGGTTCTGGCTCTGGCTCCGGCTCTGGCTCCGGTTCCGGCTCTTCCACTTCCGGCTCTGGCTCCGGTTCCGGCTCTTCCACCTCCACAATCTCCCGATCCTTCTCCTCCTGGGCGTTGTCCGCCCGGACTACCACTTCATTCTCGATCTCCCGGCCGATCACCGAGGCGTCGGTGATGGCCACCTGGTATTCCACCGTGTACTTCTGGCCGCTGTCCGGCCCCAGGAGGTACTCCCCGGCCTCAATGGTGTAGGAATTCCCCCGGACTGTGATCTTCGCGTCCTGGACCACCTGCTGATCCTGATCAAGAAGGACCACCGATGCCTTCTGAAGTTTCACGCCCTCCGTAAGGATGGTATCCGTGATCACCACATTTTTGGCCACCGCATCCTGGATCCGCTGGGTCACGTCGATGGTGTAGGTGATAAGGTCCCCCAGCTCATAGGTCTTGCCGGATTTATCCGCCTCTTTTTCAATCTCCAGTTCCGGGACCGGGATCCAGGATACCTGGAGGGATACCGGCTTCACCTGGGCCGTTACCAGCGTCCCGCTGCCGATGTGCTGGCCGCCGCTTCCCGTCTCGAAGACCAGCGCCCGCCATCTCTGCCGGTTCTTCCCGTACAGGTCCCCGGTCCGAAAGCTGCCTCCGTTGGAGTAAGCAGCGTCCCCACAGAAGTAGAACTCATCGCCGCCGCTGACTGCCGCCTTCCCTTCACTCCTGGTATCTTTGGTCTCATTCACCAGCGTCACTCCTTCCGGCAGAGGGATGGTCACCTGATTCGCCGGATCCCCGACACAGGTCACCGTCTGCGTCCGCTGCACCTTCTCCTTGGGACTGAAATACGCCTGCAGGCTGGAGGCAGAGAACTGAAGATCCGGAGAAGGGACCTGGGGATACCCTTTGATCAGTTCCGCGCAGCGGATAACCTCCTTCTGGGACTCCTTACTCATGCCCATGAATACATCTCCCTTACCGGTACAGCCGCCGTAGATATAGGACAAAAGACAGTGGGAGAAGCAGTAAGCCCCCTCCTTCCCCGTCCATTTCTCCGGGATCTCTTTGCTCAGATAATCCTTATAGCCCGGGCTTCCGTACACATAGTACAACGCCTTCGCAAGCAGGGAATCATTGTCCAGAAGATCTGCCGGGAAGGTTCCTCCGTGAGGAGAATTCTTCTCCGGCTCCAGACAATATCCCAGCTCCCCGTCAATGTAGTAATAAAAAGTAGAATATTTCTCATAATAAACTTCCTCTCCCCGCTCCAGCGTCACATCCTGGGTCCGGGCTTCAAGCGGCGTCCCTATTCCCATCCACAGGCACACGGACAGCAGGGCGCCTGTCAAAAACATCCATATTTTCTTCATAAAATCTCCTTTCCTGATACGCCAAAAAAACGTATCCCTTATCAAAATACGAACCGACAGTTACCGAACGAAAAAAACAGCCGCCCCCCTTTCTCATATAAAATTCCTCGCTTTGGAAATCAGGGAAGAAATCGTCCCTTGCTGGGGAAACCCCGTGAATAAAAAGAATTGAAAATTTCTTAGACGAGTGCCCTTATCATAAATGGAAATCTCCGGTTTGTCAATAGGACAAACCGGAGATTGTATGTTATCTCCTTACGTGGATCCTCTCCCGCAGCTCCTCCAGGATGTCGATATGCCGGCCAAACCGCATGGTAGGGAAGGCCTTCAGGAAACGGGCGCTCCTTCTGGCGCTGGAGCGGGCCAGCTCCTCGTAGCGATCCCGCAGCTTCCGAACCTTCTCGTGGAACTCCATCACATCGGTCACATTTTCATAGATATTGGCTCCCACCCTATCCGAGAACTCCCGCAGCTCCGCCGCGATCTTCTCCATGGCGTCAAGCTGCCGGTTCAACTTCAGGATCGAGGACGCGGTCACCCCCAGATCCGCGAAAAGGGCGATTTCCAAGATCACGATAAACACGATCCCAAGGAGCATCGGAAGGGCGGATATGCCCCGCTCCACCACCGGATGGATCACCCGGACGATCAGCACGCAGCACACCCCCCACACCAGGGAGAAGGGCAGGCACACATATCCCCCGATATTCAGCAGCTGGTCCGTGTAATCCCACCACTTGTGGTGGAAGATCTTGTCCATGAAAAACCCGGTGAGCCCCTCCAGCACCGTCACCAGCACCGTGGAGGCCACGTAAAGAAGCGCCAGGCTCTGATGGATGGGCGCAAGAAGCAGCACCACCAGCACTACGCCCACGCCGTAAATGGGGCACAGCGGCCCGTTTAAGAACCCCCGGTTCACGAACTTCCCTGTCTTCACGGCGGCGAAGGCAACCTCCGTACACCACCCCAGGAAAGCGTATACAAAAAATGATAACAAAACCTCATACAATCCCATCTCTTTAAGCTCCTCCTTGATCCCTGCATTGCCAGATGTGTCAAATAATGCTATTATTATAGAGAATTATTCTCGATAACACAAGACAAAAAGCAGAAACAGAGGTGTACCAAAATGACATTAAAAGAAGGACAGAATCACCATTCCTACCGGGTCCTCTCCATGGACCTGGACCTTGCGCTGGAACGGCGGCTGGAGGCGCTGGGGCTTACGGAAGGGACCATTGTCACCATTTTAAATAATGATAAAAAGGGCTCTCTTACCGCCCGGTTCCGGGGCACACGCTTCGCCCTGGGAAGACGTATCGCAGACCACATCCAAGTAAGGGAGGCTTAACAAATGGAGAAGAAACCGATCACCGTGGGGTTCATCGGCAACCCCAACTGTGGAAAGACTACTTTGTTCAACGCATTTACCGGGGCCAACTTAAAGGTAGGCAACTGGCCCGGAGTCACGGTTGAGAAAAAAGAAGGAAAGACCACCTATCAGGGACAGGAATTCCGTCTCATCGACCTGCCCGGCACCTACAGCCTGACTTCCTACACCATGGAAGAGACGGTAGCCCGGGAATGTATCATGAGCGGGGAGGTGGACGTGATCGTCAACGTAGTGGACGCCTCCTGCCTGGAACGGAACCTCTATCTTACCCTGCAGCTCATTGAACTGGGGAAACCGGTGGTACTGGCCCTCAACATGATGGATATCGTAGAAGAACGGGGCATGGAGATCGACCTGCACCGGCTGCCGGAGATGCTGGGCGTCCCGGCCATCCCGGTATCCGCCCGGAAGAAGACCGGCCTCTCCATCCTGATGCACGCGGTGGCCCATCACTCCGAGTATCAGAGCCAGGGGCCCTTCATCCATCACCATGAGGGAATGCAGTCCTCCCACCGCCATAACCACCATGAAGAATATGCCATGGTCTATGAGGATTACATCGAAGACAAGATTGACCTGATCATCCAGGTCCTGGCCAAAGCCTACCCGGACCTTGCAAATAAAAGATGGCACGCCATCAAGCTGCTGGAGGGGGATAAGAACGTGGCTCAGGCCTATCCCGCAGATCTGTCCGGGATCATCGACCGCAGCTATGAGAAAGATATTATCAATCAGAAATACGATTTTATTGAAGAAGTGATCGGGGAGATCCTGGTAAATAAAAGCCAGAAGGAAGCTTCCACTGAGAAGATCGACCAGTATCTCACCAGCCGCTGGCTGGGGCTTCCCATCTTCCTTCTTATCATGGCCCTGGTCTTCTTCTTCACCTTCACCATCGGCGACTGGCTGAAGGGATATTTTGAGACGGCTCTGGACTTCTTCTCCGGCGCGGTCTCCGGCGGCCTGGCCGCAATGCACACAAGCCCCATGCTCACCTCTCTGGTGGTGGACGGAGTGATCGCGGGCGTAGGAGGGATCCTTACCTTCCTGCCCAACATTTTCATCCTGTTCCTGGCCCTGGCCCTTCTGGAGGACAGCGGCTACATGGCACGGGTGGCCTTCGTCATGGACGACATCATGAGCCGCCTAGGATTGTCCGGACGGGCCTTCCTGCCCCTGCTGGTGGGATTTGGCTGTTCCGTTCCGGCTGTCATGGCATCCCGGGCGCTGGAGCATAAAAAGGACCGGTTTAAGACCATCCTGATCACGCCCTTTATGTCCTGCAGCGCAAGGCTCCCCATCTATGTGCTGTTTTCCTCCATGTTCTTTGGAAAATATGCCATGATCGTGTGCTACTCTATGTACCTCTTAGGCATCGTGGTGGCCATTGTCACTGCATTTATCCTGTCCAGGATCGACGGGAGCCGGGCAGAGCACGCCCTTCTCATCGAGCTGCCGGAATATAAGTCTCCCAACGCCCGCACCATCGGCATCTATGTATGGGAGAAGGTAAAGGACTACCTGACCCGGGCTGGTACGGTCATCTTCGTCGCCTCAGTGATCATGTGGATCATCCTGAACTTCGGGCCCCAGGGGTATGTCACCGACATCAGCGAAAGCTTTGGCTCTCTCATCGGACGGACCGTGGTTCCCCTGTTTGAGCCTGCGGGGCTTGGTTACTGGCAGATCATCGTTGCCCTGATCGCCGGCATCGCCGCCAAGGAAGTGGTAGTCTCCAGCTGCGGCGTCCTATTCGGCATCCAGAACATTGCCACCTCCGAGGGCATGGGAGCCCTCTCCGGCATCCTGGCCACCATGGGATTCGGCCCGGCCAACGCCTACGCCCTGATGGTCTTCTGCCTGTTGTACATCCCCTGTACGGCCACCATCGCCACCATCCACCGGGAACTGAACAGCTGGAAACAGACCATCGGGATCATCCTCTTCCAGCTCCTGATCGCCTGGGGAATGAGCTGCCTGGTGTACCACATCGCGCTCATGTTCTAAAAAGGTACAGGGCATCTTTCATTTGGGTACACCCCAGATTGCATTTGGGTACACCCTTAACGTAAATTGAGGACGTAGCCTTTTTAAACTTTGCTACGTCCTCAATTTACGTTACGAATATCCCCGGTAATAATTCACATACATATGCACATTGGTACAGATCCACCGCCACACCGCCTTCCGGCGGCTCTCGCCGTCGGCGGCGGGGCACATCACATGTTCCAGTCCGAATTTCCTGGCGTAGTGGTCCGCCTTGCGCAAGTGCCACCGGTTGGTCACCACCGCGCAGTCTTTCCATCCTTCTTTCCTCATGATCTCACTGGCGTACTTCAGGTTGTGGTAGGTGCTCACCGCCTGGCATTCCACCCGGATCGCCTCCGGCTTTACCCCCAGATCTTCCGCATAAGCCTTCATCACTTCCGCCTCCACGAACCCATTGCCCACCGCGCCGCCGGACAGAAGGAGGAACCGCACCTTACCGGCCTTCCAAAGCTCCGCCGCCCGCTCTACACGGGTCTTCAGGATCCTGGAAGGAGACCCATCCGCCTCCGCCGGATAGCCGCAGACCACCGCGCAGTCGTACACACATCTCTTCCACCGGGTCTGGGGCCTGCGGAACACGGTGAGGAAAATGCCCATATGTACCAGTATAAAGAGAACCACCGGCCACAGGCACATCTGCTCTGTCTCCACTTTTTCCTTCTTACTTCTTCCCTGCCTCATGCCCTCTTCCTCCTCTCCGCTTTCTTCCGGCACGCAAAATATAACAGAAAATGTGCGGGCTGCCAGTCCCCCGGTCTCCCGCACATCTATATCCTGATTCTCTGTAGATTTAATCCAGATCAACGAAATCTACCTTGAAGGTATCATCCTCTTCCATATGGCCCCGCTTCTTCTTAGGCGTCTCACCCAGAAGCGCGTCCAGGTCGTCGATGGGCAGTTCATCCGCCAGACCTTTGCCGGTATATCCCATCTCATCATCCTCAGGCTCATCAAAGTCCAGATCCCTCAGGTCGTCATCGCTTAACGCTTCCTCAAAATCGTCCTCGCCGAAGTCGTCCTCCTGGAAATCCTCTTCCTCATAGTCGTCAAAATCATCTTCGCCGAAGTCGTCTTCCTCGTAATCGTCGAAGTCATCCTCATCAAAGTCGTCAAAATCATCTTCCACAGGTCTCTGGCGTCCTTTTCCCGCGCCTTTCCCCTGCGTCTGCTGAATCGGCTCCTTGTCTTCCAGATCAATGCCGTACTCATCATACAGCTCGTCGATCTCCGCATTCCGGTTGTGAAGCTTCACACCCTGCACGATCAGGATGATCAGCACGATCAGGGCGATCAGCCCGCCCGCCATCGCAAACAGCGTGAAATTTCGGTCTATAAGATTCTGCAGTTTTCCCAGGAAGGAAGATGTATCTGCCTGCCCCTCCTCTTCCTTGGGGGTATCTGTCACCGTAAATCTCTGATAGGTGTTCTCCGCCTGGTCATACTGGTAATAGCCGGTCTCCCCGTTATTGTTCATGGCATACAGCACATAGAACCCGTCTCTCGCGGTATCCTGCCATACCGGGAAATCCTTGCCGTTCAGCGTCAGATTGGCCTCCTGATAGGAAGCAGGAAGATCCACCTGGGAAGTATCGCTTAAAATGATAATGGAAGTGGTATCTGAGATCGTAAGCTCTTCATAGGGCGCAAAGGTGGCATTTTCCGTATTATACAGGAAGAAATCCCCATTCTCCTCTCCGTCCAGAAGATAAGCAAGGGTTACCGTCTCCGTCTCATTGGTCAGCATTTGACGCTGCTGTCCGTCCAGTTCCACCTGAGTTCTGGAATAGCCGCTGGGAATATCCGCATCCGCGAAATCATCCGTCAACATATAAGAGGTGCCATTGACCTCCACCTGGATATCCTCGCCGATGGACCCAGAACCACCACCTTCTGTGATCTTGGAGGGATCGCCCTCCCCGATCTCTACCGTGGACTGCCCTTCCGTCATGGTAAGGGAAGCGCCTGCATCGGAGGAAATGGCAGCGCTGGAGATCTCAACCTTCGTGCTCCCCTCCTGCAGAGCCTGGAACTTCATGGTAAACTTCAGCTCCGCAGAACTTCCTGAACCGCTGTAGGTCAAAGCGCCGTCTCCATCCGCAGTCACGCCGTCTCCGGAATCAAACCGCAGATAAGCGCTGTCATAGGTCAGGCCAATCTCCACATCCCCTACGTTGCCGGCCGTAGAACGGACTGCGCAGGTCACTTCCACGATCTCGCCGACAGCCGTCTTTGGATCTGTGAAAGAAATCCTTCCATCTTCCGCGTGAGCCACTAAGGAGAAGCAGGGAACACACAGGCACAGGCTCATGAACAGAATTCCGATTTTCTTGATCATCTTCATGGTTTTTTCCTCTTTCTTCCGTAAAATCCTACACTATCTTAGTATTTTACCATATATCCTCTGTTTTTACAAAAGTTTCTCCAAAAACTTACAGATTATCTGTAGCCCCGTTATCCGTGATCACAGGCGTATCCGTACTCTCCTCTTCCGTCTCCGTCTCAGAATCCAGTTCCGCGGGCCGCACAACACCTGTAATATAAGCAATATTATCGGAAATCTGCTGCAGCGTGTCAGAAACGCCTTCCCCAGCCTCCTTGGGATATAAAAACTCATGGAGTTCTTCTACATTTTCCGCAAGCCCCTGGGCGATGACAACACTTCCCGCGTTCTGATACCTGCCATCCGTCACATCGAAGGGGAATCCGGTATTCTCGCCCAGCTTATACTGGGGCGCCGCAGAAGCAAGCCCGATGATATCCTTCAGGGAGAAGCTGGTGGACACCTGGGGGAACACCGTATCGATGATCTCATTTAAAGTGGCAAGGTCCATATGCACCGCTTTCTCAAAGATCCGCTCGATCACCACCCGCTGCCGCTCGGTACGTTTGAAATCCCCGCCTTCCAGCTTCCTGAGTCTTGCATAGGTCACGGCCTGGGGACCGTCCAGATTGTAGACACCGCCGCCGGACAGCTTGTTGGCCTTCTTATCCGCCGCCTTAGCCGTCTCGCCTACATAGTGGTTGAGCATATCTGCCTCTGCATCGGTGACATTGATCTCAATGCCTCCCAGAAGATCCACCACATCCGACATGGCCTTAAAGTCCACCGTCACATAGTCCTCGATATCCAGATCCAGGTTCTTGTTGAGCATATTGATAGCCTCTTCAGGCCCGCCCCGGAAATACGCCTGGTTGGCCTTATTGTAGGTCCGGTCCATCTGCTCCAGCAGGGTATCCCGGTAGATGGACGCCATCCGGATCTCCTTGCTGCTGTTGTCGATCGCCGCGATAATGATGGTATCCGCATGGGTTCCCGCCTCCAACTGGCCGTCCCGGGAGTCTCCGCCAAAAAGGGCGACGGTGGTATATCCTTCCCTGTCAGCCCCTTCATTGATCTCAATATCATCCGCATCGATGGTCACAGTCTGAAATTTATCATATTTTGCCATTACAAAGGCAGTACCTAATAAGAGCATCAGAATGATGATCTCAAATGCCAGAAGCACTGCGCGTCTTCTTCTGCGATTTCTCCGTTTTTTCCTGGCTTTCGCCGCGCGCACCGCTTTCAACTGCTGCTTTCTTCTCGCCATTCGAAGCCTCTCTTTACACTTTTATTACGAATCTGTTACAAAATTCTACAACATTTTACTACATTTTCTTCAAAAACGCAACCTCTAGTGTAATTCTTTCTCAGCAAGCACAAGAGCTTCTGCCACCACATGGTGCATATCCATATACCGGTAGACCCCAAGACGCCCTCCAAAGACCACCTTCTCCTCCTTCTGGACAAGCTCTCTGTACCGTTCATAAAGCCGGTTGTTCTTCTCATTGTTAATGGGATAATAAGGCTCGTCGCCGGGCTTCCACTCCGCCGGATACTCCCGGGAGATCACCGTCTTCTCCTGGGTTCCGAACTCAAAATGCTTGTGCTCGATGATCCGGGTATAGGGCACCTCATACTCCGTATAATTGACCACCGCGTTCCCCTGGTAGTTCTCCATGTCAAGGACCTCCGTCTCAAAGGTCACCCTTCGGTACTCCAAAGGTCCATAGCACTCCTGGAAATAAGCGTCCACAGGCCCGGTATAGATCACCCGCCGGGCCAGGGCGTTAAGTTCCTCCCGGCGCTCCAGGTAATCCACATTCAGCCGCACCTCCGCCTTCTCCAGCATCTTCCGGATGATCTGGGTGTACCCACCCACAGGGATCCCCTGATAAAGGTCGTTGAAGTAATTGTTATCATAGGTAAACCGCACCGGCAGCCTGCGGATGATCTCCGGCGGAAGCTCCGTAGCCCTGCGGCCCCACTGCTTCTCCGTGTAGCCCTTCACCAGTCTCTCGTAGATATCTCTTCCCACCAGGCTCAAGGCCTGCTCCTCCAGGTTCCCAGGATTCTCCACCCCGCACTCCCGGATCTGGGAAGCGATCTTCTCCTGCGCCTCCTGGGGCGTCACCACGCCCCACATCTTATGGAAGGTGTTCATATTGAAGGGCATGTTGTAGATCTCCCCTTTATAATATGCCACCGGGCAGTTGGTATACCGGTTAAACTCCGCGAACTGCTGCACATAGTCCCACACCTTCCGGTTGCTGGTGTGGAAGATATGGGCGCCGTAGCGGTGCACCTGGATGCCTTCCACCTCTTCTGTGTAAATGTTTCCGCCGATATGGGGGCGCTTCTCCACCACCAGGCAGCTCTTGCCCCGTTTTCCCGCTTCATATGCAAATGTGGCTCCAAAGAGGCCGGAGCCCACGATCAGATAATCATACATCCTTCTTCCTCATTTCTCCTATTCTACTGTTACCGATTTGGCCAGGTTCCTCGGCTTATCCACGTCGCAGCCTCTTCCCACCGCGATATAGTAGGCGAAAAGCTGCAGAGGAATGATAGCCAGGGAGTTGGTGAAGTACTTGTTGGTCTCCGGGATATAGATCACGTAGTCCGCCGCCTTCTCCACCTGGGTGTCGTCCTCATTGGTCACCGCCATCACGAAGGCCCCTCTTGTGCGCACCTCTACGATATTGCTGATCATCTTCTTATAGAGATCCTTCTGGGTCAGCACCGCCGCCACCAGGGTTCCTTCCTCCACCAGGGAGATGGTGCCGTGTTTCAGCTCTCCCGCCGCATAGGCCTCCGAGTGGATGTAGGAGATCTCTTTCAGCTTCAGAGACCCTTCCAGGGAGATGGCATAGTCAATGCCCCGCCCCATGAAGAAAATGCTCTTGGCCGCCAGATACCGGTTGGCAAACCGCTGGATCCGCTCCCGGTTGTTCAGGGCCATCTCCACCTGGGCCGGCAGAGCCTTCATCTCCTCGATCATCTCTCCTAAGCCTGCCTCATCAAGCTCTCCCCGGTCATAGGCAAACTTCATGGCCAGCAGGTAGAGAGCGATCAGCTGGGCGGAATAAGCCTTGGTGGTAGCCACCGCGATCTCCGGTCCCGCCCAGGTATACATTACGTTGTCCGCCTCCCGGGCAATGGAGCTTCCCACCACGTTGACGATGCCAAGCACCCGGGCGCCTTTCCTCTTGGCCTCCCGCAGGGCAGCCAGACTGTCCGCCGTCTCCCCGGACTGGCTGATGATCACCACCAGGGTACGCTCATCCAGGATGGGATCCCGGTAACGGAACTCTGAGGCCAGATCCACCTCCGCCGGGATCCTGGCCAGGCCTTCGAATACATACTTGGCTGTCACGCCGGTATGATAGGCAGACCCGCAGGCCACGATCACGATCTTGCCCACCTCCCGGATCTCCTCCGGCGACATATTCAGCTCCTCGATCACGATCTTCCCGTCCTTTAACCGGGGAGAGAAGGTATCGGCGATGGCCTTTGGCTGCTCATACATCTCCTTCAGCATGAAGTGCTCATAACCGCCCTTTTCCGCGGCGTTCACATCCCAGTCGATCTTCACCAGTTCCTTCTCCACCGGCTCCTCGTCCACATTGAAGAACTCCAAGGAATCCCGGGTCATACGGGCGATCTCCTCATTCTCCATATACACCACGTCCCGGGTATAGCGAAGCACCGCCGGCACGTCGGAAGCAATGATGCAGCCCCCCTCTGTCCTGCCTGCGATCAGCGGACTGTCCTTGCGTACCGCGTACAGCTCATCCGGATGATCCCGGAAAATGATCCCCAGGGCGTAGGAGCCCTCCATCCGGTGCATCACCTTGGTCACCGCCTGCAGGGGATTCCCCTGGTAGTAGTAATCCAGAAGATGGGCGATCACCTCTGTGTCCGTGTCGGAGATGAACTCATAGCCCCGCTTCTCCAGCTTCCTTTTCAGCTTCAGATAATTCTCGATGATCCCGTTGTGGACCACCACGATGGTCTCGTCTTTATTCATATGCGGATGGGCGTTCACATCAGATGGTTCCCCGTGGGTGGCCCAGCGGGTGTGGCCGATGCCAAGAGTTCCCGGCAGAGTGGCCCCGTCGTGGGTCAGCTCACTTAAGACCTTCAGGCGGCCCTTGGATTTGACCATCTCGATCTTCTCCCCATTGTAAACCGCGATACCCGCTGAGTCATAGCCCCGATACTCCAGCTTGGACAGGCCGTCCAGCAGGATGGGCGCCGCCTGATTGGTTCCGATATATCCTACAATTCCACACATAGTCAGTCCTCCATTTTTCGTCGCGCATTTGCACAAAACACTTCTTTTTTTGCATTTTCGGGTTCCATTGTATCAAAAATAGGGAGAAATGTAAACAAGAGGCCGGAAAATATCCGGCCTCCAAAAAAGCTTATTGTCCTGTATTGTCCGTCCCTCCGCCTGGCTGGGGATCCACAGGTTTTTCTGTTCCTTCATCTGTTGATGGCTTATCTGTTTCCCCTGTATCCGGCTGGGGATCCACAGGTTTTTCTGTTTCTTCACCTGGCGATGGTTTTTCTGTTTCCCCTTCATCTGTTGACGGTTTATTATTTTCTGTCGGTTCCTTCGACGGCTCCTTCTGATCGGAACTATTCCCGCCAGAATGTTTATTTCCACTGGAATGATTGCCGCCAGAATTACCATCTCCATCCGGCACCGTATAAACATTCTGCTCCTGCGCCTTATCCTCCGCCGTAGGCGTGTAGGTCTGGCTGTTCAGAGTAGAATCGTCCGTTGCTTCCCGCTGACCCACACGACTCACGATAGCGCCGCTGATAGCCTGCACCTCACTGGATGGCTGATAGCCTTCCTTGTCATAGAGGAACTTGTGGAGTTCCTGGACATTGGTATCCAGATCAACCGGGATTACAATGCTTCCAAGCCCGGATATGGTGGCCGTGGTCTTGTCAAATGGGAATCCGGAAGACTCCCCGATCTTGTACTTCATAAAGTCCTTGGCGTAAGACAGAATCTCCGTGGCAGAAAAGCTGGTCTTAATGGTGGGGAACAGCTCGTCGATGATCTTATTAATGGTAGCCAGATCCGACTGTTGCGCCTTCTCCGCGATCTTCTCGATCACCAGCCGCTGCCGCTCGGTACGGGTGAAATCCCCACCTGCCGTGGAACGGATCCTGGCGTAAGTGGTGGCCTGGACGCCGTCCAGCTGCTGCAGCCCCGGCTGGGATACGGTATGGGCCTTCTTGCCCGCCACCCGTGCCGTCTCTTTCACAAACTTATTCAAAGGAGCGATCTCTTCCTGCTTCAGGTCGATCTCAACACCACCCAGAAGGTCGATGGCATTGGCGATGGCCGCAAAGTCCACGGTAGCATAATCCTGGATATCCAGATCCAGGTTCTTGTTCAGCATGTTGATGGCCTGGGTTGGGCCGCCAAAGCTGTAGGCCGCGTTGCATTTCTGAAGCTGGCCGTCCTTGATGTCCAGGATAGTATCCCGGTAAACGGAGATCATGCGGATCTCCTTGGTCTTATTGTTCAGGCTGGCGACAATGATACAGTCGCTGCGGGTGCCGATCTCCAACTCCCCGCTCCTGGAGTCAATACCAAAAAGGGCTACATTGGTGTACCCCTCTCCCGCTTCTTCCGCCTGCTTATTTACTACAATATCTTCTGCCGGGATCTCCTCCGTATCCAGCTTGTTCAGCTTGGAAGCCGCATACGCGACTCCGGTGATCCCAAGGGCAAGGATCAGCCCGCCCATGCAGACCGCGATCCTCTTTCCTATGCTCAAGCGGGTGAACCAGTTGCCCAGTTTCCTTCTCCCGCGGTGATGCCTGCGCCTACCTCTGGCCATGCTCGTACCTCATCTCCGTTTCTATAAATTTCACCTGGATTTCACATTTGTTTTAAATTTACCTTACTTATCATACAATATAACCAAACTCGTGACAAGTAATAATGTAAATAAATTGCAGAATCGGTAAAATCACTTTTCTTCCTTCTTGGCCGGCACAAACACGTAAGACGTCCGCTTCTCCTTCCCAAAGGCCTCTGTACTGTCAGAACGCAACAATACTACCGCTGTCTGGAGGATCAGCTGGATATCTCTTAAGATGCTGAACTGCTCAATATACATCATATCCATGATCAGCTTATCCCTGGGGGTGGTGTTGTACTTGCCCGCAATCTGGGCATAGCCGGTAAGACCCGCTTTCATCCGCAGCCGGTAGCGGAACTCCGGCAGCTCCTTGGTGTAATTCTTAACATTCTTGATCATTTCCGGCCGGGGCCCTACGAAGGTCATGTCTCCCTTCAGCACGTTGAGAAGCTGGGGAAGCTCATCAATCCGGGTTCGCCTGAGGATCCTGCCGGGTCCGGTGATCCGGTCGTCATCCTTAGTGGCGGAGTAATTCTCCACGTTCTCCTTCATGGTGCGAAGCTTGTACACATAGAACCGTCTGCCATGGATAGTGGCCCTCTCCTGCTTAAAAAGTACAGGTCCCCGGTCGTAAGCCTTCACAGCAATGGCTCCGATGATCCAAAAGGGCGAACTTAAGATTCCCAACACCAAAGAAAGACCAATGTCCAGGAGCCGCTTCATGATCCGCTGCTCCATGGTAAGGGATTTGATATTTTTATTAAAGAGATACACATCGTCCAGCACATAATGAACGGCGTTGATCTCCATAATGTCTTCCAGATAGGGATTAAAGTAGACATTTACCTTATACTGATAACACAGCCGCATGATCTTCAGCCGCCGCTGGGCCGACACATCATACATAAACACCGTATCCGCCTTCTTGATATGACTTTCGATCACGTCGTCGCTGCTGCGGTAATCCACCACCGACTGAATCTTATACTGCTTCTTAAACCGGCCAATGGCGTAGGCGATCACATCCAGACTCTCCTGACAGGAAGTGATCACGCAGCATCGCTCCGGTTCATGGATCAGAAAGAAAAGGGCATTGCCCCCGTAGACAAAAACAATAATGATCAAAAGCTGGAAGAAAAACGTGACGAAGAGAAGCTGCACGCCCCGCAGCTGAAATTCATGCACGTTGGTGTTAGCCCGCATGATCATTACCTGAAGATAGGTGACGATATCGGTACAGATGACCGCCAGGGTCATAGAATAGATGATGGGCTTGCTCTTCCTGCGGCCCACGTCGTAGGCGCCATAGACCGTCAGAAGAAGCAGCCCCACCACAACAAAAGTAAGGACTGTGATACCCATGGTCCTGGACAGCCTGCGCAGACCGATGTTCTCCTGTCCCTGGACCAGAATAAACGCTGCCAGGAGCGCAAAGTAAAACACCAGCTTGATCACAAGCCACAGGGTAGATTCGAATTTATGCAAATGTTTATGCAAATACTTTTTCATTGATCAACCACCATATTTCAGATATAACATTTTTGTAATATACTTGTAACATTATATCGAAATTGGCAGGGGATTGCAAGCCAGTTTCATCTCCCCAGTTTCCTTTTTAAATATCTGCGTACCCGATATGAAAACAAACTGTTCAATTGCTCTTTATTATTCGCACTTTCTCTGGCAATTTTATTGTAACTTTCATAAGTTCTCCGAAACTTTCTTTCCAGTTTCACCATCTTCTCAGCTTCCGAAGTTCCTTTAAAAACCGGCAAATTCTCCACCAGCGTTTCATAATCCCATGGCACCGGATCTCCATCCACTTCCACAGCTTCCCGAATACCACGAAACAGTGTATCATACACACTCATCAAATATTCTGTGTCCTTATGCACACCCTGTTCCATCGCCTCCTCAAGCACTGCCATTAGCTTCTGCGGACTAATCACGTCCGTTGAAATAACCCGGTCAGAATATCCGATACTATCATAAAAATAGGACACTTTGGGATTCCAAAAGAATACGCAATAATACTGGGATACAGACGGCAGGACACAACTGCGGAATAAGAAGAGATCCTCTCCACCAACGTTTCCGGCAGATTCACATTAAACACACATTTCTCCTTTTTCACCCCATACTCTCTGATCAAAAGATCCATAAACGCCTCATCAGAGAAATGGCCGCTGGTCACAATTTCGTAATCATATCCTTTTTCTTCCAGTTCCGTGATCAGACCTTTCCACAGGGAAGCGGCATCCTCTTTTGTATAATCAATATCATTATCCTTAAACCCTTCTGCACGTAAGATAAAAATCCCAACCTTTTTCTTCACGGTCGGCTTCCTGTAGTTTTCAAAAACCGCATCAGCAAAAACCGCCGAATCAGATACTTTGTCCAGGAAAATATTCTTATTATCTACAAACTTTTTCAAAGATTCAAAATCATCCCTGGTTGTTATCTGCCTGACACAGTCTGACTTTAATGCCTCTTTCAGTCTCTGGCATCTGCTATCTCCTTCCTCATATCCCTCAATCCCAATGGAAGAAAAGATAACCGGTTTCCCGTATTTCTGTGCCAGTTCGATTGTAACTGCCGTCCGCTCATAAAAATTCTGATGATGCCAGTTAAATAGCGGCGCTCCTCCAAATACAATAACATCCGCATTCTTGATCGATGTCTCTGCGGACACCAGCAGGTTCTCATCCCTTGTACGCAGATAATCTCTGGAAATCATGCCTGCCGCGCGACTTTTAATCTTGAAATAGTCCACTCCCAGATTCTTCATAACAGCAGAGATCAACGCAACAGCACATTATTCAATTACCAGATCCCCCATATTATCAGAATCCCGATTTGTCAACAACAAAATATTGTACTTTTTTGTTCCCATTTATCCCGATCCCTCATTCATATATTTATATTTTACCTGTCTGTTTCTTTTTTAATTCTATCCTGTTTTTAAACATTTGACAACAACAATAACACGTCATATAATGAAGCAGAAATATTCTGAAGAAAGAGAGGAATTTGACAGATGTCCCAAGCAAGCAAGCAAGCAAGCAAGCAAGCAAGCAAGCAAGCAAGCAAGCAAGCAAGCAAGCAAAGTATAATTCTGCTCTGTTTCCCTGTCAAGCTTTATACCTAAATTATATCGCATGTGAATACAGTAATTTCAGGAGACGTATTCTGCCGGAAGCATCCGGCTAGAAGATACGTCTTTTTGTATCTGACCGCATTAATATTTGGCGCTTACATTCATTCTATTCCCTTGATAATTTGTTTCTAATGAATCAGTTTAAACATTATTTTTAATTACATGTACTGCTCGTTCAATCTCTTCTTCACTTAAATATGGCTGCATCAGAATCGTCATTCGCCAGGCACATTTCCTATTTAAATCAACGCAGCTATCCTTTCCGAGGAATGTCCGTCGCAACTACACATAAATTTATTCTTAAAATCAATTACCACCTGCCTGTCAAATTTCTCATCGATATTCTGAATATATTCTATGATCTCCTCATTTGTCCTACACAAAGGTCCCGGTGTAATCTCATCGAAATCATAATATAGGCCGCGCTCATCAATATAATCTTCAAGGTCATAAACAAAGAAGATCATTGGCCGCTCCATCAACGAATATTCGAAAACCACAGAAGAATAATCCGAAATACAAATATCCGAGACAATCATCAGATCATTGATATTCATCTCATCATCTTTAGACATATCCCAGGCAAATGTGTTTCTGTATTTTTCCGGAATCTCAGGCGGCTCTTTTACCAACTGATGATGTTTACAGATTAAAATATACTTGTCCCCTAACTCTTCAGAGAACCGGGCTATATCCAACACATCCGGCGCCGCTGCCTGCGACACTTTCCCGCGAAATGTAGGCGCATACAAGATAATCTTTTTCTTTCTGGCCTCTGGAATTTTGGCATATAACTTTTCATAACAGTTCTGAATATATTCATCATCGAAAAAAATATCTGTTCTGCTCACTCCTGTAGGAACAATGACACCAGATTCTTTATCAATCCCCATTGCTTCCTCGAAGATCCATGATAATTCCGGACTGGCTATCGTCACATAAGAATAATTCTTATTAATCGGATATTCTTTATGCGAAGCCGCGCTCTTTCCCCACTTCTGATCAATTGTGCTAAGACCGATTTTCTTAAACACACCACAGCCATGCCATAATTGAATATAGGTAGTTTCCGGGCGAAGGGAAAAATAGCCCATCAGATCATCTGATGAACATACAAATATTGCCTTCGCAGTTGCTGCATCCCGAATATAATCTCTTGCATTTTCATAATACTCCTCCATTGGAACTTCTCTTAAATGGAGATAATGTACTTTTATCTCATAAGAAGTATTTTTCTGCATATACTCATACATGTATTTCCAACTCAGGACATGCGCACCTTCCCGCTCCATAAAAATGATTTTATTTTGCACCGGCTTTTGTGCTTCTTTTTGATAAACTTGCGGATAGACTCTTTTAATATAAACGCTTCTCTGCATTTTATTAAAATATTTTTCCGTTACTGGTTTTTTCGAAATTGCTTGCAGCCACTCTTCAAATACTGGCTTCGCTTTTTCAAAAGAACCTTTTGCCAGCATTTTAATTGTACGCTCTTCCAGCCGAAGCTTTCTTCTTTCTTCCAGCCTCTTTTTTCGTCTTTTCATATAAAGGCGGCCTGTCTGTACCGGCCCCTGCTTTAATACATTGCCTATTACTGCTTTAACGTTCATACATAACCTCTTCTCTGAATATCAATCCATTCTCTATTCTTCTTTAAATACGATTCCCATGAGCAGATACAATCCCATCCAGGGAAGCCATACAAATGGCTGCTCCACATTATCCGCCATTGATGCCAGAATCGCAAAAGTACACACATAGAACGGCACTGACGCAAGCTGACCTTTCCTCCTACTGTACCGAAATGTCCTTTCAACAACAGCAATCAACATGATCAGATAAGGAACCGCTGCGAATACTCCATAATTATACGCAATCCCAAGAACCGCGTTGTGCGACTGCCTGCGATGCCCCCACATAACAGGTCGGTCCTTATGACCAACTAAATTCATATTCCGCAGATAAGTTTTATAATAATAATTTCTTCCAGAAAGGATCCCGGAAACAGAAGCACTACTAAATTTCTGACCAAGCCGGGTACTTTTTAACCTTTCTCCGATATCCGCAGCTTGTACTACCATTCCATAAGAAGTCTTTGCAACCGGCGTCTCTCCCTTAAATATAAGCTCATTCCCTACCATCTGGGGAATATTCTGCAGACCCCAAGTAATACCTCCATACACCGGGACAATGCATAATACCAAAGCCAGCATAATCGCCGCCAACACTCTTCGCTTATGCAGAGAACGCAAATATCGGAATATCCTAAATATCCAGATAAAACTCAAGCCTGCTATCCATAAAAGGGGGCCCGCTGATTGAGACTTCCAAAGCAACGTTAATACCACGCAGCCTTCTATCACAAGCCCCAGCAGGTATTTCCATCTTCTTCCAAACCGGATCTCATGATCCAGACACCCAAGAGCCACGGCTGCAATCGGGCCCAAATATAACGCAAAAACACTTGCATTCTTACTGATACCGGAATATCTCACTCCCTCCAGTTCTGGCCTAAACAGCAGACAGAATAAAACAATTATTCCCAAAAATACATGGACTGCCCAAACAAAATCCCACAACAACTCAGAAGGATCTCTCATCTGGTTCCACACAAAATTATAGAAACCGATCACAAGAAGAAGTACATACCCCCAGTAGCGCAGTTCCTTTGGAATAAGGAAATCCGAAACACACATCATCAAGCCAAAAGCAAGCCACCCCCATACCAAAGGCTGATTCCAATTCTTCTTAGCTATTGTGGACTCCAAGGAGACAATTGCAATAATCAGCAATAAAATCCCATAAATAGCCAGATGATACTTTAGTTTATCATAATATATCCCGGTTATTTCCACAAATACACTATACAAAAACATACACAGAAAACCCAGTCTTCTGATGTATCTGCGCTTCGGCTCAGACAATATGTTTGACACAAACTCAAACTGCCTTGCAAATAAAATATATACACCTTGCAAAACTTCAATCCAGGAATAAACGTTCCACTTCTTGCCTGTTCGCTTTATAAAGCGCAAAATCAAAGTCGAAATAATCATATAGCCAAAAAAAATAAGCGGAAGCAAGGCAAATGTACTGTAAAAATCAGAATAAGGCTCCTTCTCCCTCAGTTCTATCTTTTCCACAGAAAAAGAGGTCCCATTTTCTCCTGTAAATTCTATAAATACAATATTAAATTTCTCGTCAGGAATATCCAGCAGATTCACACCCTCTTCCATCTTTGCCTCTGTGGTATACTCCTGCTCAATCATATTATCTATTTGCTTTCTATAAAAAACAGTAACCTCTAGAGAACTATTATTTATATCATCCAACGTAATACACAAATACTTCCACTTAGCCGTGCTACTTTCAAGCGGCAAATTATACGTATATCCCCCCCGCTCTAAGGTGATTTTTCCTGAATTCTCTTGGTATCCTTTATCCTGAACAACAAATGCCTTGTAAACATCTTCACGTATTTCATATACTTCTCCACAATTATAAAATGGGTCTGTTAACGAAAACTCCCCTGTCAAGATAATGGAAAAACATATTACAGAAAATATAAGTCCAATTAATCCCTGAATTAGCCATTCATATACTTTTCTATATTTCATAAAACTCACAGCCAATCTCCTACGATATTTCAAACTTCAACCCTACACTCTTCACTTCGCATTAATACTCTCTTAAAAAACAAACACTAGCACCACATGTCCCCCCCTACAAAAGGGGAGAATCCATAAATCACATAAAATGAATTTTACAAAACACATCATAACGTTCCTTATTAATACAAATACGCAATCCTCATTTATCTTCTTAACCTTATTTAAAATTAAAATCTTAATTATTTCTATTGTTTTCTATTAACGTAATTCCTATTGCCGGTAAAATCCACTGATATGTATAAGACAAATAGCTACTTGGCGCAATGCAAGCAATACAAAAAGTACTACACATGCACATATAAAATAACATTCCCATATTCTTATGTATTTTATATAATCTAAATATCTTAGCAAAAATCACAAGCATGGTAATTATATATGCCAAAAACACCAAAATTCCATATTGTGAGAAAATTTCTAACCACCAATTATGAGGATTAACTAGCATAGAGTCTTTTTCATTAATGTTTATCCAATTTTCAAATGCAGCCGGTCCTATCCCCATAAACTTCGAATCTATTATCATTTTCAAAGAAGTAACTGTAATTTGCAATCTGCAAGTCAAGGAATTCGCTCCGCCACTAATAGCATCTACAACCTGTGTCCCAACTACTTCTGTCATGTTATATAGTTGACTTCTTTGAATTAATTCCATAAGATTTTTATATTGTTTTGCTACCTCTGGTATTGTTATCGGTAAATTGCTTTTTATAAAAACCACCAAAGAAAGAAGCAGTTTATTTCCTATAACATAAAAAAACAATATGCTTCCGCTCAGTAAAGTAATATATTTCCGTTCCTCTACCATAAAAATCAAATAGACTATCAGCGAAAGAATACTTGCAATAATTGCAATATTAGAATCGTTTACACTTAAAATAAATATTATAGACAATATACATAAACTATAAACTATATTTTTCTTTTTGTTATACCGTTTACTTGGATAAAACAATGGTAAAAAAATAGCTAAAAATACCGAAAAATCATTTATATTATGAAAAATTGTAGTCGCAGGATATACACAGTCGTCTTTTATTCCATGTAATACAACAGCAAAAATATCCTTTTTATCTTTTATCATGTCAAACCAATAATATTTTGAATAGGGTAAATACAGCCCTGAAACAATTTCCACCAATCCCCAAAAACTCAAAATACTACAAACATAACGAATGGATCTAAAAACTAAATTTAAATCCCTTTCCCCACCACATAATTCCCAAAAACAATAAATACTGCACATTCCTAAAAATAGAGCGAGAAGATCTTGTGCTGCTCTTTTTAAATCAGTATAAGAACTCAATACTGCTAAGCCTAATCCCCACATAATCCAAAAAAATAACATTCCTATATACATAAATAATATTTTATTCATTTGGAAAAAACATATATTTTTTTGACGCTTCCTAATGAATATATAATATAATGCCATGCAAGGAATAACTACTCTATATGCAGATAACACAAGGCCAAACACTCGAAATTCTTTGCAAGAAATCACATTTCCTGTAAGTATAAGTACTATCAACAAAACTAAAAATATTTTTTGTTTTACAACAACATCCTTTTTTAATATTTTCTGCATTACACTTTACCTTTTAGATCACTCATAATCCTATCTACAAACTGTACTCTAGAATTCCATGTATTTTTAGTCGCAACTGCTAGTACTCTATTTTGCATATTTAACAGACAATTTTTATTATAATACAGTTTTTTAATTAAATATACAAAAGACTCTTCCGTATAGTCTATATCCCATCCGACAGCATTATTAGCAACAAACTCTCCTGCTGCGGAACCTTTAGTTGACAATACTGGAAGACCATGACTCAAATATTCAAATAATTTTACTGGCATCGCCATTTCTCTGTATCCACTTGGTTCAAAAAACAGCACCCCCACATCTGCCTTTCGATAATACTCTTCCAATTCGCTTCCTGCTTTATGGATAATGTTTACATTTTCAGGAATAGTAATATTGTATACTGAATGCCATTTATTCCATTGGTCCTGATGGCAACACAATGTCAAATTAGCAAACTCACATTGCTTCATTGCTTGTAATAGTTTGAAAACATCATAATCTCCTCCCACTCCACCAACATAAAACAATTCTATCTTTTCTTGTTCTGTATGTCGCTTAAATGGTATATTTACCCCCCCACTTCCACCAGGCGGCAAGGCCTCTACTCTTCCTTTAAAGCCCACATATTTATTCATAATATGAGATGGTAAAAATAACACATCTACATATTTATTATAAATATCTAAATCGTACTTATATAAAGGAATAGATATGCAACGTTTTAAAAAATGCACATTCTTTTTATAAATTGGAAATTTCCAATAGATATCTCTATAAAAAAGGCCAATCGGAATTCCATTCCTTTTACAAAATTGAAAGATTTTTTTTTCTAATAAAGGATAGCGCGGAACATGATTCTTTTCTGTAAGCAAATTAGGCATTGTACTGTTTTCAGAATACATAAATTCATAATTTATACCATTTTCTACTTTCTCACTAAGCTTTTTAAAACATTCCCGCCGCTCCATTCCATATCCAGAAATAACAAACACTTCATCAAAAACCTCTTTAAAAGCAGCCAACATTTTTTGTGGACGTATTGCAGATGCTGTTTCCGCACTATCTACTATTGGATATGGGACATGATATATACATCTTTTTTCCATTAGTTTTTCTTCCTCTTTCTTATGAATAGACTCAAAAAATCAAACAAAGTTTTTCTATATAGATAGAGAAGAACAAAGAGCATTACTCCCCATACTCCCCCTCTGACTAATAATAAACAATTTGAATCAGCTATCAACGTAATATAGGTTAAGATCAATACTATTATCGCCTTTCGAATATTATAAGAACAATGATAACATTTTTGTGCAAAGATAAACGTAACAATAAATGTTATTAAATACCCCAAGCATGTTGTAGCTGCTGCCGCACTAATTCCATATTCAGGAATGAGTAGGATATTTAAGATAATATTACTAATTGCCCCCAAAAAATTTGCCATCAAAATATAGCTAGACTTTTTTTCGAATAAAATACCATAAGAAACAATAGTTGTAATTCCATAAAACAATTGAGCAAAAAGCAAATCTCGAACTATAACATAAGATTTATGATACGATGGCGCAGTCATTAATTCAACTACTTCCTCAGCAAAAGAGGACACAGTGAAACACATACATAATAATATTAGCAACAACAAATCAAAAACTTTGATATACTTTTCTTTTGCATCATTATTATTTTTACTACCATATGCAAACGTAGTATATGCCAAAGAAACAGATGATATAAAAATATTTAACACTGTCATTATTCGTGTCCCAACGCCATAAAGTCCTACCGCCTCAGCCCCTTGAAAATGCAATAAAATATATCGATCTGACATAGCTAAGACCCAAGACATAATTGCTCCTGGCACTATTGGAACAGCAAATTTAATCATCCTCTTTAACAGATTCCAATCAAAATATTCAAAATTAATCCCCACTTTATTGGCATATATAAACAAACAGCATTGTAAAATCTGTACTATCATCGTACTGAGAACAAGTGAACAGGTCCCATATTTTAAAATTGCTACAAATAGTACATTCAATATTATCATACAAAAAGAAGAGATTATATTAACTATACTATAAAGTAACATTTTATTTTGCATACGCAAATTAAGCGCAAATGGCATATACCATATATTAAATGTAATAGATATAAGCGCAATGACTAATACTGATGAATAATCCTCACTTCCTAACAAAATATGAGACAACTCGGACGAAAAAACACAACAAAATACCGGAATAAATCCAATAATTAACAATGTTATTAGAATTGTATTAAAAACTTTTTTAGATTGTTTTTCATCACTATCATAATAAAAAGCGCTAAATGCAGAATCCAATCCCATTAACAAAATCGGAAATACTACACCTGTAAAAGAAGTTATTGTGTCAGATACACCCAACATTTCTGTAGATAAATACCTTGTATAAAGAGGCATTAAAAAAAAATTCATTGCCTTTAATAATACATTAGAGACAATCAAAATTCCAGATCCTCTTGCAAAAGATTTAATATCCATTTATAATTATTTCCTCTTCTCCAATTCAATACTTTTGACAATCTGAAAAGACTCTTTTGAACCGACAGGTTCCTGGCTGCCTTGATAAATTTTCAAAAGATAGATCGCAATTTTTCTATAGTCATGATAATTTTCTACATATTGTCTACTAGCAATTCCTATCTGGTTCCGCAACTCTGGATGTATAATCAAATTTTCAAGAACACCTTCTATATTTTCAATATTAGCATTTTGAATTGGTAATTCATCTGGAAACGCCAAAAGCATATCATCCATGATATATGTTATCACCGGTTTCCCTAATGCCATTCCTTCTAACGCAAAAACACCATAAGTGCCAATAAGTAACTGATCAATAATTATATCCGCTTTCATATATATTGCTTTTGCCTCATCCTGTGTTTTATTCTGGATAAGAATAAAGTCTATCGGATAATGCTTTTTTAATTTGTTTATTGCTCTAATAATATACTCAGTTCCTTTCAGTTTTGAATTAGATGGCGCATGAACTATTGTTACTTTTTGACAATTAATATCTGGATAAATTGGGGTAAAAGAATCAACAGCTATCCTTAATGGAACAAAAAACACTTTTTCTCCCACATTAGGAAGATACATTGCAAGTTCTTGGTCGTGAAGAATAATACCATCCACTTTCTTACATATATATTGATTACGTTTAACTAGTTTATCCTGTTTTAAATCTTCGATTGGAAAATACTTATTTCTTTTATGAGCAAGACAATCAACTCTAATATCCGACCCATGAAATTCATAAAAAACTTTCTTTTTCAACAATTTCAAAATAGAAATATCACGATTAAAAAGCATACTCCGACCATAATGAAAATGAAAAACATCATATCGAAATATCGAAACAATAAAAAAACGGATAACTTTCACTAAATATAACGGTGCTAAATATTTCTTTCTTTTATCAATATTAAGTGAAATATCATAAGGATAAGCAAATTTGTTCGGAAGCCACACTACCATCTCAGCTTTTCTATTTATCTCCTTTATACCCAAAACAGAATAAAATCCTTGACCTGCCACTTCCGACAAACCATGCATTATCCTCTTTACTCGCATTTCAAACCTCCTATTTACATTCTTTAAGCTTGTTGCAAATATATATAATTTCATCCTGTTTTAAGTATGGATGCATTGGTACACTAAATACTTTTTTACAAAAATCTGCACATACAGGTAAATCATTCTCGCTATATTCTAAATATTTAAAAGCTGTTTGCATATGAAGCGGCAGAATATAATACACCATAATAGGAATATTGTATTCTTTCAACTTGTTTATAACATAATCCCTATGCTCCTCATCTCTTGCCTGAAGTGTAAATTGAGCCCAAGAAGACAAACAGTCATTTGGTATTACTGGAAGTCTATAGTAACCTTCTAACTCCTCACAATACTTTTTAGCAACCAATTGTCGTTTTCTAATCTCTTCATCAAAAACTTTTAATTTCGATAAAACAACCGCTGCTTGAATCGTATCCATTCTCCCATTTAACCCTATTCTCACATTATCATAACGGCTTGTTCCCTGGCCATGCACTCTGATAGAATGTATTTTTTCAGCAAGATCATCATCATCTGTAAAAATCGCACCCCCATCGCCATAGCAGCCCAAAGGTTTTGCCGGGAAAAAAGATGTCGCAGATATATCCCCAAAAGATCCTGTCCTTTTCCCATTATATTCCGCTCCAAACCCCTGTGCTGCATCTTCCAATACAAAAAGATTATATTCTTTTGCAATTGCCAAAATTTCATTATAATTAGCAGAAAGCCCAAATAGATCTACCGGAATAATTCCCTTTGGTTGCAACTCTCCTTTATCTAACACCTCTTGTATCGTCTTGCGTAATTTAACTGTATCAATGTTATAAGTTTCATCACAATCCACAAAAACAGGCGTTGCTCCTACTAATGCCACACACTCTCCTGATGCAAAAAAAGTAAACGATGGAACAAAGACAGCATCTGTTTCTTTTAAATCCAATGCCATAAGTGGTATCGTAAGGGCATCTGTCCCACTAGCGCAAGAAAACACATGTTTTCTTCCGGTATACGCTGCCAATTCACGTTCCATTTCTTCAACTTCTGGTCCCATAATATATTTTTGATGTTCAAGAACCTTCCTAATCCTATAATCCACATCTTCTTTTATTGTATTGTACTGTCTTTCCAAATCAATAAATTGCATAAAAATGCTCCTTTCATTAATTACTTTTTAAACTTTTATCAGCTTGTTCTAAAATATTAATTACACGAATAGCTGCTGAAGCATCCGTCAGAGACTCTTTTCTTTCAAAAATACATTGACGAAAATGTTCAAGACTATTGTATAACGCATCCTCAACAGGCAAATGTGGAATAATAGCATCACCGCTCCTAGCACGCACAACATAATCTGCGTATTCTGTACCGGCTTCTGTATCAAAGCCCTTATCATATACAATTAATTTATTTAAAACATCTACGTCATCATACACAATCATCTTTTTTGTCCCTGCAATAATAATTTTTCTTTCCTTGATGGGAGACACCCAACTAGCCCGCATAGTGGCAAAAAAGCCATCATATTGAACCATCAATTGTGTAATAGATTCTCGATGACTATACATTTTAGTTCCCATTGCTTTAACACATTGGACATTAGCTCCGTCTGTCAGATAATCAACTATTGCCAAATCATGTACATTTAAATCCCACATAGAATTCACATCATTCTTTACTTGCCCCAAATTAAGTCTAGAACAATCAACCCATATAATATCTCCTATATTACCAGATTTAATAAACTCTTTTATCTTTCTAATTGCCGGATGATATACCATAATATGATCCACATGAATAATCAGCTTTTTTGTCTGGGCAAGTTCATGTAATTCAATAGCTTGATTTAAATCATCAGTAAATGGCTTTTCAACATATAAGTGTTTATTTGCCTGCAGAACTTTCATTGCCAATTCATAATGCGCACTAGTTTCTACTGCCAATGCAACTGCATCAATACTATCATCTTGAATGATTTCCTCGAAATTATCCACATAACTCAAAGAATTTGCATACAATTCCTTAGCCTTCTGCAATCTTTCTGTTTTTTTATCACAAATTGTTACGAAATCCCATTTTTTATTGTTGTAAAGATTTCTAGCAACATTTGGCCCCCAATAACCATATCCTACTAATGCGATCTTTAACATATTATACGCCTCCACCTACTTTTCACGAAGTCCTTCATCACATTTTTCATAAATTTTCCCACAATTCTTACAAACAAAATCTCTATTCAATTTTTCACCACATTGACACACCCACCCCATTTGTCTTGCAGGTACGCCAACCATTAATGCATAATCACTCACATCCTTTGTAACCACAGCACCAGCAGCTATTAATGCATATTTCCCTATTGTATGTCCACAAACAATCGTTGCATTAGCCCCTACAGAACATCCTTCTTTTAAAAAAGTTCTTCTATAAATTTTTTTATACTGAGCGCGCGGCGTCAAATCATTTGTAAATACTACCGATGGACCACAAAAAACATAATTTTCTAATTCTACTCCCTCATATACCGATACATTATTTTGTATTTTACAAAAATCCCCAATCTTTACATTATTTGAAATGTTAACATTCTGTCCAAAAGAACAACTTCTTCCAATCCTTGCACCGCTTTGCACATGCGAAAAATGCCATATTTTTGTATTGTCTCCAATGATTACATTGTCATCCACATAGCTACTTTCATGCACAAAATAATTACTCATGAAACTCTCCTTCCATATCTACAGATGAAAATTCTTTTAACGGCAATTTCACCGGCTGTCCGGTCTTCTGACTCTTATAGATCGCAAGGATCATTTCCAGGGCATTCCTTCCAGCCACAGCATCTACATATGGTTTTCTGTCATTCTCAATAGAAGCCATTACATCCGCAAACAAGCTTGTATGACCATTCCCATACACATTGCTGGTCGCTTCTTCCAACCCCTTATTTTTACTGTCTGCCTCTGTTTCATCGGCAAAATCCCACACATCAATATTATTGGTGGAAGTTCCACCGATCTTAACCGTTCCATTCTCTCCAAAGACATACAGTGTTTCTTCCAGATTCTTCGGATAGACATTGGTTGTCCCTTCAATTGTTCCAATCGCCCCGTTCTTGAATTTCACCACTGCCATGCCGACATCTTCCGCTTCCAGGTAATCATGGAACTGCTGTCTGGTAGCCCCATATACCTCCTCAACCTCATCCCCCATCATCCAGCGGAGAAGGTCAATCCCATGGATACACTGATTCATAAGAGCGCCGCCATCCTGAGCCCATGTACCTCTCCAGGGAGCCTGATCATAATATCCTTTATTCCGGTTCCACCTTACATGGATAGATCCATGGGATATCTTGCCAAACCTTCCGTTCTCAACTGCTTTTCGAAGCTCCTGAACTGCCACATTAAAACGATTCTGATGACAGGCAGATACTTTGACATGCTTTTTCTCTGCCAGATCAATAATCTTGTTTGCGTCCTCAATACTCATTGCCATTGGCTTCTCAATGATCACGTTTATGCCTGCTTCAATACAATAAAGAGCGATTTCCGCATGATTTCCACTCTCTGTGGCAATACTGATCAATTCTGGCTTTTCTGCAGCTACCAATTCTTTGTAATCTGTATAACGATGAATGGAATTATCATTTTTCAATTCGTGTTTTTCCAGCAGTTCCTCCATCTTTTCTGGAAGGATGTCACAGACGCCCACTATTTCCAATTTGTTATTTACCGCTGCCTTAATATGGTTTGTTGAAATTCTTCCACATCCGATCAGTGCATATCTCATAATACGTTCCCTCCTAATCTTACTGTATTTCCAAAAGTCCTGGATCCTGTTTCTTATATCTTCTTCTGCAGTTTGGGCACTCCAGGGTTTCGGACAGACGTTCTCCACATTCACATACCCATCCGATCTGTCTCGCCGGAACGCCTGCTACCAGGGCATGATCGGGCACATTTTTCGTCACTACCGCCCCAGCCGCTACCATTGCCCACTTCCCAATATCATGTCCACAGACAAGCGTAGCGTTAGCCCCGATGGTTGCTCCTGTATGAAGAATTGTTTTCTTATAGCCTGCACGCCCTTTTGGATATTTTGCCCGCGGCGTCAGATCATTTGTAAATACCATGGATGGACCGCAAAATACATAATCTTCCAGTTCGACTCCTTCATAAAGAGAAACATTATTCTGTACCTTACAGCCATCTCCAATCTTCACACAATTCCCCACGTTGACATTCTGTCCAAAAGAACAATTTGCCCCAATGCGCGCTCCTGATTGAATATGAGAGAAATGCCATATCTTTGTTCCCTGTCCAATAGAGACGTCATCATCAATCACACTTGTCTCATGTACAAAATAATTTGCCATTTACAGCACCTCGATATTCTCTCTGTTCTCAAGATTCTTCATCACATTCTTTGTATCAAAGATTGCTTTCGCGCTTCTCTGGATCATCTCATAATCCACCGTAGTATGAGCCGCTGTCACCATTACAAGATCATAAGAAGCAACGATATCCTCGCTGATCTCCTTCAGGCCTTCTTTTACAATGCCTCTCTCCTTATAAGCCGGAATATAGGGATCATAGAAGTCCACTTCTGCTCCGGTAGGCTCCAGTTCTTCTATCACTCGAATAGCAGGGCTTTCTCTGTAGTCATCAATATCCTGTTTGTAAGCCACCCCAAGGATCAGAATTCTGGAGCCATTCAGAGATTTTTTAAAGTAATTCAGGATTTTTGCCGCACGCTCCACACAATATTCCGGCATCTTATCGTTGATCATCATAGAAGACTCGATCATAGATGTATGGAATCCATATTCTCTGGCTTTCCAGGATAAGTAATAAGGATCCAGAGGAATGCAGTGACCCCCAAGCCCCGGGCCGGGATAAAATGCCTGGAATCCATACGGTTTTGTCTTAGCCGCATCTACTACTTCCCAGAGATTAATATTCATCTTGTTGCAGAGCATTGCCAGTTCATTGATCAGCCCGATATTTACATTCCTGTAGGTATTCTCAAGGATCTTTTCCATCTCCGCAATCGCTGGGGAAGACACCTCATATACATCGCCCTCCAGAACCGCTCGATACATGGATGCAATCACTTCAGTCGCATCTTTCCCAATCGCGCCAACTACTTTGGGTGTGTTTTTTGTCTTATATACCGCATTGCCGGGGTCTACACGCTCTGGCGAAAATCCAAGATAAAAATCTTCTCCGCACTTCAATCCAGAGCCTTCCTCCAGGATTGGTTTAATCAGCTCTTCTGTTGTCCCAGGATAAGTTGTAGACTCGAGAACTACCATGGTATTCTTTGTCAAGTGCCTGGAGATCGCAATCGTAGAATTCTTCACATAACTGATATCCGGCTGCTGATGACGATCAAGTGGGGTTGGAACGCAGATTGCAATAAAATCAACATCTTTCACAAAGGTAAAGTCTGTTGTAGCAGAAAGCTTTCCTTCCTCCACAAGCTCCTCCAGATCATCATCAATCACATCGCCAATATAATTATGACCAGAATTTACAAGCTGAACCTTCTCTTCCTGAACGTCAAAACCAATTGTTCGGAATCCAGCCCTTGCTTTTTCAACCGCCAGAGGAAGCCCAACATACCCCAAGCCGACAACCCCCACGGTAATCTGACGATTTTCAATTTTCTTCAATAACTCTTCTTTCATTGACATAGTTTTTCCCTTTCTCTATACTAGTTTTTCTATTTTTTCTACAATCTTCTGATAAGACTTCCCATCACCAAAGCTGTAATCTTCCCGAAGCATCTGTTCTTTATTTAATTTTGTCAGAATATCCTCTTTATCCGGCTTTGCCAGTTGATTCCTATTATCTTTCATTGTTTCCGGCCAAACGACATAATCAAACACTGTAACACACTGCTTTTTCGCAAAAAACGCCTCTCTCTGAAGCCCACCTGAATCTGTCACGATCTTTTCTGAATGATTAACAAGATACACACTCATCAGATATCCTACTGGCTCACAGCATATAATGTGCTCCATCTTTTCCGCTTCTACAATCCTCTGAACTCTTGCCCGATTGCGCGGGTGAACTGGATATATCGTAGGATACTCCAGACTGTTCATCGCTTCCAGAATCTCCGTAAGCGTCTTGTCTGTCCCGGCATTTTCTTCTCTATGACAGGTCATATAATAAAAATGTTCTGGCGGATCTATTCCCTGTCCATTCAAATCTGTCAGCTTCTCTGGAATATCATTTCCGACTTTCGCAGAATAATAGAGAAAAGCGTCATACATGGGATCCCCCACCACATAAGCCGTATCTGTAATTCCCTCTTTCCTGAGAAATTCTTTCGCAGACTCTGTACAGCATAAATGCAATGAAGACACATGATCGGTCACGATTCTGTTGATCTCTTCCGGATTGTTCTTTGTTCCCAATCGGTTCCCAGCTTCCACATGAGCAATAGGGATATGTAACTTCACAGCCGCAAGAGCCCCTGCCAAGGTAGAATTCGTATCCCCATAAAGCAGGACAACATCTGGTTTCTCTTTCATCAGCACTTCTTCAATACGGATCAACATCTCACCCGTCATCTTTCCATGCGTTCCACCAGATATTCCAAGATTATAATCCGGTTTAGGGATATCCAACTCCCGGAAGAAAATATCAGACATATTATAATCATAATGTTGTCCTGTGTGAACCAATATCTCTGTATGCGTTTTCCTGAGTTCTCTTGATACAACAGCCGCCTTAATAAATTGTGGACGTGCACCTACAACTGTTACAATTTTCATAATTAATATATCCTCATTTCTTATAGAGATTCGATAATAGATATCAGTTTCTTTGTATGTTCCTCAAAGGAAAAGGCTTTTGCCGCAACTGCTGCATGGGCTCCCCATTCTTTTAATCTATCACCATCTTCCAATGCTTTTCGAATATTTTGAGCCAATTCTTTTCCTGTTTGTATCTCTCTCTCGATTCCACAATTATATTCGTTAATAATAGAATAAGCATTAGGAAGATTAGAAATGATTGCATGACCCCCAGCCAGATAATCAAAAAGTTTATTCTGACTCATACCATATTTGGCAATATCAAAAATATCTTGCGAATACAACAACAACAACAACAACGCATCTGAAACAATGGAAGCGATATATTTTTTTTCAACTTTCCCAAAAAATATCACATTACTAATACTTTCATTTTTTAAGCGTTCTTCTAACTTTTCTCTTTGATCTCCGTCTCCAAAAATGCAGAAAGTCACATCTAAATCCATCAGGTATTTTGCTGCATCCAAAATTTTCCCAACATCATTTGCTTCACGTATAGAACCGGTATATATAATTTTCCCGCCTTTGATATTACGGAAAACTGGATTATCATATATCTCCATTTTTCTTTGTATCTCTATTTCTTCCAGATCCATTCCGTTATTAATGTAATGAATCTTTCGTAGCTCTACCCCGTGCTTTTCAGACCGATCCCACCCCTTATTTATTATATAATCTTTTCCACCTTCCATGGTAAAAATCAATGCATCAGCTCTTTTATAAATCCATTTCTCTCCTCTATAAAGGATTTTGGCAATCAAAGAATCCTTCTTTAATTTCCCATAAGCAACAATACTTTCTGGCCACAGATCTCTTACTTCGCAAATACATTTCACACCCATTTTCTTTGCAATTTTGATTCCCGCTACTAATGTAAGTGGGTGTACGCTGGAAGCAAATATAATATCAGGATATCCGTATTTCCGGGAATACAATTTCGTCACAGGAAAAAGCTTTCGATAAAATTCTATCATATTCCTAATCCGCCTGATCCCATTCCCTTTATAAGACGGAACCTTAATGAATACAAAAGGAAAACCGTTGACCTCATCCTTTTTCAATATACATTTTTTCCCTTTTGTGTCTATCTCCGTATCAAAACCATGCACCGTATTAGCACAAAAGATAACTGGATTATACCCCGCTCTTTTTAGATACTTCGCAAACCAGTAATGCCTTCCCCCTTTGTCAAAATACGTGTCTGTTGCATAATGATTTAAAATCCATATATTTTTCTTCATAATTCCCTCTTTTATACTTGCAACATTTTTAATTCATTATATTTCATCATAACCATATTTTCTTTGTAATTTCCAACATCAACGCTATTTGGCACATTTCTCAAATTATTTAAAATTAATTTCATATGATTAACTCCACACTCATACGCATGTGGATATCCACCACCGAATCTTGGATTTACTTCTGAAATATAATAATCATTAGCCACTTTAAAGATATCTATATCAATCTGGCCTTCAAATCCAAATTCATTTACAAATCGATTAATTAACTCAAATAATCGCTCATCTTTAAAAGAAATCGCTTTATCTGTTTCTCCTGCACGCATCGCTAATTTGTACTTAGTAAAAATAGAAACCGTTTGTCGAGAAATCATATCTATATAACAATCCACCCCTATTTCTTGCCCATCAAGATACTCCTGTATCATTAAATCATGACTATTTCTAAACAGTAATTCTATTGTATCGCAATCATACACTTTAGAAATCGCAATACTTGCGCTTCCCCTAATAGGCTTTACAAATACCGGATAACTAATTTCCCCATTCTTCATATCGCGATAAAATTCTTCTTTGTCAAGATATGATTTTGCACATTTAAAACCATGTTCCTTTAACCATTGAAACATCTTATATTTATCTAGACATCTTTCACACTTTTCATAACTGGAACCAATCACTTTTACTTTGATAGCCTCAAATTTTCTACGATTCTTAGCCAATAATGACAATTCCGGATCAATAAGCGAAAGGACCCCTGAAATATTCTCTTTTTTACATATATCCAAAATAATATCTAAATAATTCTCTTCTGTAATTCTAGGCACGATGTAATACTTATCAGCTTCCAACAAGGCAGGTGCATAAGGACTACAATCTGTTGCAATTACTTTACCCTCTCCGTTAAGGCTTTCTTTAAAATATTGAACTATCTTATTTCTTGTCCCACAACTCAAAATTAGAATATTGATATTATTATTTTTCATAGTTGGCCTCCCAAAAACAATTTTGCGTATATTCATTCACTGTCCATCTATTTCGCACCAATTTAAGTTTATCACTCTCCTGCACATAAACATCAGGAAAATACTTAATAAATAATGGACTTAAACACATTGTATACGCTCCAACTTTATAATAAATCACCTTATCTCCAACTACGAGCTGTTTACTGTTTTCGACTTTAAATAGTCGATCATTTTCCATACAAGTATAACCAACTACAATTTGCCTATCAATATTCTTTCGTCTGCTTTCGTCACCCAAATATTCTATTGTATAAAAATATGATTTTTTCCCCATTAAAGGATCTACATTATTACGACTTCCATCTGTAACGACAAACCGATTTCTATTAGTTTCTTTTATATCTATAACAGATGTTACAAAGCTGATTGGTGGACCAATTAATGACATGCCTGGTTCTAAAATAAGAGTTGTTCTATTTGAATCATACTCTTCTTTTAAAATTCCAGAAATACATTCTAAATAATCTTTAAAGTGAGGTTTATCATTTAACCCACCAAAAAAACCACCGCCTATATCTAAATAGTTTAGATCTAAATTAAACTCTTTCTTTATCTGACACGCCATATGGCTGATTGCTTTATAAACAGACAGACTTCTGGTTTTAGAACTACAATGAAAATGCACCCCTTTTACCTCTACGTTATCATATTTCTTCACCAATTTTAAAACTCTTTCAAACTCACCATTTTCATAGCAAAAACCAAATCTGCCCCCTTCATCGCCACATTGACTTTCATTAGGACATGCTTTCTCTAAATCAAAATTTATTCTTATGCCAATAGAATATTTTTTATCTGGTTGAGCCTCCCCCAACCACATAATTTCTTGTTCCGAATCAATATTTACAACACACCCATTTTCAAGAGCCTCTAAAAAAGTCGCGCGCGATTTAATTAGTCCATTATATATAATTCTATGATTTTCATATCCCAATAACTTCGCTAAGTTATATTCATCATCTGACACAACTTCTGCATAAAAGCCCTTACCTTTAAAAAATTCACAAATCCAAGGTAAAGAATTCGTTTTAAAAGAATACCCTATAATTGTATTCGCCCAATATGCCTCAACCGCTTTTTGCAATTCTACTACTGATTCTTCCAACTCGTCTTTATTTATTACATAATATGGTGTTTTGTATTTTTCCATTTTATAAATCATTCCCTTCAAAATCTTCCATAGTTTCTGAAGTTTCACTGCTTATTCCATCTCTAGTCAAAACAGTTAAAATTGTTTTTAAAGCAATCTGAACATCTAAGAGAAAACTTTGCTTTTCTACATATGCCACATCCCACTTGAATTTTTCGTCCCAGCTTATCCCATTTCTTCCATTTATCTGTGCAAGTCCAGTCAAACCCGGAAGAACATTATGTCTTTTCATTTGAAAATCATTATACAATGGAAGATATTGAACTAATAGTGGACGCGGACCAATAAAACTCATTTCTCCTTTTACAATATTCCATAATTCTGGAAGTTCATCCACACTTGTGCTTCTAAGAAATTTCCCCAGTTTGGTTAATCGCTTTTCATCTGGTAAAAGTAATCCGTTTTCATCTTTAGCCTCTGTCATAGTCCTAAATTTATATAAACAAAAGATTACTCCTCCCTTTCCAGGACGCTCTTGTTTAAAAATTACTGGACTACCCAGTTTTATCTTTATCAATCCGGCAATCAGTAACATAAATGGACTTAAAATACATAATGTAATTATTGCCATTATAAAATCCAAAACACGTTTTACGTATTTCCTATATATAAAATGAGAGAAAAACCCTAATCTTTTACTCATATTCAAAACAACCTTTTACAATTTCTATAATCTTATCCTGCTGTTCCTCTGTCATTTTATTATCACTTGGCAGACATAATCCTCTGTGGAAAACATCTGCCCCAACGTCCAATGGCTTCCCGTCCCGGCCAGTTCTGCCCCCCTGAAGGTATGCGTTCGTCTTCGCCCGCCCCTCGCCTTCTCGGGTAATGTACCCATTCATTCGGTAGATTGGCTGCATATGCATTGGTTTCCAGATAGGACGGCCTTCCGCATTATACTGCGCAAGGACTTCCAATATTTCTGTCGGACAAGTTTTCCCTTCCTCCCTGATGAAAAGTGCTTCCTGGTCTCCTCTCACCTGTCTGCACATAGCTTCTGGATCGATCAACATACATGAAAGCCAGAAATTTGGCTCTGAACACGTCTCATCATAAGGATTCATGCATACCGGAAGATCTCTGAAACCTTCCTTGTATCTTTCATAAATAGCTTTCTTCTGTCTGATATGCTCTTCAAGATACGGGAATTGCCCTCTCACAACGCCCGCTATTACATTACTCATCCGGTAATTATATCCCAATTCTTCGTGCTGATACCAGGCTGCGCTTTCTCTCGACTGCGTAGACCATTTTCGCACCTTATCAGCCGCTTCTTTGTCATCCGTCAGCAGCATTCCTCCTGAAGATCCTGTGATAATTTTATTTCCATTAAAAGAAATTACATTATAATCTCCAAATGTCCCTGTTTGTTTCCCTTTATAAGTTGCGCCAAGGGACTCTGCAGCATCCTCAATAATAACTGCTTGATGCTGCTCGCACACAGTTTTCAATTCGTCAATTTTCCCCGGCGTCCCGTATAAATGCGCGACTACAACCACCTTTGTATCTGGATATAATTCAAATGCCTTCTCCAACGCATTTGGATCCATATTCCAGGTATCGTACTCCGCATCGATAAAAACGGGAATTCCTCCTTCATATACAACCGGATTCACCGTAGCCGCAAATGTCATATCCGAACAAAACACCCGGTCTCCCGGTTTCACTCCCGCAAGTTTCACTGCCAGGTGCAATGCTGCCGTTCCTGCCGATAATGCCACCGCATACCTACAGCCCACTTTTTCGCAGGCCATTCTTTCCACCTCATTAATATTGGCTCCCACCGTAGACATCCAGTTGGACTCATAGGCCTCCCTTATATATTCTATCTCCTGTCCATGCATCGTTGGACTGCTCAACCAAACTTTAGAGTTAAATCCAGAAAACTTCGTATAATCCTTAAACATCTTTTTACCCGCCTATCATTATCGCAACTTACGCTTTTCTCCTGTAAGTTGTACAAATCTCTTCAATTCGATCTTGTATATGGTCCCCATTTTCCTTACTGCAGTCTATCAGCTCATCCAGTTCTTCAAAGAACTTCATCTCATCCATCGCGATCGGATGCCCTACAAAGATCTTCTCATTTGCTGTCTTCGTAAGCCCCTCTTCATCCATCAGAAGTTCCTCATACAACTTCTCTCCCGGGCGAAGACCGGTAACTTCGATCATGATATCCTCATTGGGCTTATACCCTTTCATCCGAATTAAATTCTCCGCCATCTCATAGATCTTCACCGGTTTTCCCATATCCAGCACGAAGATCTCGCCGCCCTTAGCGAAGAGACTGGCCTGCAGCACCAAAGAGACTGCTTCCGGGATGGTCATGAAGAACCGGGTGATCTCCTTATGCGTCACCGTTACCGGGCCGCCTTCTTCAATCTGCTTTAAGAACAGAGGAACAACCGAGCCATGGCTGCCCAACACATTCCCAAATCGGACTGCCGCATACCTGGTATGCGTTGATTTCTTCGCGTAACTCTGGATGATCATCTCGCAGATCCGCTTCGACGCCCCCATAACATTGGTAGGCCGTACCGCCTTGTCCGTGGAGATCAGCGTAAAGTTTTCTGCCTTGTAGAGATCGGCCAGTTTCGCCACATTCAGGGTTCCCATACAGTTATTCTTGATCGCCTCATTGGGCGAATCCTCCATAAGCGGCACATGCTTATGAGCCGCAGCATGATAGATGATCTGAGGATGATAAGTGGCAAACAACTTGTCCATACGGTCATAGTCACGAACAGACCCGATCAGCGTGATCAGTTCCAGTTCCGGATGGTGACGCTTCAACTCCATCTGGATCTCATAGGCATTATTCTCATAGATATCAAAGATGATCAGCTTCGCCGGATGATACTGCACGATCTGGCGGCACAACTCTGAGCCAATGGATCCGCCCCCTCCGGTAACCAGCACCACTTTCCCTTCCAGGAAAGCGCCGATCCCTGCCTGATTAACCTGCACGGGAGCGCGCCCCAGCAAGTCCTCATACCGTACTTCCCGCACCAGATCGGACAGCGACTCAGTAAATCCAGAAGCGATCGCCGGCAGGATCCTCACCTTCGCCTCTGTCTCATGACAGATCTCCAGGATCTCCTTTACAGCGCCTGCCGTTGCGGACGGGATAGCAATAATGATCTCATCAATCCCATACCTTCTTACCGCAACCGGGATATCTGCCCGCGTACCGATGATCGGAACATTCCGCAGGTACTTGCCCTTCTTATTCACATTATCGTCAACAATACATACAATATTCCGCGGGCTGCTCTGCATATTCTGCGTCTCGCTGATCAGGATGGAGGCTGCGGAACCGCCCCCCACAAGCAGCGTTCTCTTTTTCGATTCGTTATTTACCCGCTCTGGAAACAACTGCTTCTGGATCCGCCTTCCAAAACGAAGCGCCAGAAACAACAAAAACAACAACGTTGCATCAAACACATAGAAGCTTCTCGGCATAGGTATCTGCAGAAATGTATGATACAAGACATATATGGTTTCGATGCAAATTGTTGCTTTTAAGATAGACATGCTCTCTTCCATGGAAGCATAGGTCCAGACACGATTATAAAGTTTAAAAAAGCGCAGTACGATAATCGCGATTATAACATCAACAGGGAGGCAATACAAAGCCGGCTTCAGATACTGGTCCGGAATAATATCAAAATTAAATCTCAGCCCCAGCGAAAATAATGCGCTGAAACATACGATCAGTGCATCACATAACCCGATCAATATCGCCCTTCTCTTCCCAAGTCCTATCATGACAACAAATTCCTTCTCTGTAACGTAATTATCAGAGCACACTTAATCTTAAGCATGCTCTGATATATTATATCTCTATTATGCGCAAAAGTCCACCTTTTATCTGGCCTAAGTCGTTTTTATCACTTCGCCTCTCTGGATTGTATAGGCGTGTTCTCCATCCTGATACTTCCCGCTATATCCAAAGTTCACTTTGCCGTTTTTGCACAGCCAGCTTCCATTTCCATTTTTAGCGATCCCGTTATATCCAAAGTCAACCTTTCCATTCCGGATCACCCACCAGCCCTTGCTGTTCTTGGCTACCGTATTGGCGTTAAAGTTCACTTTGCCATCCTCGATTCGCCACCAGCCGTTCTTATTCTTGGCCACCGTATCTGTGAAGGTCACTTCTCCCTTCACCACATACCACCAGGCCTTCTTGCCGTTAACAGTACCTTTGATCACGTCATTTACGCCAAACTGGACTTTTCCGCCCTTGCAGTACCACCAGCCGTTCTGGTTCTGGGCAAACCCATTGTATTTGAAGTTTACTTCTCCGTTCTGGATCACCCACCAGCCGTTCTTATTCTTGGCTACCGTATTGGAATCAAAGTTCACCTTTCCATTCTGGATATGCCACCAGCCGTTCTTGTTCTTGGCTACCGTGTTGTCAAAGGTCACTTCTCCGTCAACCACGTGCCACCAGGCGTATGTTCCGTTTACCGTCCCTTTGATCACGTCATTCACGCCAAACTGGACTTTGCCGCCTTTGCAATACCACCAGCCGTTCTGATTCTCCGCGAACCCGTTATAGCTGAAATTTACCTTGCCCTCCTGGATCACCCACCAGCCGTTGCTGTTTTTCGCTACGGTGTTGGAATCAAAGTTTACTTTTCCATTCTGGATATGCCACCAGCCGTTCTTATTCTTGGCCACAGTCTCTGTAAAGGTCACTTTACTGTCCTTCACATACCACCATGCATTTTCCTCATTTACATATCCTTTGATCACATCGGTCCGGTTAAAGGTCACTTCTCCGTCTTCGATATACCACCAGCCGTTTTGATTCTCCGCGAATCCATTGTATGTAAAGTCCACTTTGCCGTTCTCTACATACCACCAGCCGTTCTCGTTTTTCACCACGCCCATATAGTTCTTCTGGATATAGCCGTTCTTCAGATACCACCAGGTACCCTTGTATTTATACAAGCCGGTATAGTTCTTGCCTGCGATCTGGGTCAGGTTGGAATTGTCTCCCACGGTAACCGGCAGAGTGGCAACTGCATTCCCCGCCTCATCATAAGCGATGATCTTGGCCGTGCCTTTGCTTACTGCGGTAACGATCCCGGTCTTCTCGCTGAAGGTCACCGCCGCCCCTTCTACTTCGTAACGAACCCGTTTCCCGCTATAGGATGGGTCCGGCACTGGGATCAACATCTCTTTGTCCTGTACATCCAGCGTCAGGCTGGTCAGGGAATTTCCCTCCTCGTCACGCCAGGAGACTCCGGAAGCCTTTGCTTCGCCGGATAATACCTGATACATTCCCTCTGCCGCAGTGATCCCGTTCTCATTATGTCCGATCTGGGAGTAATGGATATTGCTGTGCACCTCTGCCACCGAAACCGGCAGCTTCGCCGCGCCGCTATGAGTCTGATAGGACAGACGGCCATCCGGATACGCCTGGGCAAAGTAATTCTTCACGCCTGCGTCAGACACCCACTGCTCATTCACATTGCTGACTACCCAGGCTTTCTCCAGTCCTGCCTTGCTCCCGGCCAGATACTGGGCAATACGAGGCCCGGACATACGGATATCCTCCGCACTGGTATGAGATCCTTCCGCAGATCTTACCATAACGATGCCAACCCCGTCCAGATTCAGCGTCTTCGCCATACCAGCATACATGGATTCCAGCGCTTCCGCGTAGGTCTCAGACTCCCATTTCTTATCTTCTTCTCCCTGCAGCCAGAACAGCAGACGCTTGCCTGGATTATAATGTCCCGCGGCAATCTCTGCCTCGTAGGTCTCCTGCACCAGACGGTTCACCGCCATAGACCGGTCATAATACTGTTCTCCCGGAAGCCAGTTGCTGATAGAAGTAGCGCCCCAGCCTGTATTGACCACCCAGACCTTTTCTCCTGTCAACTGGTTCCACTCATAGGCCAGGCCACTGTCCATTCCTGTCTTGCCAGCGCCCTGCCCGCTCAACGCATTCAGCGGATATTCCAGGTCTCCTCCGGCGACGCTCTGTCCGCTCTGCAGGGATCCTGCTACAAATTCCTTTGCATTTCCCTCTGTGCACTCCTTAGAGAACGAGATTCCTGTAATCTTCTTAGCTCTGGATATGGTAGTTGGCGCATAGGTGGAGTATACCTCCCCCTCCTCGCAGATCACTGAATCTGCCGGGCGATAGCCGGTATTGGAAGAACACCAGCCCTCCGCGTTGCTCTGCCCTGCCACATACATCACCGTCAATGTTGCCGGTTCTACCGTCACATGGATCTGAATCTTCTGGGTCGATTCTTCTGCCTCTGCCTCATCCTTTGGAACAAGGCAGATCTCTGCCTTCCCCACGCCCACAGCCACTATGTTTAGTGAGCCTTCTGCCTCCCGCCGGATCACATCTGTGTCTTTCCCTCCGGTCGCTTCTCCTCTGGAAACCTGCCTGGAACTCACTTCTTCTGTTTTAATGGATTGAATAACCCACTCGTTAGAATCATCAGTTAATTGACTTAAGGAATACCGGTCGTCATACTCAAGAGAAAGTTCCTTCTTCTGCACCTGTGGCTCTGAAGCAGGCGTATCCTGCTCTCCATCCTGGGAAGCATCCGTAACATCCTCCACGGTTTCAGTCTGACCGTTTTCCTCTGACTTCTGCAGGTTGTCCGCTTTTTTGTTCAGATCCTCATTCAGAATCGGCTCTTCTGTCACTTCCTCTGTAACGCTCTCCTGCCGCACATCCTCATTAGGATCTGCCGCATGAAGTTCCGTCGGGAACACCAGAGAACCCAACAGAGCCAGGACACACATCCCGGCTGCCGCATGACGAATCTTTCCTTTCCATAAGTAAGTCCATCCCTCCATAACAATTCCCCTCTCGAATTTACAGTCCTGCTTTCCTGCGAAGCCGTGACCAGAATGAATGTTTCTCCTCCACAATAATGCGCTCTTTCATCTTATCATCTAAGAACTTCTTCTTTTCTTTCTTGGGAAGTTCATTTAATTCTTCCACATAGGCAGAATAGTGGTCGCAGACCATATCGATATCGCCCATTTCTTTCAGCCTGCCGCCGTCAATCCAGATACCGGTCCTGCAGAATTCCCGGACCTGGGGCAGGGAATGGGAGATAAACAGGATCGTCTTCTCACTTTTATCCCGAAGCTCTTTCATCCTGCCCAGACACTTCTTGGCAAATCCTTTGTCTCCTACGGAAAGGGCCTCATCGACGATCAGGATGTCCGGATCCAGAGCAAGTGAGATAGAGAAGCCCAGCCTGGATTTCATACCGCTGGAATAGGTCTTCACCGGCTGATAGAGGAAATCCCCCAACTCCGCGAACTCAATCACACCCTCTGTGATTTCCTGTATCTTCTTCTTATTGAAGCCCAGCAGCGCGCCCTTAACATTAATATTTTCAAGACCAGTAAGCTGGCTGTTCAGTCCGGTATTGATGGAGATCAGGGCCTGCTCACCATTAACTGTGATACTTCCTCCGTCGATCTCTGATATCCCCGCCAGGATCATAGCCAGTGTAGATTTCCCGGATCCATTGGTGCCCAGAATACCTACCACATCCCCTTTGTTAATTTTCAGTGAAATATCCCGCAAAGCGTAAAATTTTTCCGCTCCTTCTGTCTTACCATCTTTCTTTTTCAACTTATAGATCTTGGAAACCTGTTCCATCTCTACCGCATATTCTATACTGCTCATAATTCCTACCTTTTTAGATCAAATCAATGAATTTGCGTCTGAATTTATACATCAGCATACACCCTGCAACAAACAGCACCAGTGTGATCCCCCAGAAATACACCGTAAGCGCCGGATGCTGCCAGAAATTCGTCTCATAAAACACACAGTCCCTGTATCCGTTGATAATATAATACAGCGGATTCAGCTTCATGATCAGATTAAGGATCCCGTGATGAGGGATGCTGTCGTTGAAATGGCATTCCCAGATCACTGGCGAGAAATACATCAGCATCCGCATAAGGGAAGTCACCAGTTTCTTTACATCCCTCCAGAGCATATTCAACACTGACAGGATCAACGCCACCGCCTCAGAGAACGCGAACGCGCACACCGCATAGTAGATCAGGCCCAACCAGTATACATTAGGCCGGAAACCACAGAGCAGGATCGTCACAAAGGCGATCACCAGCATACAGCAGTGATTGAAGAATTCCTTCGCGCAGATGGTTGCCGGCAGTACGCTCACCGGGAACTTCATCTTGGTGATCACACTGGTCTTCGAGTAGATAGAGTTACAGCCCCGCTCGATACATGGCTTCACAAACCACCACGCACTGTATCCCACCACAAGCCAGGGAAGGTAAGCGATCCCTCCCACAGGCCTCTTGCTCCAGGCAATTCCAAATACCAGCCAGTAGGTCAGCACCTGGATCGCCGGAGACGCGAAATTCCAGAAGATTCCAAATTTGGAATCCCGCATCTCTGCAAGCAGCTCATATTTTGCGATGCAATAAATTCTATATAAGTTCTGAATATTTTCTGTCCAAACGTATTTTACACTGGCAAACACTCTGTTTCCTCCTGCTATGCTTATCCTTTCCATCCGTTCACACGGCTATAAGTATACTTTACTCTATTATGTTTGTCAAAGTCTTTCTTATTTATATAGATGATTTCACCACACGCAAAGGAGGAGCTCTGGCTAAACGAAGATACCAAAGCTCCTTTCCTTCTCAGACTAATAAATATAAACCTTTGTTCCCTTAGGAATGTTATTGTAGATCCATTTCGCGTTGCTCAGCGACAGTCTTACGCAGCCATGAGACGCGTTGATCCCCAGTCTTCCGTCCTGGATGCTGGTCTTGCTTCCCGGATTATAAAGGACAGAATGGAACAGGTAGTTTCCATGGAACTGCGTATAGTACCAGCAGGTATATCCGCTTCCAAAACGCAGGCCCTTGGACTTCACTGTGAAGCTGCCCTTCACGGTCGGGGTAGAAGACTTACCGGTTGTACACTTCCAGTACTTCGACTCCTGCCAGTTCCCTTTGGAACCTTTGTAAATCCCAACCCGGTTCTTCTTGGTATCCACCAGGATCAGCCATTTCGTATTGCTGGACATGCTCTGGGCCTTCTTATACATCTTGGCGTCGCTTTTCAGTTCAACCTTGCCTTCTTTTACCTTGTATGTATCGCCCTTCCAGGTGATGGTTCCTGTATAGCCAAAGTCTACTTTACCATCTACAATATACCAGGAGCCGTTGGAGTTGCTTGCCACGCCGTTGTATTTGAAGTTTACCTTGCCCTTCTCGATCCGCCACCAGCCGTTGGCGTTCTTAGCCACGCCGGTATAACCAAAGTCTACTTTACCTTTGCGGATGTACCACCAGCCCTTATGATTCTTCTCCACGCTGTTGCAGCTAAAATCTACCTTGCCGTCTACGATCCGCCACCAGCCGTTCTTATTCTTGGCCACGCCGGTATAATCAAAGTCCACCTGGCCGCCGCGGATATACCACCAGCCGTTGTGGTTCTTCTCCACACTGTTGCACTTGAAGTCAACCTTGCCTTTAACGATCCGCCACCAGCCGTTCTTATTCTTGGCTACGCCGGTATACTTGAAGTTTACCTTGCCGTCACGGATATACCACCAGCCGTTCTTATTCTTCTCCACACTGTCGCAGTTGAAGTTTACCTTGCCGTCTTCAATCCGCCACCAGCCGTTCTTATTCTTGGCTACAGTAGTATCAAAGGTAACTTCGCCTTTGACTACATGCCACCAGGCCTTCTTGCCGTTAACAGTACCTTTGATCACATCGTTGGTACCGAACTGCACTTTTCCGCCCTTGCAGTACCACCAGCCGTTCTGATTCTCCGCAAAACCGGTATACTTGAAGTTCACCTTGCCGTCCTGGATCACCCACCAGCCGTTCTGGTTCTTCTCCACACTGTTGCAGTCAAAATCTACTTTACCATTGACTACCCGCCACCAGCCGTTCTTATTCTTGGCTACGCCGGTATAACCAAAGTCCACTTCACCGCCGCGGACATACCACCAGCCGCTTGCGTCGTCTACTGTGGTCTTAATAATATCATCAATGGAGAAATCCACCTTGCCGTCCCGGATCACCCAACATCCATTGCTGTTCCGGGCAGTCCCGTTGTAGTCAAAGTCTACTTTTCCGTTCTCATCGATCCGCCACCAGCCGTTTTCATTCTTGGCTACCGTGTCTCCCTGAACCCTTCCCTTTACCAGGTTATACCAGGTGCCATCGATCTTCTTCACGCCTGTAACATTCTGGACAACGCCATTCTGATAATAATAGGTATCGCTGATTGCACCGGTGGGATCTTTGCACACGCCGCTGAGAAGATTCTTCACTTCCACAGTCAACGTAGCGGTTACATTGCTTCCGTCCTTTGCCGTTACTGTGATGACGGCAGTTCCCTGCTTGTGAGCAATCATTGCCCCGCTCTCAGAATCTACTGATACAACCTCGGGAGCATCTGACTTCCAGGTAAGGCTTTGATCTGCCGCATCAGCATTTACCGTTGCTTCTACTTTATATTCTGTCTCTAACAGGGAGATCTCCAGGGTCTTCTGGGAAAGTGTGATCTCTGTCACCTTCCCGGCAGTCTCTCCACTCTCATTGGTATCCGGATCTGTATTGCTGTCGCTGGTTTGACTGTCATCGGCTTTATCGCCTTCGCTTTCGGGATCCTGATTCCCCGGTTCTCCATTTTCTTCGCTATAGGCTTCTGTCCCGTTTCCCTCTGCCTCCGGCTCCTGTGCCGCAGCTACAATGGAAGACAGACCAAAACAGATCAGAATTGCCAGCAGGATGCCTATCTTCTTCCCTCTCATCTCAGTTTCTCTCCTTTCAGAAAATCTCTTTTCTTTATCTTATCTATGATGTCTCTTAAAATCATCTGATACGCCATAAAAAGAATATAACATATTCCTGCCGCGCTTACCAGTAGAATCAGTAAAATTATAGCAGAATTCAATTCTTTTATTCCCGTAAACTGCAGATTCCTGATCAGATGGAACTCCATCGGGAATACAAAGATATGCACCAGATAGATCAGTAAGGTATGCTGTCCCAGGAAACAGAGGAATGTCTTTCTCCGCGGGATAAAGTTTAAAACCACAATCCCGAGGACGATCCCTGCCACATAGGCCATAATCTTATTAAATAACGCAAACCAGATATGATCCGGATATAATGCTTCATAGGACATATCTCCGGAAAACAGACGCCGGTTAAACCACTCCGTGCTCCCCAAGTGCCACAGAATCAGAAACGCCAATACTGCCACTATGCCACAGACCATTCTCCGCTTCCCGTTGCTTCTAATGGGTTTCCCCATATCCGCCCACAACGCGCCCAAGAACAAATAGGGCAGGAAATAAAAAGTTCTACTCACAGCATAAGGTTTCCCCACAGACACATCAAATCCCACGATCAAACTTAATGCAAGACTGCCAAAAATCCATTTCCATACTTGTTCTCTTTCCCTGGGCAAGATCTTGATAAACAGATACCCATATACCAGGAAAAGCAGATACCAGCAGCAGTATGCCGGAGTTTCCAAAACAGACAGTTCAAATTCTTCTCCCAGGATCAGATGATTACCTGCCATAAATAACAACTGCATCAACAGATAATATTTTAACATCTTAAGGCTTTTCTTTTCTGCCGGTTGGGACGATTTCCTGGCAAAATACCCATTCACGAAAATGAATAAGGGCATATGAAAACTGTAAATAAGAATCCAGATATGCTTCAGCAGATTGGAATCATTTACATACCGCTCGCTTAAATGACCGCAGACTACAAGTAAAATCAGTATCCCTTTCAGATTATCCCAGTAGGAATCTCTTGTTCTCATCAGCTTATTCATCCTGTTTCTATCGCCTTCCGATTACTGTTTATACAGGTTGTCTTTGGGAAGGTTTAATTCTTCTTTGATCTTTGTCGTGGATATCCCTTCTGTCCGATCCAGATATACCACCTCACACAGATCCTTCAGGTTCTCAAACTTCTCATGACCTTTCCAGTCACTTCCCATAACAACCACGTCCACATGGTAATTTTTTACATCATCCCGCTTCTGATCCCAGTTGTTCTCCGGGATCACAAGATCTACATAACGGACTGCCTCCAGCATTTCTTTCCTGGTCTCATAGTCGTGGTATGCCTTCTTTCCCTTAACCGCATTAAACTCATCCGTAGATATTGCAACGATCAGATAATCACCCAATGCCTTCGCCCGCTTTAACAAGCGGATGTGTCCGTAATGCAGCAAGTCGAATGTACCATAGGTTAATACTCTTTTCAAAACATTCTCTCCTTCCAACCCATTTATGAACTTTTCTCTTCCACCAGATTCCATATCCTTTCTGATGAATGTCCGTCACAACATGACATAAACCGCTTTTTGAAATCGATCACTTCCTGTTTATCAAACCGTATCTCTACATTTTCAATATAATCGATCAATTCCTCATTTGTCGTACATAACGGACCTGGAGTAACTTCATCAAAGTCATAATAAAGTCCACGCTCATCAATATATTCATCCAGATCGTATGTGAAAAATGCCATCGGACGTTCAAAAAGACAATATTCAAATACTACAGATGAATAGTCGGTTATCATAATATCCGCAACCGTCATCAGATCATTAATCGTCATCCCCTTGCCCCTCGTCATATCAAAAGCAAAAGAATCCTTGTACTTCTCCGGAATCTCCGGAATCGTACGGGCAACCTGATGATGTTTAAATATCAAGATATATTCATCATGAAAAGCATTATAAAATTTTTCAACGTCTAATTTATCTGGAGAAACAGCTCCGGCAACCGAGCCCCTAAAGGTTGGCGCATATAAAATAATCTTTTTCTCCTTTGTCTGCGGAATAATCTCATGAATTTTTTCATAACAGCGCTTTCTGTATTCTGCATCGAAAAATTCATCCGTTCTGCTTATTCCTGTCGGCACGATAATTCCGGCTTCTTTATCAATCCCCATGGACTCTTCAAAAATCCACGACACCTCAGGACTTGCGATCGTAACATAAGAATAATTTGTATTCAATGGATATTCCTTATGAGAAGCTGCGCTTTTGCCAAATTTCTTATCAATGGTACTAAGGCCGACCTTCTTAAAAGCACCGCACCCATGCCAGAGTTGAATATATTTTGTCTCAGGCCTTAATTCAAAATACCCCATAAGGTCATTTGCAGTACAGATAAATACTGCCTTGGCAGTAGCAATTTCTTTTATAAACTCTTTTGCATTATCATAGTAAACCTCATTTGGCACAGCCCTTATCTGCAGCGCAAATTCTTTAATTGCATAGTCTGTATTCTTTTTCACATAATTGCGCATATATGTCAAACTGGGAGATAATGCAGTTCCCTTTTCCATGAAGACAACCTTATGTTCAATTTCTTTTTGGCTTTCTTTATTGTAAACCTTTGGATAAATTATTTTTATAAACAAAGCCCTTAGTTCTTTTTCATAACATTTATCCGACACTTCTCCGCAGTATTTCAGCTTTAATCTGTCTAAAAACAACTCCTTACATTCTTCAAAGGGCTCTTCTGATACCCTTTTGATAAGTTCCTGCTGCATCTCCACCAGTTTTGCCTGTTTGATTCTCTCTTTTTTCCGTTTCTGATGAAGCTCCCAAGTCTCGATTGGCCCCTTCTTAAAAAGATTTTTCATCACTGCAACCGGATGCATAATCCTATCTCCTTTCTCTATCTCATTGCTTTACTCGTTTCTTTTTCGACCATCCCAACAAAAATGGCAGCTATCTTTCAAAGCTATAGCACACTGGTATCATTGCTATAAACGCCAAAACGCCTGTAATAATCAGATATTCATGAATCTCACAACTACCCTTATCATTAATATCTCCTGACGCCTGTCAATGTGTTCTTCTTATCCCACTTTTCGTAATAATCCACATCATGAATGACGGTGCCGTATTTGGCGTTTAGCGCATGCATCAACTGGTTATTTCCCAGATACAACGCCACATGGTTCACTCTTCCACCGGAGCTGTAGACCAGAATATCCCCCGGCTTCCACTTGGAACGGTCCTTCACGTTAATGGCGATCCCTCCCTTCGCCTGGTCTGCCGCCAGTCCCGAAATCTTGATCCCCATCTGTTTCATCGCCCACTGAGTAAATCCGCTGCAGTCCCAGCCGCTGGGCGAAGTTCCGCCGCTGCGGTATTTCACATACACATACTTTTTGATAAAGTTTATATAATTCTGGACTTCTCCCTGGATCACTTCGTATCTCTGCCCCTTCCAGGTAACCGTCCCGCTGTAGTCGAAATCAACTTTCCCCTCCACGATGTACCAGGCTCCGTTGGAGTTAGTAGCGATTCCGTTGAATTTGAAGTTTACCTTGCCGTCTTCGATCCGCCACCAGCCATCGGCATTCTTGGCCACGCCGGTGTATCCGAAGTCTACCTTGCCGTCACGGATATACCACCAGCCATTGTGGTTTTTCTCCACGCTGTTGCAGTTAAAGTTCACCTTGCCGTCTTCGATCCGCCACCAGCCGTTCTTGTTTTTCGCCACAGTATCTGTGAAAGTTACTTCCCCTTTCACCACATACCACCAGGCTTTCTTCCCCTTGACAGTACCCTTGATCACATCATTGGTTCCAAACTGCACTTTTCCGCCTTTGCAGTACCACCAGCCGTTTTTGTTCTCCGCAAAACCCTTATACTTAAAGTCCACCTTGCCGTCACGGATCACCCACCAGCCGTTGCTGTTTTTTTCCACGCTGTTGCAGTTAAAGTCAACCTTTCCTTTGGAAACTCTCCACCAACCGTTCTTGTTTTTCGCAACTCCGGTATAGCTAAATTTCACTTCTCCGCCCCGGACATACCACCAGCCGTTTACTCCGTCCACCTTAGTCTTGATGATGTCGTTGACTGAGAAATCCACCTTGCCGTCACGGATCACCCAACAGCCGTTCTGATTTCTTCCTGTTCCGTTGTAATGGAAATCCACCTTGCCGTTGGAGTTGATGTACCACCAGCCCTTGCTGTTTTTCGCCACGGTATTGCCCTCTACCTTGCCCTTCTTCAGGTTATACCAGGCGCCGCCAATCTTCTTTACATCCGTGATATTCTGCACAAGTCCGTTTTTATAATAGAAGGCATCCGCTGTGGCGCCGGAGGGGTCTTTATACACCCCGTTCAGAAGCTTTGAGACAGTCACCGTCATCTTCGCAGTCTTGCCGGACCCGTCATTTGCCGTTACCGTGATCACCGCCTTTCCGCTGCGGTGGGCAGTCACGGATACCGTCCCGTCTGATGCGGACGCCACACTGACGATCTCCGGGTGATCAGACGCCCAGGAAAGTGTAGGATCTGTCGCATCTGCATTTACACTGGCGCTTACCGTATATTTTGCCTCCAGCGCGGAGATCTGCAGTGTATCCTGAGAGAGCAGGATCTGGCTTACCGGCACGTCTCCCGCCGGTTCCGCATCATTTCCAGTTTCTGTGTTCCCGTTTTCCTCTGTACTTTCTACGCCTTCCGGGTTCTCCGATTCTTCCGCCGATACAGTAGCTGCAGCCAGGCAGAAACCGATCAGCAGCGCAGCCAGCGCCACATGGACTTTCTTTGCTTTCATCTTATGATCCCCCACATTTTTATCTCTCTTTATAATCTTCCGGCAGCTTTTTCAATATCCAGATATTCGATAGTTCGCTTAAATCCCTCTTCGATGGTATTCTGCGGTTTCCAGCCAAGATCTCTGAGTTTAGAACTGTCCAGGATCCCCAGGGTGAAAGGAGCACAACCCTTTGTTCCGCCCTCGGGAATATCAAGCTTCACAGAGAGGTTCCTCTCCGGCGTGATCCTTACCAGCAGTTCCGCCAGTCCCCGGATCGATATGCGGGCGTTCTCATCCCCGATATTATAAGCCATATCTGTCCCGTTCAGAAGGATCAGATACATTCCGGCGATCGCGTCCGCGATATAGGTATAAGTCCGGATGGGAAGGCCCTCACTCTTCATCACGATATCTTCATGGAACACTACGTTCTTCAGGAAATCTGCCTGTACTCTTCCATCATAGATGGACATCCCCGGGCCATAGGTATGGGCAAGCCTTGCCGCCTTCGCATTCAGCCCGTACTCAGCCGCATAGGAAGCGCACATGGTCTCCGCCGCTTTCTTTCCTTCCGGATAACAGGATCTGGGATTCAGAGGATCTACGAATCCATAAGTCTCTTCTGTGAAGAACTCCTGATCTTCTGCCGGCTGCCCGTAGATCTCCCGGGAAGAGATAAACATGTATCCCTCCGCCTGTTTCTCTCTGGCCAGTTCCAGGGTATAATACGTTCCTAAGACATTCGCCGCGATAGTCTCAACCGGATTATCCTTCATGATCAGCGGGCTGGCCGGGCTGGCGGCATGGATGATATAATCAACCTGCCCCTCATACGCAAAGGGCCGCGTCACATCATGAGCCAGAACCTCCACCGCCGGGTCCGCAAGGATGTCCTCGCCCAGCTTCTTCACATTTCTCGCCACGCAGATCACCCGGATATTCATCTGACGGACCGCGTTCAGCTTCAATAATGTCCGGACGAAATAAGACCCGATCATCCCGCTTGCCCCGGTTACCATCACCGTTTTATTCTCCAGCTTTTCCCATTGGACCGGCTGCTCTATGATAGTCTGCAAATCTTCATCCAATATCCTGTTCATCTTTCCTCTCCTATCTTAATCCTAAAATCTGTTCATTTTCCCGATACTGAAGAAGCGCTCTCAGAAGGTAAAAATCTTCCGGCGTCGTAACCTTGATATTTCCCCGGTTTCCTTCGATGATGTGCACTTCCTTTCCAAGGCTTCTGTAGAGATAACAGGAATCCGCGATATCCTGGTACCCCGGATTGACTTTTCTCACTTCTTCATGCGCCCTGACGATCTCGCCCAGCCGGAAGCTCTGAGGCGCCTGCGCGGTATACATGTATTTCCTTACCGGCATATCCTCCACCACCTGGCCGGAGACGCTGATCACCGGCGTCTCATAGAATGGCGTACAGGTTATGGCGCTCCCGTATGTCTTCACACTCTCAATATTTTCCGCAATAACCTCCTCGCTGATCAGCGGGCGCACCCCGTCATGAATCAGTACGATGGAGTCTTCCGGATTCTCACTCAAAGCGCACTTCAGGCCGTGATAGATCGAGTCCTGGCCGGTCTCACCGCCTTCCACCACGCCTGCCGCCTTCGTGATCCGGTAATAATCCAGCATCTGCTTCAGCCTTTCGATATATTCCTTCTTACAGGAAATATAGATCTTGTCGATCAATGCACTGTTCTGGAAATTATCCAGAGTATGGATAATGATCGGTTTCCCGTTAATCTCCAGAAACTGCTTGGGCATTCCGGCGCCCATCCTCTTTCCGCTTCCTCCGGCGAAAATAATCGCGATATTCATAACCATCCGCTCCTTCCTGTTAGTTCTTTTCCCGCAGTTTATCCTGATCAATGCAGGCCTGTGCCTTCAGGATCTCCTGATAAATACGCTCACAGTTATTATGGTCCTTATAGGCGAAGAAATCATCTGCCCGCGCCACATACTTTTCCTTCATCTTGCATCCGCCGCGCATATAATCACACAAAAGATCCACCAGTTCCTCTGTCCTGGTACAGATCTCTCCGAATCCCATGGTGTCATAGAAGAAACAGCCGTCCTCATAATGTGCCGGGAGCTCTTCCGGATGGAAATATACAACCGGCTTCCTCATATAGGCAAAATCGAACTGCACACCAGAATAGTCCGTGACCATAAGACTTGACTCGGTCAGGATCTTCTCATAGCTGAGATCCCCTACTGACGGGATCACTTCCAGTTCCGGATTCGGCGTAAAATCCTTCAATTGGGCGCTCAGGATCGGATGCAGCAGGAACTTGATCTTGTATCCCTGCTCCTTCGCGCAGGCGATCAACCGCCTGTGGTTGATCAGGTTATTGTAGATCTTGTAATAGGTAGTATCCTTGAAGTCCGGGTTATATGCCCGCTGCTCCCCCTCGCTGGTCGTAACAGGAAGCGCGTTATACATCCGCCAGGTGGGAGACAGCAGGATCTGTTTCCGGTCATGGCTGACTAGCCCGTCATATCGGGCGATCCCGGTGATCTTCAGCATGTCGAATCCCTGGTACCCATAGGCGTGCCTGCTCAGGTTCTCGTATTCGTATTTGGACGCCAGGAAATATCCGGTCGTATTGTCGATGATCCTTCTCTGGGCGATCGCGCACTTCTGTACGGACAACCCGTGCTGCAGACACATGGACGTAAAATTACACAATCCCCGGATGAATCTGGACTGTTCCTTGGTATACCCGTTAAACGGGAATAAGTGGGAATTGGTGATCAGGATCAGATCCGCGTTCACAAACACCAGCTTGTGCAGCAGGGAACCATTTACCAGCGGTTTATATCCGTCTCGTTTCAGCGCCTTATAATCTGACGTATTCCGGTTGATCAGATAATATTTGGTAATCCCATCGTCCTTCCCGGCGCTGTACCGGTAGAGATACTCGCTGCTGTCCCCGCCCTTGTACAGTTTATCCAGCAGCAACCAGATTTTCTTCTTCTTAAAGTATGGCCGGGTGATCCAGTAGAGCCAGCGCATCCGAAGCGCCTCCCTGCTCTCCGCCGTATTCTCCCTCACCATATCCAACTGGAACTGGATCTCCCGTCTCAGCACATTGAATTTTGTCGCCTTCTTGAACACAATGGAATCATCCACATGATGGCAGAGATACCGATTAAACCTCCAGTAGGAATGTCTGGGGGATTTGGTCAGCTTTGCCCAGTGATTGGTGAAAGCGATCTTCATCGGGATCTTCGTATCCTGATACCTGGCATAAAAACGGACCCTCTGCAGCCTCTTCTTCTTATCCAACGGCAGTTCCAGATGATAGGTGATCCTGCGGTATGCCGGGATCCCGAAAAACTTTGTCAGCGAATAACTCTCCGTATCCTCAATGGGAATCGTCTTCCCGTTAAACTCCGCATAAAACCGAACGCCTCCCTGTTCAAAATACCGGATCAGGGAACCGTCGATCCATACCTTTCCCTGGATATAATTCATCGTGTTGATGCCAAACCGGCGTTCATTCATAGTTGCAAGCAGATAATCTTTATAATACATGTATAAATCCTGCTGGCCGGTAACCGGATCTTTTGCCAGACGGTAATCATACCGCACTTGGTCAATCCCATATTTGATCCGCAGGAACATACATAAAATCTCCGGATTTTTGGACAGATATGGGATCTTCTCTTGATTCAGCAGATAGTAATCATTTACCTTCTCCAACACTTTCTGAAGAAGTACCAGATAATCATCAAATTCTTCTGGGGCGATCTGGGCCTTATTCTTATTATCCTGATTACACAGAAACCGGCAAAGTACATAGTATACAATATAATTTTGCAAGAACGGTTCCGCTGTTTTATCTATGGTAAGATCCGTCAGGGGAAGAAGGTAGGTTTCAACCGAGTCAAAATACCATGCCCGAAAATGTGCGGGAAGGTGATACAACTCCCGTCTTTCTTTCGCCTCAAAATAATAGTATTTTATCTGGTCGCAAACCAGATACCGCTTTTCCTCCAACAATAAGCGCATCACTACATCGGTCTCATATTCAAACGCAATCTTACTATTAAAACGATATTTCTTCAGAATCTCCGCGCGCACCACCGCTCCATTCAGCCCGGTCTGAAGCGCCCAGTTGTTCTCTCTGATATCTACAGTATAAATTCCCTGTACTGTATGACTGCTCAGAATAAACTGCTCCGTCTCCAGCGACAAAAATGAGGCATCCCAATAATTATCCGCGAAAAGGATTCCCACCTTCTTTGGATCTTCTATACACGCCTTCACAGTCCCCGCCAGATTTTCTTCTTCCTCTTCATCCTGATCATCATCCTGCTTTCGAGTGCCTATCCCCCCAGTCTCTGGCGCTTTCTGCGCGATCCGACCGGTCATGACTCCGTCTGCGGCGGACAAGTACCCCGGGCTCAGATGATCTCCCTCATGGACAATCATTACATATTCCGAGTCGATTTCTGAAAGAATCGCATTATAACCATCCTGCACGGTATCTGTAACCTGTATCGAAATATTTTTCTTTTTCTTCCATTTTTTCGCAAGCGCTTTTGTTATATCTGGTTCATCCTTGCATAAAATGATCAGCCGGTCTCTTTCTTCCATTTGATCCAGACAATTGGCGACAGTCTGATTCAGTCTGTCTGCTCTTTCTCGATATACAGCAATGATCACAAAGCGATTCACACACACTCTTCCTTCCATTCTAACCCTCCTTATGTCCAAGGATAAGGCGATCGATCAGCAGATCGCTGGCATATTCATTCTGTGTATCAAAAGATTCACTGATAAACTTATCCAGTTTTCCTACTTCAAATTTCTTTTGCTTTATTGCAGACGCCACTTCCTCAAAGGTCACGCACACTGTCCCGGGAGCCCCGTCAAGTGTCCGGTGTACACCTCGGGTCAGCTGATAATAATCCTTATCCGGCGCATAGAAGATGATGGGCTTCCTCTGCAGGGAAAATTCATAGATATTTGAAGAGAAATCCGTGATCAGGATCTCTGTCACATAAAACAGGTCGTTAATATCCCCTTCTTCTGAGAAATCATAGATACAGGACCTGTACTTCTCCTCAATAGCCACTTTTTCTTTGATAAAGGGATGCATCTTATAAGCGAAAACATATTCATTTCCACAAAGTTCTGCCACATCCTCCTGGGGGATCCAATCCTCGGGATAGAAGGCTTCATCCTGAGTCTTCCCCCGGTAAGTGGGGGCGAACAGGATCAGCTTCTTCCCCTGCAGCTCCGGATACTTCTGATAGAAGCTGTCCCGGTAGTTGCGGATCTTCTCCTCATCCAGATATCCGTCCAGCCTGGCAAGGCCATAAGGAAGGATGTGCTCCTTTGGAATCCCAAACACTTCTTCATAAACATCTACAAGCCCTCGTCCGCCAACCACGGCATAGTCATACTTCCGGTGGCAGGAATCGGTGGGATGCGGGGATCCTGCCCGGCCAAACCGGGAATACCCAACAGACTTGAATCCTACTCCGGCATGCCATAACTGTACCAGCCTGGTATCCCCTGTCAGGTGGATCGTCTTGAAGATGGGCACATAATCATCCACGAAGATCACATCTTGTTTGGCTACAAGCCACAAGAGCCTGCTCCAGGTCAGGAAGGTCTTCCATTTGCTCTGCTGCAGTGTTCTGGAAAAGGAATAACTGATCTTATATGTCTGGTCCAGCCCACGTTCCTTCAGCCTTTGATCCAGCGCCAGAAGATTGCCGCCAATGGGCGTTCTGGTCTCGGACATCAGAAGAATGTGCTTCCCGTCCTTCCTGCGGAATACCGCCAGTATATGATAAGCAAGATCGATCATCCGCTTCAGGACGATAAATATTGCCTTTTTGCAGAACTGCCGGATATTTTTTGACTCAATCAGGATATTGCGCCTGTCATTTCTCCGGTTCAGCATCATATAAGACGTATGGATACAGCAGATCATACTCTCCTGATATCCACCGGCCGCCTCTTCCTCCAGATCCGCGATAGGAAGTTCTTCCTGCACAGGCACATCATGGCTGTCCCTCACGGAAAAACTCAGAATGTACGCGTATTTTTCCTTCCCGTACCGATAGATCTTATCCAGATCCTCCAGTTTATACCCACAGGCAGAGGAAATATGGATCAGATGATAACAACCGTCCCTTTTCGCCAGGAAAAACCACTTCCCGTTCTTCAGAAGTTTTGTCTCCGGGAAATTCACCATATTGATCACACATTTCCCCTCCGCCACTTCCAGCGGATAGATGCTGCCCTTCAGATCCGTGATATAGTACTCATATTGATCCAGGTCGGCTCCCTGTATCGTAAGATTCAGATATATGTTATGCCAGTATATATCTGTGATCACAATTCTATCTCTCACGCTCTATCCTCCCCACAGAAAGCGCAAACCCCGCGATCTTCTTCGTCGCGCCGTCTGTCTCTTCCACATATCGGTTGGTAAATTTCACGACATCCTCAATACAGAATTTCTCCTGCCGGATCGCCGCCATGATCTCACCGGGATCCCCCGAGATGATCCCTGGCATTTCCGCCGCATAATCAATGGCAAGCCCCCTGTTATGCCCATAGCTTTCCATGTCAAAAGTATAGAAAAACAAGGGCAGGCCCAGAAGCCCCGCTTCATAGATCACACAGGAGAAATCGCTGATCACATAGTCTGCCGCAAACAGCATGTCAAATGTAGAGAAATCATCTGCCGTATAAACATGCTCCCCCTGAAGATCCACCGATGACAGTGGATGCAGCTTCGCCACAAGATTATAACCTTCCGGGAGACAGCGGATCAAGCCTTCTACCGCTGTCTGCATCTGTGACTCATCTTTGCGGAATGTGGGACAATACAAGATCAGCTTTTTGTCCCGCAGTTCCGGATATCTCCGATAGATCTCATCCCGTTTTCTTTTTTTGTATGTTTCGCTCCGCAGCAGATCATATCTGGGCAGCGGAGAGATAAATGCCTTGCCCGTATCGCAGCGAAATCCTCTTGCCAGATGCTCCTGATAGTTCGGAGAGGCCGCGATGAAATAGGTATAATTCTCATGCATATGCATATTTTCCGCCAGTCTCCGGCTGCTTCCCTCCCCACTGTCTACAGCGGTATAACCAAATAACTTCATGGTCCCCATGGAGTGCCACATCTGTATTACCTGAAGGTTTTTTCTGTGCTTTAACAGACTTACTACAATACAGTAGGTGTCCAGGATGATGACTTTGGATGTGGCCAGATGGTACATCTGACGGAACATATGAAATCCGTATCCCACCTTCCTTAACAAAGTGGAATTTACGCCGCCGTCCAGCGTCTTACAGAGAAACACCACCTTCACAGAAGGCGCTTCCCGCCTGATCTCGTCTCTGAGCAAAAGGAAATCAATGGACGGATCATTGCTTTGTCTGGAGATCATGGTGATTTTATTCTGTACAGGGAAAACTTTCAACACCTGATAGATCAGCTGCAGAACAGTCTGCCCGATTTTGATCAAAAACTTCACAATCACTTCACCTGCTTTTTACAAATTACAAATCATTTTATTATACCGCATTTTATCTGTATTATCCAGACCTTTTGCACTTTTCCGAATGGTTTTTGCCCCACATAAAAAGTTGCCGCAGCCATGCTGCGACAACTTCCCTTTTATTTTGTTAATCTTCTATGCCTGCCCGGTCACTTTGCCGTCGACTACGCGCCACTGACCGTCAACTCCGTCAACCGTTCCGCTAAACACACCATTTGTGCCAAACTGAACCTCGCCGCCTTTGCAATACCACCAGCCGTTTCTGTTCTTGGCAAAGCCGTTGTAACCAAAGTTCACCTTACCGTCCTGGATCACCCACCAACCGTTTTTATTCTTGGCTACCGTATTGTCAAAGACAACCTCGCCGCCAACCACATGCCACCAGGCTTTTGTTCCATTTACTGTCCCTTTGATCACATCATTGACTTTAAACTGGACTTTGCCGCCCTTGCAGTACCACCAGCCGTTCTGATTCTGGGCAAATCCATTATAATTAAAGTTTACCTCGCCGTCACGGATCACCCACCAGCCCTTGCTGTTCTTGGCCACGGTGTTAGAACTGAAGTTTACTTTACCATCCTGGATGTGCCACCAGCCATTCTTATTCTTGGCTACCGTATTGTCGAAGACAACTTCCCCGTCAACTACATGCCACCAGGCTTTTGTCCCATTCACCGTTCCCTTGATCACATCGTTAGTGCCAAACTGGACTTTACCGCCCTTACAATACCACCAGCCGTTGCTATTTTCCGCAAAACCATTATAACTAAACTGAACCTCGCCGCCCCGGATCACCCACCAGCCGTTCTTATTCTTGGCTACCGTATTAGAATCAAAGTTCACCTTTCCATCCTGGATATGCCACCAGCCGTTCTTGTTCTTGGCTACCGTATTGTCAAAGGTCACTTCCCCGTCAACTACATGCCACCAGGCTTTTGTCCCGTTCACCGTTCCCTTGATCACATCATTGCGGCCGAACTGAACCTCGCCGCCCTTGCAGTACCACCAGCCGTTGCTGTTCTTGGCAAAACCATTGTAGCTGAAGTTTACTTTACCATTCTGGATCACCCACCAGCCGTTGCTATTCTTGGCTACCGTCTCAGTAAAAAGCACTTCTCCGTCAACCACATACCACCAGCCGCTCCGGCCATTGACCGTTCCTTTGATCACACTGCTGGTGCCAAACTGGACTTTACCTCCCTTACAGTACCACCAACCGTTCTGGTTCTTGGCAAAACCGTTATAATCAAAGTCCACCTCACCGTCACGGATCACCCACCAGCCCTTGCTGTTCTTGGCCACCGTGTTGGAATTAAAATTCACCTTTCCATCCTGGATATGCCACCAGCCGTTCTTATTCTTAGCCACCATCTCGGTAAAGAGCACTTCACCGTCCACTACATACCACCAGGCGTATGTTCCATTTACAGTTCCTTTGATCACGTCGCTGACGCCAAACTGAACCTTGCCGTCCTCGCAGTACCACCAGCCGTTCTGGTTTTGGGCAAAGCCATTGTAATCAAAGTCCACCTCGCCGTCTCGGATCACCCACCAGCCCTTACTGTTCTTGGCCACGGTATTGGAATTAAAGTCCACCTTGCCGTCTACCACATGCCACCAGCCATTCTTATTCTTGGCCACTGTCTCAGTAAAGGTAACTTTTCCGTTTACGACATACCACCAGGCATATTCGCCATTGACTGTTCCTTTGATAATATCTGTAAGGTCACTCTGGCGCTTCCCATGCCTATAATAATACCAGTTCTGATCCGACTCGTCCTGATAAAATCCAGCTTTTCCAAAATCAATATCCAGGTCAACCGGGCCATTAATCCCGTCAATCTGCCCCGCATCAGAACACTGCCACATACCATATTCGCCATCATAGGTACAGCCCGTATCATTCCACTGGGCAACCCATTTATCCCACTGATCAAACCGGCTGTCCGTCAGTTTGGTCGTAAACCAGCTTGTACTTGCGTAGACGCCAACCTTATAGCCTGCTTTCTCGATTTTTGTGCAGAATGCCTCTGCGATATCTCCCAGCAGCTTTTTACTGAGGCCCTCCTGCACCTTATCTTCCATGTCAAAGTAAATCGGATAATCAAGGTCACAGCCTTCTACCAGACGCAGAACATGCTCCGCCTCACTTTTTGCCTTTTCAACTGTGTCCGCATAGGAGTAGAGATAAACACCATAAGGAATCCCATTCGCCTCACAGCCCGCTACATTGGCCTCCCACTGCTTATCATCCTGCGCCACGATATCCTGACCATACCCGCACCTTATAATGGCAAAATCAACCCCGTCGCCCTTCACCTTACTCCAGTTAATAGCGCCCTGGTGCACACTTACATCAATACCATATCCAGCCGCGCCTTCAACTTTCGGCCAGGTAGCCGGGATCCCGCGCGCCAGTGTTCTGGCCTTGGCCCGCTGCTGAATGAGCTGACCATTGGAATACCGCCAACTGTTTGCCAGATCATGGCTCTCAATATAATCAGAATCCAGTTCTATCTCCTCCTGGTCTTCCACTTCCGCTTCCGGCTCTGACTCAATTTCCGTCTCGCTCTCTGTCTTAGGCTCTGTTTCCGCCTCAGGCTCTGTCTCAGGCTCAGTCCCCGGCTCCGTCTCAGGCTCCGTTACAGTTCCGGTTTCCACATCGGAATCACCCGGCTCTGTCTTGGGCTTAGTGCCTTCCGTCTCAGAGATCACTTCTTCCTGTGTCACTCCGGTTCCGTCCTTTGCCTCCTCAGCCTTTACCATGCCCGGAGACATGACGGAAAAGAGCATTGCCGCTGTTATTACAATAGATAAACCCCTTATTATCTGTCTCTTCATAAACTTCTCCTTTTTCATTGCCACACTGTTATTGCCACTTTTCATTTTCGCACTATTTGCTGCTTTTTTCAACAGGAAATTTCTTGCTCTCATAAAATCCTAATAAAAAGTACCTTGCAGCCATTTCAAAAGCTACAAGGCACTACTTTCATTACGTTATTCTATTCTGTCAAATTTTCTTTCTGATCCATTTTCATCTCTTCCACCAACTGCCGGATAGTGTCTTCTTCCTCTTCCAGTGCATCCGCGATCTCCGGGATGATCTTCCCTCTGGCCAGCTTCTTCTGGATCAGTTCCTTCAGAATGCTGCTTCCGGTACCTGCGCATGGATCTTGTTGCAGCTACCGCCTGCTGTACCACTCCACAGTTTTCTTTAATCCTTCCTCCAGTTCCGTCTCCGGCCGCCACCCCAGCGCCCGGATCTTTTGCGTATCCAGGGCGTAGCGCCGGTCATGGGCCTTGCGGTCTTCCACATGAACCAGCCTTCCTCCTTCCGGGACCGGGAGCCCTTCCTCTTTCATAATCCGGATCAAGGTTTCGGCCATCTTAAGATTCCGCCGCTCACAGGAAGCTCCGATGTTGTAAGTCTCCCCCGGTTCTCCCTTTGTCCAGACTGCTTCCAGGGCGTTCACATGATCTTCTACATAGATCCAGTCCCGGACATTCTCGCCGTCCCCGTAGATGGGAATCTCTTCTCCTTTCAGCAGTCCCCGGATCACCGTGGGAAGAAATTTTTCCGAATGCTGCCTGGGGCCGTAATTATTTCCGCAGTGTGTAATATTGGCCGGAAATCCATAGGTACGGATATAAGACTGCACCAGCAGGTCCCCGGCCGCCTTGCTGGCAGCATAAGGATTGTTGGGATGATAGGGGGAATCCTCCCGGAAAGCAGGATCGGAAGCCCCAAGAGACCCATATACCTCATCTGTGGACACATACAGAAACCGTTTCCCAGGACAAAAATTTCCGTCCTCCCGGCTCCAGGCCCGGCGAGCCGCTTCCAGAAGATTATGGGTGCCCAGCACATTGGTCCGCACAAAAGCGGCGGAATCCCGGATACTCCGGTCTACATGGCTTTCCGCCGCGAAATGAAAGACCCCCTCCACCTCATACTCCTGGAATATTCGGGTCACCGTCTCAGGATCACAGATATCTCCCCGGATGAACCGGTAACCAGGATCGGCTGATGAGGGGGCCAGATTCTCCAGGTTTCCCGCATAGGTCAGTTTATCCAGGTTCAAGATCTGGGCATCCTGATATCTGCCCCGAATACAATTTATAAAATTAGCGCCAATGAAACCTGCTCCTCCGGTTACAAGTATAGTCTGCATAAGAACGAACTCCCTCTTTCATTTTATTCTTTTTTTGTTTATGATATTTCCCCCTATGCGCAAAACGGTTATAGTAAATAAAAAGGAGGTTTTTTTATGTCAGAACAGATTCGTGAACTTCTTTTGACACTGGGGATCCATTCAACCTACCGTGGATTTCACTTCCTTCATTACGCCCTGCTGCTCTGCCTTCAGGATGAAGAGTATCTGTTTTCCATCAGCAGGAAACTCTACCCCGCTGTGGCGGACCACTTTGGCACTTCACGCATAAATGTGGAGCGCTGTATCCGCACCGCAGTCTACAACTGTTACTATCACGGGAATTCCAGATTTCTCTTTCAGATCGCCGGGTATGAGCTGCCGGCCAAGCCCACCAACAGTGAATTCCTGGACCTTCTCTACCATTACTTAATATCAGAAAGATCAAGAACCTGATGATCCGCCTGCCGGCCCTTCGTTATGAGGGGCCGGCAGATTCCTGTCCAAAAGCGTCTGCCAGTTCCTCCCCCCGCCGTCTCACATGCCGGATCATCCCTTCCACCGACCTGTTGGCATTGATCACCGTCAAGGTGATCTTTGGATGTTGATCCTGGAATACCCGGAATACCTCGTCTGCGAATCCCTGTCCCATGAACTCAATTCCCTGAAAATCGAAAATGATCTCCTCAAATTCATCCAGCCGTCGCAGGATCCGCCTGGCCTGGGACCTGGCCACCGGATCTCCCATCGGGCACATTTCTTTCAACGGGATCAGGGTTTTAACAAACCCTTCTTCCAGCGGGGCAAATTCATCAAATACCGCTCTGGACGTATGCGCTGCGTTATTTGCAAGTTTCATAACCGCCATGGTTCCGATCCCCTCCAATCTGGTATAGTAAGCCAATAAATGCGACTGCACAAACCGATCCCTGTCATCACACCGCCAGGAATAGTAGGTATCCTCTGACCAGATCGCAAATTCTGAGAGCATTTTAGATGCAAAGAAAATGCCTTCCCCTGAATGAGACGACGGATCCGTTGTGAATTTTCCTTTATACAATTCCAGCACCGCCTGAACGGCATTCATCTTCATCCCCAGTTTTTCTTGCGCGTAATCCCGGATCCTGCGAAAGACTCCGATCCCGTTATCCACAATAGAGATCTCTGTATACAATTCATCCTTCTGAATCGCACAGGAAATCTTACTGCCTCCCGAATGCTCGATCGCATTATTCAGGATCTCCGTAAAGACATAATACCAGATATCCCTCACATTCCCGGTAAGATCCTGGAGAAATGGATGGATACATTCCCAGAAAGCAGCGTCTTCTTCAAAATCCCCTTCGCCCAGATCCCAGTTCCACTGCGCAGAAACCGTCTTCAGTTGCCATCCCGTTGGCGTCTCTTCCTCTTTCATAAGGATCCCGTTTCTCAGGCAATCATTTATATAGCGCCGGACAGAAGTCTCGGAAATCCCGAAATTCTCTGCCGTCTTCTTCAGGAAATCCTTCTCCTGACTTCGGATCTTGTCCAGCATATAGTTCTGTATTGCCATGCGCTTTGCCTCTGTAAACGACATAACTTTTTCTCCGTTTTTTAAACTATATTTTATATTTATTCAACTATAACATCTTTTTTTCAGACTATCAATCTCTTTTTTAAAGCATATCATCCGGATATTCCCATACAAAAAGGCATGTGACCACACATGCCTTTTCACTGCATACTCTGATTAATTATTCACAATCCTTTTCATCAACTGCCGGATGGTATCTTCTTCCTCCTCCAGGGCCTCCGCGATCTCCGGGATGGTCTTTCCTTTGGCCAGCTTCTTCTGGATCTGTTCCTGCAATTTATCCATCTGGCCGGCCTCCCAGGCTTCTTCCCGCTCCTGCCGGATATGCTTCTCCTGGTCATATTCATAGATACTCACGTTCTTCACCTCCCTGCGATTCTTCTCCAAGAACTCCTTCAGGATCCCCTCCTGGATACATTCCGTAATGGCCTGCTCCACCGCTTCCGCGATGGGCTGTTCTTTGGCGTACTTCCTCACCCGTCCCGTATACTCTGCGTATTCCCACAGGGTATGACAGGCCTCCATCAACTCCGGGTTATGCCCCTGGTTCACGTTCAGCACCAGCACCTTCAGATCCAGCATAGGTTCTTCTTCTTTCACCGTGTACAGGTCAGATCTGCCGATCCGGCTGATCCGCCTCCCCGTTGTAGAAGACGACAAACCTGGGGACTGGCAATACTACCCGCTTTGTCCCGTACAGGTTGGCATCCATCGTCATCCCTGAGAACATGTCCGATAAATAAAAGAAAAAACGCAGCGACAGATTGGGACTGTAAGTAGACTGATGTTCATACAGGGACAGCTGGGCGTCGATGAGGAATGACAAGTCATTCTTCATTGACATATAGATGGCGTTCTCCAGGGTGTTGATCTCCAGAAGTTCCGAATCCTCATAATGTTTCCCACTGATGGCATTGTACAGTTCCAGCAGTTTCCTCTTGTCCTCGAAAATCATGATAAACCTCTCTGCGTTGTTTGATTGGGATACAAAGCATTGAGATTTCTTCTGACAGATCCTGTCTGAATGTTCGACGCGGCAGACGCCGCCAAGAAGTGAACAGCTAGAAATGTAAATGCTTTTTGTTATGGCAAATTTACCACTGATCTTTCAGTCTGTCAACATGGGGACAGGGTATTTTCAATCTGGGACGTAGTATTTTCGAAAATACCCCGTCCCAGATTGAAAATACCCTGTCCCTTTTTAATTTTTCTTTTCTACAGATCCACGATCCGCGGTCTGTGATGGGTATAGGGCAGGAACTTCTTCAGAAGATCCTGGGTCTTGAACTTCAGATGGGTGGTGTTGATCCCGGTGTTGCAGACGAACCACTCTGCCTCCGCCACCTCTTTGTCAATGATCAGCTGCACATAGTCGTCCTCATCGTTGAGAAGCCCTACCACGCTGGCGCTCCCCGGCTTGCAGCCGATATGCTCCATCATGTGCTCCGGAGAGGCAAAGGACATGTGAGAAACCCCCAGCTTCTTGCTGAAAGAAGCAGTGTCAAAGGCCTTATCATCCGGCATCAGAAGCAGGAAGAAGGTGGTCTTCTTCTGGTTGCACAGGAACACGTCCTTGCGCACAGGCGCCTGAAGCACCTCCCCGATCTCCGCACACTCCTCCATAGAGGCCGCCGGATCGTTGTCCACCCGCTCAAAAGGAATCCCCAGTTTGGTGAACACCTTGTAAACCTCCTGCTCCAACGGCACCCGTTCCTTCACATTCTCCGGCACCGTGGTAGTGATCTCACTGATATACATTTTCGATTTCCTCCATATTTCCGCCATTTTCCGGCTGTTTTTGCTCATACAGACATTATAGTTCAGATGGTTTTGGCTGGCAAGATGTCATTTTGGTACACCCCATTTTGCATTTTGGTACACCCCAGAAGTCAATTTAGGACGTAGCCTTTTTGCATTTTGCTACGTCCTCTGTTAAACAAATAACTATTCCCCTTTACGCCCCGCAAGATATGCTTCCCGGCCTTCTTCGTACAGGTTTTTCCCTTCGCTGTCAATGATGACTACCAGTGGCATGTCTTCTACGTACAGCTTCCGCAGGGCTTCTGCGCCCAGGTCTTCGTATGCGATCAGTTCTGCTTTCTTAATGCACTTGGCAAGCAAAGCCCCTGCGCCGCCGATGGCGCCAAAATAAACGCCGCTGTATTTTTTCATGGCTTCTACTACTTCCGGCAGGCGGGCGCCTTTGCCGATCATGCCCCGGGCGCCTACGGACATCATGGTGGGCGCGTAAGCGTCCATCCGTCCGCTGGTGGTGGGGCCGGCGCTTCCGATCACCTGGCCCGGCTTGGCCGGTGTAGGCCCTACATAGTAGATGGTGGCGTCGGTGGGATCAAAGGGCAGTTCTTCGCCTCTTGCCAAGGCTTCACACATACGCTTGTGGCCTGCGTCCCGGGAGGTATAGATGGTGCCGGTGAGCAGCACCTGGTCTCCTGCGTGAAGGGTTTTTGCCAGTTCTTCTGTCAGTGGTAAGGTAATCTTTCTTGCCATTTATATCACCTCCGATTTGTGGCGTGTCACATGGCAGTTGATATTCACTGCGCAGGGCATACCCGCGATGTGGGTGGGCAGGGTCTCGATATTCAGGCCGATGGCCGTGGTCCTGCCGCCAAATCCCTGGGGCCCGATGCCAAGTTCATTGATCTTCTCCAGCATTTCCTTCTCCAGATCTGCGTAGAAGGGATCGGGATTGGAGGAATCTAAGGGGCGCATCAGCGCTTTTTTCGCCAGCAGGGCACATTTGTCAAAGGTGCCGCCGATGCCCACGCCTACTACCATAGGCGGACAGGGGTTGGGGCCTGCGGTCTCCACCGCCTCCAGGATGAAATCCTTGATCCCCTGCAGTCCCGCGGAAGGCTTGAACATCCGGATCTGGCTCATATTTTCGCTTCCAAATCCCTTGGGTCCTACCGTGACTTTGATCTGCTCGCCAGGCACGATCTCCGTATAGAGCATAGCCGGTGTATTATCCCCGGTATTGCCCCGGCGCACCGGATCTTTTACCACGGATTTCCGGAGATATCCGTTGGTGTAACCGCGGCGCACGCCTTCATCCACCGCCTCGGCAAGATCTCCTCCTGTCAGGTGGACGTCCTGTCCGATCTCCAGGAAGACACAGGCCATCCCGGTATCCTGGCAAATGGGCACATTTTCCTTGTCCGCGATCTCAAAATTTTCAATAATATTATCCAGCACGCCCTGGGCGATCTCTCCGTCCTCGCAAGCACGGCAGCCCTGGATGGCGCACTTTACATCCTGGGGAAGATGATTGTTGGCTTCGATACAAAGCCGCTCGATCACATCCGTCAGGGTGCTTACATTGATTTCACGCATGAATACCACTCCTTTCAACACTCTTTTTTTATCATAACCCAGTCATACCCCTAAAGTCTATAGAATCTACAGAAAGATCCCAATAAACTGGCAGCCCAGCACTACGAATACCAGAGCCACCGGATAAGTGGCCGCATAAGCGCTTGCCACATCGTCGGTCTCGGTCACCCGGATCAGGGTTCCCAGAGCCGGGGTACTGGTCATACCGCCGCAGATGGAGCCCAGGCTGTTGAAGAGGCTCAGCTTCAGCACCTTCGCGGCGAAAAAATATCCTACAAGCATGGGGATCAGGGTGATCAGCGCACCGTAGATGAACAGCACCAGTCCTTCTTCCCGGAGGATCTCCACAAATCCCGCGCCGGCCTCCACACCGGCTCCGATGAGGAAGAGGGCCAGGCCGAACTCCCGCAGGCACTCCAGCACATGCTTCTCCACCTTCATGCTCAACCTTCCGATCTTCCCGAAATGTCCCAGGATCAATCCTGCGATCAGCGGCCCGCCGGAGGTTCCCAGGGAAAATTCTGCTCCTCCGGGAAGGGGGATCACGATCTTGGCCAGGATGATCCCCAGCACGATGGCCAGGGCGAAGGGGAAAAAGCCCATGCTGTCCGCGTAGAACAATTCTTCCTTCTTCGTCTTGCGGAACTCCTCGTCTCCCACGTTCTGGGCCGCCTCAAACCGAGCCCGCTCCGCCGCCATGTCGGTCTTCAGAAACTTGGGCACCAGCTGCACGAACAGCACCACGCCCACCACGCCAAAGGGATAGGCGATGCCGTACCCTACAGAGGCATGGACGGATCCGGTAGCATCAATGGCCGCCGCCAGTCCCGGCGTGCTGGTAAGCGCCCCTGCCATCATTCCCACGCTGACATCGGAAGGTACGCCGGCGATCTCAATGATCCCGATCGTCGTCAGGGCGCCGATGATAATGATAATAGCACCCAGCAGGATATAGGATCTGGCGTTGATCTTAAAATTTCGGAAAAACTTGGGGCCTGCGATAAATCCCACGGAAGTCACGAAACAGATCAGTCCCAGTTCTCTTACCAGATCCGGCGCTTCAAATCCAAAATGCCCGAATACCAGAGCCACCAGAAGGACTCCGGCTGTTCCCAGCTCTACTCCCCGGATCTTGATACTTCCTACCAGGTAGCCGATGACGGCCACCAAAAATACGATCATCAGTGTATTTCCCAATACACTCTCCTGAAACCAGGTCACAATTCCCACTGTTTCATCCCTTCCCTTCTCTTTTTACAGCCTGTTATCTCTCGTGTCTCGCATATTTGGGAAGCAGAAGCGGCGATACATCGCCGGTCTCCAGTCCTGCCTTTTTCAGCTCCTCCGCGTAAGCCTGCAGATGATCCAGGTTCATAGTCCCGATCTCCACCTGCTTCGCCTTCGCCGCCGCGGCTTTTCCCGCATTGCGGCCAAATACAATGATGTCCAGAAGAGAATTTCCCATAAGACGGTTTCTTCCATGGATTCCGCCTACCGCCTCTCCGGCCACCAGAAGATTATCCATCACTTTGGTAAATCCGTCGCCGCCGATCTCCAGCCCGCCGTTCTGATAATGAAGGGTGGGGTAAACCAGGATCGGGACTTTACGCATATCAATGTCATAGCGAAGATACATCCGCAGCATAGCCGGGATCCGCTTCTCAATGGTACCTTCTCCGCCCAGTTCCTCGATCATGGGCGTATCCAGCCACACACCGCTGCCAAGAGGGGTGTCCACACCTTTTCCTCTTGCCGTACATTCCCGGATGATCCCTGCAGCTGCCACGTCGCGTGTCTCCAGCGGATGCATGAAGGCCTCGCCCTCCACGTTGATCAGCTGTGCTCCCAGGGAACGCACCTTCTCTGTTACCAGCGCGCCGTAGATCTGGGATGGAAATGCCACGCCGGTGGGATGGTACTGGATGGTGTCCTGGTAAAGGAGGGGCGCCCCCGCCCGGTATCCCAGGATCAGGCCGTCTGCGGTTGCTCCGTAATGGTTGGAGGTGGGGAATCCCTGATAATGCATCCGTCCCGCGCCTCCGGTGGCGATGATCACGGTCTTGGCCCGTGCCACCAGGTAATCGCCGGTCTCCAGATTCTGCAGGACTGCTCCCGCGACCTGGCCTTTCTCGTCCTTGATCAGTTCCACTGCAGCGGTAAATTCCACTACCGGGATCTGCCGGTTGATCACTTCATCCCGCAGGGTCCGCATGATCTCCGCCCCGGAGTAGTCCTTGCAGGCGTGCATCCGCTTTCTGGAAGTTCCGCCGCCGTGGGTGGTGATCATCCGTCCGTTTTCATCTTTATCAAACATTACGCCCAGATCATTGAGCCACTGGATGGCGTCCGGCGCCTCCATGACCAGCCGCTTCAGAAGTTCCGGCCTTGCGGCAAAATGTCCGCCGCCAAAAGCGTCCAGATAATGCTGGACCGGAGAATCATTTTCCTTGTCCGCCGCCTGGATGCCGCCCTCTGCCATCATGGTGTTGGCGTCGCCGATCCGAAGCTTGGTGACGATCATCACATCCGCCCCGGCTTCATTTGCCTCAATAGCCGCGGAAGCGCCTGCGCCGCCGCCGCCGATCACCAGCACGTCCACGTCATAATCCACCTTCTCAAGGTCGATCTCTTCGCCTAACAGGCGGCTGTTGGAGTGGAGAAGGTGCACCAGCTCTTCCGGCGCCTTCTGCCCTTTGTTGGGGCCGATCTTGATCTCTTTGAATGCTTCTGTACGGTAATCCGGATGGAATTCCTTAAGGAGCGTGTCTTTTTCTTCCGCGGTCATCCGCCTGGGCTCGGTCTTCATACGTTCTGCCCGGGTAGCCTCGACTTTCTTCACGGATTCCATCATTTCCGGTGTAAACATGGTCTTCCCTCCTCCTACTTCTCGATCTCTCTGTTATTGTAAAGTTCCTGCATTTCCTCGATGGGCTTCTCCATGATCTGCTCGATCAGCTGATCATATTCTCCGTGATGGATCTCCTCCACCCGGTTAGTAAGATGCTCTGCCTTGGGCGCAATGTATTTCCCGGTAAGACGTCTTGCCAGAAGTCCAACCATGGGATGGGAGATCCCCGCCGGGCAGCGCACGGAACAGCAGCCGCAGCCGATACAGTCGAAGGATTCCTCCGCGCATTTCTCAAACTCGCCCCGCTGGGCGTAGGCGATGTACTGCATTACATTCAGATCCTGGGTACATGCCTTGGTACAGGCGTTGCAGCCGATGCAGCTGTAAATCTCCGGATAAAGCTCCATCATGATCCGCTGCTCAGGACGGATCTCTTCCATGTCATAAGTCCGCTTGTCTGTGGGGAAATAAGGAATGCTTGCTACATACATGCCCTCTTCCACCTGGGTCTGACAGGCAAGCCCGGTCTTTAACTCATTCTTTCCCTTGATCCGGTAAATGGTGGCGCAGGCGCCGCAAAATCCATGTCGGCAGCCGCAGCCCCGCTTCAGTTCATACCCGGCGTATTCCATGGCCGTCATAATGGTCAGGTCAGCGGGAACCGTGTATTTCTTTCCGAAAAAATATACGTTTACCATGTTTTCCATGAGTGTTCGTTCCTTTCCTGGTGCTTCAACCTCGATTCCGCTTACGCTCCATCTCGGTTGAGTTTCACATGTCTATAAAGTTGGCCCGTTTATCCTGCAGTGCCGGATCCGCCTGACTGCGCAGCCGGATCCCAGGGGCTATCGCCCCTTCCGCACCCGTCTCCCAGACCGTCTGTCTGCGAGCAAGCTCGCGCCATCCGTCTGAAAGCCGTCCGCGCACTGCCTTATCCCTTTAATACTCGTCTGGCATTTCGTCGATCTCGTCGCAGCGGAATACGGGGCCGTCTTTGCACACATATTTTGATCCAATGTTACATCTTCCGCATTTGCCTACGCCGCACTTCATCCGAAGTTCCAGGGTGGTGTAGACCTGCTCCCGTGAGAAGCCCAGCTCTTCCAGGCCTGCCAGGGTGAATTTGATCATGATGGGCGGTCCGCACACCAGCACGGTCTTGTCTACGTCAAAGCCAAGTTCTTTTACGTAGTTGGGGACAAATCCCACGTGACCGTCCCAGCCTTCTTCCTCCCGGTCGATGGTCAGATGGACGTTCACGCCCTCCGCCTTCATCCACACTTCCTGGATTTCCTTTAACTGTACCAGGTCTTCCGCGGAGCGGGATCCGTAGACGATATCCACGGTTCCGTATTTCTCCCGGTTATCCAGCACATAGTTGATCACGGACCTAAGTGGCGCAAGGCCGATACCGCCGGCGATAAACAGAAGATTCTTCCCAAGAAGCTTATCTTCCACCGGAAAATGGTTTCCATAGGGGCCACGCACGGTGATCTCATCTCCTACCTCCAGGCTGTGAAGATAATCGGTGAGGACGCCGCATTTCTTAATGCTGAATTCCTGATATTCCCGATTGGTAGGGGAAGATGTGATAGAAAACATTCCCTCGCTGACTCCCGGGACGCACAGCATGGCGCACTGGCCCGGCATATGCTCGAAAAGCTTTCCGCCTTCCGGCGCATTCACCCGGAAGGTTTTGACATCCGGCGTTTCTTCCCGGATGTCGGTGATCACTCCCACCTGCGGGATCAAAGTATCTAATTGATAATTCTTATGACAGGTACATTCGCTCATGCCTTTGCCCCCTCCTTTTCCTGAAATGCTTTTACCACCTTCACGATATTCAGGGACGCCGGACATTTCTCCACGCACCGGCCGCAGCCTACGCAGGAGTACATCCCGTCATTGTTGGCCGGGAAATACACCAGCTTGTGCATGAACCGCTGGCGGAACCGCTCCTTCTGGCTGGTCCGGTTATTGCCGTGGGCCATCATGGTGAAATCCGAATACATGCAGGAATCCCAGCAACGGTAGCGCTGTACCCCGTGTCCGGTGTCATAGTCCTTGATGTCGTAGCACTGGCAGGTGGGGCACACGAAAGTGCAGGTGCCGCAGGCCAGACAGGATTTGTAGAGTTCCTCCCACAGAGGCGACTCAAACTTCTCCATCAGCACGTCCCCGTTCCATCCTTCCAGGGAAAGATGAGAGTAGGGAAGCTCCTCGATGATGGAGCGGATCTTCTCCTCTTCTTCTGCCACTGCTTTTTCACTTCCGGCATCCCCTGCCTTCTCCAGGAGATCTGCCAGCTTTTCCGTCAGCTTCTGTCCTTTCTCTGTCTCCGGCTTCCAGTACAGGGTGTCCTCCACCATCCAGGCTGCCACGTCTGCCGCCGGATGGGCCGCGTCCACGCCGAACACCTTGCAGAAGCAGGTCTCTTCCGGCTCATGACAGGCCAGGGCGACGATGGTACCGTGTTCTCTTCTTGCAGCGTAGAAGGTGTCAATCGGGTCAGAAAGGAATACCCGGTCCAGTACTTCCACTCCTTTTATGTCGCAGGCTTTCATGCCAAACACCACGAAATCCTGTTCCTTCAGGGTCTCCGGTTCTACGCTTAACTTCTTTCCCTCCCGATAACAGGTATACAGGGTCTCGCTCTGGGGAAAGAATACGTCCTTGGGAGACTTCACGGTCTTCAAAGTGTCAAGGTCCACCTCTGCCTCTTCTCTCCACACGCCGAAATTGGTCTGATCTGCAGTGCGGACCGGCAGATATAATTCCTGATCTGCGGCGATCTTCTGGAATAATGCAGGCAGATCTTCTCGTTTTATCTTATACATGCCCTAACTCCTTTCCGCCACGATCCCAGGCTCTGCGTCGTCCAACTGGTAACTGGTCAGGGGGCCTCTCTCCTCAAGGTCTGCGCCCGCCTGATACTCTCCGTACAGTTCATCGATATCTTTGATGAACTTCCGGTTGAAAAGATGAAGGGGGATCCCCTGCGGACATACTCGGCTGCACTCGCCGCAGTCGGTACACCGTCCCGCCACATGGAAGGCCCGGATGATGTGGAACATCTTTTCCTCAAAGGAATCCACGTTGGCCTTCTGGGCGCTGTCAAATTTGTTGCTGTCAAAGACGCATTTGCGGCAGCTGCAGGCCGGACATACATTCCGGCAGGCGTTGCAGCGGATGCATTTGCTCAGTTCCTTCTGGAAGAAGGCGAACTTCTCTTCCGGGCTCATGGCCTCGATCCGCTCTACTTCCGCGAACCGGTCCCCGTCTTTGGTCTCTTTGGACTCTCCGATGATCTCGTCGAAGATCATGTGGTCCTTTCCCTTACAGACGTGGCACCGCTCTAGCATGGCATCCTTGTAGGCAACTTCCTTCTCTCCGTAAAGGGTCTCAATAGTCAGGGTCTCAGCCGCATCCTCAAGTTCAGCTCCACGGATACTTTTGATCCCCTTGATCCCCATCTTGCGGATCTTCTCAATGTCCAGCTTGCCCTTGCAGCCCACGCCGATGATGTAGGCTTTCTCCCGGTCTACCCGGTGCTCTTTCATCAGCTGCTGGAAACTGTAGGTGTCACAGGGCTTTAAGAATACCAGAGTCTTTCCCGGAAGCTTGGAAGCCTCGATCATATATTTGCTCAAATTCGCCCCGCAGAACCCGTTGTATACGAACTCTTCCAGGTCTTCTTCTTTCTCAAAATAAGCCGGTTCCGGATTATAAGGCAGGTCGCCGGCTTTCCATCCCAGCACCCGGTTCACGGTTCCGTCGGCCAGGAGTTCTTTCGCCCGTTTTACGATTTCCTGCATCTTAAATCCTCCAATCTTACATTCTTCCCAAGGGAAGTGATCTTGTCTACAAACTCATGCATGGTCTGGGAGAATTTCACTCCTTCCGCCGCGGATACCCACTCTACCCGGGTCCGTCCGTTCTCCACGCCGATGAAGTCCAGCATGGAGAAAAGAAGTGTCATCCTCCGCCTTGCATAGTAGTTTCCTGAGGTATAGTGGCAGTCGCCGGGATGGCATCCGCAGATGATCACGCCGTCCGCCCCTCTTTCAAAGGCCCGCAGGATAAACATGGGATTCACCCGGCAGGAACAGGGTACCCGGATGATCTTCACGTCCGCGGAGTAAGAAAGGCGGCTGCTGCCTGCCAGATCCGCGCCGGCGTAGCTGCACCAGTTGCAGCAGAAAGCCACGATCTTAGGCCTGAATTCTTCTTTTGCTTCTATCGACATATGGCATCTACCTCCGCTAGAATCTGTCTGTTGGAAAATCCCTTCAGGTCCATGGCGCCGGAAGGACAGGTGACTGTGCAGGCGCCGCAGCCCTGGCAGAGAGCCTCGTTGACCACTGCAATGCGCCGTACTTCCCGGATCCCGTGGTCATTGACTTCCTTCTCTTCATAGGTAATGGCCCCGTATGGACACACGTTGGCACACTGGGAACAGCCGTTGCACAGCAGTTCGTCAGAATGAGCCGTACAGGGGTTGGTGAGAAGCTTATCCTTGGCCAGAAGTCCGATGGCCTTCACCGCCGCCGCTCCAGCCTGGGATACCGTCTCCGGAATATCTTTGGGCCCCTGGCACACGCCGGAGAGAAAGACTCCCGCTGTGGGGGACTCTACCGGACGAAGCTTGGCGTGGGCCTCAGTCAGGAAATTATTGGTATCAATGCTGGCGGTGAGCATGGTGGCGATCTTGCGCACATCCGGGTTTGGCTCGATGGCCGCCGCCAGGACTACCATGTCCGCTTCCTTTAAGATCTGCTTGTTGTCCAGCAGGTCCGCTCCCTGCACCAGAAGCTTGCCGTCCGGCTGAGGGATCACTTTGCCCACCTGGCCTTTGATATAGTTCACACCGTATTCTTCCACGGCCCGGCGGTAGAACTCGTCAAAGTTCTTGCCCGGAGTCCGCACATCGATATAGAATACGGTTACATTTACATCCGGATACTTATCCCGGATCAGCATGGCGTGCTTGGCGGTGTACATGCAGCAGATCTTGGAACAGTAGCTTTTGCCTCTGTGATCCGCGCACCGGCTTCCCACGCACTGGATGAACACGATCTCTTTGGGAGCCTTCCCGTCAGAGAGCCGCTCCAGATGGCCTCCGGTGGGGCCCGCCGCGTTCATGATCCGCTCCAGCTCCAGGGAGGTGATCACATCCTTGCTCTGGCTGTAGGCATACTCGTCGTAATCATCCAGCTTGATCATGTCGAATCCGGTAGCCACCACGATGGCGCCGTATTTCTCAGTGATGATCTCGTCTTTCTGCTCATAGTCGATAGCGCCTGCCTGGCACACCTTGGAGCAGATTCCGCATTTGCCGGTCTTAAACTTGATACAGGCCTCCCGGTCGATCACCGGTACATTGGGGATGGCCTGGGCAAATGGAGTATAGATGGCGCTCCGGTTATTTAATCCCCGGTTGAATTCGCTGGGCGTCTTCTTACTGGGACATTTCTCCTGGCAGACTCCACAGCCGGTACATTTGCTCATGTCCACACTTCTTGCCTTCTTGCGGATGTCTACCGTGAAGTCTCCCACGAACCCGGAGACTTTCTCTACTTCACTGTAGGTATAGATGTTGATGTTGGGATGGGCGTTGGCCTCCACCATCTTCGGGGTCAGGATACAGGCGGAACAGTCCAGGGTGGGGAAGGTCTTGTCAAGCTGGGACATTCTTCCGCCGATACTGGGGGTTTTCTCTACGATATCCACCGGATATCCCGCGTCCGCAATGTCAAGCGCCGTCTGGATGCCGGCGATGCCGCCGCCGATCACCAAAGCCCGCTTGGTCACCCGGCTCTCTCCCGGCTGAAGGGGTGTATTTAAGTTTACCTTGGCCACCGCCGCCCGCATCAGGATCACGGCCTTCTTGGTAGCCTCCTCCATATCCTTATGGATCCAGGAACAGTGCTCCCGGATATTGGCGATCTCTACCATGTAAGGGTTTAAGCCCGCCTTCTGGGCCGCGTTCCGGAAGGTGGTCTCGTGCATCCGGGGGGAACAGGAGCACACCACGATGCCGCTTAAGTTCTTCTCCTGCACGGCTTTCAGGATCTTCTCCTGGCCGGCCTCGGAACACATATACTGATAATCCTCCGCATGGACCACGCCTGGTTCATGAAGAGCCATCTCTACTACTTTCTTTACGTCCACCGTTGCGGCGATATTTGTGCCGCAGTGACAGACGAATACTCCGATCCTTTGCACCTTGTTGTCACCTCCTGTATCTTCTGAACGCACTTACCAAAAGCTGCTGCGGAGTATCCGGATCCAGAAGCTCCGGGATCTCGTCCGGGGTCAGATAATCCCCGCCTTTTTGCCGCTCCACGATCTGCCGCGCCGCATCGATGAGTTTCCCCGGCTTCACATCCCTTGGACAGCGCTGTACGCAGGCAAAGCAGGACAGGCATTTCCACAGGGACCTGGATTTTACCAGAGACTCGATATCTTCGTTGATCACATAGGACACGAACTGATGAGGCTTGATGTCCATCTCGTTGTAGGAAGGACAGGTGGCGGAACATTTGCCGCATTTCATACATTTCAGGGGATTGACGCCGCTGATCTCCCGGATCTGATCCGCCTGTTTCTTTGCATTTGTCACTTTACCTTCACCTCATCTTTCACACCCAGGGCCTCTGCCAGAAGCTCGGTAAAATAGTAAACCGGCAGGCCGCCCTCCAGGTTTTTGTTCAGATTATACATACATAAGGGACAGGCGGTGATCAGCATATCCGCGCCAAATCCTTCCGCGCTGGCTCCGATCTTGCGGCACATCTCCCCGGCCATCTCCTGCTCTTTTAAGGAAATGTAACCGCCGCAGCACTCGTTACGGTAAGGATAGATCACCGGCTCTGCGCCGATGGCCCGGATAAAGTCCTCCATGATCTTCGGATTCTCCGGATCGTCAAAGGCCAGAATCTTTCCCGGACGCAGAAGGAGGCACCCGTAGTAGGCGCCGATCTTCTTTCCGGTCAGCGGATTGACTACCTTTTCTTTCACTTTATCAAAACCGATCTGGTCCCGCAGCACTTCCAGGAAATGAAGCACCCTGGTCTCCCCTGCGTAAGGCCTGGGAAGATCCATGTAGTTGTTTGCCTTGGTCCGGATCTCTTCCACATTTCTCATATCGTCGTTGACCCGTTTGAGCACATGATGACAGGCGGAACAGACGGTGACCAGGTCCTGGCCCTTCTCCTTTGCCGCGTTCAGGGCCCGCACGGACGCAAGCTTGGTCGCGATCTCATCGCTTCCCAGCGGGTACACGCCGCCACAGCACTGCCATTCTTCAATCTCTTCCAGTTCAAATCCCAGCGCCCTGGCAGAAGCTCTGGCATAGGCGTCCAGGGCCTGCGCCTTGTTCTTCAGGGTGCAGCCGGGATAATAACTGTATCGCATAGCATTTCCTCCTTGCTTTTGTCTTCTTAGATCTCAATCTGGGCGATCACGTCCTTCAGGACTTTGGCGCTTGCCTGAAGCTTGGCGACCTCCTCTTCTGTCAGGTGCATGGGGATCCTGCCCTGTACGCCGTTTGGTCCTACCAGGGTCAGGGTGCTTAAACATACGTCCTCAATGCCGTACTCGCCGTGCATCATACTGGACACGGTGGCCACGGAATCAGACGCCGCAAGGATCAGATTACACAGCTCACAGACTGCCACAGACACGGCATAGAAGGTGGCTCCCTTCTTGGCGATCACCTGGCCGCCGGACTTGTGCACATACTCTTCCATCGCGTCCTTGTCCAGCTTCTCGATCCCCACCTTGTCCGCCATGGCCGCATAGTAGTCGTCCAGGTTTACGCTGGCGATATCCGCGTTGGACCAGGGAACAAAGGAAGAATCCCCGTGCTCGCCGTAGACATAGGCGTGGATGTTCTTCTGCGCCACATGGAAATGCTCAGAAAGGCCATACCGCAGTCTGGCTGTATCCAGCACAGTACCGGAACCGATGATCTGATTCTCCGGCAGTCCTGAGATTTTGGTAAATACATAGGTCAGAACGTCCACCGGATTGCTGACGATAATGTAGATGGCGTTTGGCGCCGCCTTCACGATCTGGGGCGTGATCTCCTTGATGATGTTCACGTTGGTCTGGGTCAGTTCAATTCTGGTCTGGCCGGGCTTGCGGGCGATCCCTGAGGTGATGATCACAATGTCGGAATCTTTGGCGTCCGCGTACTCGCCTGCGATGATGGATACCGGATTCCGGAAGCAGGTACCCTGCTTGATATCCATAACTTCGCCTTCCACCTTCTCCTTGTTGATGTCAATGAGAACGATCTGGGAGGCAATATCCTCTCCTGAAAGCTTGTAAGCGATAGTCGCGCCTACACTTCCTGCGCCGATAATCGTAATCTTGCTGCTCATAATTCACCTGTTCCTTTCTGTATTTGTTAAAATTTTCACCATATTTGAATACTACCATATCGTTAATAATTTGACAAGAGATAGATTTGCTTTTTCTGTTAATTTTTTAACTTGATCTATTTTATTATAGTGTGGGGAAATTAAAGAAGCATAAACTTGACAGAGTCCATCCTTTTCCTTATAATAAAATTCGTCCGTTTTCGGACGAATTGCAAGCTCGTTATTCTATGAAAAGGAAGGACAAAAGAAAGGTTATGAGTTCTACAGCGCTGTTTTCCAAAACACCACCGCTGAAGCTGTTTTTTCTTGCTTCCCTGCCCGGAGCGGTCAGCATGCTGGCTTCTGCGTTATATCAGACGATAGACGGCATTTTCGTCGGTCAGTTTCTCGGGCCCACCGCATTTGCGGCTCTGAACCTTGCCATGCCCTTTGTGATCATCAATTTCGCGCTGGCCGACCTGATCGGCGTCGGCGCTTCTGTTCCTATCTCTATCTCACTTGGGAAAAAACAAAATGATCATGCCAACAATATCTTTACCTGCGCCTGCCTGATGATCGTCGGCTCCGGCATCGTGATCGGGGCCGCTCTTTTCCTCCTGGCCCCGCTGCTGATCCGCCTGATGGGCGCAGAGGGAGATTTTGCCAGATTTGCGGTGCAATATCTGCGCGTCTATGCGCTCACCTCCCCGGTGACCACCATTATTTTCGCAGTGGACAATTTTCTGCGGATCTGCGGATACATCCGGGGAAGTATGTGGCTGAACATCCTGATGTCCGTCTTAAGCACCGCGCTGGAATTTCTGTTCCTTTGCGTTTTTCACTGGGGAATCTGGGCAGCCGCGCTGGCCACCTGCACCGGGATGGCTGTCTGCGCGGGAATCGCCTTCATTCCCTTTTTCCGGAGAAAAGCGCTGCTCCGGTTCTGCGTCCCCTGCTTCCATATCCGGATGATCCGCCAGATCATCGCCTGTGGAAGTCCTAATTTCTTAAACAACATTGCAGGCCGGATCACCTCAATCCTTATGAATGCCATTCTGGTCCGTCTCGGCGGAGAAACTGCTGTGTCCGTCTATGGCATTCTGATGTTCGCCGAGGGATTTATCCAGCCGCTGATGTACGGGACATGCGACTCTCTCCAGCCTGCAGTGGGATATAACTGGGGCGCGCAGAAGTTCTCCCGGGTAAGGGCAATTGAAAAATGCTGCTTTACGGCTGCCCTGATCCTTTCTCTGTTGTCAGCCGCAGTACTTTTCCTCCTGCCGGAGGAGATTACTCTCCTGTTTGTAGCCGACGCCACAGCCAAAGTCCTTGCCATGGCAATCCCCGCCCTGCAGCTGTTTGCCCTGACCTATCTCACCCGATGGCTGTCTTTCGCCACCCAGAGTTATATGCTGGCAATTGAAAAACCAGTCCCTGCCGCATTGATCTCTGTGTCCACCGCGCTGATCTTTCCCGTTATCCTGATCGGCGCACTATGGCCGCTGGGGCTTACGGGAATCTGGCTGAATTTTGCCGGGACATCAGCCCTGGCCGCGATCCTGGCGCTGGTCATCCTGATAAAGCTGCGAAGAGAACTGTCCCGACCGGATAAAGAATAGCTATCCTTTTACCGATCCGTTTGTCATTCCTGTCACCAGATATTTCCGGAAAATAAACGCTGCCAGAGCAGGGGGCGCCAGGGCCAGCATGCCGGCCGCCGCCACCAGCCCGTACTGGACGCTGTCCTTTGTCACAAACTCCGAGATAACGATAGCCATAGGCTTTGTCTCCATGGAGGAAGCCAGGATCAGCGGGATCTGGAACTGACTCCAGGTACTTAAGAACATGATCAGGGCCACCGACAGGATAATAGGCCGGGAAAGGGGCAGGATCAGACGGAAGAAGGAACCCACACGCCCGCAGCCGTCGATAAACGCCGCCTCTTCCATCTCCCTGGGGATGGTGGCGAAATAATTGGTCATCAGCCACACCGCCATAGGAAGGTAGGAGCTGACGTACACAAGACTCAGCCAAAACAGGTTGTCCAGCATCTCCCCCTGGGCGAACATCCGGTACAGAGGGATGATGGTAGCCATCACCGGGATCACCATGGTGACAAGGAGAAGGTCCCGGATCAGCATCCGCCCTTTAAATTCCATCCTGCCCAGGGCGTAGGCGCTAAGAAGCGCCGCCGGTATACCGATACAAAGGGTAACCCCTGTGGCTTTCAGGGAGTTCAACAGACTGGCAAAAAACCGGCTGCCCCGCTGTCCGCCGGAGAAAAGCTCTATATAATTATCCCAGATCAGTTCTCCCGGCCAGAATCCGCTTCCCTGGGAGAAAATAGCGTGGTCCGGCGTCACCGACAGGAGAAAGGTCCAGAGGAAGGGACCTGCCGTAAGAATAAGAAACAATGCCAGGGCAAGTACATACCCGGCTTTTTTCGCGTATTTCACTGGTAGGACACCTCCTTTGCCAGGCTTCTTAAGTAGAAGATCCCCAGGATCAGGGCGAAGAACAGAACAATATAAGTAACCGCTGCTCCCTTGCCGAAATCAAGGAAGGTAAAGGTGGTCAGATAACTTTCCATCAGAATGTTCTTCCCCAGATCACTGTACCCTGACAGGGCCACGATCTCATCAAATACATTGATGGCCGTCACAGAGGCAGAAGTCACTCCCACCCCCACAAATGGCAGCATCAGGGGCAGAGTGATCCGGCGGAAGATCTGGAAACTTCCTCCCCCGTCGATCCTTGCCGCCTCATAGAAATCCACGGGGATGGACTGCCTTCCGGCCAGGCACACCAGCGCCATAAAGGGCACGCTGCGCCACACCACCACCACCGAGACCACCAGAAGGAGGCTCCACCGGCTGGTCAAAAATTCCACCGGCTGATCGAAAAGCCCCAGTCCCACCAGCAGCTTATTCAAAAAACCATAGCCTGAATAGAAGACGAACTTCCACAGGATCCCGTTTACAAAAGGAGGCAGCGCCCACGGAAGCACCGCCAGCGCCAGTAATACCCCGGAGAGACGCACCTGGATATTTAAGAATGAAGATACCAGGAATCCCACCGCCGTGGTGAGCGCCACCACTACCGCCAGGATCACCAGCGTATTCTGCAGGCTGTACCAGAAGGAATCGGAGGTAAGGATGTCCACATAATTCTTGAATCCGATCACACGGATATCCCCGGGCTGGGTCAGCTTCCATTTCTTAAGGCTGTAGGAAAATGTGGCCGCCACCGGGTAAAATACTAACGCACCCATGATAAGTATCATGGGTGCAAGTAAAAGGTAAGGAACTACTTTTTTCTTCATCGGTCTTTCCTATTCTTCACTGATCAGGCCATTGAGAGCCTCAGACATCTCTGCGTAAGCCTCCTCGGCGTTCAGCTCGCCAAGGGCCATCTTATTGATAGCGTTGTACATTGCACTTGACATCTCTGCATAGTAGGACGGGATCCCGTTGGGGAACGGAGAAGAAACGATCTTCGCCTCCTCCAGCATAGCGCCGGAATTCTTGATGGTTCCCTCATCGATCAGCTCCTCCAGCACAGAGTTCCTGGTTGGGATCGCGCTGTTGGTCTCATTGAGCTGCTTCTGCATGTCCGCAGAAGTATACCACTCTACAAATGTCTTGGCCGCCTCTTTGTTCTCAGACAGGCTGCTCACGCCAATCGCTTCCGGAAGGGGCATGGTCTGCTGGGCTTTTCCGTCTTTACCCGGCGTCATGATAGGCACGATCTGTCCCACAACGCTGCACAGCTCCTCGTCCTGGATCCTGGACACGAAGGATGTCGGGCCTGTCAGGAAGGAAGCAGTGCCTCCGCAGATCCGCATATAAGCGTCCATTCCTGATGAAGTCTTATCCTCCGGAGCAACCAGTTCCTCATGGATGAGGGTCTCCAGATAGGTCAGGGCCTCCATTACAGATTCCTCGTTAAAGGTGCCGTCCTCGTTCCATACCACGCCGTTCATGGTGTATGCCAGCCACATCAGGCAGGTGGAGGTCTTCTCCTCTGCGTTCAGCGCGATGGCGAAAGGATGCTCTACCGTTCCAGTTTCCTTCAGGGCCCGGCATGCTTCCAGCACATCGTCCCAGGTCTGGGGCTCCTCGGTGATCCCTGCCGCCGCGAACTGCTCTGTGTTGTAGTAAGACAGACGGTAGTCATTGGCGTAAGGCATAGCAAGCACCTGGTCGTCCACGGTAAATGTCTCGATGGTAGGCATGTCCGCCTTGTCTTCCTCAGACACTTCCAGTGGCTCCAGCCAGTCTGCCGCATAGAACTCACCTACCCAGGACCAGTCTACTTCCACCACGTCAGCCGCGCACTCGTTGGCGGACGCCGCTGTGGCGATCTTCTCCCGGATATCATCCCAGCCCACTTCGGAGCACTCTACCTCAATCCCTGTCTCCTCTGTGAAGGCTGCAAGCTGATCCTCTGTGGGGATCGCCCAGTCAGGAGCCATAAAGGTGATCTTTCCGCCACCTTCTCCCTCGCCGCCTTCTCCGGCTTCTTCCGTCTCCTGCCCGCCGCATCCGGCCAGAAGAGAAAGGCTCATAACGGATACAAGAAGGGCGCTCAGTAACCTCTTTTTCATAATATTTTCCTCCTGTGTTTTTTTACTTCAACCCCATTATAGGTCTGGAAAATATTGCCGGCAAATTCATTATTTTAATAAAAGAGGTCACTTATTCATCTTATCTATAATGTCCTTTTTTTCTTTCTTCTCCTATGCAGGATCAGCACCAGGGCCGCCGCAGCCGTCACCACAGCCATCGCCCGGGACACGGCAAGAGACGTTCCCGGGATCAGAAGCCGATCTGTGCGGATCCCCTCGATCCAGAATCTTCCGATCCCATATCCCAGAAGATACAGAAGGAACACTTCTCCCTCAACCTTCTTGTGCTTCCGGTATAAGACCAGGATCAGAAGCAGAAGAAGGCACCACAGGGACTCATAGAGAAATGCCGGCTGCACCTGGATATAGTTGACTCCGTCCACCGCCTCAATATGCTCCCGCATAAGGACCGAGATATCCTGCCCCCTCACTGTGTCCACCGGAAGCCGCATGGCAAAAAGCCCGTCCGTATATTCCCCGAAGGCTTCCCGGTTGAAGAAATTGCCCCAGCGCCCGATGGCCTGTCCTGCCGCAAGCCCCAGAACCGCCGTATCCGCAAGCCGGCCTGCCGAGAGCCCTTTGACCCGGGCAAACACCAGCACCGTAAGAGCCGCCGCCAGGATCCCTCCGTAGATGGCAAGCCCCCCTTCCCGCAGGTTGAAGATACTCTTCAGATCCTCCCGGTAAATGTCCCAGTCGAAGATCACATAATAAAGCCGGGCGCCGATCACCCCGAAGATCACTACGAAGATAGCCAGGTCATAGTAATCCTCCGGATCCTGGCCGGTGCGTTCCGCCTCCCGGACGGTGATAAAGACACCTACCAGGATGGCAAGGGCGATGAGCAGCCCGTAGAAGGCAATGTCGAAGCCAAATAAGGTAATGTGGTCCCGCACAGAGGACAGATGGATCCCCAGGTTGGGGAAGTCGATGGATGTGTGCATAGTGTTTCCTTTCTCTTCTGTAAGAAAAAGTGCGGCTTGTGCGGCCGCACTATATGTTGCTACAACAGTTCAGTCATGTCCAGGCCCGGTCGGAATCTCATGCAAGCATGGATTCCCTCCCGAACCTGTCCCTGACTGAACTGTTGCTACACATTAAACCTGAACAACATGATGTCTCCGTCCTGGACGACGTAATCTTTGCCTTCCAGGCGGATCAGGCCTTTTTCTTTGGCTGCGTTATGGCTTCCGCAGGCGATCAGGTCGTCGTAGGAGACTACCTCCGCCCGGATAAAGCCCCGCTCGAAGTCGGTATGGATCTTACCTGCTGCCTGGGGCGCCTTGGTTCCTCTGGTGATGGTCCACGCCCGCACTTCCGGCTCTCCTGCCGTCAGATAACTGATCAGTCCCAGGATATGGTAGCTGGCCTTGATAAGCTTCTCCAGGCCGGATTCTTTTAATCCCAGATCCTCCAGGAACATTTTCTTCTCATCATCGTCAAGCTCCGCGATCTCCTGCTCAATCTGGGCGCAGACTACAAACACTTCACTGTTCTCCCCGGCCGCAAATTCCCGGACTGCCTGTACGCCGGCATTGGCCGCGCCGTCGTCCGCCAGGTCGTCCTCCGCCACGTTGGCAGCGTAGATCACCGGTTTATAAGTCAGAAGGTTGTAGCTTTTCAGCCACTCTTCCTCTTCCTCCTCCTGGATATCGTCAAAGGTCTTGGCTGGTTTGCCGTCTTCCAGATGGGCTTTGATCCGCTCCAGAAGGGCCAGCTCCTTGGCCGCCGTTTTATCATTTCTGGCCACCTTGGTAGTCTTGGCGATCCGCCGCTCCAGGATCTCCAGATCCGAGAAGATCAGCTCCAGATTGATGGTCTCAATATCCCGCAGCGGGTTGATGCTCCCGTCCACATGGACGATATTGCTGTCCTCGAAGCAGCGCACCACATGAACGATGGCGTCCACCTCCCGGATGTTGGCCAGGAACTGGTTCCCCAGGCCCTCCCCCTTGGAAGCGCCCTTCACCAGGCCCGCGATGTCCACGAATTCAATAGCTGCCGGGATGATCTTCTTGGTGTGGTACATCTCTCCCAGCACGTTGAGCCTCTCGTCCGGCACAGTCACCACGCCCACATTGGGGTCGATGGTGCAGAAGGGATAATTGGCGGACTCTGCTCCGGCCTTGGTCAGTGAATTAAACAATGTACTCTTCCCCACGTTGGGAAGGCCTACGATTCCTAATTTCATATATCTTTACTTCTCCTTTGTTTTTTCTCTTCACTACAACAGTTGAATTATATCACAGTGCCTGCGAACCCTCAATAGCTTGATCAACAACTACTGATCAATCCTTCATATCAATTTTCGATAACTGTTCAGCCTGATCACGCTTTTCATAAATCACAGCAATTACATGAACAGTATCCCTTTCTTCATCAACCCAGAAATATACCAGATATCCTCTGACAACTGCCCTCCTTATCTCTTCGCCATGCCAAGGTTCCTCTTCCGTAAGAGAATGTCTGCTGGGCGACTGATCCAAATTATTAATCGCATTACGCATATCTTCCAAAAATTTTTGCGCAGCCTGTGGATTACACAATTCATTTTGAATGTACAAAGCATACTCCAAAATCTGACCGTTTGCCTGCGGTGTTATCTTTACCTGATATTTTTTCATCCAAGTTTCTCCATAATACTGTTAAATGCGTCATCAACAGACAGGCTTTCTCCTGATTTGGCCTGGCGAAGTCCTGTTTCCATAATTTTATCAAATTCATTCTTTGTAAGGGCTTCCAGTGTCTTTGGCTCTGACGGAATTGTAATAGAAAATGGAATCCCTCTATGCAAAATAACCTGACGATAAGCCATGTTGATAAAGGAGGAGACCGAAACACCCAAACTATTAAGAATTGTTTCTGCCTGATCTTTCACATCCTGTTCTACGCGCGCAGTTACATTCGCATTTTTAATTGCCATATCAGCACCACCTTTCTTTGTCCTTTTATTTTATCAAAATGTATTGCATTACGCAATACATTTTTGCATTTCTCTAACCCATGAAAGATTCCATCCCTGCCATAACTCTTTACTTGACATACTTGTTTTCTATCAAAAAAGCAACCCACCTCACATGACGGGCTGCTTTTCCTGTTCCATATCTAAATCGACTCAGCTTCCTTATCTCTTGTCTCCATCAGGATCACCGTCCCGCCGGGGGCTGAGATGGTCACTTCCTCCTCCTCGAACTGGTTGCTGACGCACAGACTGTCATAGGGCGTCAGGACGTGATCCTCCAGCGGATACTTCGCCCCGGAGATATGGAATCCATAGATCACTTCCCCCAGCGGGAACACGGAGAAATAAGGGCCGTAGGCCTCGGATCTCTTCAGCGTCACATCGCCGTGGATCAGACGGATCCGGTTCTGCTCGTCCAGGATCCTGGCGTCAACTCCGGCCTTGAAGGGGATCATCAGGGACTGGACGTTGGCCCACAGGTGATCGATCCTCCCGCCGGTGGCTCCCAGGATCAGAAGTTCCCGGCCTCCCAGGGTCATGGCAAGCCTGATGGCGATCTCCGTATCCGAGGCGTCTTTGACCGGGTTATACTCCCTTATGGGCACATCCGTCTCATTGCGGTAATAATCTCCGATCTCCCGGCTTACACTGTCAAAATCTCCCACAATGTAGCTGGGCATGATCTGGTGGCGGTAGAGGAACTCCATTCCCTTATCCACTCCGATGATATTCTGGTTTTCTTCTTTTGTAAGCAGGGCGAGGACGAATTCTTCCTCTAATTTCCCGCCGCTTACGATCACGATTCTCTTACTCATAACTTCTTAATATCTCCATAAATGCCTTTGTGTTTTCTCCCGGATCTCCTTTGAACACCGCGGAACCGGCCACGATGATATTGGCCCCTGCATCCAGCACCTCCCGGACGTTGGTAAGATAGATCCCTCCGTCCACCTGGATATCGATATTGTAACCGCCCTCCTGGATCCTTTTCCTTGCCTCCCGGATCTTATCCAGGGATTCCGGGATGAATTTCTGCCCGCCAAATCCCGGATGGACGCTCATGATCAGAAGCATCTCGATCTGCGGCAAAAAGGGTTCCACCGCGGACACCGGCGTCTCCGGACAGATGGAAAGTCCTGCCTTCATCCCGCAGTCGTGGATCTTCCCAAGAGTCGCCCCTACATCCTCGCAGGCCTCCAGATGAACGGTCACGATATGGGCTCCTGCTTCTTTGAACGCCTCCACATACCGGATAGGCTCCTGCACCATAAGATGGGCGTCCATCACCTGTCCGGTGGCGTCATGGATGGATTTCAGCACCGGCATCCCAAAGGAAATGCTGGGGACAAACATACCATCCATCACGTCAAAATGCAGATAGCGGGCTCCGTTTTCCTCTGTCGCCTTCATCTGTCCGCCCAGCGCCTTGAAATCCGCCGACAGGATCGACGGAGATAAGATATAGTCCATACGCTTTAGTACCTCCTTCTATCCTTTAGTTCCTGATACATGTCCTGATAATCCCCGTAGCGGACCGGGTGGATCTTCCCTTCCTCCGCCGCCGCTTTCACCGCGCAGTCCGGCTCATGGATGTGATCGCATCCCTGGAACCGGCATTTCCCCTCATAGGGGGCAAACTCGGGAAAATAATACTTTAGCTCTTCTTTCTCGATCTCCGGCAGATACAGGGAACTGAACCCCGGCGTGTCCATGATATAGGACTCCCCGTCGATGGGGAAAAGTTCCGCATGCCGGGTGGTATGTCTTCCCCGCTGGATCTTACGGCTCACTGCCCCGGTCTCCATATTGGCCTCCGGCTGCAGCCGGTTGATAAGAGAAGACTTTCCGACCCCGGAGGGCCCGGCGATCACTGTGGTCTTCCCCTGAAGCAGCTTTCTCACCTCGTCGATATTCCTCTCCTTACGGGCGCTGATAAAGAGGCAGGGATACCCGCACCCTTCATAGATCTCCCGCAGTTTTCCAATCTCTTTCTCTTCCCCGATATCTTCTTTGTTGAAACAGAGGATCACCGGGATCTCCTGGATCTCCATCATCACCAGGAACCGGTCCAGAAGATAGAAATGGGGCGCCGGCTTTGTCACTGCGAATACCACCAGCGCCTGGTCCACATTGGCGGACGCCGGACGGATCAGCTCATTCTTCCGGGGCAGGATCTCCATGATGTTCCCGGTCTTCTCCGCCTCATCCAGCACCTCGATCTCTACATTGTCTCCCACCAGAGGCTTGATCTTCTCCTTGCGGAAGATGCCCTTGGCTTTACATTCATAAACACCGGATTCTACTACGTCAACGTAGTAGAATCCGGCAATTCCTTTTATGATCTTTCCCTGCATAGGCAAATCCTGTTACTCTTCTTCACCCTCAGTATCTTCATTTTCTTCTCCGCCTCCCCCTGCGGCCTGCACTCCCGCACTCACTTTATAAGTGATGGTACTGCCTTTGGAGACTTTGCCGGAAGAAGGACTCTGAGAAATGATCGCTCCATACTCGTAATTATTGCTGTATTCCTCGCCTTCACAGCGGATATTCAACCCGTTGGAGGTGGCCCACCGGCTCAACGCAGACTCCGATTGTCCCACAAAATTCTGAACGGAAATCTTTTCCTCCGGCTTTGGTCCGTTGCTCACTACCAGATCAATGGCGGTATTTGGCTTCACTTTCTCTCCGCCTTTCACACTCTGGGAGATAACCAGATCTTTGCTGGTATCGTCATCATACTGATAGGTTACCTTTCCTACTTTCAGTCCGGCGCTCTTGATGGCGCTCTGGGCAGATCCATCCTTCTCGCCCACTACGTTGGGCACAGTCTTTTTCTCGGTACCCTTGCTTACCTGCATGATCACTTCTGTGTCTTTTCCTACTTTGGAGCCGGCTGCCGGGGTCGTTCCGATCACCTGACCCTCATCGTACTCGTCGCTGAAGACAAATTCGGAAGTTCCCACCTTCAGGCCTTCATCCTCCAGCATCTTCTGAGCCTCTGACTCGTCTCTGCCCGACACATCCGGCACCGTGATCTCCTCGCCTACCAGCTTGGTGCTCACCACCACTTCTACCCGGGTGTTCTTATCCACCCGCTCGCCTTCCTCCGGGTTCTGCTCACAGACTAAGCCTTTCTCATATTTATCGGACTCCGCATAGCTTACCTTGATGCCAAGTCCCTTCTCATTCAGGGCTTCCTTGGCCTCTTCCTCTGTCATGCCTACAACCGAGGGAACTTTCACTTTGCTCTCAGACTCTTCCGTCACAAGTCCCGGTCCCCAGGTCTTGAAGATCCCGGCCGCCCGGCCGATGGCGAAGATAATGATAAATACAATGATCACCGCCACTACGATCATCAGGACCTTCATGACTTTGTTCATCCGGGGATTGACTTCCTCTGAACCCTTGCGGCCTCTGCGCCGTCCCCGGTAATCGTCCTCGTCGTCCTCATACTCGTCGCCGTATTCGTCCTCTGTATCGTAGTCGTCGTCTCCATACTCATCGTCCTGGTACTCGTCGTCTTCGTACCCGTCCTCTTCCTCGTCATAATTGCTGCGGATATCATCCAGCTCCTCATCGGTGATGATGACCGTATCCGCGTTGCGAAGGGGCGGGATCACTACGAAATCTCCCTCCGGATCCACCAGGGAACGCTTCAGGTCCCGGATCAGCTCCTCGGTGCTCTTATATCTTCTCTCTGCGTTTTTCTGCGTACATTTCAGGATGATCTGCTCCAGACTGTAAGGAATGTCCGGAACCAGCTCCGACGGAGGCGTGATCTCCTCCTGCAGATGCTTGATCGCCACAGACACAGTAGAATCCCCGTCAAAGGGAACCTGTCCGGTGGCCATCTCAAAAAGGGTAATTCCAATGGAATAGATATCGCTCTTGGCGTCACTGAACCCGCCTCTTGCCTGTTCCGGAGAGGTGTAGTGGACAGAGCCCATGGCATTGGAACTGATGGTGTTGGAAGTCACTGACTTGGCGATGCCAAAATCCGTCACCTTCACCTTCCCGTCCCTGGAAATGATCACATTCTGGGGCTTGATGTCCCGGTGGATGATGCCTGCCGCATGGGCCGCGCCGATGCCGGTGCACATCTGAATGGCAATGCTGATCACCTCTTTGTGGGACAGCCTTCCCTTCCGCTCAATATAATCCTTCAGGGTGATGCCCTCTACCAGCTCCATGACCATGTAGTAAAGGCCCCTGTCTTCTCCTACGTCGTATACATTTACAATATTGGGGTTCATAAGCCCGGCAGCCGCCTGGGCCTCGGACTGGAATTTGCGCACAAAATCCGCGTCCTCCCGGTACTCCTTCTTCAGGACCTTAATGGCCACAAAACGGTTCAGCTTGGTGTCCTTTCCTTTGTAGACGTCCGCCATACCGCCTGCGCCGATCTTACTTAATACCTCATATCTCTTTCCAAGAAAAATCCCGTCTTTTACCATGTACTGCTCACCTCGTCCGCCAGCGGCTCCGCCATGACAACCCCTATGTTATCTTTCCCGCCGTTGCTGTTTGCCTTCTCGATCAGCATCAGCACCGCCTCTACGATATCCCTGGCTCCTTTAACAATATCAAACATATCTTCATCTTCTACCATGTTGCTGAGCCCGTCTGTGCACATCAGGATGATGTCTCCCTTTTTCAGCCGGTACTCGTAGATATCGGCCTCCACATCTTCCTTTACACCGATGGCTCTTGTGATAATATTCTTATCCGGATGATTCTTGGCCTCTTCCGCCTTGATGCCGCCAAGCCGCACCATCTCCTCTACAAGCGAATGGTCCTTGGACAGCTGGCGGATCTTGTCATTGATGAGATAGAGACGGCTGTCTCCTACATTGGCAAAATAAAGGGTATTGCCGATGACCGTCCCTGCCACCAGGGTAGTTCCCATCCCTTCCAGCTTCACATCCGTGTGGGCCGCACGGATCAGTTCATGATTCGCCTTGGCCACCACATTTCTTAAGATCTCTTCCGGTTTGTCCAGTGAGGTGCTCTCCAGCTCTTCCCGCAGTATCTTCACCGTATATTTGGAAGCAAAGTCTCCCGCCTTGTGTCCGCCCATTCCGTCGGCGACCACAAGAAGATTCGGAAACGGCCCTACCGGCTTATCCGATACATATACATAATCCTGGTTAATCTCCCGCTTCCTTCCCACATCGGTTTTCGCGTATAGTTTCATCTAGTTCTCCTTTTGTACGGTCTGATACCGTCTCCTCAACTGACCGCAGGCCCCGTCAATGTCGGAGCCTCTTTCCCTTCTTATAGTAACATTAATTCCGTTTTTTTCAAGTTTATTTTTGAATTCCAGGGCATTTTCCCGGTCCGGGCGCTGGAAATCCCGCTCCCTGATTGGGTTCACCGGGATCAGATTGAGATGGCAGTTCCTGGGCTTCAGGATCCCGGTCAGATGGGCAATGTCCTCATCCGTATCGTTGACTCCCTTCACCAGACTGTACTCAAAGGTGATCCGCCGCCCCGTTTTGTCAAAATAGTCGTCGCAGGCCGCCAGCACTTCCGGAAGCTTATATTTCCGGGCGATGGGCATGAGTTTCTCACGCTTCTCCTGGGTAGAACCGTGGAGGGAAAGGGCCAGGGTGATCTGCAGTCCCTCTCCGGCCAGCCGGTGGATCTGGGGCACAAGCCCGCAGGTGGAGGCTGTGATGTTGCGCTGACTGATGTTAAGCCCGTTGCCATCGCTTACCATATGGATGAACTTAAGGAAATTGTCGTAGTTATCCAGCGGCTCTCCCGTCCCCATCACCACGATGTTGGAGACCCGCTCTCCTGTGATCTTCTGGATCTGGTAGATCTGACGCAGCATCTCCGAGGTCGTGAGAGAACGGTTCAGTCCGCCAATGGTAGAAGCGCAGAACCGGCACCCCATCCGGCAGCCTGCCTGAGATGAGATACAGACGGAATTCCCGTAGTTATACTTCATCAGTACACTCTCGATCTGGTTGCCGTCCGCAAGCTCGAAGAGAAATTTCTCCGTGGGGTCCTTCTTTGAAATAAGATGGGCCACCGGCTCCATCTTCCGGATCTCATAACCTGTCTCCAGCCGTTCCCTTAAGGCTTTGGAGAGATCCGTCATTTCCTGGAAATCCCCTGCCAGCTTCTGATGGAGCCAGGCGTAGATCTGTCCGGCCCGGAAGGGCTTCTCTCCCAGAGTCTTCATTTCCTGTGTCAGTTCTTCCAGATTGTATGAGGCAATGTCTTTCTTATCCATGGCGCTCCTTCTCCATTACCGCAATGTAGAACCCGTCTCCTCTGTCCGCTCCGGGAAGCAGTTGCCGCTCCTTCCTCAGACGGAACTTGGGATGGTTCTCCAGAAACCACCGGGTGTTCTCTTCGTTCTCTGCCCTGTGTATGGTACAGGTACTGTACACAAGCGTGCCTCCCGGCTTCACATAAGCCTGCACCACCGAGAGGATCTTCTGCTGCAGCCTTACCAGCTCTTCTTCCTTCTCCGGCGTCATCTTATAGCGCAGATCCGGCTTCTTCCCCAGCACGCCCAGGCCGGAGCAGGGCAGGTCCGCCAGCACGATGTCCATCTTCTCTTCCTTCTCCGGATCTGGCAGGGTGGCGTCCCACTTCACCGCCCGGATATTGGCAAGGCCGGCGCGCCTTATATTCTCTTCCAGAAGCCCCACCTTATAATCGGTCAGGTCCCTGGCCTCCACCATCCCGGTTCCCCGGAGCATCTCCGCCACATGGATGGCCTTGCCCCCCGGCGCGGCGCACACATCCAGGACCTGGTCTCCTTCCTTTGTATCCGCCCACAGCACCGCCCGCATGGAGCTTAGATCCTGGACATAGAAGAGTCCCTCCCGGAACTCCGGAAGGCCCGCCACATGGTCGTACCCCTGAAGCCACAGGGCACAGGGCACCTCCTCATCCGGCGCAGCCTCCACTCCTTCCCGACTCAGACGCTCCGCCAGTTCCTCCCGGGAGATGCGGCTGGTATTGCAGCGGACGCACAGCTGGCGCTCCGCAAAGAATCCTTTCCCGATCTCTTCCGCCTTCTCAAGGCCGTACTCCAAGATCCACTGAGCCGCAAGCCAGGCCGGCAGAGAATACCGGATGGAAAGATACCCTTCCGGGTCCTTCTCCCTGGAGGGGTACTCTACCTTGGCCAGGTTCCGGCTCACATTGCGCAGGACCCCGTTCACAAACCCTTTAAGACCTGTGAATCCCCGCTTTCCCGCCAGTTTCACCGACTCGTTGCACACAGCGCTGTCGGGAACCGCGTCCATATACTTGATCTGATAGACGCCGCTCCTTAAGATCATGCGGATGACCGGTTTCATTTTGTTGACTTTGACTTTGGAAAATGAATGGATGATATGATCCAGTTCGATCATGCGTTCCAGCGTGCCGTTTACCACTCTCGTGATAAAGGCACGCTCTTTTTTATCCAGATACTGATATTTGTCCAGAACTTGCTTCAGCGCGATGTGACTGTATTCCCCGTCCCTGTCGATCAGAAGCAGGGTATCCAGGATCAGTTCCCGGCTGTTTTCCCCTTGTCCCATAGTAACTCCCCTTCTTTATCTGCCTTTGGCTAGTCTCTCCTGCTGTTGGCCAGAAGGATGATCCTGAGAAGCTGCAGGATGGAGGCCGCCGCTCCCGCCACGTAAGTGAGGGCCGCCGCAGTCAGCACCTTGCGGGTATCCCGAAGTTCATCCTCATAGAGAAGGCCTGTGCTTCCCAGCACCCGCACCGCCCGGTTGGAGGCGTCGAACTCCACCGGCAGGGTTACGATCTGGAACAGTACCGCCAGCGAGAAAGCCAGGATCCCCAGATTCAGAAACAGCATGGAAGACTGGCCGGTGAACAAAAGTCCGATGATGATCAGCGGCCAGGCAATGGTGCTTCCCAGGTTGGCCACAGGAACCAGCGCTCCCCGGAATCTTAAGGGCGCGTATCTGGTAGCATGCTGGACCGCATGTCCGCACTCGTGAGCAGCCACCCCGATGGCAGCCACAGACTGGGAATTATAGGTAGCGTCTGAGAGGCGCAGCGTCTTGGTCCTGGGATCATAGTGATCGGTCAGATTGCCGCCCACATGCTCCACCCGGACGTCGTAGATCCCGGCGCTTCTGAGCACATACTCCGCCGCCTCCCGTCCGGTCATGCCAGTCCGGCTGCGTACCCGGGAATATTTATTGAACGTAGACCTCATCTTGGCAGATGCCGCCAGGCAGATGATAACACCAAGGATCACCAGCACATAGGTAGGGTCAAAATACATTGGAAAATACATATGAATTCCTCCTTCGAGAGCTCCTTATCAGGAACTCTTCCTAGTATTATATAGGAAAACAAGAGAAAAAAGGTTGTTTTCATACATTTTTAAGAATTTTTTATCCCCAGTTTCTCTCCCGGCTCCATGGCGTACCCACGCAGGAATGCGTCTGCCTCCATCCGCTTCTTGCCTGGGATCTGCAGAGCCGTCACCTTCAGAAGGCCCTTGCCGGTCTGCACCAGGAATCCGTCTTTGTCCACCCGGACCACGGTCCCCGGCTCCTGGCCGCCGTCTTCTTCCAAAACCTCAGCCTCCCAGATCTTCATAGTCTTATCCTGCCAGCCGGTATAGGCGCTGGGCCAGGGATTTAACCCCCGGATCAGCCGCTCGATGGAGATGGCCGGATCCTTCCAGCAGATCTCTCCCATCTCTTTCTTCAGCATGGAAGCGTAGGCCGTGGGGCTCTCCCCCTGTTTCTTTGGCGTCACCGCGCCTTCCTCCAGGGCTTTCAGAGTCCTGACGCAAAGGCTTGCCCCGGCCGCCGCCAGTTTGTCATGAAGGCTTCCGCCGGTCTCCTTAGGCTCCAGAGGCACTTCTGTCTTCAGCAGCATGTCTCCCGTATCCAGCCCTTCGTCCATCTGCATGGTAGTCACGCCAGACACTTCTTCCCCGTTGATCACCGCCCACTGGATGGGGGCCGCTCCTCTATAGGATGGAAGCAGGGAGGCATGGACGTTGATGCAGCCGTAAGGAGTCAGCTCCAGGATCTCCCTGGGCAGGATCTGCCCGAAAGCCACCACCACGATCACGTCTGCCTGATATTTCCTAAGTTCTTCGATATTCTCCGGCTCCCGCACCTTCCGGGGCTGGAATACCGGGATCCCGTGCTCCAGGGCAGTCTCTTTTACCGGCGGGAACTGCATCTTCCCGCCCCGGCCCTTGGGCTTGTCCGGCTGGGTCACTGCCAGCACCACCTGATGGCCTGCCTGGATCAGGGCCTCCAGCGTCCCTACAGAGAAATCCGGAGTCCCCATGAATATGACTCTCATCTATACCTCGTCCTCCTCTTCTTCCGGCTCCGCGCCCACGTCGTGGAGTTCGCCTTCCACCAATTCCACATACATGTGGCCGTCCAGGTGATCGATCTCATGGCAGAAAGCCCGCGCCAGCAGCCCTTCTCCCTCCAGCTCGATCTCTTCCATATCTTCATTGAGGGCTCTTACCTTCACATAGTCCGGGCGGGTCACCACGCCGGATTTACCGGGTACGCTCAAGCACCCTTCCTCTCCGGTCTGCTCCCCGGAGGTCTCCAGGATTTCCGGGTTGATCAGGATGATGGGGCCTTCCCCTACATCGATGACCACGATCCTTTTTAAGACTCCCACCTGAGGCGCCGCAAGGCCTACGCCCATGGCCTCGTACATGGTGTCCAGCATGTCTCCGATAAGGATCTTCGTGCGAAGGCTCATCTTGGTCACTTCCTTGCACTGCTTGGTCAGCACCTCGTCACCGATCTCACGTATTTTTCGAATTCCCATTTTTCTTCTCTCCTTTGGTCTGTTTCCTAAAATGTATGCATCGGGTTGAAATCAAACTGGATCTGCACCGTCTGAAATCCCCGGTTGATCTCGATATACTGTTCCAGAAGATCCTTGGCGCGGGTCAGCACCCCGTAATCCTCGCTCTTGATATATAAGGTCCTGCGGTACCGGTCGTTGACCTTGCCCACATAGGGGCTTGCAGGGCCGATCACCTGAAGCTTCCCTTCCTTGTCCAGGCGAAGGGCGAATTCCTTCAGATACTCTGCCGCCAGATGAAGGTGTTCTTCCTCCTCCCCTGTCATCAGGACTGCCAGAAGCTGGCTGCAGGGCGGATACCCCATCAGGCTCCGGTACTGCATCTCCTGCTCATAGAAGCCCTCGTAATCCTGCCGGGCCGCCATCTCGATACTGTAGTGATCCGGGCTGTAAGTCTGGATCACCACTTCTCCGGGCACTTCCCCCCGGCCGGCTCTTCCCGCCGCCTGGGTCAGAAGCTGGAAGGTCCGCTCTCCCGCCTGATAATCGTCGGTGTAAAGAGACAGGTCTGCCGCCAGCACTCCCACCAGGGTAACTCCCGGGAAATCATGGCCCTTCACGATCATCTGGGTCCCGATCAGGATATCTGCCTCCCGGTTGGCAAAGGCTGACAGGATCTTCTCATATCCATCCTTTGCCCGGGTAGTATCCAGATCCATACGCAGTACCCGGGCCTGGGGAAATTCTTTTTTCACCAGTTCCTCGATCTGCTGGGTCCCGGCCCTGAATCCCCCGATATAGGAAGATCCGCAGGAGGGACAGCGATCCGGCGCCGGCTCCTCATGCCCGCAGTAATGGCACACCAGACGACGTCCTTTGTGCAGGGACAGAGATACATCACAGTGGGGACATTTCACCACATGCCCACAGGCCCTGCAGGAAACAAACCCGGAATAGCCCCGCCGGTTCAGGAACAGCATGGTCTGCTGCCCCTTCTCAAGCCGGTCCGCCATCCGCTCCTTCAGCCCGTCGCTTAAGATGGACCGGTTTCCTTTCTTCAATTCTTCCCGCATATCCGCCACATATACTCTGGGAAGGCTCTGCCCCGCCGCCCGGCCGGGAAGCCGCAGCAGCTGGTATTCTCCCTGCTCGCACCGGTAGAACGCCTCCAGGGACGGAGTAGCGGAGCCCAGCACCAGGCTGGCCCCTTCCATCCGGGCCCGCTCTTTTGCCGTCTCCCTGGCGTGATACCGGGGAACCTGCTCGCTTTTATAGGTCCGTTCGTGCTCCTCATCGATCACGATCAGCCCCAGATTGGAAAATGGAGTGAAAAGGGCGGACCGGGGTCCGATCATCACGTCCACCTCTCCCCGTTTCACCCGCTCCATCTGGTCTGACCGCTCCCCCGCGGAAAGCCGGGAGTTCAGAATAGACACCCGGTCTCCAAATCTCTGGTAGAAGCGGAGCACCGTCTGATAAGTAAGGGCGATCTCCGGGATCAGGAAAATGGCCTGTCTTCCGGCCCGCACCACGGTCTCGATCATCTCCATGTAGACTTCCGTCTTCCCGCTTCCGGTGATCCCGTAGACCAGATAGGTCTTGCGGATCCCGGCTTCGTAGTCCTGCCGGAAGGTATCGATGGCCTGCTGCTGCTCCCTGGTATAGGTGATCTCTCTTGCTTCTCTCTCTCCAGGTTTCACAGGATTACGGAACTCCTCCTGGCTCTCCACCGCAAGAACTCCCTGATCCTGCAGGGCCCGGATCACCTCCGCGGTCACATGCAGCTTCCCGGTGACCAGTTCATAGGGCTGCTCCGGCTGGTCCAGAAGCCCCGCCAGAAGCCGGGCCCTGGCCCGCTGATTCTTATGGAGATAGAATTCCAGCTTCTCCCGGGCGGCCTCCCGGGTGAGCAGAAGCTTCACCGTGCGCCTGGCCCGGGTCTTCTCCTGCTTCTTCACCGGCAGCACCGTCTTTAACGCCTGGATCATGGTTCCACCGTAATTTTCCTTCATCCAGGCCGCCAGCGCCACCAGTCTGGACTCAATGGCCTTCTTCCCTTCCGCCTTCCCAAGGACCGGTTTGATCTTCTTGGGATCATATCCGGCATCCTCGGAGAAACCCACGATATATCCGGAGATCTCGCGGTCATTCCTGCCAAAGGGGACGATCACTTCCATCCCCACGGCAAGGGTTCCCGCCATTTCTTCCGGCACCCGGTACTGGAAGACCTTATCCAGCCTCTCGTGGGTAATATCTATGATAATATCAGCGTACATGTTCCTCCTTCATCTCTTCCAGCACTTCCCGGATCAGCACCCGGTCGTCCATGTCGTACTTGACGCCCCGGATCTCCTGATAAGTCTCATGGCCCTTCCCGGCCAGGATGATCACATCTCCCGGCTGACCATGCCGGATGGCGTACCGGATGGCCTCCTTCCGGTCGCAGATGTCAATGTATTTCCCATCTGTCTTTTTGATCCCGGTGATAATGTCGTCGATAATGGCCTGGGGCTCCTCGAATCTGGGATTGTCAGAGGTAATGATGGTGAAGTCGGAAAGTTTTCCGGACACCTCTCCCATCTCATACCGGCGGGTCCTGGAGCGGTTGCCGCCGCAGCCGAACACCGTCACGATCCGGCCCGGCTCATAATCCCTGAGGGTCCGCAGCAGACTCTCCAGACTCATGGCATTGTGGGCATAATCGATCATCAGGGTAAACTCATCGGATACCTTCACCATCTCGATCCGGCCCTTGACCTTGGCTACCTTCAGCGCCTTCTGGATCTTCTCCACCGGCACGTCAAAATGCCGGCATACCGCGATGGCGGTCAGGGAGTTGTACACACTGAATTCTCCCGGGATATCGATCTCCACATCGAAGTCCATCAGTCCGGTCACATGGTACTTAACTCCCAGGTATCCCGGTCTGGAGATATGTTCTACATCCACCGCCCGAAGATCGGCCTTCTCGGAGAACCCGAAGGTCTCCACCCGGCAGGTGGCTCCCCGGAACACATCGGCAAACCACTGGTCGTCCACGTTGCCGATGCCGATCCGGCACTGCTTGAACAACAGCCCCTTGCACCGTTTATAATCTTCAAAGTCCTTGTGCTCATTAGGTCCGATATGGTCTTCCCCCAGATTGGTGAAAATGCCGATCTCAAAGGGGATCCCCGCCGTCCGGTGAAGCATAAGCCCCTGGGAGGAAACTTCCATGACCACACTGTCGCAGCCAGCCTCCACCATCTGGGCAAAATAATTCTGGATGGTGTAGGATTCCGGCGTGGTGTTGCTGGCCGGGATCGCCCGGTCTCCGATCAGGGCCTCGATGGTGCCGATCAGCCCTACCTTGTGTCCCACTTCCTCCAGGATGGACTTCACCATGTAAGTGGTGGTCGTCTTTCCCTTGGTTCCTGTGATCCCGATCACCTTCAGTTTTTCCGCCGGATAGTCAAAATAAGAGGCGGACATCAGCGCCAGCGCGTACCGGGTATCCTCCACCCGGATCACCGTCAGTCCCTCCGGCGCTTCCACGTCTTTTTCAACCACTACCGCGGCGGCGCCTTTTTCCGCCACCTCGGCCACATAGGAATGTCCGTCTGAGACAGCCCCGCTGATGCAGACGAACACACTTCCCTCCGACACTTTCCGGGAATCGTTGATCAGTTCCGTCACCTCGATCTGATCGCTTCCCCGGACTACTTTATATTCCAGACGTTCCAACAGCTTTGTCAGCTTCATAGTTCCTGGCCTCCTGTTTTTTCGAATTCTAACCTATTATAGCATTAATTGCACACAGAGCAAAGCGCAATTTACTTTTGGAAGCCTTCCCCCATCACTTCGCCGGATTCCAGGATAATGGTGAAGGCCTCCGGATCCATCTGGCGGACCATCTGCTTTAATCCGTGGATCTCTTTCCTTCCGCAGGCGCAGACCACCACTTCCTTATCCAGCCCCGAGTAGCCGCCCTTTCCTTCCAGGATGGTGGTCCCCCGGTGAAACTTTTGTCCCACCATCTCCGCGATGGAGCCGCCCTTCTCCGTGATCACCAGCATAAGTCTGCCCCGGCCGCTTCCATACAGAACCTGGTTCACGATCCCGGCCAGCAGCCAGGTTACGATCCCGCCGCAGATCAATCCGTCCATATCCCGGAAAACCAGGAGGCTGCCCAGGAGTATGACCGCTCCGTCCAGGATCATCATGATAGTGCCAAGGGCCATGTGGGGTTTCCACTTCTGTAGCGAAAGGCTGATAAAATCCTGTCCCCCGGTGGAAGATCCCCGCAGGAAGATCAGGGCGTACCCGATCCCGCACAGAACCCCGGTACAGACGGCAGCCAGAATCCGCTCACCGGAATAAACCGGGAACAGGGGCGCCACCCAGTCGGTCAATGCAGACACGATCAGCATAGACCTTACCGACTTCAGGAAAAATCCCTTCCCCAGGAAACGGAAGCACAAAAATGCCACCGGCACGTTGAGAAGCAGCGTCCCCGCCCCGATGGGAAGCCCGGTCAGATGAAAAAGGATCACCGCGATCCCTGTAAATCCCGCCACCGGGAAATCCCCGTAAAGGGCGAAATTATAAAGCCCCGCCCCGATCAGCGCCCCTGCCGCCACATCGACGGCCACATCCATCAGGATTTCCCGGGATCTCCCCCGATCCTTCATCCTGCGCTCACCTCCTCTGTCCGCCAAAAAAAGCCGCGAACTGTCTATCACATAGCATTCGCAGCTTTTCTTCTGTCTATGAGCGGATCGGAAGGATTTTTCTGTCACCGGGATTCCCGGTCATTCTCTGGAAGGATTCCCTTCTGGATCACATTTTCCCCATATTTCTTCCGGATCTTCCCAAGAGCCTCATCAAGCCGTTCCCGTTTCCTTAAGTCTTCCTGCCGCTTCTCTTCCTTCTCCTGGTCCGCCTGGAACTCAAAAAGAGTCATCTGCTCCGGCTCTCCTTCCTCCGCAAGCTTGGAGGTGCGGATGCCAAGAAGGCGCACCGGCTCCCCTGTCCACAGCTCCCGAAACAGTTCCACGGACGTGCGCCAGATCTCCTCATCCTTGCTGGAGGCTTTCCCAAGCTGCCGCTGATGAGAAAAGTTCCGGAAATCATGATATCGGATCTCCACACTGACCATGCCCGCCTTGTATCCGGCTTTCCGAAGCCGCCTTCCCACGCTTGCCGCCAGCTTCTTAAGCACCTGGCAGGCTTCTTCTTCCGTCCGGGCGTCCCGGGGGAGAGTGACCGAATTGCCGATCCCCTTAGCCTCCGCCGGCTCGGCTTCCACCAGAGAATCGTCGATCCCGTTGGCAAATTCCCACAGCTTGCGGCCATGGCTCTTAAGATGAAGCTCCACGATGGCCGGATCCATGCGGGCCAGATCCCCGATGGTGCGCACCTCCAGCTTCTCCAGGGTACGGACACTGGAAGACCCGGCCATATACAGCTCCCGGATGGGCAGGGGCCACATCTTCTCCCGGATCTCCTCCGGGAACAGAGTATGTACCTTGTTGGGCTTCTCAAAATCCGACGCCATCTTGGCCAGCAGCTTGTTGGTGGATATCCCCACATTGACTGTAAACCCGAACCGGCGCAGCACCTCATCCTTGATCTCAAAAGCCGCCGCCACCGGGGAGGAAAACCGGTCCGCGATACCGGTAAAGTCCAGGTAGCACTCATCCACGCTGACCTGCTCGATCTGATCCGTATAGGTGCGAAGGAAATCCATCAGCCGCCTGCTGTACTGCCGGTACAGTTCATGGTCCGGCGGCTCCATGGTAAGATTCGGGCATTTACGAATGGCATTCGCCACCGGTTCCCCAGTGTGAATGCCATATTTTTTCGCAGGGACAGACTTGGCCAGCACCACGCCGTGGCGGGTCTTCTGATCCCCGCCGATGATGGCGGGGATCAGGCGCAGGTCTGTCTTCGCCCCGTTCTTCAGTTGTTCTACCGCCGTCCAGCTCAAATACGCTGAATTGACGTCAATGTGAAAGATGATCCTCACGCTTACCGGCTCCTTGCAGTTAGTTTGCCATTCTCCGCGTCTATGACAATGGTCTCCCCGGCGCCGATATCTCCCTGCAGCATAAGCTTCGCCGCCAGCGTCTCCACATTCTTCTGCAGGTAACGCTTCAGCGGACGGGCGCCGTAGGTTGGGTCGTATCCGCCCTCCACCACCTGGTTCTTGGCCTCCGGCGTCAGCTCAATGGAGATCTCCTTGTCCGCGAGACGCTTATTCACATCCGCGATCAGTAAGTCAATAATGTCATAAATATTGTCTTTCGTCAATGGCCGGAACATGATGGTCTCATCCAGCCGGTTTAAGAATTCCGGACGGAAGTGGGCCCGCAGGTCTTCCATCACCGCCGCCTGGCTCTCCGGACGGATGGTGCCGTCCTCCTCAATGCCGTCCAGCAGATAGGAGGATCCGATATTAGAGGTCATGATCAGGATGGTATTCTTAAAATCTACCGTACGGCCCTGGGAATCGGTGATCCGGCCGTCGTCCAGCACCTGAAGGAGCACATTGAACACATCCGGATGGGCTTTCTCGATCTCATCGAACAGCACCACCGAATAAGGCTTTCTCCGCACTGCCTCGGTCAGCTGTCCGCCCTCGTCATACCCCACATATCCCGGAGGCGCTCCGATAAGCCTGGACACAGAATACTTCTCCATGTACTCACTCATATCGATCCGCACCATGTTGTTCTCATCGTCAAACAGACTTTCCGCCAGGGCTTTGGCAAGCTCCGTCTTACCTACGCCGGTGGGTCCCAGGAACAGGAAGGAACCGATGGGCTTGGTGGGATCCTTGATCCCCGCCTTGGACCGGATGATGGCTTCCGTCACCAGTTCCACGCCCTCATCCTGGCCGATGACCCGCTTGTGAAGCTGGTCTGCCAGATGCAGGGTCTTGCTGCGTTCGCTCTCATTTAACTTGGCCACCGGAATGCCGGTCCACCGGGACACGATCCGGGCGATCTCCTCATCGGTCACACTCTCATGGACCAGGGAACGGTCTTCGTCTTTCACCTTGGCCTCTTCCGCCTCCAGCTCCTTCTGCAGCTGGGGCAGCCTTCCGTACTGCAGCTGGGCGGCTTTCTCCAGGTCGTAGGACTGCTGAGCCTTCTCGATCTCTTTGTTCACCTGTTCTATCTCTTCCCGCAGCTTCTGTACCCGTTCGATGCCTACCTTCTCATTATCCCACTGGGCTTTTCTCCCGGCGAATTCTTCTCTGAGTTCTGCCAGCTCCTGCTGCAGATGGGCCAGCCGGTCCTTGCTCAGCCGGTCTTCTTCTTTCTTAAGCGCCGCCTCCTCGATCTCCAGCTGCATGATCTTGCGCCGCAGTTCATCCAGTTCCGCAGGCATAGAATCCAGCTCTGTCTTGATCAGGGCGCAGGCCTCGTCCACCAGGTCAATGGCCTTGTCCGGAAGGAACCGGTCGGAAATGTACCGGTCAGACAGAGTAGCCGCCGCCACCAGCGCTCCATCGGTGATCTTCACACCGTGGAACACTTCATAGCGCTCCTTCAGTCCACGCAGGATGGAGATGGCGTCTTCCACCGTTGGTTCGTCCACCATCACCGGCTGGAACCGCCGTTCCAAAGCCGCGTCTTTCTCAATATACTGCCGGTACTCATCCAGGGTGGTAGCTCCGATACAATGGAGTTCTCCTCTTGCCAGCATGGGTTTCAGCATGTTGCCCGCGTCCATGGCTCCGTCCGTCTTGCCGGCGCCTACGATGGTGTGCAGCTCATCGATAAAAAGGATGATCCGCCCGTCGCTGTTCTTCACCTCTTCCAATACCGCCTTCAGCCGTTCCTCGAACTCACCCCGGTACTTGGCTCCCGCCACCAGGGCTCCCATATCCAGGGAGAAGATGGTCTTCTCCTTCAGCCCTTCCGGCACGTCCCCCCGGACGATCCGCTGGGCCAGGCCTTCTACCACGGCAGTCTTGCCCACGCCAGGCTCGCCGATGAGCACCGGGTTGTTCTTGGTCTTCCGGGACAGGATCCGGATCACGTTCCGGATCTCTGCGTCCCGGCCGATCACCGGATCCAGCTTCTGATCCCTGGCCCGCTCCACCAGGTCGGAACCATATTTATTCAGAGTATCATAGGTATCCTCCGGGTTGTCGCTGGTCACTCGCTGATTGCCCCGGACCGTGGACAGAGCCTGCAGGAAGCCGTCCCTTGTGATATTCATTTCCCGAAAGATGGCTTTCATCTCTTTGTTGGCGTACTTGATCAGAGCCAGGAAAAGATGTTCCACAGAGACATACTCGTCTCCCATCTGCTTGGCTTCATCCTCCGCATGGATCAGGGTGTTGTTCAGGTTCTGGCCTACATACTGGCGGCCTCCCTGGACCTTGGTCCGTTTTCTTATGGCCTCTTCCGCCCGGTTGACGATCAGGTTCTTGTCGATCCCCATCTTTTCCATAAGCTTCAGGATCAGGCTGTCGTCCTGAGTGAGGAGCGCGTAGAACAGATGCTCCTGTTCGATCTCCTGATTGCCGTACTCCATGGCGATCTTCTCACAGTCCTGAACCGCCTGGAGCGATTTCTGCGTAAATTTATTTATGTTCATAATATAGTCCTCCTTTACAGAGTTATGGCTTGATTTTGTTCTATCAACACTATAACAATACCACCTGTTGTTAGCACTGTCAAGCCTCGAGTGCTAATTTTGTGTATTTTTCTGTCATCCCCTTGTTGTAACGCTTTTCACGCACAAAAAATAGTGCCTTCCGTCTGGTAAACTAAGGCACTATTTTTCAAACTTTTGCTTACCGGCGGCCAGGTGTACTCTGGCCAACGGAAATAAAAGACCCGGCGCTTTTTGCGCCGGGCCGGATACTTTCCTGTTAGCCTTCGATGGCGATCCCTTTCTTCTCCTCGATGGCTTTCGCGTCCTTCTTCGGAAGACTCAGCTTCAGGATCCCGTTCTCGAATTTGGCCTTTACATCCTCCTGAGTGAGGGCGTCTCCTACATAGAAGCTTCTCTGCATAGCCCCTGTGTAACGCTCCTGGCGGATGTATTTACCCTTCTTATCTTTCTCATCTTTGTTCAGCCCTTTGGCTGCGGAAATGGTCAGGTAACCGTTGTCCAGTTCTACCTTGATCTCATCCTTCTTGAATCCCGGCAGATCAATGTCCAGCTCATAGCCTTCATCGTGCTCCCGGATATCGGTCTTCATCATATTCTTAGCGTGTTTCCCGTACAACGGATTCTTCCGGCCCCAGAATTCTCTGTCAAACCGGTCGAAGGGGAAGTCCATCCAATCGTCGTCAAATAAGTTTTCTCCAAAAATACTAGGCATCATCATAAGTCATATCTCCTTTCACAATTGAAACAAGTTATCTATGAGCCGCTCTCGCAGCCGCCATCAGCACTCTTGAAGTAGTCTCAAGTGTTGCAAGCTAAAACAACTGAGGACTTGAGATCTTTTTATCTCTCCTCCTTTGTTCTAGTTGTACTATAGCACCTATTATTAGCACTGTCAAGAGGTGAGTGCTAATTTTTTTAATAATTTTTTTGGAAAACCTCAAAAAAGCTTGATTTTACGGGCTTTTTCGGGCTTTCCAATTTTTTAATTTTTTCAAAAAATGGCTTACTACACCATTTTTACACCATTTCTACACCAATTTCAGAATCGGGGACCTCCAAAATCCCCTGTAAATTCAAGGAAATCTGAGTTAATTTACTACACCATCAAAAGCAGAAAAATCCGATTTTTTTCATGTTTTTCACCATCATGCCCCTAAAAACTACAATGACGGGACAGAAATTCCCATCACATAATCTGCACCAAATCCATCTTTGCGATTTCTCTTTCGATCCTGGACCGGTCTGTGATATGATTATAAACTTCCATCGTGACACTGATGTTGGCATGTCCCATCACATACTGAACGACCTTCATATCCAGATCAGACTCTGCCATCTGGGTACAAGCCGTATGTCGGAGAATATGGGCGGAGATGTGCGGCAGCTCTTCCGGCTTTCTCCTCTCCCGCTTTGCCCGCTCATTTTCTTCCTCATTATACGCCTTCACAATATCCCGAAGAATAAAGTTCACGGTAGTGGGCATCATCGGACGTCCGCTCCTGCTCATGAATACGAAATTCGAAAGCCCTTCGATTTTCACATCTCTTGGAATCCCCATCTGAAAATTCAGCCGTCTCTGGGTCTCAAAGGCTTTTGCCACCATCTTGCTCATGGGAATCTCCCGGATCCCGGCTTCTGTCTTCGGCATGGTCACATGAAAATCACACCCGTCTCCATAGTTCTTATAGATCAGCTGATGATTCACGTATACAGTCCGGGTCTTCAGATCCACGTCCTTCCAGGTGAGTCCGATCAGCTCTCCACAGCGGAGTCCGGTTCCGATCATCACCTGCAAAAGAGGCAGATAGATATGGAATACCTCGCTGTTCTTAACATAGTTCAACAGATTTTTCTGCTGATCAAAGGACAGGGCGGTGCGTTTCTTTTCCGGTTCCCCATAATCTCCCAGCGTTCTCTTGGCCGGATTCTTCCGGATGATATCATCATCTACGGCCACCTCAAAGCTCGGTAAAATCATATTATGGAGAAACTTGATGGTACTGTGGGAATATTTCTGTTTGCTCAGCCGGGAATAAAACAAGCGTACATGAGATGGTCTTACCTGTACCACTTTCATCTGTCCGAGTTCGTTCCTCACAAGACTGTTCCACATCCTTCTGTAATTGGCCTGTGTACTCTCTGCCAGCTTTCTGGTATCCATGTGGATCTCAAACAGGTCATTGAGAGTCATGTTCTTGCATTGGGTATCGGTCATAATCCCTTCGCTCTGGTCTTTCTCAATCTCTTTTTCTTTTTTCCTGAGTTCAGCCAGATCCGGAGAATAAACGGCCAGGCGTCTGCCAGTCCGTTCATCTTTATACCGGTACATATAGAGTCCATCCTTGCGCTGGGATTCCCCTGTCCTCAGATTTCTTCCTCTATTGTCTTTTCTTGCCACAAAACCATTCCTTTCTCTATTTCCACACCTCCCTGTTGTGGGGAATGGTCTTGTCCTGTCTATGAAAAGTATAGCACAAAACCAACCCCACGCACATCCGTGTTCCTCTATTCCGCTATTGCTTCCAGGTATTTTTCCACTTTCTGTACGGAATACAATACCCGGCGGCCGATGGTGATCCGGGCTCCCGCATCTTCCGCAATCTTCCTTGCAGTCATCTGTCCGCAAGAAAGCATAGCGGCCAGACCTTCAATATCCACTGCCAGACGGCAGCTGCTCTCTCTTTCTTTTGTCTGTCTCATTTACCTCATCTCCTCCTTTACTCTTTTCTGCATCCGTCCCAGCTTTTCCTGAGCTGTACGTTTCCGGAAACTCTCCCCTTTAAACTGAACCGGCACGCACATCTCCAGCAGCCGGTCATAAATCCTGGCATGCGCTGTATCCTGCGGATTCTTTAACTCCTGCAGTGTCAGATTGGTCGTCGCGATCAGGGGCTTCCCACTCCGATATCTGCCATCGATCACCGCATAGATCTGTTCCAGTCCGTACTCTGTCCCCCGCTCCATTCCAAAATCATCCAGAATCAGCAACGGAACTCTGCACAGATTTTTTATGTATGTATTCTTCTCTGAAAAATTAGCAGACAGATCATTCAGCACTTCCGCGAAATTGTTCATACGGACCGCTATCTCCTGTTCCAACAGTGCATTGGCAATACAGCCCGCCAGAAAACTTTTCCCAGTTCCCACTGCTCCCCAGAAGAGATAGCCTGTATTCTCCGCCTTCATTGTTTCCCAGTCTTTCACATACAGCTTTGCAAGCAAGGTATTTTCGGAAAGCCCTTTATCATTCTCAAATGTCCATTCCTTCATGGATCTATCCGAGAAACAATGTTCCTTCAATTCTCTGACTACAGCTTCATGGCGCTGCTGTTCCCGGTACTGTTCCTCTTTTTTTCTCTTTTGCCTCCGGCACTCACATTCACGCGGATGTTTCTTTATTCCCAAAACTCCAATTTTCTCCTGATCGAAATAAGCCTCCTTCGGTTCATGGCATTGTCCACAATACAGGAGACCGTCTTCTCCGATATAATCCTCCCCGTTTCTTTCTCCCGGCTGCATCATGTTCTTTACTGTTTCTTCTACCACCTTGTTCATAGACTTTCCTCCTCACTGCAGGTATAATCCGGAATGTTTTTTACCGGGGCTGATCGTTCTGCCCATCTTCTCAAGGTAACGGCATGATCAGCATATTGCTTTCCACTGGAACGCATATAACTGGACAGCTCCTCGATTAGCCTGTCTATTTCCCGGATCTCCTGTTTCAATTCTCCATATTCTGTTTCGGAGAGAAACACATTGTGATATTCGCCATAGGCAGAGCGCGCTTCTCTCTCTTTATTTGTTTGACTATATATCAAGTAACTATTATTTAAGTAATTAGAGGATACTTTTCTTTCCCTCATAGGGACAGGTTTCTTTCCCTCATAAGTATCATTTTCTTTCCCTTTGAGGGACACTTTTCTTTCCTTCACAGGGAAACTTTTCTTTCCCTCTGCCGGAATTCCGACATACAGCAGATTCGGTTTTGAAAATCCCTGTTTTTTTCTCACCAGAAGTCCGGCTTCTTCCAGTTCATTCAATGCCTTTTTTACAGTCATGTGACTCTTTCTAAGATCGTCAGCCAGATAAGCAATGGGATAAACCACAAAAATGTGGCCTTCCTCATCCTTCCACCCTGTCTTTCTGGAAAGACTGGCCCGATCCAGCAACAGAGCATACAGGACCTTGGCTGTCTGAGTCAGATCCATCCCCAGCAGAAACCGTGGGTAAGGAAGATATACCGGAATCTGGGTCTGATCCGTCATGTATACCATCTGATCTTTATTCTTCACATCCATCCTTTTGTTTCTGTCTGATCTTCCGCCGGCGGCTTCGCTTGGATTCATAACAGGGGCAACAGACAATCATAGTTCGGAAACTCTGCTTGCAGACTCCGACGCATTTCCTGCAGGTGTCATTGTTGGCAACCCGCCCTCTTTCATTGAGAAAAAAGACTAATTCCTGTTTCCTTTTCTTGCTCATTCTCGGCACAGACATTCCTCCTCTCTGCCATCCTGACGGTGCACGGTACAGGACAGCGAAATATGGTCGCGTTTCGGTATCATTTTTTGCATTTTTTGCCCTTTACGACAGGCTTTTTTGACCTCAAATATATTTGCCTGGGGTTTATCCTATCTGACGGCAGAAAACGCTGTTTGGTCGTGTTTCGGTATCGTTTTGGAACAATTCATCTGGACTACTTTAACCGCCCCGATAATCCCGTTCAAAATTCCCTGCCATCTTCAACACTTCTTCCCTGAGTGAAAACAATTCTGCGATACAGTGACGGATTTCATCTTCCATAGCCAGTGAACGCTCCCCGCCCATATTGAAGTACCGTGCGATCTGATTCAGGTTCACACCAATCTTTCCATATGCCCCCACCAGACTTCGCAGTTCTTCCATATCGGCGACCACTTCTACTCGATGCACGATTTCCTTTTCCACCAGAAGTTTCCGCAGGCATTCGGATCTGGACACCCCCAGGATCTCTGCTTTCCTGTCCAGAAGTTCCAGTTCAATATCCGACAGCCGGACTCCGACAAAATGCGGATGGTTCAGTTCCCGTTCTAATCTCTTTTTTCTCATGGCTTCTCCTTTCTACTACAATATAAATATGGTTAATATCTCTTACAGCCAGTAAGGATTTATCCATCTTGTTGCTTAAGCTGTATAATGATGGAGCAATCGGTATATCGTCTACCTTTCTTGGACTTCGCGTCCGCAGCGAAGACTGATAACCAGCTCCTCATTCGCAGCGTTCGTTTTATGCAGGTTGAACTGCCAATAGGTACGTTCGTGTCACACCTCAGTAGATTGAATAGGCAATGAGTAAAACTGGTTCTTATCCATTGCAATAAATCTTAAAGAGTGACTAATTTATGAACGCAGTAGGTATCGATGTTTCAAAAGGTAAAAGCATGGTGGCAATTTTACGCCCTTTCGGTGAGATTGTTTACAGTCCTTTTGAAATCAAGCACACATCCCATGATATTAATTCTCTTGTTGATCTCATCCATTCCATTAATGGTGAATCCCGTGTCGTGATGGAGCATACTGGACGTTATTACGAAGTCCTTGCTCATCAGCTTTCCGAGGCACACATTTTCGTCAGCACAATCAATCCCAAACTAATCAAAGACTTTGATAATGATTCTCTTCGTAAAGTCAAATCCGACAAAGCAGATGCAGTGAAGATTGCCCGCTATGCTCTTGACAAGTGGCAGAATCTGAAACAGTATAGTCTTATGGATGAATTACGCAATCAACTTAAAACTATGAACCGTCAGTTTGGTTTCTATATGAAGCACAAAACTGCTATGAAAAATAACCTTATTGGCATCCTTGATCAGACTTATCCTGGCGTAAATACTTACTTCGACAGTCCTGCACGAAGTGACGGCAGCCAGAAATGGGTTGATTTTGCATCTACATACTGGCACGTGGACTGTGTTCGTAAAATGTCTTTAAACGCCTTTACTGACCACTATGAGAAATGGTGTAAACGCAAGAAGTACAACTTCAGCAAATCAAAAGCTGAAGAAATCTATGAAAAAGCAAAGGAACTTGTTCCTGTACTTCCCAAGGATGAAATAACCAAACGAATGATCAGACAAGCAGTTGAGCAACTCAACAGCGCTTCCTCTACTGTTGAGGAACTGCGCACCTTGATGAATGATACAGCCTCAAAGCTCCCTGAATACCCCATTGTTATGGCAATGAACGGCGTCGGTCCATCTCTTGGTCCACAGCTTATTGCGGAAATCGGAGATGTTACTCGATTTACTCACAAAGGTGCTATTACAGCATTTGCTGGTGTTGACCCTGGTGTAAATGAATCCGGAACCTTCTCACAGAAAAGTGTGCCTACATCAAAACGTGGCTCTGCTGATTTACGAAAAACACTATTTCTTGTAATGGATGTTCTTATCAAAACAATGCCACAGGACGATCCTGTATATCAGTTTTTAGACAAGAAACGTTCCCAAGGTAAGCCTTACTACGTTTACATGACTGCCGGAGCTAATAAATTTTTGAGAATCTACTATGGGCGAGTGAAAGAATATCTTACATCACTTCCTCAATCAGAATAATTTATACATACCTTTCTGATAGACCAGCACAATGTGGTGGTCTTATTTTGATACCCTTTTGCAACCTGTATAAAATTTTCAAAGTTCTTTCAATTTAGCCTTGACTTTTTATTTGCTGGCTTCTCTTTTCTGTTACTTCAGTAACATCACAAATGGGAGAACCGGCAGTCCTGCCGGAATCTTCCTTTTGTGCTGCGTCCCACTTTCCAGTGGACGCCAATATCTGCCAGATTGGCAGATCATCGAGGGTATGGGGAATCGAAATCCCAAGCAAGAGCCCTACACAGGAAAACACGATAGTGTATTACGGGGTGGATCTTGCTCTGGGAAAATCCCCATCAAGAGCTCAACCTGTAAGTTAGAGGACTGCCAGGAATGGCATAACCGCTTAACACGGGTGGATCTTGCCCTATAATATCTACCCCCTCACTTAACGTAACCGGGAGCGGCTATTATACAGGGTCAAAAAGAAATAAATTTAATTCTTATCAACCAGATCCGCTCTTATCTTTTTTGTTCTTTAAAGATCCCCTCACTTAACCCAATCGTCAGAGGCAGAAATACAAGGCGATTCGAAAAATCTGTTAATTTTCTGCTTCAAAAAAGATTTCCCCTCACTTATAGAAAGGAAATTCGTGAATTATACAGTGTGTGGAGACAAAGTTTTTAATAAAGTGCACAAAAAAACATCCCGTCTTTTTTGACCGGATGCCAGATTTTAATTCATAGATTTCTGTTATAAAAAATAGCCACCAGATTTTCCGGCAGCTATTCGTTTATTACATCATCACCATATTCATTTTTTATTCTGTCGCACAATCGATTCCAGCTTTCTTCTTCCTCCTCTGGAGTTCTTTCCGGCAATATCACATCTTTTATATCATCATCAATAGCTTTTACGTATTTATCCGTTAAATCCGGATACTCATCCAACAGGCCTTCGAAAAGTTTATAGAGCCCACGCTCTGTACACTTAGCCAGACATGAAGAAAAAAGTTCCATTGTCATTGGCTTTTGTTTATCGATTGCCGCCAGCTCATCATCGGAAAACTCGAATGTTAAGATAAGGAATTCTTCAAAATTACGTTTTTCTTTTTCTGATAGTTCATCATATTTTTTCATCCCAGTTCTCCCTCCATATGCCTCTATTATAGATACATTTTTCAGTATAGTAAACCATTATTTTTACCATGATAATGATTATATTACAAACTGGGAAGTGAGCAGAAATGATAAACTATTCTCCATTGTGGGAAACCATGCGCCAACGGGATGTCTCCACCTATACACTGATTCATAAGTATGGTATCAATCCCCGGACGATCAATAATTTAAAACATAATAAGTCTATTACCATGTTTACACTGGAAAGGCTTTGTGAAATTTTGAATTGTGAACCGAATGATGTAATAAGATTTGAGAAGAAATAAAAGCTACTGGAATACTTTATCCAGTAGCTTTACATCATTTAGAGCTGCTTTTTATCAATATTTTTCCATATTATCAACAGTTTCTGTTAAATTTGAATATTTATCAATTAATGCTTTTATTTCTTCTAAAAATTTCTTTTTTAGACCTGTTTGTAAATCATTCAAGCCCCGCAAAGATAAGGCCATATAAGCAAATGCAAAGGTAGTATCATTATTTTTTAGATTTTCAGCAATTATCTTTAATTTTTTATTAGTATACTCGACATCGTATTCAGATAAAAATTTGATTACTTCAATAATATCCATTACATATTTTGCATTGTTAATATCAGACTCATTTAGCAAATTGTTATATTCATCTATTGTCTCACTTTGGGCCAATAAACGATGTTTAACAGTCAGCGAATAAAATTTATAGTTTAGTAATATCTGTTCTGCTTCAATACTGCATTCTTCAATTAATGTATCATTGTACTCTTTTCCCTCTTTTTTATATTTCATTTTCAAAAGGTGATACATTATTGCATATACAAGCATATACTCACATTTTTTTTTCTTCCCTGACAATAACTTTTCAACTTTATCTTCTGAGTATTCTAGAAAGATATAGCTAAACACATTTTGCATACTATTTGCATCTGTTACTGCATGCCAAACATTTTTTTTTACTTCATCAGCATTTAAATCATATTTTTCCGAAATATCAGCACCCAAATCTTCATTTTCATTAATATAATTTGTTAATTGATGAATAGATATCCCTAGTTCTTTCATCATTTCTTTAATAAAATTTATAAGATTATTATTAACTGGAATCTTTCTTTCAAGCATATCGAAATTACGAAACGCCAAGTCATTTTCTAAATCTTTTATATTCGCTCTCTCTGCAAATTCTTCAAAAAATCTATAATAACCATCATCATCATTCGCTATAAAATTTAGTATCTTTTCAAATTCTATTTTATCAATTTGTTGAATTTGCCCTTTTTCCAATTTGGATATATAAGCAGGACTTTTCCCCAACATTTCAGCTACATCTTTTGCCTTTACTTTATATTGTGTCCTAAATTCCTTCAATCTCAAACCTGTCGCTTCACTCAATTTTATTTTCAATGACATAAAAACAACCACCTATTATTATTATTGTATACATATTATCACAGCATTTAATTCGTTTCAAGTTTTTTACTTTCTTTATTTATAGTTAATTTTTTTACTACATTTCTTGATTTTTATTTCTTGCTATGTTATAATACACAAAAAGATAAAAAGAAAAGTCCACCCAAGCAGGATGAACTTAAAGGTATTAACATGAAATCAGTCAATACATATTCGCATATCTATTATACTTGATTTCTATTTATTTTTCAATATCTTTCTGAATCAGTCGCTGAAAGGAGTATTTAAAGACACCAGTTCTTTTTATCAAATATCACATATTATAGACTATCTAGTCAGAAAGGATTTATGATGAAGGAAATTTTAATTTTAGGCTCCCAAGAATATGAAAACTCCGAAACAACCAATTACGGCGATTGCATTTTGATTAATACAGGTAGCAAACTATTCATATATGATTGTGGTCACGAGGCACATGCCGACAAAGTTATATCATATATGGATAAGCATGGTTATGAAAAGGCCACACTCATTCTTTCTCATAACGACAAAGATCATTTTGAAGGAATACGTAAATTACTATCAGAAAATAAAATTAGTGTAATCAAAACCACTCTACTACTGAAATATGTAGATGATATTTTAGATAAAATCAATGATCAACGAAGAAAACGTGAGCCATTAAAGCAACAAATTCTTAATCTTTATAATAATATTGCAGAATTATCCGGTGAACCAATTGAAGACATCTATGAACATCCCGAAACATTTTGTTCTGAGGTAAGCATTATAGGACCTGATTTGGATTACATGATGAATGCTGTAGCAAAACATCTTGACAGTCGAGAAAGTGACAATATTGATGGTGAAACTATTTATAATGCAACAAGTATTCAAGTAAAAATTAAATTTGGAGCTTCTAGCATGTTACTATGTGGAGACTGTTCCTATGCATCAATTGAAAATATAGTAAGAAGTTATGATGCCATCCAATTACCTCATCACGGAAAACCAAAACAGGCTGAGCAGATTTTTGAAAAAAAGAGCGACCAAATCAACTCCTTCTATGTTATTTCCGACAACACAGGAAATACCAATGGAGGTTCTGATAAATTAGACACTACTGGATATCGAGTTTACAATACAAAATATGAAGGTACAATAACAATTAATAACTCAAATTTTTTACCAAAAACTGTTCAAACAGGTCGCACTTTAGGAATGTAAAACGATGCGTTATTTATTACAAAACTGTTTTTCTAATGAGTTAACAGCAAGACAACAATATATTGAAAAAAGTATACATCTATGGTGTTTTCCCCAAACTTCAATAGCAGGTTTCGAGCAACTTGTGAGTATTCCTTCTACCTCTCTAGATGTTTTCTTTATTGTTGGACACAATATAGCTGTTTCATTGTACTTGCGTAGTAATAATATTTCTGAAAAAACAATTGTTGCCATCACTTGTGGTGGCACAATTGATTTTTCTTGGTGCAACTCATTAAATAAAGACATTTATTTCCCAAAACAAAACAGTTACGGATATGCAAATTTATTAAAAGGTAATATGTTTGGTTTTAAATTTGATTTGACTGAATCTGAAATTCTTTTGTATAATACTAGGAAAAATCCAAATTTTTATGATCGTTTGGATACTTGCTTTACCAAAATATAGGAGACTTTTTTCATGAAAGAATTATTTACTGCATTTGGCCCATACAATCTAAGAGCCCGCCTGAGCGTTGGAATAATCTTTATTGCCCCTTTGATCTTGGAACTGTATTTACTTATATCAGAAATGCAAAAAATCACTTCAACATTGATTGTGCTATTAATTACATATGGATTTTGTAATCTTCTAATAATTTATTGCAGAATACCTGGCACTCGAGCCATGAAAAAATGTTTTCCCGATTTGTTGCCTGCTCAAAAAGCATTATTGCCATCATCCAATTATATTGACCCAAAAAGCAAGGACAGATATTATACTTTTTTATCTCAAAATATTAAAGAATTTACACTTTCTGATGACGATACACATATGAAAAATTCTGTTTCGACTGCTGTAACTTGGCTAATTGCCCAAACACGTGACCCAAATAAATTCCCACTAATCGCCGAAGAAAACATCAATTTTGGTTTCTCATATAATTTATTAGGATTAAAGCCTCTTGGTTTAGCCATATGTTTCATTGGTATAGTCTTTAATGCAGCACTATTTTTTTTGAGACACAGACAATTTATTTCTTTAAATTTGACAAATATAATTTGTGGCTTTTTTATTAACCTTGCTTTTTTATTAATATGGATTTTTCTTATCAACAAAAAACTAGTTATTTCTTCTGGCAAAAAATATGCACGCGCTTTGTTATCAGCATGTGACTTTCTTAATACTAACTAATAAGAATCACAGGAGCATTCAGTTCCTGTGATTCTTGTTAATAGTTTGTAAAAAGTTTTTTTAATTTGATCAGAAAAAGGCATACCGTCTTTTCTGACCGGGGTTTATGTTCTTCAACTATAGAGTGATCACTTTTAGACTAACATTTATACTCATCCTTATACACGGCGATAAGTGTTTTCTTCGTTTCGAATATAGATCTTCTCCATCCGTTATTTGATTGCTGTCAGAAGAAAGCCATCCAATTTTCGCGGCAATTCATATACTCCAAGCTGTTCATCCAGATATTCCTGCAGTTCAAGCATCCTACATACAAAGTCTCCATATTCTGGATCGCAATTGGACACATCCGTAAGAATTCCTTTATTAGGTCTCTTCACCAGCTTCCCGATCCCTACTCTTGCCCGACTATCATAGATAAAAAACTTCTCCGGGCAATGAAAGTGGAGATATTTTGATGCAAGAGATCTCTTTTCCAATCCGGTCAATTCATAAAAAATATCCATCAAGAACTTATGTGTACTCAGAACCAATTTAATGTCATCAAGAATAAGCCCTTTGCTCTTTCTCAATTTGGTGATCCGATCATCAAGTTCCGGACCGATCTCCAATAGTTTCGGGGCTACCTCATCATAATAAAAATCATCTCCAACAACAACCGCATTCTTTCGTCTCTCAATAGCCGCAGCATAACTCCTTCCGATGAGCCAAATCTTACCAACGATAACATCTATCTCTTTATGTTCAGGCTCTTCTTCACACATACGGTATAGGACGCTGTTTCCATATTCCCAGCGAGAATTGGTGCTGTTCAAATATGATTTGTATAATCGTTTGGTTTCTTTTACTACCATCTTTCTCCTCCACTACGCAGACTTCACCTTAAAGAAATCCTCGACCAGTTTATCCAGCTGTGACGCAATCAACGAGAAATCTCTATTCAGATCCAGTGTCTTTGCCCCAATCTGATTTCCTCCCATGTTAAACATGCAATCCGGAGTAATGTCCTCATTCGTCTTAGCATACAGAAGGATCCCCGCCACATTTCCAGTATTGTTCTTATCCTGATTCTTAACATAAGTGAATATCTGATACACATTATTGGAATGCAGAGTATACTTATCATATTGCTGCTGAAGTGTTTTCCCGTAATACTTCGCGTCAATGATGAGAATCTGATCCTTTAATCTTAGCATGATATCTGTCTGCATGACCGGCAGGAACCGTATCATGGACTCGCTGTTATCACCAATCAAATTCCATTTCACCTGTCCAGCCTTGACCTCACTCAGATAAGTGTGATGCTGGTTATAGTATTCCAGAACAAACTTCTCATAAAGCCTGGCCATATGCTCATCTGAGAAGGACTCCATCTTATACTCACCCTTCTCTGTGGTCCGAAGCATTCCATCCAGGACAAAATAACAGACATTCATCAACATCTCATAGTTCTTATTATTCCTCTGATAATGAAGCCGGCTCCATGGGATAACGGAAGGTTCTAGGAGTTCAATGCCGTCAAAAAATACAAGGATCTTCTTCAGCACAGATTTTCTTTCCACTTCCACGCCTTCATCAATCAGAAGGTAATGGATCGTGGTTTTCAAAATCTGATTGAACAAATTGTTCTCGGACAGCTCATCAAACTCACAGGCTAACTTCTGCTTTCGCTGGATCCGGTTTCGCAGAGTCTCCTGCAGGTCCAGCTTGCCCCTCATGATGGATAACGTCTCGTTTTTCGTAATATATTCCCGGTAAAGTCCCTGCTTCAGCTGCTGAGCAATACCCTTGCTAAGAATCGCAGCAAATAAGTCCTGTGCATTCTCAAACTTTTCCGAAGCTACCTCATCATAATTCGACTGTTTCAGAATCTTAAATGCATAGGAAAGCATATAGTATATGTTTTTTATAAATATGCTCTTATCCTTAGTCATCAAATACACCACGCAAATTTTTCTCCCAACGCTGCAACTTCGTTGGTTCATCAAACCAGTATTCACTCAGCATCGGTAGGATATCAAACTCTACCACAGAACGCATCCATTCATCAGTACATCCAAGCTCTTCTCTTCCGCAGAAATAGCTATGCCCAATCTGAAATCCTCGTCCTAGCGATTTATCTTCTGTAATTTCTTTATTCAGCAACTTAATTTGCTCAATTAGAGCATTAAAGGTCTCATTGCCAAATGCATTCTGATAGTTCGTGAATCCCTCTGAATTAAAGGCTGGTTCCATCTCAAAGAAACTGAACCGTCTTCTGAGTGCATAGTCAATCATTGCAAGGCTTCGGTCAGCAGTATTCATCATGCCTATAATGTACAGATTTTCCGGCACAGAGAATGGCATTCCGCTATAGGCCAAAGTAGCCTTTGTTCCTCGGTAGGCCTTCTCAATCAGCATCAGACACTCCCCAAATATCTTACTCATATTTCCACGGTTAATCTCATCAATGATAAAGAAGAATTCCTTATTCGGATAATTCGCCGCTGTTTGACAAAACCGATAGAAGATACCTTCTGTGAGCTTGAAATCAGCCCCATCCGGACGATATCCCATGATGAAATCCTCATAGGAATAGTTCTGATGGAACTGAACCATTTCTATACGGGAATCATCCGCCTCCCCCATCATGGCATATGCAAGTTTCTTGGCTGTGAAGGTCTTGCCAACACCTGGCGCTCCCTGCAGGATCACATTCATCTTATTTCTCAGTAATGCTTCTAGGACATCATATCTTTCCTCTGTCATGTAGACCTTGCTGAGGAAATCTTCCTTGGTGTATTTCTGCTTTGCAGTATCCGGTTTCTTCAGAGGGTTTTCTTCTCGTATAATGTCCATGATAAAGTCATATTCACCTTTAGTCAGCTTGAATAAGCTTCCGTTCGGCTGTACGAAAAACTCCATCTTTTTAAGTTCAGGGCATTCCTTAAGAGCAAGGTACTCAATCGGTGTAGCCAGACCTTCAACCTTTTCAAAATAGATAGCCTTACCATCATTCGCCTGTGTAATCCTAGCAATAGCCACAACCTTCTTTACCGGATTAGCCTCATACCCTATAACCACATCCCCGACCTTTGCATCAAGAAAGTTCTGGAATACACGACGCTTATTTCCATTCTCATTGTAAAGTGTATAATTCTGCTCTTCACCGATTTTGATATCTGAAAAACTCCAAATTTTAGGATTTGCGGTCAGCCACCAATAATTCTGCTCCTGATTTTCATCTCCAAAAAGTCCAGACACCGTCATATCAAAATAAGGCTTTAAGATTGTTTCTTCAAACAGCTCCTTATCTTCGGTTTCAACCTTTATACAGGTAGAGTTATCATTTGGTGTCCACCATTTCTGAATTCCCTTGTAAGCAGATGTATCTTTTGATATCCTTATTAATCGGTACTCTCTTTCGTACCAACCGTCTTCCATTTCTGGATTAAGAACAGCCTTATCAGTAACGAATTGCCCCAACAACCTTATACTATTTCCATAACAAAGATAGAAATAATCACCTTTCTTGATCCCCTCCATAAACCTCTCACCCTGAGAAACCTTAGAGGTAGCTTTTGCTTTTGTTGTACTGTGTACCACTACAACATTACGCCCCTCAAAAGTGATTCTGTTCTTCTCAGATATAGAGCCATGACTGATTTTCCATATGGAGGGTGTATTATCAACGTATAAATCAATCTCACTTAAGTCTACTTTGGTCAGCGCTTCTGCCAATTCTTCTCTAAGCTTCCATATGTATGCCCCTTCAGCGGATTTATCAGATTTCCTTCCAATATACAGAATTGGCCACCATTTTGAATCATCCGTGTCTTTTGTCATAACAGGGCAGCCCGTTTTCTTTGCAATACGTTGAGCAAGCGACCACGATCCGCCGTTATAAAAATTGGGATTTTCCCCATATTTCACCGAAAGTTGCTTGCATGTAGCAGCACCACCATAATCTTTTAGACGCTTCATGATTTGCAGGCTATTAATTGTAAAGATAGAACTATCATTCAACAGCTCGATCCAATCGTCCACACCAAGTTCTGGCGAATAATCCTTAGGAAACCACTCTTCAGTTTCTTTGGTAGCATTCTGTTCGCTTAAATAATAACGTGCAAGATAGAATCCTACATCGATGGTAACTGTCTTCATTTCAGGGTCATCGTAACAACTTGGAACAAGAGCATCATTAATCAAAGTCTTAATGTCTAAATCTGTCTTTATAGCGTTACAGATCTCATCATACATTTGAAAACCGCCGATCAGGTTTTCAACTGAACCGTTCTTCTTCGGCATGTAATCAGAAGACAATTCTTTTGCAACCGCACGGAACAACTCATACTTGTAGATATAATACTTGTCCGGATATCGCAGCCAGAGATATGTACTAATAGCATTCGTATTCTGATAGTGATTTCTCCACGTACCGTCATCATACTTTGACCGTAATTCCTCCGCTACTGTCTGGAAAGCATATACTCTTGCAGCCAGATCCTGAGACTCATCAAACAAATTCCGGAACATCTCCCGTGTTGCTCCATCATCTGCTTTGGCAAAGTTTGTAATCATGCCGCGCGGGTAAGCATACCCTGACGCCAGTAAGTTAAATGTCTTTTCAGTAGCCTGTTTGAACATCTCTCCGAAATTTTCAGCGTCAATATCCCAGTGCTCCTGAAAATGTTTGATCGCCTCCCACTTATATTTTTCATCATCCCAATGGCTCGGAAAGTACGCTTTGTACCCTTCCAGTATGGGATTTAATTTTTTTAAATCAATCATGTATTTCTCCTTCCAAACCATCGGCTATTCATTAGTTTTCTAAAGACAGAAATCCTTGCTCAAGCGCTCCATCCCGCCTTATCATAGAAGAATCCTATTTGTGGATATTCACGGTACCAGGTACTATAAACTCAATCAATCTGCATCCTGAACCTAGTTTGTCGAGAACGGCAAATTGGGTTCTCTATTAGGGTCATAAACAATAGCAAATTTACGCACAAGGTTCCCGATATTGTCATCGTTTCCTTTATGCGACATATTCCAACCAAAAGGTCGTGCCGGCAGAGAGAACAGATGATATTTCAACTCCGTCTCTCGGGAATACTTGTGAGTGCTGTTATTACATGTTTTATATGGATGAACCATGATTTTGGTATAGGTGTCCTAGGACATCCACTTAATTTTTCTTCCAGTTCATTGCCTCTACTACTGGAGATATCCTTTAACCTCAATCAAGCGTTATTGTAACACTGCTTATCACATACGAGGCTGTTATATCTGTTGTCTTTTCACGGAACTTTTACAGATAAATGTTGAGCCATTTCCTACCTCCATTCGCAGTTTAGGTTATTTCATTACTTTTTCAAGCAACGTCTGATAGCTATCCACCACATCGTAAACCACGTTCTCTCCACTGATTGCCTTAAAGTGCTCTCTTGCACAATGAATCTTAGATTCCTCAATCAGTCTCAACTGCATAGAGGACATGGAGCCTTTTGTTTCGGCGACAAAGTAGATATGCTTCACTGTTCCCTCATAGAAAGCAATTGCCCAGTCAGGGTTATACTTGCCCACTGGGGTAGAAATATAGAAACTGTCAGGGAGCTTAACATAAACGGCAACATCAGCATTTGTATCCAAGTCGGTTGCGAAATCACGCTCATTAGTGGAATCGTATACGATATGATCGTACAGATGGCGAGTTGCCTTCATTGCATTAGTACCAAGTTTCCCCTTAATCGTCGGTTCAGTGAAAATATCTGTACTGTATCTTTCGTCCAGGACATTATAGGAAATATGCTGGATAATTGCAGTAGCCTTTTCATCGTTGATAAGGGAAGCTGCTTTTATAATAAACTCTTCTGGGTTATTCTTGAACTGGTCAAACACAGTTTTTTCGATGCCCACAAGAATATCAACTACCGCTTTACGGGTCAGACCGGTTTCTTCAACCAACTTGCCAACAAGATCATATTTCACTCCATGATTGGCAGTAATGGTGTGGGAAGCATCATAGGTAGAGGATGTATCTTTCACAAAAGAAGCACCGCTTAACAGAGCATCCTTTGATTTGATTTCATCCATTGAGCCAGTTTCTACCTTAAAATAGATTCTCGCAACATGGAGGCTGCGATTCAGGGATGCAATGGACTTTTTCACCAGCTCATCGGTATCAAAATCAACCACATACACAGACTTAGGGCTGATTCGTTCCCACAAAGCCTTAAACTGCGGCATAGCCAACTTTTCATCATCCAACTGCAATTCCACATTGTTTTTACGGGCATCTTCGGGCTTCATAGACTTATCATCGTAAACAGAATCCAGAATCTTGATAACAGACTCAGCACTATCAGCCACTTCTTCTGCAATCTTGATTTCATTGTTTGCCTTGTCAGTGTAGTATTTATCAGTAAGAACCCCCTTTTTGTCAATATAGCCATTCACGATCAGGTCAAAGTAAATTGCACTTGCAGTTTCAGAATCAACAACCTGCTCATTGCCTCTAGCATCCACGATAACCTTGCCTTTAAACAGGTCTGCGGTAACAGCCTGAGGACGACTTGCAACAGCTTCAGCCATTTCAGACTGCAAACCTTTTGCGAAAGAGTCATAGCTCTCGCTGGCAATAACCGTCAGGACATTGATGTTGTGAACATCGTTGCCCAATATATTAGAATCCATTCTTTCACCGTCCTGGTTGACACAAAGACGGAGACCACGGCCAACTTCTTGTCGCTTGCGCACATCGCTACTACTTTGCTTCAGGGTACAAATTTGGAATACATTAGGGTTATCCCACCCCTCACGCAGTGCAGAATGGGAAAAAATGAAGCGTACCGGCGACTTCTTGGGGTCACGGTCGAGAAGCAGCTCCTTGTCCTTCATAATCAAATCGTAAGCATCAATGTCATCGGAGGTGCGTTCTTTCTTATTCGACAGTTTACTATCCGTCATTCTTCCTTTCTTATCCATCGAAAAATAGCCTGCGTGTGTTTTGGACGGTGAGATTGCTTTCAAATATTTGATGTAATCATCCTCACCCATGCCAATCTGAAGATTGTCCACGATATCCTTATATTCCTCCTCGAACATATCTGCAAAGATACCATTGGAAGGTTGTCCAGCAGCGTCATACTGCTTATAATGTGCAACCTCGTCGATAAAGAAAAGGGACAGAACCTTGATGCCCTTATAGAACAACTGGCGTTCTCTTTCAATATGAGAAAGGATCGTTTCACGAATCTGAATGCGGCGAAGCTGTTCCTCACTGACCTTACCAATAACATCTCCGGCATAAATCTTGATGCCATTCAGGAACTCAACAGAATTGTCTCGTCCGTCAATAAACTTCACCACAAAGCCGGTTTTGTATTCCTCCATCTGACCGGAGTTGTCGTACAGATTGAAGCCAATACCGATAGTCATGGTCTTTTTACGGATACCCGTGGCACCCTTAAAGTCAAACTGAATGGTAGCGGTCGGGTCTGCCTTGGAAAGATTTACACTCTCCAGGTACACATAGCTCTCTGTGGCAGTGCTGCCGGACTCAGTAATACCTTTAACAGAAATCTTCTTCACCAGACGCTTATTATAGGCTTCCATTGCATCCAGGCGATAGATCATGTTGTAAACACTATCGTCTTTATGGGTTGCCGAATAGCGAAGGGTCATCAGAGGATTAAACTCTTTCAGTCTTTCCTTCGTCTGTTTACCCTCGACGGACTGCGGCTCATCAATAATCAAAATAGGGTTCGTCTTTGCAATAATATCAATTGGACGACGAGAACGGAACTCGTCCAACTTCATGTAGATACGGCGAGCATCCTTACCCCTAGCATTAAACGCCTGGGAGTTGATAATCATCACATTGATTGAACTATCCGAAGCGAAACGGTCAATCTCGGTCAGCTGAGCAGAATTATAGATAAAGAAACGAATCTTCTTACCATATTCCTCTGCAAAATGATCCTGCGTTACCTCAAAAGACTTGTAAACGCCCTCACGAATGGCAATACTCGGAACCACAATGATGAACTTGCTCCATCCGTAGTGCTTGTTCAACTCATACATCGTCTTGATATAGGTGTAGGTTTTACCAACACCGGTTTCCATTTCTATGGTCAGATTGTAGCGTCCCTCCAGTTTGGTAGAAGGCTTAATCTGGTGTGCTCTTTGAATTTTTTGTATGTGTTCCAGAATCAGACCGTCGTTCAGCTCCGGTACAATTCTTTCATTTCGCCAGCCTGTAAAATCCTCATCCTCCGTGATTCTTCTCTGAGAAAATGTCTGACCGTCCACTGTACGACCTTCATAACCTCTATCCATCATATAGGTAGGGGTCAGATAAGGCTGACCTGCGAATACATCTACGACCGCTTTGGCGGCGTCTGCCTGGAACTTCTGATGCTTAAATTGTAACTTCATCGGGAAGCTCCTTTCTTAGATTACTTTTACTCGTTTGGTAATCTCATTGGCACTCTCAGGCATGTACAGCTTGAAGATTTCAAACACATTGATCTTAGCAGGGCTGCTGGCAAAGCCAGAGTCACGGAACACAGCACGGAGCGGTTTACGCTTGGCGATGGTCTTAACCACACTTTCAGGTATATTACTGTCAAAGCAAGCGATCAGATCGCCGTCATTATATGTATGCACCGTGCAGCCATCAATCATTTCAGAAGTGTACGGCAAAGACAGCGGAAGCCCCCATTCCAGTAGGCAACCAAAGAAAAGATCGAGTGCATTACGATCTTCCTTAATGTTTGAAATCATATCATTGAGAGTTCTCTGGTCATAGTCATCCGCCGCATAGTAAACATCTTTTACATTAGGTTCATCCAGCTTGAATACACGAAATCCCACATCCAAATCAACGGTGGTGAGAGGACTTTCAGCCTTGATTTTCTCACCTGCACGACGAATACGTTCCTTGCCAATCTCGCAAATGTTTTTATAACCAGCTTTATACGCTTCGCTTGCTTCATCACACAACTCACCAAGTTGAACCATAATGAATTTTCGGTGTCCTCCATCATCATTATTCTGTTTCATTACGGCATGAGCAGTTGTAGCAGAGCCTGAAAAAAAATCAAGCACAATATCATCATCCTTTGTTGCCAACAGCAACGGTCTAATTACTGTACCCAAGGGTTTTGGACGTGGAAAGACGTTTTTACCAAAGCCCAATTCAACAAACTGTTCTGTACCACGTTCACTATTTAAATCCTTATATGTCCACGCACTCGTAGCCTTTACTCTCAAATCATCCGATAAATAATCCCTCTCCATAACAGTCCACCTTTTTTTCACAGACATATATGTAGGCTCAAGAAACTCCTTACGCAAATCGGCTGTTTCGATTCCAACTCTCCACCTACCTTCTGTACCATCATCTTTCATTGGAGCAATTTTTATCCATCCATCAGGTGTATTTTCATCGTAGGACGGATAGAACTCACCGGTTGATTGATTAAAGTAAAAGTAATAAAACATCTTTGGCCTATCTTCTCTTCGGTCACTATCACCCGTTTTACGGAGATCAATATGGCGATAGAATTTACCATACTTATCAGTCTTGTTATATCGTTTGGTCACATTTTCTTCAGGTTCAAAACCTGATAACGATGCTTCCTTTTTTTGGTAAATAGCAATATACTCATGTGCCGTTGCAATGTTTTTCTCGTCAGATCGCCCTTTAGGGTTGTTGACATTTACAACACAGGCAATTCGATTAGCCACACCAAATATCTCGTCACATATCTTCAACATATTATCGACTTCATGGTTATCAATACTGATAAAGATAACACCATCATTGGTTAGAAGATTTCTTGATAGTAAAAGGCAAGGATAAATCATCGAACACCAGGCGGAATGAAATCTAGCATTGGTTTCAGGATTTTGAACGAAATTCAAATTACCATCTTCATCGTATCTCGAAATAGCAGCATTAAACTCGTCCTCATCCATTTCAAACTGATCAAAATATACAAATGTATCTTTTCCTGTATTATAGGGCGGATCAATATAGATCATCTTGACCTTACCCAAATAGCTTTCCTGCAAGAGCTTGAGTACCTCCAGATTATCGCCCTCAATGTAGAGATTTTCAGTTGTGTCCCAATTCTTACTTTCTTCCGGGCAAGGGCGAAGTGTCTTGCGAATCGGCTTATTTGCCTCCACAATAGCAGCTTTCTTGCCAACCCAAGTAAATTCGTATGCTTCATCGCCCTCAATCACGCTATCCGTCAGCATCTGACGGAGCAGGTCGAAGTTGATAGCCTTTTTCGGCTTGCCGTTTTCATCAACGGTTTCAGTCACACAGTTCGGGAACAATGCACCAATTTTCTCTATATTCTGAACGGTCATATCCGGTGACTCCATTTTCATCTTATCCATTATGAGTTCCCTCCCATTTTGCTACATTTCTCTATCAGGTAATTCACAAAGGCCGAACACGAGAGAAGCATATATTTTGCATCTTCTGCAGGAGCATTTGTGAAGTCAATCCCTCCATGACGAATCCCATCAGCATCAGAAGTATATCCGTATAACTTTGAAAATGCCTGTCCCATAGAAGGATGAATAGTAACCCCATGATCTTCGAGCCTTTTAAGAGTCTTCCCCAATGTGGCTTGAGAACCGGTCTCTCCAGTGATGATGCAACAAATGGCCTCGACAGCACTGATGGATTCTTTGATGGAATTTTCGTAATCCGGTTTTTGACGGTCTGCATACAGAGCAATAGCCTTTTCAAAGTGTGTATTCACATTGTCAAAGTCAGATTGTGTAGATTGGGCAAGTAATTCCAGTTCGCCCTGGTTGGTAATTGGAACTGCCTTATTCCGAATAAAGCGATACCCTGACCTTTCTTCTTCCAATATCTTGTTGAAGGCAACCACGCATTCTGTTTCTTGCTCTGCCATTTCAAATTCGACAAAGAAGGAAATGTAGGCTTCAAGGACATCAAACGCCCGATACCATGTTTCGTTCCATACTTCGTGCATTGTTGAAATAGCATTCTTTCGTGTTTCAATCGGTGCTGACACCTTCTCCTTTCCAATTTTGTCCAGTACATAGTTGACTTCAAAGAAATGCTCACTACACGCATCGAGATCATAGTATTCGCAGCATTCTTTCAGTCTGTTCCACAGCCTGTTTTTACAGGCATCATCTAAAGTGCCAATCTGAATAATTTTTGGCGGTTCATACCCATATCGGGAAGAAAATAATTCTGCCATAGTTTTCATTACCTTTCTTTATCCATTAAATCTGCAATCAGGTTGCTTTGCGATAATCACCAATTTGATAGATCGCCGCTTTTAGTACCTGAAAGCAAATCATTGCAGTATGTTTGTCTGGCGAAAATTGAGAGGACATCTGTTGGTATGGATGAATGTAATTTCTAAAGTCTCTGACTATATGACTGAATTTCTTTACATCATGTTTAAGAATCCCAATTTCAGCAGCAACATCAATCATGTTATTCAGCGTCCACTCTGGAAAGATTCTCACCTTCCCAGTGTCTTTGTCTTTGGGGGCGCATTGTGCTTGATTAAATTGCCGTGGAAAGGCAGATGCAGTACCCAATAAGATACCTTCTAAGATGCTTCCAATCATAAAGATTGATGCTAATGGTGCTCCATTCTTAATGCAGGACTCCACTTCGCAAAGTCGCTCCTTTATAATGCCGCTGATGCTTGTGTCTAATTTTAATGCGTCAACATTAACATCAAATGTTAATTTGAGGAAATCTTCTTCCTGCATATCGGCAGAGACTTTTTTTGGCTCTGCAACGACAACTTTATCCAATCGCTTGAATGTAATAGTGTCGTTGTCACGAATGACCTGCCATTTATCAAATGCCAAATATTTATTGAAGTCTGCAATTATCTGATCCAGTTCTTCAATATTCTCGATATAATCCTCAACGGCAAATATCTTTTTGATACATTTGTCAAGTTCTGGGGTGCCGTTAATCTCTTTGAGTTTTTCGTCGGTGTAGAACCACCGAGATGGGAACCCTTGCCCATAGCGGTCATTGCTGCCCAGACTATTGAAAAATTCAACCAACTTAGGACCAGATTTATAATGCGGAGTGCTATCTCCATTAATTATCTCTCTCAGCTTTTGTAAAGTTCGTTCTTTTAGCTGCACCAATCCTCACCTCCGTCAACTGTTTAGTTGTTTCTTTAGCAGTTTTAATTCTGTATTAATCTCCATGCACCGGTTGAGTTGTTTCTCTTTACGCATTTTTGCTTCCAGAGCTGAAATCTGCTTCTGTAAGTTTAGTCGAAGCGTTTCCTTTTCGACGGATTCCTTCAGCGATTCTGACATGTCGGCTTGCAATGCACCACCGGCAATCTGACGGACAAAATTATCATAAATGCTGTCGATATTAAGTCCTTCAATTTTCAGAGGAAGATTTTCTTCTTCCAGCCAGTCCGTGTGGTAATAGCGACTAACCTTAAATGCATTCTTACCGGATTCGGCGACTTCCTTATAGCCAATCCAAGCCTGATACTTTCCGTCGTACTCCAGGAGAAAAAGTATATGGTATGGTATCTCTTTGTCAATCTGTTTCAACACCGCTTCATCCAACAGTGGCTCCGTCAAGCGGACTTCAAACACTTCAATTTCATTTACTCGCTCACCAGCTGCGATGTTCAATGTCGTCGCTGCAAGTTTGTTTTTCCAGTAAATTGTACGAATCTTGTCGATGAAAACTCTCTTTAATGCAGGAGTGATTTCAATCTGCTCATAAAATTTTTGCTTCGGAATTCGTTTGTTGAACTCCGTTGTTTTTGGTAAACCAAGCATACTTCACACTCCTATTTTCTTAAAATTGCTTCTGTCCAGAGTGCATTATCCTGGATTTGTTTACCGCTTTTATCTACCTGAACAATCGATATATTTGATGCTTTAATTACTTTTAAACTTCTTGCTATATCTTTAGCCACATCGTCGTCTGCCTTGTTTTTACTCAAGGTAACAACAATTATTTTTTTATCATCTACATCGATAAGCGTTCTTAAGACTCCGTTTATATGCTCATCATCGATTCCAAAACCAAATCCTACAACAACGATTCGATCAGACTCCTTCCAACGTTTATATGTATCTACATACTTCATAGACATTTCTATGGAAGTCATTGGCTTAGTTCCACTTTGAGTAAACATCAAAGGAACCAAAATATGATTTTCTGACGTAGTTAACTCTGTTTGTTCTCCCATTCGGTTCAAGTATGGATCATACCAAATTTCTGTAGAACCATTAAGGAACGCTATTTCTGTGCATAAAATATCTTTTATAAACTTATTATAATTCGTTGTCGCTATTGAAGTTACTTCAAAAACATTCTCATCTATCGCGTGTTTCAATATGTGATAATATCCTGTTTTTCCTTCCGGATTAGCCTTAAGAGCTATTTCCTTAATATACGACCTTACATTTAAAAGGAAAATACATATTTTACAAAACTTTGCCCAGTCAGAGGATGGACTGTATAGATAATGCCAATTAGCATCTATCAATGACTTATAATCTAAAACAACAGCATAAATAGATTCTATAATCATCTGTGCAAATCGAAGGCATTTGCCACTATCTGTCGTTGTATCTGCTTCTCGTTGGTCAAGCAAATATTCCATACCTGACAAACCTGAAGATGAGTAGTTTAATTGAATAATTTCTCCAATATCATCAAAAATATCTATTTCATCATCTTTCTTAGCAAATAAACCATCATTGATTTTACGACTTAACGACTCACTTAATGCACCAACATGAAGCTGAATAATAGACAATAGTATCTTACCAAATTCTATTCTTTGATCTCCGCTCATTATATTTTTGTCTTTATAAACCATCAATAATGCTGAAAAATAAGAACTGTTAAACAAGTCGTTTCCCTGCTTAAACTCATCAATAAAAGATATTGTCTGTCCCATATGGATATTGTCTAATTCTCTTCCAAGAAGAGACTCTAACAATGAATCCATATCGATACTCATCGCCTTCATTGCTTTCACTTCATTTTTAGCCACTTCATCAAACTGATTAATTCTTTTGATAATGCTTTCTCTGTTATGTTCAACTGTATCCTTAATAATATTTTGAAATACAGTTTTACCGAATGAACTTATATTCTTATCTTTAAATCCTTCTGGAAGCCACATATTTGCATATCTGGTAGTTCCATCTACACTATCTCTCATTTCTTTAAACATTTTTTTACTTTGAGATACATCATGTCTAAATATATCAAGTGCAAATTTACCGCCAGATGGTAAACCATATCCTGCTTCTGCACCTGCACCAAATAAAAATCCATATTTCATACATTTTCTCCTATTCTACTTAACCACTAAGAAACAAATTAGTTCAAAGTCATCCAGCCCGGACACCGCTGACATGAGAGCAGATGTACCGCCGCTCTTAAATAGACTGTCAATGTCATTTTCTTCTTTCACATCAATGATAGAATTGATTGCTTCACTTAGCAGTTCAGATATTTCTGCCATATCTCGTCCATCTTTTGTTTCTTCATTGAACTTCTTACAAAGAAAAACGATAGGCTCGTCCTTTCCACGACACAGGAGACGGATTGTGTCCAACATTTTCTTGGGGTTCAAGTAGTCACAGATGATTTCTCCGTCTTCACTAATGAAAACCATATAAAACGGATGAATGCGGTTCCTGTTATCTATATTCACACTGTTATTGATGTTCTTCAGCACGAAGATCACACCAGCGGGCGCATCTTCACATTTCGGAACAACAGCGTGCATACCGCTTGGAGCTGTTTCGACTTCGTGATTATGCTTCATATACTCAAGCAGGTCAAGACGAAACTCATTCAGCCCTAAATCCATAATAGAGATACCAGTAGACATTTCCTCAATATCTACTACTTCCTCCTGCAAACGTTTCAACTGCGCTTTACGATATTCCAAATCACCTTTTTCTTCAGGATTGATAAGGTCATCATCGCCGGTAGAAGTCATAATAGATATACGCATACGAGTCTCAACTCGGCTTTTCAGGTTAATGTATTCGTCCAAATCCATATCAGGCCAGAAGTTTACCAACTGAATGTAATCGTTGGTACTGCCGATACGGTCAATTCGTCCGAAACGCTGGATAATACGAACCGGATTCCAGTGAATATCATAGTTTACAAGATAGTCACAGTCCTGTAAGTTCTGACCTTCAGATATACAGTCCGTCGCAATAAGAATATCAAGTTCATCTTTACTATCCGGCATAAGGACATCTTTCCCCTTGGATCTCGGTGAGAAACAGGTAAGCACAGTATTCAAGTCAGAACGTAACCGGGGGATGGTGGTTTTCCCATCAACGGAACCAGTAATCTCCGCAGTCTCCAGTCCAAACTCTTTCTTTGCGAACTTACTTATATGATCGTACAAATAATCCGCGGTGTCGGAGAACGCAGTAAAGATAATAATCTTACGATTGCCCTCATTGATAGGGTTCTTCATTTTCTTGCGAATCAAATCGTAAAGGGTCAGCAATTTTTTGTCGTGTTCCGGGGTTATATCGGAAATCATTAGCGTCAACAGCTCCAAATTCTCTGCATCTTTTTCCAGCTCCCACAGCCAAGAGATATAATCCATGTCAGCCAAATCAATTTTTACTTTCTTGCCTACAGAGAAGAAATCTATGTTCTGGTCGTCCAAATCAAGATCATTTACATCTGACATATCGGTAAGATTCAGAACACATCTGCCGTTTTGATACTCTTTGATTGTTTTAATCGTAGAGTTAATCAAGTCAGTAATCCTTTCCAGCGTAAGACGGAAAGAATATACAGAACTTTCCAGTCGCTTCAAAAGATTGATACTCATCAGACGACGAATGCCTTCTTCACGACCTCTCTGTGTCAGGCTAGTCCCTTTATTGTGGGTCATGTCGATATACTTTGCCATTTTAGATGGCATAATATAATTCGACGGAGTATAAATCGTTAAATTCAAAGACATCAATGTACTGTAAATTTCGTTGTAGTTGATGGTGCCACTGAGATCTGTCAAACATGGTCTCAGAGAAATTGGAGCAAGTCTTTTCGGGAATTTGCCAATGTCTGCGGTGCTATAATACTTCTCAATATGGCGTCTGGAGCGAGCAATCGTTACACTGTCCAGCATTTCAAAGAAATCAAAATCCAGTGTCCTGAGAAGTGCGTCTGTAGTGCGCTCTTCTACGGGCAGCTTGCTCCAGGCATTAAATGCTTTTTGTGCCTGACGGAAAATTTCATCAATACTTTTCGTGGTGTCCAGCTTCTCATTGATTTGACTTGCATCGCCCTCATAGGCAAGAGCAAGCTGGTTCTTCAGATCAATGAATTTGTTGTTGACAGGCGTTGCAGAAAGCATAAGGACTTTCGTTCTAACACCTGCCCGAACGACTTTATTCAATAAACGAAGATAACGATTTTCTTTATCGCCCTCGCCAGATACTTCACCGCCGTTACGAAAATTATGACTTTCGTCAATAACAACAAGGTCATAGTTGCCCCAATTTAAACGGTCAAGATCTATTCCATTTGACTGTCCGCGTTCACGGGAAAGATCGGTATGGTACAGAACATCATAACGAAGTCTGTCTGCCGCTATGGGGTTATTGACATAGTTGCCTTTATATGTATTCCAGTTCTCAGAAAGCTTCTTCGGGCAGAGAACCAGAACGGATTTATTTCTGTTCTCGTAATACTTCACAACGGCCAAGGCAGTGAAAGTCTTACCAAGACCAACACTGTCAGCAAGGATACATCCGTTGTATTTTTCTAACTTGCTAATGATAGCAAGTACGGCATCTTTCTGGAAGTTATAAAGCATATTCCAGATTTTACTCTGCTTAAACCCGGTCGCCTCATTAGGAAGTTCATCTTCCGAAACATCATCCAGAAATTCATTGAAGATATTGTAAAGGGTAAAGAAGTAAATGAAATCCGGTGAGTTTTCTTTGTAAGCGGCACTTATATTTTCTACTACAATATCTGTGACATCTTGTAACTTTTTGGGGTCGTTCCAAAGTTCATTAAAGAGCTTGATAAAATAATTTGCATTTTCAAAACACTCTGTTTTCTGGACTGGATAATATGCATTATTTCCACGCTCACACCCAAGGTCAACCGTTGTAAATCCGTTGATAGGCATATAGGTACTCTGATCTACGGTCATAAATCCCATCATCTGCTCTTGGGTCACATTTGATTTGAACGTAACTTTTTGACGAATCCACTCGGCACATTCCTTTGCGATGGCCTTTTGCGTTAGTTCATTTCTAAGCTTTACTTCGAACTCGGTTCCATATAAACTACGTTCTCTGGATAAACGTGGAATATAAAACTCTCTTTTTGCTTTCGGAGTTTTCTCCGTAATAAATGTCGGTGATGTAAAAATGAATTCTAGATCTTCAATTTCCTCGAGCTGCTTTCTGAGTTCTTGATAAGCATAAATGGAAAAGCAAGCAGCAGCAATTGACATCTTGCTTCCTCGATGAACTATCTTTTTCAAATCATCACGGACAGTATTATTGATGTTATCTAAAATCTGCATCGGCAGCCTCCTTAAAAAATTTTATTCAGTATAATAATACTTCAAATCACGTCCAAAAACGAACTCTTATTTGTTTTCATCAGGAACCATTTCCATAATGTCGTCAAACGTACAATTCAGGACGCTACAAATTTTCACAAGTGTGTCAGTAGTCACATTGTCTCCACGATTCATTTTATTTATTGTATAATTGCTGAGATTTGCCTTCTCTGCTAATTCTTTTTTCTTCATATCTCTATCAATCAGCAATTTCCAAAGTTTTTTATAGCTGACAGCCATTTCTCCACCAATCCTTTCATGTAAACTTTCTGTCTGTAAAGTTACTCTGATATAAAGTATAGCACTATCCTAAATAAATTCAATGTAAAAATGAGTTAAAACTATATTTTTATCTAAATTAACTTTTATTTTTGTTCAAATATGGAGAAAAGAACAGATAAATCGTAAATATTTTAAGGTTCACAAATTGGCAAGCCGTAACTATTTTAATTTTATCAAATCCCTCTACTTTTCTCTGTCTCTTATTTCCATCCCCTTGTCTATTTCTACTACACCATTTACTACACCATTTTCGCAAAAAATGACGATTTTTGACGACTCCAGACAAAAAGTAAGAACCCGCAAAAGCCTTGTAAAATAAGGCTTTACGGGCTCTGACGCCACAGGACAAAACCACCCCAAACGAGCCAAGAGGTGAGTGCTAATTTTTTTAAATTTTTTCTTTCCTCCATCTCACAAGGATCATCGGGATCTGAAGCGCCAGCATAGCGATCCACCCCAGACAGTTGGACCAGGCAAGACAGGCGAAGCCTCCGCCAAGTACATGGATCATGATCCATACGGACAGAAACCGCACGGAAAAATTGATCACGGTACTGATCAAAGTCACCTTCAGGTCTCCCAGTCCCCGGAAGAACCCCTGGATGGTGTTGGTGGTCGCCGACATAAAATACATGAAGGCAATGAGGTGAAGATAGGAGACGCCAAGGCTGATGACTTTCTCCGAGCTGTCGCTTACAAACAGCTTCATGATCGGTTCCGCCAGGAAGAAAACCGCCAGCGCCACCGCCAGGGTATAGATGGTCTGCAGCAGGATGGAGCTTAAGAAGCCCTGCTTCATCCGCCGGACCTTTCCCGCCCCCTTGTTCTGGGCCATAAAAGTGGTAGCCGCATGGGCGATATTCCCCTGCGGAGTCATGGCAAAGTCATCCACCCGGTTAATAGCGGTAAATGCGGCGATAAAGGCTACCCCCTGTACATTCACCACCGTCTGCACGCAGATCTTCCCCAGCTGGATACACATCTGCTGCAGCGCGCTGGTGATCCCGTAGGTAAAGGTCCGCCACAGGACAGACGGGTCGAAGACCCTCCACTCCTTCCCCAGGCACAAAAGCGTCACCTTCTTCTTAATATAGATCACGCTGAAAAGACAACAGATCCCCTGGCTTAACACCGTAGCCGCAGCGCCTCCTGCCACACCCCATCCGAAGACCACGATAAACAGAAGATCCAGCCCGATATTGAACAGCGCGCTGATGATCAGAAAATAGAGCGGCGCCACGCTGTCCCCCAGGGCACGCAGGGTGTTGGAGAAAAAGTTATACACAAAGGTGAACAAAAGACCTGTGAATATGATCCGCAGATATAAAACCGACGCCTCCAGGATATCCGCCGGCACCTGCAAAAGAGCAAGCAGCGGCCTGGCGGCCAGGATCAGGATCAGGGCGGTCACTGCGGAAAACGCAAGCCCTCCCAGCAGCGTAGTGCTGATCTGCCGCCGCAGACGGTCATATCTTCTGGCCCCGTACTGAGTGCTCATCAGGATCCCTGCGCCCATGCACATCCCGCTGATAAAGAGAATGATCATATTCATAATGGGGCCGGCGGTCCCCACCGCCGCCAGAGCTTCCTCTCCCACAAATTTTCCCACGATCACCGAGTCCGCAGCATTGTAGGTAAGCTGGAACAGGTTGCCCAGTACCAGCGGTATCGCAAATCCTGTAAGCTGAGGGACGATCTTCCCTTCTGTCATGTCTGTTGTCATCCGATCTTCACATCCGTTTCTCTCTCATCTAAGAAGCAGGCCTCTGCCTACAGATCTTCCAGTTTCCATCTCTCCATAAGCTTCCCCAGCCGTTTCGCGATCTGCCCCACCAGGATGGCTGCAGCCACAGTTCCTTCCCGCACGCCCTGGATCTGTCCGGTAAAAACAAGTCCCAGGACACAAGCCGTCACCACCAGGGCCACGTCAAAGGCCACCTTCATATTTCCAAATTTTACCGGAAGTACCTGACAGATGGCAAGGACCAGCCCTTCTCCGGCCAGGACTACCACTCCCGCCTTCACCTCCAGGAATACGCCAACGCCCAGCAGCAATATCCCGATCACGCAGAATATCCACTGCTGCCAGTAACTGCCGTAGTGGATCCCCTGGAGCGCCCACACGCCGAAATCCGTCAGATAGCCAAAGAAAAATGCAGCCGGAAACTGCATCAGCTGGATGAGATGATAATCCTTCCTCAGGATCAGGATCTGCATCAGGATGAACACACCGTGCATCAGAATAGTCACTGTCCCCACCGTCAGAGGCGTAAATAAACTGATCACATAGGGGACACTGGAGACAGGAGAAGTCCCCAGATCCGCCTTGATGGAAAAGGCAACTCCCACCGCCATGACCGCAAGGCCGATCATAAGGATCAGATAGCGCCTGAGCACATATTTCATTTCTTGATTCAATTCCGTCATTCCTTTCAAACTGATCAGAACAAGATCTCGATCAAAGTCTTTGGCCGTCCTCCTGCAGACGCCGTTTCCTTTGCATAGACTTTTCCCAGGCCTGCATCCATGATCTTGTTCATGATCCTTCTGGCGCTGCGGGCCGTCACTTCCAGGCAGTCCGCAAGCTCATGGGCGTCAAAGACATAACTCTTCCGGGCTTGTGCGATCGCCATGATCTTTAAGACAGACCTTTCGCTCAATCCGGTCCTTGCCGCAATATCCCGGATCTTCGGATCAGAGGAGATCAGCTCGTATTTCAACTGCTGCTCCTGTCCAAAGGGACCTTCCATAACATTTTCCGCATTGATGCAATAGATTTCCTGCCGGTTTCTTTTCATCCCATAGGCAAGGGCATCCCGGGCATTGGTCTCCGCCCGGTAGGCAGTGATCCCCATCCCGATGCCTGCGTTCATACAGATCCCCTTCTTCCGGATATCCTGCTGCAGCTTCAGGATGCCGCTCTGATGCCTCTTCTCTCCCAGAAGTCCGGCGTTTGCGAAGATCACATACTCTTTTCTTCCAAACTCAAAGACCGCTCCCTGGACAGATTTCACATACTGGATGATCTCCTTTTCAACCTCCGTCTTCTCCAGCATCGTCTGGTAATAGTTTTCCTCCTGCCGTTCCAGGTTCTCAAGCTGAAGGATCGCCACAGAGATCCTGGAATATTCCGCCCGGTTCAGGGCGTATGCGCCTTTCAGCTTCTCCAGGGCATGGCGGACCATCATCCTTGTAGGGTCAAGGTATATGGCGTTTAACCCTTCTTCTCTGAGCTTGGCGTACACCCACGCAAATGCGGTGAGGGCCACCTTGGTCTTGCCCTCCCTCTGAAGCCGGCTGTGCCACCGGATATACTCTTCCTCGTCCACCCCGGGCTGGAAGGAGCTGGAGTAAATATTCCTGGCAAGGATATGGAACGCCTCCAGCAGATCTTCGATCAGGTGGTTCTCCACCACATCAATGCTGAAGGCATCCAACTCCATGCCTTTTTTCTGCATCTCCACAAAGGCGCCGGCAACACTGATCACTGATTTCTCCACGGAAGTATAGGGCTTTCGCACCTCGATCTCCTCCGTCACGAAGCTTTCCACCGCGCACCCGGAGAAAAGGATGGCATCGCATTCCTCCATACAGGTTTCTGTCACAGAGGCACAGGCATTGACTCTTTCCTTTGGATAACTTTTTACTTCAACTTCAGGATCCAGCTGTCTGATGTATTTCTCAATGATCTGACAGGAGGATTCCGGTCCGATGATCCCGATCCGCATGTTTCCCACCATATTCCTTACAAATGATAAAAAAACGGCGCGCTTTCCATGCGCGCCGCATCTCTACAGACATTATACGCCGGTTGCATCAAAGATTTCAACCCTGGAATTGTCTTCTAGAAGATGAAGATATTCTTCTTTTGTATAGACTGGATCATATTCCTTCAGTATCTGCTTTGCTTTCCCGGCATCTGCATACAGAAGGTCGATCAACGTCAGCGCCAGCATCTTCGCCGGCTGGAGATATGCTTTCTCCAGATCGTCGATCCGGTAATCTCTGGAATGAAGTCCGCCTGTCACGCCTTCCGTCCAGATATGCATACAGGGCTTCATCTGGGACAGATCCCCCAGATCCGTGGATCCCGCCGTCTCATAGAGTTCTACAAAGGAATCCTCCCCGGCGCCTCCGTATCGGATCATATTCTCCCGGTACAGCTTGGATAGCTTCCGGTCCGTCCGCATGGGAAGATAGCCCATCCGGTTATGGATCTCCACCTTTCCGCCAAGCGCCAGCGCTCCCGCCTTCAGCGCCCGGTCTACTTTCGCAGAGGCCGAGAGGATCGCTTCCACGGTAAACGCCCGCACCATGATCTGCAGCGCAGCCGTGGAAGGAACCACATTGACCAGCTCGCCGCCCTCTGTCAACACCACGCTGACTCTTACCCGGTCTTCATCCCGGAAGGTCTCCCGGACGGCGTTGATATTATTCAGCGCCAGCTGGGCCATCCCCAGGGCATTGATCCCTTCGTCAGGCGCAAATCCCGCATGGGCCGCCTTGCCGGTGAAGCGCACGATCTTCGTCATAAAGCCGTTGCAGTCGGTGTCCACGGTGCAGCGTTTTCCTTCCGGCATCTCCATCATGTGGCACTGGAGAAACAAATCTGTCCCATCCAGTTTCCCCCGCCGGACAAGCTCCTGCTTCCCGCCATAGAACTGGATCTCACCCTTTTTGATCAGGCTGTCCCGGTAATCATAGTCAACACATTCTTCTGCAGGCACCGCCAGGAATTCTACATTCCCGCCCAGTTCTTCCAGCGCTCCGGATTCCTTCAGGCCCAGGGCGCAGCCAAACAGATTGGCGATCTGCACATTGTGACCGCAGGCATGGACGTTCCCGCCCGCCTGACTGTCCGGATGATCCGCGCACAGGATGCAGTCCAGTTCTCCCAGCACGCCCACCGTAGGGCCGTCCTTTCTCCCGGAAGAAGCCCGGCAGCCGGTGTAGGCAAGATTCTTTTCCACTGTGAACCCTGCACCTGCAAAGGCTTCTTCTGCCTTTTTCTGTGTCTGGAATTCCTTATATCCCAGTTCCGGCGTCTGGTAGATCGCCTGCCCCAGTTCTATGATCTGCTCTTTGTTCCTGTCGATCGCAGCCAGGCATTTTTCTTTTAATTCCTGCAATTCCATCTCTGGCATCCGCTCCTATTCTCCATCCATCATTCTGCGCATTACCCGGGCCGCCTTCCATACTTCATTGATATCCAGCGACTCTTCCACTGTGTGGACATTTCTCATACCAAGCCCCAGGATCACGCTGCGGTATCCGTGTCCGGCCAGCACGTTGGCGTCGCTTCCTCCGCCGATCACCTGAAGATCCGGACGGATCTCCTCTGCCTCCATGGCTTTGACTGTCTCCTTTACCAGGTCGCAGTCCAGATCCAGGGACAGGGTGGGGTAAGCCGGCTCATGGATAAATTCACAGGAAGCGCCGTATGCTTTGGCCGCATCCTGACAACATTTCTCCATATGAGCCACCTCCGCCGCCAGCTTTTCCATACTGTGGGAACGGATCTCTGCGGTAAATTCCACTTCATCTGTCACGATATTGGTGGCGGAACCACCCTCGATCCGGCCGATATTAGATGTAGTCTCCGGATCGATCCGGCCGATATGCATGTTGCTGATAGCCTCCGCCGCCACTTTGATGGCATTGATCCCTTTCTCCGGCTCGATACCGGCATGTGCTTTCTTCCCGTGGAATACCACACGGATCGCCTCCATGCCAGGCGCTTTATAAGCGATCACGCCGGTATCTCCGGTAGCGTCTGCGATCACAAGATCCTTACAGGGCAGCATGTCAAGATCCATGTGCTTTGTACCCATCATACTGATCTCTTCCGAAGAAGTGAAGACCAGGTAGATGTCTCTGTGCTCTGCGTTTGTCTCCAGAAGATCTTCCACTGCTTCCAGGATCGCCGTGATCCCGGATTTATCGTCTCCGCCCAGGGTAGTAGTCCCGTCTGTGCGGATGATGTCGCCTTCCTGGATCGCTTTCACATTCCTGCAGGGCTCGATCTGATCCATATGGGCCGCAAATCCAAGCGGGATTCCTTTTTTGGTCCCGGGAATGAAAGCCACTATGTTTCTTCCGTTTCCGCCATAGGCTTCCCCTGCATGGTCAGACTGGAAGGAAATACCTCTTTTGGCAAGATAATCCTCGATCCAGTCCGCCATCTCTTTCTCGCCTTTTGACGGGCTGTAGACCTGGATCATTTCCAGGAAACGACTGGTAAGTCTCTCTTTTGAAATCATAGGATTACTCCTCCTTCTCCTCAGGGCTGTCCACAAGCTCTTTCTTGTAGATCAGACGTCCTGCAAAAATCGAACCAAATACCGCTACCAGGATAACTGCGTAGGACGGGGTTCCCGGAAGGAATCCAAGAAATCCGTTCTGCAAAAGCCAGTTCATGCCAAATGCGATCACAACAGCCACACCTGCAAGCTTCGGCCTGGAGATGGCAAACTGTCCAAACACTGCTCCGTAAAGAGCGGGAAGCAGGAAATTAAGCGCTCCTTTCAACCCCTCCGGCATAGCGTTGATGATCACGTTGCCTCCGATGGCACCCACGGTCAGGATCACGATATTTACCACGATGGAGACCGCGATACCGATGGTGGAGATAATGGAACCCTTCTCTGTTCCCATCTCAACTTCCGCCGCTTCCTGCGCCACTGATGAACAGGGAACACGCATGTTGGAGGTATTGCCGGACAGGAATGTCAGGTAAGTTCCCGGAATTCCCAGGATCGGGAAATAAGAAATCGGTTCTACAACATAAAACGCTCCGCTGACACTGATCTGGGAAATAGTTCCTGCAATGATGGCGGACACCGGCGGCATATATCCGTACACAACAGAGATAACCAGCGCCGGGAGAAAACAGGTAACGATACCAAGCAGCATCGTGATCTTGCCCCATTTGATGATACTGGGCATATATGTAGTTGAATAATACTGACTGTTCATTTTTCTTCCTCCTCTATTCTATCCTCAGTTGGCATTAGGCTGCCAGATTCCAGAGATAACCGATAAACATTCCTGCGAACATGGAGATCGCGAAAGCCCACTCTCTCAGCCACCCGATCTTCTTGTCCCTGGCCAGCTTCGAGAGGATCATCATCAGGATGCAGCCGATGATCGTAGCGATCGCCGGAGCTCCGCCAAATTCAAAGCCGCCGTCTGCATTAAAGAAGTTTCCGCTTGCCAGGTTGGCAAATGCGCCCAGCATGGCTCCTGCAGAGATGATCGGAACCATCTTGGCATTTCCTTTGGACATGATATGGTTTACCTTGTCCATCTTGTCCGTAAAGATCAAAGTAAAGATCAGCCAGCCAAGAGAACCGCAGATCATAACCCAGACGCCGCAGGCGAAAGCCGTGGGATTTAAGTTCTCCAGAGTTTTCCCCATGGCCTGGGCGCCAAAACCGGCTGCCATCGCCTCATAATTGACAGAACCGATGAATGACAGACGCATCCAGGATACCGGCGCTCCCATAGAAACGATCAGGGAGATCATAGTCACCAGGATCACCACAGAGGGGCCGATGGATGAGATGGCGCTGCTCTTGATCGCCATATTCACCTGCTTCTTGGTAAGTCCTGCTTCTTTTGCCGCTGTCAGAGACTTTTTAAAAAAGAGCACTGACTGGAAGATGACAACTCCGACAGCAACTGCTGCCCCCAGCCACATCAGCGGGCTGTTGGCAAGGTCCATGTAGTTTACGTTTTCGTTCATGAAAGTATCTCTCCTTCCTTTTTTTAATTAGGGACATGTCCCTAATATGTCCTTTTATAGAAAGGATACCCCAGAGCATACAAGTTTGTCAATTCTATAACAGCTTAAATTCTTCACAATTTTTCTTTCCCGATTTTGTTCATAATGAATAAAAAAAGATCCGGAAATGGAATCTCCACTCCCGGATCTCTCTCCTCTACTTTTCCGCCGAATACACCCACAGCGCCTTGATCTGTCCCTTCAGACGCTTAAAATCCCACAGCTTCTGTGTATTGGCCTGGCTGAAGGGATCGTTCACCTTGATCTTCCCGTCCTCACAGCCGGCCAGTACGATAAAATGTCCCTTGTCCGTGAAATCCCCCGGCCCCACACTGCAGATAACAGGGTGCCCCGCCTTCAGCTCGCTGACCACCGCAGACTCCCGGATCTCCCCTTCATAGCAGGAAAGCCCAAAATCCCTGCAGCCCTCGCTCATCAGCCGCCAGTAGGTATTGTTATTCTCATCCACATATCCGTGCTTGTCACTGTAAGCCGCCACCCTGGCAGGTGTGACAGAAGGGTCGCCGGTCAGCCCTGCCGCCACCATGGCAAGACAGGTAGGGCCGCAGCCGCTGGCAGCCACCACGCTGGTCCCATAGGATGTATACCCCCACCGTCCGTCCCACTGGATCAGTTCCGGGATCTCCCCCTTCGTCAGATCTGTCCCGATGGTCCTGGCAGGCGCGCAATCCTTTTTGTTGGGATATGCTTCCACGAACTCCACCGTTTCTTCATTCTTGTCCAGCAGTTCCACCACTTCTTCCGGGTAGTTTTCCTCCACCGCAGTCCTTTTCACCCGGGCAAGCCGCTCCTCTTGTGTCTCCCCTCCTGAGGGATCCTCCGGCGCGCCTGTATCGGTCTTCGCACCCGGACTCCCTGCCGCCTCTGTCGTCTCCTGCTTTCCCGCAGAAGACCGAACTATATAAGTACCCAGGGATCCCACCGCAAGGACTGCCACAACCACGATCAAAAGGATCTGCCGCTTTACCTGCTGCTTTCGCCTGGAATATTTCTTCTCTTTCGTCATCTGGATCTCTCCTTATCGGAACTCCATTATACAATACGCCTCCCCCGGGAGGCAACTTAAGATACTCTTAAACTTGATTGCCTTCTTCCTTTCCACCGCTTATAATGGAACTGTATAGAAACCTACCGGGAGGCGAAAACCATGTTCCATTCCATGCAATACATTTATGAAGTCTACAAAGAGCGAAGCTTTTCCAAAGCTGCGGCAAATCTTTATATCAGCCAGCCTTCTCTGAGCGCCGCCGTCAAAAAGGTGGAGGAGAAAATCGGCGCGCCCATCTTTGACCGCAGCGTAAGCCCCATCCAGCTTACAGAGTGCGGGGAACATTATATCCGCTCTGTGGAAGAGATCATGGAGATCCAGCACCGGTTTGAAAATTATCTTAACGATCTCAACGAACTGAAGACCGGCCAGATCGCCATCGGCGGGAGTAATCTTTTCGCTTCTTATATCCTGCCGCCTATGATCGCCCGTTTTACCCGGAAGTACCCTCTGGTGAAGATCCATCTGGTAGAGGCGGACACCCCACAGCTTATGGATCAGCTGTTCCGGGGCTCCCTGGATCTGGTGATCGACAACTGCCAGTTCCCGGAAGCCGTCTACCATCCTCATTTTCTGGCGGAGGAAACCCTTCTTCTGGCGGTGCCCAGGTCGTTTTCCTCCAATCAGAAGAACCAGGCCTGTCAGCTGACCCTTGAGGACATCCGCCAAAACCGGCACCTGGAGACGGATTTCCCCTGCATCTCGCTGCAGGATTTCGCCGGGGAACCTTTTATCTTCCTGCGCTCCGGCAACGACACCCGCTCCCGGGCAGAGAAGATCTGCCAGATCGAGGGCGTCACTCCCAATGTGATCCTGAAGCTGGACCAGCAGGTAACCGCCTTCAACATCTGCCGCTACGGCATGGGGGTCACCTTCGTGGGGGACACCCTCCTTAAGCATATCCCGGACGCCCGGGAGTGCTGCTTCTATAAGCTGGATAATCCCCAGACCAGACGCAGCATCTTCTTCTATTACAAGCAGACCCGGTTCGTCACCCGGGCAATGGAAGAATTTATCAAAAACGCGGGCCAGATCTGACTGGCCCGCGTTCTCTCTTTATTCCGATCCTGTTACATCTGAAAGAATTCCTTCACCTGCATAAGGATGATCTCCATCAGCCGGGTCCTGGCCTCCACGCTGGCCCAGCCAATGTGAGGCGTGATAAAAAGCTTCCGGCTGTCTTTGATCCTAAGCAGCGGATTCTCCGGACTCATAGGCTCCACCGAGAGCACGTCCAGGCCCGCCGCCCGGATCGTTCCCTCTTCCAGCGCCCGGGCCAGATCCTCTTCCACCACGATGGGCCCCCGGGCCAGATTCAGGAGGATACAGCTTTTCTTCATCCTGCCAAGCGCTTCCCCGTCGATCAGCCCCTGGGTATACTGGTTCAGCGGCGTATGGACGGAAATAATGTCCGAGGTGGCAAGAAGCGTCTCAAGATCCACCTGATGGTATCCTTCCTGCGGCTTTCCCCCGGAAGGCGAAGCGTACACCACTTCCGCCCCGAAGGCCTCCGCGATGGAAGCCACCTGCCTCCCGATATCCCCCAGGCCGAGGATCCCCCAGCGCTTCCCTGCAAGTTCGAAGAACCGCTCCTCGAAATGGGTGAAAACCGTGTCGTTCACATACCGGCCTTCCTTCACATAATCGTCATAATAGCGCAGCTTCTCCAGCAGATAGAACAGCATGGCGAAGGTGTGCTGGGCAACCGACTGCGTAGAGTAGCCCGCCACATTTCTCCAGGCGATGCCCCGCCTGTCCAGGTATTCTTTGTCCAGGTTATTGGTACCGGTAGCGGTCACGCATACCAGCTTCAGATTCCCGGCGCCGCCGATGGTGGATTCATTGACCTGTACTTTATTAACAATGATCACATCCGCGTCCCGGATCCGCTCCGGGACCTGCTCCGAGGTGGAAAATCCGTATTTTACCACTTCACCAAGCCGGTCGAAACCGGACAGATCAATATCGTCGCCGATGGTTTTTGCGTCCAGAAATACAATCTTCATGCTGTCCCTCCTCATCCGTTCTTATTTCAAAATAAGCCGGGAACGCTGAATCCTCAACGTTTCCGGCTCTTCTTAAGCAGATGACGGGAGTCGAACCCGCCTCCCCAGCTTGGGAAGCTGGTGTTCTACCGATGAACTACATCTGCGAACTCCGTCATTATAGCATAAGTTTTCCGTTTGGAAAAGAGGAAATTACGAAAAAATGAAAATTCTTCCCTCCAGGCTGGCTCTTTTAAGGAATCACCCGCAGCGCATTGCCGCTCCAGATCTTATCCAGCTGCCGCTCGGACAGCCCCTTCTTCTTCAGGGCGTCCCACAGCCGTTCCATACCGCTCACATCCGGGATATCCATAGCTTCCATCCCATCGAAACCGTCCAGATCCGTGCCGATGGCAGGAAGACTGCTGCCTCCCACATCAATCATATGAAGCACATGCTGGACCATCTCCTGGACCCTGGATTCTGTCTTGCTACCCAGGAAGGGGCCGTAGAAATTAAGGCCCGCCACGCCGCCCCGGTTGGCCAGGGCCCGCAGCATCTCATCCGTAAGGTTCCTGGGGTGGGGGCAGAGAGCCCGGCAGTTGGAATGAGAAGCCACCACCGGTCCACGGGCGCATTCCAGGGCGTCCCGGGCCGTGCCGTCCGAAGCGTGGGAGATATCCACGATCATGCGCAGTTCACCCATCCGCTCTACCACCTGTCTCCCGAAGGGCTTCAACCCCTGCCACATATCGCTGGCTTTCGGACTGTTGGGATGTCCCAGGCAGTTCTCATGGTTCCACATCAGAGTCATCAGACGGACGCCGCTGTGATACAGGGTATCCAGGCGGTCCATATCGCCGTTTAATACTCCGCCGTCCTCTACCGTAAGGACTGCAGAGATCTTTCCCTTTTCTTTATTCTCCAGGATTTCCCGCCTGGAATATCCATGGGCCAGCACATCCCCATAGGTCTCCACCTGCTCATCAAGGAAGCGGATCATCTCCTGAATGCGGGCATACCCTTTGTCATAGGCGCCCTTTGCCTGATAGTCTTCCAGATGGGTAAAGCAGGCGAAAAACTGAGCCATGGTCCCGGCTTTTTGCATTCCCGGGATACTGATACTGCCCTGGTTTTCCATGAAGTCGCCCTGGCGGTCCAGATCCATCACCTTCCAAAGTGTATCACAATGCATATCGATCAGTTTCATATTCTGTCACTTCCTAACATAACATCCTATATATCAGTATACTCCATCAATTTACTTTATGAAAGGGATTTTTATGAATTCAGTGATCGGCATTGTCTCCTGCGGACTGGACGGGGGACGCCAGTTTGTAACAGACACCTATATCCGGGCGATGGAAACCGCCGGCGGGATCCCTCTTGTGATCCCCTGCTGCCAGGAGGCCTGTTTCCCAACCTTCACCCGGCTGTGCCAGGGCTTTCTCTTCTGCGGCGGCGATGACGTCTCCCCTCTTCTCTTCGGGGAAGAGCCGCTCACCGGACAGGGCAGGACAGACTGGAACACCGACTGGTTCCATTTAAACTTCATGAGACAGGTATTGAAGGCCGGCCTTCCGGTGCTTGGCATCTGCCGGGGCATGCAGATCCTGAACCTGGCTCTCGGCGGGACCATCTGGCAGGACCTCTCCCTGCGCCCCGGCCCCACGCTGCAGCATATGCAGGTCTCTGTCAGCCGCTCCGACCCCTCTCACAGGATCACTGTCTCTAAAGATAGTATACTATATGATATCCTGGGAAAATCCTGTACTGTAAATAGTTTTCACCATCAATGTGTCAAAGATCTGGGAAAAGGACTTCGGATCACCGCCGCAGCCTCCGACGGGGTCATTGAAGCCATAGAAGGGGACCGCCCGGTATTTACCGCAGGCGTCCAGTGGCATCCGGAATGTATGCCTGAAAAAGAAGAAATGCTTGCATTATTTCGATTCTTCGTTCATGCGACATAATTCGACAAATTATTCTTTACATGTTTTTCAGATTATGCTACTATATTTTCACAAGTTATTTGTTTTTATGCTCTTATATTTTAATTTATCAGATTTTTCTTTGGTTTCTCGATAGTTCTGTAAGTTGTCTCCATTTTATTTTGATCCTGAATCTATGTCCCTGTGCGTTTCTTCGCACAGATACTTTCTTAATTCTCCTTTTTGGGCGCCGGAGCTCTCTCAAAGATTCTCCGGCGCCCGGTCTTTTTTCTTCTACAGTGTATCGGAATCCAGGATCAGGGTAAAAGGCCCGTCATTGACCAGGCTTACCTTCATGTCCGCGCCAAATCTGCCGCGCTCCACCACTTCCACCTGCTCTTTACATTTCTCAATGATGTACTCGTACATCGCCTCCGCCATGTCCGGAGCCCCGGCTTCGATAAAGCTTGGCCTGTTCCCCTTCTTACAGTTGGCGTAAAGGGTAAACTGGGAGATCAAAAGCAGTTCTCCCCCCACCGTATCCAGGGACAGGTTGGTCTTCCCCTGTTCATCCTCGAAGATCCGCAGCGCCAGCATTTTCCGGATCATCTTATCGGCGATCTCTTTGGTGTCGCTGTCGCTGACACCCACCAGGACCATGAAGCCTTTCCCGATCTTGCCGATCACTTCATTGTCCACCCTTACTTCGCTTTCCATTACTCTCTGGATCACAAATCTCATGTCCTTTGTCCTCCTTATACGTCTTTCATCATCTGTACGTAGGGCAGGTCTTCATAGCCCAGCGACAGATACAGTTTCTTCGCCCGCAGATTCTCCGGCTCGATCTCCAGGCGGAGCCGTTTCACCTCCGGGGCGATCTTCTCATCCACATAGCGGAAGAATTCTTTACCCAGGCCGTGGCAGCGATACTCCGGCCGGATATAAAGCTCCTCCAGCCACACCACTTTCCCGCCGGCCTCCTGGGAGAAGGTGCGGCTTGTAAGGCCGTAGCCCGCCGGCGCTCCCTCCTTTTCCAGGATGTATCCCCGGACAAACTCCGGAGAGCGCATCATTTCCTTCCAGGTCGCCTCCCGGTAAGATTCCGGGATCGGGTGCAGCACCGCCTCGGAATCATAGAATTCTCTGCTCAGGTCCATATAAAGCTGATAATCTTCTTTTCTGATCTCTCTTACCATGATTTATTCCTCCTCGTTTTCTATTTCTCATCACTGATTCCAGACAGAAACATTGTCCGGCACAAAGCCTTCCCGGTCTCCGTCACAAAAATCCGGTCTAAAGCTGTCTGTACCGCTTCCTGTCCGCTGCCATGTTCAAAAAGATTTACCAGGAAATCTGCTTCCACCAGGATCTGATAATCCATTCCATCAATCTCCTGGTATGTATGATGATGACCGATGAGATAACATACCCGCCGGATCACCCCTTCCTCATATCCCAGTGCGCCCAGCAGGGCTTCTGCTGCCGCCGGTCCTTCCTGTTCCTGGTGCCTTCCGCTTGCGTCCCCATATTTCTTTTCACTGATCTGAATTCCGATGTCATGGGTGATTGCCGCGATTTCCAATATTTGCCTGGTTTCTTCCGGAATTCGTTCCATCTCTCCAATCAGTTTCGCAAAAGCATGTACTTTCAGAAAATGCTGGATCCGCTGAGGACTTCCGGCATCAAATTCAATCATTTTCATAAGCAATCGATTGTTATCCATATCAGATCTCCTCCTTTTTCTTCTCCGGCAGCTGAGCCAGGATAATGGCCGCGAACATCAGCACACAGCCCATTCCCTCCCTGACAGACAGCCTTTCTCCCAGGATGATCCATCCGGCCAGGACGGAAAAGCAGGACTCCAGGCTAAGAAGCAGGGATGCTACCGTTGGATTCACATTTTTCTGTCCCACGATCTGCAGGGTATATCCTACGCCGCAGGAAAGTACTCCCGCATAGAACAGCGGGAACCACCCGGCCAGAAGGCCGGAAATGGTAGGCGTCTCCAGGGCGAACATGGGGAGCAGGGAGATCAGTCCGCATACAAAGAACTGGATACAGGACATCTTCACTCCGTCCACCCTGGGCGCAAAATAATCGATCACCAGGATATGCAGGGAAAACAACAGGGCGCACAAAAACACGTAGAAATCCCCGATGTTCACGGAGAACCCTTCCGTAATACACAGGAAATAAAGGCCCACAAGGGCGATGCCCACCGCCGTCCAGATCTTCCATCCCACTTTCTGGCGCAGGAAGATCCCCAGCACCGGCACGATCACAATATAAAAAGCAGTGATAAACCCGGATTTCCCGGCGGTGGTATACACAAGTCCGATCTGCTGCAGACTGCTGGCGGCAAAGAGAAGAACGCCGCAGCAAACCCCGCCGACGATCAGATCCTTTCTGCTTCCAGGCACATTTCCCCGGTTCCCTCTGCCCAGGAAAGCGATACAGGGCAAAAGAGCCACCCCGCCGATCAGGTTGCGCACTCCGTTAAAGGTAAAGGGCCCCAGATAATCCATCCCCACGCTTTGGGCCACAAAGGCCGTTCCCCAGATAAATGCTGTCAGGATCAGCATGCACGCATTTTTCGTCTTCATAGTCGCACCTCATCTTCCGTCAGTCGCGCGCGTACCGCTTCCAGGCCGCGCAGTGGTTCCATTATAGCATATTTATCCCTCCAGGTGTATAATAAATACATTCTAAGCAACACTGATAACAGGAATGACGATTATGAAGAGACAAGACCGATTTTTCTTCTGCTGCGGCCTGATCCTCCTCGCAAGCGAGATCTGGAAGCAGTGGACCCTCACCTTCCAACTGAATCACGGCGTCTATAACTTCTGGTATTTTCCCTTCCAGCTGTGCAGCGTCCCCATGTATGTGTGCCTGATCCTGCCCTGGGTAAGATCCGGGAAACTCTATCAGGCGCTCCTTGCCTTTCTCATGGACTTCTCCCTCCTGGGCGGGATCTTCGCCTTCTGCGACACCAGCGGCATGCACTACCGGTATGCGCCTCTCACCGTCCACTCCTTCGCCTGGCACTTCGCCCTGATCGGCATCGGAGCTGCCGCCGGATATGTCCGAAGAAAAACACAGGACAAGAGCCCCTACCGGGGTCCTGCCCTGTGCTATCTTGCCTGCTGCCTGATCGCCACAGGCCTGAATCTCTTCTGTTACCAGTACGGCTCCATCAATATGTTCTACATCAGCCCCCATTACCCCATGACCCAGAGGTTCTTCTGCCAGCTTGCCAGGGTCATTGGAGATCCGGGTGGCATCGCCTGCTATATAGGCGCCAGCCTCCTGGGAGGCTATCTCATTCACCGCCTGGGGACAACTACTTTAACCTCACGATCGTCTCTCTGATCACGTGATTCTCCACATTGCGCACGTCGATGGACAGCTCCTCTGTCTCTACATGGAAGCTCTCGCCGTCGCCGGGGATCCGGCCGATCTCTCCGCAGATGTATCCGCTGAAGGTATCATAATCGTCCAGGTTAAGCTTGATCTTCAGCTCTTCCGCCACATCTTCCAGGTCTGCGCTTCCCTGGATCTTCCACACGCCCTCGTCCAGCTTCTCAATGTCTTCCGGCTCCACCGGCTCTTCCAGCTCCCGCAGGTCGCCCACCAGCGCCTCCATCAGGTCGTGGAGGGTAATGATCCCGGACAGGCCGCCGTATTCATCCACGATCACGGCAAAGTAATTGCGGGTCTGCTTCATCTTGGCAAACAACACGTTGGCCTTCATGATCTCCGGGATAAAGAAGGCTTTGTCCACTGCGCTTGCCATTACATTCTCTCTGGACTTATCCTGCAGGCGGAAGTAGTCCTTGGTGTCCAGAACGCCCACAATATCTTCCTGCCCCTCCCGGCATACCGGATAGTGGGTATGTCTGTTTTCATAGATGATCTTCTCCCATTCTTCCATTTCATCCTGAAGGGAGAGGTAGATCACATCCCGTCTTCTAGTGCAGATCTGCTCCACAGAAGTGTCGTTAAACTCAAATACATTCTGGATGATATCATTTTCTTCCTGAGGGATCACCCCCTGCTCATTTCCTTCCACCAGAAGCATCCGGATCTCTTCCTCTGTCACGGTATCCTCATTCTGGTTGGGATCGATCCCCATCAGCCGCAGGATCCCGTTGGTAGAAACGGTAAGAAGCCATACCAGCGGGGCCGTCGCCTTGGCCATAAAGGACAGGATCCCGGACATCCCAAGGGCCAGCGATTCCGTCTTCTTCATGGCGATCCGCTTAGGCACCAGTTCTCCGAATACCAGCTGGAAATAAGTCAGCACCAGGGTGATCACAATTACAGCGATGGAATTCAGCACATTTCGCGGGATTGACACTCCTGCTCCGATCAGCGCGTCAGTCAGTGGCCCGGCAAAGTTATCTGCCGCGAAGGCTCCTCCAAGAAGTCCGGCCAGCGTGATGGCCACCTGGATCGTCGCCAGGAACCGCGCAGGCTGCTCCACCAGGGCAAACAGTTTCATAGCCCGTTTATCCTTCTCCTCAGCCATCATCTTCAGTTTTGTCTCATTCATGGAGATCACCGCGATCTCCGCGCTTGCAAAGGTGGCGTTCAAAAAGATCAGCACCACCTGTAACAGAATTGAACCTATCATAATCTTCTCTTTCTTTCCTCCGTTTTCTTCTTGCGTTAAAATCTGTCTTTTTCCTGTAAATGAACACAAAAAGGTACAGCCTATATCCGGATCCGAGTACAGGCTATACCTCTGTATAAACAATATTGATAAATACAACAGACAGTTTCAGTGTCGTCTTCGGCACCATCGTCCATGGATGTTCTCACACTCCTGTTTCTAAATTGATCAAAAATTAAGATACCACAAACTCCCCGGGCTGTCAACTGTCTGTCATCTCCCCCGCCGCTTGCTTTTTCCCGTCATTTCTGCTACTGTGTAACTAGAAAAAGGAGGTCTTCGCCTATGTTGACAGAACGTTTACTGGCTCTCGCAGGATTCATCTATGAGGTCAGCGGAAAATACTATTATATGGGGAAATGGATCTGCAAGCCCTGCACAGAAACAGAAGCCACCGACAGCGTGGCTATGTACCAGATGTGCCGCCAGGGCGGGGAGGAACCGGAGACAAATATGTACTTCCAGAAGATCCGCGCTTTCAGCGATTTTGCCCTGGAGGTTCCCTACAATCCCGAGAAGATCAAAGCAGACCTTACTGCCATCGAGGAGAATCTCTCGGATACGGAACGGGAGTCTCTCAAAACTCAGATCGATCATTTTGAAGAAGACATGGCAAAGTACTGCGGCTAGTCCCTAAGGAGGGATTCCTATGCCAGAATGGATCATCCAGATCAACGATATCCTTACCCGGTTAAATCTGATTTCCACCGCTTTTCGCATCCTGCTGGCCATGGTGTGCGGAGGCGTGATCGGACTGGAGCGGGAGAAAGCCAATCAGGCCGCCGGCATGCGCACCTATATGCTGGTATGTATGGGGGCTTCTGTTGTCATGCTCACCGGGCAGTATATGTATGAGACTTTCCAGGCCGGAGATCCTGCCCGGCTGGGAGCCCAGGTGATCAGCGGCATCGGATTCCTGGGCGCCGGAAGCATCATCATCGCCGGCGGGAAACGGGTCAAAGGGCTGACCACCGCCGCAGGCCTCTGGGTGGCAGGCTGCATCGGTCTGGCCATCGGGATCGGATTCTACGCGGCCGCCGTATTGATGACCGGAGCGGTCTTCCTGGTGATGTCCAAGCTGCGCCTGGTGGAAGAGCACATCGTATACGAAGAACTTTCCGTCTACGTGTATCTGGAACTGGATCCGGACACCGGCATATCAGATCTGTCAGACGCCCTGGCCCGGGAAGGGCTGGAAGTAAAGGAAGTGCGCTTCCATCATACTGGCGCCCACTGTGATAAAATAATACTGGGACTGAAAAATCATATGGAATATCCACAGGATAAGATCCTGGAAATCATCCAGGGAGAAAACGGAGTGAAATTTTCCAAAATCCTCCCGTGATTAGGAGGCGCTGTTGTTATTTTGGACCACTGGGGCGGACAGGTTACATGGTACTGCCTGGAACTTAGCTTATGATCGGCCACTTCGTAGATAGTCAGGCAGTCCTCCGTTAAGAAAAAGGACTGGCCTGTTTCCGATAAAATGCCGTATAAAGTCGGAGTATCCGCGGTGTTCGCTTCGCCGTAGCTTGTCAGGTATGTTTCTATCTCCAGTTCACTCAGGAACCGGGAGACGGATTCCGGGTCCGCAAGAGGGATCTCCGCTTCCGGATGATCTGTCCCTTCCGGATAAAAACTGGCTTCTGCAACGTCTGCACTGGTCAGTCCTGTCACTTCCGTCATCTTTCCACGGTCTGTGGAAAGATTTACATTTCCCATTAACAAACTGCTGATTATAATTGTAAGGAAAAGCAGAGGAAGACCCAACCGCTTTTCTCTGGCAGAAACTGTGGATTTCAGCCGGTAGCAGAGTGTCTTTGCAGAAGCGGAGAGACAGGTGGTGTACCCCCTGCCGTCGCCGGCAATGGAGAGCAGAAGTTCTGCATATTTTTTCCGGGTAGAAGGGTCGGCGTCTTTTAAAACGATCTCGTCGCAGGACAGCTCCAGATCTTCTTCTGCTTTTTTTACTGCCAGCCAGACCAGCGGATGGAACCAGCCCAGGGCATTGACAAACCCCAGGAAAAATTTGGTGTGGGTGTCATGCCTCTGGATATGGTGGAGTTCATGAGAAAAAATAAGCTCCATTTCCTCTTCGGAATAATCCCGTTCCGGAAGGTAGGTTATCCAGTTGGAACGGTACATGCCGATGGTCAGAGGCGTGCGGATCACGGGACTGAAGCGAAGTCCCAGAGGGCGGGTCAGATCTCCGATCTCCAGATCACGCTTTACCCGGGCCCAGATAGCGAGAATTTCTAAGTCTTCCACAGGATGGGAATGTGTTTTCAGCATTCTGGAAAAGCGAAGATGGGAGAAAACCTGCCAGGCAAAGAGCAGCGCGAATCCACCAAGCCAGACCAGAAGAAGGGTATAGATAACGGCGCGAGGTACGTAAAAAACAGGTCTGACCGGCAGGGGAAGGTGATCATAGTTGTAAATAACAGTTGGCTGATAAAACAGGAAGACCGGTATCACCCAGAATGTGGCGCAGGTTCTGGCGGTGTATCGGGTCCGTAAAGCAGGCAGCAGAAATAACACCAGGACAAAATAGACGCTGATAAAGAAAAACAGATCTACGCCCAGACTGAAGATGTAGCCCCGGCTTTTTTCCCATCCGAAGAACAGAAGGCACAAGCTAATGTAAAAGACGATGCAAAGCGGGAGGACCAGAGGATCCAGAAAGACAACGGTATTGTTGTCGCTTCGAAACCCCCATAGCGGTCCCTTTCGCCCGTGTTCGGCATTCCAGGTGCTTTTGAGAGATCCTGTCAGTGCAAAACCAAGAAACAAGGCCCAGAACAGGCGAAACAGGAAAAAAAGCATGAAGTCGGTCATTTAGAACACCTCCTTTTCCAGCATTTTCCGCAGTTCTTCCAGATCCTCTTTGTCAATTCCGCTGTCGCACAGAGCAGTAGCGAATCCGGCTACCGATCCGCCAAACATCCGGTCCAGGAAGGAGCGGCTTTCTGACGCCAGGTAATCTTTCTGCTTGATCAGAGGACGGTAGAGATTGGTCCGTCCTTCTTTTTCCAGTGACAGAAATCCTTTCTCACACAGACGGGTCAGGAGAGTCAGGATAGTCGTGGGGGCAAGAGGATGGATCTTTTCCAGCGCCTGCTCAATGGTCAGCCGGGATACGGGCGCAGGTTCTGCCCAGATGATCTGCATGATCTCCAGTTCACTTTCCGGAAGATGAGTCATTTTCTGCATCAGGTGTCGCCTCCCTTCATTTCTATTTGAAAATTAGGTTTGAAAACAAATTCTACATCTGTAGAACTATTATATTCTACAGATGTAGAAAAGTCAACAAAAAGCCTTTTCAGGAAAATAAAAAGGGGATTTTTACGATTAATGATTGACAAATTCGCCTCTGATATGGTATAAATGTCTAGTGCACAAGTGCATACAGGGGATTGGTCAAGTGGTATGATAGGGGTCTCCAAAACCTTTGGCGGGAGTTCGATTCTCTCATCCCCTGCTTGAAGAAAACCCCCGGGAAGCCTACAGATAATGGCTTCCCGGGGGTTTTATATAGTTATATAGTTAATGCTTTATATGAGGACGGAACAGGGATTGATTCCCCGTCTTCAAGTGCTGTTTCAATCCACTCGCCAATAATTTTCTGAGTATTCTCGATTGCCTCGACAGGGGTTTTTCCATCTGACATACATCCAGGCAAATCAGGAACTGACGTAACATAACAATTGTCCTCATCAGACCAATATAAAATAACAGGATATTTATACATACTATCTCTCCTTTCCATCTTCCAGGACTTTTTGCACATCAGAAAATCGAATGTTACTCTTCCCTGATATAGAAAAGTCTGTTTTCCTTTCTTTCCGGGGCTTTGGGATACTCGCCCGCAACATAGCCAATCGCGCAGTGTCCGATCCCTTCATATTCCTCCTCGATCCCAAGAGATTTCAACAGATTCCGGCCCCATTCCGTTTCAAATTCTTCCTTCGCCCTGTGGATCCAGCAGCTTCCCAGACCCAATTCATGACAGGCAAGCATAAGGTGCCCCATCACAAGGCTTCCATCATATACATGGGTCGGCCAGTCCTTTTTGCCAAGGACGATCAGCATGGCCGGAGCGCCGTAAAAGGGATCGAATCCCTCATCCCATCCGCCGATCTTCCGGTTCATCTCCGCGATTTCATCCCGAACGCTCTTCTTGGTCACCTGAATAATGATCGTGTTCTGGCTGCCTCTGCCATTTGCCGCGTAAAGGCCTGCTTCCATAATCTGATCCAGCAGTTCCTGTGGCACGGCGTCCGGCCTGAAACTGCGGATACTTCTTCTTTCTTTCATCGCTTCTAATACCTTGTTCATCTTTCATCCTCCTCTTTATTTCTCTTTCTGATACTCCACCATTACAGACTCATCCACACACTCCACAGACCCGCCAGACAGATCAGGAACCACAGCAGCAGGAATCCGCCTCCCAGCGCCAGCCGGATCACTGCGAAGGGCACGTCTATCGCATCGATAAGTCCCGGCTCCAGGCAGATCTCGCCGGTATGCCGGTTCCGATACAGCGGACAAGGCAGACCAACCTGGATTTTCTTGGTAGTAGTATCCCGTTTGGTCCGCCAGTAACGCGGACCTTCCGGCGTAGCATAGCAAAAGACCGGATACCTCCAGCCCCCATCGCTGTCATAGTTATCCAGGATGATCATGATACATCTGGCTTCCAGCTGCTCCAGCATACCGGCGCTCTTGCGCAATCCAAAAATGAACGGACCAAAGATTGGTCCCAGCGCATATGGTGCCAGCCCGATCCCGGCCGCGGCACAAAGGCATATCCCCAGCGTGGAGCCGGTCCCATAGACCAGCCGCCCCACCAGATTGGGCTCATCGTACCGAAAGCTGCCCAGCATGGGAGCAAAACCCTCCCCGCCAATGAGCAGGGCAATCCCGGTAGCGATCAGGAAAACTGCCCCCGAGAACAGCAACAGCCAGTACGGACGTTTTCTGGTCCAAAGCTCCCACTCCCCGGTTTCCGGCCAGAACAATACCGGAACACTTTTATCCTCAGGCGCAGGCACAGACAGAATCCCTTTATAATCCTGCACCTTTCGGTAACTTCTTCCCTGCCAGAAAAAACTCAGATCCACGCTGGCGCCGCATTCTTTATTATCAACGATTCCGGTTCCGTCATCCGGAATCTGGTAACGACGGTCCACAATGCCGGCCTCTATGCGAATTCCCTTTCTCCTATGAAACCACTGGCGCAGGCGCCAGACTGCCAGGCCTAAGCACCCCGCGCCGGCAAGAAGAAATACAATCGTCCAAATCATGAAAAAGCCCCCTTCGCAAAGACAGTTTCCTTTATTTTACTGCCTTCTCACAGAGAGCGAAATCTGTTTCCGGTAAGGAATCGGTTAAGAGAAAGTAAATTTTATTTCAACATCGGGTCTGTCACCCGGCTCCTGAAGAACTGGATCAGCGGTCCGTTCAGGCATGCATTGCAGATGGTGCCGATCCCGATGATCATCCACAGGCTGTCCCCGGAAGCCAGGCAGAACAGCACCCCTATGATAATGGCAGTCACATCCGTACAGATCCGCATATACTGAAACGGAACCTTCCCCTGCAGCATTTTCCCCAGAATAACTGCCAGGCTGTCATAAGGCGCGATCCCCAACTCCGCAGTCATATAGAAGGCCACTCCCAGACCGGCAAACACGCTTCCTGCCAGCAAGGCCCCCACCTTAAGCGGCATAGTCATGGATATCTGCAGCACATCCAGGAAAAGCCAGCAGAGCAGATCTGCCCCATATCCCACGCACACCATATTGACAATGGTTCCGGCGCCGATACATTCCCGGAGAGTAACGAATACAAAAACCAGGATCACCCCGTTCATGATCAGCTGCCAGGTTCCAAACTGCATGTCAAGAAACCCACTGATGCCAAGGTTCATGCAGGTAAATGCGTCTACCCCGAATCCACTCAACCGGTAACAGCCTACGCAGACGCTGATGAAAAAAATGCCCACCAGCATCATTAAGATTCTTCTTCCTATCTTTTCTCCCATCCTTTTATGTCCCCCTCACACAACAGGCGGGATACCTGTTTTTTCAGATATCCCGCCTCTCATTTTTCTATCAGATCACCTGGATACCGGCCATCCCGATATTCATTTTCCGGAATACGCGGATCAGCACCTTGCCAAGCGCGATCACCAGCACTGCCGCCGCGATCGCCTCCGGGATCCCTGCTGCCGTCACTGTTCCCATGATCAGGCCCCACACAGCCGTAACGCCCACTTCTCTTGCCTGAGCATACTGCTGGGCAAATAGAAAATAAATACTTCCCATCACCGTCACAGTGTTGACCATGGATCCCACGAATCCGGTAAGCAAAAGGCTGATGTTCTGGTTCACCTTCAGCCGCTCCAGAAGCTTCCACAGCCATCCCGATACAAGTCCGATCAGCACTCTGCAGCCCACAGAGATCCAGATGGCCTTCAGCGCCCCGGGGATCCCGGTGGTGCTCATAAAGGGCGAGAACGCAAAGGACAGAAGAGTGGGCGCCATGGTATTGCTCACCAGAGAACAGATACCAAACACCCCTCCCAGGATCGCCCCTGCCGACGGACCCAGAAGGATCGCTCCGAGAATGACCGGAATGTGTACAGTTGTCGCCTTAATGACCGGCAGCTGGATCATGCCAAGCGGTGTGTTCGCCAGCACGATGACGATAGCTGCCATGAGTGCAACACTGACCATCCAACGTGTGTCGTGTTTCTTCGTTTTCATTATTCAATTCCTCCTTGTTATCATTCCTGCCTTTCGCAGGATACAATACAATTCCGGGAACATTATAGCACCCCTTGATTCCCCTTGCAAGATAAGGATAAACAGGTTATAGTGGAATTTAGAGATTACAAGAAATCTGTTTTCAGGAAAGGAAGCATACTCTATGTTAAAAGATAAAACCATTCTTCTTGGAGTGACCGGCGGAATCGCCGCCTACAAAAGCGCCGCCCTTGCCAGCCTGCTTATAAAGGCAGGAGCGGACGTCCGAGTGATCATGACGGAGCACGCCGTGAACTTTATCAACCCTATCACCTTCGAGACCCTTACCGGGCACAAATGTATCACCGATACCTTTGACCGGAATTTTGAATTCCAGGTGCAGCACATTTCCCTGGCCCAGGCGGCGGACGCCATCCTGGTGGCTCCGGCTACCGCCAATGTGATCGCCAAGCTGGCCCACGGCATTGCGGACGACATGCTGACCACTACCATCCTGGCCAGCGAAGCGCCCAAGATCATAGCGCCGGCAATGAATACCAAAATGTACGAGAATCCCATCACCCAGGACAATCTTGCCATACTGGAGAGATATGGCTTTACCATCGCCGCTCCCGCCAGCGGGCGGCTGGCCTGCGGGGATGTGGGCGCCGGTAAGATGCCCGAACCGGAAGTTCTCTTCCAGTATCTGGATATGGCCTGCGGCCACGCAAAAGACATGGTTGGCAAAAAGGTCCTCATTACCGCCGGACCTACCCGGGAATCCATCGACCCCGTGCGCTACATCACCAACCATTCCTCCGGCAAGATGGGGTACAGCCTGGCCAGAGCCTGCAGCATGCGGGGCGCTGACGTCACCCTGGTCACCGGGCCCACCTCCCTGGAGGCGCCTTTGTTCACCCAGGTAGTTCCCGTCACCACCGCCCGGGAGATGTTTGAGGCCGTCACCTCCAGAAGCCAGAAGGCGGATCTCATCATCAAGGCGGCCGCTGTGGCCGATTACCGGCCCAGGGAAGTGTCCGACGAAAAAGTGAAAAAATCCGACCAGGATCTGTCCATTGCCATGGAGCGCACCGACGATATCCTTGGATATCTTGGCGAACACAAAAAAGACGGCCAGTTCTTATGCGGTTTTTCTATGGAAACTGAACATCTGCTGGAGAACTCCAGGAAGAAATTAGAGAAAAAACATCTGGATATGATCATCGCCAACAACCTGAAAATCCCGGGCGCCGGCTTCGAGACCGACACCAATGTAGTGACGCTGATCACAAAAGACCAGGAGACCAGCCTTCCCATTATGTCCAAAGAAGAACTGGCCTTCGTAATCCTGGATCATATATTGGGGACGTGGTATTTTTAAAAATACCACGTCCCAGATTGAAAATACCCTGTCCCTTTTTGAATTAATTATGGCATGACAGCGTCAGAAACATGGCTTTTCCTTCTTCTGCATCGAAATCTACCTGGCAGCGGTCTGTATAGCTGCCGTTTTTGTCATACCAGGTATACATGTGAAAATTCTCATCTTCATACTGGTCCGTGGGCTCTCCATAGACTTCCAGTACTTTCTCCTTTGAATCTCCTGCTTTGATCCCTCCGGGGAATACAACTTCAACACTTCCCCCGTCACTGTAGGCGTCTGTTCCTATGCTTCCCACCTTACACCTGGTAACCTCACAGGCTTCCTCAGAATCGTTAAACAGTTCTACGGTCAGGTATTCCTGGTCGCTGGTCACCAGGCTCGTATATTTACTTTCTCCCGGATTCACGATGAAATCTTTTGGTGTAATGCTTTCATCCAGAACGAAGCCAAGCCCTTCCAGCTCAGAGTAATCAAATGGCAGGCTCAAGACCTTCCCGTTGATCTGGACTGTATAGCTGTCCCAGTTGTCTCCCAGTCCGGCCGCTGCTTTTGTATCGCTCTTCTTCGCAGGCTGCTCCTTTTCCTTATCATCGCCTTCTGCTTTTGCAGGCTCTCCCACTGCATTCAGGACCTGATCCGGCACACGGATTTCTTCTACCTTATCATACTCACTGTAGGTGATCTCCACCGAGCCTTCCGCCTCAGCAGAATCCCCAAAGGACGCATACGTCTCCTGCATAATAGCATCCATATCTATGGAAATCTTTGCCGGGAGGATGGTGTCTCTGTAGATCAGGATCGTGCAGGGGAGACTGGCTCCTTCTATCTGATCCTCTGTGGGGAGGTCGGTTTTGCCGTCATTGGCCGCCATCAATTCTTCCCCCATCAGTTCTTCCAGAAGTTCGCCTTCCACATTCCCCTTCAGTTCAAAACACTCCTGCCCGTTCACCTCGGCAAGATCCTCTGACAGTTTGAAGGAATCCGCGGATTCTGCCAGCTTCTCATAGGTGTCTGTATTCATCACATCCTCTGACATCTCCTGCGTGCTGCGGCTCCAGGCGCCGCTCAATCCAGAATAGGTCGCCATCTCTCCGTCCATTTCTACTGCGTAGAGCTCCACATCCGCCTGGTATTCTTCTCCGGACATCTGCATGGTCACCGGCCCGCTCATATGGGTGGCCCGGGGATCCGCAGTAGCCTCAAGACTTAACTCCATTCCGGTTCCCACCGTCTCTCCATTCAGTGAAACCGAGAAAGACATATTCATATCTCCGGATACGGATTCCACTTTTGCAAGGTTTTTCCCAACATCTTCTAACAGATTCTCCGGCGTTGCCTTTTTCCCGCACCCTGCTGCCGCCAGCGACAGAACCAGAACTATTGCAAACAGCACACTCAGCTTCTTTTCCTTCATTGTCTCTCCCTCCCGGTGTCTTTCCCTTTATTTTCCTTCTACGTAAGAGTAAACCATTTCATCATTTTCATCCGGATAGGAAGACTCTACCACATAACCGGACACATCTTTCACCATGGCGAAGATCGCCTTGCCCTCTGTAAAGGTATCTCCCGCATAGAATTCATTGATCTCCGGCGCTTCTGAGATATCCCATACGCTGGACAGGCCGATGTAGGCTACACCGTCCTTCTCAATACCGCCGCCGTCCGGATTCTCAATGCCAAAGTCCATATCTACCGAAGTGATCCCGTAATCTGCCTGCGGGAAATCTTCCGGGAAATATACTTCATAAGTCAGCATGCAATACTCCAGATCGTCGTTATCCAGATTCTCCAGCTTCACAAAGCTGTCGGAAGCATTGTAAGCGTCCACTTCATCCTGCGCGCCTCTCACAATGTCCGTGATCCGATAGTACACCGTGTGATACTGGCTGTCCTCTGCGGAATATCTCTTGGTTTCCACCCAATCGCCCAGCTTTGCCGGGGAGTCTATGGTGGTTTCTACCGGTTTAATATCTCCGGCAGGCGCCGCCTCCTGGGCGGTCTCCTCTTCGGCTTCTTCCGTCTCTTCCTCGACAGGCTCCGCTTCCTCTTCTTCCGTTGTCTCCTCCGCAGCAGGCTCCTGAGGCTCTTCTGCCTCCTGTCCACCGCAGCCCCACAGCCACGCAGCCATCAGGCCCACACTCAGTAACAATACAATCCTCTTTTTCATAGTTTCTTCCTCCTTGTATAAAATTTATTTTTTTATTTTATCGTCCTTCCAGGTAGATCACGCCCATCCAGTAATATCCTGACAGTTCGCTTCCCTCGAAATTCTCCACCACTTCCCTGGCGATCGTCTGAAATTCCTGATCATTCAGGTCATAGTCTGTGCGAAGCGCTGTACACTCCTCCGTCTTCAGGTCTCCGGCCAGAGAGGCAGCGATCTTATCCTTCTCAAAATACTTGTCCTCCAGCCGGTAGTATTCCTTCTCGTCTGTAGGAGCGCTGTAATCGCCAAGCTTTGTGTCCAGCACAAACCGGTCGTCCTCCACCAGCACCTTCTGCGCCGCCCGGTCCGGCAGATTCATCAGCGCATTAAAGATCAGCTCGTTGTCATTATTTGTGGAGTCTACGATCTGCCATTCGCCGTCTACCTTCACCTTGTTCCAGGCATGAGGAAGATCGCCTTCCAGATTCCCTGTCACCACGATACATTCCAGACCCGCCGCTTCCGCCAGAAGCTTGAATGCCCCGGAATAGCTGGCGCACACGCCCAGACCATTCAGCAGGACTCCATAGGGGGTAAATGCGTCACAGAATTCTTCATCCACCGTCTGGAACTGGTTCTTTTCCGCATTCTCCAGGGCTTCCATGTCGTATTCCGCTGTATCGCAGAGATACTGATTGATAGCCAGTTCTTTCTCCAGCTCCGTCATATCCTCCCGGATGATCTTGTCCACCACCCGGTCTACTTCCGCCGCGATCTCTTTTTGCTTTTCTTCCATCACTTCCGGACTGGTATCATATTCCACCAGCATGATCTTCCCGTCTGTGGAAATGGCCGCCCCCTGAACGCCCAGGATCATAGGGTTCTGATATACAGCTTCCATCCAGGCGTCGGAGAGATATTGCCGGTCTGCGCTCTCCGGAAAATCGCTCAGGTCGATCATAGCCGTCCCTGTCAGCATGCTGGCTGCCAGATATTCGCTTAACGCGCTGTTGGCCGTGATCTCATATTCAGTCTGGTAAACCTCTTCTGCTGCCCCGTTAGCTTCTTCCTTCTCTTCTTCCTCTTCTTCCTCGCCTTCTTCTTTCATCTCCAGATCCCTGGTCCCCGCACGGTTCCTGAGATCCTCCTGGCGCTCCTCAATGGCTTTCAGATCTTCCTTCCAGGTATCTCCGGAGAAATTCTGGACCTTCACCACCCCGGTAAATCCGGTGCCGTCGATGGTGTAGGGTACTTTGACGATGTCCACGTCTGTAAGCTTTAAGTCAGACATGTCTTCTTTCTCGTACTCCCCCCACTGCTCGGTAACCTTCTCTGCCTGATCAAAATGATAATTGATCAGCTTCTGCACCAAAGTCCCGTCGCACATGGTCACCCATTTGTAGGAAGGCATGTTGCCAAACCCGTCGGCGTAATTGGAACCTTCCTTCTCCAGGCTCATGCCGGTCTCTTCCATATAGGGCACTCTTCTGGCGATCTCCTGCTCCGGGAAGGTATTGCTCACCGCAGAAGTCCCGGTATCCGACGCCGCGATCACACAGTAGTATGTCTCATAAGTCTCTTCCCTGTAAATGGGGTCTGTTCCCTCCCCGTACTGTTCAATGTTATAATCTTCCGCCCGCTCCGCTTCAGATACGGAAAATGTCCGCAGATGCGCCGCCGACTCTGGCTTCCAGCTGGTCTCGTCCGTCTCTCCCAGAACCCAGCCCGCGCCTGTGTATCCCGAATCCGGATCGTAATTAAGCTCCATAATGTAATAGCGGTCCGCGTCTTTGATCTTCTGCCAGGAAAATACCGGAAGTCCGTCCTCGTCCAGAGATACCGTCACCCGGGGCGCCTGGCTTACTTCACGCTTCACAGTCACCACCGTCACCCGGGGTTTTTGAAGCTTCTCTCCGGTTTCCCGGTCCACATACTCCGCCAGATAATACTGGGGCAGGTTTCCCCAGTCCTTAAGCTCCCCTTTGTCAAAAAGCTCCAGCGCTCCCGGTTCATTTCCCGGGACATCCGGATCCAACTGAGAACTGCTGATCCCGCCTGCGCTCCACTTAGGCGGCGTGATCTCCATCACCTGGGATTCTTCATCCCACTCATAATGGGTTCCCACCCGCTGAGTCAGCTCCGGATCCTGATACACTGCCGCGATCTGAGTGTACTCATCAAATCCCGCGTCCATAATATCGAATCCCATCTGCAGCTTCAGATGTTGGTCACGACCGATATCCTGAATGGCTTCCTCATATTCATAGGCCTCTTCGTCCGCATATTTCTCCCGCACGCTCTGGGCCAGCTTCTGTGCCGTGATCTTTTCTTCATCCCGCTGTTCTCCTGCCCCGCTCCCGCAGCCGGAAGCCAGAAGGGACAAAGCCAGGACCAGGGCTATCTTCCCTCTTCCTCCCATGTGCACGTCCTCCCTTTTTTCGGTTTCTACTAAGAATACCGCCCACCCTGGCAAAAGGTTACAGACTGTTCCAGATTTTTTTCAATTCTTTCAGGAAATCCTTCTCTTCCATCTCTCCGGCTTCTGCATAGTAATAAGTTCCGTCATCCTCCCAGGCTGCGCACCAGAGTTCCTGCTCCTTATCATAACCAATGTGGACCTCCCGGCTGTCCACCCGGCTTGCCTCTCCCTGCCACAATTCTTCCGGGAGAAATGCCTCCGAGGGAACACTTCGAAACCAGATCCCGGCTTCCTCTCCTGCCGTTCCGGCCACACCAAGATTAACCCCCAGATCCCAGTTATCCTGGCTGGCTGTCATCTGGATCACATGAAGATCTCCGGCCTGCCGGCTTCCATAGATCAGATAACCCCCCAGGAATACCAGGCACAGACAGGCTGCCGCTGCCAGGATCCCCGCCGTCTTTTTGCGGGATGTCCTCTTTCCCCCGGTTTTTCGCATATTTTCCGGCTGTGGGACGCCGGCTTCCTCCGCCATGGCCCGCTCCATTGCCTGCCGGGTCTTCTCCATCAGCGCCTCCGGCACGTGGATGGCGTCTGCTTCTCTTCGATAAGAGCTCTCCCATTTATCTTCCCGCTGTCTTTCCATCCTCACCTCTCCCCTTCCAGCTGCTCCCGCAGCATATCCCGCGCCCGGGACAATCTGGTCTTGACCGCGCCTTCCGTAAGCTCCAGGATCTCTCCGATCTCCCGCACAGAATACTGTTCGTAGTAGAAAAGATGGATCACATCCCGGTAACCCTCCGGCAGCCGCCTCACCGTCTCCCAGATGCTCCCTTCTCCCAGGGGCATCTCATAAGAAAATTCCATCCGGTCTTCCCGGTCCATGGGAACCGTCCGTCTCCGATAGCTGCTGGCAAACTGCTTCTTACAGCAATTAACGGTGACACGGATCAGCCAGTGCTTCAGATGTTCCTCTCCCTCGATGGTCCCGGCATAGCGGACCAGCCGCAAAAACACTTCCTGAAACACGTCTTCCGCGTCACTTTGGTTCTTCATATGGAGCAGGGCGATCCGGTATACCATATCGCCATAGCGCTCCAGCGCACGGACAGGATCCGGCGCTTTTCTTCCCGCCTCTTCCTCTCTCCTCATAAGTAATACCCCGCAGCCCTTGAAATAGTTACACCCATTGTACCATAAACCTTTTTCAAAATCATTTTTGCATTATTTTTAACAAAATATTTCATAATCGGAACGCATTTTAAATATTTTCCCCTTATTTTTCCTGTTTTTTGCAGGAAGGCATTGACGATTCTTCAATTTGTGGTAAAATAGTGAAATGACGCCGGGCAAAATTTCTGTTCCCGGAATTGGTTATCATTATAATAAGGAAAATTTTGATGGAGGATGATAGCGTGACACCATACAGCGAATTGTCGAAAGAAGAATTATTAACACTGAAAGCAGATCTGGAAGCCAAGTTTGAAGAAGAAAAGGGCAAGGGCCTGAAGCTGGATATGTCCAGAGGAAAACCGTCCACAGAACAGCTGAACCTGTCCATGGGCATGATGGACGTTCTTACCAGCGATTCCAACCTGGTCTGTGAAGAAGGAGTAGACTGCCGCAACTACGGAGTCCTGGACGGTATCAAGGAAGCCAAGCAGCTTCTGGCCGACATGATGGAGATCCCCAAGGACAACATCGTGATCTTCGGAAACTCCAGCTTAAATGTAATGTTTGACACCGTTTCCCGCTGTATGACCCACGGTGTGCTGGGAAGCACTCCCTGGTGCAAGCTGGACAAGGTAAAGTTCTTATGTCCGGTTCCTGGATATGACCGTCACTTCTCGATCACCGAATATTTTGGTATCGAGATGATCCCGGTTCCCATGACCATGGAAGGACCGGATATGGATGTGGTGGAAGAACTGGTCAACAATGACCCTGCCGTTAAGGGGATCTGGTGCGTACCCAAGTACTCCAACCCCCAGGGAATCACCTACTCTGACGAGACTGTACACCGCTTTGCCAAGCTGAAACCGGCTGCAGAGGATTTCCGGATCTTCTGGGACAACGCTTACGGCATCCACCATCTCTACGAGGATAAACAGGACTATCTGCTGGAAATCCTGATGGAGTGCAAGAAGGAAGGGAACCCGGACATGGTCTACAAGTTCTCTTCTACTTCCAAGATCAGTTTCCCCGGCTCCGGTATTGCCGCCATCGGCGCTTCCGACGCTAACCTGGCTGAGATCCGCAAGCAGATGAAGATCCAGACCATCGGCCACGATAAGCTGAACCAGCTTCGCCACGCCCGGTTCTTCAAGGATATCCACGGCATGGTACAGCACATGAAGAAGCATGCGGACATTATGCGTCCCAAGTTCGACATTGTTCTGGAGACTCTGGAGAACGAGATCGGCGGCCTGGGCATTGGTTCCTGGATCGCTCCCAGAGGCGGCTACTTCATCTCCTTTGACTCCATGGACGGCTGCGCCAAGAAGATCGTAGCCAAGGCAAAGGAAGCCGGCCTTGTGATGACTCCCGCAGGGGCTACCTTCCCCTACGGCAAGGATCCTCACGACAGCAACATCCGTATCGCTCCCTCTTACCCCACGGTGGAGGAGCTGAAGCTGGCCACGGAGATCTTCATCCTGAGCATTAAGCTGGTGAGCATCGACAAGCTGCTGGAAAGCAAGTAATCTATCAATAGAATCCCTTTTTCAAAAAGCAGAGGCGCGGATCATCCGCGCCTCTGCTTTTTGACACTATGGCAGGACAGATTGACTTTTCCGTTTTTTTCTTATATGATCGAGACATAAATAAAGCGCCCGCAATGGAAAGGAGACGGCAAGATGGCTTATACCACAATGATTTTTGATATTGACGGGACCTTAACAGACAGCGATTCCGCAATCCTGTACGCACTGCAGAAAGCAGTATCCGCAACAACAGGCAGAGAGTACAGTTATCAGGAACTTAATTTTGCCCTGGCTATTCCCAGTTATCTTTCTCTGCAAAAACTCTGCGGCGACAAGTGGGAGGAAGCCGCCCGGGTAGGACAGATCTATTATGAAGAAGCAATCTCTAAAATCCCCCTGTTTGACGGTATGGAGGAAGCCATTACAAAGTTGTACAAAAGAGGAATCCATCTTGGAGTAGTCACCTCCAAATCACGCGCCCAGCTTGGACGTACCTTTGGAAACTATCCCATTCATTCTTTCTTTGAGCACATTGTCTGTGAAGATGATACCCCTTATCACAAACCAGACCCACGTCCCCTCCTTAACTGTGTATCCCTGTTTGGAACGGAAAAATCCTCTGTCCTATATATTGGTGATACTTCCGCAGATTACGAATGTGCAAAAGAAGCTGGGATTGATTTTGGCCTGGCTTCCTGGGGCTGCACATCTGAGAGAGAAATCGCAACGGACGTTGAACTTAAGACACCGTCAGACTTGCTGAAATACATATAGACAGTCTTTCGCCGGCAACTGAATTCAACAAAAAAGACCTAAGTCAGATCATCTGACTTAGGTCTTTTACATACCCTGAAAACTGCATACAAGAAATCATCCGCCTATCCACCTTCTTGGTCATGCCCTCGACCGATTAGTAGCGGTCAGCTCCATACATTACTGCACTTCCACCTCCGCCCTATCTACCTCGTCGTCTTCAAGGGGTCTTACTATCTTCTGATAGGGAGATCTCATCTCGAGGGGGGCTTCACGCTTAGATGCCTTCAGCGTTTATCCCGTCCCGGCTTGGCTATCCTGCTATGCGCTTGGCAGCCCAACAGGTTCACCAGCGGCCGGTCCATCCCGGTCCTCTCGTACTAAGGACAGCTCCTCTCAAATCTCCTGCGCCCACGCCGGATAGGGACCGAACTGTCTCACGACGTTCTGAACCCAGCTCGCGTACCGCTTTAATGGGCGAACAGCCCAACCCTTGGGACCTACTTCAGCCCCAGGATGCGATGAGCCGACATCGAGGTGCCAAACCACTCCGTCGATGTGAACTCTTGGGAGTGATAAGCCTGTTATCCCCAGGGTAGCTTTTATCCGTTGAGCGATGGCATTCCCACTTAATACCACCGGATCACTAAGTCCTACTTTCGTACCTGCTCCACCCGTCGGTGTCACAGTCAAGCTCCCTTCTGCCTTTGCACTCTTCGAATGGTTTCCAACCATTCTGAGGGAACCTTTGAGCGCCTCCGATACCCTTTCGGAGGCGACCGCCCCAGTCAAACTCCCCGCCTGACATTGTCCCTCGGCCGGTTCACGGCCGCCGGTTAGAAATCCAATACCGCAAGGGTGGTATCCCAACAGTGACTCCATGACAACTGGCGTCATCACTTCATAGTCTCCCACCTATCCTGTACATGCAATACCGAATCCCAGTATCAAGCTGGAGTAAAGCTCCATGGGGTCTTTCCGTCCTGGCGCGGGTAACCAGCATCTTCACTGGTATTTCAATTTCACCGGGTGCATTGTTGAGACAGCGCCCAAATCATTACGCCTTTCGTGCGGGTCGGAACTTACCCGACAAGGAATTTCGCTACCTTAGGACCGTTATAGTTACGGCCGCCGTTTACTGGGGCTTAAGTTCAAAGCTTCGCTTGCGCTAACCTCTCCCCTTAACCTTCCAGCACCGGGCAGGCGTCAGCCCGTATACTTCACCTTTCGGTTTCGCACAGACCTGTGTTTTTGCTAAACAGTTGCTTGGGCCAATTCTCTGCGGCCTGGTCTCCCAGGCACTCCTTCTCCCGAAGTTACGGAGTCATTTTGCCGAGTTCCTTAACAATGCTTCTCCCGTCGGCCTTAGGATTCTCTCCTCATCTACCTGTGTCGGTTTACGGTACGGGCACAATGAGAACGATAGCGGCTTTTCTTGACGCATGGCTCACATGCTTCCCTACTTTTGTTCGGTCCGCGTCACGTCTTTGGATTGTGCACCGGATTTGCCTAATGCACTCCTACCCCGCTTGCACCAGTCTTTCCATCCCTGGCTCATGCTTTCCACACGTGTCCCCACAGTTCTGTCTCATTGTGGTACAGGAATCTCAACCTGTTGTCCATCGGCTACGCCTCTCGGCCTCGCCTTAGGTCCCGACTTACCCAGAGCAGATCAGCTTTACTCTGGAAACCTTGGATATTCGGCCGGAAGGATTCCCACCTTCCTCTCGCTACTCATTCCGGCATTCTCTCTTCGATACAGTCCACAGCTCCTTACCGGTACTGCTTCTTCCCGTATCCAATGCTCCTCTACCAATCAGCTTTCGCTGATTCCCAGGCTTCGGCAGTGTGTTTCAGCCCCGGACATTTTCGGCGCAGGACCTCTCGACTAGTGAGCTATTACGCACTCTTTGAATGTATGGCTGCTTCTGAGCCAACATCCTAGTTGTCTTCGAAATCCCACATCCTTTTCCACTTAACACACATTTTGGGGCCTTAGCCGCGGGTCTGGGCTCTTTCCCTCTCGACTGCCCAACTTATCTCGTGCAGTCTGACTCCCATGGATCATCTTACTGGCATTCGGAGTTTGATATTCTTCGGTAAGCTTTGACGCCCCCTAGGAAATTCAGTGCTCTACCTCCAAAAGACTGCCATGAGGCTAGCCCTAAAGCTATTTCGAGGAGAACCAGCTATCTCCGGGTTCGATTGGAATTTCTCCCCTATCCACACCTCATCCCCACCCTTTTCAACGGATGTGGGTTCGGACCTCCATTGCCTTTTACGGCAACTTCATCCTGGACATGGATAGATCACCCGGTTTCGGGTCTGCTCCCTCTGACTATTCTCGCCCTGTTAAGACTTGGTTTCCCTTCGGCTCCGGACCTTTAGTCCTTAACCTCGCCAGAAAGCGCAACTCGCCGGACCGTTCTACAAAAAGTACGCGGTTCACCACATAAGGGTGTTCCACAGCTTGTAAACATATGGTTTCAGGTTCTCTTTCACTCCCCTCCCGGGGTCCTTTTCACCGTTCCTTCACAGTACTATGCGCTATCGGTCACTAAGGAGTATTTAGCCTTACGGGGTGGTCCCCGCTCCTTCAGTCAAGGTTCCACGTGTCTCGACCTACTCTGGATACCGCCATGTCGACTCGCCTTTCGCTTACGGGGCTTTCACCCTCTCTGGCCGGCTTTCCCAAAACCGTTCTGCTAGGCTTATCGAATCAATTACGCGGTCCGAACCCCAGAACGCACGCGCTCTGGTTTGGGCTCTTCCGGTTCCGCTCGCCGCTACTCCCGGAATCACTGTTGTTTTCTCTTCCTCTGGCTACTTAGATGTTTCAGTTCACCAGGTTCCCCTCCTTACGTTATGGATTGGCGTAAGGATACTGGAGGTCTGCTCCAGTGGGTTTCCCCATTCAGACATCTCCGGATCATCGGATATTTGCTCCTCCCCGAAGCTTTTCGCAGCTTATCACGTCTTTCATCGGCTCTTAGTGCCAAGGCATCCACCATATGCTCTTTTCATCATGACCAAAACGTTGATATAGCGTTATCAACGCTGGTTTTTAGGTTGTCGGTTCTCTGCTTCTTCAGCAGGAACCTCCTCGGATGTCTCTTTTCTTTGAGATTCTTTCTTGTATGCGGTTTTCAAGGTACGTTGCTGATAATTCTTGTGGGGCTTCCCACAAACAAGCTTGGTGTGTCTGTCCAGTCACACCGGCTGTTTTTGAATTATCAAATGGAGAATACGAGATTCGAACTCGTGACCTCCTGCTTGCAAGGCAGGCGCTCTCCCAACTGAGCTAATCCCCCATGCATGGGCTTAAGTGGGCCTTACCTCTTTTATCCGTAAGGCTTTGCCCTTTGGGCAAATGGGCTTAAGTGGACTCGAACCACCGACCTCACGCTTATCAGGCGTGCGCTCTAACCGGCTGAGCTATAAGCCCATTTTAAACCTGGCAGCCACCTGCTCTCCCACACCGTCTCCAGTGCAGTACCATCGGCCGCTTAAGGCTTAACCATCGTGTTCGGGATGGGTACGGGTGTTTCCCCTAAGCGCATCGCCACCAGGATTATCATCCAGCCTTTTGACGGGCTGACTGATCAACCTTGATATCTGAACAATAGACACCAGCCCTTACTTTCTTCCGTTTTAGTTGGATTGCTCCAGACGAAAGAATTCTTTTTCCTTAGAAAGGAGGTGATCCAGCCGCACCTTCCGATACGGCTACCTTGTTACGACTTCACCCCAGTTATCGGTCCCACCTTCGACGGCTCCCTCCTGAAAGGTTGGGTCACCGGCTTCGGGCGTTACTGACTCCCATGGTGTGACGGGCGGTGTGTACAAGACCCGGGAACGTATTCACCGCGGCATTCTGATCCGCGATTACTAGCGATTCCAGCTTCATGTAGTCGAGTTGCAGACTACAATCCGAACTGAGACGTTATTTTTGGGTTTTGCTTACCTTCGCAGGCTCGCTTCCCTTTGTTTACGCCATTGTAGCACGTGTGTAGCCCTGGTCATAAGGGGCATGATGATTTGACGTCATCCCCACCTTCCTCCAGGTTGTCCCTGGCAGTCTCCTTAGAGTGCCCACCTCAATGCTGGCTACTAAGGATAAGGGTTGCGCTCGTTGCGGGACTTAACCCAACATCTCACGACACGAGCTGACGACAACCATGCACCACCTGTCACCGGTGTCCCGAAGGAAAGCAGACATTACTCTGCGGTCACCGGGATGTCAAGATCAGGTAAGGTTCTTCGCGTTGCTTCGAATTAAACCACATGCTCCACCGCTTGTGCGGGTCCCCGTCAATTCCTTTGAGTTTCATTCTTGCGAACGTACTCCCCAGGTGGACTACTTATTGCGTTTGCTGCGGCACCGATGAGCTTTGCTCACCGACACCTAGTAGTCATCGTTTACGGCGTGGACTACCAGGGTATCTAATCCTGTTTGCTCCCCACGCTTTCGAGCCTCAACGTCAGTCACTGTCCAGTAAGCCGCCTTCGCCACTGGTGTTCCTCCTAATATCTACGCATTTCACCGCTACACTAGGAATTCCACTTACCTCTCCAGCACTCTAGAAATACAGTTTCCAAAGCAGTCCCGGGGTTGAGCCCCGGGCTTTCACTTCAGACTTGCACTTCCGTCTACGCTCCCTTTACACCCAGTAAATCCGGATAACGCTTGCCCCCTACGTATTACCGCGGCTGCTGGCACGTAGTTAGCCGGGGCTTCTTAGTCAGGTACCGTCACTTTCTTCCCTGCTGATAGAGCTTTACATACCGAAATACTTCATCGCTCACGCGGCGTCGCTGCATCAGGGTTTCCCCCATTGTGCAATATTCCCCACTGCTGCCTCCCGTAGGAGTTTGGGCCGTGTCTCAGTCCCAATGTGGCCGGTCACCCTCTCAGGTCGGCTACTGATCGTCGCCTTGGTAAGCCGTTACCTTACCAACTAGCTAATCAGACGCGGGCCCATCCTGTACCACCGGAGTTTTTCCCACTGCTTCATGCGAAGCTGTGGGCTTATGCGGTATTAGCAGTCATTTCTAACTGTTATCCCCCTGTACAGGGCAGGTTGCCCACGCGTTACTCACCCGTCCGCCGCTCAGTCACAAACTTCGTCATTCCGAAGAAATCTAAAGTAAGTGCTTCGCTCGACTTGCATGTGTTAGGCACGCCGCCAGCGTTCATCCTGAGCCAGGATCAAACTCTCGTAATAAAACCTCATGCCTGCTGTTATACAGGCTTAAGATCAAGTTCATCCAGGTCCAAGAAAACCAACTAGCTTCCTTATCCCTTTTACTGTTTTGGGTTCGCTCCAAACTGTCTCACAGTTCAAAGCGGTTCTCTGAATTTTCTCTTAAAGAATTTTCAGGGTTGGTGTCTATTGTTCAGTTATCAAGGTTCTTTTTGCTGCCTCAAGCGACAGCTATATTAGATTAGCACATTCGTTTTTTGATGTCAACCGGTTTTTTACTTTTTTCTTTACTTTCTTCGATTTTATAAGATCTCATCATAAGAAATCTTCCGGTCCTTATAGTAATATTCCCGGTCGTGCTCACTGATCTTTCGCAGGACCCGGCAGGGGTTTCCCACAGCCACCACATTTTCCGGAATGTCCTTTGTCACTACACTTCCAGCTCCGATCACAGAATTATCTCCGATGGTCACACCCGGAAGGATCACGGCTCCCGCTCCGATCCAGCAGTTCCTTCCGATATGGACCGGCATATTATACTGATACAGTTTCTCCCGCAGTTCCGGCAGGATAGGATGGCCAGCGGTAGCCACTGTTACATTGGGGCCGATCATCGTGTAGTCTCCCACATAGATATGGGTGTCGTCCACCATGGTAAGATTGAAGTTGGCATAGACATATTTCCCAAGATGAACATGCCCGCCCCCAAGGTTTGCATGGAACGGCGGCTCAATATAGCAGCCTTCCCCTACTTCCGCAAGCATTTCCTTCAGAAGCGCCTCTCTTTTAGCCCCTTCTGTAGGACGGGTCATGTTATAGTCATACAACCGGTCCAGACGCCGGGTCTGATCTTCCATAATCTCCTTGTCGTTAGGCAGGTACAGTTCTCCTGTATGCATTTTTTCTTTCATACTGGTCATAAAGTCACCTCCATGCATGTATTTGGCCTATTTTACAACATTGTATAACTTCCAACAACACCATTATCTAAAAACCTAAAATAAAAATCCAGCAAAAAGCTGTCAAAATAATTTTCCTTAAGTTATAATACAAGACAATAAACCACTCAACCGAATCAATCCTCTCATATAGGAGGTGCTATGTTTATGAACAAAAAAGAGTTAGATTTTACACATTTTTCTCCTGAAGTGTTTCAGGCTGTTGCCGGGGAAAATTATACAGTTTATGCTTATATGAATGACGGTAATGTGAGAGTACTTGATGTAAAACCGCTTATCGAAAAAGGCGGTGTGTTTAAAATTCTACAGGATAAAACAATATTTCGCGAAAAATTAACGGTATTAAATCAAACTGTCGCCTGGGATATCACCGGAAAACGAGAAAAACATGACTGTATTGACATCGACCCATTTTCATTGTTTGAAAGCCCGATTGTCGCTGATTTTCCAGAAACCATTTCCTTTTATGAAACATCTCCGTTTCCCCAGACAGATTCCCTTCTGGATCGCGTCAGTGAAAACAAATCAGAGTATAAAACCAACAAGTAAAACTTTAGTTCTCTAATTCATGTATATATGTATATTATGAAGCGGCAGGAATAATCCCGCCGCTTCTTTCCTGCTCTACAGCACTCCGATCGCCTGATTCACATTCTTCACGCCGATGATCCGGATCCCCTCGATCCCCTTCAGGGCTCCCACAGACACCTCCGGCACGATACAGCTTTTGAATCCCAGCTTCCTGGCCTCTGCCACCCGCTGCTCCGGCATGGTCACCGCCCGGACCTCTCCGCTTAGCCCCACTTCCCCGAATACGATCATATCGTCCGGGATAGGCCGGTTCCTGTAGCTGGAAGCAATGGCCAGAACAATCCCCAGATCCGCCGCTGGCTCATTCATCTTGATACCGCCTGCGATATTGACATAAGCGTCATAATTGGACAATTCCAGGCCTGCCCGCTTCTCCAGGACCGCCATCAGGAGGTTGACCCGGTTGTAATCCAGCCCGGCGGCCGTCCGCCTTGGCATTCCAAAATTGCTGCGGCACACCAGCGCCTGGATCTCCATAAGCATGGGACGGGTTCCTTCCATGGCGCAGGCCACCACCGACCCGGAGGCATTCTCCGGTTTCCCGCTGAGCATGAATTCCGAGGGATTCTTCACCTCCACAAGCCCCTGGCGGCACATCTCGAAGACCCCGATCTCATTGGTAGAGCCAAACCGGTTCTTCACTGCCCGCAGGATCCGGTAAGAGGCATGCCGGTCCCCCTCAAAGTACAGCACCGTATCCACCATATGCTCCAGAACCCGTGGTCCTGCCACCGTTCCTTCTTTTGTCACATGCCCCACGATAAAAATGGAAATATTCAGCCCCTTTGCCAGCTGCATGAACACATTGGTAGATTCCCGCACCTGAGAGACGCTTCCCGGCGCGGAGGACACTTCTTCATTATACATCGTCTGGATGGAGTCGATCACCACCATATCCGGGTGGCTTTTCTCGATCACGCCCCGGATGGTGTCCAGGCTGGTCTCACACAACAGATACAGGTTCTCTGAGAATTCCCCCATCCGATTGGCACGGAGCCGGATCTGCTTCAGGGACTCTTCCCCGGAAATATAGAGGATCCGCTTCCCCATCCCGGACAAAGCCTGACACACCTGCAGGAGCAGAGTAGATTTGCCGATTCCCGGATCGCCGCCTACCAGGACAAGAGATCCCGGCACGATCCCGCCGCCCAGCACCCGGTCCAGTTCCCCGATCCTGGTATGGATCCGCTCATCCTCGTCCGTGGAAACACTTTTAAGCGTTACCGGCTGGTTATCTCTTCCCCCTGCCGGTCCGATTCCCTTCCCCTCCCCGGAGGAAACAGATATCCGCTCTTCCACAAAGGTATTCCACTCCTTACAAGCCGGGCACTGCCCCAGCCATTTCGACTCTTCATGCCCGCAGTTCTGACAGAAAAATACTGTCTTCTTTCCTTTTGCCATTCTTCTCTCCTGTGCCGCAAAAAGGGCTGCAGACTGCAGCCCTTGCGCTTTTGATCTTTCTCTATATTTCTATTTCCGGACGATCTTCACGGCAACACTCTTACCTTCTGCCAGCTCTGTGCTGACGCTGAGCTTTCCGCTTAAGTTCGTCTTCATGTCTCCCACCGGAGCGTCATCCAGGTATACCGTATACTCGCTGTCCGCCTCCAGTTCCAGGGTAAACTGAGCATCCTGCGCGCCTGACACCTGGAATGAAACCTCCTTCTCAGTTGCCAGGAACTTTTCAACTGCTGTTCCCGGAACTGATTCATAGACAAACATTCCGTTTCTCTCAAGCTTTGTGATCTCAGAAAACGTTTTGACTTTATAGAGATCGCCCTGGAATTCAAACCCGTCCAGTTTTGTCTTATCCGCTAATGTGTAATCGCCAAAACTGAGCGTTCCGTCCTCCTCGGCTCTTAAAAGCTCTTTCACTGCTGCCATTTCGTATTCCTCCTAAAGTTCTTCTTTTGTTTTTCCTATTATATATCAATTCCAGGTTATTTTGTAGCCTTTGGGATAAATTTTATTTCTTTTTTAGACATCCCCACAGCCACTTCGCTGTCCCGGCTGATCTCTCCTGCCAGCAGCGCTTCCGCCAGCTTATCCTCCAGAAGATTCTGTACCGCGCGGCGCAAAGGCCTGGCTCCGTACTTCTGATCCGTTCCCTTCTCCACGATATAACTCTTCACAGAATCCCGGATGGTAAGGTCGATCCCCAGCTGGGATTTTGCCCTGCGGGCAAACTCCCGGCACATCAGGCCTACGATCCGCTTCATCTCGTCTTTACCCAATGGGTGGAAGACGATGATCTCATCGATCCGGTTTAGGAACTCCGGCCGGAAGATCAGTTTGATCTCGTTCATCACGCTGCTCTTCATCCGCTTGTAATCATCCGCCGCGTCCTCCCGGGCGTTGAAGCCCAGCTTCTTGGGATCGATAATGGCCTGCGCCCCCGCGTTGGAGGTCATGATGATCACCGTGTTGGCGAAATTCACCTTCCGCCCCTGGGAATCAGTGATATGGCCGTCATCCAGCACCTGCAGCAGGATATTGAACACATCCGGGTGGGCTTTCTCGATCTCATCAAACAGCACTACGGAATAAGGATGGCGCCGTACCTGCTCGCTGAGCTGCCCGCCGTCGTCGTGGCCCACATAGCCCGGAGGGGATCCGATCATCTTGGCCACACTGTGCTTCTCCATATATTCAGACATATCTACCCGGATCATAGAATCCTCATCGCCAAACAAAGCTTCCGCCAGCGCTTTGGAAAGTTCCGTCTTTCCCACGCCGGTAGGTCCCAGGAACAGGAAAGAACCAATGGGGCGTCTGGGATCCTTCAACCCCACTCGTCCCCGTCTTACTGCCTTCGCCACAGCGGACACTGCCTCTTCCTGGCCGATCACCCGCTTGTGCAGGGTCCGCTCCAGGTTCCGGAGACGTTCCCCTTCCGACTCCTGCAGCCGGCTCACCGGAATTTTGGTCCACGCGGAGACCACGTCCGCGATATCTCCTTCTGTCACGCAAAGCTTCTTGCCTGTGTTCCGCTTCCAGAACCGCTCCCGGGTCTTCTCAAGCTTCTGCTGTGCTGCCTCCTTCTCCCGGTTCAGAAGGCCTGCCTCGGCCATATCTCCCTGGCGGATCGCCTCCTCCATCTCACCTTGCAGCCGCTGGATCACCGCCTCCAGTTCATAGATGGAATCCGGGACTTTAAATCCCCGCAGGCTTACCCTGGAACAGGCCTCGTCCAGGACATCGATGGCTTTGTCCGGAAGGAACCGGTCGCTCACATACCGGTCTGCCAGCTCCACCGCTCCCTTCAACGCTTCATCCTCGATGGTCACATGGTGGTGCTCTTCGTATTTCCCCCGCAGTCCCTTCAGGATCTCCAGACACTGTTCCCGGTCAGGCTCTTCCACCGTAACCGGCTGGAACCTCCGCTCCAGGGCTGCGTCCTTCTCAATGTATTTCCGGTATTCCGCAATGGTGGTGGCGCCGATCAGCTGCAGTTCTCCCCTTGCCAGGGAAGGCTTCAGGATATTGGAAGCGTCAATGGCCCCCTCCGCGCCGCCTGCCCCAATGATAGTGTGGACTTCATCCAGGAAAAGGATCACATTTCCCGCAGCCTTCACTTCCTGGATCAGGCGCTTCATCCGCTCCTCAAATTCTCCGCGGTACTTGGAACCGGCTACCATTCCCGCAAGATCCATGGTCAGGATCCGCTTATTCTTCATGCTGTCCGGCACAGCGCCTGAGGCGATCTGCTGGGCTAGCCCCTCGATCACCGCCGTCTTTCCAACGCCCGGTTCGCCCACCAGACAGGGATTATTCTTTGTCCTTCTGCTTAAGATCTGCATCAGACGGCCGATCTCTTCCTTCCGCCCGATCACCGGATCCAGTTTCCCCTCTTCCGCCTGCCAGGTCAGGTCAGTGCCGTACTGCTCCAGGACGCCCTCTTTCCTTCTCTGGCCGTCCTGTCCAAGCTCTTCCTGGTATTCCCGCGGGTCCGCCCCGATCACATCGAAAATGTCCTGGGCCAGCTTCTGAAGACTGATCCCCAGGGTCAGAAGGATCCGGGTGGCCACGCAGTCCACGTCGCGCAAAAGCGCCAGGAGCATGTGCTCCGTCCCCGTCTCTTCCGAGTGGAAACGGACCGCCTCCGCCTGGCTTTCTTCCAAGATATATTCCAGCCGCGGACTGTTCCCGGGCCGCTCTTTTATCACAACGTCCCCCACCGGGGAGACCAGTTCATCCAGCACCTTCAAGATGCTCTCCTCATCCACTCCGTTGGACGCCAGGATCTGTCCGGCCACGCCGGTATACACCCTGCGCAGCGCCAGAAGGAGATGTTCTGTCCCCACATAGGGGTGGCCAAGCTCCCTCGCCTGAGCGGCCGCGATCCTCAGCGCCTCTCTTGCCTGCTCTGTATAATTCATTCTGCCTGTCCCTTTCTATACTCGTCAAAAATCTCGTCTACCAGCTCATGGACCTCCTGCCGGGATATACTCTTGCAGCTCCCCTTGGCCAGAAGGATACGAAGCTGGGCTTTCATCTCCAGGATGGCCTGGGCCTTGTTGGCATCGATGGCGATCACCGCGCCCCGCCTGCGATCCAGCTGGATAAATCCTTCCTGCTTCAGCACCGAATAGGCCTTATTCACCGTGTGCATATTAATGCCTACCCTGTCCGCCAGCTGCCGTACCGAAGGTAGCGCATCCCCTTCACGGATGGTCGCAGTGGCGATCCCCATGATGATCTGGTTCTGCAGTTGGACATAGATAGCCTCGTCACTGTTAAAATCAATCTCAATTAACATACGATCACCTTTTTCTTTTGTTATATACACATTAGCACAGATGGAATAGGAACGCAAGAAATTTTTGAATAGCAAAGGGGCCTGCGGTTTTTACACCGCAGACCCCCTTCGCAACTTTGAAGGAATTAAGTTTGGAAATGTCTAGCACAGAGTTTTGATGTCTACATATTCGTAGCAGTCAAAGCTGTCCGCAACGTTCTTGCAGGTCAGTTTGCCGTCATAGGTATTGATAGCGGAGTAGATCACTTCATTGTCCTTGCATGCCTGCTCCAGACCCTTGTTGGCGATCTGCAGTCCGTAGTATACGGTAGCGTTGGTCAGCGCGATGGTGGATGTTCTCGGAACTGCTCCAGGCATATTTCCTACGCAGTAGTGAACAACACCGTCCTCGATGAAGATCGGGTCATCATGATAGGTAACCTTGGTGGTCTCGCCGCATCCGCCCTGGTCAACAGCAACGTCTACAAATACAGCGCCCGGTTTCATCTCTTTGAGATATTTCTTCTTAAAGATCTTCGGAGCAGCTTTTCCGGGGATCAGTACAGAACCGATTACCAGATCTGCTTCTTTTACAGATTTCTCAATGTTGGCGTCGTTGGAAACCAGTGTCTGTATACGTGCGCCAAACAGGTCATCCAGATAAGCCAGTCTTGGAAGGCTGATATCCAGGATCGTTACGTTTGCTCCCATACCTACCGCGATCTTGCAGGCGTTGGTTCCTACATTACCGCCGCCCAGGATTACGATGTTTGCCTTCGGGGTTCCAGGAACGCCTGCTAACAGAACGCCTTCGCCGCCAAATCTCTTCTCCAGGTACTTCGCTCCTTCCTGGATACTTAAACGTCCTGCGATCTGGCTCATAGGAGCAAGCAGCGGCAGTCCGCCCTGTCTGGGATCAAACAGTGTCTCGTAAGCAACACCTTTTACCTTGCCGTTCAAAAGAGCGTCTGTCTGCGGCTTGTCAGCTGCCAGGTGAAGGTATGTATAGAGGATCAGTCCCTCGTGGAATAACGGATATTCCTCCGGAAGAGGCTCTTTAACCTTGATCATCATCTCAACGGTGTCCCATACTTCCTTGGCTGTGTCGATCATCTTCGCGCCGGCTGCCTCATACTCTGCATCGGTGAAGCCAGATCCCAGTCCTGCACCTTTCTCAATGTAAACTTCATGTCCTGCTCCTGCGTAAACCTTTACGTTGTCAGGTGTCATACCTACACGGAACTCATTGTTCTTAATCTCTTTTACGCATCCTACTTTCACTTAACTCTACCTCCTAACTAAAATTTTACCGATTCGCTTCCGCTCGTTGCGAAAGAAAATGAACAATATTTTTCACGAATTTATTTTCATGAAGAATATTATTCATTTGTCTCTAAAATTATAGTAGCACACCGAGGTATATTATTCAATAAAAGTTATTTTTTTCACAAAACCTTTTAATTTACCGTTTTCCCTTTAAATTGTCTTTACAATTTTCTTGCATATTTTTCATTTTCGTGGTTAAATGAAGCTATCAGGATTTGATTTATGGGGAGGCGCTCTGCTATGAAAGAACTTAGAGAATTGATCCATCACGCCAATCTGACCAAAACCCAGAAGACCATCGCTGAATTTATCCTGGACAACTCCTCCGAGGCCTGTTTCATGACCTCTACGGAGATCGCCCAGAAGCTGGCAGTAAGCGAATCCTCGGTGATCCGCTTCAGCCGGTCCCTGGGTTACTCCGGCTTCATGGACTTCCAGAAAGCGCTGCGGAAAAGCTATCAGGGAAAGGTCTTGAGTATCTCAAGCTCCATCACCGTTCCCTCCCAGCGGGCGGCCAAAGCTTCCAAGTTAAGCGGCAACACGGAGTACATCCAGCTCCATGTCAACAATGCCGCCAAGAACCTGGAGACGGTCCTGGCCAACAATACCAGCGCTTCCTTCGAGGAGGCGGCTGATCTTATTATCCGGGCCCGGCGCAAATACATTGTCGCCAGCCGGGGAAACTCCTGCCTCGGCGATTATTTTCTTCTTTATCTGAAGCATATGGTGCCAAATGTGGAGACAACTTCTTCCAGTTCCATCAGTCCCATTGACCACGTCTGCAGCATCACCAGGGAAGACTGTCTGATCGTATTCAGCTTCCCCCGGTATTCTTCTGTGGACCGGAGTGTTGTGGAGATGGCCCGGGAAGCAGGGGCGGCAGTGGTTGTCGTCACCGACAAGCCAAGCGCTCTCCTTGCACCCTATGCCTCCGTACTGATCACCGTCCCTGTGGACAGCAGCACCTTCTTCAATTCCATGGTGGCGCCCCAGTTCGCGGCAGAGATCCTGCTAGATGTGATCAGCCACCGGGTGAAAGGGATCGAGAAACGGCTGCGTAAGATCGACCGGTATCTGGGGAAGCTTGGGAACTATTAAAACCAATCCGGAAAAGTTTACATTTTATCCGTAATTTTCTTTTCCATTTTTACATTCTGTGATATAGTAGGTGAGTTGGAAATAAAGTCAATTAATTTTTTCAAGAAAGGACCATCTCACAAATGAAGAAATTTATCGCGGAATTCAAGGAATTTGCCCTTCGCGGAAACGTAATGGACATGGCAATCGGTATGATCATCGGCGGCGCTTTCACCAGCATCGTCACCTCTCTTACCGATAACTTTATCAACCCAGTTCTCAACGTGGTGACCGGAGGAAAGATGTACACCCTTCAGGATGTAGCCGGATTCGCGTCCGCATTCCTCTCCTCTATTGTCAACTTCCTGATCATGGCCTTCGTGCTCTTCTGTATCCTTAAGGCTGTCAACACAGTCATGGATCTGGGCAAGAAGAAGCTGGCTGCTGAAGAAGAGGCCGCAGCTCCTACTACCAAGGTCTGCCCCTTCTGCAAGAGCGAGATCGCTATCGAAGCTACCCGCTGCCCCCACTGTACTTCCGTACTGGAAGAGGCTGCGCCGGAGGAAGCTGCAACCGCAGAGGCGTAAAAGATTTTGTGATTCAAAAAGGACGAAGGATTTGTACCTTCGTCCTTTTTTCTGTCCTTTCACCGCCGCTGATCTCCAGCAGCACTTCATAGGCTCTCCCCAGGTAACTACAAAAACTCCGGCCGCAAACCAGAGTTTTAACATCGAAAGAGGTTATCTGGCAGGCGTCGCCTCTCCTGCATCTCTTTTGACCCTTAGGGTGCGTGGCTGCAACGAAATTTACCACCTCAAATAACCTCTTTCTTATTGTATCTGTAGTATAGCCCAATTATTCCTTTTTGTAAATGAGCTTTTTATTTCTCAAATAATTTTTCAACCTCTTCTCTGTAATCCTCCAACCGCTTATAACCGAATTCTTATACCCACTTTTGTCACTAGATGTAGCAATTTTAAGAACTAACAAGAAAATCATAGCTTCTCTTCGGATTTCTTTTATAACTAATCCTGTATCAGGATGGCTATCTTTAACTATATAATCCGGACTGTCCAGCGTTTCCTTCAGATAATGCAGAACATCTTGATATGCTTCTTGATGTCTTTTTTTAATATGTCGGAGCTGTTCTTCCGTAATCACTACTTCATTTGTAACATATCTGTCCGTGATACTTTGGTATATTTCCCAATTTAGGTTTCCCAAGCTGTAAACCATATAAGCTATCCTCTTTACATTTATTTTGCATTTGCTTTCTGGAATTCTCTGGCCGAATGGCCGTGAAATGAGAATAAAGAAATTGTGATGGATTGATTATAAGAAATATCAACTAAAACGTCAACCGGGGACGTGGTATTTTCAAAAATACCACGTCCCAGATTGAAAATACCCTGTCCCTTTTTAGAGCAGGAACTCGCTCATCACCAAGTTGCTCACATCGATGCCCCGCTCGGTCAGGCGCACGTATCCTTCTTCCTCTTCCAGCATTCCCAACTGATACATCCGATCCAGCACATCCTGGTATACGCTCTCCAGGGTACGCCCAAAGGTCTCCCGGAACTGCTCTTTTGATACGCCTTCCATCTTCCGCAATCCCAGAAACATGTATTCTTCCATCTGCTCAGACACCGTCAGTTCCTGCGGTTCTTCCCCTTCTACCCAGCGCCGGTTGCCGATGAGAGAAGCCGCGCTCTCCCCGATCCCCAGATATTCGGTCCGGTTCCAGTACCCCAGGTTATGGCGGCATTCGTATCCCGCCCTGGCATAGTTAGAGATCTCATAGCGGTGATAGCCGTAATCCTTAAGGATCCTTGCAGTGTCATGGTACATCTGCCGCTCCGTGTCCTCGTCAGGCAGTTCTTCTGCATGCCGCCCTTCCCCGTACCGCTCATAGAAGGGCGTCCCTTCCTCGATGATAAGACTGTAGGCGGAGATGTGCTCCGGCCCCAGCTGTGCCGTCCGGATAAGAGTGTCCCGCCAGCTTTCCGCCGTCTGATAAGGAATGGCCGAGATGAGATCCACATTGATGTTGGAGAACCCCTCCTCCCGGGCCATCTGGTAAGTATCCAGGAAATCCTGCCGGGTGTGGATCCGCCCCAGCATCGCAAGTTCCCGGTCGTCCATGGACTGTAAGCCTATGCTCAGCCGGTTGATCCCTAAGTTCCGGTAGATCTTAAGTTTCTCCCGGGACACAGTCCCCGGATTCATCTCCGTGGTGATCTCCGCATCTTCCGCCAGGGAAAAGGTCTCCCGAATAGCCTGGAAGATCTGTCCGGTCTCTTCCGCCTCCAGAATGGAGGGCGTGCCCCCTCCCAGGAAAATGCTGACAACCAAAGAAACCTCTGCCAGATCTCCGTGGGAACGGATCTTCCGGCAAAGGTCTTTCACATAGGCCTGCCGCGCGGCCCCGCTGGCCGGGGCAGACCTGAAATCACAGTACTTACATTTGCTGGCGCAAAATGGAATATGAAGATATAACTCCAAAGGTTTTCTGCCTGACTGCTCCATCATCACTGCTCCTGTTACTTATCATCCAGCTTCAGCACACTCATAAATGCCTTCTGGGGAATCTCTACATTGCCCACCTGGCGCATCCGCTTCTTGCCTTCTTTCTGCTTCTCCAGAAGTTTTTTCTTCCGGGTGATGTCGCCGCCGTAGCACTTGGCCAGCACATCTTTGCGCAGGGCCCGCACTGTCTCCCGGGCGATGATCTTGCTGCCGATAGCCGCCTGAATGGGGATCTCAAAGAGCTGCCGGGGGATCTCCTCCTTCAGCTTCTCACACATCTTCCGCCCCCGCTCGTAGGCGGTATCCCCATGGACGATAAAGGAAAGGGCGTCCACCTCTTCCTTATTGATCAGGATATCCAGCTTCACCAGCTCGGAACGCTCGTAGCCCGCCAGCTCATAGTCAAAGGAGGCATAGCCTCTGGAACGGGATTTCAGCGCGTCAAAGAAGTCGTAAATGATCTCATTGAGGGGCAGGCGGTAACGCAGCACTGCCCGGGTCTCCTCAATATACTCCATACCTTCATAGACACCCCGCCGCTCCTGGCACAGGTCCATGATAGAACCGATATATTCAGACGTCACCATGATCTCCGCCTTCACCACCGGCTCCTCCATGTAGTCGATCTCCGACGGATCAGGAAGATTGGTGGGGTTGGTCAGGTCGATCACATCTCCGTTGGTCTTATAGACTTTGTAGATTACACTGGGGGCAGTGGTCACCAGATCCAGGTTGTACTCCCGCTCCAGCCGCTCCTGGATGATCTCCAGGTGCAAAAGCCCCAGAAATCCGCAACGGAATCCAAATCCCAGCGCCACCGAGGTCTCCGGTTCAAACTGAAGGGAAGCGTCGTTAAGCTGCAGCTTCTCCAGCGCGTCTCGTAAATCCGGGTACTTGGCCCCGTCTGCCGGGTACATACCGCAGTACACCATGGGATTCACCTTCCGGTAACCGGGAAGAGGCTCCGCGCAAGGATGTTCCGCGTTGGTCACCGTATCTCCCACCCGGGTTTCCTTCACATTCTTCAGACTGGCAGTAATATATCCTACCATGCCCGCGCTCAGCTCCTCGCAGGGAATGAACTGGCCGGCGCCAAAGTAGCCCACTTCTACCACTTCCGCCTTCGCCCCGGTGGCCATCATACGGATGGGTGTGCCCTTTCGCACCGTCCCGTCCTTGATCCGGCAGAATACGATCACGCCTTTGTAAGAATCATAGACAGAGTCAAAGATCAGCGCTTTTAGAGGCGCATCCGGATCCCCCTGGGGCGCAGGGATCTTCTCTACCACCTGTTCCAGCACCTGATCTACATTAAGCCCGGTCTTGGCTGAGATCAGCGGAGCGTCGGAAGCCTCAATGCCGATCACATCCTCGATCTCCTCGATCACCCGCTCCGGCTGGGCGCTGGGAAGGTCGATCTTATTGATCACCGGCATCACATCCAGATCATGATCCAGGGCCAGATACACATTGGCCAGCGTCTGGGCCTCCACCCCCTGGGCCGCGTCCACCACCAGGATGGCGCCGTCGCAGGCGGCCAGGCTCCGGGACACCTCATAGTTAAAGTCCACATGCCCCGGGGTATCAATGAGATTGAAAATATATTCTTCTCCGTTTTTCGCCTGATACACGGTGCGGACGGTCTGGGCCTTGATGGTGATCCCCCGCTCCCGCTCCAGTTCCATATTGTCCAGCACCTGGGACTGCATTTCCCGGCTGGTGAGAAGCCCGGTCATCTCGATGATCCGGTCCGCCAGGGTAGATTTCCCGTGGTCAATATGGGCAATGATACAAAAATTGCGAATTTTACTCTGGTCTATTCCTGCCATTTTCTATCCTCTTTCTCTTATTACTTCTTGTCTTCCCCTCCGGGAGCCGTACGCCTGCTCCTCTCCAGGATGTAGATCTCCACGCTCATCCGGTCTCCCAGCCGTCCGGTCTTCACCGCCTCTTCCAGTTCCGCCGCTTCTTCCATGGCTTCTCTTAATTCCCGGGTGGTAAAATTCCGGCACTGCTGCATATATTTTCCCGCCACAAAGGGATGGAGTTTTGCCACACTGGCGATCTTCGCCTTATCGGCCCCGGTCTTCATAAGCTCCTTCACCTCCAGGAGCAGCCTGAACTGCCGGGACAGAAGGTAGAGGATCCGCATGGGCGGCTCTTTTAACGCCAGCAGATCATAGTAGTACTCCAGGGCTTTTTTCTGTTCCTTCCTGGCTACCGCCTCCACCATATCGAAGATCTGGTTGGTGATCTGAACAGTGCAGATGTCGTCGATATCCTGCCCGGTGATCTCCGTCCTTCCCATGGTATAGGCGATCAGCTTCTCCATCTCCCGGGACAGGTTCTCCATGTCCGTTCCCACCTGCTCTACCAGGTGGCGGGCTGACCGCTCCGTGATCTGCCTGCCTTCCCGCTTCAGATGTCCGGCGATCCAGTAGAGCAGGGTCTTCTCGTCCTGCCGGCCAAGCTCCACCGCCCGGCCCACCGTCTTCACCGCCTTGAACATCCTGCTTCTTTTGTCTACTTCCTGTTCCACAAAGAGAAAGCAGGCGGTCTCCGGCAGTTCTTTCATATAGTCGGCAAGCTGAGGCTCCGCGCTCTTGAAGAACCCGGAATTCTCCACCACGATCAGACGGCGCTCCGCGAAAAAGGGCATGGTCTCCGCCAGATCGATAAGCTCCGCCCCGTCGATCCCCTTGCCTTCATAATAGGCATAGTTCATGGTATCCCCTTCCGGCAGCATGGCCCTGGTCAGCCGGTCCTTATACTGTTTCTTCAGATAAGCCTCCTCTCCATAGAGGAGGTATACCTGTTTAAACTGTCCTGTTTTGATGTCTTCATTTAGACTTTTCATAGATTATCTGATCATATCCCTTGTAATCTCATCCAGGCTGTGAGCTCCGCACATCGCCATGGTGTCGGCAAGCTCCAAAGCCAGTTTCTGAACCAGTGCATGAACGCCTTCGGCCGCTCCCCCGTAGACCGCCGTCACAAAGGGTCGTCCGATCAGCACTGCGTCCGCGCCCAGTGCAAGAGCCTTGAATATATCCACACCGGAACGGATCCCTCCGTCCACCAGGATCTTCATCTCACTGCCCACAGCATCCGCGATCTCCGGCAGAACCTCTGCCGTGGAAGGACACTGATCCAGCACCCGGCCGCCGTGGTTGGACACCACGATGGCAGAAGCCCCTGCTTCCTTTGCTTTCCTGGCTCCCTTCACAGTCATGATCCCTTTCACGATGAAGGGAACTCCTGCCGCAGCCACCACTTCCTTAAGCTCCTCTACCGTCTTACTTCCTGCCGGCGGGGTCAGCCCCTTAAGAAATGGAAGACCAGCGGCGTCAATATCCATAGCAGCCGCGAAGGCGCCGGACTCCTTTACCAAAGCAAATTTCTCCTCCAGGGTGGCAAGATCCCAGGGCTTGACCGTGGGGATGCCCTGCCCCTTCACCGCCTTGATGGCATGGGCCGCGCCCTCCATCACCGCCGGGTTGGTGCCGTCTCCGGTAAATGCCGCGATCCCTTCCGCCGCACAGGCAGACACCAGGATGTCATTGTATTCCAGGTCATCGTACTTGTCTCCGTAATGCAGCTTCATAGCCCCGATAGGCGCCGCGAAGATGGGGTACTGAAATATCTGTCCAAAGATGGACAGGCTGGTGTCCGCAGGCCGGTTCTCGCAGATGGTGTCCATATTGATACACAGCTCCTGCCATTTCTCATAATTGCGGATCGCCACCGTTCCCGTTCCCTTGGCCCCGGGGCCTGGCATCTGGTTGGAGCAGGCCCGGCCGTTGCACACCGGACAGGCCTTGCAGTACTTGCCGATACAGGTCCTGGCCTGCTCTAAGGCTTCTTCATATGTCATGGATGATTCCTTCTTTCTCTGACTGGGATAGTTCCATTCTTCCTAGAGAAGTATACTAGATTTCCGGGATGAATTCAACCGCAAAACCCGGTGATCCCCATGGATTTCCCATCTGTCCGGATCTCAATGGCCCCGTGGTCCGCAGTGGAATACACCCGGCTTCCTGCCTCCCGGAGCCGCTCCAGAGTTTCCTTATGGGGATGGCCGTACCGGCTGTCCTTCCCTGCCGAGATCAGGGTGCGCGAAGGCGCCGCCGCCTCAAGGAATGCCTCCCCGGTGGAATTCTTCGAACCGTGGTGGGCCGCTTTGAGTATGTCCCATGTCACATCCTGGTAATCTTCTTCCAGGATCCTGGTCAGCAGATCTTCTCCCTTTCCTTCCACATCCCCGGTGAGCAGCATGTCAAATTCCCCGTACTGGAGCGCCAGCACCAGGGAGGCTTCATTTCCCGGCTCCCCGGGGAAATCCTCCCCCGGCTGCAGGCAGGTAAGGGTCATCCCTCCCCCGCCCAGCACGTCTCCCGGAGCCATCACCGCCACAGGGATCCCGGCTCTTTGTGCCTGAAGGGCCAGATTCTCAAGCTGCTCTTCCCAGAGCCTCCTCGGGGGCAGCACCAGCGTTCCGATATCGACCCCCTGATCCCGCCTCTGGATCAGCTCCAGGATCCCGCTATAGTGATCCACGTCCCCGTGAGAGACCAGCACATAGTCCAGCCGGTCCACGCCTTTGGATTTCAGAAAGGGTTCCAGGGTATACCGGCCGATCTGGTCTTCGGAACTGCTGCCCCCGTCAATGAGACAGATCCCCCCTGCCGGGTCCTGGATGAAGATTCCGTCCCCCTGCCCCACATCCAGCACTATGACAGATAGTTCCCCTCTTTCCTCCACCGGGAACAGCAGGATCCCGATCCCTGCCATAAGGAGGACGGCGGATCCGATCCATGGAATAGCCCTGTGCCTGTGCCCGGGACCGGAACGGGATCGATCATGAAGGTGTTTCCTTTTCCAGTTCCACAGCAGGACAAAGATTCCTGCAAGACAGAGATAATAAAAGACCATCTGCCAGATCTCCGGCTGGCCGGTGATGACCCGCGCGCCAGGAAGCAGGGCGGCGATCCGGCAGCACCCTTCATAGAGCCAGAAGATCCCCTTGCACACCCCAAGGAGCAATTCCCCCAGAGGAATGGAGGCCCACAGAAGAAGGCTTCCCAGAAGGCCGGATATCAGAAGCACAGAGAAAAGGGGGATTACCACAAGATTCAGGATCAGGGACCAGGGCGGGAACTCGAAGAAATACCAGGCAAGAACCGGGAAGATCACCAGATTGACACAGAAGCTGGACCAGAACCCCTGGCAGGGAAGTCCCTGGAAGAGAGGCAGAAGAAGCAAAAGCCCCAGCACCGCCCCGAAGGAAAGCCAGAAGCCGCCGTCATAGACCGACAACGGCCGCCACAGAAGAACAGCCGCCGCCGAAAAGGACAGGGCAGTAAGACCGTCATAATGCCGTCCCGTCATGTCCGCCCCGATCCGGAAAAGGAACATCAGGAAAGCCCGGACCACCGATACCGACAGCCCGATCATCACCACGTATAAGCCAAGGAACCCGATCCCCGCCGCACCTCCGGCAAGGTAAGAACCGGTTCCCCGGCGCAGCACCCGGTAGGCCCCAAGCCCGATCAGGGACAGATGAAGGCCGGAGATGGCCAGGATATGGCCGATCCCCTGATCCTGATACAACTCCTTCATCTCCGGGTCCATCCCCGCCTTTTCTCCCAGAAGGATGGCGGACAGAGTCTCCCCGTCTTTCTCTCCCATGGCTTCCACCAGCTGCCGCCGCCAGGCCTGGCGGAACTGGCAGAGTCCCTCCATAAACCAGTCTTCTCCTCTGCCTGCCGTCTGGATGTCTGTGGCCCACACACTGCCATAGATCCCCCGCCTGCGATCGTAGATCCGCTGGTCAAAACCGCCCGGATTGCGGGAGGACCGCTGGGGAAATGCCTCTCCCTCCACCACAAGCCTGCTGCCGATGGCAAGGTCTTTCTTCTTTTCATCATAAACCATGATTCCGGATATCTGGAACGACTGTTCCTCAGATTGTACAGAATTTTCTTTTAGATATAAGATCTGATATGCGTCTCTTTCTTCCCGCTGATACACCCGGCCTGTGAACCGGATCTGTTCCCCCGCCTCGGCGCAGACGTCCAGAGGGGAAGGGCGAAGTTCCTGAAACCACTTCTCCCCTCCCATAAGGACTGCGCCCCACAGGAACAGAAACAAGGCCAGGCACACAAAACATAATGGTCTGTGCCTCACTCTTCCTCCTCGATCAAATCTGCGTTCATAGAAAATGGCTGACTGATGTCAATGGTCTCCTGATAGGAAAGGTTGGTCTCCCCGTTGACCAGGATCTGAACCTTCCCCGCGCTCCCGCTGGCTGTAATGGAATTGACGATGGAATAGATAGTCAGTTTTGGATCCACCTGGTCCACCGGCTGCAGGAACTCCTCGCTGAAATTCACATAGCAGACCCCGTCTCTCACTGAAATTCCCAGAAGTTTCGTATCCTCCGGAAGCGTAGGGATCGCCTCGTCTCCGTCAGGCCCCTGGATCAACTGCTCAATGATCTGCTTTTCCGCGGAAATATTGCTGTTATAGCGGACCTCAACCTCTTCCCGCACCAACTTGCCTTCTTTTCCGGCAAAAAACAGGCCAAAATCTTTCACCTGATAAGAGTGCAGGGAAGAGCCTGTATTCTGGACAAAATCATCGGCTGTCACAGGGCCTTCCGCCGTACCGTCTTTTCTGGCAAGAGGCTGATCGCCGATATAGAACTCCACAGATTCCACACCCTCGATCTGGGTCAGAGACTGAACCACCGCCGCTTTCAGAAGTACTTCCGCCGCTTTTTCCATTTCTTCATAACTTTCCGTGAAATGCAGCTTCACAACTCCCTGTTCCAGAGACCATTCTTCCACAGCCACACCCTGGGGAAACGCGCTCTTGTAATCAATCGCGTCCACCGTTTTCTGAAGGTCCTCAAGCATGTCCTCAACCGCAGATTCGGTCTCACTGTCCAGACGGTTTGTCTCCTGTTTTACAAGCTCCGTTCCTTCTGCATTTACATAGTAAAGAAAAGGCCCGTCGCCCTCTCCCTCACCGCCTCCTTTGCAGCCTGTGAAAAGGAGGGTGGCCGCCAGCAGCAAAAGCCAGAAATAAATACTCTTTCTCATTCTGTTCTCCTTTCTCCTAGGCCACGTAAGTCAACGGGATCCGCACGGTAAAGGTGGTCCCTTCTCCCGGCTGACTGAACACTTTGATGGCTCCCCGGTGCATCACCACCGCGCTGCGGGCGATGGAAAGCCCCAGCCCTGTTCCGCCGATCTCCCGGGAATGGGATTTGTCTACCCGGTAGAACCGTTCAAAGATATGCTCCGTCTCCTCCTGGGGGATCCCGATCCCCGAGTCTGCCACTTCCAGATAGAAGAACTTGTGGTCCGCGTTCAGGGTAACATGGATCCAGCCGGATTCTTTGTTGTATTTGATGGCATTCTCCACCAGGTTGGAGATGGCAAGGGACAGCTTCATCTCATCCACTTCTGCCGTCACCGGACGGAAGCTCTCAAAAATCACTTCCACATTCCGGCTGGCCGCGATGGGCCGCAGCCTCTTCAGGATCTGCTCTACCAGTTCATTGATATTTTCTGAGCGGATATTCATGACGCTGGCCGTCTTGTCCATCTTGACCAGAGACAGAAGATCGTTGATGATCTTATTCTCCCGCTCGATCTCTTCCGACAGGTCTCCCATGAATTCCTGATACAGTTCCACCGGAGCGTCCTTCTGGATCAAAAGAGAATCCGCCAGGACCTTCATGGAGGTCAGCGGCGTCTTTAGTTCATGGGATACATTAGATACAAATTCCTGCCTGGAATCGTCCAGCGCCTTCATCCGCCCCAGCATCTTATTGAATGCTTCCGAGATCAGCCTGGTCTCTGTGTAGGCTTTCTCATGAAGATACTGATCTTCATATCCTTCTGTCACCGCCTCGATGGAACGGGTGATCCGCTTAAACGGCCGGACCATCAGAATGCCTGCCAGCACAGCCAGGATCACCACGATCAGCGCCGCGGCTGCCCAGGCCACCCAGGTCTGGCCCGCCAGGGCTGTCTGCTGATCCGTGATCACATCAGTGGAAACACTCATCAGCAGAACGCCTACCACTTTTTCTGACGCGCTATCCAGGATCGGAGACGTAACTTCAATATACCGGTTTCTGTCATCATAATGGCTGGTACTTTCCCGCTGAAAACAACGGATCACATCCCCGGAGACAATCGTCTTCCCCACATCCATGTCGTAGGTGTCTTCTATGATCTGGTACGCATCATTGATGATCATGACCCGCCCGTTATAAATGTTTGTTAATTGCGTAAGTTCTGTCTGAATAATCTCTGACGCGACGCCGCCGGAATAGCCGGTACTGCTCAGCTGGTCGCAGAGAATTGCACATTGATTCTGGATCTCGGCGGTCCGTCTTTGCACCGCCCGGTCCTCATAACCGCTCAGGATCACCCCGCGCATGATCAGGCCGGGGATAAGGCCCGCCAAAATGATCAAAAGGGTGATCCGAAAGCGAAGACTTTTGAAAATACCGATTCTGATGTATTTCTTAACCCCTGAAATAGTAACCCACTCCCCACTTTGTATAGACATATTTCGGATCGCTGGGATTTGTCTCAACCTTCTCCCGCAGCCTTCGGATATGTACGTCCACCGTCCGCGCGTCGCCGGGATACTCATAACCCCACACGATATTCAGAAGATTCTCTCTGCTGTACACTTTGCCCGGATTGGTAGCCAGAAGCTCCAGAAGATCGAACTCCTTGGCTGTAAGGTTGATCTCCCGGCCCGCGATGATCACCCGCCTGCTCTCGCAGTCGATCTTCATATCGCCGGCGGTGATCAGCCTGTGCCCCGGCTTCTCATCCTTCTGTCTGCCGGTACGGCGCATGATGGCCTTGATCCTGGCCTTTACTTCCAGGATATTGAAAGGTTTTGTTATGTAATCGTCCGCGCCATACTCCAGGCCCAGGATCTTATCCATATCGTCCCCTTTTGCCGTCAGCATGACGATGGGCACATCCGAGAACTCCCGGATCTGCTGGCACACCTGGAATCCATCCCGCTTGGGCAGCATTACGTCCAGGAGAAGGATGTCGTATTCATTCTCCTTAGCCAGCTTCAGCGCTTCCTCGCCGTCGTAGGCACAGTCCACTTCCATCCCGTCCTGCTCCAGACTGTAGCGGATGCCCTTCACGATCAATTTTTCGTCGTCTACAACCAATACCTTTCTGCTCATCTTGTTCTCCCCTGTCAAATCTTGATCTGATCTTCTATCTTGCCAAATATTCCGTCCTTGATCCCGTCGATCTCTTTCAGTTCCTCTGTGGACTGAAAGCCCCCTTTTTCCTCCCGGTACTTAAGGATCGCCTCCGCTCTTGCCTCGCCGATCCCGCTAAGGGTCATCAGTTCTTCTTTCGTGGCGGTGTTGATGTTTACCTTCCCATCTTCTGCCTGCCCCGCAATCCCCGGTTCTATCCCGGCGTCCGACGCCTCCTCCTTCGAGGGCACGTACACCTGCTGCCCATCGGTGAGTTCCTGGGCCTGATTGATCTGCCAGGCTGCTCCATCCGTCATCCCGCCTGCCGCTTCCACCGCCTGATAGACCCGGCTTCCCGCCGGCAGTTCGTAGACGCCCGGGCTTGCAACCTGCCCGCAGACATGGACGCAGATCTTCTCTTCTTCCGGCTTTTCCTCCTCTGTCTGCTCCGGTTCCTCCCGGATCTCCTCCACTTCCTCCAGAAGCGGTTCTTCCTGGTTCCCCTCCTGACAGCCTGCCGCCGTCATCCACACGATCCCTGCCCCGATCAGGCAGAGCCGTTTCCACGTTCTATGCATAAAATCTTCTCCTTTACAGCTTGTCAGACTGTAAATACCCCTCTTATGCCTAGATAGACTCATTGTACTATTTCCACTGGAAAATTGCAACTCCAATCAGGGCGATTCCCATACCGATCACCCTGCGCCATTCCAGGGGTTCCCGCTCCACGCCAAACAGGCCGAAAAGCTCGATAAGATAGGCCACGATCAGCTGAGCGATCACAATGAGCAGGGCCGCTTTGGCAGGACCTAACTGCTCCATGCTTTTTACCACCGTCCAGGTGATCCCCGCGCCGATCACCCCTCCCAGCAGTACGTATTTTGGCTCTACCTTCCACAGCGTCCCGATGCTGTCCCTCCCGGCGAAAAACCAGACTGCCACACAGGCGGCAAGAGCGCTTGCCTGCACCCACCCATTGCTGACCCAAAGGCCCGTGGTCTTTGTCACCTGGGTGTTAAACACCCCCTGCACACTCATCAGCGCCCCGGATAAAAGGGCGATCAAAAAACCGGTCATCCGGATCTACCTCCTCTCTGCTTCCAGATAGTATATCCGACGACCGGCTCTTTTATGTCCCTTCTGCCTATAATACTTTCTTTAATTTCTCCATCAGTTCGTCTACGTGCTCTCTCTTAACGATCAGGGGCGGCACCAGACGGATCACGTCGCTTCTGGCGCTAATCACAAGAAGTCCTTCCTTAAGCGCCGCGGCGCAGATCTCGCCGGCAGGACGGCGAACCTTCAATCCCTGGATCAGTCCTTTTCCTCTCTGCTCCAGCGCGCCGTCGCAGGTCTCCACCAGTTCCTTTAGGCGCAGGGTCAGATAAGCGCCCACCTCCTGTACATGGTCTGTGATCTTCTCCCGGCGGAAGATCTCAATGGTCTTGGCCACCGCCGCGCAGGCCAGAGGATTACCCCCGTAGGTGGTGCCGTGGTCCCCCGGCTCCAGAGAATACTTCGCCACTTCTTCTGTCATGGCAAAGGCCCCCACCGGGACGCCGCTCCCGATGGCCTTGGCCATGGCCATGATATCCGGCTTCGTCCCATAAGACTGCCAGGCGAACATACTTCCCGTCCGGCCCATCCCGCACTGGATCTCATCACAGATCATCAGGATCCCCTCTTTGTCGCAGAGTTCCCGGATTCCTTTCATAAATTCTTCGCTGGCCGTGTTGATCCCGCCCTCTCCCTGGAGAGGTTCCAGAATGATGGCGCAGGTCTTCTCTGTCACCAGCTCCCGGACGCTGTCCAGGTCGTTGAACCGGGCGAAGCTCACCCCCGGGATCAGCGGCTCAAAAGGCGTCCGGTAGGCTTCATGCTCTGTCACTGACAGCGCGCCCATGCTCCTGCCGTGGAAGGAATTCTCCATGGCGATAAACTGATAGCGGCCGGTCCCCTTCTTCCAGGCATATTTCCTTGCCGCCTTCAGGGCTCCTTCGATGGCCTCGGTACCGCTGTTGGTGAAGAACACCCGGTCCATCCCGCTGACCTCCTTAAGCGCCTCCGCCGCTTTGCCGCAGGTGGTGTTGTAATACAGGTTGGAGGAATGGATCAGCTGATCGATCTGCGCTTTCAGGGCGCTGTTGAATTCCGGGTTGCCGTAGCCCAATCCGGACACCGCGATCCCTGCAGCAAAGTCCAGGTATTTCTTTCCTTCTGTGTCGTAAAGGTACACGCCCTCTCCCCGGTCCAGGACCACGGGGAAACGATTATAAGTGTGCACTAGGCTGTTTTCTGTGGTTTCCACATATTGATTCATCGCTTTATTCTCCATAATAATACTGCTGCTCCCCTTCGTTTAAGATGGCTGTGCCGATTCCTTTATTGGTGAAGATCTCCAGCAGGAGACAGTGGGGGATCCGCCCGTCCAGGATGTGCACCCGGGAAACCCCGTGTTCAATGGCGTCGATGCAACTGTTCAGCTTGGGCAGCATGCCGCCGCCGATCACTCCTTCATTCATCAGCTTCCTGGCCTCTGAGACCCGAAGCTCCGAGATCAGGGTGGAGGGATCCTCCGGATTCCGGTACACTCCTTCGATATCAGTAAGAAAGGCCAGCTTCTCCGCCCGCATGGCCTTGGCGATAGCGCAGGCCGCATCGTCCGCGTTGATATTGTAGGTATTGTAATCATCGTCCAGTCCCACCGGACAGATCACGGGAAGGAAATCCTTCTCGATCAGATCGTAGAGGACTTCCGCATTGACCTTCTTGATATCCCCCACGAAACCGATATCCGCACCATTGGCGTATTTCTTATTCACAGACAGAAGCTGCCCGTCCTTGCCGCTGATCCCGATGGCACGCACGCCCAGGCTCTCTACCAGCTGCACCAGGCTTTTGTTGACCCGGCCCAGCACCATCTCCGCCAGCTCCATGGTTTCTTCGTCTGTCACCCGCAGCCCGTTGACGAATTCCGGCTCCATTCCCACCTTGCCGACCCAGCGGCTGATCTCCTTGCCGCCGCCGTGGACGATGATGGGCTTGAACCCTACCAGCTTCAACAGCGTTACGTCCTTGATGACCTGCTCTTTCAACTCCTCGTCCACCATGGCACTGCCGCCGTATTTTACCACGAAGATCCGGCGGTTGAACCGCTGGATGTAAGGCAGGGCCTCAATAAGCACCTCCGCCTTCTCCAGGTATTTTTCCATATCTTTATTCATGCGATCCGCTCCTTCCCTGTTGTCTCCCTCTTTTTGCCTGATGATCAGCTCCGGTAATCCGCGTTGATGTCAATGTAGCCGTGGGTCAGGTCGCAGCCCCAGGCGGTGGCCTTCTCCGTGCCCATCTTCACATCCGCGATGGCGGTCACTTCCGGCTCAGACAGGATCTTGGTAGCCTCTTTCTCGCTGTAGGCCACTGCTGTACCGTCCGCGATGATCTGGATCTTTCCCTCCTTGCTCTCAAAGAACAGATCCACTTTCTCCGGGTCAAACTGTGCTCCCGAATACCCCATGGCGCACAGGATCCTGCCCCAGTTGGCGTCATGACCTGCGATAGCCGTCTTGGTCAGGTTGGAGCAGACAATGGCCTTGGCCAGGGTCTTTGCCTGTTCCACGCTCTCGCAGCCTACCGCCTGCACTTCGAAAAGAGCGGTGGCGCCTTCCCCGTCTCCGGCGATCTTTTTCGCCAGATATACATTTACCCTGTGAAGAGCTTCTTTGAACTCTTCATACTCTGCCGTTCCGTATTGGATCTCCGGGTTCTCCGCCAGGCCATTTGCCAGAAGCAGCACTGTATCGTTGGTGGAAGTGTCCCCGTCCACAGAGATCATATTGTAGGTGTCCTGAATGTCTTCGCTTAAGGCTTTCTGCAGCGTCTCTTTGGAGATTACCGCGTCGGTGGTAAGAAAGGCCAACATGGTGCACATGTTGGGGTGGATCATGCCGGAACCCTTGGCCATGCCCCCCAGCGTAACCGTCTTCCCGCCGATCTCCAGTTCCACCGCCAGTTCCTTTTCACAGGTGTCTGTGGTCATGATGGCTTTGGCTGCGGCGGTGCCGTTTTCCAGGGAACCGTTCTTCTCTCCCGCCAGAACCTGAATGCCTGCCTTCACCTTCTCTATGGGAAGCTGCATCCCGATGACGCCGGTGGATCCAATGGTCACGCCGGAGGCCTGGATCCCCAGAGCCTCCGCTGCCGCCTGAGCCGTCTCCTTACAGTAACCCATCCCCTCTTCTCCAGTACAGGCGTTGGCGATACCGGAATTGACGATCACCGCCTGCACCGGCGCGCCGCTGTCGATCACCTGCCGGTCCCATTTCACCGGCGCAGCCTTCACTACGTTGGTGGTAAAGGTTCCTGCCGCCTGACAGGGAACCTGGCTGTAGATCATAGCCATGTCGGTCCGGTCCTTGTATTTGATCCCTGCGGCTGTGCTGGCCGCCTCAAATCCTTTTGCCGCGGTCACGCCGCCTTTGATTTCTTTCATTTTTCAGTCCTCCCTTTCTATGCTGTGTCTTCCCGGCCTTACTGGATAAAAGCCGTGATATTTGCCTCATTTAATGTAAAATCATAATAGTTCAGATCCTGGCGTTTTGTCCAGCCAATCTCCTTCCAGAATGCATTGCCGATATCATTTCTGGTGAAGGCGATGAGAGAAACCTTGTTGATCTTCTCTGCCTTCAGGGCCTCCATGGCGGCCACCACCATGGCCTTCCCGATGCCCCGCATCCGGTATCCCTCGTCCACGCAGACGTGATAGAGACACCCCCGCCTGCCGTCGTGCCCGCAGAGGATGGCGCCCACGATCCGGCCGTCCTCCTCCGCTACCACGCTGGTGGTAGGATTGCGCTCCAGGAACCGGCGGATGCCCTCCCGGGAATCGTCTACGCTTCGCAGGCCGAACCCGTGGATCCTGCTCCAGAGTGCGTAGACCTGGTCATAATCTTCCATCTTCATTACCCGTATCACTTTTTGTCCTCCTTTTCCGTCATTCTTACGGGAACATGGGCACCAGCTCAAGCCCTTGCGTCTCCGGCAGGCCAAAGAGCAGGTTCATGTTCTGGACCGCCTGTCCGGCGGCGCCTTTCACCAGGTTGTCAATGGCGCCCATCAGGATGATCCGGCCGGTCCGCGGGTCGATCTGGAAGCCGATATCCACATAGTTGCTTCCCTCCACCCATTTGGTCTCCGGGCACACGCCCTGGTCCAGCACCCGGATAAAGGTTTCCTTTCCATAATATTTCTCATAGATCTTTTTTACCTCTTCCCAGGAGACCATTTCCTTAAGAGAGGCGTACTCCGTGGCCAGGATCCCCCGGTTCATGGGAACCAGATGAGGGGTGAAGCTTAAGGTCACCGGCCGGCCCGCCGCGTATCCCAGCTGCTCCTCGATCTCCGGCGTGTGCCGGTGGGTAGCCACCCCGTAGGCCTTTATATTCTCGTTCACCTCGCAGAACAGGTTAGGGACCTTGGCCCCCCGGCCTGCACCGGATGTTCCGGACTTGGCGTCCACGATCAGGGTGTCCATGTCGATCAGTCCCTCCCTGGCCAGCGGGTAGGCGGTGAGGATCGAACAGGTGGTATAACACCCCGGATTGGCCACCAGCCTGGCGCCCCGGATCTTCTCCCGGTTGATCTCACAGAGGCCGTACACCGCCTCCGCAAGGAACTGGGGGCTCTTGTGCTCAATGCCGTACCACTTTTCATAAACCGCCACATCCTTGATCCGGAAGTCCGCGCTTAGATCGATCACCTTCGTTTTCTCCAGGATCTCCTCCGTCAGCACCGACGCCAGGAAGCCCTGGGGCGTGGCTGTAAAGATCACATCCGCCTGGTCCGCCAATTCCCCTAAGTTGTCATCCAGACATCTGGCGTCCACGATCTTACAGAAATTCCGGTATACATTTGCATAATTATCATTTATATAACTTCTGGAACCATACCAGACGATATCCACGTCTTTGTGTCCCGCAAGAAGCCGGACCAGCTCCGCACCCGCGTATCCAGTGGCTCCGATGATACCCGCTTTGATCATTTCACAACATCCTTTCTGGGTGGGGACGTGGTATTTTTAAAAATACCACGTCCCAGATTGAAAATACCCTGTCCCTTTTTAAAAAGAACTTGCATAATTATACATCTTATTCGCATAATATGCAACCCCTTCTATTTAACTAATTCTGCCATCAAATTTTTTAATATTTTTAGCACTCAAGTGTTGACTTGGCTAACAAAGTGTGTTATATAATACATATAACAAGCAAAACAATAAAAAGTAATGTGAATTTATCACATAGATTCAAGGAGGAATGTGTTATGTTACTTGCCAACAGATCTTTCAACAATTTATTCGACGATATGTTCAGTGATCCTTTCTTCACCCGTTCTTATGACCGGAGTTCATCTCAGGTGATGAGGACGGATATCCATGAGACCGGGGATCACTATGTGATCGAGATTGAACTGCCCGGATACGCTAAGGAAGAGATCAAGGCGGACTTGAAGGACGGCTATCTTACCATTACGGCTCACAAGAATGAGACGAAAGAGGAGAAGGAGGCCCGGGGCAAATGTATCCACAAGGAGCGCTACACCGGCACCTGCAACCGGAGTTTCTATGTGGGCGAGGATATCACCCAGGAGGACATTAAAGCATCCTTCAAAGACGGCGTTCTCCGTCTCCAGCTTCCAAAGGAAGTGGAGAAGCAGGAGGAGCAGCCAAAGCTGATCACCATCGAGTAATTCAAAACATCCCATAAGATAAGGGCATTTCCCAAAGAGGAAATGCCCTTTTTCTCTATTGATGTTCCTGCCAGTACTGCAGTTCAATGGGATCAATGGGATCCACCGGATTCTCGATCTCTCCTTTTTTCTTCCGCTTGCGCCGCTTCAACAGCTCCCCCCCCTTGTTATAGAACCAGAAGGAATAGACCAGAAGCTTGTTGGCCTTGCCCATCTTGTCCTTGGTGGTCTTGTTGTAGAGGCTTCCGCCGATCTCCATGGGCTTCTTCTGCCGGATCAGGGAAATGAGTTCCGTCTCGCAGGTCACCGGCTCAGGCAGGATGGTATACCCCATCCCCACACAGTCGGGCCTGTGGGCGTCGCTTCCGCCGATCCCCGGCTTCTTGTACTTGTAAGCCAGCTTCAGAGCCCCTGCATTAGACTCCTCCGGCTCGCAGGCGTTAAATGCCTCGAAGAAATCAAACCGCTTGATGATCTCCGGCGATTTGTAGAACTTCTTGGTGTTGGTGAAACTTAAATACTTCTCCCCACAGGGATGGGCCGGTCCCAGGATCCCGCCGTGCCGGTGGACGAAGTCGATCAGCACTGCCACCGGCAGTCCCCGCAGCTCCAGAAGCCGCATCTTCACTCCTTCCGGCATAATGCAGATAATGTGCCCTGCATCGCAGGTATCATATTCGATGCCTTTGAGCACCACAAAATCCTCATGCACCTTGCCCTTCATCTGATACTTCCAGTGACGGTAGCCCTTATACGTATCGTGATCCGTGATCAGCATCCCGTCAAATCCCTTTTCCTTCAGGATCGTAATATACTCGTCCAGACTTACTTTGCTGTCGATGGATCCTTCCTTTACATGACAATGCATATCCAGCTTCACAGTCATGCCTCCTTTGCCTCCGGTCTTACCCGGTCTTACTCGTCCTCATCCTCCGGCTCTTCCGGATCATCCAGGACCATCCTGGCCTTCTCAACCTCAGATTCCACGGAATCTGCCTCTTTCACCTGCTCTGCGTATACCTTTTCCTTCTTCCCTACCTTCCGGGAATGCATCATAAACTGTACCACCATTCCCAGGATGGCCGCCACCGCGCCGATGGCGTACCCAGGCCAGATCCCTTCCAGACCCATGGCAGCCGCAGCAGAAATCCCGGCGGTAACGCCTCCGGATATACCGGTGCAAATAATGATGGCCGGCTCCACAAAGATCACTGCCACAATAGCCAGGATCAAGGCGATCGCCAGAACAATCACCAGCGGCAGCGTGCTCTGAGGATCTGCGATCTGCACCCCCATTCCCAGGCAGACGCAGAATACCACGCAGAATACTCCAAATTTATACAGAAAAAATGACAATGCCGCCAACACCGCCCCGCAGGCAAACACTACGATGGCGAAAGTAAGGCCGGAAATCCCTGCTGTCCAGGCAACTCCAATACCGATCAGCGCGCCCATCAAAAAACCCACCAACGCCGCCTGAAGCCGGATCAGCTTCAGACCAAAGAAACAGATCAGAAGCCCCACGATCCCCATCACGATCAGCCCTTCCATGGTGGGCTGCGCCCCTATCTGTTCCGCGAGTTCCCGCGCATTTCCCGAAGCTTCTGTTATCATGCTGCTTCCACTGCTTAATACCTGCTCCATATCTTTTGTCTCCTTTACCCCTTATTAAACAAGTGTCTCTTTCTTCTATGCAATTATACCATTTTTCTTTGCTTCTGTTAAGTTCAAAATCTGGTTTCCTCTATTTCCCGCCGAACAACAAAGAGGAAGGGTATCAATTATGTATATAAATGATACCCTTCCTCACCTAGATTCTTCACTCATCTTTTGGCGGTCCGTACCTTCCTTTCTTAAATTTAACAATAAACTCAATTTCAACAAATGTTTTATCTGTTTTTTTATATTGTTTATTGTTTATGTCATTATACTACTCCTATATTTTACATTTGTCAATATATTTTTGCCAAAAATATATTGTTATCTGACTTATATTCTTCCCCGAACGGAAAAAAGATTGCGCCCTGCGCAATCTTTCCGTTTCTTCCAGATGTTCCTAGAAGGCAACCGCTCCGGTGTCCACACCGTTGATCACATAATAAACGGCTCCCTCTTCCGGCTTTATGTAGAGATCGATGGACTTGATCTCGCCTACTTTTCTGCCGGACTTGGTCCATGCTTTCTTCACGCTGGCGATGATCTCCTTCTCCTCTACCTGCTTTCCGTAGTATTCTACGATCGCCTTTACCTTTATGTCTTTCTTCGCAGAAGTCTTCTTTGCCGCTGTCTTCTTCGCAGCCGGTTTCTTTGCCGCTGCTTTGGCCGGTTCTGCCTTAACTGTCTTCTGTACGGCCGCTGTCTTGGTGGTTTCTGTCTTTACTGAGGATGTACTGACAGTGCCGGCCTTCTTCACCTCTGGGGTTGCTTTTTTTGTTGCCATGATAATTCCTCCTCAATCCTCTAAAGCTTACCGCTTTAGCTGTGAACTATTATAGCACCTTTCCCTTAAAATGCAACTTTCCGCCCTATTTTCAACGATTTGCCTGTAAATCGCCGGTTTTTACCACTAATTTCGTTAAAATTTCAACAACTCCAGCGCCATTCCCGCCGCCATACCGGTCGCCACAAGAAGACCCAGCAGTTTCAGGTTCTCCCTTCTGCTCTCGTTCATCTTGAACAGAACAATCAGCCCCACCCCTGCTCCGGTGCACAGACCGGCCATTACAGAGGCAAAGGAAATAGCCCCGCTTAAATAAAGCTGGGTGAGCATCACTGAAGCCGCGCAGTTGGGGATCAGCCCTACCACTGCCGCCGCAAGGGGCTGCACCGGTGTGTTCCCCAATAGAAATGTGGAAAGCTGCCGGATCCCAAAAATTTCGATCACCAGGTTCAGGATCACAGTAAAAACAAAGAGATAGAGAAAGATCCGCACCGTGTGGTTCAAAGCCGGCCGCAACAGCCCGGCCCCTGCCTTGTGGCAGCCGCAGTGATGGCACAACTCTCCCACTTCCTTGGGCTCTTCGATCCGCCTCCGAAGCACAAGATCTGTCACATATCCTGCCAGAACGGCGATCAGGATCTTGCCTGCCAGAAGAGGCAGCACCTCCCCCGCACTGCCCGGGTTCCCCAGAAGGATCAGCACCGCCTCATCTGAAGTAGCCACGAACACCGCCAGCAGGGTCCCCGGGGAAATAACGCCCCCGGCGTACAGATTGGCTGCGATCACAGAAAATCCGCACTGGGGGATACAGCCCACAAGAGCACCTGCAACCGGCCCTGCCTTTCCCACCCTTGCAAGCCCCCGGGCCAGCTTCCGGGAACCGTGGTGCTCCAGCGCCTCGATCAGAAGGAACGCCGCAAATAAAAAGGGAAGCATTTTCAAACAATCCACGCCTGCGTGAACACAGGCGTGGAATAAGGTTTCTATGATCAGATCCATCTCTTATCTAGCCTCTTTCTCTCGTCATTTTCCCGCCGGATCTATGCCCGGTACATCATCTCCAGAAGATCCACCGTCCCCTCAAGCCCCAGCCTGCTCACATTCAGGAGAACCTGATGGGCCTCGATACTGCCCCACTCCATGCCGGTGTGGGATTCATAGTAGTACCGCCGCTCCCGGTCGATGCGCTTGATCTTCTCCGCCGCCTTGCGCTCTGACATATCATACCTCTGGGCGATCCGCCGGATCCGGTCCTCCCGGTCCGCGCAGATAAATACGTTGATCAGTCCCGGATACTCCCGCAGCACATAGTCTCCGCAGCGCCCCACGATCACGCAGGGCCCCCGGTCCGCCAGCTTCCGTATGATCTCGGACTGCAGCGCGTAGACCTGCTCTGTCAGCGGCTGGGTATAATCGTCCGCCGCGCTCCCGGTGCGCTGGATCGGCGCCAGCACATAGCCCTCCAGGAAGCTGTTCAGGGTGGTTTCATCCACCGCCTGGGCTGTCTCCTCCCGGATATCCAGCTTCTCCGCCACCATCCGGACCAGGTTGTTGTCATAGAGCGGAATATTAAGCCTGGTGGCCAGGCAGTTTCCGATCTCATGGCCGCCGCTTCCAAATTGTCTGCCGATGGTAATGATCTTGTGCTCTGTCATAGGAATCCCTCCTTTTCTATCCCAGATGACATAAGGTTTACGGGTTCCTCTTCTGTTTCTATTATAGCCTGTTTTCGCCGAAAAGGGAATCTAGTCCTCTGCCTCTTCCACCAAAAATCCTTTTCCCGCCAACATTTTCCCGATCATATCCAGTGTCTCTTCCCGGTCTGCCCGGATCTCATGATAGTGATATCCAGAGGTGATGTTTTTCAGCGGACTGGACTTTCCGCTGCGCAGTTCTTCCAGAAAATCCTGTACGCGACGCCTGGAATCAACCCCCAGATGCGCCTCCAGCCGGCCGTATACCTTATGATTGACCACAACATTTTCCACACAGCCCCCAAGATCTACAATACTGAGCAATTCATCCTCCAGCTGCTCATCCGTATGGCACACCTTGAAAACCCGGACTGCCGGTCTTTCCTTCTGCAGAAGAATATACCCCCGGTTTGTAGAGAAAATCTCATGGCCTGACGCCCGGATAAGAGCGATATCCTGCACGATCACCTGACGGCTGACCCCATAGAGCTCTGCCAGCGCCCTTGCCGCCACAGGCGCTTTCGCCTGGCGGATCCTCTCAAGGATTCCTTCGCGTCTTTCTTCCCCTGTCATAGTATTTCCCACCTCCTGCTGATCCTGATCCAAAATACAGGACAGAAAGGTCCGCCGGGTAATCCCCGCGGACCTTTCCTTTATCTCCCCATCTGGGAAATTTTAAACTTATTTGCTTGCGATCGCTGCCTGTGCCGCTGCCAGTCTTGCAACCGGTACACGGAACGGTGAGCAGGATACATAGTCAAGTCCGATGCTGTTGCAGAACTCAACAGAGCTCGGGTCTCCGCCGTGCTCGCCGCAGATACCTACGTGCAGAGCCGGATTAACCGGTTTGCCAAGTTCGATGGCCATCTTCATCAGCTTGCCTACGCCTGTCTGATCCAGTTTCGCGAACGGATCGTTCTCGAAGATCTTGGCATCATAGTAAGCGTTCAGGAACTTGCCTGCATCGTCACGGGAGAAGCCGAAGGTCATCTGAGTCAGGTCGTTGGTACCGAAGCAGAAGAAGTCAGCTTCTTTGGCGATCTCGTCAGCGGTAAGAGCCGCTCTCGGGATCTCGATCATGGTACCCACTTCGTATTTCAGGTCGCTGCCTGCTGCCGCGATCTCTTCGTCTGCAGTCTCAACAACGAATTTCTTCACATACTTCAGCTCTTTTACTTCGCCTACCAGCGGGATCATGATCTCCGGCTTGATGGTCCACTCCGGATGAGCCTTCTGTACTTTGATAGCCGCGCGGATGACAGCTCTTGTCTGCATCTTGGCGATCTCCGGATAAGTAACTGCCAGACGGCATCCACGGTGACCCATCATCGGGTTGAACTCGTGCAGGCCATCAATGATCGCTTTGATCTGCTCAACAGTCTTGCCCTGAGCGTCGGCCAGTTTCTTGATGTCCTCTTCATCGGTAGGAACGAACTCGTGAAGCGGCGGATCCAGGAAACGGATGGTTACCGGATTTCCTTCCAGAGCCTCATACAGCGCCTCGAAGTCTCCCTGCTGATAAGGCAGGACTTTCTCCAGGGCTTTCTCTCTCTCTTCCTCGGTCTCGGAACAGATCATCTCGCGGAATGCATCGATCCTGCCCTCACCAAAGAACATATGCTCGGTACGGCAAAGGCCGATACCCTCAGCACCAAGCTCAACGGCCTTCTTCGCGTCAGCCGGTGCATCTGCATTGGTACGAACCTTCATGGTGCGGTACTTGTCCGCCCACTCCATGATCCGTCCGAACTCACCTGCGATGGTAGCGTCTACAGTCGGAATGATTCCGTCGTAGATATTACCGGTGGTTCCGTCAATAGAGATAGCGTCTCCCTCATGGAACTCCTTACCGCCCAGTGTGAATTTCTTATTTGCCTCATCCATTACGATGTCGCCGCATCCGGATACGCAGCACTCGCCCATACCACGGGCAACAACGGCTGCGTGAGAGGTCATACCTCCACGAACGGTCAGGATACCCTGCGCGCTCTTCATACCGGTGATGTCCTCCGGAGAGGTCTCCAGACGAACCAGGATCACCTTCTCGCCTCTTTCTGCCCACTCTACTGCATCGTCAGCGGTGAAGACAACCTTACCGCAGGCAGCTCCCGGGGACGCGCCAAGGCCCTTGCCCATCGGAGTAGCAGCCTTCAGAGCAGCTGCGTCGAACTGCGGGTGAAGCAGAGTGTCAAGGTTACGGGGATCGATCATAGCTACAGCCTCTTCCTCAGATCTCATTCCCTCGTCTACCAGGTCACATGCGATCTTCAGGGCAGCCTGAGCGGTTCTCTTACCGTTACGTGTCTGCAGCATGTACAGTTTGCCGTGCTCTACGGTAAACTCCATATCCTGCATGTCTCTGTAGTGTGTCTCCAGAGTCTTGCAAACATCTACGAACTGCTTGAAAGCCTCCGGGAATTTCTCTTCCATCTCGGAGATGTGCATCGGAGTACGAACGCCTGCAACAACGTCCTCGCCCTGTGCGTTGGTCAGGAACTCACCGAAAAGTCCGGTTGCTCCGGTGGCCGGGTCACGGGTAAATGCAACGCCTGTACCACAGTCGTCGCCCATGTTACCGAATGCCATCATCTGTACGTTAACAGCGGTTCCCCAGGAATACGGGATATCGTTGTCACGACGGTATACATTTGCTCTCGGGTTGTCCCAGGAACGGAATACTGCCTTCACAGCTCCTACCAGCTGCTCTTTGGCGTCTGCCGGGAAATCAGTACCGATCTTCTCTTTGTACTCAGCCTTGAACTGTCCGGCCAGAGTCTTCAGATCCTCAGCAGTCAGCTCAACGTCCTGTGTTACGCCTTTTTCTGCTTTCATCTTGTCGATGAGCTCTTCAAAATATTTCTTGCCGACTTCCATAACAACGTCGGAGTACATCTGGATAAATCTTCTGTAGCAGTCCCAAGCCCAGCGCGGATTGCCGGAAGCCTCTGCCAGCGCCTCTACAACTTCCTCGTTAAGACCCAGGTTCAGGATGGTGTCCATCATACCAGGCATAGAAGCTCTTGCTCCGGAACGTACGGAAACGAGAAGCGGATTCTCTTTGTCTCCGAATTTCTTTCCTGTGATCTCCTCCAGCTTCGCCATAGCCTCCATGATCTGACCCATGATCTCGTCGTTGATCTGTCTGCCGTCCTCATAGTACTGTGTACAAGCTTCTGTTGTAACAGTGAATCCCTGCGGAACCGGAAGACCGAGACCTGTCATCTCTGCAAGGTTCGCGCCTTTTCCACCAAGAAGGTTTCTCATGGTCGCGTTACCTTCCGTGAACATATAGACCCATTTTGCCATTTGTCATGACCTCCTAAAATATTTTTTAAAAGTTTCTCTAAACGATTAGCACATCTATTTTACTGGTTTTGCCAGTATTCGTCAAGAGTTTCTCCCAAGATATTCCTTCTTTAACGAATCTGCAGGAATGCCTTGTAGCCTTTGTAGGCTTCATAGACGTCCGCCTTGCTGGTGACCTCCCATGGAGCGTGCATGGACAGCACCGCCACGCCGCTGTCGATCACTTCCATACCGTAGTTTGCCATAATGTAGGCGATGGTCCCGCCGCCGCCTTCGTCCACCTTGCCAAGCTCCGCGAACTGGAAGGCTACTTCTCCTTCCTCCATCACCCGGCGGATCTGGGCCAGATACTCGGCGTTGGCGTCGTTGGAACCGCTTTTGCCCCGGCTTCCTGTAAATTTATTGAACACCAGGCCTTTCCCAAAGAAGGCGGAGCTTCGTTTTTCAAAAGCCTCCGCGTACATGGGATCGTACGCCGCGCTTACGTCGGAGGAAAGCATTTTCGAATTCTGGAGCGCCCGTCTCACTTTCAGTTCCGACGGCTCCCCGGTAAGGGCAATAAGCTCTGCCACTACATTTTCAAAAAACCGGGAATGCATGCCGGTTGCACCCACGCTGCCGATCTCTTCCTTGTCCACCAGAATACAGCAGGCAGTGCGGTCCACCTCCAAAGTGTCCAGCATGGCGAACAGGGATGTAAAAGCGCACACCCGGTCGTCCTGTCCGTAGGAAAGGATCATGCTGCGGTCTATGCCGCATTCCCTGGCCCTCCCTGCCGGCACGATCTCCAGCTCCGCGGAGAGAAAATCTTCCTCTTCCATGTGGTAGTACTTCTCAAGAAGCGCCAGGGTGTTGGCCTTCACCGCTTCTTTCTCTTCTTTATCAAGGTCTTTGGCCTCCTCAATGGGGCGGCTGCCAAAAAGCAGGTCCAGTTTCTCGCCCTCGATCACTGCATTTGCCTTCTTCTCCATCTGCTTTCCGGCCAGGTGGACCAGAAGATCCGTGATCACGAAGACAGGATCTTCCTCCTTCTCCCCGATGGCGATCTCCTGGGTTGTACCGTCCTTTCTCACCACCACGCCGTGAATCGCCAGGGGAAGGGTTACCCACTGGTACTTCTTGATCCCTCCGTAATAGTGGGTGTCCAGGTAGGCCAGTTCTTCATTTTCATAGAGCGGGTTCTGCTTTACATCGATCCGCGGGGAGTCGATGTGGGCCCCAAGGATGTTCATGCCGTTCTCCAGGGGCTGCCTGCCCATCTGGAAAATGACGATACTTTTATTCATGCAGACTGCGTAGAGCTTGTCGCCTGGCTTGATGGGGCCTTCGATTTCGCTGATGTCACGGTAGCCCTGGGCGGCAAGCTTCTGGACGGTGAGCCGGATACATTCCCGCTCAGTCTTGCCCGCGTCCAGGCAGACCCGGTAATCTGCGTTGATGCGCTCCAGCTCGTCAAGCTGGGCGGCAGTGTAGGATTTCCATACGTTTTCTTTGTTCATAGTGTTCAACCTCCTGAGGGTAGTATATCATAAATTGAGGACGTAGTATTCTTTAATTTTGCTACGTCCTCAATTGACATTTACGGTGTACCAAAATGAAGAATGAGGTGTACCTTTTTGCATTTTACCCCGTACCTTTTTGTTCTTCTACCTGCTTTTTTACGATGTCATAGATTTTCTTTGCCTTTCTTTCTGATATCTTCAGGATTCTCATCAACTCCTGAAGATATACTTTTCGGATTTCACTTTCTTCAAAAACCTGAGTTAATTTGGACAAATTTCTCGTTTTAAACAAGTCTTCTGCGATCAAGAGCGCAATTTCATTCTGCTGCATAGAAACTTCATCCGGGATGTCAATATATAATTCTCTTTGTCGTTGTTTGTGAAATTCCTCAAATTCGCTGTATATACCGAATTCCTTCTTATAAAAGGCGACCGCTTTTTCATGTAAGATATCCGGTGTCCCGCTTTTGTATTCCATCATGCTGCTATACTGATATCTTGCCGCCTCTTTTACTACCCTGGCTTTCACTGGATTTAAATGGATATACCGCAAGCAATTCCAAAAATACCGCTCTGTTTCTATACATTCACTGACAAAACGATTTTGAAATACGTGCCCGTTTCTGTGATGCTTATAATTGTAATAATTCGCATATTCAGCCAAAACAGCTGCCATAAATAATGATAACTCTGGAAATTCCGCCTTGAGAATCAAGTGGATGTGATTGGACATAATGCAGTAAGCATATATCTCAACATTTTCATATTTTTTCTGGCTTTTTTTGATGATTTTCTTTAGATATGTCTTTTCTCTAGATTGATTAAAAGTTCTTTCCTTATTAATCCCTTTTGCTATTACATGATATAGATCTGTACCGCTTTTCTGACGCCGCTTAAGTGGCAAAACAGTTCCCCCTTTCATTTTGGTACAGGTCAATTTTCATTTTGGTACACCCCATTCTTCATTTTGGTACACCGTAAATGTTAATCCAGGACGTAGCCTTTTTGCAAAAGGCTACGTCCTGGATTAACAATAAAAAAATTTACTTCATCTCTTCTCTTACTTCTTTGAAGCACTTCACGATGAAATCGATATCTTCTTTCGTGTGGCTTGCGCAAACCTGGGTACGGATTCTTGCCTTGCCCTTCGGCACTACCGGATAGGAGAATGCTACGACGTAAACGCCCTTGTCCATCATCCGTTTCGCAAATTCTGCGGCGGTCTTCTCATCATAGAGCATTACCGGTACGCAGGGATGAGTTCCCGGGATGATATCGAAGCCGTTGTCTTCCAGCTCTTTCCGATAATATGCGGTTACTTCCTCAAGATGATCGCGAAGCTCTGTGCTCTCATCCAGCATATCGAAAAGCTCCAGGCTGGCGCCTACGATGGCCGGTGCCAGAGAGTTGGAGAACAGGTACGGACGGCTGCGCTGACGGAGCAGATCGATGATCTCTTTGCGTCCGGATGTATATCCGCCGGAAGCTCCTCCCAGTGCCTTGCCCAGGGTTCCGGTGATGATGTCCACACGGCCCTGCACGCCGCAATACTCCGGAGTTCCACGTCCGGTCTTGCCAACGAATCCAACTGCGTGGCTGTCATCGACCATAACCAGCGCATTGTATTTATCTGCCAGATCGCAGACACCTTTCAGGTTACAGATGATACCGTCCATGGAGAACACGCCGTCGGTGGCGATCAGTTTGATGCGCGCGCCGGCTTCATCTGCTTCTTTCAGCTTGGCCTCCAGGTCTTCCATATCGTTGTTTTTATAACGGAACCGTTTTGCTTTGCAAAGACGAACGCCGTCGATGATGGAAGCGTGGTTCAGCTCGTCACTGATTACTGCGTCGTCCGCTGTCAGGATCGTCTCAAAGAGTCCGCCGTTAGCGTCGAAACAGGAAGAGTACAGGATGGTGTCATCTGTTCCCAGGAATTTGGAGATCTTCTGCTCCAGCTGTTTGTGGATATCCTGAGTTCCACAGATGAAACGTACGGAAGCAACGCCAAATCCTTTTGCGTCGTATGTCTTCTTCGCCGCCTCGATCAGTCTCGGGCTGTCGCCAAGTCCCAGATAGTTGTTGGCGCACATACACAGAAGCTCTCTTCCGTCTTCCATCTTCACTCTCGCGCCCTGGGGAGAAACAAAGGGAGCCTCGCCTTTAAAGAGTCCTGCCTCTTTGATCCCTTCCACCTCTTTGGCGTAAATGTTTAAAATATCGTCTTTCCTTGCCATTTCTATCGACCTTCCTTCTATATTATTTCCATTCTTGTCTCTGCATCTGATGCAGGAATCATTTGCGTCCGGATCCGCGGGACAGCTTAGTCATTTACATGTGACCAGTCCAGGATTACCTTGCCGGACTCTCCGGAGATCATTGCCTCGAAGCCCTTGGCAAAGTCTTTGATATCGAAGTGGTGTGTGATCACTTCAGAAATATCCAGACCAGCCTGGATCATCATGGACATCTTATACCAGGTATCCCATACCTTTCGTCCGTAGATACCGCGCAGGTTCAAGCCGTTGAAGATCACGGTCTCCAGGTCTACGGTAGCGTCTGTTCTCTGCAGGCCAAGAAGCGCGATCTTGCCGCCGTGCTTCATGTTGTGGATCATGTCGTGAAGACCCGCCTGGGAACCGGACATCTCAAGTCCTACGTCAAATCCTTCGGTCATGCCGATCTCTTTCATAACATCCGGAAGCTTCTCCTCTCCCAGATTCACCGTTCTTGTAGCGCCCAGCTTCTTCGCCAGGTCCAGACGATACTGGTTGAAGTCTGTCACAACCACGTGTCTTGCGCCTGCGAACTTCACGATAGCCGCTGCCATCATTCCGATGGGACCTGCGCCTGCGATCAGCACGTCCTCGCCCAATACATCATAGGAAAGCGCTGTATGGGTCGCATTTCCAAATGGATCGAAGATGGCGTACATCTCCTCCGGGATGTTGGGGTTGCAGGGCCATACGTTGGAAGCCGGGATCACCAGGTACTCGGCGAAAGCTCCGTTTCTGTTCACGCCTACGCCCTTGGCGTCCTTACAGTTCTCTTTGTGGCCTTCCAGACAGTTCCGGCACTTGCCGCAGGTGATATGTCCCTCACCGGAAACCAGATCGCCGATATTGAAGCCTTTCACGCCTGCTCCAACCTCAACAACTTCTCCTACATATTCATGTCCGGCGGTAAGTCCGATGGGGATCGTATGCTGCGCCCAGTCATTCCACTGCCAGATATGTACGTCTGTTCCGCAGATCGCTGTTTTGTGGATCTTGATCTTCACGTCGTTAGGTCCCACCTCCGGGATCGGAACACGCTTCATCCACAGACCTTCTTCTGGTTTCTCCTTGACAAGCGCCCACATTAAGCCGTCATTGTTTACACTCATTTTGATGTACCTCCCATAAATTTTCGTCCCCAAGACGATTTTCTTTTTTTATTATAGCACACCATTTTTCCTTTGCACAATGAATTTTACCAAAGTTGCACAAACAACGTTTCCGCTCTCGTTAAATTTTCTACAAATATGTTTATAATTCGCTAAGATTTTGTTAATACGCCTTTTCATGTTCACAAATTAAGCCGGATAAATTATAATCCTTATAGCGTTTTCTCCAAGAGCGGGAAAACAAAATCTAGAGGAAAGAGAGGTGGCAGATAGCAATATCTGCGAAGTACAATGCAAACAGTTAAAAATATTCTTCAGAAATGGAACAGCATCAGTCTGGTAAAACGGATCATCTGCGGACTGATCGTTGGTATCATCCTGGGACTTGCTGTCCCACAGGCAACCGGTATCTCCATCCTGGGAGATCTGTTCGTCGGAGCCCTGCGGGGAATCGCTCCGGTTCTGGTATTCTTCCTGGTTATGAGCGCTCTGTGCCACATGGGAAAAGGCCAGAAGACAAATATGAAGATGATCGTTATCCTTTATATGGCAGGTAACGTGCTGGCAGCGGCCTGTGCCGTGATCGCAAGCCATGTCTTCCCGATCGTGCTTACTTTTACAGACAACACAGATACCAGCGACGTAGCGCCTCCAAGCGGCGTCACCGAAGTATTGACCAACCTTCTTATGAACCTGGTTGACAATCCGGTAAATGCCATCGTACAGGCCAACTACATCGGTATCCTGTTCTGGGCTATCGTATTTGGTGTTGCTCTTAAAGGCGCAGGCGAGGGAACCAAGAATGCGCTGGAGCACATCTCTGACGCAGTATCCATCGCGGTACAGTGGGTGATCAGCTGCGCGCCATTCGGTATCATGGGCCTGATCTTCACCACCATCTCCGAGCAGGGACTTTCCGTTCTTCTCGGATACGGACGTCTGATCCTGGTACTGGTTGGAACCATGGCTGTGGTCGTATTCGTTGTCAACCCCATTATTGTATTCCTGTTCATCCGCAAGAATCCCTTCAAACTGGTATTCACCTGCCTGAAGGAAAGCTTTATCACCGCGTTCTTCACCAGAAGTTCCGCGGCCAATATCCCGGTTAACATGAGACTGTGCGAGAGACTGGGTCTGGACGAGGATACCTACTCCATCTCCATCCCGCTTGGCGCTACCGTAAATATGGCCGGTGCGGCGATCACCATCTCCACCATGGCCCTGGCGGCAGCCAACACCCTGGACATCCATGTTTCTATCGGAAGCGCGCTTATCATGTGCGTTCTTGCAGCAGCCAGCGCGGCTGGAGCTTCCGGTGTTGCCGGCGGTTCCCTGCTGCTGATCCCGCTTGCATGTAGTCTGTTTGGTATCCCGGACGACATCTCCATGCAGGTTGTTGGTGTAGGTTTCATCATCGGTGTGATCCAGGATTCCTGCGAGACCGGCGTTAACTCCTCTACCGACGTTCTCTACACCGCCATCGCGGACTTCCGCGACAGACGGATCCATCCGGAGCGCTACGCTGACAAGCCGTTCGATCCGGAGATCAAGATCCTGTAATCCAAAGTGATTAACAGTAAACAATTACATAGGCTGCAAAAGCACCTGTTCCATCCATGGACAGGTGCTTTTTCGCGGCTGTGCAAACCGTACAGAAACTCAATTGTTTCAAAAAAATTTATAGTTATTATTTACAAATCCCTCTCTTTCCTGTAATATTAATGGAAAGCAATGTCTTAACGTTATCTTAGCGATCATGAGCGTAAAGGCAAAAAAGAAAGAAAGTGAGAGAGGTATGGAAACAGTTAAAAACGTAGTCAAAAAGTGGAACAGCATAAGCCTTGTCAAACGGATCATCTGTGGCCTGATCATCGGTATCATCCTGGGACTTACCATTCCCCAGGCAACCGGTATCTCCATTCTCGGTGACCTGTTCGTCGGGGCTCTGCGCGGGATCGCCCCGATCCTGGTCTTCTTCCTGGTCATGAGTTCTCTGTGTCACATGGGAAAAGGCCAGAAGACCAACCTGAAAGTCATCGTAGTCCTGTATCTGGTAGGAAATGTAGTGGCAGCAGCCTGTGCCGTAATCGCAAGCCGCCTCTTCCCCATTACACTTACCTTCTCAGAGAGCACCAACACCAGTGATGTGGCACCTCCAAGTGGCGTCACCGAAGTATTGACCAACCTTCTTATGAACCTGGTTGACAATCCGGTAAATGCCATTGTGAACGCCAACTACATCGGTATCCTGGCATGGGCCATCATCTTTGGTATCGCCCTCAAGGGCGCCAGCGAAGGAACCAAGAATGCTCTGGAGAACATCTCCGACGCGGTATCCATCGCAGTAAAATGGGTGATCAGTTGCGCGCCTTTTGGTATCATGGGCCTGATCTTCACTACCATCTCCGAGCAGGGGCTGGAAGTGCTTCTGGGATACGGACGTCTGATCCTGGTACTGGTTGGAACCATGGCAGCGGTTGTCTTCATTGTCAACCCCATCATTGTGTTCCTGTTTATCCACAAGAACCCGTACAAGCTGATCTTCACCTGTCTGAAGGAAAGCTTTATCACCGCGTTCTTCACCAGAAGTTCCGCGGCTAATATCCCGGTTAACATGGAACTGTGCCGGAAGCTTGGTCTGGATGAGGATACATACTCCATCTCCATCCCCCTTGGTTCCACTGTCAACATGGCCGGTGCGGCGATCACCATCTCCACCATGGCCCTGGCGGCAGCCAACACCCTGGATATCCATGTTTCTATCGGAAGCGCGCTCATCATGTGTGTTCTTGCAGCGGCCAGTGCGGCCGGAGCTTCCGGTGTTGCCGGCGGTTCTCTTCTCCTGATCCCGCTTGCATGTAGCCTGTTTGGTATCCCGGACGACATCTCCATGCAGGTTGTAGGCGTTGGTTTCATCATCGGCGTGATCCAGGATTCCTGCGAGACCGGTGTGAACTCTTCTACCGACGTTCTCTACACCGCTATCGCGGACTTCCGTGACAGACGGCTCCATCCGGAGAACTACGCAGACAAGCCATTTGATCCGGAGATCAAGATCCTGTAATCAAGAAACAGCAGAAATATGATCGCAGCAAACAGCCCTCTGGGTTTTACCCAGGGGGCTGTTTTTATCAGGCAGATCTTTCCTTGTATCTACATACATTCCACCAGCATTCCCGACACATCCTGCAGCATATTCCAGAAATCTTCCTCCTGGGACAGCGCCTTGCCTTTATCCTGCTCCAGGCGCTCTGCCAGAGCCTTCAGCTTCGCATTCTCCGGCTCCCTCTCCAGCAGGATCCGGCACAACTTGTAAGCCGCTTCCGTCAACCGGATGGACCCGTAGATCCTTGGCTCTCCCGGAAGTCCCTGAGCGCTGGTAATAAGATAGATCAATAATTCCAGTTCTCCTCGCTCCATCTTGCCTATTCCTTTCTCCCAGCTTCTCCAAACGAGTTAAAAAAGGCGATCTCTTCCACCGCCGGCCTTGCAGGGCACCGGGGCTCTCCCTTGGGATAGCCGATGGAGACGATTAGTTCAATCCGGTAGTCCTCCGGGATCTCCAGGATCTTGCGCACTGCCGTCTCGTTATAGGATTTGATAGCACAGGTCCCAAGACCATATTCCCTGGCTGCCAGCATAAGATTCTCCGCCGCCATTGCCGCGTCCATCATACAGCCGTACTTCTTCGCATTTTCTCCGCCCCGCTTAAGAGCCTTTGCCATATCCGAACAGATCACCAGGATCACCGGCGGCCTGCCGGAAAGCCCCGGGCTGAAAAAGTCCACTTTCTCCCGTTTTTCCTCTTCTGTCACAAACAAGAATCTCCAGGCCTGGAGATTACTGGCAGAAGGCGCTTTCTGCGCTGCGTCCGCCAGTTTCAACAGCAGTTCCTCAGGCACTTTTTTCTCCTCAAAAGACCGGATGCTGTGCCGTTCATTGATCGCTGTCAGCAACTCCATATACCCTCACCTCTTTCTCTTTCCAAAGCACACTGATTTCCTATCTGCGCACACTTTCAAAATAGGCAAACAGCCCCTCTGCCAGAACCGGGTCGATCACCGGCAGGCCGGTGGCCTCCTCCAGTTCCCGGGCGATGCCGATGGTCGCAAGCCCTGTACAGGCCAGGGCGATCACTTCCGCCCCCTTTTCTTTCAATTTCCTTCCGGACAAGAGCACCTGCTCTCTTCCCTCTGGCGTCATCAGATCCAGGGTACTGTCCACCCCTTCCGGCTTCTCCAGGATCATCTTCCCCTGCAGCAGACGCGCATAGGCATCCGGCGCATAATCGGTGATCCCCAGGACCCCGATCCTGGATCCATACCGGAGCGCCACTGCAACCGTTGTCTCACCGCCTCCAGTTACCGGAATACCTGGCAGGGCTTCCCGGATCTCCCGGACTCCCGGGTCATCCGCACAGCTGACGATGATCATATCCACATCCTGAAAGGTTTTCGCCGTCTTTACAATCTTGGGAACCGCGATCCGGCCAAGCTCCGGACTGTGGATCCCTTCCGGCTGATCTGGGATACACTTGGTCTCCACTTCCAGCTCCGGAAATTTCTCCATAATCTGTCTCTGATGAGAATACAGCACTTCCGGGTCTTCACAGGTCAGCACCCGGATCAGTCCTACTTTGAATTTTTTCTCTTTTCCGCTCATAATTTCCTCCTTTTTAAACGAAACCCCGCAGCTTTCCAAGCTGCAGGGTTTGTTTGCCGTTATACCTGAAAAACTCCTTCTTTGATCACAAGGGTATCGTCCAGATACAATGTGGGGCGCAGAATAATCCCGTCCATATGGCACTCTGCTTTGTTCACCCCGCCAAATGACGCGTTGGTTCCAAAAGCGATGTGCACAGTGCCATACACCTTCTCATCTTCCAGGATGATCCCGTTTAAGATGGCCGCCTCATTGGTCCCGATCCCAAGTTCACATAAAGTCCCGTTGGTCTCATTTTTCAGAAGAATCTCCAGATTTTCACTTTTGTCTCCTGTCACTTCCCGGAGTTTTCCACCGGAGATCTTCATGTGCAGAGGGCTTTCCAGCTTCCCGATCCCCACCATGGAACCGTCGATGATCATCTCTCCCTCAGAGCCGTCTTCCAGCGGCGCAATATAGGCTTCCCCGGAGGGAAGGTTCCCGCATTTGCCAGGCTCCTTGTAGACTCCCGGGCTGGGCACGCCGTCCCGCCCTTTCAGGGAGATCTCCAGAACCTTTCCATCTTTCTCGATCCTGGCCTTGTCCGCTCTGGTAAGCATGTCCGTGATCCTGGCGGTCAGCTTCTCCACTTCCTGATAATCTGCGGTCATGGCCCCTTTCCCGAACATTTCTCTGGTGATGCCCGGCATGGTTGCAACCCGGGTCCCGGCGGCAGCCGCCTGGATCCTGGCCGCGGTATGGGTCAGGGATTTGGCTGTAGGCGCAATGACTACATCCGCCGCCTTCATGGCCTCCGCCACCGCTTTGGGCGGCTCCTGGCCGCTGACTTCCCGCTCTTTCATAACCATCAGAAGCCCTTCACAACCAAGATCGCAGGCCGCCTGATAGAAGGCCTCCCCGATCTCTTTTCTCGTGTCATCTGTGATCACAAGGACAGATTCATCCTTTTTCACGCCCAGGCAGGAGACAAGCACCTGCTCGGCAATCTTTACGAAATCCTGCATAACGATCCTTATCCTCTTTTCTTCAAGTCTGTCAATTCGGAGACCACGCGGGCCAGAAGTGTCCTTGGAAGCACTACCAGTTTCCCGGTTTTTTCTTCAAACATCCGCTTCATCTCCTGAGTGTATCCGATGCAGTCCAGAACGATCAGGTCCGCATCCATATCCTTCACCTGCTGTGCCGCCTTCTCCAGATCCTCCCAGGGGCCATAGGGAGACGCCGCAATAGACGTTACCTTGTCCACATACTGACTCCATTTCCCCTCTGTCTGGCTAAGCTGGAGAGGAGAGGGCGTCATACAGATGATATTTGACTTTTTGGTCATCAGGGGCACGATCCGGTCCAGGATATCGCAGGGATAGATAAGAGGGATATTTCGGGATGTTAAAGTCTCCGGAAATTTCCCTGTGCAGAAGAACATGATCAGCCGGCAGCCTTCCGCCTCCAGCTCATCGATGGCCTGCTGCAGCCTGGGCAGGATATAACGCTCCGCGAAGGTCACAGAACTCCCGTCCGTCAGGCGGGAAACCAGCACATAGTCTCCCTCTTCCGGCGTAAACTTCGCGATCTCCTCTTTTGTAAGCCCGTCCAGCCCTCCGGCCTGCTTAAGTTCCACCTGTCCTTCAAAAATATCCATGATATCCGCCGTCACGTCAGTTCTTGGCGCCTGGCCAATGGTGATCGCTCCAATCTTCATCTTTATCCACCTCTTATTCTTCACCCAAAGTCTGTAAATGTTTCATACTTCCATACAGTTTCACAAGACGGGCATACTCGTCCTCATCGTAGAACTTGCACTGTCCCCGTCCAAAGGCTTTGGCCACCTCCAGCATAAAGCGGGCCGCCTCTTCTACATCCGCCGCATGGGTAGCTCCTGTGGCGCAGCCCGGCACCATCACTTCTGTGGTGATCGCGATCCCTACCACCGGGGCGTTTGTGGCTGTACAGGGCTGAAGTACACTGTTCAGGTGATGGACGTCATTTCCGTAAGGAGTGATGTCCTGGGTTGCCAGCGGGAATACATAAGGAAGCTTGCCTGTAGTGATCTGCATAAGCTCCAGAAGATCTTCTGACGTCCGCAGGATATATCCCTCTTTTACCGTGGGAGAGATGGCAAATCCCCTGGTGTTGATCACGCGATTTCCCTTTGTGGTGTCCACAGACAGGATGGCGTCCAGATCGTCGGACACTTCCTCATGATTTACCTGTGACATTTCCACCGGAGATCCCATAAACGGTACCGGGTCATGAGGCTGGGTAGGTGCATCCGGGCAGATGTGGGTGGAAACCAGTACGTCCCCCTCAAGAAAGTCACCTTTGTTCTGCATATCCAGAAGCTTTGCTGCCAGAGCTACCGCTGCCAGGGCCCCGTCTCCGTCAGACACAAAACCGATCCGCTCCGGGCGTGCGCCAAGGCCGCCCAGACGTCCCAGAAGGCCGATGGTAGGAGCGGTTCCGCCATTTGTCTTTCCTTTTGTTCCCGGGATCCGCACTTTCAGCATATCCGTAGATCCCTTTGGTCCTTTCAGCTCATAAACCTGGATGTCCGCGTCCGCCTTGATGGTCCGCAGATACTCCTCCACCTTTTTCCCTGTTACATTTGCATCGTCCAGCACATCAAATGCATCGATAATCTGTTTCATCAACATAATTCTTTGTCCTCCCTGTTCTTATAAGTATTTCACCATTTCTTTGCCCACCACTTTCTCCGTCTCCTGGAGAAGCTCCGGGTCAAACATGGTAGCTGATAACTTCAGATTCTTCTTGTCTGTTCCGATCACATAAACGTCAAGCCCTTCCTCCATCATGGCTGTGGTCACCGGTTCCCCGGTCTGAGCGTTGATGGTCATAATGAGATCCGGGAAAGTGGCAAGCCGTTCTCCGTCCTTCTCCGCGGTAGCATACTCATTCCAGAAGGTCAGCTCACATCCGTCCACTTCCGCATATCCTACATCAAAACCACCTGTAGTCTCTATGGAGAAATTCTCCACCTTTCCTCTGGCCAGTACCCTGCCGCCCAGGAATTCGCACACGCTGTTCACCGCTTCCTCCACGGAAGTCTCCAGCCCTTTGCGGAAAGCCTTTCCTGTCTCAATGGCAAAGCTTACTCCGCCCACGGCGCAGTTCTCTTTGGCATAAGCCGCGGTCACCGGATTCCTGGCCACCGCCACCAGACCTCCTGCCTCGATGGAAGCAAGGCGGACCAGCTTAGAGGTATGTTCGATACTTCCCTCAAAGAAACACTCTACGTGATTGCCGGTCTCCGGATTTCCTCCCACGCATGCCTGGACCGTCTTATAGTCCTTCTGTTTGTGCAGGTTCATACTTCCCATCACGCCTGTGGGGTGAGCCCGGCCGTTGCAGGGCGCGTCCACCAGCGGAAGCCCGGAGATGGCAGCCTGGAGCCAGCCGTTCACAGAAGCCTCTCCACCCTGCTCATTGGTGATGATCCCCCCCAGCTTCAGATCCGTATTCTTGCGGATCATCTCCACGGTATAGGCAAGATCTTTCGCCGTCATAAACTGATCCTTCGCGTTGGGAGCGCCCACCAGAGACGCCGTCAGAAGCACTGCGTCCTCGTCCACCGCCTCAATGGGGACCAGCCGCAGATCCGTGTATTCCACCGCGATCTTCGCGTACTTTCTCCCTTTGACAGGATCTCCGCCTCCTCCTCCTCCGAGGATGGTCCCGCCTGCAAGAATGTCATCCAGCATCTGGGCCGTCAGTTTCATTCCCTCTTGTTTCTCCATCAAAATCCCCTTCTTTCTGTCATGTTATGATACATTTTATTACAAATGCCGGCATAAAGTACTCTTTACGCCGACATTTGAATTCAAGATCCACTCGCTATTTTTTCTTGCTTCCAAGAGCCAGCGTTGCCGTGAAGAAGCTGTACAGAGCAGCACCTGCCAGCGCGCCTGCACCCAGGATATTGAGGGTATCCTCGTTCTCTTTGTTCCTTCTTACCAGGACCGCGCGGATAATCAGAGCCACGATAATGGTAAGACCATTGATGGTACTTCCAACCAGAAGACCGGTGGCGAACAGGATTCCCACCTGACGGGCCCCTCCCAGGAACTGGATGATCGCACCCGGGATCGCCCAGATCAGAAGCCACTTGGCAACCGCTCCGCTTGCGCCGGCCTCGATGGTCGCTGCAAAGGTGGCATCTACTGGTGCAAAAAGTCCCTGCGAGAAGTAAGTCTTCGCAAGAAGGGCTACCATAACAAAGGCAACGGTAAATCCTACAATTTCAGAAATATACTGCTGTTTTCTTCCCACTTTCTCCAGGTCCGGATCCTGTCCGCACCCTCTCAGAATATATCCGCACTTCAGGTCATAGGCCATATCGGAAAATGCCGGGCCTGTAGCCGCCGTATAGGCAACCAGGATCGCCAAAGGTATGCTGGGGAATCCAATCAGCATTCCCACCAGAAGGAAGATCAGCGCTGTGGCGAATCCCGGGAACCATCCGGAATACATAGCGGAAATTCCCACGATCAGCTCAGAAGCGATAGCTGCGAAGGCAGCGTAGATGATCCAGATGACCAGTTTGACCGGGGACATCTCGGACCAGATCCCGGTGATCACCGCAAGAGCGATGGCTACTACAAAGTAAGCCACATAGCCCCATCCCAGGGCGCTCTTCATATTGCCCATGCTCCGGCTGAATTTACCTGCCGCGCTGGCGTCGTCTCCCTTCTTGGAGAACAGCATCTTGCAGACCTGAAGCAGTGCGATCATACCGGCTCCGATCATGATGCCGTGAGGCATATACTGGAACATAGGATCCGCGGTAAGATTCGCTCCCTCACCAAAGATATTTGTAATAACAGGGAAGCTCTTCCCAAAAATGTCGATGATAAATCCATTGGTATTGATCACACCGATCACGATACTCCCCACACCAAGGGCTGCCATTGCCACAAAATCACCAAACCAGGACACACCCAGAAGGTCTGTCGGGATCCCGATGATCTTGCCGCCTACACCGATCACCATACCGCCAAGAAGGAGCATGGCTTTCCGGCCTTTCTCTACCACGGCAAGAATAGACTGGGCGGAAGCCACTCCAGGCGGCCATGCGCCCTCTGCCGGGAACATCTCGGAATCAAAAGTTTTATAAAGGATCGTCGCATCAATGATGGTGGCGATAAACACACCGATCAGCAGCGGCATCATCAGGTCCCATCTTCCCATGATCACAGGGATACCAATTGGGAGCAGCAGGCTGTTCGCCGCAGAAAATGTTGCTCCGGAGATAGCTGTCTGGATCATGTTCTGGCTGTGGATACTCCGGTACTTCTGTAAGAATTTCAACGGGATCCTGGAAAGAATGATCGCAAACAAGGCTCCAACGATCGACGTATTGGGCGCAACGCCTGTACGTACGATCAGCTCCAGACCAATGATCGCGCCAAGCACACTCATCACAACATTCAGGATGACTACGTGGGGCGCGAACGCCTTTGGATGCTCAGCCGCGGTAATATGCAGCTGTTCATACGATTTTTTTCTTTGTTCGTCCATAGTTTCTCCTCCTTTTCTCTCATCGACCTCTTTTCGTTTTCAAAACATCCGGTCTTCAGGTATAAAGAAAGCCAATGTGATGATCACCCACATTGGCTTAACACTCCTTTATTTTAGCACTTTGTCGGAATAAACTCTTTATTCCCGCCCCCCAATCTTTCAATCAGGGTTTTGTGCCTCATGCACAATTTTGTTAAATATTCTGGTATTCCCTCATCTTGCACAGAAAGGCAAGCTCCTGTACCGTTTGAGAATCTCCCAGACTGCACTCCAGGATCTCCTCAATCTTCTTTACCCGGTATGCCATGGTATTCCTGTGAAGAAACAGTTTTTCCGCCGTCTCCTTCCTGGAGCCGTTGTTCTGCATCAGTTCTTCCAAGGTCCAGAGCAACCTTGCTCCATGCTTTTGGTCATACTCCACAAGATTGCGGAAACGTTCCTCTATATACCTTTGAACCTCCGGCAGTCTGGAGATCTGAAGCAGCAGTTCCTCATATCCCATCTGCTCCCACCACAAAGTCTTCTCTTCAACCGTAGGTATTCCTGTAAGCCTGCGAAGTTCTCCCAGCTGCCTGTCTGCCTCCGCCACTTTCAGATAACTTTCTGCTCTGCCGGAAACCAGGATATGATATTCCTGTTTTACAGTTCTGACAAGATTTTCCCGGAAGGTCTCCAGCTCCTTCTCAAAAGCGCCGGGCCTTCCCGGTTCCTGAAAAAGGATCAGGTCCTTCTTAGGAAAAGAAATGCTGTTATATATAACATTTTGTTTCATAAGAAACTCTTCCGTTTTCTTTCTTGCCTTTTCCCGCTTTTTCTCCGTTACTTCCTCACTGCCGGAGGAAGGCAGGATCTCCATCACTCTTATGGGAAGATGGGGCCAGTAAAGAGATACCGCCCGCATCTGCGCCTCTTCTTCCCGGTCAAAATCCCCCCGGGTCAGATCAAAATAGAACTTCTGATCCAGTTTCTTCTTCTCCACCTGGCCGATCTGATACCGGGTATGCATCTCCATGCCGCTTTTCGCCTCTACAAGGGCCACCATCACCGGATACACCGCTTCCACAAACCCCACCCCGTCATCCAGGAAGAAAAGGGGGAAATGAAGGTTATCTGCCAGCTTCAGGGCTTCCTGGGGAAACCGATCAAAAAACCGGGTTTTGATGGCGAGGGCAGACGCCCCCGCTTCATTCAAATCCCGGATCAATGTCAAGACGGCTTCTTTATCGTTGCGGATCGCGTATCCGGTTGTGATCAGAAGCAGCTCTTTTCTGAGCCACGGCTTGATATCCGGCTGTTCCATCATATCGTAGAACGCCACCGGACGATCAAGGCCTTCTGCTCCTGCCACCAGTTCCGCCTGTCCGTTATTCCATAATTCTTTGATATCTTTTACCGTCAGCTTCATGGAATTACCACGCAAACTTCTTCTCGAAGTAGCTCTCCAGATCTTCGATCTTCACCCGCTCCTGCTCCATGGTGTCGCGGTCGCGGACCGTCACTGCGCCGTCTTCCTCAGAGTCGAAATCGTAAGTCACGCAGAACGGTGTTCCGATCTCATCCTGGCGGCGGTAGCGCTTGCCGATATTTCCTCTTTCATCAAACTCACAGTTGTATTTCTTGCACAGCTGGGTATAGATCTTCTCCGCGCCCTCGCTCAGCTTCTTGGACAGCGGCAGCACGCCGATCTTCACCGGAGCCAGCGCCGGATGGAAATGAAGGACGGTACGCATGTCTCCGCCTTCCAGCTCTTCCTCGTCATAGGCGCTGCACAGGAAAGCCAGTACCATACGGTCCGCGCCCAGCGACGGCTCGATCACGTAGGGGATGTATTTGATCTTCTTCTCATCGTCAAAGTAGGACAGATCCTGCTTGGACACCGTCTGGTGCTGGGTCAGGTCGAAGTCTGTCCGGTCCGCGATCCCCCACAGTTCGCCCCAGCCAAAGGGGAAGAGGAACTCCACGTCCGTGGTGGCCTTGCTGTAATGGCTCAGCTCTTCCGGCTCATGGTCACGATAGCGCACTTCCTCGTCCTTCAGACCCAGAGACTTCAGCCAGTCCAGACAGAACTGCTTCCAGTATGCGTGCCACTCCAGGTCCGTATCCGGCTCACAGAAGAATTCCAGCTCCATCTGCTCGAACTCTCTGGTACGGAAGGTAAAGTTGCCCGGCGTGATCTCGTTCCGGAAGGATTTGCCGATCTGGCAGATCCCGAAGGGGATCTTCTTCCGGGAGGTACGCTGTACATTCTTAAAGTTTACAAAGATTCCCTGGGCGGTCTCCGGACGGAGATATACTACGCTCTTGGCGTCCTCGGTCACGCCCTGGAAGGTCTTGAACATCAGGTTGAACTCCCGGATCTCTGTAAAGTTATGCTTTCCACAGGTGGGGCAGGGGATCTGATGCTCCTCGATGTACGCCTCCATCTTCTCATGGCTCCAGCCGTCGATGCTGTCCGGCAGCTCAAGCCCGTTCTCCTTGGCATAATCCTCGATCATCTTGTCCGCCCGAAAACGCTCGTGGCATTCCTTACAGTCCATCAGGGGATCGCTGAACCCTCCCAGATGTCCGCTGGCCACCCAGGTCTGGGGATTCATCAGGATCGCGCAGTCCACGCCCACATTGTAGGGAGACTCCTGGACGAACTTCTGCCACCAGGCCTTCTTCACATTATTCTTCAGCTCCACGCCAAGATTTCCGTAATCCCATGTATTGGCAAGCCCGCCGTAGATCTCGGAACCGGGATATACAAACCCTCTTGATTTGGCCAAAGCCACGATCTTTTCCATTGTCTTTTCTACCATACCCATATCCTCACTTTTCTTTCTCATAATTGTTAATTATTATACAGTCAACAGGCCCGGTTTGCAACCCCTGCGGACGCATTTTCCCGGGCTTTTAAGGGTACAGTTATCTGCTTTTTACCTCTGGTCAAACTGGCCTGCCAGCGCCCGTTTCATATCTGCCTCCAGTCTGGCCAGTTCCTTTTCCGCCTCATGGCGCTTAACGCTTCCCTCCCGCTGGATACGCAGAGTCTCTTCAATGGTCCGGATCATGTCGTCATTGACTTTCTTCAGTGTGGCTATGTCCGCAATGCCCCGCTCAGATTCTTTCGCTGTCTCAAGGGTATTGGTCTTCAGAAGCTCCGCGTTCTTCTCCAGCAGCTGGTTGGTGGTGTCCGTGATCTCCCGCTGCATCTGCAGGGTCTTCTGCTGCCGGTACAGTCCCAGAGCGATCACAACCTGACTCTTCCACACCGGGATCGTATTAAGCACCGCTGTCTGGATCTTGTCCACCAGCATCTTGTCATTGTTCTGGATCATCTTGATCTGAGGAGCCGTCTGGATGGCAATGGTGCGGCTCAGTTTCATATCGTGCAGCTTTTTCTCAAACCGGTTCACCGTATCCTCAAAATCCCGCAGCACCTGAGCCGCCATTGGATCCCCTGACTCAGCGGCCTCCTGGCGCAAACCGGGAAGGGTTTCCTGGCGCACTTCAGCCACCTTCTCCTCCCCTGCGGTGATATAGCATTCCAGTTCCCGGAAATACTCCAGGTTCTTCTGATACAAGGTCTCAAACATATTGATATCTTTGAGCATCTCCATGCGGGCCTTCTCCAGTTCTCCCTCGATCCGGTCCACCTGCACCTCCAGCGTCTCATACTGGGCCTGAAAACGGCGGATACGGTCTTTTGCGCTCTTTAAGAACGGGATCTTATCCAGGATCCCCTCATTATTTCCAATCTTTGCCACATCGGAATTGCGCACCTTTTCGGAAAGCTCCAGCAGAAGCTCTCCTGCCGTCCCACTGTCTTTCGTACGCACCTGCCCCAGGATCCGCTGGGAAAAATCAGCGATATTACGCTGGGCTCCCACACCGTACTGTACGTCGGTCTGAGGATCCAGGAAATCAATCTCCTTCTTGATCTCATCCACCCGCTGCCGCTCCTGCGGTGTCAGCGCCTCTTCCGCCGGTTCTTGCGCCGGCAGCGTTTCTTCCATCTTTTTTTCTTTTGCCCGCATCAGGGCTTCCATGGTGATCTCGCTCATCTCTTCCCATCCTTTCTCCGCTCTTATGACAGATAATCAATAATTTGTTTCATTGTCTGGTAATCCGGGATCTCCATTACCTGGGTGATCTCCTGGCAGGTCTCTTCTACCGGAAAGATCTCCACATCTGACGCCGCCGAATAAAGGCTGGTCCGAAACCCGTGTTTCTCCCAGGCAAGCGCCTGCACTTTTTCATCCAGCAGGGCGCTGATCAGCTGCTCTCCCGGATCGTCCAGGGCGATCAGCACATGGGTGGACCAGATGGTGGGCGTTGGATAGAGCATGACGATATCCTCTTTCAGCGTCTCATATTCCTCCGGATTCTGAACAGAAAACTCCAAAAGCTGACTTTCATAACCTGCGATCATGGGCTTTGCCCCTACTCCGGTCTTCAGGAACTGATCAAACAGATCCGCGGAAGAAGTCTCCATATATCCCAGCCTGGAAAAAATCTCCTTCAGCTGGGGAAGCACCGCTCCTACGCTGGTCTCATCCACAGTCTCTCCGCTGTTTAGCACATTGGCCAGAAGTCCGGCATAGACATTTCCAGAGTTGGATTTCACCGGATCAGTAGTGTCCACCGACACACTCCCATAGAGCTCCGGCAGGCCGATATCTGCCCAGCTGGTATCTGCCAGCATAAGATCCGTCAGTTTCTGCATATCTACATAGAAACTACCATCCCGTTCGGTCGCCACCTTTTGTTCCAGCAGCGCATCCAGCACCATTTGATGAGTATAGATCACAATAGGCGTATTCAGGATAATATCCTGCTTCGCAGGCTCCCCGTGGACATCCCGATAGTAATCCAGCGCCGTCCGGCTGGAAGGAAAGAGATAATCCATCCCCTCCTGGTCTGCCGTCACCATGTCCAGGGACCCGGCCTTGGCATACTCCAGCTCCAGCCCGTAGTTCTTCCGCAGCACATCCTTTACTTCCTCATCCTCGAAAAGGCCGATCTTCTCTCCCCCCAGATATCCGTCCAGGGTAGTGATCTGTGGTTTTCCGGAAGAATAGAGATAATATCCTCCCGCCGCCAGGATCACCACCACCAAAAGGATCAGGCCTGCAATTCTCGCTTTCATATCTCTCTGGCGCCTCCTTTTTCTCCCCCGTTCGCCTGCCGGGTGGTACTGTGTCCTTCCATCTTCATCGTCTGCCGCAGCAGCTGGAGCTCTGCTTCCATATCCAGAAGCTCCTCCGACATCAGCTTCTGGAACTGATTCTCAAACGCCTCATTCAGAGTACGGATGGCTTCCTCTGTCTGTACCTTCAGTCGTCTGGTATCCTCCGTATTAAGGCCGGTATTCTGCAGATCCACATATTTCTCCAGCAGCTGGGACGCCGTATCCTGATAATAGTCAATGAATTGCCGGGCCTGGGGGATCTTCCCTGGATTTTCCTCCAGATACTTCAGGATGTTTCCCGCCGTCCGGTGAAGCCGCTCCGATTCTTCCTTCAGTTCCAGATCCCGGATCTTCGTCATGGACCGCTCGATGCTCTTAAGATCCGCCCTGGCTTCTTCCAGCTTCTCCCTTAAATGTTCTCCGTCCCTCAGGGTCTCCACCTTCACCTTCCCGATCTTTCTCACCGGTTTCAGAAGCAACGTGAGCGCCATATACAAAAGCACCGCCAACACTGCGCTGAAGAGGAAGTTCCAGCGCAGCATCCCAAACAGAAAATAGAAAAAGAACAAATCAAACACAAAGCTGAGAGCGATCACACAAATCTCTTTCTTCATCTAGTTATATCCTTTCACACTGCGGAAAGCTCCCACCAGGTCTTCTCTTCCGTCAAAAACTCTTCCGTTGGTGAGATCCGCGATCTCCTGCAGTTCTTCCTCGTAAGCCTCTCCAAACAGGATAGAAAAGATGGGAACATCATATCCCCCGTCCTGATAAGCCGATTTCAGGTCTTCCATGCTGTGTGACCCGTTGGATTCTCCGTCCGTCATCAGGATCACCGCCGGAGTATAAGCGGACAGATCATACTGCTCCAGATAACTAAGGGCTTCCTCTGCCGCAAGATAAATATCGGTTCCGCCTACGCACTCGTGCCTGCTGATCTTATCGTATAATTGCTGCATATTCTCATCGGTAGGATTTCCTGCATCATATACATTCAACACCTGATCACTGAAGATCACCGCGATATTTACTTCTCCCTCGCTGGCCTCCAGAAGATTGGCCCTGGCCTGATCCTGGAGCATCACCTGCGCCAGACCTTCCATCAGCTGTTCCTGCCCCTCTCCGTACATACTTCCGGAAAAATCCAGACAGTAGACTGTCAGCGAAGGCTTTCGGAACTGAGTCTGATAAAGGTTCAGCGCCTCCTCCAGCACATCTGCCGCCGGCATGGTGATGGGAGACAGGATCCGCTCTGTATCAATGCCCCAGTCCTTGTTGAAAATATCTTCATTCTCCGCAGACACTCCTTCATATCCTGTGCGCCGCCCGGTCTTCTGGATCTGATCCTGGACGTCGTCGCTCATCAGATATTCCTGCACTTTGAGAAATGCCTCTTCCTGGCCCTTCTCCCCGTGATCCACATAGCCAAGCGGAGAATCTGAGATTGAAAGTCCGTCATAGGGATACACCACATACAGAGGTTCTCTCCCCTGTTCCTCCAGCTCCTGGTTTGCGCTGATGATCAGGCTCTCATAATTGACCATGGCGTCGTAATCCCCTTTAAGGAACATGTCTTTAAGCCAATCGGAACTTCCGGAGCTGCGCTCGATACCGCCCAGCAATTCTTTGATCTGCCGTCCCAGCTCCTCCTGCTGAAGGTCTTCCACCGTCATCCCCTCCTGCTTGTCCAGCAGGGCATAGAGGAATCCAATATAAGCGCTGGCGCCGGAATTAGACTGAGTAGCGCTGGTCATACAGAAAGACAGCTTCCCGGTCGTGATCGCCTCCAGGATCTCGCCCACCGAAACCTCCCGGTCTGTAAATCCCAGTTCCTCCGCCAGGCTCTGACGGATCCCGAAGACCACCGGCGTGGTGGATGTGGACTGGACATGTTTTACCAGATGGGACTTGTCTCCCAGAGAGATCCAAAGGCTGTTTGCCGGCCATACCGCATCGTAAGTCTCGGCCCCCGCCTCCAGTTCCCTCATAATATCCACGGAACCCTTATACTCCATAACGATATTGATCCCGGTCTCCCGGACACATTCCTGGATGATGGGCTCCAGTTCCCGGTTTTCAGATCCCGACAGCACCCGCAGGGTCGCCTCCCCGCCGTCCGCCCAGAAAGACGCATGCTGGGCCGTATTCTCCCCAGCTTCCCGTCCGCCCTCTCCGGCAGATCCCGGGATACAGCCTGCCAGAAGCCCGCAAAGCAGAAGCAGTACTGCCAAAACACCGGCTAATCTCCTGTTTCTCTCTTTTCTCATAGGTTTCTTCCTCCTTTATTTCTCAGTTTCCCGATTTTCCGAAAAGAAAAAGCAGATGACCGTTCTGGCCATCTGCTCCGCAACCTGTGGATTACTTATTTGAATAATATATCCTTCTTTTTTATTCTTGTAAAGCGCATTTATGTTAAATCTTCTTTAAATCTTCGGTCCGTCCCGATCACTGTCTCCAGGATATCAAGAGACTTGAAATGCCTGCCCACATAAGCCTCCAGATAGGCTCCGGTCACCTGCTCCAGTTCTTCCAGCACTTCTTCTTTGACTACAAAGGTATAGAGCTTCTCCAGGGGCGTGGCGGCAATGTACTGCATGGCATAGACCGTGGAACCAAGAAGGGGCCTGGCATCCCCTGCCCTCCCCTCGCACTGGCGGCACACCAGTCCCCCTTTGCGGACGCTGAAAAGCCCTTCTTTCGCCTCATTCCCGCACAGGACGCACTCTCCCAGCTGCGGCCCTTCCCCCTCGATGACGATGGTCCGCAGTTCAAAGATACAGCGTACCAGCCGGTTGGGAATATGTACGTTAGCAAGGGCCCGCAGGGACTGGTAGAGAAGCTTCAGAAGCTCCCGCTCGTCCGCCGCCTCTCTTGCATAGTAGCTGGCAAGATCCATGAAATAAAACCCATAGTACGCTCCCTCCACGTCGGTGCGCAGTTCTTCAAAATAATTGGAAACAGAGGCCGACATCAGGGTATAGGATGTCCGCCCCTCATACAACGTGAATTCTCCGAAGGAAAAGGGGCTTGTCACCCCCAGAAGGGCGCTCCCCTGCCGCCTTGCCCCTCTGGCAAATGCGGCCAGCTTCCCCCGCTCTTTTGTCAAAAGCACCACCCGTCTGTCATATTCCCCCACGGGCGACACAGCCAGTACCATGGCCGTCACTGTTATCTGGTTCATCACTTGGCTCACCTTCGTGCTTCTTCATGACCTGCCTGCAGATCTCCATCCCTTTGTAGGTCAGATAATCCTCTACTTTCCCTGTCTCCAGGAACTGCTTCCAGTACATCTCTTCCATGCGATCACCTCATCCGTCGTTTCCTGGGATTAGGGTGTCCCATGGTCAGGAGATTCTATTCTTCTTCCCGGTATCCAAAATTTTTCATCAGATACTCGCTGTCCCTCCAGTCTTTCTTCACCTTGACCCAAAGCTTGAGATTTACCTGGCACTCCAGCATCTTCTCGATCTCGTAGCGGGCGGTGCTCCCGATCTTTTTCAACATATTTCCTTGTTTTCCAATAATTATCCCCTTGTGGGAATCCCGCTCGCAGATAATGGTCGCCTCGATGTGGATGACCTTTCCTTTTCGCTTCATGCTCTCAATGGTCACCGCGATCCCGTGGGGGATCTCATCCTCCAGGCAGTGGAGAGCCTTCTCCCGGATCAGTTCCGCCACGATCTGCCGCTCCGGCTGGTCCGTCACCGTGTCCTCATCGTAATACTGAGGACCGTAGGGGAGATACTTCATCACTGTCTTAAGAAGCTCCCCGGTATTCTCCCCGCTCCTTGCGGACACCGGTACGATCTCCGCGAACTCCATCTGATCCTTGTAGGCGGCGATGGCTTTCAGGATTTCCTCCTTCTTCACACTGTCGATCTTGTTGATCACCAGGATCACCGGCGTATTCACCTTCTTCAGCCGCTCAATGATATGCTGCTCCCCGGCTCCGATAAAGGTGGTGGGCTCCACCAGCCACAGGATCACATCCACCTCGTTCAGGGTCTGGCGGGCTACATTTACCATATATTCCCCCAGCTTGTTCTTGGCCTTGTGGATCCCCGGCGTATCCACGAAGACGATCTGGCCTTCCTCGGTGGTCAGCACCGTCTGGATACGGTTCCTGGTGGTCTGGGGCTTCTTGGATGTGATGGCGATCTTCTGGCCCACCAGATAATTCATCAGGGTGGATTTCCCCACGTTGGGCCGGCCGATCAGGGTCACAAACCCGGATCTGTAATCTTCTCTCATAACTCCTCCTTATGGTTTCTGTCAGAAACTGGTCACCGTTTCAAACAGTTCTTTCTCTTCCTCGATCTTCTCCTCGCTTCCGATGACGCAGATCTGTCCTGCCGCAAGAAGCGCCTCTGTCACTTTCGCAAGAGCCCGGATATCCTCCTGACCTGCCTCCAGGATCTGACGGCGCTCTTCCCTGATCATCTCCGGACTTACTTTGTTCATGTACAGGTTCATGGAACGCTCGCCTTTGGCGCAGGGCGTCATGGGATGATCTATATTGCTCATGGTGCCGATGATATACTTGGTCATATCCCGCTCGCTGACGGTGAAGTTCTTAAGGTACTCTGTCACTCCTTCATACACATCCATCGTCCGCTTAAGGTGGGGATCCCGGTAGGAGACCAGATATCCTTCCCCAATGCGGTTGAAGCTGCTCATGCAACCGTAAGCGCCGCCTTTTACCCGGATATTCTGCCACAGGTAATCGTAGCTTAAGATCACCTTCAGGATCTGGAGGGCGCCGGTATACTCTGCTCCCTGGTCGATAAAGTTGCCGGTGCGGGCCACATACTGGACCTTGGAAGCCGTCTTGAAGCCCTCATTCTTCTTCTCACAGTGAAGAACGCAAGTCCCCTCCTCCACAGGATCTGTAAACAGGCTCTCCTTCAGGGATCGGATCATCTCTTCCAGCCCTTTAAGCCCCTCCCGGGAAGCAGTGTAGCTGATCATCAGGTTGTCCGGCCGGAACAGCTGCCGGGTCAGCTCCTGAAGGATCCGGATCAGTTCTTCCTTCTTCTCTTCAAACTTCTCCTCCAGAGCAGCCACCGTCCGGTAGAAATCGATGCCGTTGGTCAGATCCTTAAGCTTCGCGGAAGGCGATCCATAAGAAAGCGCCCGCAGAGCGGCCGTGGAATGTCCGGAGGACTGGAACCGCATGAGAAGCCGGGACTTGGCCATAGCCAGGATCTCTCTAAGCCTCTTCTCATCTCCAAGCTTTGAAGCTGTCAGGATCTCCCCTGCCATGGAGAACACCACCGGAAGCTTGTCATAGAGCGCCTTGCCCTTCACCTCAAATGTGGCGCGGAAAGCCTTCTCCCGCACCCTGGTCACATCGTTGTAAAGTTCCAGGCTGGTGCCGATGCCGCCGGTGCAGCGGTTGATCTCATTAAACAGTTCTCCGTAGCTGTAATGCTCCGTGTCGATGATCCCAAGGACCGACTGCAGGATCCCCACATAGGGGAGCAGATCCTCCCGGACTCCCGACAGGTCGAACATCAGGTCCACATATCCGATCCCGTTGGTCTGAGTCTCATGGAAGACCAGAGGCACGCCGGCCAGGTTCATTTCTTCATTGATGACAGGCTCGATCTCCCTGGAAATATCCTCCCGCTTAAGCACCGGGATACGGGCCAGATCTTCCTCCCTCTCCGGGGCGGACTGATAGGCTTCCAGTTCTTTGGTGCACCGCACCAGCTCCTCCTGCTCCGCTCTGCCAAGGCTTTCCTTGTATTCCTGAAGTTTTTCCGCAAGAGCTGCGTCCATTCTTGCTGTCCTGCCCTGCTCTGGTTCCACGATCACCACCGCACCGTGGGGATTCTCCAGCAGATATCTGCGGATCAGCTCTTCGTAGTATCCGGTTCCCAGCTTCTCCTTCAGGAAGGCGAACACATCCAGGGCGTCCACATGGATAAAGGGCTTCTCATCGTCATAGAGCCAGCTGTCCAGGATCTGCAGGCCGTACATCAGTCCCTTGGGATAGCCGCCGAAATCCGCCTCCCGGTACCGGAACTCGTGATAGTTGATCCCCGCCTCCAGGGCTTTGCGGTCGATGCCATCCCTCACAAGTCCCTCCAGCACTTCCTGGATCACCTGCAGGAATTCCTCCTTCTGGGACAGATTGGCATTCTTGGCGATCACAGAGAAAATGGGCTGATAAACTCCATTATCATAAGACCCCATGATATCCTTGCCGATACCGGCCTCCGTCAGCGCTTTTTTAAGCGGCGCCCCCGGAGCGGACAGAAGGGCGTAATCCAGGATCTGGAAGGCGAGATACAGCTCCCGGTCCAGACTGGTGCCAATCACCTTGTTGTAGGAAAGATAGGTATTATCTTCCAAAGATTCATCGCTTGCTATAGAATATGGGATCCGTTTCTCCACCATTTCCCCGAAGGGTTCCTGGTATGCGATCCGGGAATCCACCTCTTTTTTCTCAAAGGCGCTCAGATACTCCTTATCCAGCCACCGAAGCTTCTCCTCCATATCCATATCCCCATAGAGATAGATGTAACTGTTGGAAGGATGGTAATAAGTCCGGTGGAAATCAAGGAACTGCTCATAGGTAAGTTCCGGGATCACCTCCGGATCCCCGCCGGACTCATTGGCATAGGAAGTATCCGGGAACAAGGTGTTCAGAACCACCCGGTCCAGCACGCTCTCCGGGGAAGAGAAGGCGCCCTTCATCTCATTGTACACTACCCCATTGTAGGTCAGCGGCCCCTCCGGGGATTCCAGCCGGTAGCTCCAGCCTTCCTGGCGGAAGATCTCCTCGTGCTGATAGATATTGGGATAGAGCACCGCGTCCATATAAACGTGCATCAGGTTCTGGAAATCCTTGTCGTTGCAGCTTGCCACCGGATAAACCGTCTTATCCGGATAAGTCATGGCATTGAGAAATGTATTCAGCGAGCCCTTCACCAGCTCCACAAAGGGATCCTTGGCCGGGAAGTTCCGGGATCCACACAACACGGAATGTTCCATGATGTGGGGCACGCCGGTGCTGTCTGCAGGGGGCGTACGGAACCCGATGCTAAATACTTTATTGTTATCCTCATTCTCCACCAGAAGCACCCTGGCCCCGCTCTTTTTGTGGCGCAGAAGCGTTCCTTTGGACTGAATGCCGGTTAAGTCTTCTTCTTTGATCACTTCATAAGTCTCAAGATCTCTCACACTCATCTGTCTTATGATCCCCTTTCTTTTGGTTGCTGACTCCTATTATAGCATTATTTTGTCTGTCTGCCTCCCCTTTTTATGCAAAAACAAAAAGAAGACAGCAAAGAAGGACGCTTAAAAAAGCGTCCTTCCTGAAACGTCTCTTTCCGGCTGTTACGCCCTGTTCTTCGTGATCGCCCGGATCACCATCAGGGTGCCGAACATCAGCGCCAGGCCGATGGGCAGGCAGATAAAGGCATTCTGGATGAAACCGGCGATGATATAGGTGACAAAGGAAACCGCCGCAACCGTAACCGCATAAGGCAGCTGGGTGGTCACATGGTTCACGTGGTTGCACTGGCCGCCTGCGGACGCCATGATGGTGGTATCCGAGATGGGGGAGCAATGGTCTCCGCACACCGCGCCTGCCATGCAGGCAGAGATGGACATGATCATCATGTTCTCATCGATCCCGTTAAACACCGCCACAACGATGGGGATCAAGATCCCGAAGGTTCCCCAGGATGTTCCGGTGGCAAAGGCCAGGAAACATCCTACCAGGAAGATGATGGCCGGAAGCAGCATCATCAGTCCTCCCGCCGCAGACTGCATAAGGTTTGCCACATAATCCGCAGCGCCCAGACTGTCGGTCATGGCTTTCAGGGTCCAGGCAAAGGTCAGGATCAGGATTGCCGGAACCATGGCCTTAAAGCCTTCCGGGATACAGTCCATAGACTCTCTGGGGCTTAACACCTTGCGCACTGTGTAGAACACAATCGTGATCACAAAGGCAAAGAAGCTTCCGAACATCAGTCCTACAGAGGCGTCACTATTGGAGAAGGCCTCTACAAATCCGGTTCCACTGAAGAATCCGCCGGTGTAAAGCATTCCGATCACACAGGTGATGATCAGGCAAAGAACCGGGAATACCAGGTCGATCACCTTTCCCTTTCCTTCCACGATCTCATTTTCCGCATCCGCGTAGGGACGGTCCGGTGTGGTATAAAGGTCTCCCTTCAAGGCATTGTCCTCATGAAGCTTCATGGGACCGTAGTCAATATTCATCACCGCGATCACGATCATCATAAAGATAGTCAGAAGCGCATAGTAGTTATAGGGAATGGCCCGGATAAAGATGGCGAATCCATCCTCTCCCTCCACGAAACCAGTCACTGCCGCCGCCCAGGATGAGATGGGAGCGATGATACAAACCGGCGCCGCCGTGGCGTCGATAATATAAGAAAGCTTCGCCCGGGATACGTTGTGCTTGTCCGTCACCGGACGCATTACGCTTCCCACAGTAAGACAGTTAAAATAATCGTCGATGAAGATCATCACACCCAGCGCCACAGTGGCAAGCTGCGCGCCCACACGGGTCTTGATCTTTGTGCTGGCCCAGCGGCCAAACGCGGCGGATCCTCCCGCCTTGTTCATCATGCACACCATGATGCCCAGGATCACCAGGAATACGATGATACCCATGTTGTAAGCATCTGTGAGCACTCCCACGATCCCGTCCTGGAATACATGAATGATAGTCCCTTCAAAGCTGAATCCGGAGTAAAAGATTCCTCCGATCAGGATCCCGATAAACAGGGAACTGTAAACCTCCTTGGTGATCAGCGCAAGACCGATGGCTACCACCGGCGGCACCAGCGACCAGAAGGTAGCGTACATGTCCGGTACATACTCCGCTTCGTCCGCAGCCAGCACCGTCATGGAGCTGCACAGCAGGATCAGCAGAAGGGCGGCGATCCCCCAGATTGCCTTTTTCTTTCCTCTCATGTCCTTTTTCCTCTCTTCTTTTATCTTCTAATAAAAAACCATGGACACGCATTCCCGGCGCGCCCATGGCAAAAGAACCTGTGATAGCGCTCCACGAATGTGACAGTCCGCAGCATGTTCTGCCTGCGGCCCAGGGACAAAAGCCGGAAATTCTTCTCTCCCTTCGGCGGACGCCCCTTTCCCCGGAAGGCAGCCTTCCAAGCTTCAGCCTTCCCGGTACTGATGACTCCCGCGCCTCTATCAAGTCTCATGATTCATATAGTACATTTGTAGCACCTTTAAGAGGAAATGTCAATAACCAATCCCTTCCTAACGTTTTGTGCCGTAATGTTCTTTCAGCTTCTGCACGCGGATCAGACTTGCTGCTATTGTCTCTTTACTCCTTTCTGAAAGAGCAAGGACCAGGGCGTCCACCACGGCTACCGCCGCCGTCATGGAATGATACTCCTTTTTCTCTCCCCGGTATACATACAGATTCACATCCGACCGCTGCTCTTTTGGCGCATATTTTCTGCTGGTAAACGCAAGCGTGTTATACCCGGCCTCCCCGGCATAGTCCAGGATCATCTTCCCTTCTTCCGACACTTTGGAATAACTGAACAGGATCACCAGATCCCCTTCCCCCGCCTGCGCAAGGCCTTCCAACACCTCGGAACCACCGGAAGGGATCATCTGGACCGGGAAGCCCATTCTTCTGAGCCGGAAGAATAAAAGCTGTCCGGCAGCAGCGGAAGCATTCTTGGCATGGATGAAGATCCGCCGCGCGCCCCCGATCTGATCCAGAGCTTTTATGAATTCCCGCTGATCCAGATCTGCCAGCGTGCGCATCATACATTCCTGCTGATAGGAAAACCAGCTTTCTATATCAAATCCTTCTCCCTTCATCAACGTCCCGGCCATCTTTCTTGCCGCGCCTCTTCCGTTCTTCTGCCGTGCCACCGCACTTTTCAGTTCTTTGAAATCACCATATCCGATATGCCGGGCGAATCTGGAGATGGTGGCCTCGGACATCTCCAGCCGTTCCGCCAGCTGTCCAATGCTCATAAAGAGGAATTCCTCCGTGGACTCCTCGATAAACTCCAGGATCTTCTTATCCGACCTGGTATATTTTCCTTCTGTCTCCTGTATTGCTAGCACCATAACACATCGTTCCTCTTTCTTCTGTCAGTACCGTCACATAGTCGCCGCCGATAGCATGGATCTCTTTTAAGGCCTTCTTCAGGATTCCTGCCGTCTTTACCTGGAAGGAAGCATAGTCAGAAATCAGAATCTCATAATTTCCTGCCTTCATCTCATGATAGAGATCTTTCACCCGGTCCGTTTCCCGGATAAATCGGGTACGGATACATCCATACTGCACTGCCTGGTGGGTATCGCTTCCGCTGACCATAGGGATTCCCAGCCGGTCAGCCAGATCTTTTGTCAGCCTCCAGGTCTTCTCCCGGTCCGCTGCCACATCCTTTCCATTCAGATCCAGAAAATCAAGACGACAAAGCTGGTCTTTTGGGAGCTCCGGAATATGACCGCCCTCCCGGAAGGGATGTCCCCCTCCTACGATCACCGGATATTCCTCGAAAAGATCCATCAGTTTTCGGAATGGAAGGAATCGCCCGCATACTTTGTATGGCTCCAGTCTCCGGTTCAGTTCCAGGATCTCCTCTGGCGTTCCCAGGCAAAGGATGTGGCCGCCCTCCCGGATATCTGTCTCCATCCCGGCGAAAATCCGAAGTCCGTCTCTTGTGACCAGTGTATCTCCCTCCCGGTCGCAGGTCTTCATCAGATAGCCATATAACTCATCAAACTGCAGCGTATTGAAATGCTCGGTGAGACACAGAGCGTCAAGTCCCGCTTCCTTCGCCTCACCAAACAGCCAGTCTGTATAAACCGTGGAAAAGGGCAGTTTCTTCGCCAGCTTTCCATGGGTATGAAAATCAAGATACATGGTAGACTCCCTCCTATCCTATCAGTAATGACACCAGCACAACAACGGCCACCCACAGGAAGGAGATTGCCAGGAACAAAAGATCATCACAGGTAATCTTCAAAGCAGCCAGCTTCATTTTCTTCACTTCTTTGTTTACCGCGGCATACCGGTAACCCTTCAGTTCAAGAGCCTCTACCGTAGTTCTGGACCGTTTGGCCGTATTGAGCATCAGCGGGTAGAAGGAATGGATGATCACTTTGATCTGATAGATCAGATATCGGATTTTTCCCGTCAGGGTACTGCTGTCAGGCGCATTCCCCCGCAGCCGGTAAGAAAGAAGCACATTCTGAAACTCTTCCATCAACATCGGCAGCATCCGGTAGGCATAGGAAATAGAAAAGGACAGTTTCTCCGGACATCCATACCACATCAGTCCATTGGACAGACGATCCGGATCCAGGCCAGAAAATACAGTGATGGAGGCCAGCGATACGGTAGCCACCTTAAGCGTCAGAACCAGCAGCGGCGCCACGGTTTCTCCGTTTCCTCCAAACAAAAGGGACGCCAGGAAAAGATATCCGGTCTGGGAGAAAACGCCCACTCCGAACAAGAGCAGCACCAGGCCTGCGACTTTTGCCATAACGGTAGTCACTGCCACCAGGATAAAGCACCCCAGCAGGAATATCAGATCGTCTACAAACCACGGTACCAGAGCAAAAAACACATACCAGATAAAAAGCAGCCGCGGATCCAGCGCCGCAATAAATGTATCGTCGTTGCCATAAGCATTTTTCAGCACCTGATTGCGGAGGAAATCCATGGAAAGTTTATCCAGGATATTTTCCGACAGTTTTTTCTTCATCTTTTCCATTTCCTATTTCCCTCCAAATCCTTTTACAAATTCATCAATGGTATAACAGTAAGCCTTTTTATCCAGCGCCTGAGCCATGCTGAAGATCTCCGGCGGACGGATCCCCACAGTATCCAGGATCTCCTGATTCCCGAAGATCTCATCCCGGCTTCCATCGGCGATCACTTCCCCCTGATACAGGACGATGATCCGGTCTGCCCATTCACACACCAGCTGCATATCATGGGTGGCGATCATCACCGTCTCTGTGATATCCTCCATCTCTTTCAAGGTACGCATGATCTCCTTGCGGGTGGCGATATCCAGATTCGCAGTAGGTTCATCCAGAAGCAGGATCTCCGGATCCAGTGCTACGCCGATAGCCAGGCTGGCTCTTCGCATCTGCCCTCCGGACAGGAGGCGCCCGTCCCGGTCTTTTAATTCTGTCAGATGAAACCGCTCCAAAAGCTTTCTGGTCCTCTCCTGCCAGCGTTCTTCCCCTCGAACCTGCATGGCGAAGGAAATATCCGCCTCAATAGAATCCTTGATAAACATATCTTCCGGATTCTGATAAACCAAAGATACATAGCGGGACATTTTCTCTGGTCTTGTCTCCTCTACCTGGACGTCCTTCACCCGGATATTCCCGGCATTGGGACGCAGAAGTCCTGTCATCATTTTCATCAGCGTGGATTTTCCAGCTCCGTTGGAACCAATCAGCGCAATCTTCTCTCCTTTACAAAGATCCAGGTTCAGCGACCGGAAGATCTGACGGGGTTCCCCCTTAACAGACCGGTAGGATACCGCCACATCCCGGAACGAAACCACCGCTTCCCCAAGAGGTTTCTCTCCGGCGCCGGAGAAAGGCTCTTCTCTTTGGTAAGTCAGATTGCCAAATACTTTTTTCCCATCTTCTATGGTAGCGGGAAGCCCGCCGCCTTTTCCGGCAAGTGTCCCGTTTTGTTCCAGTTCATAAGCCGCCTGTGTTACCTGGGGCGGAAAGATATTGCAGCTTCTCAGTTCCTCTACTCTGCCCAGAGCCTCCCCGACCGGAAGCTTCCATTCCACATGGCCGTCTTTCAGCAGCAGCACATTCCTGCAGTAATCTGCGATATACTCGGTGTGATGCTCGATCACAATGATCGTCTTTCCATACTTCTCATTCATTTCCCGCAAAACCTCATAGATCCGGTCCGCGTGCATGGGATCCAGCTGCGCGATGGGCTCGTCCAGGATCAGCACATCCGGCTGCAGGGACACAGCTCCTGCCAGCGCCAGCAGATGAGTCTGGCCGCCGGAGAGCTGCCAGATATAATCCTGCTCTCTTCCTTCCAGACCGCACTGCTTCAAAGCCTGCTTCCCCTTCTCCTGATAATCCTTCATAGCGTAATTCATACAGGCATACGAAGCATCGTCCAGAACCGTAGGCCTTACGATCTGATTTTCAAAATCCTGATAGACATATCCTACCTTCTGGGCCAGCTCTCCGATTTCGCTCTCAAGAGTACTGGCACCGTCGATCTCGACGGTGCCGGTAAATTCCCCTGCGATAAAATGCGGGATCAGGCCATTCATAACTTTGCATAAGGTAGATTTCCCACATCCGTTATTTCCTACGATGGCAAGAAAATCTCCTCTTTCAATCTCAAGATCCACTCCTCTGAGCGTAGGTGTTTCAGCGCCCGGGTAGGTATAAGTCAGATCCCTGATCTCGATCATACTCATGATGGCTCCCTCTTTCTAAGCTGTTTTCGCCGTGTCCGATCCATTGGAACGGACCTTAATGACCAGGATCGCCACAACTGCGATCACTGCCGCTACCACCATGCCGACTGCCAGGGCTGTTGTACTCTCCGCCCAGTCAGCTTCCCAGTCGATAAGGGACATACCGCTTTCCGCCAGCATTTCTGCTCCAATGGCCACTGCAAAAGCTGCCAGAGAGCCAAGGATCACTTTGCCGCTGATAGGCTCAAGCGCTGTTTCTGCCGTCCTGGGCTGCATTCCAAGCAGAGGCTCGATCTTGCCGTAGAGCTTGGGAACCAGGAACAGAGTAGGCAACAGACAGAACAGAATACCGGAGAACAGCACGTCATTGAGGAATGCAAATCCTTCTGTTGCAAACACGCTCTCCGGGAGTCCCGGAACCGCCTCGAAATCCTGTACCGCAAACTGCACTTTCAGGATATCTACAATGGTTCCCATGGCCTGCTGGATGATCACACCGCCGATGGCTGCGATCCCCACCATCTTCCGGTTTCTGGGATCTCTTACCAGACGGCCGGCGATGTAAACGCCGATGGTAACGGTAATGAATTTCTCCAGTTCGCCCAGACCGCCAAACTGTCCCAGCATGATCTCGCTGAAAACCAGTTCTCCGGTCGCCGCTCCCAGGGCCGCCGACATAGGATCAAACAACATTGCCAGCACCAGTGGAATGAACAGGAAATACTCCACGGAGAATTCCACGATCCCTACCTGAAAAGACGGGATCAGTTCTGTAAATAAAGTTGCCAGTCCATAAAGGGACATTGTAAGCACAAATACCATTAATTTCTGTGACTGTGAAGCAGTCTGTTGTTTCAACATTTCTCTTTCCTCCTGATAAACATCAACGTTTTTGTATCGTTTACGTCATGTATCTTATCACCAGGAGGTAAAGAGTGATATCCTGTTTCCGTAAAATGTAAGTTAATTTACATTTCTGCGATTTATGAAATATTATTTTCATTTTCTCGGTCATACCAGAATCTCATATGTTCATAAAACCGTTCAAAATCCCTCCCCCTTTCCTATAAAATCACTTTTAACAATATAGGTTTGTAGGGATGATACGACAGTGATCAAACGCACGAAAACGGAGTCAGCCTCTGCAGCGAATCTGAAACTGTTCGCGAAGAATCCTTAACATCAAAACACAGAAGATTTCATGACCAGAGCAATTCACAGGGAAATCTGATGATTTCCCTGCTCAGGCTCTTTTCAGATTTGACTGGAAGTCAAATCTTCCCATGAGATCTTCTGTGTTCTTCTGTAACGGATTCTAACGCTCCAATACGGATTTGCTGCAGAGGCTGACTCCGTTTTCTGTGTATTCTAGTTCTGTCAGAACATCCACAAAGCTCTGTCTGTCTTTTTTTCGGCCGCAGGCCGACTAACATTTATCAGGCCTTTGTCGGGACAGTTGGCGATTAGGCGGGGGCCGGATGATTGCGGAGGTTAAGCGTCAGCCTCGGAGCAATCGCCGGGCCTCGCCTCTCGACACCCCCCGCGACAACCCTATATTTACTTCTTCCTCCCCAGCGCCGCCACTACTCCTCCGATCACTACATAGAAATCCGCCAGATTAGCCGTGATCCTGGACAGAAATTTATATTTACTCCTAAAGCCAATATAATCGATGACTTTCCCCCGGATCACCCGGTCGTAAGTGTTGCTTAAGGCGCCGGCGCTTAAGAATGTCATGCCCAGTTTCCGAAGTTTTCTCCCTTTCTGCAGGAGCAGCCACACATCATAGAGCAGGATCCCCGCTCCCAGAAGAAGGGAGCTTCCGCGGACCAGTTCCGGATGCTGATCCAGGGTGTCCAGAAGAAAGCCCCGGTTATACACTTTGCGCAGTACCACGGAAGGAATAAGAGTCTCCCGCTCTTCTTTCTCCTGAAAGGAATCCTCAATATACTGTTTTACCCCCATATCCCCGCAGACCAGCACAAGGAAAAGGCCTGCCAATTTGGGAATCATCAGAAGACACCCTTGATCCGGACGATCTCCTCTTCCTGCCGCTCGATCTCCTCTGACCGGGTCTCGATGGCCTCGCAGAGGGAAATGCAGTCCAGATCTGAGATCTCGCCCTTCTGGAACTTCTCGTAAACCATCCGGCCAATGTCCAGAAGATCCCGGTCATTGGCCCTCTTCAGAGAGCGGATCTGTCCTTTGATCTTCTGGATCTCCACCGCATTTTCTGCTTTTCTTCCCAGATCCTCTGCTGTCTCTGTGATCTTCTTTCCCAGTTCATCAAAAAAATCTGCCATAGTTCATCTCTCCTTTGCTTTCTCTATGTATTTACAGCCGTCTCAAACGGTCCAGGGAACGATAGACGTTCAGAGTCCCGTATCCCCACTCCCGGTTTGGATATTCCGGAAGATTTCCCTGATCTGCCCCCAGGATCAAAAGGTCTGCCACCACGCTGGTGCTCACTCCAATGGCCATGGGCTGCTCTTCCAGCCACTGCATGACAAGGGCCGCCGCTCCGGCTGTAAGGCCTGCCGCTGCGCTGGATCCGCTGCGGGTGACAAACTTTCCGCCCGGTCCCAGTCCTGTGATCTCCACTCCCGGCGCCGCAAGATCCGGCTTTATGAATCCACCTCTAGTATACCCTCTCCCGGAATGAATGGCAACACTCTTATCTTCCCCGTCATAAAAGGCCGCCGTGATAGCTGCTTCTGTACTTCCAGGCTCTGTCAGCGTTGTGTTGGGATCCGCCTCCAGAAAATAGACCTCCCCCTCCAGGAATTCCTGAAGAGGCAGCCAGATATGGAACTCTCCTTCGGACACCCCAAGCGCTTCCACGCCAACCTTCCAGATTCCTTCCGCCGGACTGCGAAACCGGAAGAAGATCAGCTGAGAGCCGTCATTTTCAATAAGGAGACGATATTCCACCTCCGCCCTGGTACCGTCGAAGGGAAACTCAAACAGATACCGGCTCCCCTGCCGCAGCGAGATCGTCGGGCTTTTCTCCCCGGAGGGCGATACCAGATAGGCAGTGACGATATTGGGGAGGGTGGTCCACAGTTCTGCCGCAAATTCTCCCACCCCTTCCTCCACCCTAAGTTCTGCTTCCCGGACTTCTCCTGCCTCCTGAAATCTTCCGTAATAGTGATGTCTCTGCGCCGCTTCATTGCCTCCGCCAATCACTACGCAGCGATGGATCCTGCCGGCATATTCCTGCAGTGCCCGGGAGAGAATGGAACTTCCGTTATGCCCGCCAAAGCTGGTCCCCAGGGCAAGACAGAGGACCAGCGGAACCCCGTACTCCCCTGCCAGACGGTTCAGATAACCAAGCCCCAGAAGAATATCATTTTCCTGATAGCAGACGGCATCTGGCCGGATAGCATAGAACTCCTTCAGATAATCCTTGGCTTCCTTCAGCTTTACCACCCCGAAAGTACATCCCGGCGCGGCCCCTGAGAATCTCTCCCCGTTCACCCGGCTTCCCCCGGCAATGCTGGCCAGAAACGTCCCGTGGCTGTTCTCGTCCCGGGTGGGCACCAGAGTTTCCGGGAAATCCAGGGCCAGAGCGGCATTGATGGTCTCCTGCCGGTATTCGCTGCCATAGAGAAATCCTTGCGGCGGCTCCCCTTCCTGCAGCGTCTGATCCCAGATCCCGACGATCCTGGTGGTTCCGTCCGGATTGCGGAAGATCTCATTGGTGTAGTCGATCCCGGTATCCACAAAACCGATCATGATCCCTTTCCCATCCAGTTGCAGGGCCGGATAATTCTGGACTGTACTGATCCCGGTCTCGTTCAGGGCGTCCATATCAAGAAGGGCGTAGCACTTGGGGATCGCAGGGTAACCATAAGTTTCAAAACTCAGCTCCCCCACGATCTCCTGAGCCGCCGAGATCACCCGGAGGCCAAAATCCCCCTCCTGGACGCAGGTTTTTTCTTCCGGGAACTGGACCTCTATATCCTCCCGGTATCCTGGGATCAGGAAATCCCGGTAATCCTGGGACAGGATCTTCGCCCGGCAGTCTGTCCCTTCCATCGCTTCTTCTCCCATAAACAAAGCACCTCATATACTTTCTTCCAGTATATGAGGTGCAATCTGATTCTTATGTTTTTTCCTTATGGCAGACTTGCCACCTGCTGCCCCCGCAGCGTGATGATGGGGCCGCCGGTCCCTTCGATATAGGCCCTGGTGATGGTCACCTGGCCAATATTGTCATCCTTGGGGATCTCATACATGATATCCAGCATAAACTCCTCAATAATCGCCCGCAGGGCACGGGCTCCTGTATCCTTCTCCATGGCTTTCTTCGCGATGGCAGTGAGCGCATCCTCTTCAAATTCCAGCTTCACCTCATCCAGAGCCAGGAGCTTCTGATACTGCTTCAGGATCGCGTTCTTGGGCTCTTTGAGGATCTTCACCAGCATGTCCTCATTCATTCCCTGCAGGGTGAAAATAATGGGAAGACGCCCCAGGAATTCCGGGATCATCCCAAAGTTCCGCAGGTCTTCTACCGTCACCTTTTCCAGGATAGTCTTGTCGTGGTCATATTTATCCTTCAGATCCGCCCCGAATCCAATGGAAGACTGCTTGGTCAGCCGCTCCTTGATGATCCCCTCCAGATCCGGGAATGCGCCGCCGCAGATAAAGAGAATGTTCCGGGTATTTACCGTGGTAAGGGGCACCATGGCGTTCTTGCTGTTAGCGCCCACCGGCACCTCCACATCGCTTCCCTCCAGAAGCTTTAACATCCCCTGCTGCACCGACTCGCCGCTTACATCTCTCTGATTGGAATTGCGTTTCTTGGCGATCTTGTCGATCTCGTCGATGAAGATGATCCCCTGTTCCGCCTTCTCCACATCGTTGTCCGCCGCTGCCAGAAGCTTGGAGACAACGCTCTCGATATCATCTCCTATGTAACCCGCCTCTGTCAGGGATGTAGCGTCCGTAATGGCAAGCGGCACATCCAGAAGTCTTGCCAGCGTCTTTACAAGATAGGTCTTGCCGGATCCCGTGGGACCGATCATCAGCATATTGGACTTCTCGATCTCAATGTCATCCATGGTATCTGTAGCCACCCGTTTATAGTGATTGTAAACCGCCACAGACATGGCCTTCTTGGCGTGCTCCTGGCCCACCACATATTCGTCCAGTCTGGCCTTGATCTTATGGGGCGCAGGGAGGTTCTTCAAGTCCACCAGCGGGACTCTCTCCTCCCCTTCCTTTTTCTTTTTCACTTTCTGCTGTTTGGGGATCGCCTGCTCCAGATCTGACAGGTTCATGAACTGGACTCCCGGCGGCAGATTATTCATCAGCTGGGAATAATCGATCTGCCCGCTTGTCATGGCGTCAAAACTCTTCTGCATACAGTCCCTGCACACACACACGTTGTTGGGAAGTTCGATCATCTTACCGGCCACACTCTCCGGCCGGTGGCAGAGGAAGCAGACCTTCTCATACTCACTGTCGTCCTTTTCCTCCACGGTCCCTTCTGCTTTCTCTATTTCCTTCTCCATTCCTTCTTCATCTCTGTTCTCGTATTCAGACATGTTTGATCCCTTTCTTCTATTGGCCTTCTCCTTGTGTCATCTCCAGGAATTCTTCTTCTGAAAGGATGGGAATTCCCAATTCTCTGGCCTTCTTATTCTTCGATGAGGTAGACTCCACATCATTGTTGATGAGATAGTCGGTCTTAGATGTAACAGATCCTGTCACCTTCCCTCCCATACTCTCGATCAGGGCCTTGACCTCACTGCGGTTGGCAAAATGTGTGACACTCCCGGTGATCACAAAGGTCAGCCCCGCCAGAGTCTGCGGCGCTCCTGCCCCTTCCTCCTCCACAATGGTCAGCTCTTTCAGAAGATCCTCAAGCTGCCTGCGGTGGACCGGATCTTTGAAATATGCAACAAAAGCCCCTGCGATCACGTCTCCGATCCCGGAGATCTCATTTAGATCCTCCTGATCCGCTGCCAGCATCCGGTCCAGCTCATAGTCGAAAGCCCGGCAGATCATCCTGGCATTGGCAAGGCCGATATTAGCGATCCCCAGTCCGTAAATGACTCTGGGAAGGGTGGTGGTCCTTGCCTTCTCAATGCTCGCCTCCAGATTCTGGAAGGATTTCTCTCCAAAGCCTTCCATGGACTGGATCTCATCCCGGTGCCGGTCCAGATGGAAGATATCCGCGTACTCCCGGATAAAGCCCCGGGCGATGAATTTCTCCAGGGTGGACTCAGAAAGCCCCTCAATATTCATGGCGTCCCTGCTGACAAACAGGGTAAATGCCTTCACATGTTTGGCCTGACACTCCGGGTTGGTGCAGTAGAGGGTTTTGGCGTTCCCTTCCTGACGGATCTGGGTCTTGCCTCCGCATACCGGACAGACGGCAGGGATATCCCGAACCCCGCTGCGGGTCAGGTTCCTGGCGATCTGCGGGATGATCATGTTGGCTTTGTATACCTCGATCTCATCCCCCACGCCCAGCTCCAGTTCCTCCATGATGCTGATGTTGTGGACGCTTGCCCGACTTACTGTGGTGCCCTCCAGCTCCACAGGTTCGAATATGGCCACCGGATTGATAAGCCCTGTCCTGGACGGGCTCCATTCAATCTCAAGAAGCCTGGTACGGCTGGTCTCATCCGCCCACTTAAAGGCGATGGAATCCCGGGGGAACTTGGCAGTCCGCCCCAGAGACTGACCATACTCTATATCATCATATATTAGCACGAGTCCGTCGGATGGGAAATCATTCTCCGGGATTTTTTCGGAAAATTTAATAACTTCCCTCTCCACCGTATCTCTTGTGACCATATGATACTCCACGATTTCAAAGCCCTGTTCCTTCAGCCACTCCATCTGGGCCGCCCTGGAATTGTGGAAATCCACGCCGGACGCCCGCACCAGGGCGAAGGCAAAGAACCGCACGTTCCGCCGGGCCGTGATCTCATTGTTCAGCTGGCGCACAGAGCCGCTGCAGAGATTCCTGGGATTCTTATATTTTGCCTGGACGTCTGTGATCTCCTCATTGATCCGTTCAAAATCCCGGTATCCGATCACCGCTTCCCCCCGGAGGATCAGCTCTCCCTCATATCCGATCTTCAGCGGGATATTGCGGAAAACCCGGGCGTTGTTGGTGATCACCTCGCCCACTTCACCATTTCCCCGGGTGACCGCCTTCCTAAGTTCCCCGCCCTGATAGGTGAGCACAATGGTCAGGCCGTCCATCTTCCAGGACAGCAGGGCGTTCTGGTCCCCCAGGAATTCTTTTAAGCCCTCTACCTCCTTGGTCTTATCCAGGGACAGCATAGGCTCCTCATGGCGTTCCTTGGGAAGTTCGCTCAACACCTGGTAGCCTACATTTACCGTAGGGCTGTTGGACAGAGTCATCCCCAGCTCCTTCTCAAGGCTTACCAGTTCATCGTACAGGCTGTCATATTCATAGTTGCTCATGATCTCCTGGGCGTCCTGGTAGTAAGCCTTCCCTGCCCGGTTCAGAAGATCAACTAATTCCTTCATCCGTTCTTGTTTCTGTCTGTTCATATAACTCTCTGGCCTCCTGCACTGTCAATGGCCGGTACTCCCCCGGCTTCAGACCATCCAGTCTGATATTCATGATCCGGATCCGCACCAGCTTCTTTACTTCATAGCCAAACGCCTGGCACATTCGCCGGATCTGACGGTTTAGTCCCTGAGTGAGCACAATGCGAAAGGTAAATTTACCCACCGTCTCTGCCCGGCAGGGCCTGGTCACCGCATCCAGTCCTTTCTCCCGGTCCGTGATGTGGACGCCCTTTCTCAAACTCTCCAGGAACTCTTCTGTCACCGGGCGGTCCACCGTCACCTGGTACTCCTTCTCGTGGAAATGGCGGGCCCGCATCATCTTGTTGATCAGATCCCCGTCGTTGGTCATGATAAGAAGCCCCTCGGAATCCTTGTCCAGCCGTCCCGCATAAGTGACGCGCACCGGATAATTGAGAAAACGGGCGGTGCTGTTACGCTCCCGCCGTTCTTCTGTACATACGATCCCTGCCGGCTTGTAGAAAGCCAGTATCACTTTTTCCTCTTTTCTGCGGATCACTTTCTTCCCGACCCGCACCTCCTGGCTGTCTGTCACCTGCATCCCCGGGACTGCCCGCTGGCCGTCCACCGTCACCTGTCCGCTTAAGATCAGGCGATCTGCCTCTCTGCGGGAGCAGACGCCGGCTTCACTTAAATATTTATTCAGCCGTACCATCGCTCAACACTCCGCTAATACTGTTGTCCTCCACAAAGGTATTTCCATTATACAGGAAAAGCGCCTGATCAAAAGAGTAATCCGACATTTCCTGCTCAATATCTCCGTAGTAATATCTGGGGTCGATCATCACGATCTCCCGGTAATACGGGGCCAGAAAAGGCACCAGGCAGTTGGCGTAGGAATCCTTAAAGACCAGAAGCCTCGCCGTGGAATCCGCCGTTGTCCGGATGTCGATCTTGCCGTAATTCCCGCCGAAAAACACAGCGTATTTATCCTTCTCATCCAGCTTGGAAGGATCGTAAAATGTAGCAGTCTTGCGCTGCTCATCGGTGTAGTTGACCACCACCTGCACCTGATCGGCAGGATCTTCTGTCCCATAGACATAGATGGGCTCCCGGTAACCACCCTCGTATCCGCTGGTGGACGACAGGGCCCCGTTGAAATCTCCTGTCACCGCATAAGGCTTCATCCCGGGCGCCTTGGAAGTATCAAGCTTCATTGCTGCCGCCAGCGCCTCGTATCCATAGTATGCCCCCTGGCTGGTCCAGTGATGATCCGTCCGGTAATAAAGGTCTTCTTCCTTATGACTTTCCAGCGCTTTCTGAAGATCCACCCAGGTCACATCTGACCCCAGGCTCTCCCGGATCTTCTGGAACTGTTTCTCCTGGTCCTTGGTCACTGCCAGGAGTGGAAGCTTGTCTGACAGGATGTTGGCCGCGTTGGGTGCAAGCGCAATATAGAAGGGGATCTTGGGATACCGGCCGGCGAAGGCCCGGATGGCCTCCAGGTTCTTCTCCGTCTGTTCTCCCGGCGTCTTGATCTCTTCCAGAAGATAGTGGTCTTTCCCCTTGAACACCCCGTTGGACTCCCGCTTCCCGGACAAGAGATCCACGGAGGTCTTAAGAGACACCCACAGATCCCGACCGGCAAACTGGTCGGACTTATAGGACTCGTACTGGCTCATAAACCGCCCGCTCTCGATCCCGGACCAGGTAACCGCAGGCTTCTGGGTCAGCATACGGTTCTCCTTCTCCGAAGATTCCTTATCTTTCGCTATAAAGTTAGCGAGGCAGATAAGCGCAGTCACTCCGATAAAAAGGAGCGCCATGATCTTCCTGCTGCGTTTCTGCCTTTGTCTCTTCCTTTGTCTTTGGCTCATTCTCTTCTCCTGAGCAGTCAGGGGCTGTTTCTTTTAGATTCCACAGCCCCTGACTACATTCTGTTATAATATAACGGCAATGTATTACATTTTTGTTAATTTTCCGTTACATAATGATTAATTTCCCCGGTTCCTCCTAGAAGCGAAAATACAGGAAGGGGTTGTAGGATTCCGTTACCAGATAGGCTATGCACAGAAGGAATAACCCCAGGTATACCAGGGCGTTGATCCGGATCCTCTCCCGCTTCCCTCCGTAGATCAATTTCTCATACGCCCGGTGAAGGACGGGGGTGGAACATAAGATCAGAAGCACCCACACCGGCCCATTGCTCACCAGAAGGTAAAGCCCCTGCCGGTCCGCCAGTCCGCAGCCGCTCCCCGCCATCAGGCCAAGGTATCCAAAGGCGTCGCCAAGGGTGGGACTGAAGAAGAACACCCAGCCGATCATCACCAGGACGATGCTGTAGAGATGTTCCACCACTCCCGGAAGTTTGGCCAGGATATGGCTCAGGAAATATTTCTCGATCAGAAGCAGGATCCCGTAGTACAATCCCCAGAACACAAAGTTCCAGGCCGCCCCATGCCACAGGCCTGTCAGAAGCCACACCGCCATGATATTGCGGATATGTTTTGCAGGGCTTACCCGGTTCCCTCCCAGGGGAATGTAAACGTATTCTTTAAACCAGGTGCTCAGGGAAATATGCCATCTGCGCCAGAATTCCGTGATATTTTTGGAGATATAGGGATAATTGAAGTTGGGGCGGAACTCAAACCCGAACATTTTTCCCAGGCCAATAGCCATGTCCGAATATCCGCTGAAGTCAAAATAAATCTGGAAGGTGTAAGCGGCGCACCCAAGCCAGGCGCTTAAAGCGGATGTCTCTCCCGCTCCGAGAGCCGCCACGTCATTGAACACCATACCGATGGTGTTAGCCAGGAGCACCTTCTTGGAAAGCCCCCGGATAAAATACATCACACCGTCGCCAAATTTTCCCCAGCCCATACTTCTGCTGCGAAGCTGCCGGGCTATATCCGCGTATTTTACGATAGGACCGGCGATCAGCTGAGGGAACATGGTCACATAGAGGGCGAAATCCAGAAGGTTTCTCTGCACCCGGACATTTCCCCGGTACACGTCGATCACGTAGGACAGGGTCTGGAAGGTATAGAAAGAAATCCCTATGGGAAGCGGCAGTTCCCGGTAAGGGATATCTACAGGCAGGATCGCATTCAGGCTGCCCAGCAGGAATCCTTCATATTTGAAAAATCCCAGGATACACATATTTACCACAATATTAAAGACGATGCTCTTCCTGGCCTTCCCGGCGTTCCCAAGGTTGCGGGCCACGTCCAGGCCGGAGATATAGTTAAATAAGATGGAAAAGATCATCAGAAAAATGTAGACCGGCTCGCCCCAGGCATAGAAGACCAGGCTGGCAGCCAGAAGCACTACATTTTTCAATTTGCCGGGGGCAAGATAATAAAGGATCAATGTAACCGGCAAAAATGTAAATAAAAATAATATACTGCTGAAAAGCATTTCTTTTGTCCCTCAACTACAAACTTTTCTTAAAGGCTTCGTCACCTGCCTGCGCCTTCCCGGAGACGATCAGGATCACATAATCCCCTTTACTCTCCAGAACAGCGTCATTCAGAAGTTTCGTCTGTTCCACGCCGTATCCCTCAAAGCTTTCCTTCTGGGTGTCCAGGCGCTTCTGTGCCGCTTCTGTCACCGGTTCTTCCTGGGCTTCGTCCGCCAGGCGCACGATCAGCACCTCGTTGACGCCCATCACGTCGTCCGGCAGGTACAGGGCGACCCCTCTGTAGTCTTCCGGGTTCAGCCCGTAATATCTTTTGATGTCCTGGGTACCGGCCTTCTCCATTCCTTCTGTGGATACCGCCTCCAGGACATTTTTCTCCACTGTCTCAAGGGGCGCGTCGCCGCCCTCCCGCATGAGCAGAAATACCACGTAGGCGATGATGATCACGATCATGCCGTATTTGGCAAAGTCTATTATATCGAATCCACTTCTCTTTCTCACAGCTTTGCCACCTCCGCCATGTGATCCACCCAGCCGGGATAATAATCCGGGGACATATGTATCCCATCGGCAGTATAATATTCATCCTTCACCAGATCTGTATTGTCAATAAATACCGCGCCCTCTTCTTCACAGAGCCTGGCCAGTCTCTCATTAAACTCCGGGATGTTCCCGTAGTCGCTGTTCTCCTCGATCACCTTAGACTGAACCGGAAGAATGCTGTTTATATAGATCTCTGTATCCGGAAGGGCTTTCTCGATCTCCTGGAGCACAGAGCGGTAATCTTCCTCGAAGGTGTCCGCATTGCCCCTGGCCGCCTTCAGATCGTTCATCCCGACGGCCAGGAACAGCTTCGCCGGATTTGCGCTGATCACCCGGTCTTCACATTCCTTCAGGCCATCTCTGCCCACGCCGCATACGCCGATGCCCTTCTGGGCGATCACGAGAGATTCATTCATGATCCCGAATTCATAGAGTCCCTGACTCACAGAGTCCCCCAGAAGCAGAGTCCCTGCAAAGATCTCATTGTAGGAACGGTCCTCAGCTTCCCGCTTCTCCTTCCGCTCCTCCGCCTCCAGCTCCTGGATCTTCGCATCGATTTCCTGCACGTCCGCGCTGGCCACTTCCTCCAGCCGCTTTCTCCCCTCGGTAGCGTCTACCCTGGGATTCATAAGCCGGACCGCCACCACGATACCTGCCACAAGAAATAAAAGCAGGACCGCAGCCACGGCAAATCTTAAAATTTTATCGCTCTCCCCCGGCCTTTTCCGCCGGGATCTCTCTAAGTGCCTCATAATCTCTCCTTTTTCACCAGGTGATATTGTACTGTTTTTCCCTATTAATGTAAATTTGTGCTATACTATTTTACAGATTACAAAGGAGTTTTACCAAAATGAACGTATTCCTACTGTCTGCAAAGGATACCATGAATCATCTTCTTCTGCAAGAAACCTTCGATAATTTCTCATTCATCGAAGGAGAAATCACCACCTTCAACCGGTTTACCATGGACGGGTATCTGCACAAAGAATTCTTCGATGAGCCTCCCCGGCGGGAATATTCCTGTTGGAGAGACATGCGCGGCTATTGCCTGGAACTGATCCGGGGAAAACGCACGCCCCTCTCCTTCCGGATCGTTCTGTCCCTTGCGCCGGAACAGTTCCCCGCCTTCCTAGAATCCCATGAGCTGTCAGCCTTCCGCCCGGAAGAGATCCGGGGGCTGTACCTCAACTTCCAGTATGACGGCCAGGCCCTCCAGTGCGTCACCGGGATCTCCCTTTCCACCTTCAGCCTGGACAAATCCCTGGAACACCAGTGGGACGAGTACGCCAAAGAACTGTTAAAAAGCTGGATAAATTAATTGGGGACGTGGTATTTTTAAAAATACCACGTCCCAGATTGAAAAAACCCTGTCCCAAGTCATTATTTCGTTAACAGCAGCATGATTTCGTTGCTTCTCTTGACAAACTCTGTCATCTCTTCCGGATTCAGCGGCTTGTGGGCCAGCATCGCCAGATCGTAGAGCTGATGGCAGATCAGGCCGGTCTTCTCGCCTTCTTTATGCTCCACCACATACTGTACCAGCGGATGATTAGCGTTCAGGATCAAGGTGGTCTCGCCGCCCAGGTCCATGCCGGTCATGCCGTACATCTTCATCATCTCCTGCATCCGACGGTTCTGCTCAGACAAGGTCATCATGGATGCCACGTTATCGTCTTTCAGTTTCTCGATCTTCACATCCAGCTTGTCGTTGCCCAGCTCCTTGCGGAAGATCTCGATCAGGCTGTCGGAGGTCTTCTTGAATTCCTCTTTCTCTTCCTCCGCCACTTCTTCCCGAATGTCTTCATTCACATCCGCGTCGATACGCTGGAAGCGGATCGTGGGATTGCGCTGCTCCAGCTGGGTGATAAACGGAGAATCGATGTTGTGGCCCAGGATCACCGCATCCTTGCCCTGGCTTCTGAAGAGGTTGATATACTGGCTCTGCTGGATCTCATCGGTAACATAGTAGATGGTGGTCTTGATCTCCTCTACCTTGTTCTCATCCTCCGCCGGATCCTCATCCTTCTTCTCATTATGTTCCACTACCTCGCCGCCGTTCTCCTCGATGCAGTCCTTAAGGGTCAGATACTTATGATCCAGGTTCTTGAAGAGGATGGCATCCTTCATCTTGTCGCAGAACTTCTCATCCTTCAGGCAGCCAAACTTGATAAACGGACTGATGTCGTCCCAGTATTTCTCATAATCTTCCCTCTTGGTCTTGCACATACCGGACAGCTTATCCGCCACCTTCTTGGAAATGTAATCCGCGATCTTATTTACAAATCCATCGTTCTGCAGCGCGCTTCTGGACACGTTAAGAGGCAGGTCCGGGCAATCGATGACGCCCTTTAACACCATCAGGAATTCCGGGATCACTTCCTTGATATTGTCCGCGATGAACACCTGGTTATTGTAAAGCTTGATGGTTCCCTCAATGGAATCGTACTCGGTATTGATCCTTGGGAAGTAAAGGATTCCCTTCAGGTTAAATGGATAATCCATGTTCAGGTGGATCCAGAACAGGGGCTCTTTGTAATCCAGGAACACCTTGCGGTAAAACTCCAGATAATCCTCGTCCGAGCACTCGTTGGGATGTTTGGTCCAGAGCGGATGTATGTCGCTTAAGGAAACCGGGCGCTTCTGAATCTTTACCTTCTCTTTGGCCGGCTCCACTTCCACCATTTCCTTCTCGCCGTTCTCCTGTTCCTTCTCTTCCATCTTCGCGTCTTCATGGATGTGTTCGATGACCACATCGTCATCCTTCAGATCCGCCTCGTCAATAGTCTCATACTCCGGCTCTGCGTTGGCCTTGGACAGGAAGATCTCCACCGGCATGAAAGAACAGTACTTCTCGATCACTTCCCGCATCCGGTACTCGTTGGCAAACTCCACGCTGTCCTCGTTGAGATACAGAGTCATCTCCGTTCCCACGCCTTCCTTGCTGCCGTCCTCCATCTCATACTCCGTGCCGCCGGTACTTACCCAGTGGACCGGCTTCGCCCCTTCTTTATAAGAAAGGGTGTCGATATGCACCTCGTCCGCCACCATGAAGGCAGAATAAAAACCCAGGCCAAAATGACCGATCATATCGTCCTCTGTCGTCTTATCCTTATATTTCTCCAGGAACTCGGCAGCGCCGGAGAAAGCGATCTGGGTGATATACTCCTCCACCTCGTCCGCCGTCATGCCAAGTCCGTTATCGATGAACTTCAGCGTCTTGTCCTCCGGATTCACAACTACCTGGATCGCCGGCTTATAATCATCGGGAAGCTGATACTCTCCCATCATATCCAGCTTCTTCAGCTTAGTGATGGCGTCGCAGCCGTTGGAGATCATCTCCCGCACGAAAATGTCATGATCAGAATATACCCACTTCTTGATAATCGGGAAAATATTCTCACTGCTGATGGACAAATTACCTTTTTTTGCTGCCATTTCTATCACTCCTAAAAAATATTTTACGATTAAAAATCCTTTCGGATGCTCCAACAGTAATATTAATACTCCTGCAGGTAAAAGTCAATAAAAAATTAGCACTCTTTAGCAAAGAGTGCTAATAATTCATTTTTACTCGATACTCTTCAGGGATTCTACCATATCGATCTTCTTCAGCTTGAAATACATCACCAGATTCACCACCAGCGTGAAAAGCAAGGTAAACAGGAAGCTGTAGAGATAGCTGGGCAGGTTCACGTTCCTTCCGAACATGGCGGCGTCCACCTCCACCGTCTGGATCACAAACAGATGAAGGATCCTTCCCAGGACAATTCCAAAGGCCGCGCCCAACACGGTAAGCACGATATTCTCCCGGTAGACATACATGGCCACCTCCGGATCATAGAAGCCCAGCACCTTCAGGGTGGCCAGCTCCCTCTGCCGCTCTGTGATACTGATGTTGTTCAGGTTATAGAGCACCACAAAGGCCAGCATGCCCGCGGAGATGATCAGCACCACGATGACCAGATTAAGACTGGTCAGCATATCGTCCAGCTGGGAACGGATATCATGGGTATAGCTTACACTCAACACCTCATCCCTGGCCAGAATGACCTGGCCTGCGTCTTCCAGCCGATCCTGAGAGTAGCCTTCCGGCACCTGGAAGAAGATGGCGTTATACTCCGGCTCCTCCCCGTAGAGCTCCTGATAATAGTCTGCAGAAAGATAAAGGTAATGGCCCATATAATTCTCGCAGACCTCACTGATCTTTACTTCCCTGTCCCCTTTTTCCTCATCCCGGAGAACAATGGTGTCCCCCACTTCCGCATTCAGAAGGTCTGCGGTCTTCTCTGTGATGATGGCCCCGTCGTCCGGAAGCTGGTAGCTTTCATGAGTCTTCCTGTCCCGGAAGCAGAGGAAATCCCTGCCCTTCTGAGTGTCGCTCAACACGCACGTGTATGCTTCATGAGTGTTTTTGCCATGCTCCAGGGTCTGGTTCATCATATCCACATCCAGGAAATCCCGCACGTCGGGATCTTCCTTCAGGAAGGTTTCCAGCTCCTGGCGCTCTTCCTGGCTTAAATCCTCCTCCGGGAAAATGCTTCCGTCATAGAACTGCAGCTCCCCATACTGAAGATCCGCGATCTCGAAAATAGAATCCCTAAGACCAAATCCCACCAGCATCAGCGCCATACATCCGCCGATGCCAAACACCGTCATAAACAGCTTCTTCTTATACCGCACCAGGTTGCGGACAGCAGATTTCCAGTTGAAATTCAGGTGGTTCCAGATGATCCGTACCCGTTCCAGCAGTACCCGCTGCCCCTTCTTGGGAGAGGGCGGACGCATCAGTACCGCCGGCTGCGCACCCATCTCCCGGTAGCAGGCCATCAGTGTAGCCGCGATGGTACAGGCCACCGCCGCCGCGGAAGCCATGGCCGCATAACTCCACTGATAAGGCACCAGGATCTCCGGAATATTCTGATACATGATCCCGTAGGCATAGATGATGATAAAGGGCAGGATCTTCTCCCCGATCAGTACGCCCAGGATACTGCCTCCCACCGTGGCAAGAAGTGCGTATCCCAGGTATTTGGAAGCAGTGGTAAACCGATCGTAGCCCAGGGCCTTCATAGTCCCCACCTCGATCCGCTGCTCCTCCACCATCCGGGTCATGCTGGTCAAGCTGATCAGCGCCGCCACCAGGAAGAAGATCACCGGGAACACCTGGCCGATGGCCCGCATCCGGTCTGCGTTCTCCCCGTACCCGTCGTGTTCCGGGAGATTTCCCCGGTCGTACACGTACCAGTCGGGAAGTTCAATATCCTGAATCTCTTCCTCCGCGTCCCGGATCTCCTGTTCGCCCTGGGCAATCTCATCCTCAGCTTCCTGCTTCCCTTCCTCGTACTCCTCTTTGGCGTCCGCAAGCTTCTTCTTATTTTCCCGGATCTCGGCTTCCCCGTCCTTAAGGGTCTGTTCCTGAGACTCCAGTTCATCCCAGGCGGCATCAATCTGAGACTGGCCGCTCTGGATCTCCTGATAAGCTGCCTTTAATTCCTTCTCACTGGCGTCCAGCTGCTTCTTTGTATCCTTCAGCTGCTTCTGGCCGTCTTCCAGCTGTTTTCTTCCCTCTTCCAGACCGGCGCTTAACTGGTTATACCCCTGCTGCGCCTGATCCAGTCCGGTTTTCACCTCAGAAGCCTGCCCTTCCAGCTCTTCTACCTTGTCCTCGTATGCTTTTTTCTGCCCTTCCAGAGCGGCAATCTGCTTCTGGACCTCATCTGTCTGCTCCAGCTTCTTTAATTCTTCAATATGACTCTCCAGTTCCTCGATGGGAGCCCGCAACTGATCCATTGCCTGCTGCAGCTTATTGTACGCTTCTGTCCCTGTCTCGATCTGCCCCTGCAGGGTCGCCATCTGCTCCTCCAGCTCCTGGAAACTCTGCTCTGCCTGGGCTTTCTGCCCATCAAATTCTTCCTTCCCCTGCTGGTACGCCTTCTTGCCCGCCTCCAGCTGGTCTTTTCCATCCTGGTACTGTTTAAGCCCGTCGTCCAGTTCCTTCTGTTTGGAATTCAGGGTCGCCTTAGCGTCCCGGATCTGAGCTCTTCCGTCTTCAAGCTGCGCCTTGGCGTCCTCAAGCTGAGATTCTCCGTCCTCAATCTGGCTCCAGGCATCCTCAAGCTCTTCCTGGGCAGTTTTGCGCCCGTCCTCCAGTTCCTGGCGCGCCTCGTCAAGCTCTTCCTGGGCCTCCGCGATCAACTCATCCCGGCGGATCCGTCCCCGTTCTCCGGTGATATCCTCCACCCGGTCCAGCATCGTCTCGATCTTCTCATCATAAGCGTCCGTGTAGGTGGTCAGTTCCTTCGCCCCTTCCACCTGGAGATAAGCCTCTGTATACACCTCCGTCACAAAAGCGCTCTTTGGCACCACAAGAAAACCATCCAGCGTACCGGTGCCGATGGTGGTGCTTCCCCGTTCAAAGGAAATATAGCAGGGAGAGCTTCCCTTTCCCACTACCGTAAATGTATCGGTCCCCAGGGTATCCTCCACCGGATCATCGGTCCCGGATTCCAGGACGATCTCGTCTCCGATCTCGTAACCCATGGCATTGTCCACCATGCACTCATCCGCCGCCTTTGGAAGCCGCCCCTCGCTGACAGCCACCTGGTTCATCTCTTCCGGCAGGGACATTACATGGAGCACCGTCTGCTCATCATCCAGAGTGCTTAAGAAATCCTGGCTGTAGGCTCCTTCCACAGCCTCCACGCCCTCCACCTCTGCCAGGGCTGCAAGATCGTCCTCCGTAACCCCGTAAGTGCTCATCACCTGGATGTCCATCAGGTTGGTCCCGTCAAAATAGGCGTCGCCGGTCAGCCGCATATCCGGTTCCGAAGACCGGATCCCGGAGAAAAAGGCCACGCCAAGAGCCACAATAAACAAAATGGACAGAAAGCGCCCCGGGCTTTTCCGTATTTCTCTATAAAAGTCTTTTCGCGTCGCTTTTGTGCCCATACTTCTCCCCTACCACTCTATGGTCTCAACGGAAACCGGGTTCTCATTCTCGATCACCCGGGAAACCAATCCGTTCTTGATCTTGATCACCCGGTCCGCCATCGGCGCGATGGCTGAATTGTGGGTGATCAGGATCACCGTCATCCCAAGGTTCCTGCAGGTATCCTGCAAAAGCTTCAGGATGGATTTGCCCGTGTTGTAATCCAGCGCCCCTGTAGGCTCGTCACACAACAGAAGCTTGGGATTCTTCGCCAGCGCCCGGGCGATGGACACCCGCTGCTGCTCCCCGCCGGACAGCTGCGCCGGGAAGTTGTCCATTCGATCTCCCAGGCCCACTTCCCGCATCACCTGTCTGGCGTCCATAGGATCCTTGCAGATCTGAAGCGCCAGTTCCACATTCTCCAGGGCAGTCAGGTTGGGGATCAGGTTGTAGAACTGGAAAACAAACCCGATGTCGTCCCTCCGGTAGGCGGTAAGCTGCCGCTGGGAATACCGGGCGATGTCCTCCCCGTCCACCACCACCTGTCCGGAAGTTGCGGTATCCATACCTCCCAGGATGTTGAGCACAGTGGTCTTGCCGGCGCCGCTGGGACCTACCACCACGGCGAACTCCCCTTTCTGGATCTCAAAGTTGATCCCGGCCGCCGCCATGATCTCCACTTCCCCCATCTGGTAGATCTTCTTCACATCCTTCAACGATACAAATCCGCTCATATCCTGCCTCCAAGCCTTTCCCCGGTTCTTGTTTTTTTCCATTATATCACTTATAATGACAGAAGAAAACTAAAGAATCGGAGTGTGATCAACATGGACAACGTAATGTTTCAAAGAGCTGCAGACGACTCTGATCTTGCGGCGATCGCCGGCCTTGCCGATGAAATCTGGCATCAGCATTTTCAGACCATCCTTTCCCCGGAGCAGATCGACTACATGGTAGAAAAATTCCAGTCTTACCCGGCGCTGAAATCCCAGGTGGAAGAGGAGGGCTACGAATACTATCAGACCCTTGTGGACGGAACCCTCGCCGGCTACATCGGCATCCATCCGGAGACCGACGCCCTGTTCCTGAGTAAGCTGTATCTTCACAAGGACTACCGGGGACGGCATATCGCCACACAGGCTTTTCATTTTCTTATTGATCTCTGCAAAAAGCGGGGATTGAAGAAGATCTGGCTTACCTGCAACAAACACAACGACAGTTCCCTTGCGGTTTACCATCACCTGGGATTCCAGGTCACCGATACCCAGGAGGCAGATATTGGAAATGGATTTATCATGGACGACTATATCATGACTTATGTGATCTGACGTCCCTATACGTCAAAAACCGGCATGACAGCAAGCGTCACGCCGGTTTCTTTTCTCTCTTTTCTATTCTTTCCCGTCAAAGCAGTAAGTACAAAGCTTACAGGGCTCGATCCCGATGGACGCGATCAGATCGTCCAGCCGGTGATACCGGAGGGTGGTGAAATTCTGCTGCTTCCGGATATCCTCGATCATCTGGGCGTACCGGCAGCTGCAGGGATTCGCGTACTCTTCCAGCACTTCCTGGGAACAGTTCTCTCCTTCCCGCTCCCGGATCATCCTTCTGGTGATCAGATCCATCTCCGACTTGGAACGGGAGAAGTTCAGATACTTACATCCGTAGAGAAGGGGCGGACACGCCGGACGGACGTGCACTTCCTTGGCTCCGCTCTGGTATAAGAACTCTGTGGTCTCCCGAAGCTGTGTCCCTCTTACGATGGAGTCGTCGATGAGGAGCAGCTTCTTGTTCTCGATCAGCGCCTTCACCGGGATCAGCTTCATCCGGGCGATCAGATTCCTCTGGCTCTGGTTGGTGGGCATAAAGGATCTGGGCCAGGTTGGCGTATATTTGATGAAGGGCCTTGCATAGGGGATCCCCGCCTCGTTGGAGTATCCGATGGCATGGGCCACGCCGGAATCTGGAACTCCCGCCACGATATCCGGTTCTACGGAATCACCGTCCCGCCGGGCCAGCATACTTCCGCATTTATAACGCATCTCTTCTACATTGACCCCCTCGTAGGAAGAGGTGGGATATCCATAGTAGACCCACAGGAAGGAGCAGATCTTCATCTCCTGCCCCGGCCCTGCCAGCGTCTCCACCCCTTCCGGCGTGATAAACGCGATCTCTGCGGGGCCAAGTTCCTTGTAATCCTGGTATCCCAGATTGATATATGCAAAGCTTTCGAAAGATACACAGTAGGCTCCCTCTTTGTGCCCGATCACCAGCGGAGTCCGCCCGTACCGGTCTCTGGCAGCGTAAAGCCCGTCCTTGGTCATCAGAAGCATCGTCATGGACCCGTCCACGATCTCCTGGACATACTGAATCCCTTCCACAATGGTAGGCTTCTTGCAGATCAGGGAAGCCACCAGCTCTGTGGCGTTGATCTGGCCGCTGCTCATCTCCTGGAAATGAGAATGGCCGTCCCGGTATACCTGTCTTAGAAGTTCTTCCTGATTATTGATCTTTCCCACCGTGGTGATAGCAAAGCTTCCCAGATGAGACTGGATCAAAAGGGGCTGGGGCTCAAAATCCGAGATACAGCCGATTCCCAGATTTCCCTTCATCTCTCCCACGTCCCGGTCAAATTTGGTCCGGAACGGAGAATTCTCGATGTTGTGGATAGCCCGGTTAAACCCGTCCGCTCCGTGGGTCGCCATTCCGCCTCTTCTGGTTCCCAGGTGAGAATGGTAATCGACTCCGTAAAACAGTTCCAGTACACAATCTTCCTTTGAAGCTACGCCAAAAAGTCCTCCCATGTATCTTCTTCCTTTCTGTCATATCCTGTCTTATGGTTTCTGTTCTGTGCGATTCTCGCCCCGCCATTGTAACACACGGGATGCATTTTTGTCTAATAAGAATTCATATAATCCTCATAATAATTTTCCGACTGGATCATCTTGCTGGGCGTCAGCGTGACCGTAATCCCCTCGTCGCAATGGATGGTGCCTCCCTCCGGGAAGATGTAGTTCTGGTACAGGGTACCGTCACTTCCATAGTCCCCGCCCATGCTCAGGTAGGTCTCTCCCCAGGTCTCACCAGTTTCATCCGGCACTGCGATATTCACACTTCCTGAGCCGGAAGCTACCTGGATATCATAGGTGCCTGGCTCGAAATCCACACCCGCCTCCAACATCTGATCTTCCCCCACTTCCACCGTCTGGGTCAGTGGATTATCCATGCCCTCCTCAAGATCCTCTGTCTGGGCATTGTCAGAAGTAAAAGGCACCGGCGTCTGGGCGCTGATGATCACCACCGCTCCCGGGTAGAGACGCAGGTCGTCGAGAAAACTTTCCTCTGAGGCAGTGTCTCCCCGGTATTCATAGAGGTAGATCCCCTGGTCGCTGTCTCTTACCTGGATGGAGTCATACTCCCCTTTGGGATCCGCCGTATATTTCCCGGAAGGGATGTGAAGCCCCACGATATACCGGCCGCTGGGAAGTTCAAATTCCACGCTCTCCCCGGTTTCCGGCAGATCTTCCTCCACATAGGCGTAAGGGTCGGTCTCCACGCTGTAGGACCCATACTCCGTGCCGGATTCAAACACTCCACCCGCCAGAAGCCCCACAAGGACAAGGATCACCACCGCTACGATCAGGACCACCACACATGTTATGCAGCCGCTTCTTTTCTTCTGCCCAGTGTACATCTGCTGTTGTGGCCGCGGCTGTCCGAACGTCCCCTGGGATGTTGTCTGCCTCTGCTTTTCCGTGGAACTCTTTTGCGCCGTCCGCCGGGGCTCTTCTCTCCTGGGTTCCTGGTATGTCTCTGTATGGACATGAGTCAGGGGAAAATCATCGCAACTGCTCTGATTGATCCTGTAATTCTTCTCTGACTTATTGTTGTCCAGCCCGCATTCTGTACAGATATTATGACTGTCCAGCTTTCCGCCGCACAGGGTACATCTTCTGCCAAACATAGGATTCCCTCCTCATCCGGTATTCTAGTCTTATCTTATTACAATCCGCGGGACCGCGCAACTTCTTTTCCCATACCTTGGCCCCATCTGTCAGAACATCTCCCGGCACAGCTTCTCCATCTCATCATGGACTCTGGCCTCGTCCCGCTCATCTGTCATGGTGACGATCACGTCCCCTGCCAGCAGCCGGGTCTTCCCTCTGGGGATGATCTCCTGGCTTCCCCGTTCAACTGCCACCAGAAGGCAGTTCTCCGGCCATTGGATCTCCCCGATGGTCAGATCCTCGATCCGGCTGCCTCTGCTGACGGCAAAATGCATCAGCATTTTCTCACCCTGCTCTTTGGGCGGCTTCTCTCCTCTGCGAAGGAGCAGCCGGTCCAGAAGGCTTTCATAGATAGGCCGGGATCCCAGAAGCGTAGCCGTGACATAGGCCACAATGGACACCACAGAAAGGGACAGCATCTGGGTCAGCGTCCCGGTCATCTCAAAGATCAGGATGATTCCGGTAAGAGGCGCCCGCACCACCGCCGCGAAATACCCTGCCATGGCCAGCAGGACAAAATTATTGAGGAACACCGGATCCAGCCCCCACAGCCGGATCCCCGCCATGGCGAAGATCCCGCCCATATAGCCTCCCAGCACCAGCAGGGGGAAGAAGATCCCGCCCGGCGCCCCGGATCCGAAGCTTACCGCGGAAAACAGGAATCTCCCCACCAGAAGGAACACCGCCGTCCCCAGCAGCATATCCACACTGGTCAGCTTCTCGATCAGATCGTGTCCGCTGCCCAGAAGCTCCGGCGCCGTAAAGCCCAGAACCCCCGCGCAGAAGAAGGGGATCAGGATCCTGCCTGTGGAATTTAAGAACGTTGCTCTGTCATAGAGGGACTGCACCTTCAGGGTAAACCAGTTATAGAAGGCTCCCAGTACCCCAAGGACAACGCCAAGGCCCAGGACCATCCAGTAGAAATGGACCGGAAGCTCCCGGGTGATGGTAAACTGAAAGACAGAGTCTGTCCCCAGCACTGCCGTAGCCAGGAAATCCGCTGTCAGAGAGGCGGTCATCACCGACAAAAGGGCTGAGACGGAGAAATTCTTATGCACCTCCTCCAGGGAGAACATCACCCCTGCCAGAGGCGCGTGAAATGCCGCGGACAATCCGGCTCCGGCTCCGCAGGTGAGAAGGAACTTCTCCTCTGTCTTCCCCCGGTCCAGTCCCCGGGAGATCCCTTTGCCCGCCATGGCGCCAAGCTGAATGGAAGGGCCCTCCCTTCCCAGGGCGAGCCCTCCCAACAGACACAAGAATCCTCCCAGGAATTTGGCCGGCAGGACCCGGTACCATTTCTGCTCCAGTTTCCCGGCCATCTCTCCCTCCAGCTGAGGGATCCCGCTGCCTGAGATCAGCGGTTCCCAGGACACCAGCCGGGACACCAGCCAGGCCAGCGCCCCCAGCACCAGGAACCATCCTGCCATCCGCCAGGGCGTCTGCCCCGCATAGGCAAGGATCCCCTCAAGCCAATCCCCCGCCACATCCAGCGCCATCCGGTACAGGACCACCACGAAGCCGCCAATGCCGCCTACCAGAAGGCCTTCTCCGATCAGGAGCACAGGAAACCGCCGGGCGCGGCTTAAGGTTCCTGAGATACTCTTCTTCACTTGATCTCCCTCCTATGACCCGGAAGGCAGGTACGGTCTTAAGATACCGGCCACATTGCTGATGGGCATGGTCTGCAGCCATACATGCCCCGGACCGGTGATCACGGTGTTGAAAAGTCCCTCGCCGCCAAACAGCATGTTCTTCACCCCAGGAACGCTCTGGATATCGATGCCACAGGTGGCTGACATAGCCGCCAGATGTCCGGTATCCACAATGATCTGCTGTCCCGGCTGAAGATCATATTCGATCACATGGCCGTCAAACTCCGCGAACACGATCCCCTGCCCGGATACCCGCTGCATGATGAATCCCTCGCCGCCAAACAGGCCTGCTCCGAACCGTTTGTTGAAGAAAATGGAAAGATTTACTCCCGCTTCCCCTGCCAGGAAAGCGCTCTTCTGGAACACCATATCCTGTCCCGGCGTGATCTCAAATGCCCGAATGGAACCCGGGAAGCTGGAAGCAAAGGCGATCATGCCGTTCCCTCCCTCTGCCGTATACACATTCTGGAACATCTTCTCTCCGGCGAACATCCGGCCAAACGCCTTGCCCACGCCGCCGTTGGTGGTGGTCTCCATCTTCATGTTGGGAGACATCCAGGACATGCTGCCGCCCTCGTTGATCATCTTCTCGCCGCCCTCCAGGTAGCACAGTACAACCGGGAGCGTATCTCCTTTGATCTCGTACTTCATAAAATCATACCTCCTCATTTTACTTCTTTTATAGTAACCCGATATCCGGCCTGGTTCAAGTTTATTTCCCTATATTTTACAAAAACAGATCTGCCAACGAAAAAAGCGGCGTTCTCTTTGAACACCGCTTTCCTTAAGGAATGGAGCATACGGGATTCGAACCCGTGGCCTCCACACTGCCAGTGTGGCGCGCTCCCAACTGCGCTAATGCCCCATGCAGGATTTATTCTATCACATTTATTTTCAAAAGAAAAGTATTTTTTAATATAGCTTTAATTTTTCTCCCGTATGATACAACCATAACAGACAGATACTCACTGTAATCAAAAGCATGAATGGAGGTAACTACTATGAAAAAAATCCGATTAACCGCACTTGTTATGATCTTTGTATTCGCATTCACACTGATGGGCTGCGCCGCCGGAAACGACGCTGAAAAAGAAGAACTGGAAGCCAAGGTAGAACAGCTGGAGCAGCAGGTCACCGATCTCCAGAGAAGCAGCGGCCAGGAAGCCTCTTCCCCGGAAGAGGAAGCCACCCTTCCGGACAACGTCCAGGAAGATGATAACAAGGAGAAATCTTCCAGCCAGGCAGCCGCCTCTTCCACCGGCGACACCCTGGACACCCTGGAGACCGCCGTCAAGGACGCAGTCAAAGAAGCAGAAGCGGCCAAGCCATCCGGAAGCGCCAGCGAGAAGCGGGAACAGTTCTTCAACCTAAAGCATGAACTGGAAAATGTAGAAAACCGTCTGGACTACTATGACGACGACATCGAAATGCAGTACCGGCAGGGAGAACTGTCCCTGGAGGATTACCGGTCCCAGGAGCACTCCCTGGAACTTCTGGAAGATCAGCTGGACAGGGCGGAAGACACCCTGGAGTACACCTTCGGAATGGACGATTAAAACTCTGCCAGTATCCGTTCCAGTTCCGCAGCCACACCATCCTCATCATTGGATCCTGTGATCCGGTCCGCCGCGGCCAGACACCCGGGAACGGCGTTGGCCACCGCCACGCCGATCCCGGCAAGTCGCAGCATCCCGCTGTCATTGTCCCCGTCTCCAAAGGCTGCCAGGTGCTCCCTGGCAATTTTAAGACGGTCCAGCAAGAACCGGACGCCCGAGGCTTTTCCCGCCTCTTTATAAGAGATCTCCAGAAGCTGGGGCACAGAGGACGTCACATAGATGTCCTCCACCTGTGTCTCCAGCTTTTTCCATAATTCTTCCTTTCCCTCCCGTATCACCACGTCGATACTGTCAAGCTCCCTCTTGTGCCGCCGGATGAATCCCCGGATATCCTCCACCGGCTTCCGAGTCCTTCGCACATAGGGCACTGCTGCCGCAGCAGCCCCGTACCGGACCGGGTCCGCCACATAAGAAGCCTGGGCATAAGGGATCCCGGCGATAAAGGTCTCATAGGCCACGTCCATCCCTTCCGTCAGCCCCAGGATCTCTTCCGCCGCCTCCGGCGTCAGCTTGTATTCCCGCAGGATCTCTCCCGTCTCAAGGTCTCTCACCACAGCCCCGTTAGAGGTGACTGCGTACCGGATCCCGGGGATCCCAACCACCTCTTCCGGCAGAGAACTGACCGGACGGCCGCTGGCGACGATCACATGGATTCTTCGCTCCAGCGCCGCCCGGATGGCCTGCCTGGTCCGCTCGCTCAGCTTTCCCTGGCTGTTCAGTGTAGTTCCGTCCAGATCCAGCGCGACACATCGGATCGCTTCTGTCCCTAACATTTCTTATCCTCCCTGTATCCCCTCCGCAGAAGCCGCCCCGGCGTCTTCCCGGTCAGCCGTCCGTCCTGATAGACAATCTGTCCGTTCACCAGCACACAGTCAATCCCTCCTGCCGGCACGTTGGAATGAAGATAATCCGCCCGGTCTTCCAGATGGTCGTAGTCCAGGATCACAAGATCCGCCGCCCAGCCGTCCCGGATCGCCCCTCTTCCTTCCAGAAATGTCCTCTGCGCCGGCAACAAAGTGATCTTGTGGATCATTTCCTCCAAAGTCAATAACTTCTTCTCCTTCTGGAAATATGCGATGGCGTGAGGAAAAGAACTCCACGCCCTGGGGTGCCCTTTCTCCTCCATTGCCCTGCACAGTCCGTCCGTTCCCACACATACATTGGGATCCTGAAAGATCCGGCAAAGGTCTTCCTCACACATGGAGAAATAAATAAAATTCCCCCGCCCCTTATTTCGGACAAAAAGCTCCAGATAAGCATCTGTTCCATCCCGTCCCATCCTGCGGGCCGCCTCCGCCACGGTCATCCCCTCATATTCCTTCGTCTCTGGAAGGGAAGAGATCAGAATGTGCTCCCAGCCGCCGCAGTTGCGGTACTGGTTCTCAAAATCCTGCCGGTTCTCGATCTCCCCGGCGATCTTACGCCAAAGCCCCTCTTCTTTTCCTCTTTCTCCCAGTCTCCTGGCCAGGGCCGCCGCCCCTTCTCCAAAATGATCCGGCGGTACCACGGCGTTCATATTGGTCATGGAAGCAAGATAGGGATACTGGTCCAGGGTCACCTGCTGCCCCGCCTGTCTTGCTTCTTCCACCAGCTTCAGGGTCTCCATGCTCTTCCCCCAGTTGGGAACGCCACAGATCTTATGATGGGAGAGAAACACCGGAACCCCGGCCTCCCGCCCGATGGCCAGCGCCTCCTTCACCCCGTTGACCACATCGTCCGACTCATTACGCATATGGCTGGTGTAGATCCCACCGTATTCTGCCACTACCCGGCACAATTCTGTCAGTTCTTCCGTATCGGCATAACATCCCGGCGCATAGATAAGACCACTGCTCAGTCCCAGCGATCCCTGCTCCATTGCCTCCCGTAGCAGCATTTTCATCTGCTCCATCTCAGACTTATCCGGTCTGCGGTCCTGATATCCCATTACACCGGCCCGCAGACTGCTGTGCCCGGTCAGAAGCCGGATATTGGCGGACAGGGGCCGGCGGCTGACCCAGTTAAAATAAGTCCGGTAATCTGTGAATCCTTCCATCTCCTCCGGATAATCTACCACATCGCCCGCCACCACGGCTTTCAGGTCTTCCAGATGGCCTGGCACCACCGGAGCCATGGATTCTCCGCACTGACCGGCCACCTCTGTGGTGATGCCCTGGCAGGCTTTGCACATCCTTCCATAGACGGTCCCCAGGATGCCGTCTCCGTGGGAATGTGCGTCCACAAATCCCGGACATACATATTTCCCTCTGGCATCCAGGATCTCTCTGGCCTCTTCCCTGGACCCCAGGACGATCTTGCCGTTTTTCACCCCCACATCGCCTTCATAAGCAGGAGTTCCGGTTCCGTCGATCACCCTTCCATTTACGATCTTCAGATCCAGCATGACACTTCCTCCTTCCGCAGCCCTTAATAGCAGCCAGCTCAAATCATCCCTTTTTTCACTGTCTCATAAGGGATCGTTCCGCCAAAGAGATCCAGGGCGCTTCCGATGGTGAAATCCAGCTTCCCGCCGCTGATCTTGCGGAACCGCTCCAGGTCCGCCATACTTCCGATGCCGCCGGCATAGGTGACCGGTATCCCTGAAAAGCCGCCAAGCAGCCGGACCAGATCTTCCTCCACGCCAGATGCCTTGCCCTCCACGTCCACTCCGTGGACCAGGAATTCATCACAGCTTCTTCCAAGCTTCTCCAGAATCGCTTCTGTCAGCTTCACATCTGTAAACTTCTGCCACCGGTCTGTCACAATATAGTAGGCGTTCTCCCGCTTCCGGCAGCTTACGTCTATTACGATCCGCTCTTTCCCCACCGTCTGCCGCAGGCGCTCCAGGTTCTCCCACCGGATCTGGCCGTCCCGGAAGATATAGGAAGTCACGATCACATGGCTGGCTCCTGCGTCCAGGTATTCCGCCGCGTTCCCGGCCGTAATGCCGCCGCCTGCCTGCAGGCCGCCGGGATAAGCGGCAAGGGCGCTTAAAGCCTGCCGCCTGGTCTCCGAATAGTAGGGAGAGGATTCCGGGTTTAAAAGGATCACATGTCCGCCGGTAAGGCCGTCCTTCTGATAGAGCCTGGCGAAATCCGCCGCCTCCCGGTCTGAGGCAAAGTTCTCCCTGGCGCAGTCCCCTTCATCCTGAAGGCTGCCGCCTACGATCTGTTTTACTTTTCCGTTGTGAATGTCAATACAGGGACGAAATCGCATGCCTGGACTCCTTTCACTTTCTCTCTCTGGAGACTAGTACCGGTTGTCAAAGATCCGGGTGGATTTCTTCTCGCTGCGAGGAAGGTCTCCGATGGCCACTGGTTTTACATTGGTCATGATCCCGATCTTGGCCTTGAACTCCTGCTGGATCACCCGGGTAGCCTCCACCGGATCTACTCCTTTGTTGATCTCCACGAACAGGGTGCACACGTCTTTCCCATTCATATGGTCCAGCATAAACTGATACTCGCTGGAGGCCTCCTGCACCCCTTTTAACATTTCCTCGATCTGGCTTGGGAAGATGTTGACTCCCTTCACCTTCACCATATCGTCAGTCCGCCCGATCAGGGTGTCGATCCTGGGGAACCGGGACCCGCAGGGGCAGTCTCCCGGGATAAATCGGGTCAGATCGTGGGTCCGGTAGCGGATCAGGGGCGCTCCCTGTTTACGCAGAGTGGTGATCACCAGCTCTCCGATCTCTCCGTCCGGCAGCACCTCCCCGGTCTTGGGATCCACGATCTCAAAGTACACATAGTCGTCCCAGTAGTGCATGCCGCACTCGTAGTCGCAGCTCATGGCGATCCCCGGCCCGTAGACCTCTGTCAGTCCATAGATATCATAAAGCTGGACCCCAAGCTCCGCGGCAATCCTTTTACGCATCTTGTCACCCCACCGCTCCGAGCCGATGACGCCCTTCTTCAGATAGATCTTATCGGTAAGATCCCGTTTGGCGATCTCCTCTGCCAAAAGGAGAGCATAGGAAGAGGTAGCGCACAGAACGGTGGCCTTCAGATCCTGCATCATCCGCAGCTGCTTCTCGGTATTGCCAGGACCCATGGGGATGGTCATGGCTCCCAGATGCTCCGCCCCCAGCTGGAATCCGATCCCCGCGGTCCACAGGCCATACCCCGGCGTGATCTGGATCCGGTCCAGGGCGGTGATCCCCGCCATCTCATAGCAGCGGGCAAACATCTTGGCCCAGTCGTCCACATCCTTCTGGGTATAGGGAATGATCACCGGCGTCCCGGTGGTCCCGGAGGAAGAATGGATCCGCACGATCTCTTCGTCCGGCTCCGCCTGCAGCCCCAGAGGATAGGCGTCCCGCAGATCCCCCTTCCAGGTAAAGGGAAGCTTCTCAAAATCCTCCTGGCTTTTGATGGTGTCAATATCAATGTCTTTAAATTTTTCTTTATAGAAACAGGGTTTTGATGTCAGTACTTTCAGATTTTCCTTGATCAGTCGAAACTGCAGCTCTGTCATTTTCATCGGCTGGCCCTCCCTTCCTCTTCTGCCTGGGCTCCAAGAGCCAGGGCTTTTACATTCATCTCCACATAGGCCGGTTTCACCCTTCTTCGGATCTCCCGCTCCATCTCTTCCGATGTGATCCCCAGGGCGCCGCTGGCCGCAGCTGTTCCAAGAAGGGCCACATTGAGCACCTTGGGGGAGCCGGCCCTGGCGCACAGTTCTTCTCCGTCCACCACATAGAGCCGCAGGTCCTGGGTCCTGAGATACTCGATCATCTCATCTCCCTCATATCCCTGCTGACTTAAGGTAGACACCGCAGACTGTACCGCCTTCCGGTTCACCACCACCGCGCCTCCCTTCTTCAGATAAGAGAGGTTTCGCACAGCCTCTGCCGGCTCAAAGGCAAGGATCAGGTCCGCCTGCCCTTCCGGGATCATGGGAGAATGGACTTCCTCCCCCATCCGCACATGGCTCACCACGCTTCCGCCCCGCTGGGACATCCCGATGGTCTCTGAGGTCCGCACCTTAAGTCCCTGTTCCATGGCCGCGCAGGCGATCAGCTTGGACGCCAGGATCACTCCCTGGCCTCCCACGCCGCACAACAGACAATTCTTACTCATGTGCCCCCACCTCCTTTATGGCTTCAAAATGGCAGATCTGGGCGCACAGCCCGCATCCAAAACAAAGGGATGGTTCAATGTGTGCCTTGCCCTCCTCAACCGTGACTGCCGGACACCCGATCTCCCGGATGCACTGGCGGCAGAAGGTACACTTCTCCCCCACCACCTGATACTGACGCACCGGCTTCGCCACCGCGATACAGGGCGACTTGAAGATCACCGCACGCACCCCCGGGACATCCAGTACCTCCCGGACTGCGTCCACCGCCTCCTCAAGGTTCAGAGGATCCGCCTCCACGATCCTGGCTACGCCAATGCCCTCCAAGATCTTCCGGATACTGATCTTCTCCACGATCTCGCCCATCATGGTCCGGCCGGTCCCCGGATGAGGCTGATGGCCGGTCATGGCCGTGGTGGAATTGTCCAGTACCACCAGCACGATATCCGTCTGGTTATAGACTGCATTTACCACACCGGTGATCCCGGAGGCAAAGAAAGTGGAATCTCCGATAAAGGAGAAGTTCACACCGTCTGGTTCTATGATATGTAATCCCTGAGCGATGGTGACGTCTGCCCCCATGCACAGGCAGGTGTCCACCATATCCAGCGGCTTTACATTCCCCAGGGTATAACAGCCGATATCTCCGGAGAACACCGCCTTTCTCCCCTTCGCCGCCTGCTTCACCGCATAGAAGGAAGCCCGGTGGGGACATCCCGCGCACAGCACCGGCGGGCGCACCGGAAGGGCGGGCGCATCCTGTCCGCTAAATGCAGGGCTTTCTCCTGAAAGGAACGGATACTGGGGCAGGAAGGCCGCCAGATCCCTGCGCACGCTCTCCACACTGTTCTCCCCTGCATTCCGGGTATCCTGGGTCAGTTTCCCTCTGATGGTCACCGGAAGGTGGTATTTCCCCACAATCCGCAACAATTCCTTCTCGATCACCGGATCCAGCTCCTCCAGGATCAGCACTTCCGAGAGCCCTTCCAGGAAACGCACTGCCAGTTCCTCCGGGAAGGGATGAGGGGTTCCGATCTTCAGAAGGGGAACTTCCCCGGGAAGGGATTCCTTTACATAGGCATAGGAGACGCCTCCTGCAGCGATCCCCTTTCCCTTCTCTTCTTTCCGTCCTTCCATCCAGTTAAAAGGACTTTCGGAAAAACGGCGGGAAAGTTCTTCATTCCTGGCATCGATCTTCTTATGGTTTTGATAGGAGAGCCGGGGGAAGATCACCCAGCGTCCCGTATCCTTCACAAACCCTTTCGGTGTCTCCCTCTCACCGCCTTCTTTCACTTCAATGGAAGCGCAGCCGTGGCAGACCCTTGTTGTAGGCCGCAGCAGCACCGGGGTCTTATACTCCTCGGAACAGGCAAAGGCAGCTTCCACCATCTCATAAGCCTCCTCCGGGGAAGAAGGATCGAATACCGGAAGCTTAGAGAATGCTCCAAAATGCCGGGTGTCCTGCTCTGTCTGGGAAGAGATGGGACCCGGGTCGTCCGCGGACACGATCACCATACCTCCCTCCACACCTACATAGGCCAGACTCATCAGCGGGTCGCTGGCCACATTTAACCCCACCTGCTTCATGGTCACCAGGGTCCTGGCCCCTGCATAGGAAGCTCCTGCCGCCACCTCAAGAGCCGCCTTCTCATTCACCGACCACTCTATATGGATGGCGCCGTCCTGATTATGCTTTGCCACCGTCTCCAGGATCTCCGTGGAGGGGGTGCCGGGATATCCGGCCACCAGGCTTACGCCGGCCCGGATGGCACCCAGTCCGATGGCCTCATTGCCCATCAACAATTCTCTCGCCATGCTTTTTCTCCTTCTTGCGCACTTTGTACCGTTTTTTACCCGTTCAGTATATCACAATTCAGACGGAAAAAAAAGAGACTGCGCCTTAGCCGAGGTGCGATAACGAAGGAAATATGTAAGGTGGCGGTGCAGCCGGAGGGCTGTGCCGCCGCTTTGCGTTGTCAGGCTGTTTTCTTCTTTCGGTTTTGCATACCGAGCCTGCCGTCGAGGGCAACGCAGTCCTCATCGGCAATATTGATAATGCCCGCAGCCTTGTAGTAAATCTCAATCTTTTGTTTTCTGTGGCCGCTGCTCTTGTCCGGAGCGTGTACCACGATTTTGTCAACCAGATCGTTCAGGATTTCCGCCGTGAGTTCTTGGGGATCGGTATATTTACGAACATTCTTCAGAAACTGCTGAAGGTCGTGCTGTTCCTGTTCGCCGCTGTCGATCAGATCCTGCAAATCAAGAATCGCCGCTTTGACATCCTTCTGCTCCGTTTCATACTCGGAAGAAAGCTTGTCAAACCGTTCCGCCGACAGCCTGCCCGATACCATATCCTCATAAATCCGCTTGAAAAGCGTATCCAAATCCTCATCCCGGCGCTTGAGCGTTACAATGTCTACCTTTGCCTTTTCAATGGATAATTTTCGTTCTGCATTGGCTTTTTCCATTTCCTTTTTGACAAAGGACGCTTCAAACTGCTGGATATAGGACAACACACTCTGAATATGCCGGAACACAAGCCGGTTCAGGGTAACTGCCCGGATATAATGCCCCGTGCAGGTTCCCGTATTGCTGCGGTAGTTGGCGCAGACGAAAAAGTCCTGATTTGCTTTGAAAGCGTTTGCCGTGCAGTAGTGCAGCTTGGCTCCACAGTCCGCACAGAATACCTTGCCCGAAAAGATACTGAGTTTTCCCGTTGCGGTCGGGCGGCGTTTGTGTTTGCGGATTTCCTGTACCGTCTCAAAGATATGCCTGTCTACAATGGCAGGGTGGGTATCCTCAAATATCCGGCGGTTGTATTTCTTCCCGTCAAGAAAGGAAACCGAATTGAAGCAGAAATGGTTGTGCAGATGGTCTTTATCAAGGTGGGTAGTGACGATGATCTGAAAGCGATCTCCCCACATTTCCTTTGCCAACTGCAATCCGATTTGGTGCGCCTGTTCGGGTGTGACTTCGTCAGGTTTAAAACTTTGATAACCGTGCCAGGCGATATATCCATTCTCTTTGCCGTACTGCTTTTTCGTTAAAATCATCTGCTGCAAGGCAATCTCTTTGAGGCAGTTGATAGACGAAACATATTCGCCCTGCTCAGTCGCTTCAGGACGGCTGACATAGGAAAACACATCCCACAACGGCTGTAAATTGGGATTATCAGCTTTTGTTTTTTCAGGATTTTCCACATAGGCAATCAGGTCTTTCAGCCTGCCCTCGATATGCCATAAACTTGTAGTAGCCATTATCCCGCCTCCTGTAAATCGAGTATTAAGCACTCGATTTCTTTGCAGATTTCCAAAGCGGACGGCTCAAATTTTGCACAGCTTTTGAAATTGGTGTGGACTGCGTAGAGTGCTTCAAGCACTTCCCAAAATTCTTTTTTGGGTTGTGGCTTGGGTACTTTGCCTTTGCAAAGCTGACGGATCAATGCCGATTGAGACAGCCCACACGCTGCTGCACAGCGCTTTAGTTTTTCGCTTTCTTCTTCGGATAAGCGTACCTTGATACGCACTTTTTTATCGCTTTCCTTATTCAAAAATATCATCTCCATTCTTGTGTTTTAGCTTCTTTAGCAGGGTCATAGGGCGGCACGCCCTGAGTCAGTCCGCATCCCTTTAGGGTGCGGATTGGGATTGTGGGGGCCACAATCCGATGCTCGTTACTGTTGTGGACACGCTTTCTCTCCTAACCTTCGCCGGTCTGCCTGAATGTCGTTTTTCTGTCCCTGCCCCGGAGTCTCACCGCAGCGTCGTTTCGCTTTCTCTTCTCACGCAAAAGGTCTTGGCAAAATCATATCCCATCCAGCCGGTCATTCCGTTGTAACCGGCTTTCGGGCAACAAAAAAAGCCGGCACACAAATGCGTACCGACTTCCCGCAAAAGGATAGATTTATCCCCTGCGGTGGTGGCTTCACATTCATGTAACCGGCTTTGAAATTCAAAGTCGAAACTGTCCTTTACGCTTATCTGACAGCCGACAGTACAAAGCAGTTCAGAAGCGGCGGTACTTTCCCTTAGCATACCGCTGGCGTTGTCCGGCTGAAAGCCGTCTCTCTCACTCTAATGTGAAGAATGCTATTCAGTTGTCGCTCCCTTTTGAGATTATTTTTTATATATTACAGAACAAATGTTTATCAAGGCTTTCAGAGTATTTTGCGGCTGTGCAGAAAAAACGCCCCGTGGTTTCATTCCACAGGGCGCAAGGTGATATGGATTTATTTGCCGCATTTTCTTTTGCGGCTGTAAAGGGCTGTGCCGGTCAGGGCAGCGCCCGCCGCCAGCATTACCCCAATCCAAAGGGCGATATTGCTGTCGTCGCCGGTCTGCGGACTGGTGACAGCACCTTCATTCTTGCCCGGTTCCTGCGGCGTTGTATCGCCGCCGGTCTGGCTGTCATTGCCGCCCTGCACTGCCGTGATCGTAAACTCCGTCTTGGCTATGCCGTTTTTTGATTCGATCTCAAGCGTGTGCTTGCCTACGGACAAAGTATTCAGATAATCCGCTTTGAGCGTGACTATCGTGCTGCCTTCCTTTACCGTGTAGTCGGCGGCCGCAAGCTCTTTGCCGTCTACCTTGACTCTAAGGAAATCGGCATATTCAGCGTTGGAAGTAAAGGACAGGCCATCTTTGCCGCCTTTCTGCCATGTGCCGTTGGCCCCCTTGATGATTACCGGGGCGTCAGGTACAACCGGCTCCTGCGCTTCCTTGTATTCGATCAGCAATTCAAACGCCTCGGCTGTATTGCCGGATACATCCAGCGTCAGCGGGAAAGTGACGGTAGTCGCCGTATAACTGCTTGCCGCAGCGCCGTTTTTAATTCGGGCAGTCGCTCCGTCATACCCCTTTGGCAGAGGAATCGTCAGAGTTCCGCTGAGGGTTTCGCCTTCGTAGTCAGTGAGAGGAATGGAGACGGTGTATCCCGCCTGGATGTCGTAGCCCTCGCTGAGCTCAGCGTCGACCATTGGGTTGTAGTAGTCGATGGCGAGGCCCTGCCACTGGTTAAATTCGCCCACGGTCACCGCTGTGTCCGGGGTAAAGGTTGCGGAAAGCTCGGGAGCCGGGGAATAGTCCATATCGCCCTCCTCCAGCACACGCACCGGCAGGGAGATGGGGTCTGTGCTACCGGGGATCTCACTTGCCTCTTTAACCGTCACATAGGCGGTAAAGGGGTAGTTAGGATCTGTTTCCGTTCCGTCAAAGCCGTTTTCCGGCATGTCGGAGAAATCGTAGAACTCGGCAAGCTCCGCCGACAACTGCGTATCCGGCACAAAGCGGAACTTAAATCCCGTTCTCTCTCCAAGCTCGCCCACAGAAGTGCCCTCGTCATCGATCCAGTAGAAGGTTCCCGGGATCTGCTTGCCGTCCAGCGGGCTTACGAGATAGGCAGGCTTTTCAATATCCGCCAGCGTGTCGCCCTGATTCGCCGTCAGCTCCAGATCACTCCACTGAATGAGGGCGGTCTGCTTTGTGATCGTCAGGCAATCTTTCAGAACGGTATCCAGCTCGTTCCAGTCAGCATCTGCTGCTCTGGTGACATGAATGTCATAGGTACCGGGGACAACGTCGCTTTTATCAATAGGTTCTCCGTCCTTCTCGATGGAAATCTGGTAGTTCGATACGCCTTCCGTGTTCCTTGAAGGACCGTTTGATACCGTGAAATAGAGAATAGCTTCAAAGGTCGGGTGATACTGCAAGGAATGCTCGCCCAGATACTCCGTTACCCAAGGATTAGCGGTGATTTCGATGTCCCTCGATTGGAAGGTCACTTCCACCGTGTGGATGCCTCTGCCCCATGCGCTCACGTCGCTTAGCGTATAACTGTCGACAGCTCCCAGCTTTTCGCCGTCCACAACCACCTCTTTCACCCTGTTGTTATTACCCGGCGTGAAAGTCAGCTCAAGATCTTCACCGGCAGTGACTTCCTGCAATCCACTTACTGTTGTATCATTCATAGCGATGGTTCCATCTTCGCCTTTAACGATGAACTTGACATATGCCGCCGTATTACCGTTATCTGGGATCATCATGGCATTGAGCTCGTACCCATAACCGCCGATGGTACCGCCGGGTACGGCTGTCGCTCTTCCGGTACCGGTATTTACGGTATAGAGCTTACTGGCATTGTTCTCCGCCCAGTAGAGGGTTCCGTCCGGCGCAAAGGCGCTGCTGGAGATGTAGTTGGTGGTCACGCCCGTGCTGCCCACCCTTGTGGCCGTACCGTTCGACGTATCGATGGTGTACAGAGTTGCGGCGCCGCCGTTCTCCCCGCCGTCGGCAACGATGGCGTACATCTGACCGCTTTCGTTACAGGCGATGGTGTAGATGATCTCATTCTCGGGCAGGCCGGTGATCTTTTTGGTCCCGGCAGTCTCCGGTTGTCCGGTAGTCAAACTGATAGGAATCAGATAGGAATCAGCATTTTCATCATTATAGGTTCCCCACAGCGTACCGTTCTGTACCGCCGTATCTACGATTACAAAGTTTTCGTTGAACCAACTCCCAACCGTATTCCGAATGGTGAAATCGGGATTCAGAATTACCAGCTTTGACGTATAAAAGTTATGATCACAGCTCAGTCCATATATAGTGCCGTTGATTATTTCCAGTCCGAGTAATGAATTGTCATAATCGGCAACTTTGGTATAGTCTGACTGATTAGTTGTGCTGACGCTTATGATCGGTCCGCCGCTCTTATACCCGAAGATAAACGGATCCGTTTCCGCCGCAAACGCCGTCGTTGGCATCAGCCCCACCAATAAGCACAGGCTGAGCAACAACGCCCCCAGTCTTATTCCTATTTTTCCTGTTTTTGTGTTCATGTTTGGTTTCCTCCTTTTTCATCCCTCCGCATTGAACGCTAAACCATTATCATGATACATACAAATTTCATCATTTTGTAGTTCACATACGCGCCATTCTTGAAAAATCGGGGGTTCACATGTGTGACATCTTGAAAAAATACATAAAAACAACGCTGCTTTTCGCAAGAAAAGCAGCGTTCTGCCCAAATAAATTTCACTCTATAAAATTCATATAACTTTGAAACAAACCGAGTCTCGTCTTTGTTTCGGTCTTTTCATAAATAGAGGAGATGTACCGCTGCACCATCCGCCGGGAGATATACAGGCTGTCAGCGATTTCCTGTACGCCGTCCTCGGTGGTCAACAGCTGCTCCAATACTTCCGTTTCTCGTGGAGTCAGCGAGCAGTGCTGTGCATACAGCTTCATACGTTCCTGCGGAGAGAGTGCAGGGCTGTCGGACGGCAGGTCCTCTGTCGGTTTGGGAGAAACGGCGGCATTACTCAGATACGGCAGCAGTACCAGCAGGATCAGGATGGACAGCAGACAGCTTCCCACAGCAAGCGCCGTATTGCCGACTGCGCCATAGATGTTTAACGCCGGCAGGACGGTTGCCGCTACCGTAAAGCTGCGTACAATGCGCCCCATGCCCGCCCACAGCTCCGGCCTGCTGCTTTTGGGTGCAAAATCCAGAAACATGACGGTAAAAAAGATCACATAAAAACCACTGTACAGGTACATCAGCGCAGTACCGGCAAAATAACTGATTTCATCCGAGAGAAAGAACATACAGACGGATGAAAGCAGGATCGTACATACGGCAGAAAGCGGAAGATATTTCCGTTCCCGGATATCTGCAAGAAATCCCGCCAGAATCAACCCCAGTGCATAAAACAGACGAACGCCGCTGTAAATATCATAAGATTTTTCGGCGTTAAAGGCCGTCAGCACACTGTCAATCATTCCCGCCACAAGGCTCATAAGCACCACGGCGATGATCAGAAGCAGTGATTTTTTGAAATCTTTTTTGGTATCCGACGAATAGGGCAAAGGATTTTCCAAGATCCAGCCTTTTGGTGCTTTCATAATAAAATACATGACAAACGCAACACTCAAAAGAATGCTAATGATAAAGATGACAGACTGGAGGATCAAATTCTGTACCACAAACTGTAACAGGATCGCCGCTCCCATACCCGTTCCGATCAATCGTCCCGTATATCGGCTTGCGGCAAAATACATGGCTGTATTGTAATACACACACCCACTGATATGACCGGTCAACAGCAGGGCTGCGGCGGAGCTTGTCAGAAAGAGTGCCGGCTGGTCTGCAAAAAGCAAAACCACGGCCGCCCCAAGGCATAGGATGCCGATAACGGTCTGCGCTGTTTTTCTGGATTTTTCTTTTTTACAGAGGCGGCGCAGCAGGGAAAACGAAAGAAAACCCAATCCGGTGCAGACAAGCCCAAAGGTATATACGAGATTTACGGAACTGCTTCCGAGAATCACGGCACAGCGCTCATTGATAAACGCCTCCGTCAGCATAAAGGCAAAAAAGCATAATGCAAAACAGATTGCGCAAAGCAGCTCTGAGAATGTGATTTTCTGCCGCTTCATGATTCTGCCTCCTTACTGAGCTCCACTACATCGCCGATTTCGCAGTGAAGCGCCCGGCAGATCCGTTCTAAAATTTCAAGGCTCACATATTCGTCATGGCTGAGCTTTGCAATGGTAGAAGCTGAAACGCCTGCCATTTCCGTTAAGGAAGATTTTTTGATTTTCATATCGATCAGCCGCTTCCACAGCTTGTTATATTGTACTGCCATACGGTTCACCTCATTGTTATGATAAGGTTAGTATAACACAAAGCTTGCTAAATCTCAATGAATTTTACGATTTCTCGTAATATATGCTTAGATCGCATTTCCTATCATGATATCAAGGGTTTTGTTATTTTCCTTCGTTTCAGGATTGTATTGCGAAAATACATCAAAATATGCTTTTGTATGCGAAAGCATATCTGTTCTGTTGGAAATCGAAAAATAGAGGATGAAAAAGCTTGATTTTAAACCGTTTTTTCAGAATAAACTTTAAGGGGTAAGGTGTTTGCACCTTACCCCTCGTTTTTGTGTTTCAAAGTGTTACAGGTTTGATGATACCGCTTTCCCATCGGCTTCGGTTTATGCAAAAATTACTTTTGCATTCACGATTTCCGCTGCCGATTCACGCAGTGCGTTCATCCTGCCTATCCATTCCATCGGATGTTCGGATTTGAGTTTTTCGGATATACCCTCATGCTCTGCCATCTGTTCCATCAGCCGAAAAAACAATTCTGTTGCCTGCCGATCAATATCCGCAAGATAGCCGTTCAGCCTGCCGCTTGTGAGCAGATTGGTGTAAAACACTTTTCTGTGCTGCCGGATATACCGCAAATGCCGCTGTCCCCATATCCCTATGGTCTTGTTTCCTTCGGCAGGTAAAGTAACATTCGGCAAGTAATAGTCGCCTTGCAGTGTATAAGTGCCGCCCATCTGTTCAAATAATGATTTCATTGCAGTTTCCTCCAAATTAAGTTTTAGATTTTTCTGCAATATACCGTACCGATTGTCTTTACCACTTGTTTTAAAACCTTCGTTACGGAACCTCATCATTCTTGCACAGCCTCTTTACAGCCTGGGTTCCTTATTCTATGCCCTACCGGTTCTCCAGGTCTTTAGCGTCTCTCTCCATGTCTTCCACGCCGTCTTTTACATCCTCGCCGATGTCCTCTGCTCCGTCCTTCACATCCTCGCCGATCTCGTCCAGCACGCCGTCATCGGCTGTCCCGTCGGTGGCGCCGTTCATATCCTTCTGATCGGCGTCCTCAGTGTGTACCGCGCCATTATCCTCAGCATCCCCATCGCTTCCGCAGGCGGCAAGACCAGTAGTAAGCGCTCCCGCACACAGAAGCACTGCCAGCAATTTCTGAAACTGTTTCATGATCCTTATCTCCCTTTCATGTAGATTCTTAACTTATCAGGTATTTCCTGGTGTTAGTAATATCTGCAGATTGGGAGATTCTATACCTTCCGGCTTCTTCCTGTTTTTTCCTGCCTGTTTCTTCCCCTAGATTTTTTCTGTCAGACGGCCGCTTCGGTATGCGCAGAGAAGCTCCTCCAGATCATGGATCTGTTCTTTTAACTCCGTACCAATATCGGTATCTCCCACCTTCTTGCGCTGCAGGGTCTTTTTGACCACAATGCTGTCAGAATGGATATCCGTCTCCTTCTCAATAGCGCTCTCCGTCGATTCAAAAGGCTCGTGGGCAGCCAGGATCAACCCGTAAGAATTATAGATCAGGGTATAGCCCGCGATCCCGGTCTCCTTCTGGTAGGCTTTGGAGAAGCCGCCGTCGATGACCAGCACTTTCCCGCCGCATTTCACCGGGCTCTCTCCGTCCTTGAGCCGCACCGGCACATGCCCGTTAATGATATGGGATTCCTCCCCTTCAAGACCGAATTCCTTCAGAATACCGGTGACCACCTGGGGATCTTCCAGATAACGGTAGTAGGGATTCTTCTTTTCCACATGGGTCTCCTTCTCCTTCAGAAAATACCGCTCAAAGGTCGCCATCTTATCCTTGCCAAACAGGGGAGAATCCTGTCCCTGCCAGATGTACCACATCAGATCCCTGCCCTTTTCCCGCTCGGTTTCCTCCTCTGCGTAAAAGCCCTTTCTCACGTATTCTTCCAGCAGCTGATAGAGGCCGGCGCCTTTACATTTCTTCCCGCAAACTTCCGCCTCCTTCAGCTGCCCCTCTTCCGTCAGAGGAACGCAGCCGTGATAGAGAAGATTCTTGTTATATACCTTATAAAGACTCCCTTTATTCAGCAGAAACCGCATATGCTCCTGAAGCTTCGCGCAATTTGTAAAGGCCTGCCCAAGACGTTCCATGATCTCCTCCTCCGCTTCCGAGAGAGCATAAGGATCCTCCGGGTCTACCGTGGGGAGGCTTGTATCCAGCAGCTCATAGGTCTTCCCATCAATTTCTACCATTCCCTCCTGAAAATTGATCTTGTGCAGCAGATTCCTTCCCTCCAGATGAAAATCCGGATTCCGGCGGCTGGCCTGTCCTTCCACCTTGAACTGGATAACCGAGATGGCCTTGTGCATCCGCATGTCCATGGCCCGTTCCCCTTCCCCGTGGGCCGGCGCGCTCTTTAACGCGAAACAGCTGCAGGGATCCTCCCGGTAAGTATCCATGGCAAATGCCGCCAGCGGGAGCAGATTGATGCCATATCCGTCCTCCAGGATATCCAGATTTCCATACCGGGCGCAGATGCGGATCACATTGGCGATACAGGCCCTCTGTCCTGCCGCCGCCCCCATCCACAGCACATCATGATTCCCCCACTGGATGTCCACGCTGTGATACTCCATCAGCTTATCCATAATGATGTGAGGTCCCGGTCCCCGGTCATAGATATCCCCCAGGATATGCAGATGGTCCACCGTCAGACGCTGGATCACCTGGGCAAAGGCTGTGATACATTCCTCCGCCCTTCCCAGATCAATGATGGTGCTGACAATAGAATTATAGTAAGATTCCTTGTCCGTCACCTCCGCCTTCTCTGTGATCAGTTCCTCGATCACGTAGGAAAACTCTGGCGGAAGGGCTTTGCGCACCTTAGACCTGGTATACTTGCTGGCCGCGCATTTACATACTTCGATCAATCGGTACAGGGTGATCTTGTACCAGTCCTCCAGATTCTCTTCTGACTTTCGGATCCGCTCCATCTTCTCTCCCGGATAATAAATAAGAGTAGCAAGGGCCTGTTTGTCCCTGCTACTCACAGTATTTCCAAAAACATCTTCGATCTTGCGCCTCACGGAACCAGACCCATTCTTCAGAACATGAGAAAAGGCCTGATACTCTCCATGGATATCGGTGAGGAAATGTTCCGTTCCTTTAGGCAGATTCAGGATCGCCTGCAGATTGATGATCTCTGTGGATGCCTTGGCGATGGTGGGATAAAGTTCAGAAAGTCTCTTCAGATAACGCTCCTCCAACTCTCTCATAAACTCCTCCTGCTATGCAATTCTCTATGCTTCTTCTTACCTTGCCTCGATCACGTCCGCCATGTCATAGCGTCCCGCCGGTTTCCCCGCCAGGAACTTGGCAGCTTCCACCGCGCCCCTTGCGAAGACTGCCCGGGAATAAGCGGTGTGCTTAAATTCGATCACTTCATCTGTCCCGGCGTAGATCACTTCGTGGTCGCCCACAATGGTGCCGCCCCGGACAGCGGAAATGCCGATCTCTTTCTCCTCTCTTTTCTGGCGCACCTGGCTTCTGTCATAGACATAATGATAAGCATTATCCAGTGAATCGTTGACTGCGTCCGCCAGAGCCAGTGCCGTCCCGCTGGGGGCGTCCAGCTTCTGGTTGTGGTGACGCTCCACGATCTCAATGTCAAATCCCGCAGGCGCCAGCACTCTGGAAGCGTCCCGCAGAAGCTTCAGGAGCAGATTGATGCCCATGGACATGTTGGCAGAACGAAGAACTGCCGTCTCCTTTGCCGCCTCCTCCACATGGGCCAGCTGTTCCTCAGAAAGCCCGGTGGTGCATAATACCAGCGGAAGCTTGTGCGCCACAGCGTAGTCCAGCAGCGTATCTGCCGCCGCCGCATTGGAGAAATCAATGATCACATCTGCTTTTACATCACAGTCTTCAATCTTCTCAAACACCGGATAGGTATTGGGCGTTCCCGTATATGCGTCCACTCCCGCCACGATCTCCATCTCCGGTTCCTTTTCTGCTATCTCTGTAATAACACGGCCCATCCTTCCGTTGCAGCCGTGCATGATCGCCCGTATCACGATTGCCTTCCTCCTGTCTGTATCACTTCTGTCGCCCTGTACGCTTACGCCAGTTTGATCCCAAAATCCTTCATGGCCTGCGCCAGAGACTTCTGGTGCTCCGGCGTCAGCTCTGTCAGAGGCATGCGAAGCGGACCGCACTCAAATCCCATCAGGCTTACCGCTTTCTTCACCGGGATCGGATTTACTTCACAGAACAGCTGCTCGATCAGCGGAATTGCCTTCAGCTGCAGCGCCGCGCTTCCAGCCACGTCTCCTGCGAAGAATTTCTCACAGATGTCGTGGGTCTCCTTTGGAGCTACATTGGCAAGTACAGAGATCACGCCCTTGCCGCCAAGAGACAGAAGCGGCACGATCTGATCGTCGTTGCCGGAATACAGATCGATGTTGCCGTCAGTCAGCGCCATGATCTTTGCCACCTGAGAGATATTTCCGGAGGCTTCCTTCACACCCACAATGTTGTCTACATTCTTCACCAGAGTAGCCACGGTCGCCGGCTCAATGTTACAGCCGGTACGGCTGGCCACACTGTACATGATGATCGGAGCTTTCGCTTCCTTCGCCACCGCCGTATAATGAGCGATCAGGCCTGCCTGAGTAGCTTTGTTGTAATAAGGCGTCACCAGAAGCAGCCCGTCCGCGCCGTACTCCGCCGCCTCTTTTGACATATCGATGGCGGTCCTTGTGCAGTTGGAGCCCGTCCCCGCGATCACCGGAACTCTGCCTTTCACCTGATCGATGGTGAACTTCACGCACTCCAGATGCTCCTCTTCTGTCATGGTCGCTGATTCCCCGGTAGTTCCGCAGATAATGATACTGTCTGTCCCTTTCTCGCAATGATAGTCTATCAGCTGATCAAGCATATCATAGTTGATACTTCCATCCTCATGGAACGGGGTGACGATCGCCACTCCAGAACCTTTAAAAATAGCCATAGTTACCCTCCTGACATTCTAAATATATGAAAATTCTAACATTATTCAAATATGATGTCAATGAGGGGGCTTCTAATCTTCACAGCACTCCAGCTTACTTACCGATACCTCATAGGCTGTGCGTTTTTCCGTCTCAGTCTCGGAAAGTTTCTTCATATATTCCCGGCTCTGGATCCGCCCGATCAGCTGCACATGCTCTCCCACCCGGAAGGCGGAAGCAAACCGGGCGTTCCTGCCCCAGCAGATACAGGGGATATAATCCGACTTCCCGTAGGGACGGTTCACCGCCAGCAGAAGGTCCGCGATCTCCCGGCCCAGGGGCGTCTTCCGGTAGACCGGCAGCTTGCATATGTACCCGTCCAGCAGGATGGTGTTGGTCTTGGCCCCGTCCGGCTCTTCATCAATAAATTCCGCCTCCCTGGCAAACACAGACAGCACCAGCCGGTTCTTCTGTTCCTCGTGCCGGTTATAGGACCGGAACTGTCCTGTCACCATCAGAAATTCCCCGGTATAATCCTGCGTTACGTCGATCAGGCGCTCCGAGATCATCACCGGGATGAGATCCCGGGAATTGCTCAGCCTTTTCACGCTCACATCCACCATGTAGAAGCCTTCCCCGAACACCTCGTGGCTGAACGTGAACCCTGATACCACCTCTCCCATGATCGTTACCTGGTTGTTCTCAATGATCTTATCTGACATAATCTTACAATCTCCCTTCCTCTAAATCGTATTTCTCGGTCACTATTTAGTCTATGAAGGGGATCCGGATTTTAGAACCAGTCTTTCCTGGTACTTGTAAATTTTTAAAAATATGATAAACTATTAGCGTTGTATACGAGTATCTGAACACATTTAAAATAGGAAAAGAAAAGGAAGATCGTTATGAAGCAAAAACGGGAAGACATTCGAAATATCGCTATCATCGCCCATGTAGACCACGGCAAGACCACCCTGGTGGACGAGCTGTTGAAGCAAAGCGGCGTTTTCCGGGAGAATCAGGAAGTGGCGGAACGGGTGATGGATTCCAACGACATCGAGCGGGAGCGGGGCATCACCATCCTCTCCAAGAATACCGCCGTCTTCTACAAGGGAACCAAGATCAACATCGTGGACACGCCGGGACATGCAGATTTTGGCGGCGAAGTAGAGCGGGTGCTGAAAATGGTGGACGGCGTCGTCCTGGTGGTAGACGCTTTCGAGGGCGCCATGCCTCAGACCAAATTCGTGCTGCGCAAGGCTCTGGAACTGTCTCTTCCGGTCATCGTCTGCATCAACAAGATGGACCGTCCGGAAGCACGGCCTACAGAAGTCATCGACGAAGTTCTGGAGCTCTTCATTGATCTGGACGCATCGGAAGAACAGCTGGACTGTCCTTTCGTCTACGCTTCTGCAAAATCCGGGGTTGCCGTTCTGGATCTGACCGATGAGAAGCGAGACATGAAGCCTCTCTTTGAAACCATATTGAAATACATTCCCGCGCCGGAAGGCGATCCGGAAGCAGACACCCAGGTTCTTATCAGCACCATCGACTACAATGAGTATGTGGGACGTATCGGTATCGGAAAAGTGGAAAACGGCGTGATCCGGGTAGGCATGGACGCCGCCGTGGTAAATGAACACGACCCGGACCGTCTGGAGAAGGTGCGCATCAGCAAGCTGTACGAATTCGACGGGCTGAACAAAGTGGAAGTAAAGGAAGCCACCATCGGCTCTATCGTGGCCATCTCCGGTATCGCGGATATCTCCATCGGCGACACCTTGTGTTCCCCGGAGAATCCCACAGCCATCCCTTTCCAGAAGATCTCCGAGCCCACCATCGCCATGCAGTTTATCGTCAACGACAGTCCCTTTGCCGGACAGGAGGGCAAATATGTTACCTCCCGCCATCTGCGGGACCGTCTCTTCCGGGAACTGAACACCGACGTCAGCCTCCGGGTGGAAGAAATGGACAGTACCGACAGCTTCAAAGTGTCCGGCCGTGGAGAACTCCATCTCTCCGTCCTGATCGAAAACATGCGCCGGGAGGGCTATGAGTTCGCTGTCAGCAAAGCGGAGGTCCTCTACCATGAGGATGAAAGCGGCAAATTGCTGGAGCCTGTGGAAACCGCCTTCATTGATGTTCCCGACGAATTCACCGGTACTGTCATCGATAAGCTCAGCCAGCGCAAAGGCGAGCTTCGCAATATGGGCGCCTCCAACGGCGGCTACACCCGGCTGGAATTCTCCATTCCTTCCCGGGGACTCATCGGCTACCGGGGCGAGTTCCTGACAGACACCAAAGGAAACGGGATCATGAACACCGCGTTCGAAGGCTATGCCCCTTACAAGGGGGATATCCAGTACCGCAAGCAGGGCTCTCTCATCGCCTATGAGACTGGCGAGTCTGTCACCTACGGACTCTACAGCGCCCAGGAGCGGGGCGTTCTGTTCATCGGCCCCGGCGAGAAGGTCTACTCAGGAATGGTCATCGGCGAAAACGCCAAGACCGACGATATCGAAGTCAATGTCTGCAAGACCAAGCATCTTACCAATACCCGTTCTTCCAGCGCCGATGAAGCCCTTCGCTTAACGCCGCCCAAGATCTTGAGCCTGGAGCAGGCCCTGGACTTTATCGACACTGACGAGCTTCTGGAAGTAACGCCCAAGAGCCTGCGGCTTCGCAAGAAGATCCTGGATCCCCGGATGCGCAAGCGGGCAGCACGCTCTTAACCCACTATCTTTCATAAGGAGGAGCCTATGAAACAATACGTATCCATTTTTCTGAAGCGCCTTGCCGTCCTTCTGGAATTCTTTATCGCCATCATGCTGGCCATCGGGATTCTTCTGCTCTCCCTGCGTATGGCCAGTTCCCTGGGCAACATTCCAAATCTGGCGGTATGGCCCAACTACGACGACCTTCTGGAAACCTGCTTTAACCTGATCATTGGTGTGGAGCTGATCCGCATGATGTACTACCACACCCCAAACACGGTGTTTGAAGTGCTCCTTTTTGCCATCGCCCGGCAGATCATCGTAGAACACTCCTCGGCCTGGAGCAGTCTCATCGGCGTCTGCGCCATTGCTGTACTCTTCGCCACAAGGAAATTTTTGTTCTCCGACTTTGACGTGTCGGATGAAACCGTATTCCGCGCCACCACCAAGGCAGGCGTTGTAAATAAGATCCTGGAGATCTCCATCCCCCATGAAGAGGGCGACACCCTCAAAGACGTGCTGATGCGCAGATGTGAAGAGGAAGACATTGAGATCGGCGTGGGCACCTGCGTGCGCTTCTCCGACTTCGGCCTGAGGGTGGCTAAAATGCATGAAGGAAAAATTTCACGAATTGAGGTAATCCGTGCTATACATTAGACCTTAAACATGCTATACTACATATATCAGATAGATTCATAGTTTCGACACCAATTGTCAGACTATACTGCCTGAAATTATGTAAAAAGGAGTTGGTATCATGAAATTTATCATTATCGGCAAAAACATTGATGTCACACCGGGTTTAAAACAGGCTGTTGAGAGCAAGCTGGGAAAACTGGAAAGGTATTTTACTCCTGATACGGAAATCCATGTAACCCTGAGCGTACAGAGAGAACACCAGAAGATTGAAGTCACCATCCCTGTCAAAGGCGGACTGATCCGCTCTGAACAGGAAAGCACAGATATGTACGTATCCATTGACCTGGTAGAAGAAGTCATCGAGCGCCAGCTCCGCAAGTACAAGAACAAGCTGATCGCCAGACATCAGGAAGGCGGCAACTTTAAACAGGAATTCTTTGAAAATCAGGATGTGGTGGAGGACGACGGCGAGATCCGCATCGTCCGCACCAAGAAATTTGGCATCAAGCCCATGTTCCCGGAAGACGCCTGCGTGCAGATGGAACTTCTTGGCCATGATTTCTTCGTATTCTGCAATGCCCAGACAGACGAGGTAAATGTGGTCTACCGGCGCAAGGACGGAAGCTTTGGCCTGATCGAACCGGAATTCAGTTAATTATGGGAGCAATTCACGAATATGTCCCTCACTCTTTGAAAAGGGCCGGCGGAAAGGTTTTTTCCTTTCCCGCCGGCCCTTTTTCTTAGCCTTTTTCCAGTTCCATCAGCTTTCCATTCCGGTTGGCGATCCCGCACTTCCCCAGTTCTTCTATCCGGATCCTGCCGTTGGTCTCTTCTGTCAGAGATTCTCTTATCCCGGCGGCGTCCGCTTCCGGGACAAGGACTGTCAGCTCCACCTTCTCTGTATAGACTGCATCCTGAGCCGTCAGACCCTTCTCTCCCAGAAGATACTGGATCTTCCCAAGCTCCGTATACTCCGCCGTCAGTTTCAGCTTCACTCCCGGGATCCGGGTGATCACCTCCGCAGCGGCAAGTCCCTCCTGCACCGCCAGGGAATAAGCCCGGATCAGGCCCCCGGTTCCAAGGAGGGTTCCCCCGAAATACCGGGTCACTACCACCGCCGCATTATGTACCCCCGCCCCGGCAAGCACATCCATCATAGGCCGTCCCGCCGTCCCGGAAGGCTCCCCGTCGTCGCTGCAGCGCTGGATCTCGTTCCTCTCCCCCACCACATACGCATAGCAGTTGTGGGTGGCGTCCCAGTATTTCTTGCGCAGGGACTCAATGAACGCCAGCGCCTCTTCTTCTGTCTCCACCGGGAGCACCGTGGCGATAAATCTGGATTTCTTCTCTATGATCTGGGCTTCGCCGCCTGCATAAACAATCTTGTATTCTGACTCCATCTTCTGTCTGTTCCTTTCCCCATATTCTGTCTGAGACATCTCTTTCTTATTACTATACCGAATTTCTTAAGTTTTTCCTACCAAAATGTGAAGTTTTCATTTTTTCCTTTATTTCAATACTGTTATTTGTTATAATGACCTGGTATAAAGGAGGCAGACGCGCATGAATTATGGTAAGAAAAAAGCGTCCCAGAGGCAGAAAAAGATCACGTCCAAATCCACCATGCAGGGAAAGCGGGTTGGCGTAAGATTATTCAAGGCATTTTTGCTTTGTCTGCTTTTTGTGGGAATCGCCGGAGTTGTAGGCGGCGGTGTTTTTGTCAAAAAGATCCTGGACAACACGCCGGAAGTTTCCCCGGCAGATGTAAAGCCATCAGGATATACTACTTTTGTCTACGCAGACGACGGGAAAACTGAGATACAGCGTTTTGTAGCGTCCGGCGCGAACCGTGTTTATAAAACACTGGACGAGATCCCGGCAGACCTGCAGCATGCTTTTATCGCCATCGAGGACGAGCGTTTCTATGATCACAACGGCATCGACCTGCAGGGTATCGCCCGTGCGGCCATGGTGGGACTGACCAGCGGAAATTTCTCCGAAGGAGCCAGTACCCTGACCCAGCAGCTGATCAAGAACAACGTGTTCCCTGAATTCACAGAAGAAAAAACGTTTTACGATAGATTACAGAGAAAGATCCAGGAACAGTTCCTGGCCCTTGAGATTGAGAAGCAGATGAGCAAGGAGGAGATCCTGGAGGCTTATCTCAACACCATCAACCTGGGACAGAACTCTCTGGGAGTACAATCCGCGGCACAGCGGTACTTTGCCAAGGATGTATCTGAACTCACCCTGTCGGAATCTGCCGTCATAGCAGGTATCACCCAGAGTCCTTCCGGCTACAATCCGGTGACAAACCCGGAAGCAAATGCCAAGCGCCGCCAGAAGGTGCTGGACAACATGCTGGACCAGGGGTATATCGACCAGGCAGCCTATGACGAGGCTGTGGCAGACGATGTCTATGCCCGGATCCAGCAGGTAAATACCAAAGTGGAGGAAAGCGAAAGCTCCACTTCCTATTTTGTAGATGCCCTGGCGGACCAGGTAATGCAGGATCTGCAGGATCAGCTGGGCTACAGTGAGACCCAGGCCTACAACGCCCTCTACAGCGGCGGCCTCACCATCTACTCCACCCAGAACATGGCAATGCAGAAGATCTGCGACGAGGAAATGAACGAGGACAGCAACTACCCCGGCCTGAAGGAATACGGTCTGGACTATGCCCTGACTGTTACCCGTGCCGACGGCACTGTAGAAAACTATGGTTCCGGCCATATCAAGAATTATGTAAAAGAAAAATACGGCAAAAAGCAGGGCCTTCTCTATTCCAGCAAAGATGCCGCCAAAGAAATGGTGGAGGAGTGGAAGAAAACTATCGCCAAGGAAGGGGACACCTACGACGAGCGTATCACCATCACTCCTCAGCCTCAGGCATCCGTCACTATCATGGACCAGTCCACCGGACAGATCAAAGCCATGGTAGGCGGCCGCGGCAAGAAGACCAATCAGGGACTGAACCGTGCCTACAAGGGTTCAAAACGTCAGCCCGGTTCTACCTTCAAGGTGCTGGCAGCTTACGCCCCTGCCCTGGATTCCTGCGGCAAGACCCTTGCTACCATCGTCCGGGACGAGCCCTATACCACCAAGAGCGGCAAAGAGATCCGGAATGCAAACCGGCGGTATCTGGGAGACATCACTTACCGCACCGCCATCGCAAACTCTGTTAACGTTGCCGCGGTAAAGGTCAGCGATGAGATCACCCAGGAACTGGGATTTGAATATTGCGAGGATCTGGGTATCACTACCCTGATCGACCGCAAAGAGATCAACGGCGGTATCTACAGCGATATCAACGACACGCTGGCGCTGGGAGGTATCACCGAAGGCGTATATAACTATCAGATGTGCGCCGCTTTCGCGACCATCGCAAACGGCGGGGTTTATAATTCCCCAACCATGTATACCAAGATCCTGGATCACGACGGCAATGTTCTTCTGGAAAACACACAGGAGACCCGCACTGTCTTAAAAGACAGCACTGCTGCTCTTCTGACCAGCGCAATGGAGTCTGTAGTCACCAGCGGAACAGGTAGATCCTGTCAGCTGAGCAACATGCCGGTAGCCGGAAAAACAGGTACCACTACTTCCAACAAGGACCTGTGGTTCTGCGGCTTCACCCCCTACTATACCTGTACTGTATGGGGCGGATATGACGATAATAAAGAGTGTAATTACGACACCAGCTTCCGGCTTCGTCTCTGGCGCTCTATCATGAGCCGGATCCACGAAGATCTGGATCACAAAGATTTTGAGATGCCCAACTCGGTTGAAAAGAAAACCGTGTGCAAGCTGACCGGTAAACTGGCGGTGGCTGGACAATGTCCAAGCATTACTGAATATTTCGCGAAGGATACTGTCCCAACCGAAAGATGTTCCGGGCATGCCGGTGTAGTTGGCGAAAACGGCGAGGCTGTGGATAAACCAGACAGCGATACCGGTGATGACAAGAATAAGGATAAGGATAAAGATAAAGAAAGCAATACCGGCGGTAATAATAATGGTGGTAATACCGGTGGCAATACTCCTCAACCGGAACCAGCGCCAGAACCAGAACCAGAGCCAAAACCAGAGCCGGAACCAGAGCCGGAACCAGAGCCGGAACAACCAACAACACCTGAGACCTAATCCACATAAAATACTCAATAATTCATTAACAAAAAAGAGATCCCCAGCCAGACCATTCTGGTTGGGGATTGTTTATTAAATTCAGGTTTGTAGGGATAGTTGGCGATAACCCTATATTTTCTTCACAAACAGCGCCCGTATAGCGTTCAGCACCGCCAGGATCATCACTCCCACATCGGCAAAGATAGCCAGCCACATATTGGCGATCCCAAGCGCTCCCAGCGCCAGGCAGATCAATTTGATCCCGATGGCAAATACAATATTCTGATACACGATCCCCAGGCACTTCCGGGAGATCTTGATGGCCTTGGCGATCTTCAGAGGATCATCATCCATCAGCACCACGTCCGCCGCCTCGATAGCCGCATCAGAGCCCATGGCACCCATGGCGATCCCGATATCGGCGCGTCCCAGTACCGGCGCGTCGTTGATGCCGTCTCCCACGAAGGCCAGCTTTTCTTTCTCCGGCTTGGTTTTCAGAAGCTCTTCTACTTTCGCCACCTTGTCAGCAGGAAGCAGCTCGCTGTAGACCTCATGGATCCCCAGTTCCCCGGCCACCTGATCAGCCACTCTACGGATATCTCCGCTTAGCATCACCGTCTTACTGATACCGGCTTCTTTCAGCGCCTGCACTGCCTCTCTGGCATGAGGTTTCACACGGTCAGAGATCAGGATATGACCGGCGTATTCTCCGTCAATGGCAAGATGAACAATGGTCCCCACACAATGGCAGGCGATATAGGAGATCCCCAGATGTTCCATCAGTCTGTCGTTCCCTGCTGCCACCGGATGACCGTCCACCTGGGCGGTCACCCCGTTCCCGCTGATCTCCTGGATATCCGTCACCCGGGAACGGTCCAGGTCTTTCCCGTAAGCCTTCCGGATACTCTTGCTGATAGGATGGGAAGAAGCGCTTTCTGCCAGCGCCGCGTACTCCAGAAGTTTCTCATCCTCCATGCTGCTGTGATGAATACCATTTACCTCGAAGACGCCTTCCGTCAGCGTTCCTGTCTTGTCAAATACCACAATCTTTGTCTGGGACAGAGTCTCCAGATAGTTGGAGCCTTTCACCAGGACGCCTGCATTGCTGGCTCCCCCGATCCCCGCAAAGAAACTAAGGGGAATACTGATCACCAGCGCGCAAGGACAACTGATCACCAGGAAGGTGAGCGCCCGGTATACCCAGGTCTCCCAGTCCGCCGGAAGCCCCATGGCAAAAAGCCGGATCAGGGGCGACAGAAACGCCAGGGCCAGCGCTCCGTAACACACTGCCGGAGTATAAACCCGGGCAAACCGGGAGATAAAATCTTCTGACCGGGATTTCCTGGAACTTGCATTCTCCACCAGATCCAGGATCTTCGAGACGGTAGACTCCCCGAATTCTTTGGTAGTCCGGATCTTCAGCACCCCTGTCATATTGATACATCCGCTTACGATCTCTTCACCAGCAGCGATATCCCTTGGCAGACTCTCGCCTGTGAGAGCGCTGGTGTTCAGCGTACTCTCGCCTTCCAGCACCACGCCGTCGATGGGTACCTTCTCTCCCGGCTGCACTACGATCACTGTGCCGATCTCCACCTCATCCGGGTCAACCTGCTCTAGTCTGCCGTCCTGTTCAATATTGGCGTAATCCGGACGGATATCCATCAGCTCGCTGATATTGCGGCGGCTCTTGCCCACCGCATAGCTCTGGAACAGTTCTCCCACCTGATAGAACAGCATAACCGCCACTGCTTCCGTGTAGTCTCCGCTTTGCTCATAGATCGCCAGGGCGATGGCTCCCACCGTGGCGATGGCCATCAGGAAGCACTCGTCGAAAACCTGCCGGTTTCTGATCCCCTTCAGGGCTTTCAGAAGGATATCATATCCCACCACCAGATAAGGGATCAGATACAGGACGAACCGGATAGCTCCCGTCGCCGGGATAAAATTAAGCCCGATCAGAAGCGCCGCCGCGATCAGGATCCTTGTCAACATTGTCTTCTGCTTTCTGTTCATGTCTTCACCTTCTTGTCTGTCATATTACAGGAAGATCTCGCAGTCATCCTCCACCTTCTTGCAGTTCCTGCGCACTTCCTCCATAACCGCCTTCGGCTCCTGGCCTTCCTCAAATTCCACGATCATCTTCAGCATCATGAAGTTCACGGTAGCCTCTTTCACACCGGCGGTCGCTTTGGCCGCCTGCTCCATCTTATTTGCGCAGTTGGCGCAGTCCACATCGATCTTATACGTCTTCTTCATATTCTTTTCTTCCTTTCCAGACTTTACGTTTAATCAATTAAGCATTTGTTTAAATGTTGATTTCATTATACCTCTTTTCAGGTAAATGTCAACAGGAAAATGAAATTTTCATTGCAACGTTTTTCCTCCTATACTAAAATATATAGAATAGCAAGGAGGTCCTGATATGACAGAGTTGAAACTTCCCCATGACCATGGGCAGAAAATAGAACAAGAACTTTCCTGTATGCCGGGAACGGAGGATTTTCAGGCCATCGCCAACGTCTTCAAGCAGCTGGGCGACGGCAGCCGGGTCCGCATCTTCTGGCTATTATGCCACTGCGAAGAATGCGTGATCAACATTTCCTCTATGGTAGATATGACAAGCCCTGCAGTTTCCCACCACCTCCGGCAGCTGAAGACCAGCGGACTGATCACCAGCCGCCGGGAGGGCAAGGAAGTCTACTACAAAGCCGCAGAAACGGATCAGGCCCAGCTTCTTCACCAGGTGATCGAGCAGGTGATGAAGATCACCTGTCCCTCCGCTAAATGATCAACATGGCGTCGCCAAAGGAGAAGAACCGGTATCTCTCCCGCACAGCCTCCTCATAGGCCGCCAGCACATGCTCCCGCCCTGCCAGAGCGGATACCAGCATGATCAGCGTGGATTCCGGCAGATGGAAATTGGTGATCAATCCGTCCAGCACCTTGAACCGGTAGCCCGGATAGATGAAGATCTCCGTCCAGCCGCTGCAGGCCCGCAGGTGTCCTGTCTCATCCGCCGCGGACTCCACCGTCCGGCAGCTGGTTGTCCCCACACAGATCACCCGGTGGCCGGAATCTCTGGCCTCATTGATCTGCCGGGCCGCCTCTTCTTCAATCTGATAAAATTCTGAATGCATATGATGTTCTGTGATCTCGTCCACCTTCACCGGCCGGAAGGTTCCAAGCCCCACGTGAAGGGTCACATGGGCGATGGAAATCCCTTTTTCTTCAATCTGGCGCAGAAGTTCCGGCGTAAAGTGAAGCCCTGCCGTCGGCGCGGCCGCAGACCCGGAGTGCTCTGCATACACCGTATTGTACCGGTCTTTATCTTTCAGTTGATGAGTGATGTAGGGCGGCAGGGGCATCTGGCCCAGCCGGTCCAGGATCTCCTCGAAGATCCCTTCATATTCAAACCGGATCAGCCGGTTTCCCTCTTCTACAATATCCACCACTTCCCCGGTGAGAAGCCCGTCTCCGAAACTGATCTTCGCGCCCCGCTTGGCCTTCTTCCCCGGTTTCACCAGCGTTTCCCAGATATTATTTTCCTTCCGCTTCAGAAGCAGGACCTCGATCTTGGCGCCGGTATCCTCCTTGGCGCCGATAAGGCGGGCCGGGATCACCTTGGTATCGTTGATCACCAGGCAGTCTCCCGGTTCCAGGTAATTGATGATCTCCTTAAACCCATGATGGGAAACAGCCCCAGACTCCTTGTCAAGTACAAGAAGCCTGGAGCTGGAGCGATCCTCCAGGGGATCCTGGGCGATCAGTTCCTGGGGCAGTTCATAATAAAAATCTTGTCGTTTCATGTAATCCTCTTTTCTATCTTTCATCCACCGGCCGCTCCTCCGGCGCCGGCCCTGGCATAGGTCCCGGTCCCGGGCCCGGCATGGAGCCTGACACAGGCGGCACGGGACCGCCCGGATTTGGCATCGGCCCAGCCTGGTACGGCGCCGGCTGAGGCGCCTGATACACCGGGTACACTTTGATCCGCTTCGCGTAGATCACTCTGGTATCGCACAGCATATCATGAAATCCCCGCTTCTGTCCATCCCAGCCTGCCACCATATAGCCGATCCCCACAGACAGGCTGCAGAGGAACCGGCCGATGGTCTCCCGGTAGACCACGTCCAGAAGCTTCAGTTCTCCTCCGTTCTCCGCGCTCACTACCCGCAGGTTCATGGCTTTCTTCCCAAGAGTAGTGCCGGTAAGCCAGGTGCAGAGAATAAAGTAGAGCACCTGGAACACATACAGGACGATATCCTTCAGGTCGTACTGAAAGATCAGATTCCCTCCAAGGGGCGTCCCGGAGAGAAGGGACATGATCCCGGACAGGAACAGCCGCACCACCAGAAGTACCAGGAATACCAGGATGCTGTCCAGGCAATAGGCTGCCAGACGCACCCAGAACCCTGCGTAAGTCAGCTCCTGATTACTGTAATTGTTCTGCATAGTACATGGGCACCCCGCTTTCCATTTCCTGTGCGGTCTCAGTCAGGATCTGGGCCTCTGACTTGGGAACCAGATCTTTTGCCTGGGCAAACAAAGAGCTCAGCATATCGGAGGTGTGCTTCAGTTCATAGAACTGATCCACCCCCAGTTCTTCGCTCATGGCGGTCTTCATATCATCGTACAGGGCGATCTCGTCGATCAGGCCGTTTTCCTTTGCCTGGCTGGCCGTGTAAGTGCGGCCGTCTGCAAGGGCTTTCACCCCGTCCTCCGTCATGCCCCGGCCATCGGCTACGATCTCCACAAACCGGGAATAATACTCGTCCACCTGCTCCTGATAGATGGCGATCTGTTCCTCGGTCATCTGGGAGCTGTCCTTGTTCTCCCCGCTGGTGATACTGATATAGCGGATCCCCAGCTTCTCATACAGCCCGGTCATATCATAACCGGACATGATCACGCCGATAGACCCGGTCACCGTATTGGGGTTAGCATAGATCTTATCCGCCGCCACGGACGTCATGTATCCGCCGGAAGCCGCATAATGGCTCATGTAGTCCCAGATGGGCCGCCCGGTGGTCTCTTTATATTCCATAAGCTTCAGGTACAGTTCCTCTGATTCATATACCGTGCCGCCCGGGGAATCCACATACAAAAGGATCCCCTTGTTATTGGAATCTTCCATCAGGCGGTCAATGTACTCCATGGTGGTGGTGTGCTGGTACCCCTCCGTAACAGCGAAAAGACCGGTGCTCTCCGTCTGCTGCTGGATGGTTCCCTCCACTTTCACCACGGCAATGTAATCCGTCATGGGCGCGTTAAATTCATAATCTCCCGTCAGCATGCTTCCCACACTGTCTTCCAGAAGACGCTGGGAAATAGAATTGCTCAGTACGCTGGATACTCCGATAGCGATAAACAGGACTCCTGCCACCACCAGTCCGATAATCTGCTTTGTCTTCATAGGTTTCTCCTTTTCGCGGGTCTTCTTACTTCCGCAGTTCGATGCCAAGTCCTTCCAGCGCCTTCAGGATCCGGTCCATAGCTTCATTTACTTCCCCGTCCTCCAGGGTCTTGTCCTTGGCCCGGAATACGATGGAGTAGGCCACGGATTTATAGCCTTCCTGGATCTGTGCCCCCTCATACAGGTCAAACAGATGGTAGCTCTCCAGATAAGCGCCTCCCTTTTTCTCGATGATCTCCTCAATCTGACCGGCCAGGATCTCACGGGGCATGGTCATACTGATGTCACGGGTCACGGCCGGGAACCGGGCAATACCTTCGTATTTCCGGTCGAAGGAAGCACGGTCTGTCACTTCCGGCATGTCGATCACTGCGATATACGCTTTTGTTCCAATGCCATAAGCGTCCGCCACATCCGGGTGTACCTCTCCCAGATATCCCATCCGCGCTCCGTCATAATAGATATCTGCCTGGCGTCCCGGATGAAGGTAAGGATGATCTCCATTGGGATCATAGGTCTTCTTGCCGGTCAGGCCTACTTTATCAAAGAACTCTTCCACAACGCCCTTCATACTGAAGAAGTCTCCTTCCCCATACATTCCCAGGGTAAACTGCATCCGCTCTTCCGGAAGCTCGGTAAGAGGCAGGGCCTTTGGCAGATAAACATTTCCCAGTTCATAGAGACGCACGTCTTTATTTCTCCGGTTATAGTTGGTGGCAAGGGAAGTAAGCATCCCGTTAAGCGGCATGGTCCGCATCACGCTGTAGTCCTCGCCCAGCGGATTCAGGATCTCCACCGTCCTGCGAAGGGGAGAGTCTGCCGGGATCCGCAGCTTGTCAAACACCTTGGGGCTCTCGAAGGAGTACACCATCCCCTGGCTGAATCCGCAGAATTCCGCGATCTCTCTTGCTTTCTCCTCCACCCGCAGCTTGAAGGAAAGCTTACCCATGGTAGACTCTCCTGCCGGGAGGGTGGTGGGAATATTGTCATATCCGTAAAATCTGGCCACTTCCTCTGCCAGATCCGCGATCCTGAGAAGATCCTGACGGAAGGTGGGCACGATCACTTCTTTTGTTTCCTCATCATAACCCAGGTCGATCTTGGCAAAATAAGACAGCATATCCGCCGCCGGGATATCTGTGCCCAGCAGCTGGTTGATGGCGTCTGCGTCAAAGGGGATCCTGAGAGGCTCCCGCTTCTTGGCATATACGTCTACCATCCCGCCTACCACTTCGCCGGCGCCCAGCTCTTCCACCAGCTGGCATGCCCGGTCGATGGCCGCCTGGGCGTTGTTGGGATCCAGGCCCTTCTCAAACTTGCCGGAAGCGTCTGTCCGAAGGCCCACACGTTTGCTGGACTTCCGGATGTTGGTGCCGTCGAAGCAGGCCGCCTCGAAAAGCATGGTCTTCACATCATCGGTGATCATAGAATTCTCACCGCCCATGATACCGGCGATACCGATGGCTTTCTCGCCGTCACAGATCATCAGCACGTCCTCGTCCATCTGGCGCTCCTGGCCGTCCAGGGTGGTAAATTTCTCACCGTTTTCGGCAGTCTTCACCACGATCTCACGGCCTGCGATAGTATCCAGGTCATAGGCGTGCATGGGCTGTCCGTACTCCTCCATCACATAGTTGGTGATATCCACCAGGTTGTTGATGGAACGGATCCCAACGGAAGCCAGTCTGCGCTTCATCCATTCCGGGGAGGGGCCGATCTTGATATTTTTCACTACTCTGGCGCAATATCTGGGACACAGGTGCGGATCCTTCACCGTCACCTTGATATAGTCAGCCGCATTTTCCGAATTGCCCGTCTCGGTGACAACCGGCGGATGGAATTCCTTGCGGAAGGTAGCCGCAGCCTCACGGGCAATGCCTACCACGCTGAAGCAGTCCACCCGGTTGGAGGTTACTTCGTATTCAAAGACCACATCGTTTAAGCCCAGCACTTCCACCGCGTTGGCGCCGACTTCTGTATCCTCCGGGAAAATGTAGATCCCTTCTTCCGGCGCTTCCGGATACATATCCCGGCTGGAGCCCAGCTCCTCGATGGAACACATCATGCCGCAGCTGTCCACGCCTCTTAACTTACCCTTCTTGATCTTGATCCCGCCTGCCACACGGCTGCCCGGCTCATGGCCGCCTGCAACCCGGCCGCCGTCCAGCACAACCGGCACCTTGTCGCCCTCGTGTACGTTGGGCGCGCCGGTCACGATCTGGATGGTCTCTGTTCCGATATTCACCTGGCAGACGATCAGTTTGTCCGCATCCGGATGTTTCTCAATCTTGTCGATCTGGCCCACCACGATCTTGTCAAGATCCGCGTCAAGGGCTTCGTAGCCCTCCACCTTGGTCCCGGACAGCGTCATCGCGTCAGTGTACTCCTGCGCGGTCACGTCAAGATCCGGAACATATGCTTTTATCCATGATAATGAAGTATTCATTTTGTTCTCCTTTCTTTTTCCTCAATTCAGGTCTTAGAACTGCCGCAGGAAACGGATATCGTTCTCGTACAGAAGCCGCATATCGTCGATCTCATATTTCAACAGCGCGATCCGCTCCAGACCTACGCCAAAGGCAAAACCTGTGTATACGTCCGGGTCGATGCCGCACATCTCCAGCACGTGGGGATGCACCATACCGCAGCCCAGGATCTCGATCCAGCCGGAGCCCTTACAGAACCGGCAGCCTTTTCCGCCGCACTTGAAGCAGCTGACATCCACCTCCGCGCTTGGCTCGGTGAATGGGAAATGATGCGGGCGGAACTTGGTCTTTGTATCCGGTCCGAACAGTTCCTTGGCAAAAACTTCCAGGGTCCCCTTCAGGTCCGCGAAGGAAATGTTCTTGTCCACTACCAGGCCCTCGATCTGATGGAAGGAAGGAGAATGAGTGGCGTCCACTTCATCGGAACGGAACACCCGTCCCGGGGAGATCACACGGATAGGCGGCTTGGTCTGCTCCATGATCCGGGCCTGTACAGAGGAGGTCTGAGTCCGCAGCACAATGTCCTTGTTCACATAGAAGGTATCCTGCTCGTCTTTCGCCGGATGTCCGTCCGGGATATTCAGTTTCTCAAAGTTGTAGAGATCATACTCTACCTCCGGGCCTTCCACCACCTCGTAGCCCATGCCTACGAAGATCCGCTCCACTTCTTCCAGAGCAATGGTGTTGGGATGGCTGTGGCCCACCAGGTTCTTCTTCGCCGGAAGGGTCACGTCGATCACTTCCCGCTTCATCTTCTCTTCCCGGATCGCCCGGTCCATCTTCTTCTTGCTCTCCTCCAGGGCCGCTTCGATCTCAGCTCTTGCGTCGTTGACCATCTGTCCGATCTTGGGACGGTCCTCCGCGGCCACATCCTTCATGCTTTTTAATACGGCGGTCAGTTCCCCTTTCTTGCCCAGGAACTTGACCCGCACATCATTGAGTTTTTCCGGCACATCTGCCGACTGAATTGCTTTGAGCGCTTCTTCTCTGATGTTCTGCAGTTTTTCTTTCATCTCTTTCTTCCTTTCTATTTCTTCCAACATTTTGTCCGGAATGACCATTGCAATAAAAAAACCTCATCCCTGACAAGGGACGAGGTTATTACCCGCGGTACCACCCTGATTCCTGTATGCGCCGCATACAGACACTCATTCCATGCGTAACGTGCATCCTGCGTCGCTTCCTAATCCGAATCGTTTCAGAAGCGCGGCTTGCGTGGGAAATTCGATCGCCGCCTGAACCTGGGAAGACTTTCAGCCAATGATCTTCCTTCTCTTTTGGAAAACGGGTCTCTACTTAACACGGTCACAGCCTTTGTGATTATAAAACAAATCTTTAATTATTGTAACATAAGAATCCCGGATGTCAAGGGCGAAATCAGAACGTGTCCAGATCCTCCTCATACTCGTGGGTGGCCACATCCTTCAGATAGTCGATGGCTTCCCGTACCTGAGGGATGCACAGCACCAGCAAGGTGATCACAGCCTCCGCGCCGATGTAGCCTATGCAGTACACCAGCCCGTACTGGATATTTGCCGCCACAGTTTCTTCGTTCATATAGTAAAACCAGATACAATTCCACACACTCTCTATATACCGCAGCAGCACTGCCAGAAGATATCCTTTCTGCAGGCCGTAACGCCGGTCGCAAAGAAAGCCGCCCACTCCCAAAAGGCCATAACCCAGGATATAATCCCACAACTCCGGGATATTCACGATCATCGGATAATCCAGGAAATATTTCAGCGCCCCATAGAAGAAGGCCGCGGCCATCCCGGTCCACCCACCGTAGAAATACCCTACCAGATAGATGGCCAGCATGCTTAAGTAGGTCACCTCGCCCCCTTCCTCCAGCTTCAGAGGCTTCATATAGGACAGGATCACCGCTGCCGCCACCAATATCAGGATCCACAGCCATTTTCGATTCCAGAGATACCCTTCCCTCATCATATTTCCTTCCTCACCGCAATCTCACTTAACTTCTTCTTGCGAACATGGAAATGCTTCCGGTAGAGGATATACCACACCAGGAAAATGAGGCCGCCTCCTCCGATCACCATCACGTCAAAGGTGCTGGAGGCAGACTCCACCGGAATCCCAAAATGTTCATAGAACCGGCTTAAGAGATCTACCAGATAACCCTGTACCTGGATCACTGCCAGAACAATGGCCACAATGTTGATGATCAAGCCGTTTTTCCGCTCCACCTGGGCGTTTTTCAGATCCACCATATGCTCCAGGAATTCCTGCTGCTCATAATAATTCCGCCGCAGTTCATCATTTCCAAAGGCTTCCCGGATCTGATCCGCCTCCCGCTGGGTCCCGTAATAACGGAAATTCTGGCTTTGCCAGAATCGTATGGTCTTGGCATAATCCCGGTATAACTGGCTGATATACTGATACGATACATCCCCTTCGTTGGCCAGGGCATTGGAAACCTTCACCGTCATTTTATTTAACGCTGTATTCTGGAAGATTACCAGCTCGGCGATAAAAGCATAGGTGGCTGTCAGTTCGATCCGTTCCTTCTGAGTGAGACTTGCATAGTCATAGAGGACCATCGCCACCACATCCTCCGTCATATAAGCCTCATAATAATCATACACCGCCCGGTTTTGTTCCGCCATCTCCTTCAGTCTGGGATAGCGGATATGGAAATCCTGGTGCATACTATTGTAGGCCTCTGCCGTCAGGATATTGTAAAATTCCCCCTCATTTGCCGGCAGATCGGACATACACAGAAGGCTTTTGCCCCTTCCGCACAAAAGCAGCCCATACTCCCTGCGCAGATAGGCGTTCAGGTCCTGATACCGGTAGAATCCTCTCTCGTCCATATCCTCCGGCCGCCGGATCTTCAAATACCCATGACTCAGCTGATCCTCCAGCTGAGACGTGGAATAACGGCAATCCGGGAAGAACAACATCAATACATACATATGGGAAGAAGGATGGGCAAAAAGCGACAGATACACCTTTTCCTCCCCCACGATATACGGACGGACAGTGTGATCCTCTTCATCCTCATACTCGTCCAGAGTATGAAGGAACTGAAAGTCCCCGATATAGATCCGTTTCAGCTCACTGACCAGGTCATTTTCATACTCATAGTTCAGACAGTCATCCAGAGCCGAAAGAAGCCAGGCAGGCACCTCCGGGACTTCTCTTTCCTCCTCTGGCTCCAGTAATTTTCGAAGCCTGGTATTCTTCACATTGTCTGCATAGGGCAGGAACAGATACACATCTTCTCTGTGAGTCTTAAAATACAGGTCGTTGGCCAGAAGCTTCTTAAGATAAGGTCCGTCGCACAGATAGACCTGATTGCCGTCCTCGATCTCGCGGTACAGGCGGAACATCCGGCTTCGCAGGAATTTCTTACCGCCCTCAGAAACTGCCGTCCCGGCCAGCCCGCCGATATGAAATCCTTCCGCTTCCAGCTGGTTCAGATAAGCAACGAACCCGTTGGAAAGAGTAACGATCACTTCCTTGTCCTTCCGGTATTCCGGCAGCACCGCCACGGAAATGATAAACAGATGGTTCTCCTTCTCCCTGGAATAATCCGCCATCTCATCCGGCCGGATATCGTCGTCCCGAATCTTCATCCCGGTCTCCACGATCTCTTCCCAGAGAGCCTCTCCCACAGGGAAGAAATTGATATACCCGGCAGGCTTCTCCCCATCCATCACGCAGACGAAGCTCCTGGGATTCCGGTCATACCGGGCCTCCATTTTAGACAGTTCGCCCACGTATTCCTGCTCATAACAGATCCGGTCGATCTCCATGATCCTGGGGAGGAAATCCCTCCCCATCTGTTCTCCCTTCAAAATCTGATAACTCATGCTTCTCTCCCAATTCTTCTTATGGGACGCTTCTTTAGTCCGCCTTCAGTTCCTTCCACAGCTCATTCATCATCTCTGTGATCTCCGGCTCTGTCTGCACGCAGACCTCGCAGTTCTCCGTAGCGTCGTCCGCCGGTACCAGGGCCTCGTCCGCCCGCTCCTCATCGCTCAGGCTCTCGATCACCGCATCATTTGGCGTGGAATAGTAAATATACTCAAAATTGATCTTGGCGATATCCTCCCGGCACAGGAAATCCAGGAACTGCTGGGCCGCGTCCACATTGTCGCAGTTCTTGGTCATACACCAGGAATCCAGCCATACGTTGGATCCCTCCTTGGGGATCACATAGGTCAGGTCTTCATTGTACTCATTTCCCAGGTAGGCTTCCCCGGAGTAGACTACCGCCATGGTAGCGTTGCCAGCCACCACTTCATCTCTTGCCTCGTCCACCAGATAAGCCTGCACGTCCGGTTTCTGCTTCACAAGCAGGTCATGGGCCTCCCGGATCTCATTCTCATTATTGGTGTTAATGGAGTAGCCCAGATATTTCAGCGCCACCATATAGGTGTCCCGCATACTGTTCTGCATCACGATCTCGCCGGCATAATCCCCGTTGAACAGCACATCCCAGCTGTCCACCGGCGCATCCACTTTGGTGGTATCGTAAAGGATTCCAAGAGTTCCCCAGAAGTAAGGAACGGTATACTTGTTCTCCGGATCAAAGGCCTTGGAGAACTCCCAGTATTTGTCTCCGATATTCCCCCGGTTCTCCAGGGCTTCCATATCGATCTCCTGCACCTCGCCCTCGTCGATCAGCCGCTGCAGCATATAGTCTGTGGAGCACAGAAGGTCGTAATCCACCGCGCCGGACACATACTTGGTATACATCTCCTCCGCCGTCAGGGCCTCCTCATACTTCACCTCGATCCCCGTCTCATCCTCAAACATATCCAGGACGATGGGATCCATGTACTCCCCATAGTTAAACACTGTCAGGGTCTCCTTGGGGTCTCCCCCGCCGCCGCAGCCAATGGCGGAAATCCCCAGCAACATTGCGGCCAGAGCCGCGCTCAGCACTCTTTTTTTCATCTTGCATATCCTCCCTTTTCTTCCTTTTTATTATTTTTCTGCGGAGCGAAATTCACGATCAGCAGAATGATAAAGATCACTACGAAAATGATGGTGGAAAGAGCGTACATCTCCGGCTTGATCCCCTTGCGGATCTCTCCGTAGATCATGGTGGACAAGGTGTTGATGCCCGGCCCTTTCGTAAAATAGGTGATCACAAAATCGTCCATGGACATGGTGAAGGCCATGAAAAATCCCGCCGCGATCCCTCCTGCCAGCTGGGGCAGGATGATCTTGAAAAAGGCGTAAACCGCATTGGCGCCCAGATCCCGGGCCGCCTCGTAGATACTTAAGTTCATCTGCCGGATCTTGGGCATGACGCTTAAGATCACATAAGGGATATTAAAAGTAATATGGGCCAGCAGCACGCTGCCGAATCCCAGTTCCAGGAAATGAACGAACCACAGCATAAGCGCGATCCCCGTCACGATATCCGCGTTCAGCATGGGGATATTGGTGGCCGCCATCATGATCTGGTAGTTCCGCTGCCGCATGGCGTTGATCCCAAGAGCCGCCAGCACGCCGATCACCGTGGCGATAAAGGCGGAGGCAAAGGCCAGCACCAGCGTGGTCCCCAGGGCCTCCATGATCTGGCTGTTCATAAGAAGCCTTTTATACCAGTCCAGGGTGAATCCTCCCCAGGTCACCCGGGACCTGGAATTGTTGAAGGACAGGACGATCAGCACCAGGATAGGCGCGTACAGGAACACCACGATGATCCCCAGGTAACATCTGCTGCAAAAATCTTTCAACTTCTCTACCATACCGTCGATCCCTTCCCTTCTACGTCATTTTTCATGGTGAAGGCCATGCTGATCAGCACGAAGATCATCAGGGACACAGACAGGCCGGAGCCCAGGTTCCAGTTGATGCTCTTGGTAAACTCCTGCTCGATCACATTTCCGATCAGCTGCAGCTTCCCGCCGCCCAGGATGTCCGCCACAACGAAGGAAGTCATGGAAGGAACGAACACCATAACGATCCCGCTTAAGAGTCCCGGCACAGACAGGGGGAAGATCACCTTGCGGAAGGTGGTGAATCCACCCGCCCCCAGGTCCTTGGCCGCCTCGATCACGTCCTCATCGATCTCCATCACCGCATTGTAGATGGGGAGCACCATATAGGGCAGAAAATCATAGACCACGCCGATCATCACCGCTATCCCGGTATTGGCCAGGGCCAGCGGCTCAAATCCCAGCTTCTGGACAATGAAGTTCAGAATCCCGTTGGAGGACAGGATCATCTGCCAGGCCAGAAGCCGCAGGATAAAGTTCATCCACATAGGCAGGATGATGATAAAGATGGCGAATCCCCGCTTCCCCAGGTTCAGCCTCCGAAGGGCCAGCACCAGCGGATAGGACAAAAGGATGCATAAAAGGGTACATCCCACCGCGATCTCCAGGGAAAAGATCACCGCCTTCAGGTGGATGGGATCCGCGATCGCCAGTATATTTTCCATTGTAAAGCCGCCCTCCTGCGCAGTCAGGGCATAGCGGAAGATCAGGATCATGGGGATGACGGTAAATCCGATGACCCACACCGCATAAGGAGTGGCCAGCCATTTCCGCTTATTCATCTTCTCTTATGACCTCCGCGTCCTCCGAATGAGGCTTATGCATGATCTGGATATTGTCCGGCAGGATGGTAAGGCCCACTGGGACACCTACCTGCGCCGGATTCACACTCTCGATCATCCACTCGTAATCTCCCACCTGGACCTTGATCTCATAGACCGCTCCCTTGAAGATGATGGAGACTACCGTCCCCTGCAGATATCCTTCTTCCGGGCGCACGATGACCAGATCCTCCGGCCGGATGACCACATCCACCAGCTCGTCTTTTCCAAATCCCACATCCACACAGGGGATCTCCACCCCCTGGATCTCTACCAGGCAGTCCCGGCGCATGATCCCGTCGATGATGTTGCTGTCCCCGATAAAGTCGGCCACAAAGGCGTTCTGGGGTTCATCGTAAATGCTCTTGGATGTGCCGATCTGCTGGATGATGCCCTTGTTCATGACAATGATCCGGTCGGACATGGTAAGGGCTTCCTCCTGGTCGTGGGTCACATAGACGAAGGTGATCCCCACTTCCTTCTTGATCTTGATCAGCTCCCGCTGCATATCGTGGCGCAGCTTCAAGTCCAGAGCCCCCAGGGGCTCGTCCAGAAGCAGCACCTTGGGCTCGTTGACGATAGCCCGGGCAATGGCCACCCGCTGCTGCTGCCCGCCGGACAGCGACATGGGGCTGCGCTTCTCATAGCCTTCCATATTTACCAGCTTCAGAGCGTAGGCAATCTTATCCTTCACATACTGCTGGCTCTTCTTCTTCAGCTTCAGACCGAAAGCGATGTTCTCCTCCACATTCATATGGGGGAACAGAGAATATTTCTGGAATACCGTATTTACATTCCGTTTATCCGGCGTCAGATTGGTGATATCCTTGCCGTCAAAAAGCACCCTGCCCTCATCCGGCTTCTCGAAACCTCCGATGATCCGCAGCGTGGTGGATTTGCCGCAGCCGGACGGCCCCAGCAGGGTGATGAATTCATTTCTCTTGATCTCAAGGCTGAAGGAGTTCAGCACCTTCTTGTCGTCAAAGGTCTTGCTGATCCCGTCCAGCTCCAAAATAACCTCCTGCATACGTTCCTCCTTAGAAGCTTGGCGGGGTGCTGATCCACAGGACCGTGGACACCTTTGCACAGGCCGAGCTTATCTTATGTTTCTTATTGGCGGCAAAGATAAAGGAATCTCCCTTTCTCACCGTGTACACATTTCTTCCGTAATGTACGTTGATCTTCCCTTCCAGCACATAGCCGAACTCCTCCCCCTCGTGGGGCTTGTCCACCGGCATGGACTGGCCGGGCTGGATCCGCACCAGGATAGGCTCCATACTCCGGCTCTGGGCCGAGGCCACCAGCCATTCGATCCGGTTGCCGTCCTCGTCTGTCTTCTCAAAATAGTCTTCTTTGGGGTAGACTACAGGCTGCTCACTTTCCTCCTGAAAAAACTCCGCCAGATTGGTCCCCAGGCACTCTACAATGTCCATTAACGTAGAAATGGACGGCGCCGTGAGGCCCCGTTCCAACTGGGAGATAAAGCCCTTTGTAAGCTCTGTTCTGTCTGCAAGTTCTTCCTGGGTCAGGCCATTCTGATTTCGAAGATTTCGGATCTTATTTCCGATATTTTCCTCTATGTTCATATGCTTCCGTCCCTTACAGTTACTAAACATTTTGTTTTGTCCTTCTTTATTATACATATACTAAATTTAAAGTCAACTATTTTTATGATAAATCTTTGCAAATTCCCAAGGCGTAAAAAAAGAACGGCTCAAAAGCCGTTCCATTTCCCTTTATCCTCGCAGTGTGGCCACCAGCCGCACCGGGTACAGCAGCAGATCCAGGGCGTCCTCGATACTCCTGGTGCACACGTCCGCCTCGCCCAGAAGCCGGCTGCACATTCCCTCTTGCTCCAGCACCGCGATGGCCAGGGCGCTGGCCCGCAGCATCAGCTTGTCATTTCTTCCGTTTCCAATGGCTACGCAGGAAGATAAGCCCAGCTCCTCCACCACTGCCATCTTGGCCGGAAGGGCATTGTCGTTAGGGAAGGTTTCGATCCGCACCGGCAGATCCTTGCAGGCCTCTCTGGCCGTTCCGTAGGTATCCGCGGTCAGGACCACGATCTCAAACTCCTGGGCCAAGCGGCAGATCCGTTCCTTTACCGATTCCTTGATCTCCCCGCCCATGGCAATGGTCCCGTTGTAATCCAGCACCAGATAATTCAAGTCTAATTCTTTGTAGCCTGGTATCTCAATCTTCATTCCTCTTCTGTCCTCTCCTTCTTGTCTCTTTTTCCGGTAAATAATTTGTCATACATTTCTATATTCAGTTCCCCTCCCAGCAGGATACTGTACATGCAGAAATACATCCACAGCATGATCAGCACGATGGTGGTCAGGCTCCCGTACATACTGGAGAAGCTCTGGAACACGTCTACATATACGGAGAAGATCCAGGAGATCGCCATCCACCCCAGGGCTGTGAAGACCGCTCCCGGGATCTGCTTGCGGAATTTGTCCCTCCGGTTGGGAAGGAACTTGTAGATCAGGAGAGAGAACACCACCAGAAGCGACGGCGTGATAAAGATCCGGGCCTGGATCAGCCAGTCCGCCAGGGAAGTCATAAAGGGAATATGATCCGCGATAAAAAGATTCAAAGTGTTTCCGAAGACGGACAGGATCAGAAGGGACACGATCACCAACAGGAACATCAGGGTGTACAGCGTGGCCCGCACCCGCAGGAACACGTAATTTCTGGTCTCCGGACATTCATAGACACAGTTCAGGCCGGAGGTAACAGCCAACACTCCTTTTCCCGCCGACCAGAGGGCTACGATCACCGTTACAGGGATGACGCCCATGGACTGGTTGTAAACCTGATTTACAATGGATGTGATCAGAGAATCCACAGATCTTGGGAACACCTGGATCACCGCCGTCATCACGTCCGCCTTTGTCACCGGCGTATAGCGCACCAGCATAAGGAGGAGCAGGATGATGGGGATCATACTGAGCATGAAGAAAAACGCGGACTGTGCCGCGTAGGCTCCCACATGATCCTCCCCCACCTGGGTGGAGAACCGTATGCACTTTTGATAGATTTCCTTGATCCTTTTCATAACTTCTCTCCTGCTATTCCCTTTATTTTACCCGATTTCCCTCTGTTTGTCTATTGAAAAACCCGCACGGGGGAAGTACTATAGAGAATAGGATAACCAGAGAGGAATGAAATTATGGAACTTTTGAAAGAACGTATTCGAAGAGACGGCATCGTAAAGCCGGGAAATGTACTGAAGGTGGACAGCTTTCTCAACCACCAGATGGATATTGGCCTGATCAATGAGATCGGAAAGGAATTCCGCCGCCGCTTCCCCTCGGACAAGATCACCAAGATCCTGACCATCGAGGCTTCCGGCATCGGCATCGCCTGCATTACGGCGCAATATTTCCACGTGCCTGTAGTATTTGCCAAGAAGGCCCAGAGTATCAATATCGACGGGGATGTATACCACACCAAAGTGCAGTCCTTCACCCATCAGAAGGTTTACGACGTGATCCTGTCCAGGAAGTTCCTGGGCCCTGATGACCATGTCCTGATCATCGACGACTTTCTGGCCAACGGCTGCGCTCTCATGGGGCTTATCGACATCATAAAGAAAGCCGGAGCCTCCATCGAAGGCGCCGGCATTGTGATTGAAAAAGGGTTCCAGCAAGGCGGACAGCTGATCCGGGAACAGGGGATCCACCTGGAATCCCTGGCCGTGATCTCCGCCATGACAGATACAGAAATTCAGTTGGAAGATTAAATCCCCATCTCCTCTATCAACTTTCGGATGGTGTCTTCATCCTCCTCCAGAGCTTCCGCGATCTCCGGGATGGTCTTCCCCTTGGCCAGCTTCTTCCGGATCTGCTCCTGCAATTTATTTATCTGACCAGCCCTCTCTCCGGCTTCTCTTCCAGTCTTCTCCCCAGCTTCTCTTCCGGCTTCCCAGCCAGCCTTCTCTCCAGCCTCCCAGGCTTCCTCCCGCTCCTGCCGGATATGTTTCTCCTGGTCATATTCATAGATACTCACGTTCTTCGCCTCCCTGCGATTCTTCTCCAAGAACTCCTTCAGGATCCCCTCCTGGATACATTCTGTTATGGCCCGCTCCACTGCTTCCGCGATAGGCTGTTCTTTGGCGTACTTCCTCACCCGCCCTGTATACTCTGCGTATTCCCACAAGGTATGGCAGGCTTCCATCAACTCCGGATTATGTCCCTGGTTCACGTTCAGCACCAGCACCTTCAGATCCAGCATAGGTTCTTCTTCCTTCACCGTGTACAGATCAGAAAGCTTCAGGATCTGCCGGTCTGGCTGATCCGCCTCCCCATTGTAGAAGACTATAAACCTGGGGACTGGCAATACTACCCGCTTTGTCCCGTACAGGTTGGCGTCCATCGTCATCCCTGAGAACATGTCCGACAAGTAAAAGAAAAAACGCAGCGACAGGTTGGGACTGTAAGTAGACTGATGTTCATACAGGGAAAGCTGAGCGTCAATAAGGAATGACAAGTCATTCTTCATGGACATATAGATGGCATTCTCCAGGGTGTTGATCTCCAGAAGTTCCGGATCCTCATAGTGTTTCCCACTGATGGCATTATACAGTTCCAGCAGTTTCCTCTTGTCCTCGAAAATCATGACAAATAAGCGTGCCTTATACAGGCGGTTCGGTTTCTTTTCCATCCAGTTTCCTCCTTTGAAATGAAATGTCCGCAGGAGGCATCTGTCTTCTTCCGCGAAACCTCTCTGCGATGTTTGATTGGGATACAAAGCATTGAGATTTCTTCTGACAGATCCTGTCTGAATGTTCGATGCGGCAGACGCCGCCAAGAAGTGAACAGCTAGAAATGTAAATGCTTTTGTTATGGCAAATTTACCACTGATCTTTCAGTCTGTCAATATGGGGACAGGGTATTTTCAATCTGGGACGGGGTATTTTCGAAAATACTACGTCCCAGATTGAAAATACCCTGTCCCTTTTTGATTAATCTGCGAATTTCGTCTTCTGAAACTTCATGGAATAGGCGGAATAGACGCTCAGCATGATGATGTTGGCCAACGCCAGCAGCACTACTGCTGTCATACCGGTCCCAAAGGAGAGCTGTCCCAGCATGGCGATCGTCAGCAAGATCATCAGAAGTGTCTTCATCATGGTGAAGGCCTTGTAGCTGGACTTATAGATCACCATCCGTTCTGCCTCGTCGCAGCTCTCGATCCATTCTTTCTCAAAATGCAGATCCGACGCGTCTCCCTTCTTGGAGGGATCTTTCCTGCGAAGCTGCTTCACCGCCGCGATCTGATACATGACGCAGACCAGCACTGTGGCCAGGAAGGGGATCACCGTCATACCCAGCCGCTGGTAGGCCGCCTCTTCTTCAGTGACCGGGAACCCGAAGGCGAAGATCACCATGGAAAGGCACATCAGCACGCTGCTTGCCAGCATCCCTGCGGAACTCCAGGCTTCGTATCTCTGGTCCAGTTCTTCCATCAGGGAATCGTCCTCTTCATCCATCTTCTGTACATAGCTTTCTGCCTTTCGATAGCATACAATGCTTACAACCAGGGAAGCCGCCACGAACACCCACAGGATCGGCACCACATAAGCTCTCATCCAGCCGGAAAATGCCTGCAGCATGCCTGCCATCCCGTCTTCGTACAGGACCAGACCCACTCCGAACACCGCTCCGATAGCGCCGCCCAGGCACATCATCAGGATCATCTTCAAATAGGAATTCATCTTCTTCTCTACTCTCTTCTCTGTCATGTTACTCATCCTCCTCAAGCTCAAATATCTCTTCCACCGGAACCTCAAAGATCCTGGCTAACTTCAGCGCCAGCGCCACCGACGGGGAATAGTCCCCCCGCTCAATAAGGCTGATGGTCTGCCGGGATACGCCCGCCAGCTTGCCCAGCTGAGACTGGTTCACATCCATCCTGGCCCGGTGCTCTTTTACGCGATTCTTAAGTCCCATATGCACCTCTCCTTGCTTGTCATGACAATTATTCTTTTCATTTTGACAACTTTTCTTGTCATCATCAGAATACCATTGACAACTTTATTTGTCAACACCTTTTTGACAACTTTTTTTGTCATTTTTTCCGGACGCAAAAAATCCCGGCCGTTCAACACGAAACAGCCGGGAATCTCCTGCCCTTTTTCAATCGGATCTATTTCTCTTCATCCTCCAGCCCCAGGATCTCTGCCAGCACTTCCACGATGATCTCGTTGGTGCAGGACTTCACATATCCCAACATGTGCAGGGAGATCTCATCCTGCTTCTGGGCCTGAGTAAGGGAATCATCATGGTGGGTCTTCTCGATCAGCTGGATCAGCTGAGGCGTCAGTTCCTCATACACGTCCACTGTAGTCTCAGTCACCAGCTTTCTTAAATCTTCTTTTCTTGTGGGTACCATCTGTCTTCCTCCTGTCCGCCTTATAGTTCTAACCGAAATTACGGATCTTGAACTCTCTTTGCGCTTCCCGCTTCTGATCCTTCTTGGCGATATCCTGCCGCTTGTCGTAGAGCTTCTTGCCCCTGGCAAGCCCGATCTCCACCTTCACAAGGCTCCCCTTGAGATAGACCTTCAGCGGCATAATGGTGATCCCCTGCTCCTTGGTCTTCCCCAGAAGCTTGTTGATCTCGGACCGGTGCAGCAGAAGCTTCCTCACCCGCAGTGGGTCTTTATTGAAAATGTTTCCCTTCTCGTAAGGACTGATGTGCATTCCGTAGATAAAGACCTCCCCTTTCTCCACGCGGACAAAGGCCTCCTTGATACTGCATTTCCCCATGCGGATGGACTTGACCTCCGTTCCGCTTAAGGCGATCCCCGCCTCAAAGGTCTCCAGGATAAAATAATCGTGATATGCTTTCTTGTTATTGGCAACCAGTTTCACATTCGTTGTCTTTGCCATCCTCCAACTCTCCTTCATCTGCGATCTCAAAGTCCACGGTGCGTAAGAAAACGTCCGCGCCAATGACCCGCACTGCCAGACGCTGACCCAGCCGGTAGGTCTTCCCGGTACGGGTTCCCGTCATAAGACAGCGCCCCTCGTCATAATCATAATGGTCATCCGTCATATTTGCAACATGAATCAGGCCTTCCACCGTATTTTTTAACTCTACATACATTCCCCACCGGGTCAGGCCTGAGATCACGCCTTCGTATATCTCACCCACATGGCGGCTCATATACTGGGCCTTCTTTAAGCGCACGGTCTCCCGCTCCGCCTCGTCCGCCCGCCGCTCCAGTTCGCTGGAGGCCCTGGCCACCTCCGGCAAGATCGTCTCATAATGTTCGATCTTCTCCGGGTTCATCCGTCCCCGCAGGCTGTCCTTGATGATCCTGTGGATCTGCAGGTCCGGATACCGGCGGATGGGGGATGTGAAGTGAGTATAATAGTTGGCTGCCAGTCCGAAATGTCCGGTATTCTCCGGGCTGTACCGGGCCTGCTTCATGGAGCGCAGAGCCAGCCGGCTGATCAGCGCCTCCTCATCGGACCCCTCTACTTTCGCCAGCAGCTTCTGGATCTCCTTGGGCCGGACTTCATTCTGCCCCACATGCATGGAGTAACCGAAATTATTAATGAAAATGGCCAGCGCCCGGATCTTCTCGCTGTCCGGCTGCTCATGGGTCCGGTAGAGGAAGGGCAGTTCCTGCCAGTAATAGTCCTCCGCCACCGTCTCATTTGCCAGCAGCATGAAATCCTCGATCAGCCTCGTGGCCACGTTGCGCTCATAAGGACGGATCTCCAGGGGCATGCCCTGTTCATCCAGGATCAGCTTGCTCTCCGGGAAATCAAAGTCAATGGATCCCCGCTTCTGCCGCCTTTTCCTTAAAATGGCAGAAAGCTTGCCCATCCGCTGGAACATAGGCACCAGATCCTGATACCGCTCCCGTTCCGCCTCGTCTTTGTCCTCCAGGATCTTCTTCACACTGGTATAAGTCATCCGCTCCTGCACATGGATCACTGTCTCCGCGATCTCATGATCCAGCACCGCTCCATTGGGATCGATCCGCATGATGCAGCTTAAGGCCAGCCGGTCACAGCCTGCATTCAGGGAGCAGATCCCGTTGGACAGAGTATGGGGGAGCATGGGGATCACCCGGTCCGCCAGATAGACGCTGGTCCCCCTTCTCAGAGCCTCCCGGTCCAGGGCGCTGTTCTCCTGCACATAGTTGGCCACATCCGCGATGTGGACGCCAAGGAGATAGTTCTCTCCTTCCATCACAAGAGAAACCGCGTCGTCCAGGTCTTTGGCGTCCTCCCCGTCAATGGTAACCATCTGCCAGTCCCGCAGGTCCTTCCGTCCCGCCATGTCCGCAGGGCTTACTTCCTTCGCCACCCGGACCGCCTGGTTTTGCACCCGCTCCGGGAACTCCAGGGGCAGTTCATAACCTTTCACAATGGACAGGATATCTGTCCCCGGGTCGTTCACATGGCCGATGATCTCCACGATCTTCCCCTCCGGGTTCCGTCCGTCTTCCCCATAGGATAAAAATTCCGCCACCACCTTGTGGCCGTCCGCCGCGCCTCCCTCTTTTCCTTCCGGGATAAATACATCCTTTGAGAATCTGGGATCGTCCGGGATCACAAAGCCATAAGCCTGCTTTGGTTTCCTCTGATACAGGCCCACCACCCTGGCATGGCCCCGGGCCAGGATCCTGAGGATCTTTCCCTCCCGGTTCCGCCCGGAAGGCCTGCCGGTGATCTGGACTTCCACCTCATCCCCGTCGAAAGCTCCTCCCTGATCCTCCTGAGCAATATAAATGTCGGTCTCTTCCTCCGGCACCGTCACGAAGCCGAAACCCTTCCGGGTAGCCCGATAGATACCGGTCTTCTTCTCCGCCTCGCCTTTGTAATATTTCCCCCGCCTGGAGACCGCGATCTTTCCTTCTGCCTCCAGTTCCTCCAGCACCTCTTTCAGTTCCTGGCGCCGGGTTTTTGGAACCTGCAGCAGCATGGCCATCTCTTTGAACTTCATGGGGGTATACAGGTCGTCGCAGATAAAATCATAGACTACCTTTTTCTGTTTCTCTCCTGTTCGGTCCATAGCCTTTCCTTTCCCTGCATGTAAAAGGGACACTCCTTTGTACAGGAGTGTCCCACTGTTTCTCTCAAATATACTCTGCCTCTATGCAAAAACCTTAAGATTCAGCACTGCCGCCAGCACGATAAACAGAACTGCCAGGAACTTGGTGGACTTCACCAGGGCTCCCTCCATGGAACGTCCCTTGTTCTGTCCCCAGTAAGTATCCGCCATACCGCTGATGGTACCAAGCCCTGCGGACTTTCCTTCCTGAAGCAGTACGATCGCGGAAAGGGCGATACAGTCTATTGCAAATAGGATCATAAGTACGATCTTCAGAATCTCCATCTTATACACCTCCTGTGGATAAACCATGTTTATTCTAACACAGGGTTATCCGGTTGGCAAGGACAATTTTTCTCCTTCTTACTGATTCGCCCGGTATGCCTCGTCGGCGCTGTACACGTCGAATCCGCTGCCCTTCAGGATGTCGATCACCCGTCCCGGATCATCGCTCTTTAACACTGCTGCCGCGTCAGATCCATTGGCAAAGGCGTACATATATTCCACGTTTACCTCGCCTTCCACGATCTGGTGCATAGCCTTGGAAAGAGAACCTGTCGCATGGGGCACCCGCAGGGCCACCACGTCGGTAAGCATTGCGGTGATCCCGGCCTCCTTGAGCGCCTGTTTCCCTCTCTGAGGATCGGACACGATCATGCGGAGCATTCCGTAATCGGAGGTGTCCGCAAGGCTCAAAGCCACGATGTTCACGCCATTGTCGGCAAGGACTGTCAGCACCTCGTCCAGACGTCCCTCTCTGTTCTCCAAAAATACTGATAACTGTTGGATCGTATTGCTCATACCCATGTTCTTCCCCTCCTTCTTACAGTACACGGTTGTCGATGACACGTTTTGCTTTGCCTTCACTTCTCTGGATGGTCTTAGGCTCTACCAGCTTCACCCGCACAGATACGCCCAGCGCCTGTTTGAGCACGGCCGCCACCTTGTTCTTCAGTTCATCCAGCTTCCGGATCTCATCGGAGAAATATTTCTCGTCTACTTCCACCATAACGGTCAGCACATCCAGGTTATTCTCCCGGTCTACGATCAGCATATAGTGAGGCGCCACGCCGCCGCCCATGGACAGGAGTGCAGTCTCCACCTGGGTGGGGAATACATTGACGCCGCGGATGACTTTCATGTCGTCGGTACGTCCGGTAAACTTCTGGATCCTGGGAAGGGTCCGCCCACATTTACAGGGGCTGTGGTCAATGCTGGTCAGGTCCTTGGTGCGGTACCGGATCAGCGGCATCCCTTCCTTGGCAAGGGTGGTGAATACCAGCTCGCCGGTCTCCCCGTCCTTGCAGGGGCTCTGGTCTGCCGGGTTCAGGATCTCCGGATAGAAGTAATCCTCGTAGACATGCAGGCCCTGATGGTGGATACAGTCCATGGCAACGCCCGGTCCCGTCACCTCGCAGAGTCCGTAGATGTCAAAGGTATTAATGTTCAGGATACTCTCGATCTTTCTTCGCATCTCGTCGGTCCAGGGCTCCGCTCCGTTGATGCTGGCCCGGATCTGCAGGCGGTCTACAATCCCTGCCTCCTGGGCTGCCTCCGCCAGATACATGGCGTAAGACGGCGTACAGGCAAATGCGGTGGCTCCAAAGTCCTCCATGCACATCAGCTGACGCTTGGTATTACCGGAAGACATGGGGATCGCCATGGCTCCCAGCGCCTTGGCTCCAAAATCCAGTCCCATTCCGCCGGTGAACAGTCCGTATCCATAACAGATGTGGATCCGGTCTCCCGCCGTCAGTCCTGCCATGGTAAGGCCTCTTGCCACACACTCGCCCCAGACGTCCACATCCTTCTGGGTGTAGGAAGCCAGAGTCAGCTTTCCTGTAGTTCCGGAAGTTCCCTGCACACGTACGATCTCTTCCTGGGGAACCGCCAGAAGACCGAAGGGATAATTGTCTCTTAAGTCCTCCTTGGTGGTAAAGGGAAGCTTGTCGATATCTTCAATGCCCTTGATATCTCCAGGCTCCACGCCCAGATCATCCATCTTCTTCCGATAGAACTCTACATGATCATAAACATTTTTCACCTGCTTTACCAGGCGTTCACTTTGCAGAGCGGACATCTCGTCCCGGCTCATGCACTCGATCTTCGGGTCTCTGACCTTCTCTTTCCAATCTTCTAACGCTATTTTTGCCATCTTACTTTACTCCTGTTCCTTAATTCCTTCTTTGCTTATATCTGCGGACTCTGCTCTCTACAGATCCGCCTCTTCCACCATCTTGACTCCGGCGTCTGCAAGCGCTTTCTTCGCCTTGTCAAAATCATCCGTACTGACTACCATCACCGGCGCCCGTCCGTCCCGGATGACAAAGGAATAGATATAGTTGATGCTGATCCCGCTGTCCGCCAGGATCTCCAGCATCTGGTTAAGATTTCCCTTCTTGTCCTCCAGCTCCGCGCCGATCACCTGGTGGATCCGCACTACAAATCCCTTGCTGGTCAGATAGGCCTTGGCCTCCTCCGGCTGATCTACCACCAGACGCAGGATCCCGAACTCCGGCGTGTCAAAACTGGCCACCGCCCGGATGTTCACATGGGCTTCATTGAGCCTGGAAGTAACTTCCATCAGGCTTCCCGGTTTGTTCTCCACAAATACCGACAACTGTCTGATCATACCGCACCTCCTTCCTACAACTGATATCCTACATCAAAGGCTTTCTTGTTGATCTCAATGGTTTTGGGCGGCACGGTCTTCTCGATCACTTCATACCACTGTTCTTTGGTGAAATCCATATGCTGGGCCGCGATCCCCAGAACGATCAGGTTGAACACTCTTGGATTCCCCAACTTCTTGGATTCCTCTGTGGCATTGACGGTATATACCTTGTGGTCTTTACGCAGCGTGTCCAGGATATCCTCCGGATACTGCGCCGCGCCGATCACCACCGGCATGGGATCGATCCGCCAGTCGTTTACCACCAGCGCCCCGTCCTTCTTCAGGAAATGTGCGTACCGCAGGGCTTCCAGCCGTTCAAAGGCGATGATCACGTCTGCCTGCCCTTCCTCTACGATGGGCTCCGCCACCTGATCTCCGTAGCGTACAAAGGTAACCACGCTTCCGCCTCTCTGGGCCATTCCGTGTACCTCGGAAAGTTTTACGTCATAACCTCCCGCCAGTGCAAGACCTCCCAGGATCCTGCTGGTGAGCAGCGTACCCTGTCCGCCCACGCCGACGATCATGATATTCTTTGTCTCCATTACCGCTCACCCTCCTTTACCAGCTCAATGGCATCAAACTTACACAGGCTTGCGCACAGGCCGCAGCCGGTACACATGGTATCGTCAATGTGGATGGTTCCGTCCGGATTCTTAGTCATGGCCGGACATCCCGGTTTCATACACATGCCGCATTTCTTACATTTATCTTCATGGGCCACATAGAGCGGTTTCTTCGCCTTGCTCAGAAGCACGCATGGGGTCTTGGTGATGATCACGGAGACCTCGTCTCTGGCCACTTCTTCCTTCACTGTCTTCTCCAGGGTCTCGATGTCAAAGGCATTGACCTCCACCACGTTCTTCACGCCCATGGCCCGGCACAGTCCCGGGATGTCAATGGCATAGGTGGGATCTCCCTGCAGGGTCTTGCCGGTGGCCGCGTGATCCTGATGCCCTGTCATTCCCGTAGTGGAGTTGTCCAGGATGATCACTGTTCCGGTGGCATTGTTGTACATCATGTTCATCAGGGAATTTACACCTGTATGTAAGAAGGTGGAATCTCCGATCACTGCCACCCAGTCCTTGATGTACTCTTTGCCCTTGGCTTTCTCCATACCGTGGAGACTGGAAATGCTGGCCCCCATACAGATGGTGGTATCCACCACGCTGAGAGGCGCCACCGCTCCCAGCGTATAACAGCCGATATCTCCCGCGGCATGCAGCTTCAGCTTGTTCAGTACATAATAGACGCTTCTGTGAGGGCAGCCCGGGCAGAGGATAGGCGGACGTCCCGGCGCCGCGGCCGGAGCCGCGATATCCAGCTTCTCTCCGCCGATGGCGGCACGGATCATGTTGGCGCTGTACTCGCCCTGAACGGTGAAGATCTCCTTGCCAATAGCCGAGATCCCCCAGGATCTTACCTGTTCCTCGATCACCGGATCCAATTCCTCTACAATATAGAGCTTCTCCACTTTGGAAGCAAACTCCTTGATCATCTTCCTGGGCAGGGGATTCACCATGCCAAGCTTCAAAACCGAAGCGTTAGGCAGGGCTTCCTTCACATACTGATAGGGGATACCGCTGGTGATGACTCCAATCTTTGTGTCATTCATCTCAACGGTATTGATGGGCAGGGTGTCAGCCGCCTCCTGAAGCTCCAGGTTCCGCTTCTCGATCTCCACATGGCGGAGCTTGGCGTTCCCCGGCATCATAACCGTCTTCTGGATATTCTTTACATAAGGTTTGTCCTCCGGACATGCCCGTTCTCCCAGTTCCACCAGTCCCTGGGAATGGGCCAGTCTTGTGGTGGTGCGGAATACGAAAGGCCGGTCAAACTTCTCGCTCAGCTCAAAAGCCAGCTTCATATATTCCTTGGCCTCGCTGCTGTCGGAAGGCTCCAGCACCGGCAGCTGCGCCGCTCTTGCCACCATCCGGGTATCCTGTTCATTCTGGGAGCTGTAAAGCCCCGGATCGTCGGCAACCACGATCACCAGACCGCCATTGACTCCCATATAAGAAACCGTGTAGGCCGGATCTGCCGCCACGTTGAATCCCACATGCTTCATGCAGGCCATGGCCCGCACACCCGACACAGAAGCTCCAATGGCAACCTCTGTGGCTACTTTCTCATTGGGCGACCACTCACAGTAGAGATCGTCCCGGTACTGTACCAGGCTCTCACTGATCTCTGTGCTGGGCGTCCCAGGATATGCGGCGGACACCTTTACTCCCGCCTCATAAGCGCCTCTGGCAATAGCCTCATTGCCAAGCATAATCACCTTTTTCCCCATTTTATAATCCATCCTTTCGTAAATCTGTTACTCGCTTCGCCTTGCCCTCAAACCGCTGCAGCGAATAGGGCGCCACCAGTTTGATCTGGGTGGCCAGTCCAAGCTGGGCTTTCAGCCCCTTCTTGATCTTCTGCTCCAGTTCGCTGAGTTTGGAATAGCTGTCCAAAAGCCGGTCGTCCACCAGCTCTACCGTGATGGTCATCACATCCAGGCGGTTCTTGCGCTCTACCAGGATCTCATAGTGAGGACCGATCTCCGGGATCTGAAGCAGTACTTCCTCGATCTGAGTGGGGAATACATTCACGCCCCGGATCACCAGCATATCATCTGCCCGGCCGGACAGGTTCTCCATCCTGACCGTGGTCCGCCCGCAGCTGCAGGGCTCATAGAACAGCCGGGTCATGTCTCCGGTACGGTAGCGCACCAGCGGCAGCGCTTCTTTCCCCAGACAGGTTACCACCAGTTCTCCCCGCTCGCCCGGTGCCAGAACCTCTCCCGTCTTGGGATCGATCACTTCCGGGATAAACCAGTCTTCATTGATGTGCATTCCCTGCAGGGCCTCGCACTCTCCGGCCACGCCCGGTCCACACAGCTCGCTCATCCCGTAATTCTGGGTGCAGAAGAACTGATCGCCCCAGACCTTGTGCATCTCATCCCGCATAGGCTCGGTCATACCCTCTCCGCCAAACAGGCCGATACGCACCTTCAGGTCTTTAGCCGGATCAAGTCCCCTGGCCCGGATCTCCTCGCCCAGATGAAGAGCGTAGGACGGAGTCGCCACCAGAAGGGTAGTCCCCATATCCTGCATGAACATGATCTGCTTCTTGGTATTGCCGGAAGACATGGGGATCACAGACGCCCCCAGAAGTTCCAGTCCTCCGTGGAGCCCCAGGGCTCCTGTAAATGTGCCGTAGCCAAAGGAGATCTGGGCCACGTCATCCGGCGTAGCGCCTCCCATGCAGGCGATGCGGGCCACATTTCCAAGCCACACATCCAGATCCTTCCTGGTGTATCCTACTACGGTGGGTTTCCCGGTGGTCCCGGAACTTGCGTGGAACCGGACCAGATCCTTCTTGTCCACAGCGAAAAGTCCCATAGGATAATTATCCCGGAAATCCGCCTTATATGTAAATGGAAGCTTCTTCAGATCATCCAGACTCTGGATGTCCTCCGGCTTCACTCCTGCGTCTTCCATTTTCCTGCGGTACGGCTCTACTCTCTCATAGATGTAGTGTACCGTCTGCTTTAATTTCTCCAGCTGGATCTTCTCGATCTCAGCTCTTGGAAGAGTCTCTTCCTTTGCCCATATCATCGTGCTTCCTCCTTCATGGCAACCGATATTCTACGAAAAGCAGGCGCAAAATCCCCTCTGCGCCCGGTTTCCAGATAAGTATAACACAATACTTTGCCGATTTAAAGCATTAATTCACAAAAAACCAGTTCCGCCATACAAACTATGTTTGAAACTCATGCTCGCATGAAGTTTCGAACATGGTTTTGTATGAGTGGAGCGCCCACAAATGAGCAAAATCTCGGCCGCCAGGCCGGGAGTAAGCTCCGTCAGGAGCGGATTTTGCGAATGACGCGGGGGCGCGGGCGGAACTGGGGTGCATCCGCCATACAAACTACTCCCCGATCACCTTGATCAGCACACGCTTATCCCGCTTCCCGTCAAACTCATAGTAGAAGATCTGCTCCCAGGTTCCAAAGTCCAGCCGGCCTTCCGTGATGGCCACCACCGTCTCCCGGCCCATGATCGTCCGCTTCAAATGAGCGTCCGCATTGTCCTCATAGCCATTGTGGCGGTACTGGCTGTAGGGCTTCTCCGGCGCCAGTCCCTCCAGCCACTTCTCATAATCCTGATGGAGACCGCTCTCATCGTCATTGATGAACACGCTGGCGGTAATGTTCATGGCGTTGACCAGCACCAGTCCTTCTTTGACTCCGCTTTCCGTCACCGCCTTTTGCACCTCCCGGGTGATATTCACCAGGCCCCGCCTGGTGGGGAGATGGAAATGTAATTCTTTGCGATAGGATTTCATAAAACTCCTCCTTCTTTCTTATACGTACTTCTTACAGGTATATTCCTCCACATCCACCCGGATCACTGCCACTGCCTTCTCCAGTCTGGGATTGGTCTGGAATTCGTCAAAGTCTTTTCCGGTCTGATGCTTCATAATAAGCCCCAGGGCCAAAAGCTTCTCTTCCGGCTCTGTGATCTCTCTGGCCTTCCCTTTCCCTACAATACTGGAAAAGTGGTAGCTGTGCTGGCAGGCAAGCCGCCCCTCCACCAGTTCGTGGTCACAGTCCATCTCAATCCCCACCGCTGGGTTTGTGCGCACCATCTCCATCTTCTTTCCTTCCCTGGAGCCATGGAAATACAGCACCAGCTTCCCTTCCTCAAAGCAATACCCGTGATTCATGGGCACAATATAGACGCCGTCCTCTTCCGGCAGGCCGATCCTGCACACCTTGCATGTCTCCAGGATCCTCTGGATCTCCTTTTTATCTGTCACTTCACGATCTTTTCTTCTCATGATCCCATCCTCCTGTCATTTCCTGTTCTGGTCAACAAAATCCATTAGTCTCAGTTTAGTTCATCTCTTACAAAATGGCAAATCCTTTTGCCCTTGTTTTCGGAAAGAAACTGTGGTAAAGTTACTTTCCACAACAACAAAAGGAGGTGCGTTCTTATGTCTATGATCCGGGTAGAAGATCTTTGCTTTTCTTACCCTTCCAGCTATGACCCTGTTTTTGACCATGTCAGCTTTCAGATCGATACTGACTGGAAGCTTGGTTTTATTGGAAGAAACGGCAGGGGAAAGACCACCTTTTTGAACCTCCTCCTTGGAAAATATGAGTATAGCGGCAAGATTATAAGCTCCGTAGAGTTTGACTATTTCCCCTATCCTGTCCCTGACAAGTCTCTCCTGACAGAAGACGTGCTGCAACAGGTTTGCCCTATGGCAGAAGAATGGGAGCTGATGCGGGAATTATCCCTTCTGGATGTGAACACAGAGGTACTGTGGCGGCCCTTTGAAACTCTTTCCAACGGGGAACAGACCAAGACGCTCCTGGCGGCCCTTTTCCTGAACCAGGGGCATTTTCTCCTGATCGACGAGCCCACCAACCACCTGGATGCCGCCGCAAGGGAGAGGGTCTCCCGGTATCTGAAGAAAAAGAAGGGATTTATCCTGGTGTCCCACGACCGCCGGTTTCTGGACGGATGTGTGGACCACATCCTGTCTCTCAACCGGTCTACCATTGACGTCCAAAGCGGGAATTTTTCTTCCTGGATGGAAAATTTCAATCGCAAACAGGAATTTGAACTGGCGCAGAACCAGCGGCTGAAAAAGGACATCCGCCGCCTGCAGCAGTCCGCCAGGCGCTCCGCCGTCTGGTCCGACCGGGTGGAAGCCTCCAAGATTGGCGCGGCTGACAAGGGCTATGTGGGGCACAAAGCGGCAAAGATGATGAAGCGTTCCAAAGCCATAGAAGAGCGGCAGCAAAAGGCACTCCTTCAGAAATCCAGCTTACTGAAGGACACAGAGACTGCGGAAGCCCTGAAGATCAATCCACTGGAACACCATGCGGACACCCTCGCCTCTTTTACCCAGGTGTCCGTCCTCTATGACGGACAGGCCGTCTGTCCGCCTGTAACCTTCCACATCCGGCAAGGAGAGCGGATCTTCCTGGACGGGAGAAACGGCAGCGGCAAGAGCAGCCTTCTGAAACTGCTAACCGGCGCCCCTATCCAACACACCGGGACCGTGACCACGGCGGCTGGCCTGATCCTCTCTTATGTGCCCCAGGACACTTCCCACCTGGCCGGCACATTGTCGGACTTCGCCCAGAAGTTCCATCTGGATGAAAGCCTGTTTAAAGCCATCCTTCGAAAACTGGACTTTGAGCGGGTACAGTTTGAAAAAAATATAGAGGACTTCTCCGGCGGACAGAAGAAGAAGGTACTGATTGCCAGAAGCCTCTGCGAAAAGGCCCATCTGTACATATGGGATGAACCTCTTAACTTTATCGACGTGTATTCCCGCATGCAGATTGAAGAACTGATCCAGGAATTTGCCCCCACCATGCTTCTGGTGGAGCATGACGCCGCCTTCCGGGAGGCTGTCGCCACCCGGATCATCAGTCTGGAAACTGCCGGGTAACAATTAAGGGCTGGAACACTCCCTCCCAGGAATGTTCCAGCCCTTGTCTTTTAAGTCTTTCTCTATTTCTTCACGTATTTCAGATACCCTCGCCAGGTGGTGGCGAATTTCTCCCACTCCGTCAGGTACTCTTCCTGGATCTGGGTGGCCAGCGCCGCATTGTGGGGCGCCGTCTTCACGATCTCCGGGTTGGTCCTGGCCTCTTCGGCGATCGCCTTAAAGGCCGCCACAAACTCATCGATATCATCCTTGGAGTAAGTCTCCACCGGCTCCGGTGTAAAGGGCTCCGGGATGATCCTGGGATGATGGCTGGCAAAGTAATCCTGGAAGCCGTAATCCACGATCCGCCGGCAGATATCGTCGGTGGTGACCCCTGTCTCGTCGGTCAGCTTCTTCCAGCTGAGCCTTGCCTGCTCCAGACGGTACTTGCCCTCCGCCATGGGCATGGACAATCCATCGATCTCCAGCAGCTTCTTCAGCATATAGTTATTGTTCAGGATGGACAGTTCCGCGATCTGCTTGATCCCGTCCGGCCCCAGGCTGCGAATGTAGGCGTAGGCCCGCACCAGCACCGCGGGAACCCCGTAGAATTTCCGCAGCTTCCCGATGCTGTCCGGCCGCTGGTAATCCAGGTAATACTTCTCCCCGTCAAACTCTACTGTGGGCGCGGCCACGTATTTGGCCAGTTCCTCCGACACGCACTGGGCGCCTGCCCCCGGTCCCTGACAGCCGTGGGGGGAGGAGAAGGATTTGTGCAGGTTGTAATGGCACATGTCGAATCCCGCGTCCCTTGCCCGGGTCAGGCCAAACAGGCCGTTTAAGTTGGCCTGGTCATAAACGCATAGGCCGCCTGCCTCATGGACAATGTCCACAAATTCTCTGATCTTCTCATTGTAAATGCCGGTGTCCTCCGGGTTGGTGATCATCAGGGCCGCCGTATGCTCAGAGACTGCTGCCTTCAGGGCCTCGATATCCGGAATCCCGTTTTCATCCGGATACAGGGTGATCACCTTGTATCCCAATGTGGCCGCCGCCCCCGGATTCCCGGGATGGGACAGGATGGTGGTGATGATCTCATTTCTCTGCTGCCCCTCTCCCCGGGCCTCATGGTAAGCCCGGATGGTCTCCACATTGGCGAAGATGGCCTGGGTTCCGCCGGAAGGCTGGAGGCTGACTTTGGCCATACCGGAGATGGCTTTCAGATATTCTGCTTCCCGGTACATGATCTCCAGGATCCCCTGGACAGTACTCTCATCCTGGCAGGGATGGAGCTCCTGCAGCTTCTCAGAGCGCACCAGCTGCTCATTTACCTTGGGGCTGTACTTCATGGTACAGGTGCCAAGACCGATATCGATATTGATATCTGTCCCGATGGTCTCCTGGGACAGCCTCATATAGTGGCGCAGCACCTGCATCTGGGACATCTCCGGAAGTTTGGGCGCTTTCTTCCTCTTTAAGCCTGCCGGCAGTAAGTCCTCTACCGTTCCGGTGGCCTTTGCCACCCGGGGGTCTGCCTTTGGCACCAGCACGCCCCGCTCTCCAGGGCTTCCAAGTTCCATAATGATGGGCTCGTCCCATCTTGCCTCATGAAAATCTCGTTTTCTTTCCTGATATCCCATACTTAGCACCCCCTTACGATCCTTTGCAATACTTCTGCCAGATGTTCGATGTCGTCTGCGGTGGTAAGCTCAGACACGCAGTACAGAGCGCTCTGTCCAAGCCAGGGGAAATCTTTGCTTAAGTCTTTGCCGCCGAAGATCTTCTCTCCAAGAAGGGCCTGATTGATCTCCCGCACCGTTTTCCCGGTTTTGGTAAAATCTACTACAAACTCCTGGAAATTGCTGTTCGCAAATACATTGGCGCGGATCCCGGGTATTTCCGACAATTTCCCAATGGCATAATTCACATTCTGGATGATGGTCTCTCCCAGCTCATACATGCCCTGAGGACCCATGCTGGCCAGGTAAACGCCGGCTGTGATCCCCCACAGACCCGTCTCTGTTCCAAAATACTCATTGGCATTCTCCCGGCTTCCATGGGAACACCGGTAATTCATAGCCCGGCCCCAACCGTATTTCCCTTCCTCTCTTGTCTCGGCGATGCCGTACATATAGGTAGGGAACTGCCGGATCAGTTCCACGTCCTGCTGGCAGGCGATGAATCCTGCCTGGCCGCCGCCAAACTGGATGTGCATGCCCAGAGGCTGGATATCGCCGCACACAATGTCCGCCCCCTGATTCATAGGGCTCTCCATGATCCCAAGAGCCGCCACTTCCGGCTGGGCGATACAAAGGGCTCCATACCGGTGGGCCAGATCCGCGATTTCCTGTCCTCTGGTCTCAAAAAAGCCCAGATAGGAAGGGTTCTCATAGAACACCGCCGCCACCTGACCGGTCCGAAGCTTTTCTTCCAGATCCGTAAGGTCCATAAGCCCGGTCTCCGGCTCATAAGCCACCTTCTGGACCTGGGCCAGATTCCGGCAGTAGGCGTCCGCCTGGGAGTAGATCTCCGGATTCATAGTAGAGGGGACCAGCAGCATGGTCTTTGGCGTCCCCCGCCCTTCCATCACCCGCAGGGCAATACGCAGGGAAGAAGACACTGCCTGGCCGCCGTCATAGTTGGTATAACTTACCACATCCGCGTCCAGAAGCTCTCCCATCATACTGGCATACTCAAAGATGGCCTGCATTTTCCCGTGATCAGAGTAAGTGTCCCCGCAGTATCCGGTGAGAAATTCTCCTCTGGAGTTGATCTCATCGCACAGCGCCGGCACCTGGTGCTTGTAGCAGCCGGCGCCAAGGAAGCTTATGTACTCCTCTGTGGATACATTCTTGTCCAGGATCCCTTTCACATGTTTCTTCAGTTCATGCTCGCTTAAGATGGGTTCCGGGAGATCCAGCCGTTCCTTGTAGCGCAGTTCCTCCGGGATCACGCTCTCATAGATCTCCTTCACGCTCTTAATTCCCAGTTCCTGCAGCATTTCCTCTTTGATCCCGGGAACGCTGTTTGGCATATAGGGATGGATAAAATCTTTTCCCACGTTTCTTCAGCTCCTTTCCTTCCGTGTCTTACATGTGGTCAAACATTTTCCACAATTATCTGTCTCTATTCTACTCCCCGGCCAAAATGTCCGTCAAGTATTTATCAATTCCGATCTACCCGGTACAGGGCCGACTCCCGGCCATTGAACCGGATCTTGTAATATCCCTTCAGGTATTCGTCCGTCTCCCGGTCGCCGGTGTCCACCAGTATGGGCTTTCCTCCCAGATGGGCCAGCTTCTGCCGGGTCACTGCGATCCGGATGTGTTCCTTTCCCACAGCTTTTATGATCCTGGGACTGATCTGCTGGTTCCCCCGCCCGAAGAGAAATCCATTTCCCCCGATACAGGTGACGATGATCTCTGCTTTCTCTGCCTGCCCAAGCAGCCGCCAGATGGTCTGTTCATCCGCATCCCTATACAGGATCTGGCCGCCTTTGACCAGATCCACGCCCCGGACTGTGCCTTTGCTATGCAGCTTCTCCTTGATCCGATAGGTGGTGCCGCCCGGTCCGATGATATAGAGGGTGTCCTCCCTCATCTCTGACAGGATATCCTCTGCCAGCGTCTCTGCTTCCTCCCCGTCTCCCAGGCTCATCTCCTTGGCCCGCTGCAGATGGACCCCATCGTCCAGGACCTTCAGAAAGCCATACAAAGAGGGACTTACTTCCCGCAGAGACAACTGGGATTCGTCCATATCCATCACCTCTCTGTGGGCAAAGGACATCTGCCGCCCCCGGACAAACCCGGCCAGTAATTCTCCGGCCTGCCAGGGATTCACAGCAAAGCAGGCGGAATACATCTTCACGCCGGCAGGAACCCCCAGCACAGGAAAACCACTTCCCACCGCCTGGGAAATGTCCCTGGCCGTTCCGTCGCCGCCGCAGAAAACCAGAAGATCGGCTCCTTCTTCTTTCATAGTTTCCGCAAACCGGACGGTGTCTTCCCTGGTTGTAGTCTCTCCAGGACGCATCTCGCCCACAGTCTGAAAAGGAAGGCCCGACTCTTTCAGAAGCCCGCCGCCCATCTCGCCTTCCGGCACCAGAAATGTAAAGTCCGCATTCTGCCCCGCCTGCTTTATCGCCTTTGCAAAACTCTCCAGGCACTGCCCGGCCCGCCTGGCCGCCGTCTTTTGATACCCCCGGCGCAGAGCGTCCTCCCGGCCCGCCCGGTCATCGCTTCCCTTCATGCCTGCCTGGCCGCCGATGCCCGCTACCGGGTTGATGAGAAATCCGATCCGTTTCATATGCCAAATGCCTCCTGTCTTCTACTCCTTCGTCTACTTCTGCCGGAACACAAACACCGGCAGGGGCGGATGGCCGCTCCGGTTATAGTAAGAAGTCTGGATCACCGTGTACTGGCGGGAAGGCAGTTTTCTTAAAAAGGCCAGCAGCGCATCCCGCTCTTCGAAGCCCGTATCCCCTCCGCTATAAATGCAAAGACTCATCATCCCGCCCGGCTTCAGAAGCTTCAGCCCCTGCTCCACCGCCGCCACACTGGTCTCCGGCCTGGTGGCGATGCGGTGATCCCCGCCTGGAAGATAGCCGAAATTAAAACAGATCCCGCCCACGCTCTCCGGCTCAAGGTAGCGATCCATATGCTCATGGCCGCAAAGGATCAGCCGGGCCCGCTTATCCATGCCTTCCCGTTCCAGAAGCTCCCGGGTCAGCTCCAGCGCTTTTTCCTGGATATCGAAAGCCCAGACCTGCCCCCCTTCCCCTGCCAGACGGCAGAGAAACAGGGTGTCCTGCCCCTGCCCCATAGTAGCGTCGATATAAACCCCGCCCGCCGGGACAAACTTTTCAAAAATCTCATGGCACCAGTCTGTGATCTGAAGTGATTTCACCTGACGTCCCTGTCCTTTCCGCTACAGAATTTCTTTCTCCCACACGCTTATCTCTTCCCGGAGCAGGCTTACGTACCGCAGGATCTGCTGATCATGCTGATTTTCCTCCTTCATCAGCAGTACCAGATTCCGATTGGCGTTTGGGATCTTCCTCTCGATCAGTTTATGCCTGCGCAGTTCTTCTTCCTGATAAGGCGTACAGATCACAAAACTGTTGGTATTTTCCAGCAGCTCATATCTGGCCTCCCCCGGCTCCATAACAATATGAAGATCCACTTCCCGGAGAAGCTTCTCTACTTCCGGCGGCGCGTAATTCTTATCCAGCCCTTCATTGGAGATACAAGGATACTTGGCATACTCTTCAAGATCCACCGTTTCCCTCCCGGCCAGAGGATGATTTTCCGGCATGACCACATATAACGTGGTGTGGGCGAGCACTTCCGAATATAATCCTTCCTTCTGAAATTCTTTCTCAAACTGACCATACAGCTCCTGACGGCAGGTCACGATCGCAACATCCGCCTCGTCCCGTTTCAGATACTCCATGCCCTGACTCACCATACCGATCCGGCGAAGCCGGCATTTCAAAGAGTGAGCCGTATCAATATAATTAACACAAAATTTGGTAAACGCCCGCTCCGCAAAGGGATAGGCATAGGCCACTACGGAAAGCCGGACCCGCGTCTCCTGCTCCCTGACCCGGTACATTTTCTGCATATTCCGCTCAATGGCGTATGCATACTGCAGAAACGCCTCCCCCTGCTGTGTAACCTTCATTCCATTATAAGTCCGCTCAAAGATCTGATATCCCAGTTCCTGCTCCAGAAGCGCAAGAGAATTACTGGCATTGGGCTGCGCAATAAAAAGATTTGACGCCGCCTTTGAAACAGACCCGCATCTGCTGATTTCCAGCGCCAGCAATATCTGCTCTGTTTTCATGCTTACACTCCCTTTATCCTATGACTTTCTCCGGTGATTTTGCCCTCCGGATCCCAGATAGATTTATCATATCACACCCGCATTGGGGTGGCAACTCAGTGGTTCTCTGGCAATGGAGAAGGCAGGCGATCCTTCACCTGCCTTCTCACCGAAGCAATTTTATATATTAGAAAAACGATACAATAACCCTCATCACGATCATGGACAGTAAAGAATTGACAATATTTACTCCGATCAGGAACACGTAATATTTATTCTTTACCGTTGCCGTCCCGAGACACCGGCCCATATACTGAAGAGATGCTCCCATCATCAGGATTCCGGGGATCAGGATCGTAATATGGTCGTTTCCCAGGGAGCCGGCCGCGTACAGGCTTGCCGCCGCGCCTACGCCGCCGCCCACCGAAAGGAATCCCGCGATCAGAACCGTCGCCGCGATTCCCGGAAGTCCAAAGAGTCCCATTACCGGCTGACAGACTTTTCCAAGAATATCCGAAAGCCCTGTCAGATTCAAAATCTGGATCAGCACGAATGCAAATAATACATTCGGTACCATTGAGTTTATAGAGATCTTATAACCGTTTCTCGCGCCTTCTACAAAAGAGTCTACAATTGTCTTTCTCTCTTTTACCTTTACTTTTTCTTCCATCAGATCTCCTCCTTACAGAATTTATACAGATAGATCCGCGTCAAATTCGCGCCAAAAAATTTAAATACAAACACCACTACCAGAGGTATGATGATCGGCACGGACAGGAACGGGAACAACGCCGCACAGGAGGACAGATAATTCGTCAGTGTCGCGCCTGCTGAGAACTGGAAGCAGGCAAAGATCGTCTTCTGTTTCTCATCGATCATCCCATCCTGGAACAGTTCCGCCGTCATGGAAGCGCCCGCATCTGTGGACTGAAGACTGGCGATCAGGGTAAGCCCGCAGATCCCGGGGATCCCAAGCAAGGGCATAAGCAGCGGGGTCAAAAGCTTCTGGGCCGCCCGCAGGCCATCCAGATGTTCTACCACTTTTACAACTCCAAGGGCCAGCATAACCGCCGGAACAAGAGTCAGGGCAAAAAGCCATGCATCCCGGGCTCCGCTTCCCCCGGTTCCTCTAAAATCCGCCGCCAGACTTCCCGCATCTTCCGCGATCTCTCCCAGAGAACCAAAGGATCCGGAAATATTTGTAAAGTCCAGTGCTTTAATAGGTCCTTCCGCAGAAGAGAAGATTCCTGAGAAAAATAAAATCGTAAGGATCAGGACAATATAACCATACCAGTGTACCGTCACCTGTTCTGTATATTTTTTTTCTTCACTCGCCATATACCATATTCCTTTCTTATCACAAAAACTGGTCTTCCGACTGTTTTACTCTACCTTTACCGTCGGATAAACCGTTCCATCCTTCATAACAAAAGCACAATCCAAAAGCGCCTTTGGATCCGTCAGAAGGTCTCTCTTCCAGGCTGAGATATCCGCCGCTTTTCCCGGTTCGATGGTTCCGATCAGATCTTCCAGACCAAGGATCCCCGCATTGACGCTGGTAGCCGCTTTCAGCGCCCGGAACGGATCAATCCCGGAATTCAGCCAGGACTCATATTCATATCCATTTTCGTATGCATTATGTACCGCCACGAAATCTGTACCATAGCCCAGGCGGATCTTACTGTTGATGATAACTTTCCGCCCCTCTTTCAGCCTCTGAGAATACTGGCGCAGCTTCTTCTGGAACTGCGGCGTCTTCTTCTTCAGGGATTCCTCATTCAGATTAATGATATCGTCATAGGGACAGAATGTAGGTACCAGATAAATATCCCGCTCTTCCATCACTCTTGCCGTATCCTCTGTGATCAGTGATCCATGCTCCATTCCATCGATCCCCATAAGAGCAACTTTCTTCATTTGCTCAGAGTTGTAAATGTGAGCAGTAACCGTCCGTCCCAACGCATGGGCGGTATCAATGATCACTTTGATCTCTTCATCGCTCAGCTGCTGGTCATCCGGAGTATCATTGGGTGTACTGAAACCGCCGTTGATCATGATCTTAATAAAATCCGCGCCCATCTTGATCTCATTGCGCACCGCGTGGCGGAAGAAATCTACACCCGTTCCGATAGTCGGTGTCATCCTGGCAAACGCTTCCGCAAGATCCGGGTTAGTTCGCAGATACTGCGAATGATCCCCATGGCTGCCTACATCCGCCATATAATGAGGCGTCACTACCATTCTGGCTCCGGGGAAGAGCCCCAGGTCAATCATCTCCCGGGCCGCAAGGCTTCCTCTTGCCTCATAGGTGGAATTTCCAATGGAACGGATCGTGGTAAAACCACGATAGAGACTCTCTCTGGCATTGTAGAGATGACACATACTCTTCCAGGCTGCTCCCCGATACACAATGTCATGATTTCTGGTTGGCCAGTCAATATACTGGCTGTGTACATGGGCATCGATCATACCTGGTGTTACAGTACAATCTGTAAGGTCGATCACCTCCGTCCCTTCCGGACAGTCAAGAGCCTTTCCTACCGCGGAAATCCGATTACCCTCAACAAGGATCTCCATATCCGGCTGAAGGGTATCGTTGATCCCGTCATACATTTTCCCGCACTTGATCAGTTTGCTCTCACTCATGCTACATACCTCCTCTTCTTTTTGATATATGTTAAAATATATATAATACATAGAAATAGCGCATAATTCGCACACAATTAAATTATTTTAAGTAAATTATAAGACAATTATAATATATTGTGAAATATTTAATAAATATAGCTATATATAAAATATATATATGGACTCAAACCCTGCTCTCTCTGCAAAAAAAGAGCAGGAAAGCATTTCAGTCCTCGCTTTCCCGCTCTTTTCTTCTTTCTTCCGTTTCTTATCCTACCCCAGCATCTCCAGGATCTCTGCCTTAGACTTGGCGCCTACTTCCCGTTTCACCATCTCGCCGTCCTTGAATACAGCCAGCGTCGGAATGGACATTACCCGGAACTGCCTTGCCAGCTCAGGATTTTCATCCACTTCCACCTTGCAGATCTTCTTATCCGTCACTTCATCTCCGATCTCCTCAATGATCGGTCCCACCATCTGGCAGGGTCCGCACCAGCTTGCCCAGAAATCTACCAGCACCGGTACCTTTGCCTCTAATACTTCCTCGTTGAAATTATCCTTCGTCAAATGAATTACTGCCATATTTATCTTCCTTTCTTTTTGTGATTTTGTTTTCTTGATAACTCTATTATAACCCTTTTCTCCCGGATTTCTGTAACCAGATCACATTTCTCTCTGCTCTTTGTCTCCCCGGCCGCCAGGTCCCCTCAGATATTCTCCCACCATCCGGAACTCATCCGGGTAAATGCAGTTGGGAAGGCTTCCGTCCAGAACCCTTGCCATGCATTCTTCATAGTCCATCCACATCACCGACTCTACTTCCTCTTCCTGGAGATGCAGATTCCGCTCCTCCACCGGCCTGGTGTACACATACACGCTGCTCAGTTCATTGTCCCGAAACAGCCTTCCATGAAAAACCGCCTCAAAAGAGCCGTGATGAATCCCGACGTAACACAGCTCCTCCGGCGCAGCCTGGATCCCCAGTTCCTCGGCAAGTTCCCGTACTGCTGCCGGCAGAGGCTCATCGCCAGCCTCCACTCTTGCTCCCGTCCGGGTTCAGGATGTCAAAAAGCTCCAGAGGCTCTCCGTCCAGCGCCGCGGACACAAGCTTATCCTGGCCGTCGTACACAAGCTTCAGAGAGAAAAACTCCCGTCTCTCGTCCAGCAGCCGGAAGAAGATCTTGTCCCCTTCCCAGAGATTCAGGTTCCACACGTCTTCTATATCCACCCATTCCAGTTCCCCTTCGTCACAGGGAATGGCTTCCCCTTCGAATCCATCCGCCGTGAAAAGAGACATATACTCAGTCACTCCATTTCCCGAGACAAAGGTCACGATCCCCCGGTACTGATAAGACGTAAGCCGATATCCGGTTTCCTCCCTCACTTCCCGCAGCAGGCATTCTTCCGGACTTTCATCCGCCTCAAAATGGCCGCCCACTCCGATCCATTTGTCTTTATTCACATCATTTTTCTTCACCGTCCGGTGGAGCATCAGATATTTGCCGTCCCGCTCAATGTAGCAGAGCGTACTCAATTGTGCCGTCATTCTTCTTTTCTTCCTTTTTCATCGCATTGTGGTATAATTATCCTTATTCTACCTGAACCATGGAGGAAATGCAATGGAACGGACTCTTACTTATCACATCCGCGAGACAGAAGCCGGCCTTCGGATCGAACAGTTCCTGCGGCGAAAGGGCTACTCCGCCCAGAACCTGACCCAGATCAGACAGATGCCGGAAAGCGTCCTGGTAAACGGTTCTTTTTGCTATCTGCGCCACACACTTGCCGCCGGCGATGAACTTCGCATCCATATCCAGGAGACAGAAAGCTCCCGCCAGATCCTGCCCGTCCAGCTTCCTCTTAACATTGTCTATGAAGACGAGGACCTGCTCGTGGTGAACAAGCCTGCCGGCATGCCCATCCACCCTTCCCTGAACAACTATACCAACTCTCTGGCAAACGGCCTGGCCTGGTACTACCTGCAGCAGGGAAAACCCTTCATCTTCCGCTGCTGCAACCGTCTGGACCGGGACACCTCCGGCCTTACTATGGTGGCAAAACATCTGGTCAGCGCCAGCATCCTGTCCTCCATGACCAAGCGCAAAGAAGTCTGCCGGGAATACCTGGCTGTAGCAAGAGGACATGTTATGCCGGAATCCGGCATCATCACCGCCCCTCTCGCCCGCAGGGAAGGCACCATCATCGAACGGGTGGTAGACTGGGAGAAAGGAGAGCCCGCGGTCACCCACTATCAGGTTGTCACCGTAAGAAACGGGCACAGCCTGGTCGCCCTGCGCCTGGAGACCGGCCGTACCCATCAGATCCGGATCCATATGAAATATCTGGGCTATCCGCTGATCGGAGACTATCTCTACAACCCGGATATGGAACACATTACCCGTCAGGCCCTGCACTCCCACCGCCTGTCTTTCCCCCATCCCATCACCGGGGAAGCCATGTGCTTTGAGGCTCAACTTCCAGAGGACATGAAACAGGTGCTGGCACTGTGATCACACCGGCAGACTATCCCTTACGCACAGCGCGCCATACCCCACCTGGGCGTTGGGATACTCCTCAAATCCCGGGAGTGACTTTGCGCCCCGGCGCAGGTATGCCTTGACCTTCTCTCCGTAGAGATAGGGGTCATTTCCCCGCACGATCCCCCACTCCATAAGAAGAGCGGCCCCGCCGGTCACAAAAGGCGTGGCAAAGGAGGTTCCGGTAAATGTAGCTCTTCCTCCGTCCGGCACAGGCGCCTCTACCTTCACCCCCGGCGCTGCCAGATCCGGCTTGGAGCCTCCCCCTTCCCTTACATAACCACGCCCGGAGAAATCCGCGTAGGCCAGGGTCCGGCTGTTGTAAGCCCCCACCGAGACCACCCGTCCGGCCGTGGCAGGAATGGTAATGGTCCTCCCTTCCGTGGGATAGAGAAATCCGGTCCCCCGGTTCAGAACGCTCTCTCCCGGCAGCCACAGTTCATACTGGCCGGACAGGACTCTCCTGGGGGACAGTACGATCCGCCACACGCCCCCGCGGATATAATCCCCGGCCGGAAGCAGATCGATATAGATCTCCTGGGCCATACTGTAGGGACTTGGCTCCCCGTAATACAGCAGGATCTCTGTATCTCCCGCCAGGAATCTCTGAGACCCCAGAACCTCCGGGATCGGTCCTGCCCGTAGGCCGGAGGGATCGATCAGGGTGATGTCCATCACGTCAGTGTAGGCTTTCCAGATCTGGATATTCAGCGCAGGCTGCCGCTCCTGCACCGCCAGCTCGATCACTTCCTCCTGGTCTTCCCGGACTCTCCCGGCAGTGTGCCCGGCCCCGGCCGCTTCATTGCCCGCCCCCACGCAGATACAGCTCTTCCAGATGTTGGAAATATCGTCAATGAACCGCTCCAGAAGAGAGGTACCGTCATGGGGACCGTACGTATTTCCAAAGCTTATATTCACCGCCACCGGCATCTGATATTCCACTGCCTTGCGGATCACATAGTCAATTCCCGTCATCAGCTCCGTGGTCCTGGGAAATCCATCCGGTAATGGATTCCCCAGCTTCACTACCAAAAACTCACTCTCCGGGGCGATCCCGGCAGCGATCCCCGCCACCGCCGTCCCGTGCCCGGAGCGGTCCAGGGAGGGCACGATCCTAAGTCTCTCCTCCTCTGATCCCGCCTGCAGGGCCTCATTGATCCTTTCCGCCCCGTATTCCCTCCCGTATCCGTATCCCCCGGGAGGCTCTTCTCCCGCCGTGTCAAGAGACTGATCCCAAAGACTTTTGATCCTGGTGGTTCCGTCCGCCCTGCGAAATTCCGACAGGCCGTAATCAATGCCGGAGTCGATCACCCCCACCAGCACTCCCTGTCCCAGAAGAGAAAAACGGGCGTCCTGTACCTCATTGATACAAGACACCCGCTTCCCTTCTTCCATCTGGAAATACAGCCGTTTAGGCTTTTCCACATATTCTACCTCCGGTAGCGCCGCCAGCTCCTGGATCCCGGATTCTGCCACAGTCACCACCGCATATTCATTCAGAAGCTTTGTCGTCCTTGCGGCAATCCCACGGACGCCCTCAAGATCCCCGGAATATTTGATGATCAGATCCCACTCCCTCTCTTCCGGATGATAACCCACCTCCAGTTCCAGGGACTTCTCCCTCTCTTCCTGGGTGGCGTCAAGCGCCAGATTCAAAAGATTTTCCGTCTTCTGCCCTTCCATCTTCCACCTCATTTTTGTTCCATGAATTCCTCATCCAGATAGGGGGCCAGACTGGCCGGAATGAAATATCCTCTGGGGTGGCGGCACACCGGGCACGCCTGGGGCGCCATCTTCCCATGGTAAATGTGGCCGCAGTTCAGGCACATCCACGCCTCTTCCCTGCGGCTTTCAAAGTATTGATTTTCCTCCAGAAGCTCTGCCAGCTTTCCAAACCGTTTCCCATGCACCGCCTCGATCCGGGCGATCTGGATAAAGGCGGAGGAAACTTCCAGGAATCCTTCCTCCCGGGCAGTCTTGCCAAAGGCCTGGTACACGTCCCCCGCTTCTTCCATCTCATTGTGCTGGGCCGCCCGCAGAAGCTCTGCCACATTGTCGAACTGATCCACCGGGTAGCTTCCGTCGATGGCAATGGTGGTCCCGTTGAGATTCTTCAGAAGATCATAAAATCTGGCCGCGTGGGCCCGCTCCTGGTCCGCGGTAAAAAGAAAAATCTGGCTGATCGCAAAAAGCCCCTGCTCCCTGGCGGTCTCCGCCGCGATGGTATAGCGGTTCCTGGCCTGGCTCTCCCCCGCGAAGGCCCGCATCAGATTCTCCCTGGTCCTGCTCTCTTTAAATTCAACAGCCATGTCACACACTCCTATCTGTTTTTAATAGTAGTATGTGCCATGGCTGCCTGTTTATTCCTGTAATCTGTTTTTAGTTGAATCCGATCAGCCGTCTTGCCACCGTGTAGGCAAGAGAGGAGATCTTTCTGCCGGATTTCCCCGGGATGTTCATAGTCTGGCCCAGAATCCCGTAACGGATCTTCAGGAAAGTCTTGAGATCTTTCTTCTTAAGATACCGCCACAGTTCCTTCTTCTTCTCCAGGTTCTCCGGATTCTTGGACCGGATCAGAAGGATGGAAGAGACGGTCATCATAATGGCCAGATAGTCGATCATGTAACGCCGCAGCTTCTTACACTCGATATTCTTAAGCTGATACATGCTGATCATGCTCTTGGTCACAAAGATCTGCTGATCCACCCGGGCGATCATGATCTTCTCATTGACCGACTGGTCTTCCCGCCCGATGAAATACCGGTAGAAATCCACGTCCAGATAATAGATCTTGCGCACGAAAGGAAGGGGATAATATACATAAATATTATCTACATAGAAGGTGTGCTTCGGCAGTTCCATCTGACTGAGCTTCAGCATGTCGGTCCGGTAGATGACCGAGTGCATCAGGATATACTGATCCAGATGGAAATGTCCGATATCCTCCCACCGGAAGATCTCGTCCTGGGGAAGCACGTTCCGGTAATGGATACATTTCTTATGGGAAGCGCCCACCTTCTCATAGACATAGTTGGACACCAGCATGTCCACTTCCTGCCCCTCTTCCTCGAACTTCTTCAGGGTCTCAAGGATCTTGTGCAGCGACTCCTCGTCCACCCAGTCGTCGCTGTCCACCACCTTGAAATATTTCCCGGAAGCGTTGGAAAGTCCGTGGTTCACTGCATCTCCGTGCCCCCCGTTCTCCTTATCCACCACCCGGATAATGTCCGGATATTTCTCCTGATACTCATGGGCGATCCTGGAAGTATCATCTTTTGAGCCGTCGTTGACGATGATGATCTCCACGTCCTCCCCTCCGGGCAGGATACTTTCGATCGCATGCGACATATAATCCTGGGAATTATAACATGGTATTGCAAATGACAGATATTTCATTGTATACGTCCTCCTCATATTCTTCTATCAGTATAAGTCATTCCCGGCTATTTTCCAACAAATTTCTAAAAGATATACCCGATCTGATTGTAAAATCCGGGAATTTTCGCTATAGTAGGCTTATACGCAGTACGAATTGGAGGGATCATCAATGAAGAAAAATATTATCGTAGGACAATCCGGCGGACCTACCGCTGTTATCAACGGCAGCCTCTACGGAGTAGTTTCCGAGGGACTGCGGCACCCGGTTGAGATCGCTCATGTCTATGGTATGGTAAATGGAATCGAAGGATTCCTGGCGGACCGGTTTATGGACATGGAAGCTCTGGCGGAAAACGGCGAGCTGGAGTTTGTCCGCACCACCCCGGGGGCTTACCTTGGCTCCTGCCGCTACAAACTGCCGGAAGACCTGAAGGATCCGGTCTATCCCCGGCTCTTCCAGAAGCTTGCAGAAAAGGAGATCGGCTACTTCTTCTACATCGGAGGAAACGACTCCATGGATACGGTGAGCAAGCTTTCCCGCTATGCCGCCGGGATCGGAAGCGACATCCGTTTCATCGGCGTGCCAAAGACCATTGACAACGACCTGGTGCACACCGACCATACGCCGGGATACGGCAGCGCCGCCAAATATGTGGCCTCCGTTGTCCGCGAGATCACGGCGGACGCTTCTGTCTATGACAATAAACCTTCCGTGACCATCGTAGAGATCATGGGACGCCACGCCGGATGGCTGACCGCAGCCAGCGTGCTGGCCCGCAAATTCGAAGGAGACAACCCGGTTCTTGTATATCTGCCGGAAGTTGCCTTTGACCAGGACGCATTTATTGAGAAAGTAAAAGAAAACTTAAAGACCACCTCCAACCTTGTGGTCTGCATTTCAGAAGGGATCAACGATGGAAAGGGTACCTTCATCTGCGAGTATGCCAGTGAAGTGGGCACCGACAATTTCGGCCACAAGATGCTCACTGGCTCCGGAAAATATCTGGAGAATCTGGTGAAGGAAAAACTGGGCGTCAAAGTGCGCTCCATTGAGCTGAATGTATGCCAGCGCTGCTCCAGCGCCCACCTGTCAGGCGTAGACCTGACCGAGGCCATCAATGCCGGAGTCTACGGCGTACAGGCCGCCCTTGCAGGAGAGACCGGCAAGATGATCACCTTTCTCCGGAGCCGCAGCCTGCCCTATGAATTATCCTACGGCACCGCAGATGTGAATAAGATCTGCAACGAGGAGAAACCAGTTCCCACAGAGTGGATCATAAGGGATGGCTCCGACTTAAGCCCGGACTTTATCGAATACGCCAGACCGCTTATCCAGGGACATGTAGAGCTTCCCACCAAAGACGGTGTTCCGGTATTCGCTTACCGGAAGTAGCGTGTTCATAATTTGTTCATCTTATTTTCAAAATTCTTTTACTACTTTAACATTCTTTCTTCACAGCTCTTGCGTATACTAAAACCATCGAAAGAGAGAAAGACCACTGACGAGTAGTAAGCTACTATTTTGAATAAACTTTTTCATAATACATGCCGGGGACTGAGAGATCAGTCACCCGGCATCCTCCCTTTTATGAGGCTATTTCTATATTTTCTATGATTTCTTTGACACCTTCTGTAACAATGCTTCCTGCAACACTTGAGAGAAATTTACATTCAGTTCTAATGCCGCGGCGTTCAGCCATGCAGGCAATGTAACTGTACGGTTCACCGAACGAGTTATATTTGCCATCCGCACAGAAGGCATATAAACGTCGATCAATACTGCCCTCTCATTCTGAACCAACGCAATTTCTGAAAGGCGGGTTGGTTCCGGAATCGTCTCGCCATCTTCTTCCAGCCCAAACATAACCGTTCCCAGAAGTTCTCGCGCGGACAATAATGCGTCATCATCATTCACTCCACTTGTCGCAACATTCAGATCCGGAAACTCAACCGCGATCTCCTGATCTTCTTCATAGGTAAAAATGGCAGGGTAAAAATACCGATCAACTTTTTTCATGGCAAACCTCCTACATAAATGAAATCATATACTATCTGAATCTCAATCCTGATTGTCGTTCAATACTGTCAAGTGTTTTCCGAGGAATATCTTTTCAAATATGATATCCTCCTGACATGTTTATGATAACACATATAATTATATTTGCCAACATATTTCCTGAACAGGGCTATTTCTTCCTTCTCCACAGCAGCAACCCGCTTCCGCCCGCGACTGCTGCCAGTCCAAAACCGCCGATCATCCAGGGCGCTATACTCCCTTTCTCTTCCTGCGCTGGTGTTTCTTCTGGTTCCTCTTTCTCTTTTGTCAGCCCCAGCCGCCGGGCCACCGGCTCCGCCACCTTCTGCAGAAGATTCTTCTCCTCTACCACCTGGATCAGGATTTTCTCCTCCGCCGAATTCCCGGCGTAATCTTCTGCCTTTACCCGGATCTCATAATTCCCGTAATCATCCAGCGTATATTGATAGGACTCCCGCCCGGGAGTAAGTTTTTGCTGTTCTCCGTTGATCCGCACTTCTTTGATCTCATCCTCTGCTTTCCCTGTCTTTATCCGGAAGACCGCCTGTTCTTCATAAGTCCCTCCGTCTTCCACATCCAGGATCTGGATCCGGGGCGCCGTGTGATCTACCATAAACCCGGCGTTCGCCCGGGCAGTATTTCCGGCCGCGTCTTCCACATAGACTTCCAGCACGTGCCACCCTTCTTCCATCACTTCTTCCCCCATGGAGTAGAGACGGCCGTCCAGGCGGAGTTCATAGGAATAGGTGGTAAAGTCCTGGATCCACTCCTTGGCCGGGGTATCCCAGACAAACTTCTTCATATATTTTCCCCGCAGCTGATCCACCAGTCGGATCACCGGATCTTTCTGGTCTATGATCACCTGAAGCTGTTCTGTTGCTTCCCGGCCTGCCTGATCCCGGGCCGCAAGGCTGATCTGATAGATCCCGTCCTCTGTCAGTTTCCGCTCAGCCTGCTTCCCGGAAGCGCTGTCCTTCCAGGAAACTGCCTCCAGGGTTTTCTTCTCCCCATCTTCATTCTCCCAGATGGTCTCCTCCCTGGCCGTATGCAGGACATTTTCCTCCTGCACCTGGCTCACCAGAGTCACCGGCCGGCTGCTGATAAGATAATCGGAGGCTCCGCTGATCCGGATCTTCGGATCTGTCCGGTCAATATAGACCCGCTCTGTCAGGCGGCTTTCATTTCCCGCCCTGTCCCTTACGGTCACTTCTACCACCGCTCCCTGCCCTGCGGCAGAGGCTTTCTGAATGGTAAAGGCGGTCTCTTCTTTCTCCGACGCGCCAATCTTCTCTCCGTCCACCAGGCAGCGCACCGTTTCAACTCCGCTGGTTTTATCCCGGCTTTGCACCGACAGCTTCACATCCCCCAGATACCATGCGTCAAACCCGCTGGGAAGGCTCATGCTGAGCTTAGGCGGCCGGGTATCGACCCGGATCTCCATTATCTCTGCGCAGTCCTCTATCGGTTCTTTATCTTCTTCCATCCAGACTGTAAGCTGATTGCTTCCTTCCTCCCAGTCTCCCAGGATCGCCTTCTCTCCTTCCTTCTCAAGGCTCCCCTCCACCAGGATTTTGTCGCCTGCAACCGCCCGGTATCTGGTGATCCCTCGCCTGCTCACATGAGTCAGAGTTACTTCCGGCTTATGGCGGTAATAACCGTTTTCACCATCCGGCGGAGTTACCTTAAGCTGAAACTTTTTAACTGGCTCTTCTTCCGGCTTCTCTTCCGGCTCCTCCTCCGGTTCCTCTTCCTCTCCTTCATCGGACTCTTCTGTTCCTTCCCCTTCTTCCGCAGATCCTCCTTCTTCTGTCTGCGTCGGATCCTCTCTGTGTTCTGCATAGCCCACTGCCCCCTGCTGGAAATAGATCAGTGCCAGCACCAGGCACAGCAGGATTATGGATCGGCCTTTTCTGCCCATACTTTTCCTCCTTCCACGTTGATTCCGTATTCTCTCATCAGCTTCTGAAACTCTTCTTCTCCCGCAAGCTTCGGGCACTCCTTCAAGAACCTCTCAATGGTCTGCAGGCACAATGCCCGGTCCTGCCCCGAAGCTTCCAGAAGATTCTTAAGGGATGTAATCCGTAAGTCTACAGAGTCAGGGAATTCCCGGATCCCCTCTTCCAGTCGCCCTGCCGCTTCCCTGGATTTCCCCAGGGCCTCCAGAAGGGACGCCGTCTTCTTATACAGTTCTTCCCGTTCTTCTGCTCCATCTTCTTCCTCCATCTGTTCCTCATACATGGCAAGGGCCTCTTCTTCTCTACCCAGTTCTTCCAGCGCGGCAGCCACCATTCCCCGGACTTCTGCTTTCTCTTCTTCTCCCTCTTCCTCCAGGCAGCTCTTTCCCAGGCGGACTACCGCCTCCTGGTCCGCCTTTGTGTCCAACTGGCGATATCCAAGGAGCACACAGCGGCGATAGACAAGGGCTTCCTCTTCCGGCAGTTTCTCTGCTGCCTCCTCGATCCTGCGAAGTCCGGCCCGGAAGCTCCCTTCCGCCACCGACTCCCCCTGCAGGCTTTGGCACAATCGTTCCAGCTCTTCTGCCAGCGGCTCTCCTTCTGCCTGCCCAAAATATGCCTCCCCCCGCTCAAAATCACCAAGTTCTCCCAGGCAGAGCAGCCCCAGTTCCAGATAAAGAGGACCCGTCTCCCCGCCTGCTTCTCTCTTTGGTGTTCCCTGTTCTTCTCCTTTTTTCTCCTTAGCGGCAGCTGCCGCAGCTTCCGGTTCTCCCGGACAACAGCGAAGAAGTCCTGCCAGCGCCGCCAGGACTCCCAGCGCTGCCACAGCCGCCAGGACTTTCCGGGGTCTCCATTTCCATTCTTTTTTCTCTTTTGGTTCTGGTAAATATCTTGGAATCTCTGAAATAGTCTGAAATGCTTGTTTCGACTGCCTTTCCAGGCATCGTGATATGACTTTTCTGAACTTTCTCTCTTCGCCGCCGCTCAGCCGCGGCTCAAGCTCTGCTTCTGAGAGCAGATACTGCAGGGTCCGTCCGAACCCATAGATATCAAGTCCGGCGCTTGCCCGCTGATAATAAGGCGCCTCCGGGGGCAGGAAATGTTCCCGGACGGTCCTCCTTTGCATCTTCTGAAGCGTTTCTTCGTTGGAGGGAACGCCCAGATCCAGGAAGTAAAGGTTCCCATCCTCCCCCACCACTACACTGTAGGGGTTCACATACTGATAGAATTTCTGTTTCCGGCACCGGTGGATCTTCTCCAGCTGCCGGGCAAGAAGACGGACCATCCGGACAAACTCCTGCTTCTTCATCACCCGGTGGTATTTCAGCCATCCCATCAGAGGCGTTCCCCGGATACAGCCGGAACTGATATAGCACACCTGGTTATGCTCGATCAGGCGCAGCACGTCGTATTCGCCCTTTTCCGTCATCGGCATCACCTCACATTTTCATTGATAAAATTTTTCTGAAATTGGAAAATGTTTTGATTGTTTCAAGAACTTTTTTGAAGGTTCAGAACTGATAGAGTGATTTTTATATTACTGGATTTCCCCGGAAAAAGCAAGCCCATTTTCCAGAAAAAAATGCACTAAAAAAGTCCGGCCCGCGTCTTTGATAAAACACGGAACCGGACAGTTCTCATTCCCTTTTTATCTGTGGCTTAATTCCTTCGGCGTGTACAGATGCCTGGGGATACCGTCTACCATAACCGGGGATACGTCGCCCTGGATCAGCGGTCTTACGTAAGAGATAAACTCGCTGGTCACATAGGTGCCGTCCTTGTTGACCCACTCTCTGGGCACAAGCTTCTCGTCGTTGGCGATCTTATGTACGTCCTTTACCTCTGTTCCGCACTGATACGGATCGTCAGACAGTCTCTGGAGTACTACCATCTTGCCAGAGTCACCTTCATCCGCTGCTTTTACCGCCGCGCCGCCAACCTGGTAAGCTTCCAGGATATCCACACGGGAAGCCGCGTGAGAAGCAGCACGCTGCAGGGTGCTCAGCTCGATGGCACGGGTCTTGCAGCCGATCTCTCCCGCAATATAGCTTGCAAGATAAGAAGCGGTTCCGGACAGCTGTTTGTGGCCGAATGCGTCTACGAAATCAATGCTGTTTCCAAGCTCGCACACATAGGTTCCTTCCGCGGTGCGGATTCCTTCTGATACCGCCACAACGATGGAGGGCTTGGTCTCCAGAAGCTTCTTCACCTTCTCGCCAAACTTCTTCAGGTCAAAGGTTACTTCCGGCAGATAGATAAGATCCGGTCCTTCACAGTCCTCGCCTTCTGACAGCGCAGTCGCCCCTGTCAGCCATCCGGCGTTCCGTCCCATGATCTCCACGATGGTCACGATCCCCTTCTCATACTCCAGACAGAATCCGTCGCGAATGATCTCCTTCATGGAGGTACCGATATATTTTGCCGCGCTTCCGTAACCAGGTGTGTGGTCGGTCAGCGCAAGGTCGTTGTCAATGGTCTTCGGGCAGCCGATGAATCTGGTGGGATGTCCGGTGATGATGGCGTAGTCGGAAAGCTTCTTGATGGTGTCCATCGAATCATTTCCGCCGATATAGATGAACGCCTCAATATCCAGCTTATCCAGGATGCTGAAGATCTTATCATAGACTTCCCGGTTCTCGTGGATCTCTGGAAGCTTATATCTGCAGGATCCCAGGAACGCGGCCGGCGTACGCTTCAGAAGCTCTGCGTCCAGCTCAGTCTTGATATGGTCTGCCAAGTCAATGTATTTCTCTTCCAGCAGTCCCTGGATCCCATGGAGCATCCCATATACCTTCTGGGCTCCTCTGTCTTTCGCCGTGCGGTACACGCCGGCAAGGCTTGAGTTAATAGCCGCTGTCGGGCCGCCTGACTGCCCAACGATCACATTTCTCTTCATAACGATAAATCCCCTTCCTTGTAATCAAAATTGCGTCGATATTGATATCTTAGTACATTTTCACAGAAATGTCCAGAATTTTCATGATCTCTTGGGCATATTCACAGTATCCGCCAGATCTTCCACTGTCTTCTGGCCGTAAATATATCCCCGCATACAGCGGTTTCCCTCTACGTCCATCACTTCTCCGTCCTCAGACTCTACCGTCAGATGACAGGCGTTCTCACAAACACCGCAGGTCAGTTCTGTCTTCTCCAATTCTTCCGCCTCCTAAGATGATTATTCCTCTTTCGCCCAGTCAAAGGCGTACCGCACTGCCTTCTTCCAGCCTCTCAGCTTTTTGTTCCGCTCTTCCTCTGAGATCTGGGGCTCAAACACCCGGTCAATGGACCAGTTCTTCACCACATCCTCCTTGCTCTTCCAGTATCCTACTGCCAGGCCGGCCAGATAGGCCGCTCCCATGGCTGTGGTCTCAATACAGGAAGGACGCTCCACCGGGCTGTTGATAAGATCCGCCTGGGTCTGCATCAGGAAGTTGTTTGCGCTGGCTCCACCGTCCACCTTCAGGGCGCTTAACCCGATGCCGGAATCCGCCTCCATGGCCCCCAGCACGTCGTTCACCTGGTAGGCCAGGGATTCCAGAGTCGCCCGGATGATATGGTACTTGTTCACGCCCCGGGTAAGACCCACAATGGTCCCTCTGGCATACTGATCCCAATAGGGCGCGCCCAGCCCGGTAAACGCGGGCACTACATAGCAGCCGCCGGTATCCTTCACCTTCTGCGCCATATATTCTGAATCCTCCGACGAGTCAATAAGCCGCAGCTCATCACGCAGCCACTGGATCGCCGCCCCTGCCACGAAGATGGAACCCTCCAGCGCGTAATTTACCTTCCCGTCTATTCCCCAGGCGATGGTGGTCACCAGGCCGTGCTGAGAGAACACCGGTTTCTCCCCGGTATTCATCAACAGGAAACAGCCGGTTCCGTAAGTATTCTTTGCCTCTCCCGGCGTAAAACAAGTCTGGCCAAACAGGGCGGACTGCTGATCTCCCGCGGCCCCGCCTATGGGAATGGGACCGCCGAAATATGCGGCGTCCGCCTCTCCATAGACACAGCTTGAAGGTTTCACTTCCGGGAGCATGGAAGCCGGGATCCCAATCAGATCCAGGATCTCCTGATCCCATTCCAGTGTATTGATATTGAAAAGCATGGTCCGGGACGCATTGGAGTAGTCCGTCACATGGACTCTTCCTTTGGTCAGCTTCCAGATCAGCCAGGTCTCCACCGTGCCAAAGAGAAGCTCGCCTCTTTGCGCTCTCTCCTTCGCCCCTTCTACATGCTCCAGGATCCAGCGGATCTTGGTGGCGGAAAAGTAGGCGTCAATGATCAGCCCAGTCTTCTGGCGGATCTTCTCTGTCCACCCTTCTTCCTTCAGCTGGTCACAGTACCGGGCTGTCCTCCGGCACTGCCATACGATCGCGTGGTACACCGGTTCTCCGGTGGCTTTATCCCACACGATCACCGTCTCCCGCTGGTTGGTGATGCCAATGGCCGCAATATCCCCGGCCTCCGCTCCGATCTTGCTCATGGCTTCCACCGCCACTCCCAGCTGAGTGGACCAGATCTCGTCCGCATCGTGCTCCACCCATCCCGGCTGGGGGAAATACTGGGTGAACTCCTTCTGGGCCACGCTGCAGATCCTGCCCTTCTCATCAAACAGGATACAGCGGTTGCTGGTAGTCCCCGCATCCAGCGCCATCACATATTTTGCCATCTTGCTTCCTCCTCTCTCTATAACAAAAAGGCACCCTGCCACCGCAGAATGCCTTCCCATGAAACGTGGGCGAGAGGATTCGAACCCCCGACCTTTTGGTCCGTAGCCAAACGCTCTATCCAGCTGAGCTACGCCCACATTTACTGCAACTTATCTTCACAGCAGAGTTAATTATATCCCACTTTACAGGCAGTGTCAACATTTTATTTTTGAATTCTTCTCCTCCTTTTTTAACTGGCCTGGTCAATTTTGCAATATCTGGTCTTTTCAATATAGCCACTTTGGTGCTATGATGGCTGTAAAACAAAAAGGAGTTACTGCTATGAGCAAGAAGATTGCCGTGATCAATGATCTGTCCGGTTTTGGCCGCTGTTCTCTCACTGCCGCCATATCGGTCATCTCCGCCATGGGAGTCCAGCCCTGTCCGCTGCCCACCGCGATCCTGACCGCCCAGACCGGATATCCGGATTACTATTGCGATGATTATACAGATAAGATGGAACTGTTCCGAAGCTACTGGGAGAAGATGGGCCAGCGCTTTGACGGAATCTACACCGGGTTTGTGGCCGGCGAACGGCAGATCCTCCAGATCTTCCGTTTCCTTGACACCTTCCGTACCCAGGAGAATTTTCTCCTGGTGGACCCGGTGATGGGAGACAACGGAAAGACTTACGATCTCTTCACCCCGCCCCTCCTGCGGGAAATGCGCCGCCTGGCCTTAGATGCGGACATCATCACCCCCAACCTGACGGAACTGTGCCTTCTCACCGAACAGGATCACGGGAAGATCGCCAGGATCCAGGACCCGGCTTCCCTTATGGAGAAGGTCGCCTGCCTGGGCCGGGAACTCTGTGCCCAGGGACCCCGCCATGTGATCGTCACCGGCATCCAGTTCCGGGATGAAACGGATACAGAACAGATGGGAAATCTCTATGTTACCCACTCAGAAAGCCGGCTCTTTTCCTTCCCCCACATTGGCGGAAGCTACTCCGGCACAGGAGATCTCTTTGCCTCCTGCATCGCCGCAGGCGCCGCCAGGGACATGGATCTGGGCCGCGCCATCCAGCTGGCGGGAACATTTCTGGAGGCAGGCCTTGCTGACACAGTCCGCGAGAAGATCCCCCGCAATGACGGGATAAATTATGAGAAATACCTGGCTCTTCTGATCCCGGAAGAGCACCAGCAAGCTGAAAAGGAGGCTGATCCCTATGAGATCTGACACAAAACCAACAGCCCTTCTAACCTTTACCGGGCTTTTCGCCGCCATGATCACCATCATGACTGCCTGGCTCTTCCACATTCCTTACGGAGCCAACGGAGGCTACATCCATTTCGGCGACGCCCTGATCTACCTGGCCGCCGTTCTGCTGCCCCGGCCCTATGCCATGGCCGCAGCCGCCCTGGGCGGAGGGCTTGCAGACCTTCTCACCGCCCCGGTATGGGCGCCGGCCACAGCGATCATCAAAATGCTGATCGTCCTGCCTTTCACCAGCCAGGACGGCCGCATTTTAAGCCGGCGGAATCTGGCCGCGCCCTTCCTGGCCCTGGCCGTCTCTGCCACCGGTTATTATCTGGCAGAAGGGATCCTGTTCGGCTCTTTCCTTGCCCCCATCGTATCCCTCACCGGAAGCTTCATCCAGTCCACAGGAAGCGCCGTGATCTTCCTGATCCTGGGAGCCTCCCTGGATAAAGTCCATCTGAAAGCGAAGACGCAGCATTATCTATATCAATAACCATTGAAGAAAGAGGTGTATCAATATGGCAGATATCTTATATACTTACAAAGACCAGGTGTACGCAAATATCACCAACCGCTGCAACTGCCGGTGCCGATTCTGCATCCGCAGTCATGAGGACGCCATCGGGGACGCCACCTCTCTGTGGCATAAACAGGACCCCACTCCCCAGGAGATCAAAGAAGCCATGGATGCCTTTGACTTCCACGGCTATAAAGAACTGGTCTACTGCGGATACGGAGAACCCACCTGCGCTCTGGAGACTCTTATCGACACCGCCCGCTACGCCAAAGAACGCTATGGCCTGTCCATCCGGGTAAACACCAACGGCCTGGGCAGCCTGCAGCACGGACGGGACATTGTCCCGGAACTGGCTCAGGTGGTGGACAGTGTGTCCATCAGCCTGAATGCCCCGGATGAGGCGGCCTACAATGACGTAACACGCCCCACACTCCCCGGCGCCTACCAGGCTATGCTGGATTTCGCGGTACAGGCTGCCCGGCAGATCCCGGAAGTCCGTTTTACCATCGTAGACGTGCTTCCGGAAGAAGAGATCCAGGCCAGCAAGGATCTGGCGGCATCACTGCACATCCCTTTGCGCATCCGCAAATTTACGACCTAAAGCTTAACATCTGATTCAGAAGGGAGACTTTTGTCTCCCTTCTGATATTCTCTGGGAGTACACTTCATATACCGCCGGAAAATCTGTCCATAGTAAGCCGGACTGGAGAATCCCACCAGATTCGCCGTCCGGGTGATACTTTCCCCTGCGCGCAGCAGAGTAAGGCTCTTCTGGATCCGCAGGAACAGCACATAATCGAAGATGGTCATCTTCATATGCCGTTTAAAAAAGCGGCAGCATTCATTTCTGCAGATATTCACATGGTCCGCGATGTCATCCAGCCGGATCTCCTGATCATAGTGCTCCTGGATATAAGAGATCATATCCTTCAGCCGCATCAGTTCCCGCTCCGATCCCCGCTCCCGCTCCGGCAGGGAGGAAAAATGCCGGTACAGCCTCATCCAGATCTCCATCAGCAGGATATGCATCCGGATCTCATAATCCTCCGGCGCTTCCAGGGATAACTCATAGATCCGCTCCAGATCCTCAAGGATCTCCCTCTGCCATTCTACCTTGCGTTCCAGCTTAAGAGAAGGCCAGCGGCTGTCCTCTGTGATAAACCTCACATACTTGGAGTAAAGGATGCTTCCCTCATCTCCATAGAGAAACCGGGGGTGAAAGGTGACCGAAAGATAGGTGCAGTCCTTATCATCCTTCCGATACCCGGAGTGAAGCGCGTTGCTGTTCCCGAACAATCCTTCCCCTTCCCGCAGCCGGTACTGGCTGTCATTCACATGATACTCCATCTCCCCCGACATCACCCAGGTAAGCTCCACTTCCGGATGCCAGTGCCACAGGAAAGTCCCCTGCTCGTAGGCCTGGATCTGTTCCACGTCCACACTCACCGGAAAGGCAAAACTTCCATGAGCTTTGGTTTCTTTTCTGTTTTTCTCTGTTCCGATCTGCATTTTCTCAATATCCTTATATTTATCTTCAATATTCTTATTGCCTTTTCCAATTATCCTCACTATTATTATAATCATAAAGTACATCGGGCGAAAACACAACCTCAAAATCAAAGGAAACAGGAGATGGAAAAATGTTAAACAAATTGATCAAAGAATTTCAGAAACTTTACGGCGAGGAAGGAGAACTTCGCACCTACTTTGCCCCCGGCAGAGTCAATCTGATCGGCGAGCACACTGACTATAACGGCGGCCATGTGTTCCCCTGCGCCCTGACTCTTGGCACCTACGCAGTAGTACGGGACCGGGAAGACCGGGGGCTTCGCTTCTATTCTATGAATTTCAGCTCCCTGGGTGTTCTGGAGACCAGCCTGGACGATCTGGTTCCCCACAAAGAAGCTTCCTGGACCAACTATCCCAAGGGCGTAATGTGGGCCTTCGAGAAACGGGGCTTCCACCTGACCCACGGTCTGGACATCGCGATCTTCGGAGACATCCCGGCCGGTTCCGGTCTGTCTTCTTCCGCTTCCCTGGAAGTCCTGACCGGGATCATCCTGAAGGACACCTTCGGATTTGACCAGGTTTCCATGCCGGAGATCGCTTTGATCGGCCAGGATTCCGAGAACAATTTCAACGGCTGCAACTGCGGCATCATGGATCAGTTCGCCAGCGCCATGGGCAGGAAAGATCACGCCATCTTCCTGGACACCAGCACACTGGAATATCAGTATGCTCCGGTCCGCCTGGAAGATTCCAAGATCGTCATCACCAACAGCAAGGTAAAACACAGCCTGGTCAACTCCGCTTACAATGACCGGCGAAGAGAATGCGAGACCGCCCTTTCTGACCTTCAGACCGTCACACAGATAAAGACTCTGGGGGATCTCTCCAACGAAGCGTTTGAATCCTTCCAGTCCGCCATCAAGGATCCGGTCTGCCTGAAGCGGGCGCGGCACGCAGTCCATGAGAACCAGCGGACTATCCAGGCAGTGGAAGCGCTGAAAAACAACGACATCGCTCTCTTTGGAAAGCTGATGAACGCCTCCCATGAATCTCTGAAGACAGACTATGAAGTATCCTGCCCGGAGATCGATCTTCTGGTGGATCTGGCCCAGTCCATGCCCGGCGTCATCGGCTCCCGCATCACCGGCGGCGGCTTCGGCGGCTGCACCGTCAGCATCGTAAAAAATGACACGGTAGACAGATTTGTAAAAGAGATCGGCAGCGCCTATCAGAAGGAAACCGGCCACGAAGCAGAATTCTACATTGTGGAGATCGGCGACGGCGCCAGAAAACTGCAGGAAGCATAGGAGGGGATAAATATGTTATATGAAAATATCAAAAAATTAGTTGAATACGGGATCCAGACCGGACTTACTCCGGAATCTGAGCGGATCTACACTACCAATTTGCTGCTGGACCTGTTCCATGAGGACAGCTATGAGGATCTTCCTGTGGAGACAGACAGCCTTGACCTGGAAGAGATCCTGAAAAACCTTCTGGATGAGGCAGTAAAGCGGGAGCTGATCGAGGACAGCGTGGTATACCGGGATCTTTTTGACACCCGGCTTATGAACTGCCTGCTGCCCCGTCCCAGCCAGGTTCACGCCACCTTCTGGGAGAAATACAACGCCTCTCCCGAGGAAGCCACTGCCTACTACTATAAATTCAGCCAGGACAGCGACTATATCCGCCGCTACCGGGTGAAAAAGGATCTGAAATGGACGGTGGACAGTCCTTACGGAGAGATCGACATCACCATCAACCTCTCCAAACCGGAGAAAGACCCGAAAGCCATCGCCGCAGCCAAAAACGCCAAGGCAAGTTCCTATCCCAAATGTCAGCTTTGCATGGAAAATGAGGGCTATGCCGGACGGGTAAACCATCCCGCCAGGGAAAACCACCGGATCATCCCCATCACCATCAACGACAGCCGCTGGGGATTCCAGTATTCTCCTTATGTATATTACAACGAGCACTGTATCGTATTTAACGGGGAGCACATTCCGATGAAGATTGACCGGGCCGCGTTTATCAAGCTGTTTGATTTCATTAAGCTGTTCCCCCACTATTTCCTGGGCTCCAACGCGGATCTTCCCATCGTGGGCGGCTCTATCTTAAGCCATGACCACTTCCAGGGCGGAAACTATACCTTTGCCATGGCAAAAGCCCCCATCGAACAGGAACTCACCATCCCCGGGTACGAAGACGTACAGGCCGGCATTGTAAAATGGCCGCTCTCCGTTCTGCGGATCCGCTGCAAGGATGAGAAGCGCCTGATCGACCTGGCCGACCATATCCTGCAGGTATGGCGGGGCTACACAGACGAAGAAGCGTTTATCTTCGCCGAGACCGACGGGGAGCCTCACAACACCATCACCCCCATCGCGCGGAAACGGGGCGACGACTACGAGCTGGACCTGGCTCTCAGAAACAACATCACCACCGAGGAACATCCGCTGGGCGTTTACCACCCCCACGCTCAGTATCATCATATCAAGAAGGAAAACATCGGCCTGATCGAGGTTATGGGACTGGCGGTCCTTCCTTCCCGGCTGAAAGAAGAGCTGGAGATCCTGGCCCAGTATATCCTGGAAGGAAAAGACATCCGCAGCAACGAGAAGATCGAGAAGCATGCCGACTGGGTGGAATCCTTCCTGCCCGGCTACCCGGATGTCAACAGCGAAAATATCATGGATATCCTGAAGAAAGAAGTAGGGATCGTATTCACCCACGTGCTGGAAGATGCAGGCGTGTACAAGTGTACGCCGGAAGGACGGGAAGCATTCCTGCGGTTTGTAAAGGAATTATAAATTCAGGTTTATCGCGCTCTTTGTCGAGAGGCGGGGACCGGCGATTGCTCCGAGGCTGACGCTTAACCTCCGCAATCATCCGGCCCCCGCCTAATCGCCAACTGTCCCGACAAAGGCCTGATAAGTGTTAGTCGGCCTGCGGCTGTAAAAAAGACAGACAGGGCTTTGTGGATGTTCTGACAGAACCAGAATGCACAGAAAACGGAGTCAGCCCCTGCAGCGAATTCGTATTGGAGCATTAGAATCCGTTACAGAAAAACACAGAAGATTTCATGGGAAGATTTGACTTCCAGTCAAATCTGAAAAGAGCCTGAGCAGGGAAATCATCAGATTTCCCTGTGAATTGCTCTGGTCATGAAATCTTCTGTGTTTTGATGTTAAGGATTCTTCGCGAACAGTTTCGGATTTGCTGCAGGGGCTGACTCCATTTTCGTGCGTCTGGTCACTGTCATATCATCCCCACAAACCTATATTTATCCTGCCACCCAGAGTTCTGCTTCACCTCTCCCCTGATACCGGATTTCCTTCTTCAGCCCATACACTGCATTGCTGATCACATACTCACCGTCATTGACAAACACCTCAATGAAATGCTCATCCACGATCACCTCCAGATGACAGCCGTTCTTCAGTTCCGGTGTCTCTGATCTTAAATGTGCTCCGGCAAAGCCGGGATATACCCTGCTCCGGTCCGTGCAGACCCGATTGCCTTCCCGGAAGATCCGGTAACCGCCAATCTCAAGCTCTTCTCCGTCTTCCAGATCAACCACGACCATGTACCCGTCTTTGCCGATCTCACATACGTCTGCTGCTTTCCTGGAATATGCCTGCCGGACATTCGGGTGAAGCCGGAAATAAACGTGTCCGCCTTCTGCCTCTACAACCCGTGGCGAACAGAACATCCCGATCCATCCTTCCTCTGTTACTTTCGGCATCCGCACCCAGGCGATCATGGTCCGCCTGCCTTCTTTATCCAGCGTGGTCTGGGGCGCGTAGAGATCCATACCATAATCCACAAACTGATATTCATCCGGGATCTGGATCCTGCAGGTATCCTCCTGGAAGTCCACCGGGAAACAGATAGACTGGTTCTTCTCCTTCTCTTCGTTGGTGAGGAGCCCCATCGCCGATACCAGCAGCACATCCCCGCCTTCTGTGGGGAAATAATCCGGGCACTCCCACATCCATCCATAGGCCGGCCCCTTGGTTGCCTGGCTCACATAAGTCCAGTGGTGCAGATCTGCACTCCGGTAGAAAAGAAGCTCTCCCTGCTTCTCACCCAGCGTACTTCCAAGAACCATATACCACCCGTCTTTTCCTCTCCACACCTTGGGGTCCCTGGTGTGAGTCCGGTCCCCGATCTTGGGATCCGTGATCGGCGGTATGACCACTTCTTTTCCATTCTGATTGTCAAATTGAAATCCATCCTCTGAAGAGATCAGGATCTGGCAGGATTCAAACTGGTCGTCCAGGCAGGTATGAGGATCCTCCGGATTGACCACCTCATAACGTACGCCTGTGTAAACCAGATAAAGCTTTCCTTCCTCTTCTACCGCGCTTCCTGAGAAGCAGCCGTTCTGATCCCCGTGGATGGTGGGATAGAGCGCAAGCCCTTTATGTTCCCAGGAAACCAGGTCCTGACTTACCGCATGCCCCCAGTGCATGGTCCCCCACCGGGGACCATAGGGGAAATACTGATAGAACAGATGGTACTGCCCTTTGTAATAGATAAATCCGTTGGGATCGTTGATCCAGTTATCCGGCGCTTTTAAGTGTAATCTGTGCTGTCCTTTCATACTGCCTCCGTACTTTTACTCTTCTGTGTAGTTAATTCCTGTCTCTTTGTCAAAGAAATGTAGCTTCTCCGGCATGAATACGAAATCGATGGTGTCGCCCACCTGGGCAACCTCATACTTGGATACCCGGGCAACCGCCTGCGTACCGCCAAACTGGAAGTAAAGGTTGTTCTCATTTCCCATAACCTCTGTATCCGTGATGACTGCATGCTGGATATTTTCCCTGTACTGCTCCAGATACCGGTCTTCGGTCTTGATGTCCTCGCCCCGGATACCAAGAGTCATAGAACCTTCATGTCCCTTCAGAAGCTGCAGTACATTTTCAGGTAAGGTGATCTTGTTTCCATCTGCAAATGTTACAACTTTATTTTCCACAGTCACATCAAAGAAATTCATCTGCGGAGAACCGATAAATCCTGCCACAAACTGATTCTTGGGATGATCATACAGTTCCATAGGCTTCCCAACCTGCTGGATCACGCCTTCCTTCATGATCACGATCCGGTCAGCCATGGTCATGGCTTCTACCTGGTCATGGGTCACATAGATGGTGGTGGCTCCCAGTTCCCTGTGAAGCTTACTGATCTCAGTCCGCATGCTGACGCGGAGTTTCGCGTCCAGATTGGAAAGTGGTTCATCCATCAGGAACAGTTTCTGGTTCTTCACGATCGCCCTCCCAAGGGCAACTCTCTGGCGCTGGCCGCCGGAGAGATTCTTGGGCTTGCGGGTCCGGTAATCTTCCAGTCCCAGCACTTTGATGGCCCAGTCTACTTTCTTCTTGATCTCATCTGCAGGCAGCTTCATATTTTTCAGTCCATAGCCGATATTCTTCTCCACCGTCATATGGGGATAGAGGGCGTAATTCTGGAACACCATGGCAATGCCTCTGTCTCTTGGGGCCATCTCGTTGACTTTCTTCCCGTCTATGTAGAGTTCTCCTCCGGTGATCTCCTCAAATCCCGCGATCATGCGCAGGGTTGTGGATTTCCCGCAGCCGGAAGGACCGACGAACGCGACAAATTCCTTTTCTTCAATATTCAGATTAAAATCATCAACTGTATTGACTTTTGATCCCGGATACATTTTACATACATTTTTAAATTCTATAAAGCTCATCTTTTTATCCTTCCTTTGAACCTGTTGAAGTAACACCCTCTACGATCTGCTTGGAGAACAGAGAGTAGATGATGATGACCGGTATAGTTACAAGTGTGATAACTGCCAGGGTCTGACCCATGGTGGTGTTTTCATTGGACGTGATGGAATTCAGACCGATCTGCGCCGTCAGAAGATCACTGGAGGTAAACACCAGGGAGGGCCAGAGATAGTCGTTCCACACATTCAGGAATGTAAACACGCTGACCGTTGCCACAACGGTCTTGGACATGGGCAGGACCATGGTGAAAAAGTATTTCACCGGGCCGCAGAAGTCCAGCTGGGCCGCCTCGTACACATCATCCGGCAGGCTGACAAATACCTGGCGGAACAAAAAGATGTTAAACGGATTCACGATCAGCGGCAGGATATAGCCCAGGATGGTATTTAAAAGTCCCGCCTTGGCAATGATCAGGAAATGAATGGTTATGACCGTCTCTGTGGGCACGATCAGAAGCATGATAATGATCATCAGCCACTGCTCCCGGAAGGGGAAGCGGATCTTGGCCAGCGCGTATCCGGCAAGGCCGTTTACCACGATACTCAGCACGATCAGGATCGCCGCATAGAGAAGGGTATTCCCCATATACCGCAGGAAGCTGGTGTCCGTGATAATGGAAATATAGTTGTCAAAGAAACTGCCGTTTAAGGCCGGCGGGATAAACGCCGCAATGGTATTCATGTCCGCTGTGATCGCCGCGTCCGGCTTAAAGGAGTTAGCCAGCATCCAGATCACCGGGAACAGGAAGAAAATGGAGAGCACCAGCAGCACCGCCACAAGGATCCAGTTAATTCGCCTTTGCTTTTTTGTGAACATGCTTTTCTCCTCCTTCCTTATCCTTTGTCAGCATATTCTGGATGATCGTCAGGACTACCACAAATATCGTAAATACAATGGCCATTGTGGACGCCAGGCCCATCTCCCAGTTGACTGTACCCGTCTCGTAAATATCATATACCAGCGTGTAAGTAGAATGATCCGGTCCGCCGCCTGTCATGACCATAGGCTGTACCAGCATCCGGAACGCGCCGATGGTAACAGTGATGAACACAAACACGCACAGTGGTTTTAATTCCGGCAGAGTAATATCCTTGAATTTCTGCCAGGCGGTAGCGTGATCCATCTCTGCCGCTTCATAGAGCGCAGGACTGATGTTCTGCAGACCTCCCAGGAAAATGATCATCTGGTAGCCCACGCCCTGCCATACGCTCATGATAGCAATGGACGGCAGCGCCTGATCCGCGCTGTGGATAAAGGGCTGGGTATCAATCCCCACATTTGCCAGCAGCGTATTCAGGATCCCTTCCGGGCTGTAGATCTGCATCCACAGCGTGGACACAACTGCAAGCGACATAACTACCGGCACGAAAAACGCCACTTTAAAATATTTCTTGCAGTGGGCCGCCTTATTGATGGCAAGCGCCAGGAGCAGAGCGCCGCCGCACTGCAGCGGCACGATGATAACTACAAATTTTACGGTATTTAAGAACGACTGTACAAAAAGATCGTCTTTAAAAATGTTGATATAATTTTCCAGGCCTACGAAATGTGTCAGCTCCGGATTCAGCGCAAAATAATCGGTAAAGCTGAATCCAAAGGTAAGCAGCATCGGCAGGAACAAAAACAGCGTCAGCAGCACCAGCGCAGGTCCGAAAAATGCCATTCCCATGATTGAATTTTTTCTTCTCATCTCTTATTCCCTCGCATAACGTTCCAATTTCGAGTTGATCCGTTCCACAGCCTTGTCAAGCTCTTCCTGTGTGTCCTTTCCGCCCAGCGCCACACTCTCCAGTACTTCCTGGAAAGAAGTGCTCACCTGGGGATAAGCCGGGGTCTTCGGCCGCGGATGTCCGTAATTGCTCAACTGGTCGTACAAAGCCTTGTAGTTCTCGTCCGTCTGGAACACATCGATATTCTCAAATGCCTTGTAGGTAGACGGGAAACTCTTCGCCATTTCCCAGATCCTTATCCCGCTGTCCACGCCGCTCATCCATTTGACCAGCTCTGTGGCGCCTTCGATATCTTCTGTCTCAGATGAAGCCGCAAATGCCCAGGAGCCTGTGGGCGTATACCTTCCGCCGTCCCAGTCGTCGCTGACCACATAGGGCGCGACTCCCAGATCAAGATCCGGATAGCTGTTGTAAACTGTATTGACTTCCCATGCGCCGTCAAACTTAAATGCAGCCCGGCCGCTTTCAAACAAGTGATCGATGGGAGCCTCTGACATATAGCCATTTTCAACCACAGACCGGAAATACTCCATGGCCGCGGCCGTCTGCTCTGAGTTGAAGTATCCGTCCGCCGTAAGGCCGTCGTCGCTGACCAGTTCCCCGCCGCCGGACCAGACAAAGGGGGCAAAGTAATAAATACTGGTCTCGCCTACCGGGAAGGTCATATCCAGCGGATATCCGTCCTTTTCCTCCATCAGCGGCTTCAGTTCCTCAAGGATGTCTGTAAACTCTGACCAGGTCCAGGGATGATCGCTGTCCGGCACTTCGATCCCCGCCTCCTCAAGAATGTCCTTATTGTAGTAAAGGCCTACACTGGACTCCATTACGCCCAGGGCATACAGGTCATCATCTACCGTTCCCTGTTCGATGATGGAGGGAAGATATTCACTTTCTTCCTCCTCAGTTAGATCTGCCAGTGGCTGGATGATCCCGTTGGCCGCATAAGCAGATATATTCGGGCCGTCCACCGTAAGCACATCCGGAAGCCCTCCTGCCATAACAGAAGCATTTACCTTATCTGAGTAACCGCCTCCACTGTCATTCCTGGGCACAAACTCGATATCCGCAAAATAAGTTCCGTCATATGCCTCATTAAAACTGTCTACAGACTCTCTGTATGCCTGTCCTTCCTCAGTGTCTTCGATTGAGTGGACCCAGATGGAAAGATATTCTTCACCTTCATCATATCCTGCCACCTCGCCGGGTTCCGGATCTTTCTGCTGACAGCCTGCAAGGACCGACACAGCAAAAAGAATCCCCAGCAGGCACAGCAAACGCTTTCTCATTTCATCTCCTCCTTCTTCATAACAATCCATTGTAACCGTTTTTGTTACCGGTTAAGTAACCGGTTCTTTTATAGAAATCATAGAACGGAAATGCCTGACTGTCAACAGGAAAAAGCACTTTCGTCACTTCTTCCATTTTCCCATTCCTTTTTCTGTACAACTTTCACAAAACCGGTTTTGTTACCGGTTACTTTATTGATTTCAAACAGATTTCTCTGCTATACTGTAACCGTCAGATATCTATTTACAAAAAGGAAGGCAATATCGATGAAATCAAAGAAAGTAACCTTTGCGGATATCGCCGCTTATACAAATTTTTCAAAAACCACCATATCCCGATATTTTAACGATCCTGATTCCCTTACTCTGGAAAATCAGCAGAAGATCGCGGACGCGCTGGTAGCGCTGGATTATAAAGAAAACAAAGTGGGACGGATCCTGGCCAGCGGCAGAACAGAATTCGTAGGCGTGATCGTCCCCAATCTTTATATGCATTACTATTCAGAAATGCTCAACCAGCTTCTGGACACTTATGAATCTTTTGGCTATAAATTCCTTGTTTTTGCCGGAAATGCCAAGGCGAATATTGAACGCAGATATATTGAAGAACTTCTTGCCTACAATATTGAAGGCATGATCATCTTAAGTCCTACCATCTCTTCCAGGGAACTTGCCTCCTACAACATTCCCGTTGTGGGCATTGAACGGGAGGACCAGTACATCTCCAGCGTCAACACTGACAACTATATGGGAGGCGTTCAGGCTGCAAGCCTCCTTCAGGAAATCCAGTGCGACGTCCTGATCCATGTAAACGCGGATATTCCCGACTCCATTCCCTCTTCCGGGCGGATCCATGGCTTTGTAGACACCTGTGAAAAAGCTGGTTTCCCCTATGAACTGATCCTGACGGATCTGGGGAATTCTTTCACCGAAAACAAAACCAGGATCTTGGAACTTCTGGATGGGCTGGAGAAAAAATATCCCAATAAGAAAAAGGGCATTTTCATGCCCAATGATACTCACGCAAACGTCCTTCTGAATCTTTTATTCCAGCGATATGGGAAACTGCCGGACACCTACCGGATCATCGGGTTTGACAACTCCCCCATCTCTGAAGAGGCCGTCATCCCCATCAGTACGGTAGGACAACAGATCTCCATCATCGCCCAAAAGGCTATGGAACTGCTTTCTTCTCAGATGGAAGAACGTAAAAAACGCAGGCCCGCGCCTTTAAAGGAACCGGTCCACAAGGTCATCACTCCCGTCCTCATCCGCCGGAAGACCACAGAATAAATTCCCTGGCGGGATGTTTCCCGAGAGGCGGGACCGGCGATTGCTCCGAGGCTGACACTTAACCTCCACAATCATCCGCCCCCGCCCCTCGACAAAGTACACGACAAACCTGAATTTACCAGTATTTTTTCATATATTCTTCTGCCTTTTCTTCAGACAGGTCATACTTTTCCCGAAGCTTTTGAAGGACATCTTCTTTTGCGATTGAGAATTCCCGAAGCGTCGTGATCAGTTGGCAGATCCCATGTTCCAGTTCATCTGCCACTCCTTCTTCATAGCTCTCTTTCTTTATTGCCTTTTCATATTTCTCAAGATCATAATTCTCCAGTGCCATCCGTACTACCTCCGCTTTCTGCTTCTTCAGGAGATCTTCCAGTATGCCCTGATCGATACAGGTGTCCGCCGCCCGGGTCACCGCTTCCTCCAGGGGCGCGCCTGCAGCCAGGTTCTTCCGCACCATGTCCACAAAGATGACGTATTCTTTAAGTCTCTGACACTTCTCCATCAGTTCCCGGTTGTGGCCGTAATTGATGTTCAGCACCAGGGTCTCACATTCCAGGCAGGGACGCTTATCAGTAGCCGATTGTTCAAACAGATCGGAAAGCCTTAAGATCTTCCGGTCTGGTTCCTTCCGGGTCCCATTGTAGAAGACGATATGCTGAGGGATGGGAAACCGCTTGGCCGTGCTGCTGTAGAGATTGATCTCCCGGAGCGCAATATAGGCGCTGTAAAGATCCCCAAAGTACAGAAAGCCCCGCATGGGCATGTTGGGATTGCAGGTGCTCTGGTGTTCATACAGGTTCAGCTCTGTGTCAATGAGGAAGGACAAGTCGTTTTTCATGGAAAGATAGAGCACGTTTTCCAGTGTGTTGACCTCTAATTCCTCCGGGTTGTCATAATCGGTCCCGTTGACTGCGTTATAAAGATCCAGAAGATCCTTCTTGTCGCTGAAGACAAGGCGAAACAAACGGTCCTTGTACTTGCGGTCCGCATGAAGATCCTCCTGAGTATGCAATTGTCGATTCATAAGTACCTCACTTTCATTATAGGAAACAAGACTACATGCTGCAACCTTTAAATGAGCTCAAAAAGGTCTGGAAATAAATGGCGGAAACCGCCGGAAATAAAGGACAGCCGGGAAATCCGACTGAGGTGGAGAAAAGAATTCTCCAGAGGATTGTCTGTTCATTATAGTGGAGGGAAGAAGAAAAGACAAGATGGCAGGATAGACAAATTGCCAAGAAAATTTTTATGGACATTTATCAATTCAGGTTTATCGCGCACTTTGTCGAGAGGCGGGGTCCGGCGATTGCTCCGAGGCTGACGCTTAACCTCCGCAATCATCCGGCCCCCGCCTTATCGCCAACTGTCCCGACAAAGGCTTGAATTGCCAAGATGATTCTGCGGAAGAATATGGAACAGGGAAGCGCATACAGCCTGCCGATAGAATCATAGGGAAGCATTAGAATCCGTTACAGAAAAACATCTGCAATTTCATGCGAAGATTTGACTTCCAGTCAAATCTGAGAAGAGCCTGAGCAGGGAAATCATCAGATTTCCCTGCGAATTGCTCTGGTTATGAAATCGCAGGTGTTTTGATGTTAAGGATTCTTCGCGAACCTTTCTGGCTTCTATCGGCAGGCTGTATGAACTTCCCTGAGCAATTTTTGTTCACAGAATCAGTGCGATAAACCTATATTTTCCTAGACAAAATCTTACAAATACTATATACTGGTTAAGCATTTATGTTATCTAAGTTAAGAGAAAGTGAGGAATTTGTTTTGTTCGCAGAAATCATCAGCACCATCAGCAATCTTCTGTACAGCTACATTCTGATCGTTCTTCTGCTGGGCGCCGGCATTTATTTCTCCATCCGGACCCGCTTTGTCCAGTTCCGCATGTTTGTGGAGTCCCTGCGGGTAGTCGCGCAGCCAGGCAATGACAAGAACGGTCTTTCATCCTTCCAGGCTCTCATGGTATCCACGGCCTCCCGTGTGGGAACCGGAAATATCGCCGGTATCTCCACTGCCATCTGCCTGGGCGGCGCAGGCGCTGTATTCTGGATGTGGCTGACCGCCATCCTTGGAAGCGCCTCTGCTTTCATCGAGAGCACCCTGGCCCAGATCTACAAACACCGGGCAGAGGACGGCAGCTCCTACGGCGGCCCTGCCTACTATATCCAGGCAGCGCTTAAGAAGCACTGGATCGGCGTTCTGTTCGCAGTCACCCTGATCTGCACCTACATGGGCGGATTCAACCTGGTGGCCTCCTTCAACATTGCCGACTCCTTCCGGGCTTACAGCTTCTTTGATCCCAAGATGACTCCCCTGCTTGTGGGCGTGATCCTGGCTCTGATCTTCGCAGTCTCCATCTTCGGCGGCAGCAAGCAGATCTCCCGGATCACAGGCGTCCTGGTTCCCTTGATGGGGATCTTCTACCTGGCGGTAGCTCTTTTCATCGTAGTTACCCACTACCAGCTGATCCCTGGCATGTTTGCGGATATTTTCAGCAATGCCTTTGATTTCCAGGCTATATTCGGCGGATTCGCAGGGTCCTGTATCATGAACGGTATCAAGCGGGGACTGTTCTCCAATGAGGCCGGTGTGGGTTCCGCCCCAAACGCGGCTGCAAGCGCGGCGGTCTCTCATCCGGTAAAACAGGGACTGGTCCAGATGCTGTCTGTATTCATCGATACCATCCTGATCTGTTCCGCCACCGCGTTCATGCTGCTTTGCTCCGGCACTGCTCCTTCTGTAGAGCAGGCGGGAATGCCCTGGGTACAGGCTGCCGCCTCCAGCTCTCTGGGCGGATTCGGAACCATCTTCATCACCATCGCGCTGTGTCTGTTTGCCTTCACCACACTGATCGGCAACTTCTACTATGCGGAGATGGGCCTGCAGTTCCTCTGCGGCCGGAAACCCGGCAAAGTCCTTCTCAACATCTTCCGTATCGTAGCCGCCCTTGTGGTACTGGCAGGAGCCACCATGGAATTTGGCCTGGTATGGAATATGGCCGACGTCCTGATGGGGCTCATGGCCCTCATCAACCTTCCGGTGATCCTGATCCTGGGAGGACCTGCCATCCGGGCCATGCAGGACTATATGAAGCAGAAAAAAGAAGGCAGGGATCCGGAGTTCAAGGCTGCGGATATCCAGCTGAAAGATAAAACCGACTTCTGGAATTAATCTTCATCCATTTCTTCCATCATGCGCAGGCCGGCTGTCTCCGTTACCGGGAGGGAAAATACAACCGTCCCGGCTTTGGAGTCCGTTCCGGCCTGTTCCATGATGGCTCGCATAATCGCGTTTTTCCGCGCGGCTTTCACCACGATAAATACCATTTCTTTTTCTTCCGCAAGGCTGATCCCCAGGAACCGTTCTGCGTGTTCTGCTCCTGTTCCCTTGGCATGAAGGACCGTGCCTCCCGGAGCATGGGCGCTTCTGGCCGCATCCATGATTACCTCTGTGTATCCGGAATTGGCGATCGCCACCAGCAATTCATATTCTGTATTCTGCAATGTGCTCTCCTCCTCGATCTCAATCTTCTGACCTACCGTAAGATACTGCAGGACCTTCTTGCCTCCCACGCTGCTCAGCGGGATCAGAAAGGCGATCCCCCGTCCCGGAATGTCGATCCGCATCCGAGCGTACAGAGCCTTCTTCAGTTCCTGCCAGGTATCCCGGGTGATCACTGCGAAGTAAACCGCTTTCTCTGTATCCTCCATGCCCAGGTAATCCAGGAGCGCGCTTCCCGCAGTTCCTCTTCCCAGGGCAGCGAACGTCACCTCGATATGATATTCCCGGAAGAAATGAAGGAACCGTTCCCGCATTCCCCGGTTAGTGATCAGTCCCAGCATATAGATATGGTTCATACTCTTCCTCCTACAATTCTATGATATCGTCCTCTCCCCAGGTATCCAGATAGGGAACGGCAGCCGCCTCCCTGCTCTTTGCACAGGCGAACCGGTACTGATAGATCACTCCCATGACCTGAAGGGTGATCAGCGGCGTCATGGCCACCATGGCCACCACGCCAAAGGCGTCCCGCACAATATTGCCGCCCACCGCCTGGCAGGCCCCCATGGCAAAGGGAAGGAGAAATGTAGCCGTCATAGGACCTGAGGCAACCCCGCCGGAGTCAAAGGCTATGGCGGTAAAGATCTTCGGCACAAAGAAGGACAGCCCCAGCGCCAGGATATATCCCGGAAGGATAAACCAGAAGATGGAGATCCCGGTAAGTACCCGGATCATGGCAAGCCCGATGGAAGCAGACACGCCAAGAGACAGCGCCAGCGCCATGGCGTCCCCGGAGATCGCCCCGGAAGTGATCTCCTCTACCTGTTCCTTCAGTACATACACTGCCGGCTCCGCCTTTACGATAAAGTAACCGATCACCATTCCAATGGGGATCAGGACAAACCGGTAGGGAAGCCCTGCAATGGTCTCGCCCAGATAGTTTCCCGCCGGCATAAAGCCAACGTTGACTCCCGTCAGAAACAGCACCAGTCCGATATAGGTATAGACCATGCCGATCACGATCTTCAGAAGAGGCTTCTTCCTGATCTTCAGAGAGATCACCTGGAAAATGGCGAAGAACAGCACGATCGGCAGAAGAGACACCGCGATCTCCCCCATATACTCAGGGATCCCGTGGGCAAAACACTGCCACAGCCCCACTGAATCCCGGATCACCGGAAGTTCGGACGGCGTATATCCGGTATTCTCCGGCCGGTATAAAAAGCCTAAAAGCAAAACTGCCATGATCGGTCCGATGGAGCAAAGCGCCACCAGTCCGAAACTATCGTCCTCCGCATGCTTATCGCTTCGTACTGCGGCAAAACCTACGCCCAGCGCCATGATAAAAGGCACCGTCATAGGACCGGTGGTCACCCCGCCGGAATCAAACGCAACTGCAAGGAAATCATCTGGCACGAAGAAGGCCAGGAGAAAAACAAACAGATAGAACAAGATCAATAAAGAACGTAAAGTTCTGGAAAAAAGCATCCGAAGCATGGCCGCCATGAGAAAGACTCCCACCCCCAGCGCCACCGCCACGATCAGAATGGCATTGGGGATCGAGGGAACCTGCTCTGCCAGCACCTGCAGATCCGGTTCTGATATGGTAATGATAAAACCCAGAATGAAACACAGAAGCAGAACCACGCCCAGCTTCCTGGACTGAGCGATCCTGGTCCCGATCTTCTCTCCGATGGGCGACATGGCAAGCTCTGCGCCCAGGGTAAAAAACATCATGCCAACCACCAGCATCGCCGCTCCAAACAGGAACAAAAGCAGAATGCTTGGCGGGATCGGCGCGATGGTAAAACTTAACAACAATACAATCCCGATGGTAGGAAGCACTGCGATCAGCGCTTCCTTTAACTTTTCCTGAAATTTATTCTGATAAAGATCAATAACCAGTATCTCTTACACCTCCGATCAGTTCCCGGATATCCCGGATCCCAAAACGCTCCATATACGCCTCAATACCCCGGATGATCTCCAGCGTCCCCGCCGGATTCCGGAAGTTCATAGTTCCTACTGACACTGCCGCTGCCCCTGCCAGGATAAATTCCAGGGCGTCCTCTGCCGTTGCTATGCCGCCCATTCCGATCACCGGGATCTTCACCGCATGGGCTGCCTGATAGACCATCCGCACAGCCACCGGTTTGATGGCCGGTCCGGATAAGCCTCCGGTCCGGTTGGCCAGGGCGAAGGTCCTCCGGTTCACATCGATCTTCATACCTGTCAGCGTGTTGATAAGAGAGATGGCGTCCGCCCCTCCCGCCTCTGCTGCTTTGGCGATCTCCGTGATATCGGTCACATTTGGCGTCAGTTTCATGATCACCGGATGTCTGGCGATCCGCTTGATCTGGGCGGTAAGCTGCTCCACATTGGCCGCGTCCTGACCAAAAGCCAGGAATCCGGCATTCACATTGGGGCAGGAAATATTGATCTCCATCAGATCGATCTTCTCCTCTGAGAGCCGCTCCACCACTTCCAGATATTCTTCCGGCGCATGCCCGCAGACATTGACGATGATCCTGGTGTCAAACTGCTGAAGAAAAGGAAGGTCCCGCTTACAGAACACATCCACCCCGGGATTCTGCAGGCCGATGGCATTGAGCATGCCGCTGGCCGTCTCCGCGATCCTGGGCGTAGGATTGCCGGCCCAGGGCACATTGGCGACTCCTTTGGTCACCACCGCGCCCAGCTGATTCAGGTCCACAAACTCACTGTATTCTTCCCCGGAACCAAAAGTCCCGGAAGCGGTCATCACCGGGTTCTTCAATTCCACCCCCGCGATCGTTACCTTTGTATTTCTCATAGTTCTACCTCCGTTGCCAGGAATACCGGACCATCCTTGCACACACGCTTATTGCGCACATTGCTGTGGCCGTCCACCTCCGTTGACTGGCAGACGCAGCCAAGGCAGGCTCCGATCCCGCAGGCCATCCGCTCTTCCAGGGAAAGATAGCAGGGAATATTTTCCGCTATAGAATACTCCTTTAACGCCCGCAGCATAGGCGTGGGCCCGCAGGCGCAGATCACATCGCCCCGAAGTCCGTTCTCCCGGATGGCGTCCAGTACATTTCCTTTCGTCCCGGCGCTTCCATCCTCGGTGGCCACATACACGTCTCCGTAAGCGTTCAGTTCCTCTGTCAGATACTGCTCATCCCGGAATCCCAGGATGATCTTCTTATCTCCGGGAAGCTCTTTGGCCAGCTCCAGCATAGGCGGGATCCCAATGCCTCCGCCCACCAGGAACAGTGTCCCTGTAAGGTCTTTGGGGAAGCCGTTCCCCAGCGGTCCCATCACTTCCACCTGATCTCCCGGTTTCAACCGGGAGAACTGTTCTGTCCCCGTACCCGGTCCTGTCACCCGGTAAACCAGACGCAGGCGCCCCTGCTCTCTATCAATCTCACAGATACTGATGGGACGGGGAAGCAGTTTTGTCCCGTCTCCGGTATACACCGACAGAAATTGTCCCGGGCCTGCTGCCCGGGCGATCTCTTCTGTCTGGATCCACAGGCTGTAGATATCCGCGGCGATCTGCTCCTGGGAACATACCACCGCATATTCCTTGTATTTGCTCATGCTGCACTCCTTTTTTGTGATTCTCTATCCTCTGCTCTCCAGCGCCTCCTGGATATCTTTCCGCATATCCAGGACCGCCTCTCTGGAAGCCTCGCCAAACTGCTCCGCTCCAAAGGAAGCATATTTCTCCTGCTGCCAGGCGGCGATGATCCCTCTGGAGGAATTGATGATGGCCCCCAGTCCGTCTTCGTTGAAGAAATGTACCAGGTCTTTGCCCTTTCCTCCCTGGGCTCCGTAGCCGGGCACCAGGATATAGGCTTTGGGCATGATCTTGCGCAGCACCTTACCCATCTCTGGATAGGTGGCTCCTACCACTGCGCCCACATAACTGTACTCTTTGCCCATCAGCTCCGCTCCCCAGGCGGCCACCTTCTCGCCCACCAGCTCATAGAGGGGACGGCCCTGGATCTGCTGATCCTGGAATTCGCCGCTGGAGGGATTGGAAGTCTTCACAAGGACAAAGACGCCCTTTTTCTCTTCTTTGCACACATCCAGGAAAGGATTCACTCCGTCAGACCCAAGATAGGGATTCACGGTTACAAAGTCCTCCCCAAAGGGCACATACTCTTTACTTCCTACTTTCACCCGTCCCAGATGTCCTACCGCATAGGCTGCGGACGTAGAACCAATGTCTCCACGCTTGATGTCGCCGATCACCACCAGTCCCTTTTCCTGGCAGTACTGCACCGTCTTCTGGAAAGCCATAAGTCCCGGGATCCCGAACTGCTCATACATGGCGATCTGCGGCTTTACCGCCGGGATCAGATCCCAGGTCTTGTCCACGATCTCCTTGTTAAACTGCCAGATGGCTTCCGCCGCGCCCTCCAGTGTCTCTCCGTACTGGGCAAAAGCTTTTTGCTGTACCTGTTCCGGCACATATTTCAACATCGGGTCCAGGCCTACCACGATAGGCGCTCCGGTTTCTTTTATCTTCTCCACTAAACGATCGATCAATTCTCTCTCCTCCTGCTGTTAGTTTTTCTCATAGACCACCTGGCCGTCCACCAGGGTATATCTTACCTCACCCCAGACTTCCCGGCCGTGGAAGGGGGTATTCTTCCCTTTGGAGACAAAGGTCTCCCGGTCGATCTTATAACATTTCCCGGGATCAAAGACCACCAGGTCCGCCGTCTTTCCCTCCGCCACAGAACCTTTGTCTGAAAGCCCCAGGATCCTGGCCGGCCCGGCGCTCATCTTGTCCGCCATATCCAGGATACTTAAGATCCCCGGCTTCACCAGTTCCGTATAGGTGAGGGCTGCGGATGTCTCCAGCCCCACGATCCCAAAGGGGGCCTTCGCCATGGACTGCTGTTTCTCTTTGGCCCCGTGAGGCGCATGGTCAGTGGCGATCACGTCCATGATCCCCTCCCGCAGGCCCCGTCTCAGTTCCTCCACATCCTGTCTGCTCCTTAAGGGCGGATTCATCTTGTAATCTGCATCATCTCCCGGGATGTCACCGGAAGTCAGGATAAAGTGATGAGGACACACTTCTGCCGTCACAGGAAGTCCCGCCTTCTTGGCCAGCTCCACCATCTTCACACTGTCTGCCGTAGAGCAATGGCACAGATGAAGCTTCACCCCGGTCTCCTTGGCCAGCAGGATGTCCCGGGCCACGATCACATCCTCCACGGAATTGGTGATCCCTTTCATCCCCAGGCGTTTTGCATTCTCATCAGCGTTCATCACGCCGCCTTCCACCATGTTGATATCCTCGCAGTGAGCAAATACGGTCATTCCCTGGTCTCTGGCAATCTTCATCGCCTGGCGGTAGAGACTTGCGTTCATCACGGATTTCCCGTCCTCACTGAGCCCCACGCAGCCGGCATGGGCCATTCCCTCAATATCGGACAGTTCTTCTCCCTTCTGCCCCCGGGTCACGGCTCCCAGCTGAAGCACATGGGCCGGCGATTCCTTGGCCGCACGCTCTGTAACCGTCTTATATTTCTCCCTGTCATCAATGGGAGGAAGGGTATTGGGCATAGCCACCACCGTGGTCACCCCGCCTTTCACCGCGGCCTGTCCGCCGGTAGCCAGGGTCTCCTTATACTCCAGTCCCGGATCCCTCAGATGTACATGAAGATCGATAAATCCAGGCAGCACATAACAGCCTTCCGCCTCCAGCACACGGGCTTCCTCTTCCCGGATCTCAGGCGCGATCCGCAGGATCTTTCCTTCCTCAACCAGGACATCTGCCTTCTGCACCGTTCCTGCGGCAGGATCCACAACCTGTCCATTTCGAATCAGAATCTGCATAGTCTTTCCTTTCCGCGCATTTCGCGCTAAACCATAGTTTATTTTAGCATATGGCCAAAAAAAAAGGAATGCCTCTTTTGACATTCCCTTTTCCCTGGCTTTGATCCTCTTACGGAGCCATCTCATTTTGCAGCGTTTCCACTGCCCGGTCAAGCTGATTGTCTGCTTCCGGGTCATTTTCATTCCGCTGATACGTCACTTCTACATCCGGGGTGATCCCCTCCCCGTCGATATTCCTTCCATTGGGGGTGAAATACTCCGCCACCGTCAGTTTCAGGCTGGTGCCGTCCTTCAGGTCATAGATGGTCTGCACCACCCCTTTCCCGTAGGTCTTCGTCCCTACGATCTGGCCGATCCCATAGTCCTGGATGGCTCCTGCGTAGATCTCCGAGGCGCTGGCGCTGTTCCCGTCCACCAGGACTGCCAGCGGAACCTGTACTTCCTGCGCCTCATCAGAAGTAAACTCCTGCCGGTTCCCGTCCTTGTCTTCTGTATAGACGATCAGTCCTTCCGGGAGCATGAGATCCAGGATCTCACAGACGGTGTCAAGATTGCCGCCCGGATTTCCCCTGAGATCCACGATCAGTCCCTCCATTCCCTGAGCCTTCAGTTCTGCCAGACCTTCCCTATACTGCTCCAGGGTCACGCTGTCGAACTCCGAAATGGCCAGATATCCAATCTCATCCTCCAGCATCCGGGTCTTCACCGTCTCCGCCTGGATGGTATCCCTGGTTATGGTAAGCGTAACCTCTTCCCGTTCTTCTCCCCGAAGGACGGTGATCTCCACGGTGGTCCCCTTCTCTCCCTTGATACTTCCGGAGATCTCTTCAAGGGCCATGCCAGACACATCCCGGCCCTCCACCTGGTAAATGATATCTCCGTCTTTCATCCCTGCCTTCATGGCAGGAGAATCCTCATACACACTGGAAGCTGTAGTAACCCCGGTATCCAGGTTCTGGGTAAGCACCACTCCGATCCCCCCATACTCTCCCTGGGTGGTCTCCATCAGCGCGCTGGTCTGCTCCTCATCATAATATGCTGAGTAAGGGTCTCCAAGCGCCCCTACATATCCCTGGCAGATCCCGGTCTGAAGGGCGTCCTCATCCACTTCCCCGATATACTCCTTCTGGATCAGGGCCTGGATCCCGGAGAGTTTCTCCTTTGTCTCCTGGGATACTGCCTCCTCTTTGCCAAGGAAAGGAAGTCTTCCTGCGCAGGACACAAGCCCAAGTCCCAACAATACAGCGAGGGCGCCGCACAGCGCCCCCTGCCAAAATCTCTTTTGATGTCTCATATTCTATCCATCCTGTCTACAGATAAGCCAGCGGGTTTCTTGCCACACCGCCGTCCATCACCTGGAAATGCAGATGAGGGCCGGTAGAATTCCCAGTGCTTCCAACCGCCGCAATATTCTGGCCCTTGCTGACCTTCTGACCTGCATGTACATAAAGCTTCAGACAATGCATGTAGTAGGTCTGCAGACCATTTCCGTGATTGATCACGATCCAGTTGCCTTCAGCCCCGCTGTAACCGGCAGTGGTAACGGTACCGCTGGCCGCCGCATAGATAGGCGTTCCGGGCGCCGCCGCATAATCAATCCCCTTATGGTTGCTGCTGGCTCCCGCCATCGGCTGCTTTCTTGGTCCAAAATAACTGGAGATCCGGCTGTATCCCGGGCAGGGATGAGTGAACATCCCGTTGCCGCTGACAACGGAAGCACCCGCGCTTCCGGAATAGGAAGAAGCCTTTTCCCGCTGCTTCCGCTCCGCCGTCTCCACCGCCTTCTTCAGTTTCTTAAGATCCGCAGACATCTCGCCGATCTCGGTATCCTTTTCATCAATAAGCGTCTCAATGGTATCCTGCTTCTCGATCAGGTCATTCTGCATGGCCTCGATCTCATCGTACTCTTCCTGAAGCTTTTCTTCCTGCGCTTCCACCTCAGCCACGATATCCTGGAATTTCTTCAGCATATCCCGGTCATATTCAGAAATCGTGGAAATATACTCCGCCTTGTTCAGAAAATCTGTAATATCCTTGGACTCCAGCAGGACCGCTATGAGCTGGCCGCTGCCATTCTCATACATATATTTGATCCGCTTCTTCATGCTTTCATACTGGTCGTTCTCATCGATCTGAGCCTGGGCCAGTTCTTCCTCTTTTACCGCCAGCTCGGCTTCCTTGGCCTCGATCTTCTCAGAGAGCTCCTCCATGTCGGCCATGATCCCCTCCAGCTTCTGGGAGAGTTCTTTCTTCTCCTGCTCAGCGGCAGCTTTTTCCTTCTCCAGGTCCTGTAATTGCTCCCTCTTCTCCTGGAGACCGGTCGCCTCTACCTGGAACGTCATTCCCAGACAAAGTGTCAATACGCATAAAATACTGATGATCCTCTTTCCTCGCATCCTATGTACCCCCGTAAATAAAACCCCTTAATCTTATACTCTTGCAAATTACACTCTTAAATGTTTCCGAATCGTCATGAAACTTCCCAGGAATCCGATTCCCACTCCCAGCGCGATCCCAATAGGAAGCAGCGTCCGATAAACTGTGGTGACCGGAAGGAAGTCGATAATATTTCTAAGAAGACTGAATCTGGTCATGATGTATTCCACTGCCCGGCCGTACATGAAGTACAGAAGAACCAGCGGGATCAGCGCGCCGATGACTCCGATCAACAGACCCTCGAATATAAAAGGTGCCCGGACAAATCCATCTTTGGCGCCGATATATTTCATAATGGCAATCTCTTCTCTACGCACGGTAACACCCATGGTAACCGTATTGCTGATCAGGAAGACGGATACCACCAGAAGGATCAGGATGATGGCTGCGGAAACATATCCTACCAGCCTGTTCACGCTGGTCAGCGTATCCGCTACTACATCCGACTTCTTCACGCCTTCGTTCTCCCCATCATCGGGCCGGACACCGGGAAGACTTTTGGCCAGAGCCACCACGTCGTCCTGCTTGGATACGTCAGACAGATAAACCTCATAGTTGTCTGATGTGGCCAGCGGATTGTCATTGGCAAATCCTTCCGCCGCTTCCTCCGAACCGCCGAAGTAAGTCTCGCTGAAGCTCTCCCATGCTTCATCCGCGCTGACATAGGTCACACTTAAGACCCCGTCCGCATCGGCCAGCGTATCTCCGATCTCATCTTTCTGTGCCTGTGTGGCGTTCTCATCAAAGAAAACGGTGATCGCCACACTTTCCTCCGCCTTCTCTACAATATAATTGAAATTGAGCACGATAGAATAAAAAAGTCCAAACAAGAAGATACATGCTGCCATCGTAGCAATGGAGGCAATAGAAAACATCTTGTTTCTTCCTATGTTCTTCACGCCCTGTTTCATCGAATATCCAACTGTACTTATCCTCATTATTTATACCCACCTTTTTTCTCGTCGCTGACAATGACCCCCTTTTTCATTGTGACAACGCGCTTTTTCATCTCGTTTACGATCTCCTGGTTATGTGTTACTACAAGAACTGTCGTCCCTCTTTCATTGGCCTCTTCCAGGAGCTTCATGATCTCCCAGGAATTGGTCGGGTCAAGGTTTCCTGTAGGCTCATCTGCCAGAAGGATGGCCGGCTCATTTACGATCGCTCTGGCGATCGCCACTCTCTGCTGCTCGCCTCCTGAGAGCTCCTTGGGAAATGATTTGTATTTCTGCGCCAGTCCCACCAGGGAAAGAGCCGCCGGCACTTTTTTCTTGATCACTCTTGTGGGAACCTCAGTTACCCGCTGAGCAAACGCGATATTTTCATAGATGTTCCGATCCTTCAGAAGACGGAAATCCTGGAATACAACTCCCAGTCTTCTCCGGTACATGGGAATTTTCCGGTGCTTCATCCGGTTCAGATTCTGACCATTGACAATGATGGTCCCTGACGTAGGATCCAGCTCCTTCATGATCAGACGGATCAAGGTAGATTTCCCGGAACCGCTGTCGCCTACAATGAAGACAAACTCCCCTTTCTCCACCTTCAGGTTTACGCCGTTCAAGGCAGCGATCCCTTTGGAATACTCCTTTGTAACTTCTTTTAATTCAATCATATGCTCCTCCTAATTACTAATACTCCAGTGACTCCATATACTTCATGTATTTTACCACCATAAGGGCAATCTTGAAAGTAATGGCATCTTCAAAAACGCGCAGGTCAAGTCCCGTGCTCTTCTGAAGCTTATCCAGACGGTATACCAGAGTGTTCCTGTGGATATACAGCTGTCTGGACGTCTCTGACACGTTCAGATTGTTTTCGAAGAACTTGTTGATGGTCGTCAACGTCTCTTCATCAAAATCATCCGGTGATTTCCCCTCAAATATCTCACGAATAAACATTTTGCAGAGCGGCACGGGAAGCTGGTAGATCAAACGCCCGATCCCGAGCTCGCTGAACGCAATGACATTTTTCTCACTAAAAAATATCTTCCCTACATCCAGGGCAAGCTTTGCTTCCTTATAAGATTTGGACACCTCCTTGATATCATTGATGACCGTCCCGTAGGCGATGAGGATATCTTCCTCCCCGTCGTTTTTCAGGATCTCATAGAAATTCTGAGCGGTCTTCTCCAGTTCCGCAGGACCATCCTGTTCCTCCAGTTCTTTGACCACGATCACATTTTTCTCATCCACCGCCGTAACGAAATCTTTGGCTTTATTACCCAAAAGGCCTCGCATATTGTCGAGGGCGCTGGAATCTTTTTCGTGTTTTGTCTCAATAATAAAGATAACACGTCTGACTTCTGTGTCAATATGTAATTTTTTGGCGCGGTTATAAATGTCCACCAAAAGCAGGTTATCCAGCAGAAGATTCTTGATAAAATTATCTTTGTCGAATCGCTCCTTATAAGCTACCAGAAGATTCTGGATCTGAAAAGCCGCGATCTTTCCCACCATATAGACGTCATCGCTGCCGCCGTTGGCCAGAAGGACATATTCCAGCTGATGGTCGTCAAAGATCTTGAAAAACTGATATCCCTGGACAACCTGGCTGTCTGCGGGCGATCCTGCAAAGGACAGAACCTCTTCCTCATAATCTTCCTGCTCTGAAAATGTACTGGCAAGAGATTTCCCGTCTGTATCCATAACACAAAAATCAATTCTTGTGATCCCTTTCAATCCTTCAATTGTATTTTGAAGTATTTGATTAGATATCATATTCCATCTCCTCCGCTCGTTACAATATGCATTTTTCACAACAAAAAACTCATTTCTTTTGTCAAAATGCATACTTCAGAATTTATCTTAATATATTTTTACAAAAAAAGAAAGGGGAAATTATGTTTTTTTGTTAATTTCCCCTTTTTTTCACATGCCATTTTTCAATTTCTTTTTTAAAGATCAGTTTTATAAGAAACTGGCCGATCTTTCCACCTGCAAAGTTCCTCTCCCGCACCGGGAACATCTGGCTTCCAAGCCCCACCCACAAAGCTGTGTTAAGAAGCGCCCTGTTCTGGATAATAAAATCCTCCTGGAGGGGCGGTTCCAGCGCGGAGATCACACAGTCCACCTCGCCTCCGTTGATGGCGTTGACCAGCATATCGTCCGCCCGGTCGCTGGCGGAGACCTTCGCCATCCCCACCACCTGGATCCCACTGCAGTTCTGTTCCAGATAATCATAGAAACGCTGTCCTGCTTCCTCCGACTCTACCAGGAGATAAACTCTCTTATGGTTCTTGTGGAGATATCTCAGAAACATCCTGAGAAACACATTCCCTTCCGTCTCCTGAAGAGACTTGCGGTTCTCTACCCCCACTGCCTCCAGAATCATCCGGTCCCCGGCCAGCACCAGGTCAAACTGCTCCAGCTCTTTCTTTACATCCGCCGCCTCGGGAAGCCGCATCAGGGCATCTGCCGTCAGGATCTCTATGGTATTTACCGGCTCGCAGGCCAGATACTCTACCACTTTTTTCATGGCTTCCTTCGCCGTACAGTTGTCGATCTCAATATCTAAAACATTTATCTTAGCGCTCATGTTACCACCTGCTATCGTTCTGTTTCAGCTTTCCGATTATAGCAAACAGGCAGTTTGTTTTCAATATTTCTAACAAAATGTTCACAGTTCTTAATATTTTTGTTAATTTTTACCCGCAGCGCGTTTCCTCCTGGCAAGCAGCCCTCCGATCCGCCCGGTCTCTTTGGAAGAAAGTGATCTCCATCCCTCTTCCAAAACCTGGTCCAAAAGCCCCAGTTCTTCCGCGATCTCGTATTTCATCTTCTCCTCCCGGGTCAGTCCCTCTAACCGGATTGGTTTTTGTTTCTTTCCTGCCATCTTACATACCCCTTTCTTTTTCTGGAGTATGAACAGAAAAGCCTGGGATTATTCACGATATCCGGATAATCCCAGGCTTATAGCCTTCTCTTCTATATTAAAGCCGATGGTCCCCATGTCTTTCCCGGGTTCCTCCCATCTGATCATGGACTGCTCCGCCGTCAAAATCTACAGTCACGCTCCCTACGCCACAGTCGATCTTGATCTTACGCTCCATCCCGTTGTTCACCTGTCCGCTCCTTCCCAGGCCGGAATATTCTCTGGAGCCGATCCTCACCTCGCCTACGCCGCAGTTGATGTCATAATCATAGTGCGCTTCTGTTCCGGGCGCCACATACTCGATCTCACCCACGCCGCAGTCAAGCTCCAGGGTACGGCCGGCACAGCCGCTGGCAGAGATCATACCGGCCCCGCAGTCGATATCTGCTTCCCGGGCGGTAAAATTCTCCACGCGGCCGTTCCCGGTTCCCACTGACAGCGAAAACTCCTCCGCCCAGAGATCCCGCACCGTCAGGTTCCCTGCGTCGATCCCTAAAGAGATCTCTTCCAGCGTCACTTCTTTGGGAAGATAGAGATAGATCTTCCCTGTCCACTTGCGAGACCCAAAGATCGACCATTTCTTCGAAGTGATCTCCAGTTCATCCTCTTCTATATTTGAAGTAAATCCAAGCCTCCTGCTGATCCCTTCTGTTTCTACCACAACTTCATGTCCATCTGTAGGAAGAACTTCCACATCTCCCACAGAAAGATCCATATCAATCTTACGCACGCCGGTATAGGATTCCTGGCTGCTCATTTTCCCGCCGGACACAATCCCAAAACCAGTGGGAAAACGGCCCTCGATCATCTCGGCGGTAACTCCCAGCGCCAGGGCCGCGATACAGCAGGCAAAGCCCACGGCGGCGGTGATCCCGCACACAGTCCAGAATATCTTCCATCTTCTCTTCATCCTTTAGCCCACCACCTTTCTGTGAAAGGGCTTTCTGCACAAATTCCCGATCCCCCGGCACAGCGCCGGAAATACCACCATACACAGCTTCACACAGGCAACAGTACCGATCACGCCGATCACGCCCAGGATCAGCCCCGTACCGATCAGCGCTAGGCCCACCGCGATCTCCGGCACCAGGCTTACGATCCCTGCCCAGACAAGCGCCGCCCCCGTAACCGCCAGCGCCGCAAAGACAAGTACCAGCGCGATAAAAACTCCAAACACCGTAGCCAGAATACCCAGCACAAGCCCCAGAATCCCTCCGATCACAGGCAGTACGATGGGCGCTCCCACCACGATCGCCAGGATGATCAGGACCACCTTCAGGATCTTGCCGTCCGTGGAATCAGAGGCGGCTGCGCCTGGCCGGGGCGCTCCCTGAGGAACAGGTCCCTGCGGGCCGCCTTCCATCTGGGAGTTCTTCTCCCCGGCAAAGGCTTCCTGCTCCGTTCCTTTCAGGTCTTCCTTGATCTTTTCCGCCACTTTGGCGGGACTGCCAAGGTCGGAAATGGCCTGGGCCTCATTCTCCCTGCCGGCCTCATCAAAATAATCATTATAGTACCGCATCGCCTCCCTGCGTTCCTCCACCGGAACGTCCTGCAGCAATGAGGCCAGTTCTGTCATAAATTCTACCCGGTTCATGCGGTTACACCTCCCTCAAACAACTCATTGATCTTCTTCGAATAATTCTTCCATTCCACACAGTACAGATTCAACTGTGCCACTCCCTTGTCCGTTACTTTGTAATATCTCCGGTTCCTTCCGTCAAACTGCCGGTCGTACACCTCAAGACATTCATCCTTCTGGAGTCTTCGCAGCACAGGATACAGCGTGGACTCGGAGACGTCGATGGCCTTTCTCACATCCTGCGTGATCTTGTATCCGTAAGTCCCTTCCTGCTCCCGAGATACAACCGCCAGAACAATGGCGTCCAGTAGAGCAGCTCCGGTATTAAATACCATGTCCTCACCTCTTTTTCATGGATCTGATCATATTATTTTATTTCAAATATATTTGATTCAATAATATTATATGCTGTATAATATTATTTGTCAATACAGTATGTGCAATTCAGGTTTGTCGCGCGGTTTGTCGAGAGGCGGGGTCCGGCGATTGCTCCGAGGCTAACGCTTAACCTCCGCAATCATCCGGCCCCCGCCTTATCGCCAACTGTCCCGACAAAGGCCTGAATTGCCAAGATGATTCTGCGGAAGAATATGAAACAGGGAAGCGCATACAGCCTGCAGATAGAACCATAGGGAAGCATTAGAATCCGTTACAGAAAAACACCTGCAATTTCATGCGAAGATTTGACTTCCAGTCAAATCTGAGAAGAGCCTGAGCAGGGAAATCATCAGATTTCCCTGCGAATTGCTCTGATCATGAAATCACAGGTGTTTTGATGTTAAGGATTCTTTGCGAACCTTTCTGGTTTCTATCAGCAGGCTGTATGAACTTCCCTGAGCAATTTTTAGTTCACAGAATCAGCGCGGCAAACCTGAATTTTAATGCATCCGGAAAATGGGACTGATCTTCTTATAAATGATGAACACGATCAGGGATACCAGCACGCCCTTCAGCAGATTGAACGGCGCCACCGCGAACAGAACGAAGGTGGTCAGATTGGTAATCCCCCCGTTTACAGCAGTTCCCATCTCCACCAAACCCTCGATGGGCATGCCAAAGGCCACCGCGTATGTGGGGAGCAGAAGGAAGGCGTTGAGGAAACAGCCTACCACCGTCATAAAAATGGTTCCCGTTGCCATACCGATGATCGCTCCCTTTCTGGTGTGCATCCGCTTATAGATAATGGCAGCCGGCAGCACCAGAGCGCAGCCGATCAGGAAATTCGCCAACTCACCTACGCCTGCGGTAGCAGTTCCGTTGATCACCAGATTCAGAAGGATCTTCACCAGCTCTATGGCTACTCCCGCCAGCGGTCCCATGGTAAAGCAGCCCACCAGGACCGGGACCTCGCTGAAGTCGATCTCATAGAAGGACGGTGCGAAGGGAAGAGGGATCTCAAACAGCATCAATACCACCGCGATAGCCCCCAGCATGGCTACCTGCGCCATCTTCCTTACATTTACTCTTGCTTTTGCCTTTGTGCTTGTCATTGCTTCTGAACTCATGTCTTTTTCTCTCCTTTTCTAAATAAACTCAACAAAGAAAGAAAATCTTCTTAGAATCATGCAACGTCTGCTGCCCTGACAGGAACTCCTCCTGCAAAAGAAAAACCCCGAAGCAATACGCATCGGGGATCCATGGCATCATGATCACACATTTCTTCTCTCATCCAGACTATACTGTCGGTTCTGGAATCTCACCAGATCAGCCGGCGCGCTGCGCCGGGTCGCGGACTCTACCGCCGGTTGGGAATTCAAAAGAATCCGGAATGCTCCGCTCTTCTTTCGTCACCCGACCCCGAAGAATTTCTTTTTTTTAGTTCTCTCTCATTATACGCTCCCTTTTTTGATTATTCAAGACTTTTCTTGGAATATTCTGACTGGAAAATATTGTGTTCTTTCCGCCCTTGTCCTATAATAGTGGTAAATTTAACGATCTGCGGAGGGGTGGATATGACAATGAATGAAAGATGCCTTGCGGCACTTGGAGAGGAGCATATGTTTGTGGATTCCGGGCACCGGACCCGTTTCAAAGAACTTCTGGACTGTTTTTCCGGCCAGCCCTTCTTCACCCCGGGCTTATGCAAATGCATGTATCTGTCTGCCTGGGATGACGGCCATTTCTGTATCATGCTGGAGACCTTGAACCAGATGGCTCTTGGCGGCGAGACCGGACTGGAAGGAATGCGGTTCACCGGGGACCTGCTGGCAAACGCTCAGGAGGACGCCCAGTACTATGTTTATATGCTGGCAAATGCATTTCTTGACGACGCGCCCTTTTCCCTGGATCCCGATGCCCCGATTCCGGATGAGATCCGGTATATCATCGATCAGGCGCTGAAAGCCGCCGCTATTATCGACCAATGTTTTGAGACTGCCGGGTAATCCCCGGCAGTCTCTTTGTATCCCCTATTCTTCGATCATCATCTTGATGATCTCTTCGTTGGTCTCTCTCATTCCTTCTTTCCCCAGGCGTCCGATATTGGTGATCGTCCCTTCGATCCCTTTGGTCACGATCCCGTCTCCTGCATAGAACTGCTGCCCGTTCAGGTACATGTGATATCCCAGGATCCCTGCGTCCACCGCAGATGCGATCTTGGCGGCGCAGGAGGCTTTGGCCCCGTCACAGACAATACCGGAGACAATGGCCAGGGCGTTGACCACCGTGTGGATCACTTCCTCATAGCCACCGCCGCACAGGTAGGCGATCCCGGCGCCCGCCGCGGCTCCCGCGCTGACTGCTCCGCAGTAGGCGGAAAGTCTTCCGATCCCGGTCTTCTGATGGATGGCCACCAGGTTGGACAAAGCCAGCGCCCGGTAGACCTGCTCTTCTTCAGAATTCAGTTCTTTGGCGTACTCCAGCACCGGAAGGGAACAGGTCATACCCTGGTTGCCGCTTCCCGCGTTGATGATCACCGGGAGTTCACACCCGTTCATCCGGGCGTCGGATCCTGCCGCAGCCATGGCTTTGGCCCGGTTCTTCACATCATCCCCGTAAGCTGACAGAAGCACGCTTCCGATATTGGCCCCATAGTCCCCCCGCAGCCCTTCCCTGGCAATGGCCGTATTATACTCGATCTGCCGGGAAATGACGGCGCGGATATCAGCGATCTCTACCGTATTGACAAAATCCCAGATATCCTCCACATCCAGAAGACTCCGGTCCGTAAGTCCCTCTTCCTTCTCCCCTTCTACGGGAAGATCCAGAAGCTTCTCCCCGTCCTTCTCCACCAGCACAATGTTGGTGTGATAGTTGGCGATCCGCACCCGGGCATAAGAATCTCCCTTCTTCACCGTCACCAGGATGTCAAAGGTGATCCCCTGATCAATATGTTCCACTGTGATCCGGGTGTTCTTCAGATACTCCGCGATAGCCTTTGTCTCTTCCTCCGACACATCCGCGATCACCTCCAGCTCCCGGGAGGCGTCCCCGGCAACGATCCCTGCCGCCGCCGCGGCCGGGATCCCCTTCAGATGTCCGGTATTGGGAACGATCACGCTCTTCACATTCTTGATGATGCTCCCGCTTGCGCCGATCTCCACCTTATCCGGGAGACATCCAAGAGTCTCTCTCGCCTTCGCCGCCGCGTAGGCAAGGGCGATAGGCTCCGTGCATCCCATGGCCGGGACCAGCTCCTCCTCCAGGATCTTCACATAAGCCTGGTATTTCTCATCCGTTCGTTTCATACATGTTCCCCCTTTGTTTTGTAGAAATACCTCTCTATGTCAGGCACTTACGTGCTATGAGATTCCCTTCATACTCAACTGGATCCGCTTTTTCTTCAGATCCACGCCGATCACCCGTACATCCACCACATCCCCTACGCTGACCACTTCCAGGGGATGGCGGATGAATTTCTTATCCGTCACTTCCGAGATGTGGACCAGTCCGTCCTGATGGACGCCGATGTCCACAAACACCCCGAAATCAATCACATTTCGCACGGTCCCTTTTAAGACCATGCCTTCCTTCAGATCCTTCATCTCCAGCACATCGGTCCGTAAGATGGGGGCGGGCATCTCTTCCCTGGGATCCCGGCCCGGCTTCTCCAGTTCCTTGACCACATCCCGCAGGGTGATCTCTCCGATCCCCAGTTCCTCTGCCAGAGCCGGGTAATCCCGGATGGTCAGGGACAGTCCGGCAAGGTTCCCCGCGGTTACGTCTTCTGCCGTGAATCCCTGCTTCTTCAGGAGATTCTTGGCGGCTTCATAACTCTCCGGGTGTACGCTGGTACCGTCCAGGGGATCATCCCCTCCTTTAATACGCAGGAACCCGGCGCACTGCTCAAAAGCTTTGGGCCCCAGCTTCGCCACCTTCAGAAGCTGCCGGCGGCTCTGGAACCTTCCGTTTTCTTCCCGGTAGGCCACGATATTCTTCGCGATCACCGGGGTGATCCCGGATACGTAGGAAAGAAGCGGCGCAGACGCAGTGTTGAGATCCACGCCCACTTTATTTACACAGTCCTCCACCACACCGGAGAGGGCTTCGCTTAATTTCTTCTGATTCATATCATGCTGGTACTGCCCCACCCCGATGGACTTGGGATCGATCTTCACCAGCTCTGCCAGCGGATCCTGGAGCCGCCGGGCGATAGAGGCCGCGCTGCGCTGGCCCACATCGAACTTGGGAAACTCTTCTGAGGCCAGCTTGCTGGCGGAATACACAGAAGCTCCCGCCTCGCTTACGATCACATACTGCACCTTCTGCGGGATCTCTTTCAGAAGTTCCACGATAAACTGCTCCGACTCCCGGGAGGCGGTTCCATTTCCCAGGGAGATCAGCGTGATATGGTATTTCTCAATGATCTTCTTCAGAAGGTCTTTGGAGGCCTGGATCTTCTTGGGAGTGGTGGGCGCCGTAGGATAGATCACCGTGGTGCCGATCACCTTGCCGGTAGGATCCACCACCGCCAGCTTGCAGCCTGTCCGGAAGGCCGGGTCCCAGCCAAGCACCGTCTGCCCCGCGATGGGCGGCTGCATCAGAAGCTGGTGCAGGTTCCTGCCAAATACCTGGATCGCCCCGTCCTCTGCCTTCTCCGTCAGCTCGCTGCGGATCTCCCGCTCGATGGCCGGCGCGATCAGCCGCTTGTAACTATCCGCCACAGCTTCCTTCAGAACCGGCTCCGTATGAGGATTCCCCGGACGGATCACCTGATGCTCCAGATAGGAGAGGATCTCTTCCTCCGGCGCCTGGATCTTCACCGTCAGGACCTTCTCCTTCTCCCCCCGGTTGACCGCCAGGATCCGGTGTCCTGCCAGGCGGCTCACCGGCTCTTCAAAGTCATAGTACATCTCATAGACCGACTCCTGATCCGGATCCTTTGCCTGAGAGATAAGGGTTCCCTTCTTCATCGTCACATTTCGGATGAAGCTGCGGTAGTTTGCTTTATCGGAAATGAATTCCGCGATAATATCCCTGGCTCCCGCAATAGCCTCTTCCACCGTGGCCACTCCCTTTTCTTCACTGACATACTGCTTCGCTGCCTCTTCCACCGGCTCTGCCATCTTCTGCCAGGTGATGGCCGCCGCCAGAGGCTCCAGCCCCTTCTCCTTGGCAATGGTGGCCCGGGTCCGCCGCTTGGGCCGGTAAGGCCGGTACAGGTCCTCTACCACCACCAGCGTCTCCGCCGCCAGGATCTGCTGCTTTAATTCCGGCGTCAGCTTCCCCTGCTCCTCGATGCTGGAGAGAACCTGCTCTTTTTTCTCCTCCAGCCCCCGCAGGTAATTTAAACGTTCATACAGTTTTCTGAGCTGTTCATCGTCCAGGGTCCCGGTGGCTTCCTTGCGGTACCTGGCGATAAAGGGGATGGTATTCCCCTCGTCGATCAGCCTGACCGCCACATCCACCTGCCACTTCTTCACGCCCAGTTCTTCTGTGATCTTCTGATTAATGTCCATAAATTCTGCCCTCGATCCGGCCAAACGGCCGCTTCCTTTTATTCCATTTGATTATACCTGAATTTGTCCCGGCGCGCAACGAAGATCCTCAAAACGGAGTTCACTCTGTTTTCTTGAAAAACCAGGGCTTCTGTGTTATACTGAGGGCACTTCAATACAGCAAGGGAGTATCACTATGAATCGCAGAAAAGAAACCGGGGAATTATCCCGTCAGCAGCAGAAATCTCTGGAGACAAAGAACAAGATCTTCCAGGCAGCCAAACGGATCCTGCAAAAAAAAGGCTACGAAGCCCTTTCCATCAAGAACATCTGTGAGGAGGCGAAGGTCTCCAATGGAAGCTTCTACCATCATTTCAAGACAAAAGACGATCTTCTGTCCTACTATATCGAAGAACAGCCCAGCATCGACCCGGACCTTCTGGAACTTCCGGCAAATGCCAAGGAGGCTGAGGCGGCTATCGTCTATGTATACCTGAATTACGTGCACTACTGCCGGGAACTGGGCGTGGAATTCATGGCCAATTACTACACCCCCAAGAACCAGTCCCTGAACCCGCTGATCCGTACTGAGCGGCCTTATCCCATCGTAACGGTCCACAACTATCTCCAGAAGTGCATCGACGCCGGGATCCTGTCCCCCCGTTTCCCTCTGGAAGATATTACCAGTGATATCCGTCTGATCGTGATCGGAAATGTATTCGAATGGTGTCTGAAGAACGGGGACGCGGATTTTGAAGGAAATATGAAACGGACCCTGGAAGCCTATCTGGACGGCGTTCTGTAGAACACCTGCAGAACATTTCCCGAATCAAAAAATCCTTTAAGTCTGCGCTTAAAGGATTTTCCGGAAGGAAACCGGCAGCTGCGCTGCCAAAACAATAATATCTTTTATGGTCTTATTATATACCCCTTCTCTCCATATGACCAATTGTTAATTTTAATCTATATATAGATGATATCTATAAGTAATCCAGGGAGGATGTCATGTATTCTTTTATCATCAATCCAAACGCCCGCTCCGGCAAAGGCCTTCGCGCCTGGAAGCTGATCGAAAAACGGCTGGAAGAAAAGTCTGTGCCATACCAGGTCTTCTCCACCAAATATCAGGGGCATGCCACCCAGATCGCCCGGACACTCACACAGGAGAAAGATTGCCGCTCCCTCATTGTTCTGGGCGGAGACGGCACCCTCAACGAAGCTGTCAACGGCATCGCCGATCTTGCCCGGGTCACGCTGGGTTATATCCCCATCGGCTCCAGCAACGATTTCGCCCGGAGCTTAGGGCTTGAACAGGATCCGCTGAAGGCCCTGGAGAAGATCCTGACCCCTTCCGGATATATCCCGGTAAACATCGGATCTCTCAGTTGGGGACGTGGTATTTTTGAAAATACCACGTCCCAGATTGAAAATACCCTGTCCCTTTTTGAACATTCCCGCCGGTTTGTGGTAAGCGCCGGCCTTGGTTTTGACGCAGGCGTCTGCCACCAGGTGGCCGTCTCCCGGCTGAAAGTTTTCCTGAACCGGATCGGACTGGGCAAGCTCTCCTACGCCGCCGTGGCTGTCGGACTGCTTCTCTCTCTCACTCCCCGGCGCATGACCCTTACCCTGGATGACCAAATACCCTTAGAATTTGACCGGGCTTACTTTGCCGCGGCCATGAACCATCCCTATGAGGGCGGCGGCTTCCGATTCTGTCCAAAGGCAGATCCCGGCGACGATATGCTGGACATTATTGTAATCGCGAATCTCTCTAAGTTGAAGACATTACTTCTTCTCCCGGCCACTTTCATGGGTTGGCACAAATATTTCAAAGGCGCCTACATCTACCGCTGCAGGACTGTGGAGATCCGCAGCGAAAAAGGACTTCCTGTCCATACTGACGGGGAGCCGGTAGTGGCGCAGACCTGCCTGCGGGCCGGGCTGGAGGATCAGAAGCTGCGGGTGATACGGACATAGCGCGCCATTCGCAAAATCGCTTAGATCGCAAACAGTTCAGCGCGCCATTCGCAAAATCGCTTAGATTGCAAACAGTTCAGCGCGCCATTCGCAAAATCGCCCTTACAGGGCTCTCCGCTGCTTCGCAGCTACTTTTGCTCATAACCTGGCGCTCACTATATCCGACATCCCTGTCGGGAACTCATGCAAGCATGGTTCCTTCCCGGTCTGCCGTATATCTGAACTGTTTGTGAAAAATTATGAAGATTAAGTGAAGATTGTTGTTGATTCGTTTTTTTCATGATATAATCCGTAATGAATTTAGAGATCGTGATTATATAATTTTGAAGACCTCAGCCAAAGGAAGTATCACTATGACAGCTAAGAAAAAGCTTACTGATCTGGTCAGAAAGTACAGTCATATCTGGGTTCTTTTATATGGATTTATCTATATGCCCTGGTTCTGCTGGCTGGAAAACCGCAGGGGAGTCCGGCATTTCTTTATCCACTCTCCTCTGGACGACCAGATTCCTTTTATTGAATATTTTGTGATCCCGTATCTGCTCTGGTTTATTTTTATTGTAGCCACAGCGGCGTACTTTTTCTTTACCGACAAAAAAGGCTTCTATCAGCTGGCAGCGTTTTTGTGCACAGGCATGACCATCTTCCTGGTAGTCTGTACCCTGTTTCCAAACGCTCAGAACCTGCGGCCCGACACCTTTGTACGGGACAATGTCTGTACCGACCTTGTTCGGTACATCTATCAGACAGATACACCAACCAACGTGCTTCCCAGCATCCACGTATTTAACTCCATCGGCGCGGTCATCGCCATCGCCAGGAGCGAAGCCCTGAAGAAGCACAAAGCCGTTCAGTGGGGCTCCTACATCCTGGCTGCTCTGATCATCCTGTCCACTGTATTTCTGAAGCAGCACTCGGTGACCGATGTGATCGCAGCCTTTGCCATGGCCAGTATCCTGTATCCTCTGGTCTACGTAACCCAGGAAAAGAAAGCGCCCAAGCTGTCGCAGCAGCCAGTCTGACAGATCTGAATACTTAAGAAAAAAATCCGGATTTCCAGCGGAAACCCGGATTTTTCTTTTTTATTCTCTTTATCCAGCCACCTGGATACAGTGCTCTTTCACAAATGCCATGACCAGGTTGCTCAGCGCCTGTTCCTTCAGCATATCCTCATCAAACGCCTCCTTCATGGCGTCGGCATCTCCATAGCCATACTCCTCTGCCATGGTCTTCACCTGCTCTTCATAAACTTCATCCGTCAGCTTAATGTTCTCCTTCTCGGCAATCGCTTCTACCGCCATCTTATTCTTCACGCTTTCCTTGGCGATCACATTCACCTCTGCCTCGAAATCTTCCGGTGAATATCCCATCTGCTCCTGAACAAAGTCCTCATACTCCATTCCATAATACTCAGCCGCATCTTTATACTGCTGGATCAGAGAATCCAAATATTCTTCTACTTCTCCTTTCGGATACTCCTTTACTTCCGTATTCTCCAGCACAACCTGCCATGCGTTCTGCTCCAGTGTTGTGTCATAGTTGTCCTGGGACTGTTCCTCCAGATCCTTTTTCACTTCTTCCCGGTATTCCTCCACGGTAGTAGATTCTTCTGACAACGTCTTCACCAGCTCATCGGTAAGCTCCGGCACCTCTTCCACTGAAATAGAATTCACGGTGATAGTAAATACTACATCCGCTCCCGCCAGGTTTTCCTGGGGATAATCTTCCGGAAACTTCCCTTCCCAGTCAAAGGTCTCGCCGATCTTATGGCCGATGATGCTGTCCTCGAATCCCTCGATAAAGGTACCGGATCCGATAGTCAGCAGATAATCCTCTCCGGAACCTCCATCAAAAGCCTCTCCGTTTAACTTTCCCACAAAATCAATGTTTACCGTATCTCCCTCTTCTACCGGGCGGTCTGTGATCTCAGTTGTCTCCGCCTCAGATTCCAGTGTGGCCTGGATAGAAGCGTCTACATCCTCTTCCGTGATCTCCTCCGGCTTATCCACCGCGTCTACCTCTACCTCTTTATAATTGGTGATCTTTATGGCGTCGGTCTCCAGTCCCTTACTGGCGGCACATCCGCCAAGGATCAGGGAAGCCGCAAGGAGTCCTGCCAGAATTACTGCTCTTTTCCTCATCTGCTGCACCTCGTTTAATTCTATTTTTTTCTGTATAAGCCGCGTCAGCCTCAAAGGCTGCGGCGCACACTCTTAAGTTATATCATATTTTCACAAGATTTGAAACCCATTTCACGGATATTTCACGCTTTCCTACAATACCGGCGAAAACAGCCGGCAGAACTGTTCTTTCCCCCGCACCAGAAGGCTGCGCTGTTCATACAGCTTCCTGGTGATCAGCGTACATTTTGTCATATCATTTTCAAATGCCTCCTCCAGCTTCCTGGTGGTGGCCGCACTGTAGATCACCGCATTCACCTCGAAATTCAGGCTGAAGCTGCGGATATCCATATTGGCGGTCCCCATACAGCTCACCAGCCCGTCTGCGCACAGACATTTGCTGTGGAGAAATCCGTTGTCATAGGTATAACACCGGGCGCCTGCCTCCACCAGTTCTCCCATATAGGAGTAAGTTGCCCAGTACACAAAGGGATGATCCGGCTTGCAGGGGATCATGATCCGCACATCGATGCCCGACTTGGCTGCGATAATCAGCGCGTCCCGGATATCGTCGTCCGGGATGAAATAAGGCGTCTGGATATAAATGCTCCGCTGAGCCATATGGATCAGCCGCAGATAGTTGTCGCGGATCTCCTGGCTGCTGGAATCCGGTCCGCTGGAAATGATCTGTACCGGGTCCTTCCCTCCCCGCACATACTCCGGCAGGGCGAAAAGCCGGTCTTCCAGGAAAAGATTTTCCCCGGCCGCGTAATTCCAGTCCAGCACAAAGCGTACCGCCAGAGACGTGACCGCAGAGCCCTCGATACAGATATGGGTGTCCCTCCAGTAGCCGAACCGTCCGCTCTTGCCCAGATATTCCCGGCCAATGTTGAAGCCCCCCACAAATCCAATCCTTCCGTCGATCACCACGATCTTCCGGTGATTACGGTAATTGACCCGTAGCTGCAGATTCCCAAGCAGCGCCGGGAAGAACTCCGCCACCTTTATCCCTGCGCTTCTAAGCCGTTCCCAGTCTGACCGGTGCATCCTGCGGCAGCCCATGCTGTCGAAGAGGACCCGCACCTCAACTCCCTGCCTCACCTTGCGCACAAGGACCTGCTCAATCTCCTGCCACAGTTCATCGTTGCGGATGATATAGTACTGCAGATGGATATAGTTCCGGGCATGGTCCATCTCCCACAGAAGCGCCTGGAACTTCTCCTCCCCGTCCGTGTAGATCCGGATATCATTGTTGTCTGTCAGGACTGCCTCCCCCTCATTCAGATTATAGAGGATCAGGCTCTTGAACCGCTCCTGCTCCGGATCCCGCAGCTTCAGCTTCCTGCGGTAGATAGATTCCTCCTGCCGCCGGACCGCGTATTTCAGCTCGCCTTCGATCTCTTTCATTTTGAACATCCGGTCCTTGTGGAAATTCTGGCCCAGGATCAGATACAGCACGAACCCCAGCACCGGGATAAAATACAGGAGCAGCAGCCATGCCCACACCGTAGTAGGATTCCTCCTCTGAAAGAAAACGATCAGAAGAGAAAACAGGATATTGACCGCCAGAAGGTGCTCCAGCATCCAAAGATACGCCTGTCCTATCATCTCCAGCATGATACCGCCCTCCCTTTCCTTTTTATCTCTCTATTATATCTGGATTCCCCCAAAAAGTAACCCCAAAACCTCAAATCTCTTGCACTTGTCCACAAACAATGATACAATGTACTTCGTGAAAAAGAGTTATCAGGAGGTCTATCGTGAATACATTAACCATTGTTCTTCTTGTCATTTTAATTGTTTTGATCATCGCCTGCGTGGTGCTGTATTTCCTGGGCAAGCGGGCTGAGAAAAAGCAGGCCGAGCAGCAGAAGCAGCTGGACGCCGTAGCCCAGACCGTCTCCATGCTGATCATCGATAAAGGCAAACTCCGCTTAAAAGACGCAGGACTGCCGCCCATCGTTCTTGAGAAGACGCCCAAGTATCTGCGGCGCTCCAAGGTCCCGGTGGTAAAGGCCAAGGTAGGGCCCAAGGTGATGACCCTGATGTGCGATTCCCAGATCTTCCCTCTGATCCCTGTGAAGAAGGAAGTCAAGGCCACTGTCAGCGGAATCTACATCACCGGTGTCAAAGGCGTAAGAGGTCATCTGGAGACCCCGGAGAAGAAGAAGGGATTTTTCGCCCGCCTTCGGAACCGCTAAGATCCAAAAAAAATGACACCCCTGAGAGGCAGTCCTCTCAGGGGTTTTTCTTTTGCTCCTCAAACATAGGCCAGTCAGACATGGTATATCTGCGCCGGTACTCCTTGGGTGTCATCCCGTATGTATCCTTGAACAGCCGGTGAAAATGGCTGGAGTTCTCATATCCCACCTCCACCATGATATTCTCCACCGGCTCCTTTGTCTCCGTCAGCATATGGGCCGCCTGCAGAAGCCGCCGCTTCTGAAGATACTGGGTAAATGTATAGGGAGAATACCGCTTCATCAGGCGGCTGACATAGTAATCCGGCTGCCCCCGGTCCCTGCAGAATCCGGCCAGACTGGCCGTCCGGTACTGAGTCTCTATATAGTTCATCGCGTCCAGCACCACTTCCTGCTCATAGGAAGAAGGCGCTCCCACCGTGATCTTATAAGTCCGCCCGGACAACTCCAGAAGCAGCACTCCCATGGTGGCCTGCAGGATCTGCCGGCTGTTCCTTCGCCGGTTCAGAAGCATCCGCGTCATATTTTCCAGAAGGTTCTTGGCCTCCGGCATCTCCCCGATATGGAACTGCAGGAAATCCCCCTCCCTGGGCACATCCTCCGCGGCCCGCTGGATGAACCTCCTGAGCACTGTATCCTCCCGCAGCATACTTAATGGATACTGGAGAAAGGCCGGCCGGATCATGAACCGCACCGCAATGTCATGGTAACCGGCTGCGCTGACGGAATGGGACGTCCCCTGCTGAAGGAACAAAAGCTCCCCCTCCTGCAGGGTGATCTGCGTCTCTTCGTTGATCACATGGGTGGTGGACCCGCTGCACATATAGACCAGTTCCATGTAGTTGTGGGTATGCCTGGGCAGCGGTACAAATCTGGGCTGTTTCAAAAGGTCGATCAGCGTCATGGGACGCATGGTGATCCCGGCGTCAACCACCGTACTCCCCTCGCCCTTGGTATAGTAAGAGAGCACAGGCCTGTTCTCTCTTAAGATCCGCTCTTCCTGCTCATTCATCTCTTCCAGATACTGGATCAGCTTCTTATCCATCCTGCCGCGCCCTTTCTTAAGTCCGTCCTAAAGCTTCGTACCTTTACTATACCATACTCCTGCAAAATCCGTTCCTTTTTTTGCCAGAAATGATCATTTTACAAAAAATGTTCCTTTTTTTACAACCCCCGTTCTAACATTTTCCGACATTGATCAAATATAATATATCCAGCCACAAGCACAAAAGAAAGGAGAGTTTATAAATGATCAAGATACCTGTTCATTTCCGACACAGTGACGACATCGTAGAGTTTGTAAAGATCGTAAGCCAGTACCCCTTCCACATGGATCTGGTTAGCGGCAACCATGCCGTTGACGCCAAGTCCCTGATGGGAACTCTTGCCCTGGGCAGCGCTGCCGGGCTCTCTTTAATCATTCATTCCTGTCCCAGTCCTTCCACAGAACAACTTCTGTCCCAGGTAGAATGCCTTATTTAGAAAAAGCTGCTGAGAATTCTCAGCAGCTTTTTTAATCCTATGTTCTGATCTTCTCCTGCCCTCGCCGGTAAGACTGGTAGATCCTGGAACTTAAGATCCCTTCCAGCACCCGGGCCCCGCAGCGGCGCAGCGCCTTCTCCTCCAGTTCCCCGGTCTTCACCTTGCGTTCCAGTTCCCGGACCGCGGCTTTCCCACCCGGCATAAGCAAGTCATTGCCCACCTGGATAGCCTTGCTGTGGCTGCCCAGCTCTTTTCCTGTGGCAAACCAGTCGGTCATCACCAGGCCGTCGAATCCCCATTCCTGGCGCAGAACCTTGACCAGAAGATCATAACTGTTGTTCACATACTCTCCGTTCACCCGGTTATAACTGCTCATAACAGAGCGGGCGCCGCCCTCCCGGAGCGCGATCTCGAATCCTCTCAGATAGATCTCCCGGAGAGCCCGCTCCCGGACATTGACATTCATCCGGTTCCGGTTCTCTTCCTGATTATTGCAGCAGAAATGTTTGACTGTGACAAAACAGCCTCTCCGGGACTGTACGCCCCGGCTCACCGCCGCCGCCATCTTGCCGGAAAGCAGCGGATCCTCGGAATAATACTCAAAGTTCCGTCCGCACAGGGGATTCCTGTGGATATTCACGCCCGGCGCCAGCCAGTAGGTAACGCCGTATGCTTCCATCTCTTTGCCCACGGCCTCCCCTACCCGCTCCAGAAGCTCTGTGTTCCAGGACTGGGCCAGGGCAAGCTCTACCGGAAATGAGGTGGCGAACTGATAGACACAGGGCTGACGCCTGGGATCTCCCAGCTTCCATCTCCGGACGATCCCCGGCAGGAACTCCATGGAAGTGGTGGTGGGTTCTGTGGCCTTCACCTTCCCGCTGCGGGTAACCGCGGAAACCTTCTGAAGCCTGAGGCCTGCAGGCCCGTCTGCCAGACAGATGTTGGGGATCCCTTTCTCCAGCAGTTCCCCGGTGGTAAAGCCTGCAGAACCCGGGGCTTCAAAGAACCGGGACCTGTCGTCCTTGCCTGCTCCTGTCACCAGTCGGCACAGATCTTCTGCCGACAGAGTATCAAGAAGATCCTTCACTTCTGGCGAAACCACCTCGTCCTCTTCCTCATAACTGTGGACTACCGTCTGGATCGCTCCCCCATCCACAGGAAATCTTGGCACATCCTCGTCCAGTGTCTCCTGCGTATCCATGGTCAGGGCGGGACAAATCTCTTCCACCTGCCGTACGGCAGGACTCACATGGGCGCAGCGCTGGGTGATCACTTCCCGGTTCAGTTCCAGCACGCCGATGGCCTGTGTCTTGCGGCTGCAGGTTCCCAGACGCAGGATATAGTCCCCCTCTTCCAGCAGAAAGACCCCGTCCTCCTCCCGGAAGGAAACCAGATCTTTTACGTCAAAAACAAGAGAAACCACTTCTTCCGCCCCCGGAGCCAGTTCCCCGGTCTTGGCAAATGCCGCCAGCCGCTGATACTCCTTGGCCAGCTTTGTCTGAGGACAGCTGACATAGAGCTGAAGGATCTCTTTCCCTGAATAAGTGTCTCCTGTATTCTGTACCCGGGCTTTTACTTCCACCTGAGTCCCCCGGACTTCCACGTCTTCTCTCTCCACGGAGAAAGAAGTGTAAGACAGGCCATACCCAAAGGGATAGCGGGGCTCCACGCCATAGCTGTCAAAATACCGGTACCCCACATAGATCCCTTCCCGGTAGTCCTCTTCTTCTACATTTCCATTCAGATAACTGTAATCCATGGCAAAGGGGATATCCTCATAGCGCCCGGGCCAGGTGTCCACGGTCTTGGCCGAGGGAGAAACCTTCCCCCTGAGAAGATCTGCCAGAGCCTGTCCGCCCATCATACCCTGCTGGGCGAAATACACCACTGCGCGGATCTCTGGGATCTCGTCCAGAACACTTAAGTCAAACACGCCTCCCACATTGATCACCAGGATCACACGATCATAGTTCCGGGCGCAGATCTCAAGATTCCTCTTCTCCTCCTCAGACAGCGTGTAATCCTGACCTTCCAGCTTCCGGTCTCCCCCTTCTCCTGCCTGCCGTGTCGCCACGTAGATACAGGTATCGGTATCCGAAGCCTTGATATCTTCCTGCGTGATCTTCGGACCAAAGGGATACTGGAAGGGACTTCCCACGATACTGATCTCGTCCCGCTTCCAGAGGCCCTTCAGGAACTCTACCCGGTATGCCTTCACTGCCTCTTCATATCCTGCGGCGTATCTCTGGATCCAGTCCCTGGTCGTAACTGTAAAGCCAGCCTCTTCCAGCCCCTCCAGGATAGACACTACGTGCCGCTCCTTCACCTCTCCGGAACCGGTCCCTCCCTTGGTAGCCATCTGGGCTCCCGCTCCATAAAGGGCGATCTTCCCAGGTGTAAGAGGAAGGATACCGTCATTCTCCAAAAGCACGATGCCTTCCAGCGCCGCCTCATAAGACACTTGCCGGTTCTCTTCCTCCAGCGGGGTGACCGCCTGGGTGAAGGCCGCCTTGTTCCTGATCTTCATCTTCATAATATTAGTTCCTCCTTTAATGCAAAAGAATAAATCACTTTTTCCTTCACCTTCTTCTGTGTCAGCTGTTCCAGCGCTCTCCCATAATAGTCCAGCTGGGCGTGATATCTCTCCGTCAGCTCCTCCGGCGCGCTCACGCGGTCTGTCTTATAATCCAGTACCACCAGGCCGTCTTCTTCCTGGAAATAAGCGTCGATGATCCCCTGTACCAGAACCATTTCTTCTTCCTGTTCTTCTCCATAGATCTCCCGGGCCGGAATTCCCAGGACAAAGGGCTGTTCTTTCCACAGCTGCCCTGCCTTTGCCGCAGCTTTCAGCCGGCGCCCCAGGGAACTGTCCAGAACTTGCAGGATATCCCCCGCCCGGACACATTCCGCCATCTCCTGCGAGAGTTTTCCCTGCTTTAAAAACTGCGCAAATTCCTCTTCTAATCCTTCTTCTGTATAGGTCCGGGAAAAATCCAGAAGCTCCATCACACGGTGATAGGCAGTTCCCCTGGAAGCCCCTGTCAGAACTTCCGGCTCTTCCAGGAACCTGGGGATCAAAGGGATCACTTCCGGTTCTTCACAGGCCAGTTCCGCTTCCTCAAAATCTTCTGTTTCCCGGAGATAAACCCGCTTTTTCAGTTCAGACACGGTAAATTTCAGCTTCTGCTCTCCGCCTTTGGGATAAGGATACTGGTAGGAAAACTGCTCCTCCAGATGTTCCTTCACCGCTGGATCATAAACCTTCTCAAGATCCCAGTCTTCCAGCATCCGCCGCCGGATCACATCCGCTGTCTCCTCTAGCACTTCCCCTGCCGTAATATCCCCAAGATCCAGGATCCTTACATCTACAGGGCCATCCTCTGGCATATCTGCCAGCGCCGGAAGGAGCCAGTCCCAGTAAGTGACCGCCCGACTTAACTTCCCGTAAGTGAGAGTCCCTTCCCTGCCTCGTTCTTCCCGGACCGCCGCGGCCAGTTTCTCTTCCGGTCTGGAGAGCGTCCCGCTGATGATCAGCTTCTCCTTTGCCCGGGTAAACGCCACATAAAGCACTCTCAGCTCTTCCGCAAGGCTGTCCAGCACCTCTTCCTTCTGGATGATCTTCTTGATCAGGCTGGGGCTTTTGGTCCGCTGCGTCAGGTCTACCGCTTCCAGCCCAATACCCAGGTCCGCATGAAGCGTCACCATACTCCTTGCGTCCTGAAGATTAAACCGTTTTCCCATGCCCGCCACAAAGACGATGGGGAACTCCAGTCCCTTGCTCTTGTGGATGGTCATGATACGGACCGCGTCCGAATGCTCGTCCTCAATACTGGCCTCGCCATAATCTACGTCGTATTTCTCCAGCTGCCGGATATACCGGATAAAATGAAACAGGCCTTTATAACTGGTGGTCTCGAACGACCGGGCCTTCTCCACCAGCATTTCCAGATTGGCCTTCCTCTGGGCGCCCCCCGGCATGGCCGCCGCGTAGGCCCCGTATCCTGTATCCTCCAGTACCATCTGCAGAAGTTCATGCATAGGCGTATAGGAAACTTTCTTTCGCAGCCGATCCATGGTCCCAAGACAGGACTCCAGCTTCTCCCGGATCCTTTCTTCCTCTCCTTCGTTCCGGTAGAAAACTACCGCCTGGTGGAAGGGCCCCTCAGGCCTGGCGCAGCGGATCTTCGCCAGTTCTTCCGCCTCAAGTCCTCCAATGGGAGAGGCCAGGACTGCTGTCAGGGGGATGTCCTGCTGCCGGTTCAAAAGCACCTGCAGATAATCCAGCACCAGACTCACCTCCTGGGCAGAGAAATATCCTTCCCGGGTGCCCACATGGGCCGGGATGCCTTCTTCTGCCAGCACCGAGGCAAACACATCCGCCGTCCCCCGGATACTGCGGGTCAGGATCACGATATCTTTGTACCGGGCCGGACGCAGAATTTTGCTCTCCTTGTCCAGAACCTTCTGCTCTGCCAGAAGCCGCCGGATCTCCCCGGCGATACAGCGGGCCTCCAGTTCCTGGGAAGAAGGGCCTGTCAGCTCCTGCTCCTCCTCCGGAACCTCTGTATCGATCAGCAGAACTTCCGTATGGAAGTCTCCTTCTTCCGGGTAATCCGCTCCTACATAAAGAGCCGCCCGGTCGTCATAAGCAATCCCTCCCAGATCCCGGCACATCAGCTTCCGGAAGAACAGGTTCACACTGTCCAGCACTTCCCGGCGGCTGCGGAAATTCTTGTGCAGATCGATCCTCTGCCTGGGGCCGCCCGCCAGATCATAGGTGTCAAATTTCTCCATAAACAGCTCCGGCCTGGACAGACGGAACCGATAAATGCTCTGCTTCACATCTCCTACCATGAAGATATTATACCTGCCTTCCCGGACGCCGGAAACGCTGGTCAGGATGGCCTCCTGGATCAGGTTACTGTCCTGGTACTCATCGATCATGATCTCATAGAACTGCCGCTGATATTCTCCCGCCACATCGGAGGGCGCCCGCTCTTCTCCTTCCTTCCTGGTCAGGATCCGCAGGGCATACTGCTCCATATCCGAGAAATCGATCAGGTTGCGGGACCGCTTCTTCTCTTCAAACTGTCCGGTGAAAAGTTTCACCAGACGGGCCAGTTCTTCCATATAAGGCCGGCAGATCCCAAGGTCTCGTAAGATTTCCTCCGGTTCCTCATAAAAATACTGGGCTGTCAGATCCTTTACCAGCTCTTTTACCTGATCCCGGATCTCTTTTACCTGCAGGATCTTCTCCTGGGACACCTCTTTCTTCCGGTTGACCCCCAGCTTCATCCAGGCAGTCTTCCCGATCTTTTCTCCCAGTTCCTGGTAAGTCTTTGCCTCCAGGAAGCTTAGGACCATCTGAAGGTCCTCCTCCAGCATCTCCTGATAGGCGGACGGGCCGTCCGGTTCCCGGCAGATCCTGACTCCCTCTTCCAGCAGAGTTTTCGCGTCTCTTAAGAGTTTGCCCCCATTCTCCATCAAAAGAGCAAGATACCGGGTCTTCCCCAGCTGTTCCAGCGTCTCCGCCCGATAGGCTTCCACACAGGCGTCAAGCCAGGCAGCCCCGTCGGGATAACTTCTGGAAAATTCATAGATCTTCAGGATCAGATCCTCCAGCTTCTTGTCATTCCTCCCTGTGCCATAAGCGCCCGCCAGATCCAGGAAGGCTTCCCCTCCCTCTTCATACTGCGCTTCCAGAAGATCTCCCAACACCTCTCTTTGCAGAAGTTTTAATTCTCCTTCCTCCCCGATCCGGAATCCCGGATCCAGGTCAATGGCATGGAAATGATCCCGGATCACCGAGAGGCAGAAGCTATGGATAGTGGTGATCTGGGCACTGTGGATCAAAGTAGCCTGGCGCTGCAGATGCTCAGACTCCGGCTGCTTCGCGAGCCTCTCCTCAATGGCGCCCCGGATCCGCTCCTTCATCTCCGCCGCTGCCGCCTCCGTGAAGGTCACCACAAGAAGCCGGTCCACATCCAGCGGATGTTCCGGATCCGTGAGCATGGAGATGATCCGCTCCACCAGCACCGCTGTCTTGCCAGAACCGGCAGCGGCAGACACCAGGATATTCCGCTCCCTGAGGTCGATCACTTTCTGTTGTTCTTCCGTCCACTGCACTCCCATAGTTACTCTTCTCCCTGTCTCTTTTCTTCCCTCTGCCGTCCCTGCTCCTGAAAGGCCCGCATCCTGGCCACCGCCTCTTCCCGGCTCATTTTCCCCAGTTCCCGGTAACCATATCCCGGGATCTTTGTATCGAATCCACAGATATGCCGGTACCGGCAGTAGTCGCAGCTGCTCTCCTGCCCTCTCCGGTAGGGATTGGGGCCAGTCTCTCCATCCAGGATCCTGCTGTGGTTCTCCCTCACCTTCTCCCCGGCATAGTCCATCATCGCCCGGAAATCCCCATCCGACACCACACGGGAAGTCTTGGAAAGGCTTCCGTCTTTGTTATACTTCACCGGAACCGCCAGCGATTCTCCTGTACTTGTCCGGTCCAGATGAAGAAGGGCGTCTTCTGTCAGGTTCACAATCCCGTCCGGCCGCAGGTCTTTTAAGAAAGCTTCCTCCAGTTCTTCCGGACCGGTTCCTTTCTTCCGGTCGATCAGCGGATCCCAGATCCGGTAATAGAACACTCCCGCAGGGATCACCTGGCATTCTGGATGCCTCTTCTCCTCCCGGCTTACAGCCGCCCTCATATAGACCATCAGCTGCAGCTGCAGCCCGTAATACAGGGCTCCCGGGTCAAAGGCTTTCAGTCCGGTTTTATAATCCAGCACTTTGACATAGATCTTGTCATCCTCCTGACACAGATCCACCCGGTCGATCTTACCGCCCTCAAACCGCTGCTCATAGGCCGCCGGCCGGAAATCTCCCGCCTTGAGCTGCCGGGTCAGCGCCCATACAGTCCGCTCCAGCATCCGCCGGATCCGGAGGATCAGGGATTCATTGCGGGCGGAACTGTAGAGGATGGAATTCCCGTAGCCAGCCGCCGCTTCCTCTACACTCTTATCAATATACTGCTTCTGGGTCTCTCTGGAAACCGAAGTCCATCCCTGCCCGCCCTTCTCTACTTTCCCGGAGTAAATCTCCAGGGCGCTGTGACAGAGATTCCCCAGATCCACAGCGGCGAATTCATATTCCTGCCGCTCCTTAAGATTCAGCCCGTAGGACATGAAATGAGCATAGGCACAGGATGAAAACTGCTCCATCCGGGTAATGCTGTCCCGGAATCCCTCTCCATAGAGCCGCTCTGCCGTCCTGCGGGTCAGCCCGTCCTGGGGGCAATGGTAACTGCCTGCTTCCACCATCCGGTCTGCTTCTTTCTTCCAGACAGGATCCTTCTGATACCAGGTATACAGCTCCTGCCACGCCGGATCCATCCCTGCTCCTTCTCCCTGCAGCCCCCGGATCAGCCAGTCCATCCCGGTTCCCGCCGTCAGTTCCTTCTCTTTGATCCCCTGCTCTTCCTCGTCCTGCACCTTAAGTCCCGGATACAGTTTCTTAAATTCCTGGATCAGATAAGCAGGCCGCAGGCTCTTCCCGTCCTGGGATACTTTACTGTAATAGATCTCCAGCCTTTCAGAGGGTTTGGTAAGATTCATATAAAGATAAAATTTCTGGATATAGGCCTGCTCCTTCCCGCCAGGCGCCAGCGCAAGACGCTCTCTTACAAAGACCTCCCGGTCCCGCTCGGAGAGAAGCCCGGTCCGCATAAGCGGTCCCGGCAGATGAACGTCATTTGCCCCTATAAAGAACAAGGCTTTGATATCCTTTAAGCGGGTCCGTTCCATGTCTCCCGCCACCACCTGATCCACGCCGGGAGGGATCACGCCCACCCGGGCTTCCTCCAGCCCTGCGTCCAGGAGCTGGCCATATTCCTCCAGCGCCACCGGCTCGTCTCCCAGAAGCTCTACGAACTTCTCAAACAGCTGGATCAGGATCCGGTAGACCTGGGCATACTCTTTGGCAAGAGCCAGTTCCCCGGCGGCCTGGAATTCTTCCTCCTGTTTCTTAAGCCGAAGCTGCAGCTCTTCCCGGACCATGAATTCATAGAGTCCCATGGTGATATCCCGCACCGTTTTCCGTCTCTGGCGCAGCACATACATAAGGCCGTCCACTTTCTCCACAAACAGGACCCGCAGATGGTTCAGCGCTTCCAGTTCTTCTTCACCCATTCCCTTCAGACGGCGCACCCACTTTTCCTGCCACCGCTTATACCCCCGGATCCCAAGACCGATCACGTAGTTCTCCAGCTGATCTGTCTCCTCACAGGTAAACCCCGCAAGATCTGTCCGCAGAAAACGGAACACGCTCTCATAGGTAAAGTTCTGCTCCGCCATATTCAGAAGGCTCCGCAGATATTCGATAAAGGGATTCAAAAGGATGCTCCGCTTGTGGTCCATGAAAACCGGGATCCCGTAGGAGGCAAACGCTTCCTCCAGATAATCTCCGTAGGTCTCCATACTGCTGGTGATCACGCCGATCTCCCGGTAGCGCAGCTTCCCCCGGCGCACCAGGGAGCGGATCTCTCCCGCCGCCGCGAACGCTTCCTCCCTTGGATTCCTTGCCCGGTGGATCCGGACAGCCTTTGTCTCTTTCTCCCACACAGTTCTCCTGGAGCGGAAGAGATTACGCTCCAGAAATGCCAGCTCCTGATTCTCCCGGAATCTCCAGGGAACCGGATCATACAGGAAGAGAGGCTCCTCCACCGTCACCTTTCTCTCCCCGGCGATCCGGGTAAGGGATGTGACCATCTGTTTGCTCAGGGCAAACAGCTGATAGGGATGGGTATAACGCCAGGGATCTTCCCGCTCATCCATGGTAACGGTCACCAGCACTTCCCGGCAGTAGGTCATAAGTTCCCCCAGAAGCCGGTCCTGCACCGGCGTAAATCCGGTGAACCCGTCCAGCGCTACCGTTGCGTTCTTCAGCATATCCGACTCTTTCACCAGGCGGCTCAGCACATCCAGCAGTTCTTCCTTGGTAATATATTTTTCTTCCAGGTAATCTGTGAATCCCCGGTACAGGATCCCGATATCCCGGAGTTTATAATACAGCCGGCTTCCCTCTCCCGTCTCCTCCATCACCCGGCGAATCTCTTCCTCGCCGATATCATATTGAACAAATTCCGACAGCACGGATTTAATCTCGCTGATATAGCCAAGCTTCCTGATATTTCCCCGCAGGACCTTCAGTTCCCGCTCATAATCCCCGGCGATCTTCCTGAGGATCAGGTTCTTTCCCTCATCGTCCAGCACAGGGAGCAGACCTCCCCCTGTCTCTTCGAATACCCGGTAAGCCAGGCGGCCGAAACTTAACACGTCAATATTCATGATCCCTTTTCGTGGATGCAGCATGACAAGGTCCTTCTGCGTCTGCATGGTAAACTGCTCCGGCACAAGGACAATATAAGAGCGCTCTGGATGCGCCATAGATTCTTCAATGATCTGATGATACAGCTGATAGGATTTTCCGGACCCGGAAGGGCCGAATACAAATTTTAAAGGCATAGGTGTTCCTCCTATGCCTTAGTATACTATACACTTCTTAATTTTTCTACAAATTCATTGCTCAGCGTGATCTTGGCCACATAGAAGACGTCGCCTGTCATATATACGTTCCAGTCGTCTTCCACCTCTATCTGCAGATCCCCGCCGGGCATGTGGACGATCACTTTGTTGTTGGTCAACCCCAGCTTGTAGGCCACGCCCGCGGCCGCGCAGGCTCCTGTCCCGGAAGCCCGGGTATATCCGGCTCCCCGCTCGTAGATCTCAATCGCTACATGTTCTTTGTCGATCACCTTCATGATCTGGGTGTTGATCCGGTTAGGGAAATATCTGGCGATCTCCGCGTAATCTCCGATCTTGCACACCAGAGGCTTGGACACCTCCCGCATGGGGATCACACAGTGGGGATTCCCGATGCTGACGCAGGTCACCGGATACAGGGTCCGTCCAAAGACCATATCTTCGTTGATCACTTCCCTGCGCTCCCCGGTTACCGGGATATCATCGCTCCAGAAGGAAAGCTTGCCCATGGAAACCCGCAGGCGGCTGCCCTCTTCGTTCAGAAAGGTCACTTCCACCGGGCCGTTTCCGGTATATAAGGTAAAATGCTTCTTCTGTACATAATCTGCGTCCTTCAGATATTTGGCAAAGATCCGGACTCCGTTTCCACTGGTCTCAGACTCACTTCCGTCAGGATTCCATACCTTGACATACATTCCCTCTTCCTTCAGGATCGGGCCTTCCAGGACTCCGTCTGCCCCCAGCCCTTCGTTCCGGTCACAGATCATCCGGACATTTTCTTCTCTCAGTTCCAGTTCATTCCTGTTGGGATCGAACACTACATAGTCGTTTCCCAGCCCATGATAACGCTCCAGCACAACCTTCATAATCTATCCTCCTTGGATCTTTTCGGTTTCACTTTTCTTTTATCATATCAGGCATGATTTACACTTTCAATGCAAATCCTGCCATTTTTATTGCAAATCCTGCTCTTTTTTTGGTAAACTGATAAAAGAATCACAGGAAGAGGTGAAACTTCTATGGCGCAGTATGCGAAAAAGGGATATCTGGACGGGCAGTTCCGCCTGTTCCACCTGACAGACCAGGAGACCCGGGAGATCGAATACCACTATCACGACTTCGACAAGATCACCATTTTCATCAAAGGGCAGGTCACCTACGTGGTGGAAGGCCGCTCCTATGAACTGAAGCCCTACGACATCGTCCTGGTCAAGCACAATGATCTGCACCGCCTCACTGTGGATAACCGGGCGCCTTATGAGCGGATCATCGTATATATATCCCCTGCCTTCATCGAAGCCTACCAGACTTCCGATTATGACTTAAGCTTCTGCTTCCGGAAGGCCTACGAGGAAGGCTCCAACGTCCTTCGTATCCCTTCCCTGGAGAAAAGTCCTCTCTTCCACGCCATCAACCGGCTGGAACAGTCTTTTTCCGACCAGGGATACGCCGCCACTCTCTACCGCCAGCTTCTGTTCCTTGAGTTCATGGTCCATCTGAATCGGGGCGCCCGCCGGAACCGGTTGGAATTCCTGGATACAGAAAAGAATGGCACCAAGGTCAGCGCCATTCTCCAGTATATCAATGAAAATCTCCCGGAAGACCTGTCCATCGACCGGCTTTCTGAGATCTTCTATATCAGCAAATATCATATGATGCGGACCTTCAAGCAGGAGACCGGCTGCACCATTGGCAGCTATATCTCCCAGAAACGTCTCCTTCTTGCCAGGGAACTGATCCTGTCCGGTCTGTCCCCCGCCCAGTCCTGTTACGAATGCGGCTACCGGGATTACTCCACCTTCTCCCGGGCCTACCGCAAGCTTTTTGGCTATTCTCCCCAGGAGGGGCGCACCTTGTCATAGAGCCTGGCAGGTAGGTACGCCTTGATCCGGATCCCTTCCTCCTGGTACGCTTCCTCTTCGATCTCGCCATATCTGCGGATCAGCTGGATCTTCCCGCCGTCCCGGTAGGGATAGATCTCTTCGATATGGATCTCCCTGGATCGCAGGACTCCCTCGATCATGTGCAGGAATTCTTCCAGGCCTTCCCCTGTCTTTGCCGACAGAGCCACGGTACAGTCCGCCCGGAAGTCCCGGATCACCGGAAGGTCTTCTACCAGATCCTTCTTATTTAACACCGTGATCACCGGTTTATCCTCCACGCCCAGCTCCCGGAGCGTTTCATAGACAGTGTGCATCTGAGCCTCCACCTGGGGATTGGACACATCTGCCATATGGATGATCAGATCCGCGTAGCGGGCTTCTTCCAACGTGCTCCGGAAGGCCTCGATCAGATGATGGGGAAGCTTGCGGATAAATCCCACCGTATCGGTCAGCAGGATCTCCTGGCCTGCCGGCAGCTTCAGATTCCTTGTTGTGGGATCCAGGGTGGCGAAAAGCTTATCCTCCGCCAGGATCCCCGCTCCGGTCAGGGTGTTGAGAAGGGTGGACTTTCCCGCGTTGGTATATCCTACGATGGCCGCCACCGGAATAAGGCTTTCCATCCGCTGCTCCCGGGTAACCTGCCGGTGCCTCTGGACCGCCTTCAGTTCCCGGTTCAGCTGGCCGATCCGCTCCCGGATCAGCCGCCGGTCCATCTCCAGCTTCTTCTCTCCGGGCCCTCTCGTTCCAATACCTCCGCCAAGCCTGGACAGGGCGGTTCCAAACCCGGCAAGCCTGGTCTGCCGGTACTTAAGCTGAGCCAGTTCCACCTGGATCTTCCCCTCGCTGGTGCGGGCTCTTGCCGCGAAGATATCCAGGATCAGCAAGGTCCGGTCCAGCACCTTGACTTCCAGTTCATCCTGAAGATTCTTCATCTGTGCCGGCGACAGCTCATCGTCGCAGATGATCCCGGAGGCGTCTGTCTCCCACAGAAGATCTTTGATCTCCATGATCTTTCCCGTTCCCACATAAGTGCCGGGATGGATCTGATCCCTGGACTGGATCACTCTCCCCACTTCCCGCGCTCCTGCCGTATCAGCAAGAAAGGCCAGCTCATCCAAGAGCTGCCCTGTATCTTCCTGCCCCGGAAGGCTTACGCCAACCAGGATCACTTTTTCCTGTTCTTTCGCTAATTCGATCATAAATCCTGCTATCTCGTCTCCAAAAATTCCGCTTCTTTTGCCGCCGCCTCATCGTCCGGATATTCTTCCAGATACTCTGCCAGCAATGTCTTCGCGCTCTCCAGGTCCCCCAGTTCTTCACAGGCAACGATCCGCCCCCGCTTCATCTCCTGAGTCAGTTCTTCACTGTTGCCCTCCATGGCAAGGCCCTTCTCATAATATTCATACGCCTGCTCGCCATTCTGAAGTTCCATCTCACAGTTCCCCAGCAGGTTATAGATGGTCCCGCTCTCCTGGCTGCCCTGCTCCAGCGCGGACACAAACGCGTCCCGGGCTCCTTCATAATCTTCCTGTTCCCACAGCGCCAGGCCTAATCCCCGGTAGGAATCCGCCGTGTTCTTCTCATCCGCCACAGCCTGCCGGAACTGATCTGCCGCCTCCTCGTAAGCGCCGCTTTCCAGGGCTTCCATTCCCTGGTTATAGGGATTCTTCCCGCACCCGGCCAGCAGGAGTCCTGCTGCCAGGATCAGTAATAGATTCCGAGTCTTTCTCATGTCTCCTCCTAAACGGTGTACTTCACAACTCCCACCGCGTTTAAGATCACCGCGAACATCACGCCCACTTCCGCCAGGATCGCTTCCCACATACCAAAGTAGCCGATCACTGCCAGGATCAGCACCATGGCCTTGATCACAAGAGCGAATGTAATGTTCTGATTTACCACCCGCAGCGTCTCCTTCGCGATCCGGATCACATCGGTGATCTTCCAGAGTTCATCCTCCATCAGGATCACATCCGCCGCCTCGATAGCCGCTGCAGATCCCAGGTCTCCCATGGCGATACCCACATCCGCCCGGGTCAGGATCGGCGCGTCGTTGATACCGTCGCCCACACACACAACCTTCTCCGTGGCGTCTTCCAGAAGCATGAAATCTTCCACCTGCTCCAGTTTATCCTTAGGCAAAAGATTGGTATAGACATAGTCCATTTCCAGATCTTCCGCCACTTCCCGTCCTGCCGCTTCCGAGTCTCCGGTGAGCATGACCAGAACGCCCCTGCACTTTTCCTTCAGATACTGCAGGGTTCCTTTTGCGTCTTCCTTCACTTCGTCGGCAATGAGGATATATCCGGCGTATTTCCGATCCAGTGCCACATAGACCACAGTTCCGGCCTTCTTCACTTCCTGGGCCTCTATCTTCTGCTTGCACATCATGCGCCAGTTCCCTATGTACACTCGCTGCCCCGCATAGGTGGCGGTAATGCCAAATCCGGGGATCTCTTTCATCCGGTAGACCTTCTGTTTATCCACTTCCTTCCCCGTTGCTCCATACGCTTCCGTAAGAGACTGGGCGATGGGATGGTTGGAATAGCTCTCCACATGGGCCGCTGCTTCCAGCAACTCCTCTTCGGTCATTCCCTCCGGATGGATCTCTTTGACCTTAAACACGCCTTTAGTCAGAGTACCGGTCTTATCAAAGATAAAGGTATCCGCCTTTGAGATATCTTCCAGGTAATTTCCTCCCTTCACCACGATCCCCTGGCGGGCCGCAGAAGCGATCCCTCCCAGGAACGCGATTGGGATAGACATGACCAGGCCGCTGGGACAGGCCACGATCAGGAAGATCAGCCCCCGGTAGATCCAGGTGTTCCAGTTCCCGTAAGAGAAGGTAAGGGGCGGATAGATCATCACCAGAAGGGCCAGTACCAGCATAACCGGCGTATAGATTCTGGCAAACCTGGAGATCGTGGTCTCGCTCTCCGCCTTTTTATTCTGCGCATCCTCCACCATCTCCATGATCTTGGAAACAGTAGAATCCTTATAAACCTTGGAAACCCGGGCTTCGATCACACCCCGCAGATTGATGCAGCCGCTGTAGATCCGGTCGCCCACTCCGGCGCTTTCCGGCATGGACTCTCCTGTCACAGCCTTGGTGTCAATAGTGGTAGTACCGCTGGTGATCACCGCGTCCACCGGGATCCGCTCACCAGGCTTGATGATAATGATATGGTTCCGCTTCAACTCCGAAGGATCCACCTGCTGCTCCTTCCCCTTCACCTTACGGGTTGCGTAAGGCGGCCGGATATCGATCATCTCGGCGATGGAACGCTTGGCCGTGTCTGTGGAAAAGGCCTCAAAGATCAGGCCCAGCTCAAAAAGGATCATCACCAGGACGCCCTCTTCATAGCGCTCGATACCAAACGCCCCTACCGTGGCAAGGACCATCAGGGTATACTCTGTCAGGAACTGCTTCTTCATAAACCGGTCCCGCAGTCCCCGGAACGAATCAAATCCAATGATCAGATATGCAATTAAAAACCAGACAAATCTCACTGCGTCTGACAGCTCTACCTGAGACGACACTCCCAACGCGCACAGATAAAGCAGGAGACCTGCTCCAAAGATCAGACTTCTTCTTTTCAACTGCGCTGTCATAACTTTTTGCTTTCCTCCATGTATACGGGTTATCCCGCAAACATACTCCACTAATTAATTATGCCAAATGGCTTTGTCGATTTCAACCATTTGGCATAAAAACAAGGCAAAATTAACATTTTCGTAATCATTTTTACCGCTCTACCGGATCTGCCAGTCGATAGGCGTCTCCCCGTGAGCCTCCAGGAACTGATTGGTCTTACTGAAGGGCCGGCTGCCGAAGAATCCCCGGTAGGCGGACAGAGGACTGGGATGAGGAGACTTAAGGATCAGGTGATTTGGGTTGTCCAGCATGGCTGCCTTGCGCTGGGCCGGCGCGCCCCACAGGATAAACACAATGGGCCGGTCCTCCCCGTTCAGCGCCCGGATGGCCGCATCGGTAAATTCCTCCCAGCCGATCCCCCGATGAGAGTTGGCCTGATGGGCCCGCACCGTCAGGACGGTATTGAGCATCAGCACCCCCTGCCGGGCCCATTTTGTCAGGCACCCGTGATCCGGGATCTCACACCCCAGGTCATCGTGAAGTTCCTGGTAGATATTCACCAGGGAGGGCGGGATCTCCACCCCTTTCTTCACGGAAAAGCACAGCCCGTGGGCCTGCCCGTAGTTGTGATAGGGATCCTGTCCCAGGATCACCACCTTCACCTGATGAAAAGGAGTCAGGTGAAACGCATTGAAAATATCCTCCGCAGGAGGGAAGACCTGGTGAGTCCGGTACTCCTGATTCACCGTCTGAAATAATTGTCTGTAGTAGGGCTTCCCAAACTCCTCCTTCAGGACGGGAAGCCAGTCGTTGCTGATGGCCGCCATATTTCCTCTCCTTCTCTACAGGCGCACGGACACGCCCTTTTCTCTCAGGTATTCTTTCACTTCCCGGATCTCCAGCTCCTTGTAGTGGAACAGAGAAGCCGCCAGCGCCGCGTCCGCGCCGCCTTCTGTCAGCGCGTCATAGAAATCCCCCAGTGTTCCCGCGCCGCCGGAAGCAACCACCGGGATGGACACCGTATCTGCGATAGCCCGGGTCAGTTCCAGGTCATATCCCCCTTTGGTCCCGTCGCAGTCCATGCTGGTAAGCAGGATCTCGCCGGCTCCCAGGCGTTCCACTCTGGCCGCCCACTCCAGGGCGTCGATGCCCACGTCAATGCGGCCGCCGTTTTTGTAAATGTTCCAGCCGCTTCCATCTGCCCGCTTTTTCGCGTCAATGGCCACCACCACGCACTGGCTGCCGAACTTGTCCGCCGCATCAGAGATGAGACGGGGCGTATTAATGGCCGAGGAATTGATGGAGATCTTGTCCGCCCCTTCTCTCAGAAGAGCCCGGAAATCCTCCACCGTCCGGATCCCTCCCCCTACTGTGAAGGGGATGAACACTGTCTCCGCCACCTTCCGCACCATGTCCGCCACCGTCCCCCGGGCGTCTGAGGAGGCGGTGATATCCAGGAAAACCAGCTCATCGGCGCCGGCCTTGTCGTAAGCTGCCCCGATCTCCACCGGATCTCCCGCGTCTTTCAGGTCTACAAAATTAACCCCTTTTACCACCCGGCCGTCTTTCACGTCCAGGCAGGGAATGATTCTCTTGGTATGCATAGCCGTCCCCCTATAACTCTACGAAATTCTTCAGGATCTTAAGCCCTGTATCGCTGCTCTTCTCCGGATGGAACTGACAGGCAAAAATATTATCCTGCTCCACCGAGGCGTGGATGGTGACCCCATATTCCGTGGTCGCCTTCACAACCTGCTCGTCCCTTGCCTTCAGATAATAGGAATGGACGAAGTACACATAAGGCTCCCCGGATATCCCTGCAAATAACCGGCCCTGATTCCGAAGCTCCAGGGAATTCCATCCCATGTGGGGGATCTTGCGCCCCTCTCCCTCCGGGATCCGTAAGATCTCTCCCTTCAGGATCCCCAGGCCTGCCACCCCCGGGGACTCGTCGCTTCGCTCAAAGAGCAGCTGCAGGCCCAGACAGATCCCAAGGAAGGGCGTCTTTTCTTCCGCCACCTGCCGGATCACCTCCACCAGGCCATACTGGTGGAGCTTCCCCATGGCGTCCCCAAAAGACCCCACTCCCGGCAGCACTACCTTATCCGCCCCAAGGATCTCTTCCCGGTCCCGGGTGATCTTCACTTCCTGCCCCAGGAACTGCAGCGCTTTCTCCACGCTCCGGATATTTCCCGCGTCATAATCAATGATTGCGATCATACTCTCATTCTCCTCACTCTATTTCATATCCAGCTCAAACCAGAATTCCACGCCGTTCTCGTAGTTTTTGACCCCGTACTCCTGGTGCAGGGACTCCATGATGGCCCGGACGATGGAAAGCCCAATGCCGTTGCCGCCGTACTCTCTGGTGTGAGCCTTGTCCACCTTGTAGAACTTCTCCCAGATATGGCCAAGATCCTCCTCAGGAATAGGCTGGCCCGTATTGAACACGCTGATCCGCGCCCGCTCCGGCCCTGCCGCCACCTTGATCTCCACCACCTTGTCGCCCCCCACATGATGGATGGCGTTGCTGATGTAATTGCGCAGCACCTGCTCAATCTTGAACTCGTCCGCCCAGACGCACACCGGGCCCTCACAGTCAAAATGCACGTCCGCCCCGGCTTGCTGGGCCAGGATCTCCATGCTCTGCAGCACGCCCCGGATCAGTTCCGCGATGTCAAACCGCTCGAACACAATGTCTTCATCCCCAAACTCCAGCTGATTTAAGGTCAGCAGGTTCTTCACCATCTGATTCATCTTCGCCGCCTCATCCATGATCACGTCACAGTAAAACTGGCGGCTCTCCGGATCGTCGCTGACCCCTTCCTTCAGCCCTTCCGCATACCCCTGGATCAGAGCGATAGGGGTTTTCAGCTCATGAGACACATTTCCCAGGAATTCGGTGCGCATCTGTTCTAGCTTTTCCTTCTGTTCAATGTCCTGCTTTAAGCTGTTGTTTGCCTTCTTTAATTCAGATATAGTACTCTCCAGCTTCTCCGACATCCGGTTGAAGTTGGCGCCCAGCTCCCCGATCTCATCCTTGCCGCCGCTGGCATATTTGGCGTCAAAATCCAGGTTGGCCATCTTATCCGACAAAGCCGTCAGCTCCTGCAGAGGCCGAGTCATCCGCTTGGCCAGATACCATACCAGGATCAGGGCCAGCACTCCCAGCACGCTCCCGATGTAGATCAGAAACCGGTTGGAGATCTGGGCGCTCTCCCGGATCCCTTCCAGAGGGCTTCGCAGAAGAAACTGTTCGCCTGTTCCCATCTGCCCCCACATATCCAGGTAATCATTCTCATTCCAGGGATCATAGGACTGGCTGATCTCATAGTCGTCGGTGGTCTCCAGAACCTTCCCCTGCTTCTGGGCCTGGTTCAGAAGATACCCTACCATCTGGTTGCGCAGCAATTCCGGATTATGCACATTGGTATAAACCTTCTCAGACCCCTGGTCGCTGATCAGGAAGGAAATGTTGTTCTCTTCCGCCAGATGGGCAAGGCCGGTAGAAACCTCATCCTCTCCGATGGTTCCCGCCTCCAGAGCCTCATTAAGCTCCTGGTACATCTCGATGAAAGAATCCTTCTTGTTATTGATATAATAAGGTTCCAGAAAACGCAGGTTGATGGCCATCAGAACCAGGATCATCACCAGAAGGAGCCCTGCGAACACTCCGGTCACCTGCCATTTGATGGAATGTTTCATCTCTCGTCAACCTCGAATTTATATCCCATCCCCCAGATGGTCTTGATATAGCCGCCCTTGTCCCCAAGCTTGCTTCTCAGTTTCTTTACATGGGTGTCAATGGTCCTGGCGTCTCCAAAATAATCATAGTTCCACACATTGTTCAGGATCTTCTCCCGGGAGAGAGCGATGCCCTGATTCTCCACGAAATAGGTCAAAAGCTCGAATTCCTTGAAGCTCAGCTCGATCTCCTGCCCCTCAATGTAAACCTGATGGGCCGCCTTGTCAATGGAGATCCCGCCTGCGCTCACTACTTCCTCCGCTCCCATGGCATGAGAACGCCTGAGAAGCGCCTGGACTCTTGCCACCAGAATCTTGGGGCTGAAAGGCTTGGAAATATATTCATCCACTCCCAGGTCAAATCCCTGGAGTTCATCCCGCTCTTCGGATCTGGCAGTGAGCATGATCACCGGCACATCCGAGGACTGCCTCAGTTCCCTTAAAGTCTGCCATCCGTCCATCTTCGGCATCATCACATCCAGGATCACCAGGGCGATATCTTTCTCCTCATAAAAGATCTCCATGGCTTCCAGGCCGTCTCCAGCTTCCCGGACCGCGAATCCCTCCCGTTCCAGGAAGTCCCGCACCAGTTTGCGCATCCTTACCTCATCGTCCACCACGAGAATCTTGATCTTATCCATATCGTCCACCTCCATTTTCCCCACATCATAGCAGAGAAATATGACCGTTCTGTGAAAAGCAGTTTTATTTTCGCTCTGCGCAATTATTATACCACGCGCGCAGGGATTTTCCAATTGATCTATCCTTCCCGGCTCTGACTTTTATCCCCAGATCGAAAAAAGAGGCTACGGATCTGTATCCGTAACCTCTCATTATTCCGCGTTCCTTATGCCAGACATCCTGCGATATTCGCCACATGACTTTTGTTAACAACCTTGCCGTCGCTCGTTATATGGAAAGTAATCCCGGTATCCTGGATATTGTTGTTTCCATTCCAGCGATAGGTTGCCCCGCCTCTGGTAATTCCTCCCAGATCATAATAAATATATCCTGTCTGATAGCCGCCGTCACCGCTTGCCGCGATATTCTCATCCATCTTAACATCAAATACTTTTACTTCCGGTTTCTTCCATGTCTTCATTCTCGTTTCCTCCTTGCACTCTCTATTCAAATTCTATTACAGTCATTCCCTTTTATGCAAAAACACTTTACCACAGTCCTGACAAGCTGTCCAGTTCTTTTCCTAATCTTCCAGATTTTTACCATAGAGAATGTAATTAAATTCTGCTTTTCTGCAGAACTCCGGCGAAATCTTCCCGTGCTCTCCGGTTTCCGCATAGAGAACGCCCGGACAGCGGTCACAATACTGCTCGTATTCACAGGAGCCGCACTCCGCGGGCTGACGCAATCCCTCCACCTTCTCAAGCAGCTGCCGCCAGCTATCCAGGAATCCTCCCGGCTCTACAACAGCGGCGGGTTCTGTCAGAAAAGTGCACATCTGCATCCGTCCGTTCCATGTCACCCAATAACCACGGCGATAGTTGGAACAGCCGCTCAGATAATCCGCCCGGGGCTTCCGGGGATAGATCCCGCCGCTTTGCTCCCGGATCTGCCGGATGATCTGTGCCGGCGGGATTTCCCGCTCAACCTCATGTCCCTTGGCATCTGCCGAAGCTCCCCGCACCGGGTTGATCAGGCTGGACGTATGGATGATGGGAAGACCTCTCTCCATGGCAAAACGATATATACCGTCAAGATCCTGCTCATTTTCTCTGGTAATGGTCGCTACCAGATAAAGCGGGATCTTCGCCTCCCGCAGAAGTTCCACAGATCTCGCCACCCTGGTAAATCCATCTTTAATCCCGCAGACCCGCTCATAGGTCTCGTCGCTGGCTCCATACATGGTGAAACGCATCGTGTGGGGCGGTCGCTTTCGCAGCCATTTGACAGCCTCTTCGTCGATCAGATATCCATTGGAGAAGATCTGGATCAGGAATCCCATATCATGGACCGCCTCATAGATCTCCCGGAAATCCGGACGCACAAAAGGCTCCCCCCCTGTGAGAGTCAACTCGATCGTCCCTGCCTTCTGCGCTTCCCTCGCCACAGCGATCCATTCTTCTTTCGTAAATTCCCTACCCACCTTAGGAATCTCATCCGGCTTCAGATGGACATAACACATATTACAGTTAAAATTACACCGGGGCGTCAGTTCAAAGACGCCCTTAAACGGCACTTTCCTCTCATAGGCAATTTTCTTCAGGCCTGCCAGATACTCATTGATCCCGGCTTCCCAAAATTCACAGTCCAGCATAAGTCCTCTCCTTATTCTTCGGAATCCTGTTTTTCACCCTCAGCGTTCTCCTTTTCCCGGATCGCCAGTTCCTCCACCAGGACACGGAGCTTATGTTCCAATTGTGAAGTCTTGATAGTAAGGAGGAACACTCGTAAAAGCAACGCAAAAATAATGATCAGAAATACCATATTGACCGTGGAATAGATGCCAAGCTGCGCGGCAAGCCAGTCCGCGATCTGAGGAAAGATACTGATCAGGATCAGAACAAAGCTAAACAGGAGCCAGAACCCGGTATCATGGGTGTCTACCTGCGCTCTCTTTAATTTTCGGGATATGTAGAAACAAGTGGCGATGGAAGCCAGGATCAAAATGATACGAAATACTGCTGACATATTCTCTCCTTTACCGGAACCAGTGAATGATCAGGATCGATGTGCACATATAACACATATATTTGATAGAGTTCGCGAGATTCAGATAACTGGACCCGGAAATCCGTTCGTTCATCACCGCCGGCACCTCCCGGATAGAAGCGCCGTCCCGGATCAGCGCCGCCAGCGTGTCCGGCTCCGGGTCATAGTTCATCTGCCGGGCGATCCGCTCCATGATCTTCCGGTCATACAAACGCATCCCGGACGTGGGGTCTTTGATCCGTTTCCCGGTAGTCAGGAAGATACACAGACTGATCAGCCTGCTGCCGATCTCCCGGAGGCCTATCCCCTTCTTTCCCTCTACATACCGGGAGGCAATGACGATATCACAGCCATCCTTCTGCGCGCAGGCATGCATAACAGGAATATACTCTCCAAGATGCTGGCCATCCGCGTCAAACTGCACCGCATATTCGTATCCGTTTCTGACCGCATAGCGCATCCCAGCCTGCACTCCGCCTGCCAGCCCCAGATTCACCGGAAGATCCAGCACATGATATCCCTGCTCTCTGCACAGCCGCATGGTACCGTCTGAACTGCCGTCATTGACGATCAGATAATCATATTGCGGACAGTTTTTCTTCAGATCTTCCACCACATATTGTATATTCTTTTCCTCGTTATATGCCGGGATCACTACCAACAGAGGACTTCTCATGGCTGTTCTCCTTTTCCAGGCCAGAGGGTCATGGTTCCTTGCGGCATTCACTAGACAGACATGCAGGCATGTCCTCCCGACCCGTCGCCTGCGGAAATAAAGAAAGGGCTCAGGCATTATCTTTTAATGCGCAGCCCTTTCGGTGACTTTATCTCTCTTTAGCTATACGTTATCATATGTCCACTTCTAAGCAAGGCAACTCTCAACTGCCCACTTTCCCGTACTGCCTGAGCCGGATGAATATGCAAAACTCGCCCATACTCTTCCATCATTGCCCGTATACCAGCCAACTGATGTATTTACGATTATCTGACCGTTCACATAGCACCAAAAATCTCCATCAGTAAAATGAATCTTTTTCCTTTCCTGCCCGCTTGCCGCGATATTTTCATCCATCTTCACATCAAAAACTTTTACTTCCGGTTTCTTCCATTCTCTCATGTGATAACCCTCCTTTTCCTATGTTATAAAACACTTGATAATCCTGCATTAATATATAATATATTATCATCTCTTCCTTAATGCCGCAACTTCTTTTTTTTATTCTCTAATTTTTTTATAAGACACAGATAAAGGAATACGACTCCTGCATAAACTCCTCCTCCGGCCAGGACATCCAGGATAATATTAACTGCCGGCTCCCGCTCCGGCAATTGGATCAGACTGCAGACAAGAAGGATCACGCTTCCCATTATACAATACGCCAGGCTTTGCCTGAGAAAATATGAAAATTTCATCTCGTGTCTCACGAACCAGATCTGTACCGCCATCACCAGGAATTCCGCACAGACCGTCCCCACGATTGCTCCCGCGCTTCCCAGTGGTCCGATCAGCGTAAAATTAATAATAAAGTTAACCACTGCTCCAAACACCAGCGCGACCACATACTCTCTGTCCATATAGCGGGGCAGGAGAAACACATTTCGGATCAAGTCAGAATAGCCGGAAAACAAGATAACCGGCGCGATCATCTGCAGAAGAAGTATACATGAGTGAAACTGATCTCCATAAAACCAGGGAATAAATTCCTTTGCCACCGCTATAAATCCAAACATCATTCCCACCGCAAGAAATGAGATCAAATGGAACGTCAGCCGGAAAAGACTTCCTGCTTCTTCCGTCTCTTTTTCCGCATATAAGCTGGTCATTCTCGGCATGACCACATCGCCTGTCGCAGTCAAAACTGTGACAGCTGTCAATGTGATACTCTGCACATTTTCATAATACCCAACCTCCGTGATCCCAACCATGTTTCCGAGCATGATCCTGTCCATCATACTGTAAAAATACTTTGCAAACACGGGGAAAAACAGCAGCAGAAGATTCTTCCCATGCCGTTCAAACGCATGCCGGAAAGAAACACATACATCCACATAACGCGGGAGAAAAAGCCACGGTGTCGCCTGGATCATCAATGCCCGAAATGCCAGAATAAAAATGTAAATCCCTACATCATCTGTCGTCTTCACAAATGTAAAGATAAAGAAAATTGAAAGTACATTATAGAAAGCACAGACAGCCGTTGTGATCCGAAACTCCTGCATTCCCCAGAAAAACCAGGAAATATCGCACACAAAAGACAAGAGATTAAATATCTGAAGGAAAAACGCCGCCGTATAAGTTCCGCCAGATATTTGGACAAAGCAAAGATACACGGCAAGTACAATGATCGAGCAGGTCAGCTTGACCGACAGAAGCTCAGAAAACACCTTTGTTCTCTTCTCTCTGTCTTCTCCACATTTTGATATCTCTCTATTCCCGTATTTTGCCAGGCCCAGATTGGCAAAAAGCCCAAACAAAGTCACAATCGAATACGTGTACGAATACGTTCCTACCCCTTCCGGTCCTACAACACGGGATATATAAGGCGCCAGGATCAGCGGCACAATAATGATCAGGATCTGATACCCTACATTATAGAAAAAATTTTTGAAAACTTTCATCTCAAAGACTCATTCCATTCTTGGTATATTTCAAGGTAACATTCCAGGCTTTTTTCAACAGAGTAGGGGGCTGTATACTCTCTCAACCCCCGGGGATAATCGGAAAGAGCTTCTCGCATTTTCACCGCGATCGCTTCCGGGGACGAAGCACACAGGTATTCTTTTAGTTCTCCTTGCATAATCTGACTCGGACCCTGGCTCCTTACAGCAACAACTGGACATTCACAATACAAAGCCTCGATCAATGTCATAGAAAGACCTTCTGTATCCGAAGCAAGGATCAACAAACTTGCCTTTGCCATCCACTTATATACATTTTTCTCCCATCCCATAAAGCAGACTCTGTCTGCAATCCCATATTCTTCGGCCATATTTCTTAATCTGGCCTCCATTTCCCCTATTCCAAGAATCACAAGCCGATACTGTTCATAAAACCGCCCGGTATAAAAGGCCCGCAATACACGTTCCGGATGCTTAAGCGCTGTCAGTCTCCCGCAGAACAACACGAATGGCCCTTCAAATTCCAGAGATTCTTCTTTCATACGGTCGATATTCTGTCCATCAACAGGATTAACCACCGCCTCCACCATACGTCTGTCTATATGATAAATACCGCAAAGTTCCTCTGCCACCGAATCCCCCACACAAACTACATGTCTTTTCGTATATAACCACTTCACAAACCCTTTATAAAGGGGATTCCCGGCAAAAGGCAGAATATCCTGATGTGCGTGCAGGACATATATCGCTTTCCTGGAATACCTGGAAAGTCGTGTGATCAAGTCTGGATAAAGCAGATTGGAGGTCAAAAGAATGATTTCCCCCTTATTTATAATCTTGTCCAATTCTCTGTTTAACCGTTTCCGCAAACGAAAAAGACCTGACAAATAGGAAAGCGGAGAGAATTTTTTCTCACTGCTCAAAAAAACCAGTTTAATATCCGGACGAATATCATATTGAACCCATTTTCGCAGGCAGATGATCGTAACCTGTATCCCGTTTCTCTGCAGGTAATCTGCCTGTGTTGTCACAACCCTCTCAGCTCCGCCATTCTGCAGGGAGTTGATAATAAATACGGCCTGTTTCATGCTTGCGCTTACTCCTTTGCACTAAAACTCCATAATAATCTTCTGAATTCCTTCTTCGTCTAATCTGTTAACATTCTGCTTATCAATCCGATATACCCGGCTGCACATATTCAGCACACTGGGGCGATGAGTAGTTACAATACAGGTTTTTCCACTGGCTGACTCTGTGATATTGCGCAACAGTTTTCGCTCCGTAGCCACATCCAAAGCGGAAGTCGCCTCATCCAGGAGAAGCACCGGTGCATCGCATAGGAGGGCACGCGCAATGGAAAGCCTTTGAAGCTGTCCCTCTGACAGGCCGCCGCCCCGCTCTTTTAGATAAGTATCCAGTCCTTCCGTCTGGTTCCTTACAAAGTCATCTGCACACACAATCTCCAATGCTCTCCACAACTCCTCCTCGGAAGCTTCTGAATTCAGCAACTTCAAATTCTCCCGAATTGTACCGGACATCATTGTATTCCCCTGAGGTACATAGGCAAAAAGCCTTCTGGTAGCAGATGTGACTCGAAGCTTCCTTTCACCGCTTTGTGCCCACACCGCGCCTTCCCGCGCGGAAACCAGCCCCAGCAGGATCCGCAACATGGTAGTCTTCCCTTCGCCGGAAGGACCGACCAGCGCGACAATCTCTCCCGGATCCACATGAAAGGAAGCATCTGTCAGCACGTCCTCTCCCTTCTGATATCCAAAAGAAATCTTCTCAATCGCCACAGTTACGCCGCCCTGCTTCCTGGCGTAACAGATGAATTCCTCCGTTTCTTCTGTGTCCTCCTGCTGTTCTGCGGGAAGCTCAGTAACAGCCATGATCCGGCCTGCCGATGTAGCCGCTGTAATTGCGGTGGGCACCATATATACCAGAGAAGAAAATGAGCTGGAAAGATTTCCTGCCTGCTGTAAAAATAAAGTCATTGTTCCATAAGTTATGGCTCCGGACCAAAGACGGTATACTCCCCACCCAAAACAAACACCTGTCACTCCCATGCCAACTATAGACATAAATGAAGACGTCAGGATAGAAAAACGGTTATATTCAAGATTAACCGTCTTGTACGTCTCCTGCTGTTTTTCAAACAACTGGTCATACTTTTTCATCAACCCAAATGATTTAATATACTGGATATTCTGCAGGGCCTCTTCGTTAAAAGACATCAACTGAGAATTAACCTGAAGCATCTTCTTGTTATATGTGCGCATTTTCCTCATCAGCATCTGTGACATTGCCAGAGTAACAGGTGCGCTTAACAAGGCAAGAACAGCCATAGTCGGATCATAGTATACGATCAGCGCGAGCGTTGCCAGAAATTGGACCAGGCTGGTGATAAAACTTGGGATCCACCCAAGCACATTTGTTGCCACTGTATTGACATCATTATTCACACGGTTCAAAAGATCACCGGAATGATATTCTGACAAAGCTTCCCAGTCAGCCAGCAGAATTTTGCCAAACACATCCGCCCGGATTTCCTGAGTAACCATCACACGGATCTTGGCGGAAATTCTGTCTGACCAGGCAGTTACACCAACACTGAACAGATTCATTGCCGCAAAACCGACCGCCGCAGGAAGCAGACTTCCACTGTCATACCCGGTCACCGCATCGATAATATACTTTGAGACAACTCCGATTCCCAGTCCCATTCCTGTATTGAATGTCCCAAGCGCGATATACCACAGGATCTGCCATTTATAATGAAAGCTGTATCTAAGGATCCATTTTACCTCATCCAGCATTTCATACAGGACTCCCTCCTGTATCCTTTTTTGGATGTGAAGTATGTATCTTCTCACTTTTCCTGCGCTCCCCATATTCTATCACATGTAACTTCAACTGCTTCTGCATCTGGCCGGCAGGACAAAAGATATACGGGAACGTCACGCATAATCCTGCTGAAGGATTCCATAACCGCCCCTGTACATTCTGCATCCCAGGAAGTATAAAACAAATGGGGCGAAACCCGCGACAACGCTTCCACGCCTTCTAATCGCCGTATCGCATTACTCTTTGCCTGCTCCAGTACCACCACCGCTTTAAGTGGCGCCTGCTTATTCAACGCATATGACGAAGATCCCCGCCAGGGAGATCCCCATGCCAGACAAGGATTTTTCCTGGCATCAATGAACATTTTATCACCATTAAGAATCTCCGCTTTTTTATATTTTGCCCACAACTCTGCCTGGGTAGTCTTCCCTGTTCCAGAAGCGGCTGTAAAAATCACTGCTTCTTGGTTCCACATTACTGCGGAAGCATGCATAAGAATGCTTCCGCGAAGCGACAGGTAGGAATAAAATCCTGTCAGGAACAATTCCATCACCCCTTCTTCACTGATTTCACAGCTTTCAATCTCCATCTTCTCCCAGGTACGCCCTGCTGTCATACGAATCTGAGGATAACGCTGGCTGGACATCAAATACGGGGAATCTTCTGTAACTTTACAATATTCAATGCCATAACAACGCCGGGAAAATTTTTTCTTTTCATACAATTCAAAAATAATCTGAGGCGCAGGATCTCCCTCCGCCTCAAAACCGTCAAATAAAGAAATCGGATGATCTTCTTCCCGGCGCACTAAAACGTCAATATCCGCAATGCGATAATGATTTTCAAACATCTGCTTTCTTCCTCTTTCTCCAGGATTTAATCTTACTAACTGTTCGAAAAATACATCCTCTGATCGGGCGAATAAACTGCCAGATCAAAATATAAAGTCTGTAGATTAGATTTTTCCGGGAAAAGTAGTGGCCCTTTCTCACCATTGCCGCTACCACAGCGCAAACCTGTCCTTTTTCAATCGTTTCTTCCCACGTCTGGGCATCGCCATTAATTCTATAGACACCTTTCCCGTTACGGCCTACAACACGATGAAGCACATATTCCCCGCTTTTTCTTTGGAAAAAAACAATATCTCCCACTTCCGGTTTACATTGCTTTGGCGACACCAAGATCACCTGATCCCTCGCCCCTCGCAGCAACGGTTCCATACTCGTTCCCGTTACAGTCAGTTCCAGGCCCCGACCTTGCGCAAACTCCTGCTCTATCATTTCCTGGAGCGTTATCCCGTTTACTGTCCTCTCGCTCATTTGTCCAAAATATCACTTTCCTGCAGAGAAGAAATAAACTCCTTTACGCTCTGGCCTACTTCTTCCCGATCACTCTCATAACTGGCCATAAGGATATCCACAACTTCCTCTTCCGTGTGATCCTCCTGCAGGATCTTCCAAATATCCGCGCCCGTCTCATTCAAAGCGATCAGACCATGTACTTTCTCTGCCATGCTGCCGATAGGGACCGCCATCCACTGATCAGCCACCTGACGCAACACGAATCCTTCTTTTATCTTCATAACAATCCTCTCTCCAATACCGCTTAGAGCCTGGGACTGATCAGCTTCAGATCAATCCTCTGCTCATCAAAGGTCAACGAAACATAGTACGCTGCTTCGTTCTTGATATAACCCTGAGGCACGCTCAGTTCTTTCACTACATAATCACCGCACGGAATATCCCGGAAGGAGAATGTACCGTTCCAGTCGGTAACAGATACAAGAGCCGCCTTCTCCCTGGAGGAAAGATCCGCTCCCATGGGGAAGAGTCCGATCTCCGCCATGGAAATAGGATGATTGCCAGGATCTGTCTTCACTCCCTGGATCGTTCCCCGGATCATCTCACTGGTGATCGGTCTGCCTTCATTCACATACAGATCTGCCGCTTCGCCTTCCTGATAAGCGAACCGCAGCGGATAGCGAATACCGGAACACCGGTAATGACTATTGGACCGGATCTCTTTTACATAATAATCGCCACATGGAAGTTCTGTATGAAAACAGATCTTTCCATCTTCATCACAGTACTGGATATCCAGCAAGCCGTCCCGGGGGATCACTGCCCCGTCTGCCATCGGCAGGTCCTCTGCCGCGAAAAGGCCAAACGCAAAATCTTTGATCTCTCCCTGTCCGCCGATATGGAAGATATTGTCCTCTCCCAGCGCTTTCTCCAGATGAATGGATATTTTCTGCCGCTCGCCCTCAAAAGCTGCTTCTGTTCGGGTATAGAACTCGCCATTATCATCATACACAAGTTCCGCTTCCTGGATCTGCGGATTGCGCATCAATCCGTGGGCAGGTTCTTTCTCTTCAATCTGATATCTTCCCAGGTAGAGATCCGGGCTGACCGCATTTCCTTCAGAATCCGTGGTAAGTGTGCAGACTACAGTGTCCTTCGGTGTCCGCAGCGTACCGTCCGGGGTAATGATGTCTTCCTGCGCGGTAATCTCATATATGGCTCCTTCTACATTTCCTTCTTCAAAATAAGGTCTGTAGATGCGGGGACCGCCGACCTGATATCCGTTTCCATTCTCCATCGTGTTTTCTTCCACCTGCACTCTGGGAACCACCGGTCCTTTTTTATGAAGAAAGATTCTTCCCTTCTGGGCTATATTTTCTGTCTCTACCGAGACAAGCAGGAAACCATTCTCTGTAACAGTCCGCTCCCTCGACACTACGAAAGGTATGGTGATTCCGTTTTTCACATAACCTTCCGGCGCCTTCTGCTCGCTCAGGTTATATGTCCCATGTATCAGACGGGACGGTGTGATAAAATATCCCTTGTCACTGGTAACAAAAGTCTCCAGATACTGAGGCTGCGGATACGTCACGTTCATGATCACAGGACGGGCTTCGCTGTCTGTGATCCGATAAGCTCCTCCTGCCACTGGGATCACTTTGCCCGTCTCCCCGTCTTTTCTTGTCACTTTTACATAAAAGCTCTCCGGAGCGCTGAGCAGGGCCATTGTATGCGTCTTTCCGACACGGTCCAGCGTAACCTCGAAGTCCTCCAGCCGTTCTGTCCCACTCTGACCCTTGGTCTGGTGCACCACATAAACTCCCTGGGACAATGCTTTAGACTTAGCATAGCCATTGCTGTCGCAGATCAGCTCATCACGCTCATTGGCCTTAGCCGCCTCATAACTGCCGGCTTCTTTGAGATAGATCTGGAACTCCGCCCCTTCTTCCGGCACTCCAAGGCCTGTCGTTCCCCCGTCCATCCGCTTTACAATAGCGATATATTCTTTGTCCTGGGTAGATACCACATCATATTCCGGTAATGCCGCTTTTGTCTCTGTCTCCAGATTTTTCTTCTTTCCAAGTCTCATTTCCAACATCCTTATCTTTAGTGAATATTTAAACCATGTAAGATAACGCCCTTCCTCCTGATAGCAGGAGGCGATCTTCTGATACAGCCTGTACCTTGCCTCGGGATTCTTCCGATAGACATCCCGATGTTTGCTGTACAGCTGCAGGTATCCTACCACATCCACCAACTTATGGCTTTTGCGCAGCAGCCCTTTCTCTACGTAACTGCACACCAGATTCTGGTCAATGGCCGCGATCCGATGCTTTTTCGCCAGTCTGATCCACATATCGTAATCGTCCTGCTTATGGATATGTGTATCAAAGCCAAAGGCTCCTTCGAACGCCGACCTTCGGAAGATCACCTGAGATACAGAGTGGATCATCTCATGGGAGAGAGGGTCCCTCTGGCCCGCCCACACTGCCGGAAGTTCCGGCGCTGTCCGGTATCCAATAGACAGGGCATCTTCCTCCTGCATCCAACTGTGGCAGAACACAAGACCTACTTCCGGCTTCTCCTCCAGCACTTCTACCTGACTGGCCGCGCACTCCTGATTCCAGGCATCCTTGGCCATCAGGAACGCCAGATATGTACCGTTTGCCTGTTCCGCCCCCTGGTTTTTGGCTGCGGCGAACTCTCCTTTCCTGCAGGGACAGGAGATCACTGGAATATCCGGATACTGTTCCATATCTTCTCTTAACCCCTGACTGTACGGACTGTCCGGCTTATTGGCGTCCACAACGATTACTTCATAATTCTTATAACTCTGTTCAAGCACACTCTGTATAGTGCGCCTCAGGACAAGAGAAGAATTCTCATATGAAATTATAATGATACTTAACAGCGGCTCCTGCAACTTTGATCAATCTCCTTTCCTGATCCTGCCCAGACAATAGCTCCCATCCTCTGCTACCGGATTCTCGCTGGCAAACAGAACCGGCTCCTGGTCCTTTTCTCCTGTAACCTTCAGCCAAACTTCATATTCTTTTCCATCTTGAAGATCTGCCCTGACCGTGAAGGCAGTCGTCTCTCCCGGTCTCCATTCCCGTACATCTGTATCGACTGTCAGGCTCTTTTCTCCCTCGCCTGCTGGTTCCCTTAAGATAACTTCTACTCTGCAGGGCGTATAACGCGGCGCGTAACCTACATTTTCAATGGAGATCTCAAGATTTTGATCTTCCCACTTCCATCCTGATTGCGTCGCCGACACTTCACGGATCACAAACCGATAGCCGAGATGCCTCTCTATCCAGTCATAGCCAGATAAACCTTCATACACAGATCCTTCCTCCTGGCAGCGGCTCTCTTTCCACTTCTCCAGCACTTCCGTGTCATGGGCATTATTTAGATATGAAATATGCATAGTCTCGAATGTCTCATGGGCGTTATCTGTATCATTGAGCGGATTGCTCAGGACAACCTCTCCTCCATTTGGCACATACAGATTTAACGTTTTCTGAAACAGAAGTTCATCCTCCCGGATCCACCGGTCCTGAATTGACGCGGACGATTCTTTCGGAATGTCTCCGTATGTCCCGCAATCCAATTCATTGCCCAGGATACCGTCATTGAACAATGACAGCCTGGCAGCAAGATTGTCATCCTTCCATGCCTCTTCCTCTGACAGCGGCTCCATACTCTGCGCGGCTGTCCGCCAGTATGCAGGGGTCCGCACCGCCAGATACACAGAATCAGGCATCACCTCATCCATCTTTCGGATCAGCGCCAGATAACTGTCCTGCGCAAGATACCTGGAACTGTGCATTTCCGCCCAGCTCCCAACCAATACCCCCTGGACAATATAGACCTGATCCTCATACTCTGTCACGATCTCGCCCAGCTGCTCCATGTGACGCAGCGCCACGTTCAGAGAAGCCGGGTCATTCTCCGCTCCCTTTCCCTCCCAGTCATAGAGGAAACGCACGATCAGGCTGACCCTTTTTTCTCTCTCCCGATAAGCCTGAAAGACCTTTCGAATCTGTTCCACCCCCTGAGGACTTATCTCCCGGTCCCGGTAGAAACCAATATGGATCTGGAGAAGCTCCAGGGTCTCCTCTTTGTGTTCACTGCGGATGCTGTCGTAGATCCACGCTTCTTCCTGCGCGTCATCACGGATGATAACACCCCTCATATTATAGAATCCCCGTTCGCTATTTGCAAGAAATTTGTTAATCTCCCTGCTGCTCTCTGCTTCCCATTCCACGCTCCACCGGAGCCGGAGGGCAGCCGTTATTCCCATGACTATCACAACCCCCAGTAAAACTGCTGCACAAAGCGCCTTCTTCTTCATTCTCGTTACTCCCCGGCCAGACGCAGAAAATCCGCCAGCGTTTTCTCATAAGAAAGTTCTCTCTGATAAGCCGCTTTTCCGTATTTTTCACACTCCGCAGGATTGTCCATAAGACGTTCGATCTCATCTGCCAGCCTCTTCGGATCCAACGGCACGATCACACCATCTTCTCCGGAATGGATCTGTTCCTCTGTACCTGTGCAGGCAGATGCCACCACCGGTTTCCCAAGGGCCATTGCCTCCTCGATCACCAGACTTTTCCCCTCAAACCGGGAAGTACACACATAAATATCGGCCTGTTTAAAATATGGATAAGGATTATCCACAGCGCCCATAAGCCAGAAGAACTCCTGAAGCCCCTCCTCTTTAACCTGCCGGAGAAGATTCTTCTTTTCCTCGCCTTCCCCCAGGATATACCAGCGGAACTTTCGCCCTCTCTCTCTTAATATAGCGGCTGTCCGCACGGCGATATCATATCCTTTCTGATAATAGAGCCTTCCCACACTCAACAGACGCATGCCGTCATACTCATCGGCGAATCCTCCCGGTTCCAGCGCCCTGGCCCGGATATGTTCCCGGTTGATAATATTAAAAAACAATTCTACTTTATCCGCGTAATCGGGGTACACCTTCAAAAACTGCTCTTTCACATCTCCTGAAACCGCGTAGATCCGGTCCATCCTTTCATAACAGCCCTGATCCAACTCTCTGGAATATCCTGCTTTTCCATAATCAATATGAAGAAACGCCGCTTTCTTTACCGCTTTTACCTTCTCCGCCACATACCAGGTGGCCGGTCCTTCCAGATAAGCCACCGCCAGATCATATTCTCCCGGCAGTCCGGCCATTCCATCTGCCAGCGCTCTGCGCAGGATCTTCTCCCTTCCCTGGCCTCTGTCTTTCGCTTCATTCTCAGTCTTCCAGGACGCCGCAAGACGGCCAAGGGCCTTCTTCAGACTTTTCTCTCTAAGCAGCGCCTTTCCAAGACGAGCGCCAATATAAATCTTTCCACCTGTCGAAAGCACAGAACGGCTGTCCGTATGCCGGTTCAGGATATGTACATACCCGGGCACTTCCGCGAAAAGCTCTCCACGCGGGATCAACACATACAGACTGATCCGGTACTGTTTTGGATCCAGCAGACGCATAAGCTCGATCAGCGCCCTCTCCGCTCCTGCCCTTCCCATGGTATTCATTACGAATAGAATCCTTTTTCTACTGCTCATAGCCTCTCTCTCTCTGCGCCTGCCGCGCCTGCTGTTCCCGCTTAAGCTGCCTTAGGTCATATACCTTCGCATCAGGCATAGGTTCGTTCACTTTCTCCAGTATTGTTCCCCTGCAGAAGATATGTTCATCCAGTTTCCGTTCCAGCCAGCGCATCCGCATATAAGCAAAACTCCATGCCGCGATACTTCCCACAAACACTCCGATACCATACCAGGCATCCGGGAATTCTTTCGCGAAAATACTTACTACTCCTGTGATCACCACAAAAATCAGGCTGGTCAGCATACTTCCTGTCAAATCGTTGAAATACTGAAGAAACAGAATGATCGTATACAGAAGAAACAGTACAAAATAACCTGCCGCCAGACAAGGGTAGATATTCATTACAAGTCCTGTCATTCCCAGTCTCGGAAGAAAGATAATCCCCAGAAGGAACACCACCACAGAGATGATATACTGCAGCTGTGTCACACGCATCAACTGTTCTCCCATCAGACGGAACATCCGCTTTTTCGCCTTTATAACATCCTTCAGCCTTCCGCCAAGCACTGCCTCTGTATACTCCTGGTACCGCTTATGGAAATTCATCTCCACATAGGCGATAAAGATAACACTGGCAGACAGGTTTGTAAACATGGCAATGCAGCTCGCCATATCATAAGGCTGGTTGCACACATACGTGTCTGCCAGGACCATACGCATATCTTCTTTGGTCCAGAACACAAAGTTATGGATAAACAATCCCAGAATATACAGGAAATTTGTAAAGATCAGTTTCCAATAGATCCGGAAATAAGACAGCACCTCCCGATAATGATGGCTGTTCCTGTGAAAATACGTCTTCGCGTATCCAAATTCCAGACAGGCAATCAGGAAAAACCCAATGGTCATGGAAAGAAGCATACTGTAAGTGATCGACATCCCGATCAGAAAACGGAAGATCAGAGACAACAGGAAACAAACCAGCATACCCAGAGTAAAAAACATAGAAATCGTTTTATACGCCTTGACAATGGAGAGATAAAGCATCTGGTAGAAACACAAACTAAGCCCCATGAACCCGCAAAAAGCAGTAAACACCCAATAAAGCGGGATCTCTCCCACAAAATAAGCCCAGATATGGAACGGGATCCCGATCAGAGCCGCAAGGCCAATATTCAGCGCCATCCCCACATAAATGCAGGGCAGGATATCCTGATGCCGCTCTTCAAAGATCCGGTCTCCCACATACTTGGACAGCACAGAGTTAAACGGGGAGGCAGCCAAAAGAGAAAAGATAAAAATATACAGGATCGTACAGGAAAAAAGCTCCCGGTCATAATATCGCACGCTGTTAAATTCAAGGAAAATATACATCAGCAACATCGTTCCGATCACCACCAGCATAGGCGTGACCGTAGTAAGCATACTGTATCCCGATCCGTACAGAGTGTGAACCAGCGTATGTCTCTTAAAAATCCGGTTCAGTTTAATTCCAATTCCGGCCATTACTCTTCTCCTCTCCGCTACCTTACTGTAAATGGCGTCTCAGGCCATGGCACGTCATTCTCCGCCGCCATCTCCTGATAGATTCTCTCATAAGTATGTCTCATATATTCGATCCGGTATTTCCTGCAGACACGCTGATAACCAATCTCACCCATCTGTCTGCGCTCTTCCGGATTTTCAGCCAGCTCCAGGATCGCATCGGATATTTTCCCGATATTCATGATCGGAAGCACGATACCCGCCGCGCCCAGATCATCGTCTTCTCCATAGATCAGACCCGCGCAGTTTCCCACATTTGTAGCGATCACCGGTTTTCTGGCCGCGAATCCCTCCAGGATCGTCAGCGGCTGCCCCTCACTGATACTGGTAAGGATCAGCATATCCATCTTCCCGATATACTCCCGGGTAACAATCCGGTCTGTGAAGACCACATCCTTGACCTGAAGATTCTCTACAAGATCAAAACACTCCTGCGCATATTCTTCATCCTCATCCCAGGGCCCCATGATCCAAAGTTTCAGTCTGTCGTCTCGTTTCTTCGCGTAATAGAACGCGTTGATCATAGTCTTCACATCTTTGATCGGCGTCACCCGCAGGATCGCCCCGATATGGATCATCGGATCTTGCGGATCTTTTCCCGGGATCTCCGCGTAATCCTCCACCGGAATCCCGTTAGGCGTGATCCGCGTCTTATCCTCCGGACAGCCCAGCTCCAGCTGCAGAGATCTGGCGTCTCCAAACAGCGAAGTAACCATGTCCGCATGCTGATATGCGCACAGAGACAATTTCCGAAACTGTTCAATCCAGAAATCCTTGTACACTCCCTGTACCCATCTCGCCTTAATGATCTCCTCTTCCCGCTCTCTGGTATAGATACCGTGTTCTGACACAAGCAGCCGGCAGCCAAACAGTTCTTTGGCCATACTCCCCACGATACCGGAATATCCAGTGGCTACACAGTGATAAAGATCCGCTCTAGGCGGCCGAAACTGCAGCGTAAAACCAAGCGGAAGATAAATAGACCGCAGCGTCCACAGAAAATCAGAAAACACAATATTAGTATAGCGAAGCTGATAGACCTCTTTGGCAATCTCCAGAAAATCTTTTCCCATCAGCAATTCATCTATCGACATCTTCTTCTCCTGGAACATTCGGAAGATCACGCTCCAGTTGACCTTCTCACCGATCACCAGCGCCCGCAGCGCCTCATATTCATCCGCATTCAGACGTACCTTTGATTTTCGGTTTTTCTTCCCGCCGTACAGCCACTGCTTATCGTTCAGATAGATTTCTCTCACCTGCGTCAGGTTCTCCGGCAGTTCATAGGCAAACTTCCCGCTGATGCTCCTGTCCGCCACAATCGCCGCTACGGTAAACTCAATATTGGGAAACTGTTGGATCAGGCTGTGTACCCAGCTTGACACCCCGCCGACCACATAGGGATAACATCCCTCGGCCACAATGCATACTTTCATAAACAGTCTCCTTTCCCTGATCAATCTTCAATGTAATAGTCCGCGTGATTGATCTGCTCCAGCTTGATCTGTACAGAATCTTTCTCCGCAGTGATCATATACCAGCCAGTCTCAATCTCTTCATAAGTTCCGCCTGTGATCTCCAGGATCTCTTCCCCGTGAAGCCGCAGGACAAAATAACTGTCTCCATCCATGGAATTCACTTTGAGTTGAACGGTATCATCTTTTCGTTCCATCTCATAATCCAGCGCCAGATAATTTCTTACTCTTCTGTCTGCCTCTGTAGCCGTAGTCTTCTCAAAACATTCAAATGGAGTTCGGTACGGCCGATAATTTTTGGACCAGTCATCGCTGATAATACTCCAGTCATCATCATGAGAACTGGGATAAATCACCTTGGAAGTATCCAGGGATGTCCCATAATAACCATATGCCGTCTGGAGGCATCGGAACCGAAAATCATCCTCATTTTCCATATATTGACTGTCCATATAAACAGGCAATTCCAAAACTTCCCCATTCAAATATGTGAAAAAGTCCTCCTCGTCCTGCTCATTATAATCGGTCAGCACTGTATGAACATTGGAGAGTAATTTGCCCTCTCCCACCAACTCCTCATATTCTTCTCTCTCCAACCCGCCTGCCTGAAAAGTACGGATCTCATAATTGGGAAGTTCCTGTTTATATAATTCCAAGTCCTCCCTGATCTTTTCCTCTAATGGAACATCCGATTCCTGATACCCGGACAATCCCATCTCCCCCGATGCTTTTGTTACCTGACGGTAATAGAATTCCAAAAGGTCTTCATCCAACTCTCCCTTCTCTCCGTAATCAAGTCTTGGAGCGCTGGTAACTGTCATAACATCATCCGTATCATAATAGATTGCCGTGATGGACGGCCAGAGAATATCCCGAAACACAATAGAAGAATCCTGCCCGTATTCTTCTTCCATAACCTCCGGGTTCTCGTCAGACAGAACCGGATAATTCTCCACCACAGACACCTGCGCGTTAACCACGGGATAGAGATAGGCCTCCTCGGAATCCGCTGCAAAACCTGTTAAAAGTCCTGCTCCCATCTGTCCTGTCAGATAGTCTCCGTTGACCACATAAACCTTCCCGGGGCCGGGCGCATACCGCCAGATGATCGCCGGAAGATCTTCATTCTCCACATCCTGGATCCATGCGTCCTCCGACTGAGCCACCGCATAAGCGGTTACAGAATCGTCCAATCTGGCATAGGGCATCTCCTGTTCATAATCTGTATATACCGTCTCGCCGCCGATCACAAGTCCCGCAAACAGCTTGAACCCATCTACTGTGATCTCATCCTCTTCAATCTCCGCTATTCCAAGCGCGCCTCTCAGCCTCCGGTTCTCCAGCGCCGTAAGCTCTGGAAGTCCCGAGATCACCACATGTCTGCCCTGCTCTGACAGATCAGCAAGCGCCTGAACATCTTCTGGCCCAAGATCTGATCCACTAACGATCAAAAAGCCAGCTCCGGATTGATCTTTTGCCGCCTCATCTAGGTCTTGATAATAACAAAACTGCTTCTTCTGAACATTGCACCAGGATCTCCCTACGTGAAGGCAGTCTTCCTCTTCCTCTCCCACCAGACCTACATTAGCTTCATCTCCGGCCTCAGCATGGAGATTCCGTACCAGCCGTTCATACTGAACCTTCTCTGTCTGGATTTTCGTTTCCGGAACCGCATCCTCCACAGTGATATTTTCTCCTGAATTGATCAACAGATTCCCAGATGCGCCGATCAGCTGGAACATCAGCAGCACCACACACATGATCACTGTGATCGCTATGTAATTTGATCTGCTAATCATCTGCCGCACCTCCACTGTTATATCCATAGTCAATCGCGAAATTGTTCAGATAATATTCATTCTGTTCAATACAGTAACAGATAAAGTCTTCATCCTCATAGTAGACTTTCATCTCATTGGGGAAACGCCTCTGGTACTCCTGGGCCCAATAGTACATCCGGGAATTAACTATAATCCTGTTTGTATCTGCATACTGTCCCAGTCCACTCTTTGCCGGCAAGTCCTCGCTCGCCCATTCCTCACTTACAAAAGCATCTACATCATCTGTAAATTCTCCCAGTGCGTAGTTAATACTCCTCTTCTCAATGAAGAAGAACACATATTGGGTAGGAATAAACATCTCATCTCTGCTTTTATAATTCTCCATACTTTCCAGAAAATCAATCGTCTCATAGTGCCAGGCTTCTGGAGAAATCATGTTCCGTTCCTCATTACAAGACACGATCGTCCATTTTTGGTAAGGATATTTCTCCATAATGTCATATACACACAAAGCCGCTCCGTCTCTTTCCAGACTAGAAGCATTAACGATTTTCTCCCTCACCTCTCCGCTGGTTACCATGTTGCCGACAAAAACAGCCGCCAATGCAAGAGAGGCCATCTGCCAGAACCATCTTACCCGCAAAAGTTCGCTGCCTATCACAAGGGCGCCATCTACTGCAAGACTGACGCCAACCATCAGTGAATAGCTAAGATAAATACTGCTCCGATTTTCGTCCAACAAGGAAGGAAGACCTATTCTCCCAGCTGCGCACACCAACGCCAACATACCTATATAGAGAAGATTCATCAAAAGGAACCGGCTGTACTCCCATTCCCGAAATATCCACATAAAGGGAATCAGCCCTGCCGTCGCCACCATACACATGATCCAGATGTCCAGATATTCCTGGGAAGAAAAGATCAGCGACTGCATTAAACTCATAATTCCTTCCTTTGCCGAAACCATAAACTGTTTCGCCCGCTCTGCCAATGACGGTTTCACAATTTTGTCAGGCACAATCTCTTCACCCTGAGACTCTCCCATCAATTCCCCATTATTTGTAACTTCTTCCGCCGGCAGTTCTTCCTCTGTCACCGTGTTTCCAGATTCCACCTCGCCATCCGAATTCTCTTCTTCGGAATTATATATTCCCATAACCTCCAATGCCCAATATAAAGAACCCTCCAGGGGAGTTCCTGTAGCAAACGCAACTCCCATAGGAAATATCGGGATCAGAACAGAAATCAACGCAGCACATATGAGCCTTCGCAGCGTCCGGGGAGGTATCACATATCTGATATAAGCAATGGCCCCCGCAAGGATCAGAAGTCCTGCTATAATCGTATTATAAAAATGCGCAGAAAGCGTAAGACCAAAACTAAGGATCAACAGCCACAGCCAGATCGTAGATTCTCTCCACCTATGTTTCTCGCTGATCTGTGTATAAAGAAGCTTCTCCTTCTTCATCTTTTTGTATTCAGCATTTTCATCCCGGATTGCCCGGAAAAGACCGATCAAAGCGACCCCACACGGAAAGATAAACATCATTCCGAACTCCTGGGGCAGTGAACTGTAAAACCTGGAATACCGCATCCCCATGATATAGCCTCCCACAGCATAAGCTGCGTAAGCAATATAAGGAGTATAACGGAAACGGCACATTTCTTTCAGAAATGCCAGCAGCATGGTAAAAATATAAAATGTCTGCACCGGTCCAAATAAAAGAACAAGCCGTACTGTCGGAATATCAAATACCGCGTGGATGTAATAAAGCAAAGCATGCATGCCAAAAGGATACACCCCGTTACAGAAAAGATTCCCCTTATCCACTTCATTAATCCACAGCATATGGACTACCAGATCTGACGCTCTGGGACCAAAATGATTGGTAATGCTAAAAAACCAGATTATAAAAGCACTGCAGCCGACAAACAGAATAATCTCGAAAAAATTCTTTACAAAAAAGCGGACAAATTTTTTCAATCCTCTTCTTATTTTTCTCCCTGCCCAACGAAAAAATATCCTCCTGCTATACCGGAAACTGTTCTCTCTCTTTAAAAATCTGCGAATATGGATCATTGTTTCCTTGCAGTGATCTTCCCACAATACTTTCCTTGCCCGCACTATCATAATCACCGGAACAGCCAGTGTAAATATGATCAGAACATACCTGTTGGTAACATGAATAAGCCCGAGCAGCAACACAAGCATAATGTAAAAGAAATTACCAGCAATAACAGAAAAAACAAATTTCTGCGTCCACGTTTTCTCTTTCAACACCCGGCGCAGGATAAAATATGGCAGTATAACTACCATAAACGTATAGATAGTAAAAATTTTCGCGATCCACATCGCAGTCACTAAGTTAAAAGACATTCCGCGCCTCCTGTACTTTTTCCTTCTTGTTCTCTTATCCCTGGAACAGCCGTATCAACTCCATGGTCTCCCGGTTTACCACAATACCGGACTTCTTTAACTGTTCCATACACCGCAAAAATGCGTCTCTGTCATTATAAGCAAAATAATATTTCATACAGCCGATATAGGTATCCAGCTGATAATCTCTGTATTTTAAAGCTCTCCGGGACCATTTTTCCGCCACTGAGAACTCCCCGATCTCTACCAGATCCTCGATCAGATGCCGGTATTGCGGCCCTTCCATCATATCCGGATGATAACGGAACAACATATCTGCGATCTCATCTTCCATATATGTATAAGACCGCTTTTCATCTCCGTTCAAAATGTTCTGGCGCAGAACCTCATCAATATAGCTAAGGAGCAGACTGCCCAGCTCAAAATCCTCTGGATCGTCCTTAAACTTGGCATACATATTCTGTACATTTCCCCTGAACTCCGAAAGCACATCCATAATCACCGATGCCGCATAATGAGAAGTCTCCGAATCCGGATTATCAAGAGCAATCGCAATCGACCCCAGAGAATGGCGAATATCCTTTTTCAGCACGTCCAAGAGCATTTTCCTTCGGCGTCTGACATCACTGATCACAAGCACTTCCTGCATTGGACTGATATTGATATCCCGCTCAATGTCGGCGGGTGTATACGTTTTTACCCGCTCTCTGCTGAAGGAAATATCATCCATATCCACATTCCTTTTAGAAAAGAATATATAAAGGAAATGGGACAGCGCCAGGAACAACGGCGCTACCAGGGGGCATACCAACATCACAAAAAAAAGCAGAAAATATTTTGCTCGATGTCCCCGCTCCTGTTTTCTGTCCCTCACACGGGTCAGACCCCGCAGCAGATATAAAACAGCCACGATCAGATTCAGGATCAGGATCAAAATAAGTAAGGCAAGTCCCATATTACACACTCTCTTTCAAATTACAAACCACGCCCTGAGACGAAAAACGCCGGATCACCACGGTAGCTTCCTGGGGATCAGAATTAGCCAGCAGAATATAAAGATATCCGTCTTCGCCAACGCCTACCCGGTCTGTCTCCCGAAGATTTTTTAATAACAGTTCGTTGTAATGATTCAGTTCTCTTTCATTTTTCTGCAAAACTTCCACAGGGCCTGCGGACTGAAGGCAGATCAGCGTAGCCACTCCGTATTCTCTCTTCCGTATCTCCTGTCCTGTCCGAATCTCTGCGGCAAACGCTTCCCTATTCAGAATATTAGTTCCCGGCAGATAGCGCTTATCGCTGATGGCATTGAGATATACATCCGATCTCGCGATCGCATTCTGGGTCATATATCCCACAACTTTCAAAAGATTCATCTGATGAAGAGAAATCTTCTCAAAGGGAAGACTCCACACCATCAGGATATATTCCAGATCGTCTCCATGCCTGAGCCCATAAGCCATAACCGGCATCTCCTTCTTCAGGCTCTTATTGACATATACTTCATTGCGGGACAGACACTCCAAAAGATCTTCTCTCCCCGAATATTTCAGAGATTTTCCAAGTTGACGGGCAATGTCTGTAGTCGCTACCAGAAGACGGCAGTAATCTGCATTGGACACCTTATAGATTGCAACATCGTCCGTCTCCAGCACCCGGCAGAGCACTTCTGCCGCCTGGTACATAGCCTCTCCCGGATTCAGTTTCTCCAGACTGGCCGTCATATCCTGCAGAACCCCAAGGCTGTCGTCATAAGATACGATATGGTCCTCCAGAATATTCTTCACCTTCAGATTACTGCTGTTAATATCATAAATATCGTCCAACTGCCCGGACAAGAACGCTATTTCCTCATCTTTGTCATCTGTGACAAGTTTGATGCTGTCCCGCAGATGCCCTACTGCCATACCAACGATAAACAACTGGGCCATCCAGATATAAACGTTATAGTCCACCAACACCTCAAACAATGTCGTACCGTAGGTCTCCCGGAAAATGAAGCCAATAATACTGAAGAAAGCAGAGACAATCGCCTGCCGCTTGCCATAGAAAATCGCGAAAAGCAGAACATACAGAAGAAATACGTCTACTCTCTGGAAATACTCACTGTCCGCCGTCCGGTTATTGAGAAGAAAAACCAGAATAAATACGATCACATTCTCCACAAAAGGAAGCACTGCAAAAAATGTCTTCTCAAACTTGCGAAACATTCTCTGGAACCAGTTTCCTTCCCTCTCTTCCCGTTTCAGGAAGTCATTCCGGTTCTTATCCATATATTCCATCATTTTGCGGACTCTCTCTTCATAATGGAAACGAGTTTCAATTCCAAACTCTTCCATTACTCTCCGCCCGGACATAATATTTTTCTGTGTAAGTCCGATGGTATTATCCTTGATCAGAACGGTTCTCGCCGATGTCTCTTTGATCACCCGAGCAATCTCAATCTCATTTTCTTCTTCTGATGACGTGATCTGATAAGTCCTGTACTGATGGTCTTCCCTATTTACGATCTCATAGATCGCGTACACCGCATCCGCCACATACACGGAAGAGAATATCTTTTTTTCCGATGCGGAAACTCTCCGATCCTTCAGTGCTTCCAAACAAAGTTTACCGTGAACCTCTGTAATATCTTTCCGCTTCTTGGGAAGCCAGTACAGATGATCCAGCCGGAGCACATATGTATCCATCTCTGTTGTCTCTCCATACCGGATGACCAGATTCTCTCCCTGGGTAACCAGCATTCCCTTGGTGGTGACGGGTGAAGTTTCCTGCTCCTCTGTGATTATGTCCGCATAGCTTTCCTCGTAAACTTCATGAGAAGAAATATATACAAATTTGGGAACGCTCAACATCTGTGAAGCCATCAGAAGATTCACCAGGCTGGACATATAATACATAGACTCCCGCCGGGTTCTTCCGCTGCTCAGATTGGGATCATACGCTCCTGTAAACAGGACCATGTCCGGCGAAGCGCTGTCTATGATCTCCTTGATACTATCTGTATCATATCGAAAATCGTACTGCTCAAAGACATAGGGGTGGCGCCTGGTCGAATGATCGCTGCCTGTCAGCACGTAGACTTCCCAGCCCTCTTTATTAAATTTTTCAATCAACTGGCTTACAAATATGTTGTAGCCTCCTACGATCAATACTTTCACTGCTTTTTTCTTCCCCTTTTTTCAAACACTTTCATCTGTTTCATTAAGACATTCCTCTGTTTGGCACTTGCGATCACATCCCGCGCCGTCCCACGCCCCATCCTTCGATTATTACGCAAAAAAGTCCATATCGTAATGGCCCATAAAACCGGCCAGGTGATCACCCATTTGTAAAGCTTTGGGTAAGCGGAGCGCATCATCCTATGTACCGTTTTCGCATAAGCCAACAGTATAAAAGGATTACTTTCCATGATCACCACCCGCGATTTCTCACCCTTCCCAAACTCACCGCCCCGGACGATATCCTGATACATCATCCCGCTGCTCTCGTGGCAATGACAAGCACCTTTCATTCTCTCCATCCACGGAACATCCGCAGCAGAAAGTCCAAGATGATCTATGCAAACTCTTGTCACCGTCCACGCAAATCCAGTCAGTCCCGTAGCCTTCAAATACTTCAAAAAGTGTGCTTCCTCCACCTTATGTCCTTTTACCTTCCAGAATACACACCAGTCACAAAGTAACCGCAAACCAAATCCTTCTCGTACAAAATGCTGAAACATATGCAGCAACAATTGAAAAGCATTTTCCGCCGGTGGGAGCACAGGAAGTTCTGTTCCTGCAATCTGATAACGATCCGGCTGATACCTCAGCTGATTATAAATTTTAACCACAGCTTTATCCACACCTGAATCAGCAAGCACATCACAAGGCCGCCAGTGAAGTTCCAACAGTCGAAAAGCTCCACCGAATTCCTTTCGATAACCGCTATGAAATTCTGCCAGCCCTTTCTCTACGTCAAATCCATGAGAACGCAGAACACTATCTGCCTGACAGTATTCTTCAAAACACGGAACATACACATCCACATCCGCCAGCTTACGCATATCCTCCCGCGGATAAAATGAATTCAACGCTACTCCCTTCAAAAGGTAGCATTGGATCCCCGCCTCCTCCAGGATCGAAAGAACAAGAGTAGAAAAGGATAGCATACAATAATACTGATAAGCAGTATTCTTCTGAACTTCCCGCAAACTTTCTTCTATTTTCTCCGGGATCTTTACCTGAGGATACTTTTCAAGCCCCGCCCAGACAATACTTCCGATCTGATGCCGGCCGCAAAGTTCCCACAGCTTTCCCCACTCGTCTTCCTGCAGGCTGTCAAGCATTCTCTCAACTTTTTCCCGCTCGCTGGTCTCATTTTCAAGGCCAGCTGCAATAAGAACGTCCAGTGTATGTTCAATTCGAGCGCTCATAATTCTCCTTTATACTATAATTTATCATTTTATTATACCGAATTATGAATAAAACCACAAGCTATCACAACCTCATTTACATAAAAAGAGCTAATTTCTCACTTTATTCCTTTTTTAATTATAAAAAAGCGCCGTAAAAACGGCGCTCTTCCTATGGACCTGGCGGGAATCGAACCCGCGTCCGAAAGCCCATCCACCAGGGCATCTCCCATCACAGTCATTATTTTGACATTCCCTCCGTCCGTCACCTAATGACAGGTTACGGACTTCAGTAGCTTCATAAGTTCTTCCATCTCCTCAAAGCTTTGGAGGTGAAGTGCTCCGCCTCGTTGAAGCCGGACGCTTAAGCAGCGGATGACCTAAGGCCGACTACTGCCAAAATTAGGCAGCGTACGCTAACTGTCTATCGTCTGCGTTTATATTTAGGTGGAACTTTTAACGTAGTGTCCCGCTACGGATGGCTTCCCCGACTTCCAGACCCCCGTCGAAACCAGTACAAGCCCTTATTCCTGTGCTTTCTTCTGGTCCGCAGACAATCCTTCGTCTGTTCGCTTCTTTATTATATGGAACCCTGTCTCTTTTGTCAAGGAACGCCGCCCGTTTTCTTCTTCCAGCGGAATGTCCTGATACCGGCATATGGATAGCAGAAGGCCAAACATCAGATAGGTCGCCAGCATAACGCTTCCGCCGGTGGTGATGAAAGGACAGTACACCTCGCCCGGGAGCAGGATCCCCAGATTACGCAACACATACACGCCGATCTGTGCCAGCATAGCCACGCAGCAGCCGGCGCCCATCAGCATACCCAGCCGGTTCTTCTGTCCCAGGGAGATATGGAACAGCCGGCCGATGAGATACAGGATCAGTCCCAGCAGGGCAAGGGCCGCAAGGATGCCAAAATATCCCGTTACATAGGTAAGCACATAATCCACCGCCGGGAACTCCTGAACCTGTCCTTGAAGAGAATCGCTGGTGCCCACAAGCCTGCTGCCGCCCAGCACTTCCCGCAGCACCTCTTTGGGCCAGCTCATCTCTCCCTCCGCCTGTCCAAAAAGAAAGGCGAGACGCAGCTTCTGATACCCATTTCCAAAGATCCCGGTGAATAGCGCAGCTGCGGCTGGGATCACTGCCATTCCTGTCCCGATCCCTGCCAGGACTTTTTTCTTCGACACCTGGAACCAGCCTTTCCCTACGGCGATACCGAGAAGGATCAGATCGATCTCCAGAAGGAGAAGCGCCGTCCCCATACGGGCGCACAGAGCTGTAACAAGAAGCCCCGGCATCATCCACGCAAGACATTTTCCCAGTCCTATCATTCCCTCCTGCCGGTATTGATACAAGATCCCCCCGTAGAGAGGCGCAAACAGAGGCCAGAAAAGATTTATGCTCACCGCCACGCCCATGAAGTAAACCCATCCTGCCATGCCGTTCACAGTGACACCAAACACAAACCCGCCCAGCAGCAGAAGAACCGCCAACATCAGCGTACAGCCTCTGGCCCTTCTTCCAATCCTGCTGTAATCGATCAGACACCCTCCGATCATCAGCGCCAGTCCCAGGCACAGATAGATCAGCTGCCGCAGCGGATCCCCAATGGTAACCGTGACGCCGGGAAGCTTTGCGGTAATAACCGTGCGCACTCCCAGCCCCAGCAGACTCAGGAAAACGATCAGCACAATGCTCCCCCACGGCACCTGGGGCCGATGGACCAGATCCAGAGCCGCACCCGCTTCCACCGGATCTCCCATCTCCGCTACCGCAGCCGTTTCCGCCTCTTCAGCCGTCATGCCAGCCGCCTGGAACGCGGCTTTTTGCTCTTCAATATGACCTTCCATTTCCCGCCGCGCGGCGCGGCCCGCCTGCCGGGAGCGGATCTGCTGTTCCATGGTATCCAGGTATTCTTTCCTATCCATAACATACACCTCCCAGAACACCGGCTACCGCCCTGGAGTATTCTTCCCACTCTTCCTTCTTCGTCTTCAGGAACCGTTTCCCTTCCCTGGTAAGGCGATAGTATTTCCGGGTCTTTCCCAGCACCTCCTGCTCATAAGCGTCCACGTACCCTTTGGACTCCATCCCATGAAGCAGCGGATACAGGGTCCCCGCCTTCAATTCAAATACATTCCGGGACTTCTCCCGCAGAGTCTCGATCATCTCATATCCATACATGTCTTTCTCTTCCAGAAGCTTCAGGATCAGCATAGAGGTGCTTCCGGAGATCAGGCTTTTATCTACTGGCATAAGTATTCCTCCTTTTCATTATATATCGGAAATCTATATATCGTTTATCTAAATATTATATCGGTTATCTATATATGTCAACCCATTTTTTCTATTTCCTGTTTAAAAAGTCCGTTTTATGCATTTCTTTTGCATATTTTGTATATTTATAAATTTATTTATTTTATCCTTGCATATTTATAAACTTTAGTGTATAGTATTGGTTACGGCAAGAAACCATTTTCAAAAAGAAGAATACATAGATCAGGAGGATTTGACATTATGAAAGAGAAAGTTGTACTGGCCTATTCCGGCGGACTGGACACTACCGCCGTCATCCCGTGGCTGAAGGAAACCTTCGGCTATGACGTGATCTGCTGCTGTGTGAACTGCGGACAGGGGGAAGAACTGGAAGGACTCCAGGAGCGTGCCAAGATGTCCGGCGCTTCCAAGCTGTATATCGAAGACATCGTAGATGATTTCTGCGACAACTATATTGTTCCCTGCGTGCAGGCTCACGCCATCTATGAGAACAAATATCTTCTGGGAACCGCAATGGCCCGTCCGGCCATTGCCAAGAAGCTGGTAGAGATCGCCCGCAAGGAGGGCGCTTCCGCCATCTGCCACGGCGCCACCGGCAAGGGCAACGACCAGATCCGTTTCGAGCTTGGCATCCGCGCCCTGGCTCCGGACCTGAAGATCATCGCCCCCTGGCGGATGACTGACCTGTGGACCATGCAGTCCCGGGAGGATGAGATCGAGTACTGCCACAAGCACGGCATCGATCTTCCTTTCGACGCCAGCCACAGCTACAGCCGTGACCGGAACCTGTGGCACATCAGCCACGAGGGCCTGGAACTGGAGGATCCCTCCAATGAACCTAATTACGAGGATCTTCTGGTCCTTGGCGTAACGCCGGAGAAGGCTCCGGACGCTCCGGAATACGTGACCATGACCTTTGAAAAGGGTGTTCCAAAGAGCATCAACGGGGAAGAGATGAAGGTTTCTGATATCATCCGCAAGCTCAACGAGCTGGGCGGCAAGCACGGCATCGGGATCTGCGACATCGTGGAGAACCGTGTTGTGGGCATGAAGTCCCGCGGCGTCTATGAGACTCCCGGAGGAACCATCCTTTACGAGGCGCACCAGCAGCTGGAAGAGCTGGTATTGGACCGCGCCACTTACGAAGTGAAAGAAGAGATGGGCAACAAGCTGTCTCAGGTAGTATACGAAGGGAAATGGTTTACCCCCCTGCGGGAAGCCATCCAGGCCTTCATCGAGAGCACTCAGGAGTATGTGACCGGCGAAGTGAACTTCAAGCTCTACAAGGGCAACATCATCAAGGCCGGCACCACTTCACCCTACTCTCTCTACAGCGAGTCCCTGGCGAGCTTCACCACCGGAGATCTGTATGACCATCACGACGCAGACGGATTCATCAACCTCTTTGGCCTGCCGCTGAAAGTCCGGGCCATGAAGATGCTGGAAGTAGAGAAAAATAAGAAATAACCTGGTCAAGCAAGGACGCCGGAGAATCATCTCCGGCGTCCTTTCACTGCTTTTCTATATTTCTTTGATCACACAACAGCCCTTCTTCTGCTGCTTCACCTCATACAACACGTCATCGGTAAGCCGGTAGAGCTCCAGAAATGTTCTGGGTGTACCGCTGTAGATCCCTCCTATGGATATGGAGGTACGGCTCTTGGGATACTGCTCCCCAGCTCTGTCCTCATAGTGCCGGATCACCGCCTCGGCCTTCTTCTGCAGGGCCTTCCTATCTGAGCAGGGACATGCCAGTACGGCAAATTCATCTCCGCCCAGGCGCATCACAATATCCGTCTGCCGGAAAGTTTCTTTCAGAAGCGTTCCCACATACCGGAGCATACGATCTCCCTCATCGTGACCATAATGATCATTCACCCGTTTGAAATTATCCAGGTCCATCATCAGGAAAACATAAGGCATAGCGGTTCTCATCTTGGCCCCGATCAGACTGCTTCCGCCCTTCCGGTTATAGACATCCGTCAGATAATCCCGGGCCGTCTCTTCCATAAGCTTCATCCGATGCTGCACATCTTTGGAAATATCGATCAATACGCTGATGATCGCGTCCCGTCCGTCATCCACAACGATCTTCCTGCCCACATCGTGAACCCACAGATAACTTCCGTCCTTTTTCTTTACCCGGTATTCAATGGCGTATTCTTTTCCTTCTCTCATCTTCTGGAATACATATTCGCAGACCCGTTCCGCGTCCTCTTCACAGAAGGAGTTAACCACTTTGCCGTCCGTAGCCTCCATGAATTCTTCATACGTGTAACCCAACATTTCCAGCATCGCATCGTTGACTACATACAGCGGAAAATCTTTCTCTATATAACCTCCGATGATCCCGCTTGGCATCATCTGACAGAGGATATCCAGCAGTTCCCGCTGTGCCAGTCCCCCCTGTTCACGGGCCCGCTCTGAAATGAACCGAAGCGGGAAATACTCCTCCTTCTCCTGAGATCTGCTGGCCTCAGACATATGAAGGACCTCCGCCAGATAACTTCCGTTATCCTTCCGGAAAGCCGCCGTCAGGCGGGTCAGATAATAAGCCATCTCCTCGCCTTCCTGGACAATCATCGTCTCCATCCGGCAGCAGCATTGCCAGCACCCTTCTCCTGTCTGTTTCTCCGAGTAATCCAGAATCTTATAAGCGATCGGCCCGGGCAAAACCCGGATCTCCTGCCGGAGCAGTTTTTCAAACTGCTCCTTGTTGACCGCCACCTCTTCTTCGCCCGTTCCAAGACTGTAGATATCATCTGTCACCAGAGCCAGTGTTTTCTCCACGTCCCGCTCTGTCAGATAAGTATGGAAAAAATGCTCCAGCACAGAATACATCTTCCACGGCTTAACCGTTTTCTCCATGGACATCATTCCTCCTTACTGATCCACATACTTCTCTGAAAACTCTTCCACGCTTACTGGCCTGCTGTAATAATAACCCTGTCCATACCCACAGCCAAGCTTTTTGATCAGATCTTCGTTTTCCTGCGTCTCTACTCCTTCTATCACAGTGCTGATCTTCAGCTTCTTCGTCAATTCCACGATCTCGCTCATGATCACCACCTGCCGGTCATAGTCCATTCCCCTCTCCTGCAGCCGCAAAAGGAATTCCCGGTCGAACTTTACTTCATCGATCTTCAGACTGGCCAGCGTATTCAGCGATGAATACCCACTGCCAAAATCATCCATGGATATCCGGAATCCCAGTTCCTTAAGCCGCAGGATCTTCTCATTCAGTTCATCGATATTCCCCATAGCCAGCCCTTCCAGGATCTCCAGAGTGATCAGATTCCCTGGAACCTGATATTTTTCCAGCAGTCCCTTCATTTTATCAATGTAGTCTACTTCATAGAACAACAACTTTGACTGATTTACCGACAGTGGAACCGGCGTTGTCCCTTCGTCGATCCAGGCCCGGATCTGACGGCATACCTGCTCTACCATATAGAGATCCAGGTTAGAGCAGAACCCGTTCTTCTCAAATATCGGAATAAACTGCCCCGGATAGATCATATCTCCCTCTTCTGGAATCCAGCGAACCAACGCCTCCGCGCTTCCCACTCTGCCTGTCCCAAGATCGATCTTAGGCTGCAGATACATCTTAAATTCTTGGTTCTCCAGCGCCTGATTCATATGACTTTCCACATAATTCTCCAGGATCTCGCTTTTATGAAGACTGGTATCATAAAACCAGATGCTTTTCTTCAGAGAAGACCGGGCCGTATCCAGCGCGAACCGGACATGGGTCAGTGCCTTCTGTACCGACGGATCTTCATCCTGCACATCTGTCCCGATCACTACGCCACAGTAGAGCATAATCTGATAATCCCGCCGGATATCAAATCCATACCGGCTGATCTCCCGAATCATCTTCTCCAGCCGCTCCCGGATCTTGTCCCGCTCTGTATCCCTCAGAAGAAGATAAAACATATCTTCCGAACTGCGGCAATAATATTCGCCCTCCCGGATATTTGCCGCAAGTACCTTCTTAATATAGCAAAGCAGCATATCCGCCGTCCGGGAACCAAAGATCTCATTGATAAACTTAAACTGCCGGATATTCAACGCCGCCAGGCTGTAGTTATATGTACTTTGGATCACCGGAGTCACATTGTACTCAAATCGCACCATGTTGTATGCGCCGGTAAGCGGATCGTAATAGATCGTACGGATCAGCCGCTTGTTCCCCTGATAAATAAGCCCATAGCCATAAGCGATCACCACCAGGATCAGAAAGAGCACCACCATTGTCATGATCCTGGTATTGGTCATAAGGTGATAGATCGTGCTGCTGACACCCTGGGCGGTCTGAACACAGAACAGATACCAGCCGTTCACATTGATGGGATCCAGAAATACCTGATACGTCACGCCTTCATAGGTAAACTCAGAGAAACAGGTTTCCCCCGCCGCCATAGCCTCCTGGATCTTCTCCTGTTCTTCCGGCATGAAATAGCCGTTGTCATATATAGTCTCCAATTCCTCCCGGACGACCCGGTCCTTCGCGCGAACCAGGAGTTTTCCGCTGTCCGAGATCATGTGAAGATATCCTTCTCCCCCAAGGATAGAGTGATCCTGCAGCACTTTCTCAAACGCTCCGGTACCCACTGCGGCGATCAGCGCCCCTACCGGTTCCTCTCCCCGATAGACCGGCACGGCGTAAGTAAACATATCCACGCCGTCCACCTCATAGATCCTGGATACGCCGCTCTGGCCTTCCCATGCCTGCCTCACTACCTCCTGTACTTCATCATTCATCATGTCCAGGGAAACATCTTTCATGATATCTGAATCAATGGTCACATTGATGTCCGTGTTGCCCTTGCCAAAAAATCCCATATGTTCAAATTCATTATTTTCTTTAGACAACAGAAAGCCCTGCACAAAAGCATCCGTACTCATCTTGCTGTACTGCAGGAAACTGGCCAGCGTGTCCAGCGTCTGAAAATCTGCATCCATCTGCCGCTGGATATTGATCTTATACTGTTCGGCTTCACTCTCCATATGTTCTGTCAACGCCGTCTCCAGAATATTTCTCAGATAGTAGGAAGCCACCGCTCCGGCTGCCAGGATCCCGGCGCTGACCAGCGCCACAATAACAGTGATCCGTCTTATCTGTCTCCGTAAAGAACGTTCATCCATAACGTTTCTCCTTCTGTCACAGAAAACCACAAAATAGTTAGCTATATGCTACCATGAATCCGGCCAAAAAACCACTGAGATTTTTAGCCTTCCTCTGCTCCTTCATAATTCCATGTTCTTCCCTGGTCTTCCGAGGAGAAGATCAGATGCATGCTCTGTCCGGAACTGTCTTTGGCCGCCGTAACCTTAAGTCCTGTTCCTGTTTCCTCCGGCAGAAACAGATAGCCATATCCCGCCACATCATCCGGTATATCCGTCACCTGGTCCCAGGGAAGCTCTACCTTCTGAAAGGACGCTCCCCCGTCCCGGGTCACATAAAGCTCTGCCGTCTCTCCCGAAGCATTTCCAAGAGAAATATAGCCATACCGTTCATCGAAAAACAGGATCCCTCTGGTCACACCAATCTGATCGCCAAAGGGCGCCTGATTGATCTCCTGAAAGGAGGCTCCCCCGTCCTTCGTATGATCCATCACATAGTACCGGCTTCCCGCAGCCGCGTCAAGAACCCGCAGCCGCCAGCCCTCTTCTTCATTCAGATAGAAATACCAGCTCTCATCCGCCCGGTCCATATAGCAGGAACCAATCTCCTTTAATTCTTCCCGGGCCGCTTCCTCCTTCTCCTTTTTCTCCTGTGTGGTATCCGCATAACGCCAGCCGTTAGCCAGCCAGATCTCTCCCACCAGTTCTTCTCCCCGACAAGCCGTAAGCTGTGCCAGATACGCCTCCTTGCGCTGTTCCAGGCCCTCCCCCGTCACTTCTCCGTTGGCGTTAAAGACCAGCGTCCTGGCAGGATCTGTAATAGACTCATAACCTGCATACCTTATCTGAAACGTCATATCATTTTCAGCCAGGGCGCCGGTAATGCTCTGAAGCCGAACCCCGTCCATCAATTCCAGGAACGGCATAAACCTCTTACCCGGGTATTCCCGGCTGTCTCCCTCTCCGTCCAGCCACACCGTCATCCGGCGGTCTTTGGCCCGGTCATAATCCAGAAGATAGGTATGCTCCTCTCCCCCTTCGTCCTTCCCCCAGAAGAAACCATAGAACTTCTGGATCTCTCCGTCTCCGCCATAGGTCAGGAAAAATGGATTGATGATGTAAAGCTCTTCCGGAAGATCGATCTTCTCTCCCAGATCTTCAAAGATCCCGGATACCCCGGACTCATAGACATTATCCTGTTCCAGCTTGATCTTCCGGCTGCTCCGCCACTCCTGGATCTTCCAGGATAATTTCCCGTTATAGGGAACCGCCGACTCTGCGATCTTCGTCCCGTAGAATCCTCCCACTGCGGCCAGAGCAAGGATCTCCACTGTCAGGACCACCAACAGCCCCTTCTTCCAGGACGAAGGCTGTTCCGCCATTTCAGCCTCTGAAAATCTCTTCTTCCTGAGAAAATAAAGAATCGTCCAAAGAAGGATCCATACCAGGCCGGCCAGGGCGCAGCCAAGCACCCAGGGCGCATTCCGCCGCAATCCTCCGTACTGGCAGAGCTGATACAGAAAATGCAGTCCCAGCGCGCAGACCACGATAAATACCGGATTCAGCAGTATCGTCCAATAAGTAAGTCTCCTGTTCTTCATACTATGCCTCCTTATTCTTATAGATCCCCTCGCCGGATCTGCCCCCCGGAGCTTACGGCAGCACACATGCCGGATGAAAATTCAGATAATCTCCGGACACCAGCAGATACCGGATTCCCTGATATTCCCCCCGGATACTGTCCCCAAAACGCCGTTCCCCGTGACAGTGGGAATATACAACCGCATCCACCTGATACTCCCTTGCAATCTCAGTAAACGGGGAGGTCTCCTCCAGGATATTGGTAGGCGGATAGTGGAGAAACATAATATATCTCCGAAATCCCGCCTCTTTTGCCTGCCGGAAAGATTCCCGCAGCCTTTTCACCTCTCGTTCCACCAGCTTCTTCGCGTGGACTTCACGCTCTTCGTCCCATCCCACTATCCTGCCCCATGGGTCCAGATAAAAGGGACCTTCAAAAGTATATCCTTTGGTCCCTACCAGGGCGTAGTCCTGATAGACCGCAAAATTATTCTGCAAAAAGAAAAGTCTGTCCTGGTATTCTTCATTCAGCCGCTCTGTTTTCTTCACGTCCCAGAACATATCGTGATTCCCCCGCAGCAGGATCTTCCGGCCGGGAAGCCCTTCGATAAATTCAAGGTCCTCCCTGCATTCCTCAAGTTTACGCCCCCAGGAATGATCTCCGGTAAGCACCAGGGTGTCCTCCGGCTTCACCGTCCGGTTCACGTATTTCTCAACCTTTCGCTCATGATGTCTCCAGACACTTCCAAATACATCCATGGATTTGTCTGTCTGAAAACTAAGGTGCAGATCACCTAATGCGTAAAGCGCCATGCAAATCTCACCTCCCGGATATCTCTACTATAACACAAAAAAACCTTATGTCACATATGTAACATAAGGTCTTCTTTAAGCTCCCCCTGTTGGACTCGAACCAACGACAACTCGGTTAACAGCCGAGTGCTCTACCGACTGAGCTAAGGAGGAATATTTACATACCCTGAAAACTGCATACAAGAAATCATCCGCTCCTATCCACCTTTGCTTTGAGAACTGCTCACCGAGCCCGCTCTCTTAAGCTCTTGGTCATGCCCTCGACCGATTAGTAGCGGTCAGCTCCATACATTACTGCACTTCCACCTCCGCCCTATCTACCTCGTCGTCTTCAAGGGGTCTTACTATCTTCTGATAGGGAGATCTCATCTCGAGGGGGGCTTCACGCTTAGATGCCTTCAGCGTTTATCCCGTCCCGGCTTGGCTATCCTGCTATGCGCTTGGCAGCCCAACAGGTTCACCAGCGGCCGGTCCATCCCGGTCCTCTCGTACTAAGGACAGCTCCTCTCAAATCTCCTGCGCCCACGCCGGATAGGGACCGAACTGTCTCACGACGTTCTGAACCCAGCTCGCGTACCGCTTTAATGGGCGAACAGCCCAACCCTTGGGACCTACTTCAGCCCCAGGATGCGATGAGCCGACATCGAGGTGCCAAACCACTCCGTCGATGTGAACTCTTGGGAGTGATAAGCCTGTTATCCCCAGGGTAGCTTTTATCCGTTGAGCGATGGCATTCCCACTTAATACCACCGGATCACTAAGTCCTACTTTCGTACCTGCTCCACCCGTCGGTGTCACAGTCAAGCTCCCTTCTGCCTTTGCACTCTTCGAATGGTTTCCAACCATTCTGAGGGAACCTTTGAGCGCCTCCGATACCCTTTCGGAGGCGACCGCCCCAGTCAAACTCCCCGCCTGACATTGTCCCTCGGCCGGTTCACGGCCGCCGGTTAGAAATCCAATGCCGCAAGGATGGTATCCCAACAGTGACTCCATGACAACTGGCGTCATCACTTCATAGTCTCCCACCTATCCTGTACATGCAATACCGAATCCCAGTATCAAGCTGGAGTAAAGCTCCATGGGGTCTTTCCGTCCTGGCGCGGGTAACCAGCATCTTCACTGGTATTTCAATTTCACCGGGTGCATTGTTGAGACAGCGCCCAAATCATTACGCCTTTCGTGCGGGTCGGAACTTACCCGACAAGGAATTTCGCTACCTTAGGACCGTTATAGTTACGGCCGCCGTTTACTGGGGCTTAAGTTCAAAGCTTCGCTTGCGCTAACCTCTCCCCTTAACCTTCCAGCACCGGGCAGGCGTCAGCCCGTATACTTCACCTTTCGGTTTCGCACAGACCTGTGTTTTTGCTAAACAGTTGCTTGGGCCAATTCTCTGCGGCCTGGTCTCCCAGGCACTCCTTCTCCCGAAGTTACGGAGTCATTTTGCCGAGTTCCTTAACAATGCTTCTCCCGTCGGCCTTAGGATTCTCTCCTCATCTACCTGTGTCGGTTTACGGTACGGGCACAATGAGAACGATAGCGGCTTTTCTTGACGCATGGCTCACATGCTTCCCTACTTTTGTTCGGTCCGCGTCACGTCTTTGGATTGTGCACCGGATTTGCCTAATGCACTCCTACCCCGCTTGCACCAGTCTTTCCATCCCTGGCTCATGCTTTCCACACGTGTCCCCACAGTTCTGTCTCATTGTGGTACAGGAATCTCAACCTGTTGTCCATCGGCTACGCCTCTCGGCCTCGCCTTAGGTCCCGACTTACCCAGAGCAGATCAGCTTTACTCTGGAAACCTTGGATATTCGGCCGGAAGGATTCCCACCTTCCTCTCGCTACTCATTCCGGCATTCTCTCTTCGATACAGTCCACAGCTCCTTACCGGTACTGCTTCTTCCCGTATCCAATGCTCCTCTACCAATCAGCTTTCGCTGATTCCCAGGCTTCGGCAGTGTGTTTCAGCCCCGGACATTTTCGGCGCAGGACCTCTCGACTAGTGAGCTATTACGCACTCTTTGAATGTATGGCTGCTTCTGAGCCAACATCCTAGTTGTCTTCGAAATCCCACATCCTTTTCCACTTAACACACATTTTGGGGCCTTAGCCGCGGGTCTGGGCTCTTTCCCTCTCGACTGCCCAACTTATCTCGTGCAGTCTGACTCCCATGGATCATCTTACTGGCATTCGGAGTTTGATATTCTTCGGTAAGCTTTGACGCCCCCTAGGAAATTCAGTGCTCTACCTCCAAAAGACTGCCATGAGGCTAGCCCTAAAGCTATTTCGAGGAGAACCAGCTATCTCCGGGTTCGATTGGAATTTCTCCCCTATCCACACCTCATCCCCACCCTTTTCAACGGATGTGGGTTCGGACCTCCATTGCCTTTTACGGCAACTTCATCCTGGACATGGATAGATCACCCGGTTTCGGGTCTGCTCCCTCTGACTATTCTCGCCCTGTTAAGACTTGGTTTCCCTTCGGCTCCGGACCTTTAGTCCTTAACCTCGCCAGAAAGCGCAACTCGCCGGACCGTTCTACAAAAAGTACGCGGTTCACCACATAAGGGTGTTCCACAGCTTGTAAACATATGGTTTCAGGTTCTCTTTCACTCCCCTCCCGGGGTCCTTTTCACCGTTCCTTCACAGTACTATGCGCTATCGGTCACTAAGGAGTATTTAGCCTTACGGGGTGGTCCCCGCATGTTCAGTCAAGGTTCCACGTGTCTCGACCTACTCTGGATACCGCCATGTCGACTCGCCTTTCGCTTACGGGGCTTTCACCCTCTCTGGCCGGCTTTCCCAAAACCGTTCTGCTAAGCTTATCGAATCAATTACGCGGTCCGAACCCCAGAACGCACGCGCTCTGGTTTGGGCTCTTCCGGTTCCGCTCGCCGCTACTCCCGGAATCACTGTTGTTTTCTCTTCCTCTGGCTACTTAGATGTTTCAGTTCACCAGGTTCCCCTCCTTACGTTATGGATTGGCGTAAGGATACTGGAGGTCTGCTCCAGTGGGTTTCCCCATTCAGACATCTCCGGATCATCGGATATTTGCTCCTCCCCGAAGCTTTTCGCAGCTTATCACGTCTTTCATCGGCTCTTAGTGCCAAGGCATCCACCATATGCTCTTTTCATCATGACCAAAACGTTGATATAGCGTTATCAACGCTGGTTTCTAGGTTCGTCCCTTCTTTCAAAGGGACTGGTATTCGTTTCTTTCGAAACCTTACCTCGGATGTCTCTTTTCTTTGAGATTCTTTCTTGTATGCGGTTTTCAAGGTACGTTGTTGATAATTCTTGTGGGGCTTCCCACAAACAAGCTTGGTGTGTCTGTCCAGTCACACCGGCTGTTTTTGAATTATCAAATGGAGAATACGAGATTCGAACTCGTGACCTCCTGCTTGCAAGGCAGGCGCTCTCCCAACTGAGCTAATCCCCCGCTTATCGTCACTCTTACTAGGCTCGAAAACACCTCGCCAAGTGCGGTGACGCGGCTACGACTAGATTCGAGCTTCGTTTTCACTCGCTCTCATCAAGTTCTCTGCCAGTGGGCTTAAGTGGACTCGAACCACCGACCTCACGCTTATCAGGCGTGCGCTCTAACCGGCTGAGCTATAAGCCCATTTTAAACCTGGCAGCCACCTGCTCTCCCACACCGTCTCCAGTGCAGTACCATCGGCCGCTTAAGGCTTAACCATCGTGTTCGGGATGGGTACGGGTGTTTCCCCTAAGCGCATCGCCACCAGGATTTCCTCGACGCTTTTGACAGCTGTCTCGGACTCTTTCAGTTTTTATCATTTGTTGTGAGTGCCAGTCTTTTGCTTCGCCACCCTCCAATCCGCTTCGCTTCTTGTCGGGCTCAGCTCAAGCCTTCTTATACATCACATCCGCTCTTTTCGCGCCTGTGAGCATGCTCACGCGCTCTCTCCCGGATGTGCTGTGCACTCACTCCTTGATAGCTGAGCAATAGACACCAGCCCTTACTTTCTTCCTTAGAAAGGAGGTGATCCAGCCGCACCTTCCGATACGGCTACCTTGTTACGACTTCACCCCAGTTATCGGTCCCACCTTCGACGGCTCCCTCCTTACGGTTGGGTCACCGGCTTCGGGCGTTACTGACTCCCATGGTGTGACGGGCGGTGTGTACAAGACCCGGGAACGTATTCACCGCGGCATTCTGATCCGCGATTACTAGCGATTCCAGCTTCATGTAGTCGAGTTGCAGACTACAATCCGAACTGAGACGTTATTTTTGGGTTTTGCTTACCTTCGCAGGCTCGCTTCCCTTTGTTTACGCCATTGTAGCACGTGTGTAGCCCTGGTCATAAGGGGCATGATGATTTGACGTCATCCCCACCTTCCTCCAGGTTGTCCCTGGCAGTCTCCTTAGAGTGCCCACCTCAATGCTGGCTACTAAGGATAAGGGTTGCGCTCGTTGCGGGACTTAACCCAACATCTCACGACACGAGCTGACGACAACCATGCACCACCTGTCACCGGTGTCCCGAAGGAAAGCAGACATTACTCTGCGGTCACCGGGATGTCAAGATCAGGTAAGGTTCTTCGCGTTGCTTCGAATTAAACCACATGCTCCACCGCTTGTGCGGGTCCCCGTCAATTCCTTTGAGTTTCATTCTTGCGAACGTACTCCCCAGGTGGACTACTTATTGCGTTTGCTGCGGCACCGATGAGCTTTGCTCACCGACACCTAGTAGTCATCGTTTACGGCGTGGACTACCAGGGTATCTAATCCTGTTTGCTCCCCACGCTTTCGAGCCTCAACGTCAGTCACTGTCCAGTAAGCCGCCTTCGCCACTGGTGTTCCTCCTAATATCTACGCATTTCACCGCTACACTAGGAATTCCACTTACCTCTCCAGCACTCTAGAAATACAGTTTCCAAAGCAGTCCCGGGGTTGAGCCCCGGGCTTTCACTTCAGACTTGCACTTCCGTCTACGCTCCCTTTACACCCAGTAAATCCGGATAACGCTTGCCCCCTACGTATTACCGCGGCTGCTGGCACGTAGTTAGCCGGGGCTTCTTAGTCAGGTACCGTCACTTTCTTCCCTGCTGATAGAGCTTTACATACCGAAATACTTCATCGCTCACGCGGCGTCGCTGCATCAGGGTTTCCCCCATTGTGCAATATTCCCCACTGCTGCCTCCCGTAGGAGTTTGGGCCGTGTCTCAGTCCCAATGTGGCCGGTCACCCTCTCAGGTCGGCTACTGATCGTCGCCTTGGTAAGCCGTTACCTTACCAACTAGCTAATCAGACGCGGGCCCATCCTGTACCACCGGAGTTTTTCCCACCGCTTCATGCGAAGCTGTGGGCTTATGCGGTATTAGCAGTCATTTCTAACTGTTATCCCCCTGTACAGGGCAGGTTGCCCACGCGTTACTCACCCGTCCGCCGCTCAGTCACAAACCTCGTCATTCCGAAGAAATCTGAAGTAAGCGCTTCGCTCGACTTGCATGTGTTAGGCACGCCGCCAGCGTTCATCCTGAGCCAGGATCAAACTCTCGTTAAAAAACCTCATGCCTGCTGTTATACAGGCTTAAGATTAAGTTCATCCAGGTCCAAGAAAACTAACTAGCTTCCTTATCCCTTTTACTGTTTTGGGTTCGCTCCAAACTGTCTCACAGTTCAAAGCGGTTCTCTGAATTTTCTCTTAAAGAATTTTCAGGGTTGGTGTCTATTGTTCAGTTATCAAGGTTCTTTTTTACCGGCCCTCACGGGTCAGCCTAGATATAATATCACTGAACGCAGTTTAGTGTCAAGACCTTTTCCTGGTTTTTTTCACTTTTTTGTCACGCCTTTTTACCGGATACCATACCTAGTTTTTCACCGGACATGACACCACAAAATATCCGTCCGGATCCCTGTCAGAGAAAAACTGTCTGGAACTTTCATTCCAGACAGTCATTCTTGACGAGCGGAGAAGGAGGGATTTGAACCCTCGCGCCGCTATTAACGACCTACTCCCTTTCCAGGGGAGCCCCTTCGGCCAGCTTGGGTACTTCTCCAAACTAATCGACTTACGTCTTACTATATTTATAACTGAAAACCACCGCCGCTGCCGCCTGGTAGTTTCCAAGCGGAGAGGGTGGGATTCGAACCCACGCGCCCTTGCGGACAAACGGTTTTCAAGACCGCCTCGTTATGACCACTTCGATACCTCTCCATATCAAAATCCGTCGTTTCTCTCAGCGACAATTGACATTGTACCACACCCAAAATCCAGCGTCAATACAAAATCCTTATTTTTTGCCACAAATCGCCAACCGCCGGCTGCCGGCTAATCCAGGGCGGTTTCAAAACGTCTTTTCAGAAAGACCTCCGCGATCTCCAGGTCTTCCGGAGTGGTGATCTTGATGTTCTCATAGGAACCCTCAAAAAGTTTCACCGGGACATCGCTGGTCTGCTCCACCACCATCGCGTCGTCCGTCACCTGGACATTTTCCTGCTTCATCAAAGCGTCATACGCATCGATGATCAGCCTGCTCTCAAATACCTGGGGCGTCTGGATCGTCCACACATCCCGCCGGTCTGGTGTCACACGGGCAAATCCATTTTCATCTGCCAGCTTCACCGTATCTTTGCTGGGCATTCCCGCCACGCAGGCCCGGTACTGATCCACCGTCTCATAGGCTCTCTTAAGGATCCCCTCATCCACAAAGGGCCTTGCCCCGTCGTGGATAAAGATGTAGCCGTCCGGATAGACTTCCGGGACCGCTCCGTTCTTAATGATTTTCAGCCCCTGCCATACAGAAGCATACCGCTCCTCTCCGCCTCTTACAATGGCCCGCACCTTATAGAAATGATATTTCTGCACGATCTGGTCGTAGACATAGTCCTCCTGGCCTTCTCCAACCACCAGGATGATATCGTCAATGACCTGCGATTCCTGGAACGCCGCCAACGTGTAGCAGATCAGAGGATTCCCCTTCAATTCAATATACTGTTTCTGTACAGAGGCTCCCATCCGTTTGCCCTGTCCCGCCGACAGCACAATGGCCGTGCAATGCTTCTTCTTCATATCTACCGCTCTCCCAGCCTGAGATTCGGTATGGCGTTCAGATCCAGCCCGTGCCGAACCCCTTTCCGATATTCATAGTATCCCGCCACGCCGATCATCGCTGCATTGTCCGTACAATACACCGGCGACGGGTAATACAGTTTTACGTCCCGTTCTTCGCAGGCTTCTTTCATAGCCTGGCGAAGCGCCGAGTTGGCCGCCACTCCTCCGGCGATGGCAAACCGGTCCGCATGGTATTCTTCCACCGCGCGCATAGCGTTTCCCACCAGCACATCGGTCACCGCCTTCTGGAAAGAGGCGGCAATATCCGCCTGCCGGTATTCCTGCCCTTTCATCCGGCAGCCGTTGATATAATTCAGCACCGCCGATTTCAGGCCGCTGAAGCTGAAATCATAAGGTGCGTCTTCCATATGAGTCCTGGGAAATGCGATCGCCTCCGGGTCTCCTTCTCTGGCAACCCGGTCGATCTTGGGGCCTCCCGGATATCCAAGCCCGATGGCCCGGGCAACCTTGTCAAAGGCCTCCCCCGCCGCATCGTCTCTTGTTCTTCCCAGGATCGTGAATACCCCGTAATCTTCTACCCGCACCAGATGGGTGTGTCCGCCGGACACCACCAGGGACAGAAAAGGCGGTTCCAGTTCCGGATGCTCGATAAAGTTCGCTGCAATGTGTCCTTCAATATGATGTACGCCCACCAGCGGCTTCCCCGCCGCGTAAGCAATGGCCTTCGCCTCCGCCACGCCCACAAGCAGGGCTCCCACCAGACCGGGGCCGTAGGTGACCGCCACCGCGTCCGTCTGCGCCAGGGAAACCCCCGCTGTGCTCAGCGCTTCTTCGATCACCTGGTTGATCCGCTCAATATGTTTCCTGGAAGCGATCTCCGGCACAACGCCGCCATAGAGAGTATGGAGATCGATCTGGGAGGAGATCACGTTGGAGAGGACTTCTCTTCCATTTCTGACCACCGCCGCCGCGGTCTCGTCACAGGAACTCTCAATTGCCAGGATCAGTGTATCTTCCATCTCTTGTTCCTCCCTGCTCAGTCTGTAAAAACAAGTTCCATCGTACGCCCGTCTTTCGCCGCTACTGTCCGGGGAAAGATAGCCCGCACCTCATCCATATATTCTTCCGGCTTTGTCAGGGACGGGCTGTAATGGGTAAGCCACATTTCCGCCACATCCGCGTCTTTGGCGATCTGCGCCGCCTCGTAGAAAGTCATGTGCTTATATTCTTTGGCTTTCTTCTGCTTATCCTTCTCCCCGTACATTCCTTCGCAAATGAAGAGATCCGATCCCGCCGCATTTTCCCGGATGGAATCAGTGGGCCGGGTATCTGTGGAATAGGTCACCTTCAACCCTTTCCTGGGAGGGCCCAGCACCATATCCGGTGTGTAGACGTTCCCGTCATCCTCCACCGTCTCCCCTTTCTGCAGGATCCCCCAGAACCTCTGCGGGATCCCGGCCGCATTGGCCCGCTCCACGTCAAACTTGCCCGCCCGGTCCACCTCCAGAGCATACCCGTAGCAGAGCACATTGTGGTTCACCCGGAAGGCCTTCAGCCGGTAACCATTCATCTCAAAGGTCTGCTCCGGTCCGTTGATCTCTATACATTTGATGGGAAACGGCAGTTCCGGCGCGATCACCCTAAGGGCGTTCACCACCCGCTCCAGCCCCTTGGGGCCGATCAGGGTCAGAGGTTCCGTCCGGTCCGCATTTCCCATGGTGAGCAACAATCCCGGAAGCCCGCTTACGTGGTCTCCGTGATAATGGGTAAAGCAGATCACATCGATGGGTTTAAAGCTCCATCCTCTCTCCTTGATCGCGATCTGCGTCCCCTCTCCGCAGTCGATCAGAAGACTGCTGCCGTTATATCTCACCATCAGCGCGGTGAGCCACCGGTAAGGCAGCGGCATCATCCCGCCTGTCCCAAGCAAACATACATCCAACATTTTCCTATTAATCTCCTATCTTAACGCGGAAACTCTTCACGAACGCATCGTAACAATCCTCGCACAGATCAAACCGGTCTGTCCGGCCGTCCTTGTGGGAGAAATATCCCCAGTGCTTCTCCACTTCCAGCACATCCTCCCTGGGGACCCCTTCCACCACCGGAATCTCCCGGCCGCATTTATTACATACGATCTTCGCGATCTCTTCCGTCTCTCTTACTTTTGTCTCATACTGGCGCATATGCTACCTCCTGTGCGTATCCATTGTAATTGTCTGTCTGGTACGCCTCTATTATATCTGTCCGGCAGTCCCATTCCTAGTGGGAACTGCTGACAGCGCTGCCAGTTCTTTTCCATACACATCCTGTTTATCTCGTCAACTCCTTGCTCATCAGCACTGCGTCTTCCACAGGATTTTCATAAAAATTCTTCCGCCGGCCGTCTTCTTTAAAGCCATGGCTTACATAGAAACAGCGGGCCGTCTCATTTCCTTCCCGGACTTCCAGAAGGAGCCGCCCAACTCCAAGATGGCGGCAGCGTTCTTCCAATTCTCCAAGAAGGGCAGATCCCACCCCTTGATTCCTGCACCATGGCGCCGCCGCGATCCGGGCGATCTCTCCCTCGTCCAGCACATGGTAGAAGATCACATACCCGGCCAGCGCCTCTTCTATCCAGGCGCCCAGGATCAGCGCCTGCTTCTGGGCAAAGGTCTCTTCAAGCCCCTTCACGCTCCAGGCGTCCGGGAAGATCTCCTGCTCCAGCCTGGCCACTGCTTCCAGGTCTTCTCTTTCCATCTCCTTTGTCCGGATCATCTTAAAGCTCCCGGATGTCCCGGATCAGCTGATCCACGGCTTCTTCCGTGGTCGCCCAGCTGGTGCAGAACCGCACTGCCCGGCGGTCGTCTTCGGTCTCGTCCCAGCCGCCGAAAGCATAGTTCTCCCGCAATTTCTCAATATGCTCCTTAGGAAGAATGGGGAACTGCTGATTGGTGTAAGAATCATAGCAAAGCTCATATCCCTTCTCCAGAAATGCGTCCTTCAATCGCATGGCCAGTTCATTTGCGTGTCTTCCTAGCTGAAAATACAGATCGTCTGTAAAAAGCGCGTCAAACTGCAGGCCCAGAAGCCGCCCCTTGGCCAGCATGCCGCCCCGCTGTTTGATAAGATACCTGAAATCCTTCTTAAGCGCCGGATTGGTGATCACCACCGCCTCGCCGAACAAAGCTCCCACTTTCGTGCCTCCGATATAGAAGACGTCGGTCAGCCGGGCCACATCTTCCATGGTCAGATCGGCCGTCTGCGCCGTCAGGCCATACCCCAGCCTGGCTCCGTCCAAATACAGCGGCAGACCCAGTTCCCTGCACACCTGGGAAAGTTCCGTCAGCTGCGCTTTGGAATACAGGGTTCCATTTTCCGTGGGATGAGAGATGTAGACCATCCCCGGCTGCACCACATGCTCATGGTTCTCATCATTCCAGTGGGTCTCATAGGCTTCCCGCACCTGGGCGGCGCAGATCGTCCCGTCTTCACTTGGAAGGGGAAGCACCTTATGACCGGTGGCCTCGATGGCTCCTGTCTCATGCACATTGATATGGCCGGTATGCGCGGCCAGCACGCCCTGATGGGGGCGAAGGATGGAACTGATCACCGTAAAATTCGTCTGCGTCCCGCCTACCAGGAACTGAACATCCGCCTCCGGAGCCTTGCACAGCTCCCGGATCTTCTCCCTTGCCGCTTCGCAGTAAGGATCCTCCCCGTATCCTGCCGTCTGGACCATATTAGTCTCTTCCAGCCGCTTCAGGATCGAAGGATGGGCTCCCTCTCCATAATCACATTGAAACCGGATCATCTTTCATCCGCTCCTTTCTCTCTCTTTCCGCCTGGGACATCCGCAGATAGTCCGGCCGGTGTTCCGCGGCAGATTCCGTTCTGCCCTCCTGATAGTAACGCAGTCCCAGCATTCCCACGGAAGCCGCCCGCTGCCGGTTCAGACTGGCCGGTGCAAAAGCAATGTCCCTGTCTTTCAGGATGGTATCTGTCAGATCCCTGCCAAAGACCGGGACTCCGTCCCCCAGAAACGTAATCCTCCCTTCATAGTTCCCCAGATGCTCTCCCAGTTCCTCGATCCCCACAGCCATCTGATCTTCCAGGACGGTAAGCCGCCCCTCGTCAAACCGGTAGATTCCCGTGTAAACCTGTCTTCTCCTGGCGTCCATGATGGGGCACACAATCCCCTCGCACCCCCACAGGTTACAGGCAAGCCCCTCCAGGGTGGGGATGTGGATCAAAGGCTTCCCCAGGGCAAGCCCCAGTCCCTTTGCCGTGGCAGAACCGATCCTGAGACCTGTGAAAGATCCCGGCCCCGCCGCCACCGCAATGGCGTCCACCGTCTCAAGATCCGTCTCTGTCATCCGGACAATTTCATCCAGCATGGGCAGAAGCGTCTGAGAATGTGTCTTCTTATAATTTACCGTATATTCCGCGATCACCTGCTCCGTTCGCAGGTCGCCGTCTCCTTCCACCAGGGCCACGCTCGCCACCAGCCCTGAGCTGTCCAGCGCTAGAATTCGCATATGCTGATCCTCCGATAATCAAATCCTTTGTCCAGATCCTTCTCAATCCGGATCTCTTTATAATGTTCCGGCAGGATCTCCCGGATCAGATCCGCCCACTCGATAAGGCAGACCCCGTCTCCGTAGAAATAATCCTCGTACCCGATCTCATCCATCTCTTCCACATCCCCGATCCGGTAGACGTCAAAATGATAGAAGGGCAGACGCCCTTCCTCATATTCCTGCAGGATCGTAAATGTGGGACTGCTGACAGGCTCCTGGATCCCAAGCCCCGCCGCCAGTCCTTTGGTAAAAACCGTCTTGCCTACGCCCAGGTCTCCGATCAGGGTATAAACCTCCCCTGGTCTGGCTTCCCTTCCCATGGCAAATCCCAGTTCGTAAGTTTCTCTCTCACTGTTCGTCTCCCTGATCATCGGAAGCTCCTTTCTCCATCCCCGGCTCGTTCTTCACCGGACGGATCTTCATCGCCTGCGCCGGCATATGTGTGCGGATCATATCCACCACCGGACGGTACTGGTCTCCCAGCTCGTCCACCGGGAGCACAATGGCGTGCCGCTCTCCGTCATACAGGATGATGATCCTCTTCCTGGAAAGGGCTTTCGTAAAATGGGCCCACTCTGCCTTCCCGCTGTCATCCGGCGTCACCGTCTCGATCCCTTCCTCGTCAAAGATATACCGGATCGGCGCCCGCAGCCGTTCCGACGCCTCCACCTGATTCATTACCTTCTTGCGGATCAGATAGGGAATCCCTGCCAGCACAAGGATCGCGAACGCCACGAACATCCCCGCCAGCCCGAATCTTCCTCCGGATATAAACGTAACGGCAAAGCCCACATTCAGACCGCCCAGGACCAGGGTCAGGATCCCTGCCCTCCCTGTGAAAATGTGATATACCATAAAATCAGCCATGGACTTGGCGTCCAGCCGAACTTCAACTGTAACAGACATGCAACCTCTCCTATTCCAACTGTTATTTTCTGATTATAACACATCTTTTTTTCTTCCGCCACCAATGATATACTTATTTTATATTCATTCACTGAGGGAAAAGGAGGATCACTAAGACATGAAATTTACATTCTACCACAACAATATCAACGTTTTTGACCTGGATAAATCCATAGAATTCTATCAGAAAGCCCTTGGGCTCACCGTCACCCAAGAGAAGTCCGCAGAGGACGGAAGCTTTAGGCTGGTATTCCTGGGAGACCAGACCACGCCCCATCTGCTGGAGCTGACCTGGTTAAGAGCTATGGACCGGCCCTACAATCTGGGAGACAACGAATCTCACCTGGCAATGAAAGTGGACGACATGGACGCAGCCCTCGCCCTTCACCGGGAAATGGACTGCGTCTGCTTTGAAAACCTGGAGATGGGCGTATATTTCATCAATGATCCGGACGGATACTGGATCGAAATCTGTCCGGCTTAATTTTCATGCCAGGCTTTTACCGGGACAGTTAGCGATAAGGCGGGGGCCGGATGATTCTGCGGAAGAATATGAACTTCCCTGAGCAATTTTTTGTTCACAGAATCAGCGCGACAAACCTGAATTTACCCCAGATATACCACTTCTTCTTCCGGCTTCTTCGCCGGCTCCATCCGGACCAGGTAGAGCACGGGCTGCCGGTTCCCATAGGGCGGCACCGGCTCAAACTCAAACCGGGCGGTCACACGGATCCATTTCTTAAGAGGGATCTTCGTCCCTTTCTCAACCTTGCAGGGATATCCGTAAAAGCGCATATCGTTGGCACAGCAGGTCATGATCTTGCGCACCGGGACAAACATATCCTCCCCCATCCCCTTGGGACGGAACGCCTGGGCTACAAACTCGATCTCTTTGTGAAGATAAAGCCCCGGATGATCGTAGGCATCCGCGTACCAGACCCCGAAGTCCATATCGCCGATCACAATCTTATTCCCTTTTATATCATAAGGCAGGTCTTCTTCCGACGGCTGTATGATATTTCCATCCGGATCTTCGAAGATCAGCTGGGCCATAGGATTCTGCACCTTCAGCGCCCGGCGGAACCCGGAGCGGTCCACCGACCGGTCACAGCGGTTGACCACGATCAGGCTGGATTCTGTCAGCTGCTCCATCAGAAGATTGCGCATGTTCTTCAGATACATGTCCAGGGTTTCTCCGTTTACAGTAGAATAGATTCCCTGGATCTCCCAGCCTTTTGGATATTTCTTGCTCAGAAGCTCTCCCAGGTTCCACATTCCATTGTACTCGATGACCACCTGGGAGGGATGATAATTCTTCACACAGTTGACAAAGAACTCCCGGTTCAGCTGCTCCGGTTCTTCCACCGTCAGCATCACCATCTCATGAGCCTCCAGATATTCTTTGGAGTATTCTTCTTCTCCTTCCTCGCACACGATCAGAAGGGTCAGGCCCGGCTCGATCCAGTCCTGCTCCATCAGCGTATCCTTGACAAGAGTGGTCTTCCCACTGTCTAAAAATCCTGTACACACAAATACCGGTGTACTCATATGATCCCCGCCTTTCTAAATGTGGAACAGTTTCTCCAGTTCCTCTTCTTTCAGATCTGTACCGATCACGCAGATACGGCCGGTATAGTCCGGCTGGCCTTCCCGGGTCTCATATTCCTCCGGCACCAGATCAAACTGCTTCCAGCTTCCATCCGCCAGCCCAATGATCCCTTTGGAACGGAGAATGGTCCCGTAGCCCTCCGTCTCTGACAGGGCCTTCAGAAGGAAGTCCAGCTCCTCTTCCGTATATCTGTGGGCAGTCTCTCTGCCCCAGCTTGTAAACACTTCATCTGCGTGATGATGGTGATGGTCATGACCGCAGCAGTGATCATGCTCGTGATCGTGATGATGGTCGTGGCAGTGATCATGCTCGTGATCGTGATGATGGTCATGACCGCAGCAATGATCATGGTCATGGTCGTGCTCATGATGATGGTGCTCTTCCAGCAAGTCCTCGATCTGGGCTCCATGCTCCAGCGCACGGATGATGGCGTCTTTGCCAAGTTCCTCCCAGGGGGTGGAGATAATGGCGGCCTCCTTATTTTCCTCCCGGAGCATATGCACGCACTCCTCGGTCTTCTCCGGAGTCATGGACTGGGTCCGGCTGATCACGATGGTGGAAGCGTGGACCACTTGATCCTGGAAGAATTCCCCGAAATTCTTCAGATACATCTTCGCCTTTTTTCCGTCAACCACCGTGATCCTGCCGCTGATCTCGATATCCGCGTCCCGCTTTACGTCCTCGATGGCTTTCACAATATCCGATAGCTTGCCCACGCCGGATGGCTCGATGATCACCCGGTCCGGATGATATTCCTCCAGCACCTTCTGCAGGGCCTTGCTGAAATCTCCCACAAGGGTGCAGCAGATACAACCGGAATTCATTTCCGTGATCTCGATCCCTGCGTCTTTTAAGAATCCGCCGTCAATGCCGATCTCGCCAAATTCATTCTCGATCAGCACCAGCTTCTCTCCCACAAAGACTTTATTGATCAGCTCTTTGATAAATGTGGTCTTCCCGGCTCCCAGGAATCCTGAGATAACATCTACTTTCGTCATTGTCAACACTCCTTTTCTATTTGCAAGCGCCATTTCCCGTTTGTTTTTCACTTCGTTTTTTATCTTAGCACAAACCTTCTCTATTTTCCAGCGGCAGGCAGTCGAAAGCCCCTGATTTCTGAGAGAAATTCTCAGAAACCAGGGGCTTTCATACAAACAGTCTGTTTTTCTAACAATACCGGTCCCGGTTTGCGTTGATATCCCGCTCCAGGGCCACGATCTTCAGGATCTCGATCCCCTGCTCCCGGACACATTCCCGGATCTTATCCAGATCCTCCTCCTGTACGATCAGCGAGATGCCGCAGCATTTGCTGGCCGCCCGGGGCGTGGGCGCGATGGTAGCCTTAAGCCCCATCTTCTTCAGTTCCCGGTAGAGCCGCATCCCGTTGTCATGGTTGGGAAACAGCACATAATGCTGGATATTCTCCATACCGATCCTTCCTTCTTGCAAATCCTTCCTAGTTGTTCAGCATTTCAATAAATGCGCTGATCCGGGTGCGCAGCTGCTGAGCGTCGCTGTCGGTGTAATCGGTCTCAATGCCAAGTACCGGGATCCCTGCTTCGTTCATCGCCTTCTCAACCAGATAGCCTTCTGTATCATACAGGTTGCAGAATTTCAGATTGATGTCAATGATACCGTCTACCTTGTACTCCTTCGCCAGCCGGAGAATGTCGTCGATCCTTCCGGTGTTGGGCGTGAAGCAGGCGCAGTTGATGTTCATGTACCGGTTGGCCAGCGCCTGGATCTCTTCGTCTATGGTCTGACCGCTCTCATCCACCTGTTTCTCAAAGTAACGGGTTCCGGTGCACATTTCTTCACAGACTACCGCGCCGCCGCTGGTCTCTACGATATTGTGGATCTTCCAGTTGGGAATGGCCATCGGGGTTCCGGTCAGCATGATCCGCTTGGTCCCTTCCGGGAATACGCTGACGCCGTCCGCGATCCGCTGCTCCAGCTCGTCGCACAGCTTGTTGGTCATCTGGGTAAATCTTCCCGGATCGTCATAGAACGCGATCTGAGAGATCAAAAGCACATCCCTGCCGCTGATGGGAAGCTTGTCATTCTTCCTGGTCTCATACAGACGCTCCAGGGCTTTTCTCTTGCCGTTGATCAGACGGATACTCTCTGCCAGAGACTCGGCAGTCACTTTATTTCCGGTAACCTCTTCTACCTTGTCCTTGAAGGCCGCGATCTCCTCCGCCCAGGCCTGAATATCTTTGGCCCGCTTCATCTGCGGCAGGTCCATCACATAGACCGGCACATCTTCCGCCAGGATCTCCCAGGCTTTCTTCTTGCCGTCGCAGGTGGTCTCTCCTACGTAGATATCCGCGATCCGGAAGAATGGACAGGTACGGTCCAGTCTTGCTCCCACGGAAGCCTTGATCAGCGGGCAGGTATTGGTGGGAAGCACCTTCTCCCCGCCGGGCACCCAGAACTGGGAACCGCCGCACAGCCCGGTGGCGATGCCGCCTGCCGCGAACACGATCTCATCCGGCACATAGACACAGAAGGTTCCGAATACCTTTCCGCCCTTCTTCTGGTGCTCGATCAGCTCCGCCGGGCGGATACCGTGGATATCCGCAACCACCATGTTATAGTAATCCATACTCTCCGGGCGGTTCTCCTGAGACAGATAGACGTCCCCGAATGCCTGGGGCAGCACGGCGCACAGCTGGTCATGAGTCTCCAGGTCCATTCCAAGTTCTTCCCACATTTTACGGTAATCAGCCATTTCTTACGTTCCTCCTTGCTCTTGCGTAATCTATAAACTAGATTTACCGTACCATGTTTCCCGGGGCAAAACAATGGAATCCCGGTCGGCGCCCCATTGATTTTTCTGATATATTTCGCTGTTTATTGACAGATTCTATACTGAAAATAATTCTCGGATCCCAGCCATGCAGCAATCGATCTCTTCTCTGGTATTTGCCCCGCTAAAAGCAAAGCGCACCGTCCCCTGAGGGTAGGTTTCCAACGTCCGGTGGGCCAGCGGCGCACAGTGAAGTCCCACCCGGGTCATCACTCCCCGCTCCTGCTCCAGAGCGAAGGCCGCCTGGGCATTGTCCAGTCCCTGGAAATCCAGTGACACCACCGCAACCCGGTCGCGGATCCCTTGTTTTCCCACGATCCGGACTCCCGGGATCTCCCGCGCCTGATCCAGGAAATATCCGGTCAGTTCCATTTTCTTCTGGCAGATCGTCTGGATCCCAGTCTCTTCCAGATAGGAAAGGGCTGCGTGAAGCCCGGCGATCCCCGGAAGATTCATGGTCCCGCTCTCATATTTATCCGGCAGCGTCCGGGGCATCTCATAAGAATCCGACTGGCTTCCGGTACCACCGGCGATCAGCGGCTCCATTTCCTGATCCAGGGCTTCCGACAGGAGGAACCCGCCGATCCCCTGGGGGCCCAGAAGGCCTTTGTGGCCGGTAAAGGCCAGAAGGTCAATACCCCAGTCCTTCATACGGATATCCAGAGTTCCCGCGCTCTGGGCACTGTCCACTGCGAAGAAAATATGGTGTCTGCGGCAGATCTCCCCAATTTCCTGGATGGGCGTCACCGTCCCGCAGACGTTGGAAGCATGGGAGGCGATCACTGCTTTGGTATTTTCCCGGATCAGCCCCTCCAGGCTCTCCAGGCTTACAGTCCCCTCCCGGTCGGTGGCCGCCACGTCAAAATCTACCCCCTGCTTCTTCATTTGCCAGAGGGGGCGCATCACCGCATTGTGCTCGATACCGGTGACGATCACATGGTCCCCGGGTTTAAGGAAGCCTTTGATGAAATAATTGAGGGAGTAGGTGACGCTGGGCGTGAAGATCACATTTCTGGAAGAAGACGCGCCAAAGAGCCGGGCCAGCTGCTCCCGGGTCTCCAGCACCATGCCCTCCACTTCGTAGGCTCCCTCATAGTTGCCCCGGTTGATGTTGAAAGCGCCCCGGGTGAGGAGCCCGCCTACTGCCTCCGCCACTCCCGGCGCTTTCGGCCAGGACGTACTTCCGTTGTCAAAGTAAATCTGATTCTCCATAACACACCTCCACTAAAACAAGGCCTTCCGGCGGGGCGGTCACTCCGGCTTCCGTGCGCTCCCGGGCTTCCAGGATCTCCCGGACCCGCTCCGGGGTGTAGAAGCCCCTGCCCACACGAATCAGCGTGCCCGCGATGATCCGCACCATATTGTATAAGAATCCGCTCCCTGCGATCCGCAGAGTGATCTCCGGCCCATTCTCTGTGATCTCCAGTTCCTCCACCGTGCGCACCGTGTCCTCCACATTGGTGTGGATGCTGCAGAAACTGGCGAAATCATGGGTGCCCAAAAGGAAGGCGGCGCCTTCTCTCATCTTCTCCACATCCAGGGGGAAGGACACAAAGGTAGAATACCGGCGACGCAGCGGATTGGGCGTCTGGCTGTGATAGATATGATATTCATAAGTCTTCCGGATCCGCGGCTGGTATCTGGGGTGCCAGTCTAACGGGACCTCCTCCGAGCGGACCACCACAATATCCTCCGGAAGCCGCTGGTTCATGGCATAGGCCATCCGCTCCGGCGGGATCCTGGACTGAGTATCAAACACCGCCACATTCCCCAGGGCATGGACCCCCGAGTCCGTGCGGCTGGCGCCGATCACCCGGATTTCCTCCCCCGTAAGATCGCACAGCACCCTGTTCAGAACCTCCTCGATAGTGATCCCGTTAGGCTGGATCTGCCAGCCACAATAATTCGTCCCGTCATAAGCGACAACAATTCTGACTCTTTTCATAAAACCTCCATTGGGGACGTGGTATTTTTAAAAATACCACGTCCCCAATTAATTTCAGCTACAATTAGAACACCCAGACATGCAGTGAAATGTACCTTCCGATCACGAACACTGCTATTACATAAATAATTACGACAATATACGCAATATAGTCTCTCTTATGATACTGCAGGGGCTTCATCTTGGTCCGCCCTTCTCCGCCCCGGTAACACCGGGACTCCATGGCCATGGCCAGGTCGTTGGCCCGTCGGAAGGCGGACACAAAGAGGGGCACCAGGATCGGGATCATGCTCTTGGCCCGCTGGATGATGTTCCCGCTCTCCAGATCTGCCCCCCGGGCGATCTGGGCCTTCATGATCTTATCTGTCACTTCCAGAAGGATGGGAATGAACCTCAGGGCGATGGACATCATCATGGCCACTTCATGGACCGGCACATGAATCTTCTTCAGAGGGTCCAAAAGTTCCTCAATGCCGTCGGTCAGCGCGTTTGGCGTAGTGGTGAAGGTCATAAGGGACGACCCGATGATCAGGTAGATCAGCCGGATCCCCATATACACCGCCGTGTTCAGCCCGCCTGCCGTAATGGTGAAGATCCACCACTGCCAGAGCACCTCCCCGCTTCTGGTGAGAAACAGGTTGAAAAGGACGGTGATCAGAAGCAGCAACACAATGGGCTTCAATCCCTTCACAATATAGGAGAAAGGCACTTTGGACATACGGATGATCCCCACCAGGAAAACGGTGGCCACCAGATACCCTGCAAGATTCCGGAACAAAAACAGGGAGATCAGGTACAGAAGGGTGCAGACGATCTTCACCCGCGGGTCCAGCCGGTGGAGGATACTTTTTGCCGGATAATATTGTCCGATGGTAATATCTCGAATCATGCTTCCTTCTCCATTGCCTTCATGATCTCCTGAGCCGCTTCCTCCACCGTGGTCACATCCACGCTCACCGGGAAGCCCTGCTCTTTAAGATCATGCATGATATAGGTTACCTGGGGGGCCGCAAGCCCCACCTGCTCCAGTTCCTGATAGTGGGCGAACACCTTCCTGGGCGTATCGTTGTAGAGCACCTCTCCCTGGTTCATCACAATGATCCGGTCCGCGTATCTGGCGATATCCTCCATACTGTGAGATACCAGGATCACCGTCATATCCGTCTGCCGGTGAAGGTAGGCGATCTGCTCCAGGATATCGTCCCGCCCCTTGGGATCCAGCCCTGCCGTGGGCTCATCCAGCACCAGCACTTTGGGATGCATGGCCAGCACGCCCGCGATGGCCGCCCGCCGCTTCTGTCCCCCGGACAGTTCAAAGGGCGAAGACTTGTAATACTTCTCCTTCAGCCCTACCAGCCGAAGCGCCTCCAGCGCCCGCTCCTCACACTCTTTGGGATCAAGACCCAGATTCCTGGGGCCAAAACACACATCCGTCATCACATCCACCTCGAAGAGCTGATGCTCCGGGTACTGAAAGACCAGCCCCACCTGGCTTCGCAGGGCCAGCATGTCATACCCTTCCTGGTAAATGTCTTCCCCGTTGTAATAGATCTTCCCGCTGGTGGCCCGCACAAGTCCGTTCAGGTGCTGGATCAGCGTGGATTTCCCGGATCCGGTATGGCCGATGATCCCCACAAATTCCCCATGGGGGATCTCCAGGCAGATGTCTTTGAGCGCCTGCCGCTCGTAGGCCGTCCCCGGGCTGTATATATAGTTCAAATGCTCTATCTTAATCGACATAACGCTTCCACCAATTCTTCCTTCTTCAGGATCCCCGCCGGGATGTCCAGTCCACGTTTCCTTAATTCATCCGCCAGGATGGTCACCTGGGGCACGTCCAGCCGGTAGCTTTTCAGCTCCTCCACCCGGGAGAAGATCTCCCGGGGCGTCCCTTCCATTACAACATGGCCGTGATCCATCACATAGATCTTGTCCGCGTCCACCACCTCTTCCATGTAGTGGGTGATCAGGATCACCGTCACCTGCTTCTGCTTCCGCAGCTTCTGCACCGTTTTCAGCACCTCTTTGCGCCCCATGGGGTCCAGCATAGCGGTAGGCTCATCCAGCACGATGCACTTGGGCTCCATGGCAACCACTCCCGCGATGGCCACCCGCTGCTTCTGCCCCCCGGACAGCTTGTTGGGAGAGGCATACCGGTAGGAGAGCATTCCCACCGCCTTCAGGCTTTCCTCCACCCGCTGCCAGATCTCATCGGTGGGCACTCCCAGGTTCTCCGGGCCAAAGCCCACGTCCTCTTCCACCACCGTACCGATGATCTGGTTGTCCGGATTCTGAAACACCATGCCCGCGCTCTGACGCACATTCCAGAGTTCCTCCGGATCCTTGGTGTCCCTGCCGTCCACCCAGACCGTCCCTTCTGTAGGGACCAGGATGGCGTTGATATGCTTGGCCAGGGTAGACTTCCCGGATCCGTTGTGTCCCAGGATGGCGATAAACTGCCCTTCCTTCACATCCAGATCCACCTGGTCGATGGCGCGGGAGCTTCCGATCACATTGCCGTCTTCATCCCGCTTCTCATATTCAAATACCAGCTGTTTCGCCTGAACCATTTTCATGGGTATTCTGCCTCCTGCCACGCTTCTTCTCTCAATTGTTCCTATTGTACGTTATCCTGCCTCATTTTGCAAGGCTTCCGCCGGCTTGCCGGTCTGCAGGTTGGCCACCACGATCCCCAGGCTCACCAGCGCCAGGGCCGCCAGATTCTGAAGCCGGAAAATGTCTTCCCCAAGGAGCAGGGCGGAAAGCGCCACCCCAAACACCGGGATACTGAATCCAAAGACCGTTACCTTCCCCACCGGATTATATTTCAAAAGCTCTGCCCACAGCGTAAACGCGATGGTAGACAGATGCGCCAGATAGATCAGAAGCAAGGTAGAAGACGGGGTGAAATGTCCCACCTGCCCGCCGGCAAGGACCCCGATCAGGATCAACAACGCCCCGCCGAACAGAAGCTGATACGCCGTGATGGCGGCCGGGCTCTCCCGGTCAGAGATCAGTTTCATCGTCACGGAACTGGTCCCATAGGCAAAGGAACAGAGAAGGATCAGCCCTTCCCCCGCCAGATGGAATCCGCCTCCCAGGCCTCCCGGCGCCAGGTTGATCACGATCACTCCGGCGAACCCGATGACACAGCCCACCGCCTTCTGCCAGGTGATCTTCTCGGATTTCATCAGGAAATGGGCCACAAGAATAGCGAAAAACGCATTGGAGGCATTGATCACCGATCCCTTGGCCCCGGTCGTATGGGAAAGTCCGATATAGAAACACACATACTGGACGGTGGTCTGCAGGATCCCCTGGCCGAACACATAGGGAAGAGAAGACCGCCGGATCACCACCAGCCTTCTCTCCAGCACGCAGGCCAGGATAAAGGTCAGGACGCCGGCCAGAAAAAACCGGTATCCGGCGAACAAAATCTGGCTGCCTGCCCCTTCCACCTGGAACATCTCATATCCAATTTTTACACACGGAAATGCGCTGCCCCATAAGGCGCAGCACACCAAAGCCAGAAATACCCTGGCCGCCGTATTCTGATAGAACCGTTCCATCTACACTCGCTTCCTTTATCCCAAATCCTTAGGCTTTCTCCGGCTCCGGATAGTCCACGCCCATGGTGTCTACCGTCACCTTCTTCATCTTCTGCTCCTGCAGCGGCCGATCCTGGAAATCCGTCTGGACTCCCGCGATCTTATCCACCACATCCATCCCTTCTATGATCTTGCCAAAGGCCGTGTAAGCCCCGTCCAGATGGGGAGATGTCTTGTGCATGATAAAGAACTGAGAGCCCGCAGAATCCGGGTGCATGGCTCTTGCCATGGACAGCACGCCCTCTGTGTGGGCCAGCGGATTGTCCACCCCGTTCTGGGCGAACTCACCCTTGATGTGGTAGCCCGGGCCACCGGTCCCTCTTCCTTCCGGACAACCGCCCTGGATCATGAACCCGCGGATCACCCGGTGGAAGATCAATCCGTCATAGAACCCTTTCTTCACCAGGGAAATAAAATTATTCACCGTGTTCGGCGCAATCTGGGGATAGAGCTCCGCCTTCATGATATCGCCGTTTTCCATCTCAATGGTCACAATTGGATCTGCCATTTTTGTCATACCTTCCTTTTCTCTTAAACTGTACTCTCTATTGTAGCGGATTGTCCGGCTTTCGTAAAGCAGGAAAATAAAGAGCGAACACCGTTCCCTTCCCTTCCTGGCTGTCCACCCGGATGGTCCCGCCAAAATACTCGGTCAGGTTCTGGACCATGGAAAGCCCAAGCCCCGCATGCGCTGTCTTCCGTCCAGTCCGGGACTTATCCGCCCGGTAGAACCTGCGGAAGATATGGGGCAGCTCCTCCGCCCGGATCCCCATTCCGTCGTCCCGCACCGTGCACAGGACCTGATCTTCCTCTACCCAGGCCCTAAGCCACACATGGCCGCCTTCTTTCCCGTACTGGATGGCGTTAGTGACCAGGTTGACAAAGATCCGGGTAAATGCGGTCTGCTCTCCCCACACCGCCGGATCCCCTTCACTTTCAGCCTGAAGGGTGATCTTTTTTTCCCCGGCCAGATCCTTTAAATCCTCTGCCACCCCGGCCAGGATCTCACCCACATGGATCTCCTCCCGGCTGGCCGTTCCCGCGCCCTTCTCTCTTCTTGCCATCTCCAGGAGCTGGGCGATCATGGAGGACATTTTCTTTCCCTGTCCCACGATCACCTCCAGCGCCTCCTGCTTCTCCTCCTCTGTAGCGTCCGGGAGCAGGGCATACTCGCCCTGGGCCAGGATCACGGAGACCGGGGTACGAAGCTCATGGGACACATCCGCGGTAAAGCGCTTCTCATCCTCCAGGGTGGCCTCCACCGTCCCCAGCATTCCGTTGAAGGTTTCCGCCAGTTCCCGCATCTCTCCTCCGGAGGCTTCCACCGGCACCCGCCGGGACAGATTGCCGCTGCCCGCGATCTCTGCCGCCGTTCTCCGTATGGTCTCCACCGGGGCGAAGGCCCGCCGGGTGATCAGAAATCCCCCTGCCGCCGCCAGCGCCACCAGCACCGGGAACAAGAGGCAGGACAGGATAAGGATCCCGCCGGACATGGTAGACACCAGACCCATATAGGTGATCCCCCGGACCCAGAGTACATGGCCGCCCTCATAGGCCACCGCCACGTCATAGGTCATCCATTCCCGCTGGCCGGAAGAAATGGTCTGCACCACGCCATTCTTCAGTGTGGTGTCCAGGGGAAAAGAAGAAGGCACATTGCCTGCCAGAAGTTCTCCCTGGTCATTGTAGAGGCTGAACACGATGTCATCTTCGTAGAACCGGCCTTCTTCCGTCTCGTAGCCCTCCTCGGAGATCTCCAGCTCCTCCACAAACTCCGCCACCTCGCCCCGCAGCTCTTCCTCCTGCTCAGAGCGGAACATCTGCCCGGCGAAAAGGGCGATGATCCCCAGCGCAAGCAGGGCCACTGCCGCCACAAAGGCCGTGTACCAGATGGTCACTTTCAGTTTGATCGACAGCTTCTTCATCCGCCGCTCCTTTCTCCTAAGGCTCCCGCAGTACGTACCCGGTTCCCCGCACCGTCTGGATCAGCTTCTTTTCCCGACCCTCGTCGATCTTCCTGCGCAGATACCGGATATAAACATCCACCATATTGGAACTCCCCATATAGTCATAACTCCAGATATGCTCCTCGATCTGTTCCCTGGAGAGCACCACCCCCTGGTTCCGGATCAGGTACTCCAGCAGGGCAAATTCCCGGGAGGAAAGATCAATGATCTGCCCGCCCCGGGTCACTTCATGCTTCTTGCAGTCCACAGAAAGATCCGCCAGATGATAGACTTCCTCCTGGGGACGCACCGCATTCTGCCGGCGCAGCATCACCCGGATCCTGGCCAGCAGCTCTTCAAAGGCAAAGGGCTTCACCAGATAGTCGTCGGCGCCCACGTCCAGGCCGGCCACCCGGTCCTCGATGCTGTCCCTGGCAGTCAGAAGAAGCACCGGCGTATGGTTTCCTTCCTTTCTCATCCGCCTTAGGATCTCGATCCCGTCTATCCCCGGGAGCATGATGTCCAGCACGATCCCGTCATACTGAGTGACCCGGATATAATCCCAGGCTTCCTCTCCGTCCTCACAGGCGTCCACACTGTAGTGCTCTTTTTGCAGCCGCTTCTTCAAAATGTCCAGAAGATAGATCTCGTCCTCTACCACCAGTAACCGCATCCCAATCCCTCCTGCTTTTCTTTCCTGATATCAGGATACCTGCCAAAGATGAAAATCAGATTAAAATCCCGTCTATTCCAGTTCTTTCTTCCCCAGGCGGACTTCCTCCATATGTTCCGCCAGGTCCTTGTCCATGTCGTCGAAAAGGTAAGTTTTCCTCCCGTCCCGCCGGGCCTCCCACTCTCTGTGGATCTCCCGGCGGACCAGCTCCACCTCTTCCCGGAATTCCCGGGCAGAGATCAGGGTCCCGCCCTGTCCCAGGGTCACCACCTGCTCCACGCCATCGGAAGTCACCACCGTCACATGGTATTTCCGCCCAATCTCATGGACCACCTTCTCAATATACTGATCCGCCGTCTCCGCCTCCCTGGTGTAGACCACATGGATGTTGTGGTACCGCTGGATCTCCAGCGCGTCTCCCTCCACCTTGTAGGCGTCGAAGACCAGGATCACCGTACATTTCTTATATCCCTGATAATTGCACAGAATATCCATCAGCCGGTTCCTGGCCCCGTCAATGTTGTCTTTGGCCAGGTCTTTTAAATCCTCCCAGGCAAAGATCACGTTATAGCCGTCCACCAGCAGATATTCCCGCAGATTCTCTTCCTTCTTCCGACGCTTCTTCTCCTCCGGCGTAAGCACCGTCCTGCTCTCCGGCGGCCGCTTTCTCTCAATCTTCCCGTAGGTGCGGATGAAGATCTCTTCCAGTTCCTGCTCCGCCTCCACGCTTTTTGCCGCGCCGCCCGGACGGCTCCCTGCTCCCGGGGTGGTTCCTTTCTTCGCCTCCTCCCGGGCAGCTTCCCGCTTCCGTTCCTTATCAAGGGTAGATTCCAGGTGCATATGTTCCGGCACCTGATCCCAGGGGATACTCACCCCTGCCCCGTGAGAACAGAAAATGGAATCCGCCGGATTCTCCAGATCCCGCAGCGGATCGTACCCTGCTGCCTCTATCACTGCCTCCGGATCCTGACAGGGTCCGTAGCCTCCGAAGACAAGGGACAGATTCCCCCGGCCTCCGGTGTAGCCTGCCACCTGGATCTGGTAGCCGTTCATCCCTGCCGCCGGCGCCCTCCCGGTGAGCACAGAACTCTCGCCAACCGTCTGGGGCGGCTGAAATTCTCCCTTCATCCGCTGGATATCCGTCAGCGCCCGCCCCAGGTTCTCGGTGGGCAGTTCCAGCCGGAAGTCATAGTAAGGCTCCAAAAGCACACTTTCTGCCTGCATCAGGCCCTGGCGCACCGCCCGGTAAGTCGCCTGCCGGAAGTCGCCTCCTTCCGTGTGCTTCAGATGAGATTTCCCTGCAGTCAGGGTGATCTTCACATCGGTAAGCTCCGCTCCCGTAAGCACGCCCCGGTGCCGCTTCTCTTCCAGATGGGTAAGGACCAGCCGCTGCCAGTTGCGGTCCAGCACATCCTCGCTGCAGTCAGAGGCATAGACCATTCCGCTGCCCCTCTCCCCCGGTTCCCGCACCAGATGGACTTCCGCGTAATGCCGCAGAGGTTCATAATGTCCCACTCCCTCCACCGTATTGCGGATGGTCTCCTTGTAGACCACACTCCCCGCCCCGAAGGACACTTCCATACCAAAGCGCTCCCGGATCAGTTCCTTCAGGATCTCAATCTGCACCTCTCCCATCACCTGGGCATGCAGTTCTCCCAGCTCCTCCTGCCACACGATCCGAAGCAGGGGATCTTCTTCTTCCAGCTGCCGCAGATTTCCCATGGCTCTTGTGATCTCCCACCCTTCCGGCAGGAAGATCTGATAACTCAACACCGGCTCCAGCATGGGCGCAGCCGCAGGCGGCTCTTTGCCCAGGCCCTTCCCTGGAAATGTATGTCCAAGCCCGGTGACCGCGCAGATCATCCCGGCCTCCGCCTCCTGGACCAGTTCATATTTGTCCCCGGAATAAATCCGGATCTGATCCACCTTCTCCCCGTCGGTCCCCAGCACGTCTTTCACCCGCAGCTTCCCGCCGGTGATCTTCAGATGGGTCAGCCGGTTTCCCTGGCCGTCCCGGGAGATCTTGTACACCCTGGCGCCAAACCGGGGATCCCCGCCTGACGTCTTTCCCTCTCCAAAGCCTGCGGCATACCGGTCAAGCCCGGCAAGGAACTCCTGAACTCCCGTAAACTTCAATGCCGAACCAAAATAACAGGGGAATAACTTCCGCTCCCGGATCATTTTCCTGAGAGTCTCTTCCCCTACATGCTCTGTATGTAAATATTCCTCCAGCGCCTGCTCGTCGCACATGGCTGCATTTTCCAGAAACTGGGGCGTCTCCCCCTGGTCAAAAGCCAGGCAGCTTCCGCTTAACCCTGCCTGCAGCTCCTCCATGATGGCTTCCCGGTCCGTCCCCGCCTGGTCCATCTTGTTGACAAAAAGGAACACCGGGATCTGATATCGTTCCAAGAGCTTCCACAGAGTGCGGGTATGCCCCTGGATCCCGTCCGCCCCGCTTATCACCAGCACCGCGCAGTCCAGCACCTGGAGGCTCCGCTCCGTCTCCGCCGCGAAATCCACGTGCCCCGGGGTGTCCAGAAGGGTCACTGTCTTATCTCCCAGCCCGAACACCGCCTGCTTGGAGAAGATGGTGATCCCCCGGTTCTTCTCCAGTTCTTCCGTATCCAGGAAGGCGTCTTTATGATCCACCCGGCCCAGCTTCCGGATCCTGCCCTGCAGATAAAGGATGGCCTCAGAAAGGGTGGTCTTGCCAGAATCCACGTGGGCCAGAACGCCCACGCATATATGTTTTAATGTGTGTTCTGTCATATTGTTTTCTCTTTTCTCAGACGTCTTTTCTCAAAAGATAATATTCCTTCTTTTTTGTTTTACCGCTTGATCCTATACTTCCCTCGTCCGCCATTTCTTTCAATAAAACTCTGGTCCTGGCTTCACTTAAATCTAGCCACTCAGCTATTTCGCCTGTTTTTCCTATATCATTTTGCAATAAATAGGCAATTATTTTTTCTTTATTTTCTATCGTTTTTTTCGTCTGTTTTATTTCGCCTGTTTTTTTCGCTTGTTTTTTTCGCTTGCTTTTTTCGCTTGTTTTTTTCGCTCGTCTGACCAGAGGCAATTTCAAGATCGTACGATCCGGATTATACTGTTCATCAACTTCAGGTTCTCTCCAATCCTGGTCATTCCATACCGAATAGATATCCGGCACGCCACTGCCCGCTCTCTCGCCGATACCAATCAAATTAAACATCTTCATCAATGCCTTGTTTCTCGGATCCGAAATACCGCCTTTGAGCATCTGTTCTTTTCCAGTCCGGATGCTTCCCGGATTCTCCATAACGATAGAATCCGCATCCTTTCGGATTACAATCCCTCTTGGGAGATAAAAGTCTGTATTTACAATGCAATTCGCAAATGCTTCTCTCAGTGCCTTGTGCACAGGAGTATCATCTATCCGGGTGATTCCTTCCAGCTTGAAAGGGATTTTCAGATCTTTCACGATCTTTCCGTAAACCCGGAAGAAGAAATCGAACAAATTACCCGTCCAGTCCCCCGAACTGGACTGCAGCCTGTCCGTCCAGCGGATCGTCGGATCCAATACTTCCCGGTAGTCTAGAAAATACTCGGGGAATTCGTATAATATCTTATATTCTTCTCCAAACATAAGAAGTCCGGCGGCCGTGGGATGCAACGCATGATCACTTGCAGACATCCTCGCCGCGCCTATTCTCTCCAAATACTCTTCGTCACTTAAGCGTTCCCATACGTGTTCTCTTCTATATGCCATGTGCCTGTTACGGTAGGCATGTACAGTCTCTGAATGGAGTACATCAAGAGACATATCCTGCAGGATTTTCATATCTGCAGTTTCTTCCGGCTGATCCCTGAGCATCGCGAGCACCTCACTGCGGCCGCAGTGATAGTCTCCCTCCCAGTTTCTGCGGAAAGTTCCGCTAAACATATCTCCGTTTATATATACCGGTTTCTGTTCTCGCTTCGCCTTCGGGACATGGATAACCATTATAACGCCGCTGTTTTCTTCAAATATCTCTACGTCACTATCCGTCAGCAGATTTATCGAAACCTTATTTTTATTATGGATCGTATCCCAGAAGTCCTTTCGCAGTTTTGCCGCATTGTCCAGTCCGGTCATATGCCAGCTGCCGTCTTTATTTTCCTTTACGCCAAGGATAATAACTCCGCCATAGCAGTTAGCGAAAGCAGAATACGTTTCCCACAACGAATCTGGAAGCCCACCTTTGGCCTTCTTAACTTCACAACGATTGTCTTCACGGTAAGAATCAAATTGGGATATATCAAAACCCACAGATTTCACCTCTCTTACTCTTCCTTCTTCTCGCTCCACACCAGGCTTGCGTCCTTCTCATCCAGCCGCATCTGCTCCAGCCGTTTGATCCGCTCGTCCAGGTGGTTCTCCGTCAGATACGCGTACACGCTTTTGGGTACCAGATGGGCCCACTCCTGATCCGCGGCAATGCAGCCCCGCACCCAGGAGGCCGTAACGCCCCTCTCTTCTGGCGTCTTTCTCCACAGGATCTCCACCTTAAGCCCTAAACTCCGCAGGATCTTATACTTCTCCTCGTCCCACTCGTCGCAAAGCCCCATGTAGTACACCGCGTCCTTGGGCACATACTGGAGCAGGTACTCCGGGCAGTTGATAGGGAATGGGAGAATATCATATTCCGACTCCGGGACATGGAATTCCTTCATGGCCCCCCGGATCATCTGGTACCGCTCGAAATAGGTCAGCGGGTTGGCGGACCTGGCTGAACGGTTCTCATCGTTCACCGATTCCCTAGTATGGAGGCTGTCCGGATTGGTCAGCCCGATGTATAACTTCCTGCACCGCATCTTGGCGGCCAGGATATATTCCATATGTTTTAAATGAAGCACCTGAAATCTTCCGTTTACAACTCCTGTTTTCTCCATGTTTTCACCCTCACATCCGCGGCAGTGCTTCCTGTACCGCCGCTATTTTCTGTCTAAGATACCTTCTTTTAGCTGTCGTGATACTTCCTCCCGGAAATAGGGGATCTTATGGCTCCGGTCGCTGCTCCCTGCCAGCAGGTACACCTGCCCTTTCGCCATCTTCCAGCGCCTTGCCAGTGCATTCTGTCTCAGTCTGAGATACTGGATCTTCCCAAACCGGATAGCCAGAGACCGCCTGCCCAGATACCCCTGGGAAAGGATGAGAAAATCCCCTTTCACACACATTCCCGCTGTCCGGTAAGCGAAGACCCGCATAAGCAGGGACCATCCAAATACCATGACTGCCGCCCCAAAGATCCAGCGCCGGTACTGTGGCCAGAACTCTGCCGCCCCAAAGGCGCCCACAAGAAGCGCTCCGGCCCACACCAGAAGCCCGACGGCCCAGATACCCCACACCCTGCGTGGAGAACGCTCAGGCTCGCCTTCCATGGCGCCGGCGAACTCCGGGAGCAGTTCCCGGATCCGCTGTGCGTTCCGGTCCTTCTTATCGTAGAGCAGGAGGAAAGACTTCCGGTCCTCCTGGTCGTCCCCCATTCCTACGTTGATGATCTCCGCCATCCAGCGGCCTGTCAGCCTTCCCTGGATGGACTGGGTTATTTTCAAAGCGTTGATCTTGTCCACGGGAATGGTATAGCGCACCTTCTTGAGAAGCCCGTAGCTGATATACAGCTTGTCCTCCCGGCGCAGCACCTTAAAATCATAATACTGGATGAAACCTTTAATGAGGTCCCAGACCGCCGACACAAAGATAAGAAGCACCACCGCCGCGCCCAGCAGCATCTCTGCGATACTCTTCCCCAGGTTCCCCTGGCTCAGAGAGTCTGCCGCCGTCACTCCGGCGCCCACAAGACACAGGAGCACGATCCCGACGGAGATAAAGCTGGCCTGGTAGAAACCGTGGACCAGCATGGCGCCAAGAGACGCCCCTTTCGTTCCTCCCAGGACGTCCGCCGATGAAAGTGTTTCACGGCCAGGTTCCATCCCGGGATTCTCCTGCGGCGCCATCTCCTGTCCCCCCGCCAGTTCCTCCATAATCCGGGTAATGCGGGCGCAGAAGGCCTCCGCCTCTCTCTTCTTCAACACGATCTTTACGTCCGTGGAATCTGCGGTGGACAGACTGTTGGTGTCAAGTTTGATCTTACAGGTGCCCACCAGCATTTCAAATAAATTCTGCTCTGTATTGACATTGGAAATATTGCCGATGCCAATGGTATTTACCTTCCGGTTCAGGGTATTCCGCTCGATCACCAGCGTGGTGCCGTCAATGGAGATAAAGGTCCTTGCCCAGACCAGGATCTGCCATGCGACCAGGATCACCAGGAATACCAGCGCCACCAGAAGCCCCTGAAGAACCGCGCCGCCTGCTTCCCGGCCAAGCTGTGCCAGCTGCGCCGCCTCCCGCACATTCTGGACGACGCCGCCTACAGCCACGGCTCCCACAAACCAGAGACCCCTTCCCAGCTGCTCCGCTACAATGGATATATGATTCCGGAATCTCTCACTATGCCTGTCCATCTGCTGCCTGCTCCTTTGCATTTCGCTCTTCCTTCACGATCTGGTTGATCCGGTTTCTCAGAGATTCCGCGATGGCCTCCGCCTTCTCCTCTTCCAGGAAGCGGATGGTCACATCGCCGCCCGCGGTGGTCACCACCACTTTAGCCACCCTGAAGAACCGGTCCAGCGGACCCTTTACCGTCTGCAGCTTGTGCAGCCGCTCAATGGGAACGATATTGCGCTCCACGAACAGGTATCCCTCCCGGATGTCAATGCATTCTTCATTAATGCTGTAGCGATACCGGTGATACCGGAAGTAGGGACTCACCAGCACGTCCGCCAGGGTCAGGATCACCAGCACAAGAGAGATGACCTTTCCCAGGAAAAGATCCTTTGGGAAAAACCACAGCAGGTTTACCACACCGATCACCAGCAGGACCACCACGCCGGCCACAACTCCCGCCGCATACATACAATAAAGCGCCCGTTTTGATAATTTCTCGTATTCCATCTGTTTGTCCTCTCATTCCCTGATGTAATAATTTATGCCCAAACCAGTGTGGTTTTCTGCACGTTCTCTATTTTATCCTCGATCCATCTCATCAATCAAACGCCGGATCACATCCACTTCCTCTTCCAGAGCTTCCGCGATCTCCGGGATGGTCTTCCCCTTGGCCAGCTTCTTCTGGATCAGTTCTTTTAGTTTTTTCTCTTCTCCACTATGCTCTCCGGCCTCCCAGGCTTCCTCCCGCTCCTGCCGGATATGCTTCTCCTGGTCATATTCATAGATACTCACGTTCTTCGCCTCCCTGCGATTCTTCTCTAAGAACTCCTTCAGGATCCCTTCCCGGATACATTCTGTGATGGCTCTCTCCACTGCTTCCGCGATGGGCTGTTCTTTGGCGTACTTCCTTACCCGATCCGTATACTCTGCGTATTCCCACAGGGTATGGCAGACCTCCATCAACTCCGGATTATGTCCCTGGTTCACGTTCAGCATCAGCACCTTCAGATCCAGCATAGGGTCTTCTTCCTTCACCGTATACAGGTCAGAAAGATTTGTTTATCCCTGATGGATCTCATCAATCAGACGCCGGATCACATCCTCATCCTCTTCCAGAGCTTCCGCGATCTCCGGGATGGTCTTCCCCTTGGCCAGCTTCTTCCGAATCAATTCCTGCAATTTATTTATCTGACCAGTCTTCTCCCCGGCTTCTCTTCCAGCCTTCTCTCCAGCCTCCCAGCCAGCCTTCTCTCCAGCCTCCCGGCCAGCCTTCTCTCCGGCCTCCCAGGCTTCCTCCCGCTCCTGCCGGATATGCTTCTCCTGGTCATATTCATAGATACTCACGTTCTTCGCCTCCCTGCGATTCTTCTCTAAGAACTCCTTCAGGATCCCCTCCCGGATACATTCTGTGATGGCTCTCTCCACTGCCTCCGCAATGGGCTGTTCTTTGGCGTACTTCCTTACCCGATCCGTATACTCTGCGTATTCCCACAGGGTATGGCAGACCTCCATCAACTCCGGGTTATGGCCCTGGTTCACATTCAGCATCAGCACCTTCAGATCCAGCATAGGGTCTTCTTCCTTCACTGTGTACAGGTCAGAGAGCTTCAGGATCTGCCGATCCGGCTGATCCGCTTCCCCGTTGTAGAAAACTACAAACCTGGGGGCTGGCAGCTCCACCTTCTTCGTTCCATACAGATTGGCGTCCACTGTCATCCCTGAGAACATGTCCGATAAGTAAAAGAGAAAACGCAGCGGCAGGTTGGGACTATAGGTGGACTGATGTTCATACAGGGACAGCCGCGCGTCGATAAGGAATGACAGGTCATTCTTCATGGACATATAGATGGCGTTCTCCAGGGTATTGATCTCCAGAAGTTCCGGATCCTCATAGTGTTTTCCACTGATGGCATTATACAGTTCCAGCAGTTTCCTCTTGTCCTCAAAGATCATGACAAATAGACGTGCCTTATACAGGCGGTTCGATTTCTTCTCCATCCAGTTTCCTCCTTTGAAATAAAATGTCCGCAGGAGGTATCTGTCTTCTTTTGTAAAACCTCTCTGCGTTGTTTGATTGGGATACAAAGCATTGAGATTTCTTCTGACAGATCCTGTCTGAATGTTCGACGCGGCAGACGCCGCCAAGAAGTGAACAGCTAGAAATGTAAATGCTTTATGTGATAAATTTATCGCCAAACCAGCCGGATGTCAACTACTTTCCAGAATATTTCAGCAGCGCTGTTCGGAGACGCCCAAATAAAAAAAGCCAGGAATATGTATCTAAAGAATACTCCTCACATATCCCTGGCTGTTCTTATTTGTCTATCCCTGATGGATCTCATCAACCAGCCGCCGGATCACATCCTCATCCTCTTCCAGGGCCTCCGCGATCTCCGGGATGGTCTTCCCCTTGGCCAGCTTCTTCCGGATCAGTTCTCTCAGATGATCTGTTCGACCAGCCTTCTCTCCAGCTTCCCAGCCAGCCTTCTCTCCGGCCTCCCAGGCTTCCTCCCGCTCCTGCCGGATATGCTTCTCCTGATCATATTCATAGATACTCACGTTTTTCGCCTCCCTGCGATTCTTCTCCAAGAACTCCTTCAGGATCCCCTCCCGGATACATTCGGTGATAGCCCGCTCCACTGCCTCCGCGATGGGCTGTTCTTTGGCGTACTTTCTTACCCGCCCCGTATACTCTGCGTATTCCCACAGGGTATGGCAGACCTCCATCAGCTCCGGGTTATGTCCCTGGTTCACGTTCAGCATCAGCACCTTCAGATCCAGCATAGGGTCTTCTTCCTTCACTGTATACAGGTCAGAGAGCTTCAGGATCTGCCGGTCCGGCTGATCCGCCTCCCCGTTGTAGAAAACTACAAACCTGGGGGCTGGCAGCTCTACCTTCTTCGTTCCATACAGGTTGGCGTCCATCGTCATTCCTGAGAACATGTCCGATAAGTAAAAGAGAAAACGCAGCGGCAGGTTGGGACTATAGGTAGACTGATGTTCATACAGGGACAGCCGGGCGTCAATGAGGAATGACAGATCATTCTTCATTGACATGTAGATGGCGTTCTCCAGGGTGTTGATCTCCAGAAGTTCCGGAAAATCCAATCACTATCTAATATGATTGGATTATACGTGATTTAATGACTTACAGACAAAGGATCAGGGCTTTGCGGGAAGACCACGACTATACACAGACCTATGTCGCCAGTCTGTTGAATGTTGGTCAGAGGACCTATGCCGACTATGAACTTGGGAAAACTAGGATACCTGTAGATTCACTGATCATACTTGCAAGATTTTATAATGTAGACATGAATTATATCTGTGGGGTTACTCGTCAGAAACAACCATTTCCAGCTTCTGATTAATTTCTTCTCTTTTTTTGTTCTCAATATTTTTCACTGATTTTTTTACTTATATGGGGATTCAAAAAGTCCGGCACAGACAAACAGAGGGGGACCTATTATGTCCCCCTCTGCTAAAAGGTGATTTCCATCTTTGTTCCTTTTCCCACTTCGCTTTCCACATGGATCTGAGCGTCGTGGATCATCGCCCCGTGCTTCACAATGGAAAGCCCAAGCCCGGTTCCTCCGGTCTCCTTGGAATGGCTTTTGTCCACCCGGTAGAACCGCTCGAAGATCCGCTCCTGCTGATCTTTTGGGATTCCAATCCCTGTATCGGTGACGATCACTTTCTTGCCCTTCAGGGTGCTTCCCACCCATACGCTTAAGGACCCGCCTTCTTTATTATACTTGATGGCGTTCTCACAGATATTGTAGATCATCTCGTCCAGCACCTGCCGGATCCCGTGATAGATCACCGATTCCCCGGTCACCTCCACCCGCACCTTCCGGGCCTGGGCCTGGGGCGCCAGACGGCTTACGATCTCCCGGGTCATCTCATAGAGATCCACATCTTCCTTCTCCACCTCGATCTCGCCTTCATCCAGCTTGGACAGCTTGATAATGTCCTCCACCAGAGTGATGAGGCGGCTGGCCTCATTGTAAATGCGCTCTGAGAATTTCTTCATGTCCTCCGGCCGCACCATCCCGTTCTTCATGATCTCCGCATACCCGGAGATGGACGTCAGCGGGGTCTTCAGCTCATGGGATACGTTGGCTGAGAACTCTTTTCTCATATTGGCGATCGCATCTTTTTCTTTGTTCTGCTCATCAATCCTTCTAAGCAACGGTGTTATTTCCTCATAAATCTCGTTTTCCAGCGGATCATCCAGTTTCAGTTCGTTGATGGGCCGGATCAGCCGCCGCACCTGCCATCGGGAGAGGGCCAGCGCGAACGCCAGCATGATCCCGGCGATCACGGTCATACCGGGCAGCACCTCCAGGGCGGTCCGGAGCACACTGTCCATGGATCTTGCCACCCGAAGGATAGTCCCGTCATCCAGACGCAGGGCATAGTAAAACATCTCCTGCTCCAGGGTGTCTGAGCGGCGCACATCCTTCCCTTCCCCCAGATTCACAGCCTGGCGCACCTCCGGGCGGTTCTTATGGTTCTCCAGGGTAGCCTCGTCGGTGTGCTCGGAATCATAGAGCACCTGTCCGTCCTGGCTGATCAGGGTGAGACGGGTCTCTTTCTGCACACTGGCCGCCTCGTCAAGATATCCTTCCCCCGCGTCCCTAATAGCCGCTCTTATGTACTGTGCCTCCTGGCGGATCTCCCGCTCCATGACGCCCACATTCTGGCGGTACACCACCACCGTGGTCATAGCGTAGGCGATCAGAAGGGTGGTCACGATGACCAATATCATACTTTTCTGGATCTTGTTCCTAAGCTTCATAGATTACGACTCCTGCTTGCTCATCCGGTACCCTACGCCCCTGACGGTCTCGATCTTGTCGCCGCAGGAACCCAGCTTCTGCCGCAGAGTCCTGACATGCACGTCCACAGTCCGGGTCTCCCCGTCAAAGTCATAGCCCCAGATATCTTCCAGCAGGCGGTCCCTTGTCATCACCACATTCTGATTCTCCATCAGCCGCTTCAGAAGCTCATACTCCTTCAGCGTCAGATTCACCACTTCTCCTGCTGCCGTCACTTCATGCTTCTGGGTGTCGATCTCGATATCTCCGGACGCCAGGATATTCTTCTGATCCCGGGCGGCTTTCTCGCTGCGGCGAAGCACCGCTTTCACCCGGGAAACAAGCTCCATCATGCCAAATGGCTTGGTCACATAGTCGTCCGCTCCCAGATCCAGCCCCTTTACCTTATCGTATTCCGCTCCCTTGGCTGTCACCATGATCACCGGGATCTCCCGGGTCCTGGACGAAGATTTCAGCTTCTTCAAGATCTCGATCCCGTCTTCCCCGGGAAGCATGATATCCAGGAGCACAAGCCTTGGCGTCTCCAGGGCCAGGGTCTCCCAGAATTCCTTCCCATCTTCAAAACCACGCGCCCGAAAGCCCGTGGTCTCCAGAGTATATACAACCAGTTCCCGGATGTTGCTGTCATCTTCTACACAAAAAATCATTCTGACACTCCTTGCTGTTTTACACCTTACTGTCCTTGTGGATACCGGTGATAGAGAATTCCACCCACTCCGCGATGTTGGTGGCGTGGTCTCCGATACGCTCCAGGTACTTGGCCACCATGATAAGGTCAATGGCTTCTTTTCCCTGGTCGCCGTTATTCTGGGCGATAAACTCGATCAGTTCCTTCTTGTTGTCTTCAAAGAGAAGATCCACTTCATTGTCCGCCTCCATCACCTGCCGGGCAAGTTCCAGGTCTTTGTTTACATAGGCGCGGACGCTGTCCCGCACCATTCTGGCCGCGGCCTCGGACATTTTCCCGATCTTGGGGATATCGCTGGCTTCCGATTTCTTCTCGGAGATGATGATCTCAGCGATATCTGAAGTCTGATCTCCGATCCGCTCCATGTCTGTGATCATCTTAAGCGCCGCGGAAATCTGCCGCAGATCCCTTGCCACCGGCTGCTGCTGGAGCAGAAGCTTCAGGCACAGGCGCTCGATATCCTTCTCCATCTGGTCGATCTCTTCATCGGCGGTGATCACTTCCTTCGCCTGCTCGATACTCCCCTGCTGCAGGGCTGTGGTCGCCTTGTCAATGGCCACCTCGCACAGTTCTCCCATGTGGATCAGCTGTTCGCTCAAAAGCTCCAGCTGCATATCAAATTTATTACGCATATCCTAACCAAACCTCCCTGTAATATAATCTTCGGTTCTCTTATCCGCCGGAATCGAGAACAGTTTCTCGGTATCATTGTACTCAATGACCTCACCCAGGAGGAAGAAAGCGGTATTGTCCGATACACGCACTGCCTGCTGCATATTGTGAGTTACCATAACAATAGTATAGTCCTTTTTCAGGTCCATCGCAAGGTCTTCGATCTTGGACGTGGAGATGGGGTCCAGAGCCGAGGTAGGCTCATCCATCAGAAGCACTTCCGGCTGCACTGCCAGAGCTCTGGCGATGCAAAGCCGCTGCTGCTGTCCGCCGGACATGCCAAGGGCGCTCTTTTTAAGCCGGTCCTTGCACTCATCCCAGATGGCCGCGTCCCGCAGGGACTTCTCCACGATATCGTCAAGCTTTGCCTTGGAGTGGATACCGTGGGTCCTGGGACCGTAGGCGATGTTGTCATAGATACTCATAGGGAAGGGATTGGGTTTCTGGAACACCATTCCCACCCGTTTTCTCAGCTGGTTCACATCCACATCCTTGAAAATGTCTTTGCCGTCCAGAAGGATCTCTCCCTCGATGCGGCAGCCCTCTACCAGGTCGTTCATCCGGTTGATGGACTTAAGAAGCGTGGACTTTCCACATCCGGAAGGTCCGATAAATGCTGTGATTTTATGTTCTTCGATCTCAAGGTTCACGTCTTTTAACGCCTTGAAATCGCTATAGTAAAGATCCAGGTTTTTAATACTTATTTTCGACATTGTTCTCCCTCTCTACGCTTTCGTTAATCTCTTGGCCACCACGCCGGACAGGGTATTGATCCCCACAACCAGCACCAGCAGGATCACTGCGGTGGCGTAAGCCTGATCCATATACAGGCCCTCGCTTGCCAGGTTGTACATGTGGACCGCCAGGGTCCGTCCGGAACTCATCACACTCTTTGGAATATCTGCCACGGTACCAGCCGTGTAGATCAAGGCTGCCGTCTCTCCCACGATACGCCCGATGGCCAGGATCACGCCTGCCAGGATCCCGGGGATGGCGGAGGGGAGTACGATCCGGAACACGGTACGAAGTTTCCCGGCTCCCAGGCCAAAGCTTCCTTCCCGGTAGGAATCCGGCACTGCCTTCAATGCTTCCTCTGTGCTTCGCATGATCAGGGGCAGCACCATGATGGACAGGGTGAAAGCTCCTGCCAGGATGGAGAATCCCCACCCGCAGGTGGTTACAAAGAACAACATACCAAACAGTCCGTAGACGATGGACGGGATTCCCTGCAGAGTCTCCGTGGTAAGCCGGATCACTTCTACGAATTTATTGCCCCGCTTCGCGTACTCTACCAGGAAAATGGCAGAGAAGATCCCAAAAGGAACCGCGATCAGAAGGGACAGCGCCGTCATGATCACCGTGTTGATAAGCGCCGGCATAAGAGACGCGTTATCAGAGGAATACTCAAGTGAGAACAGGGATGGCTTTATATAAGGCACGCCGTTGACCAGGATATAGATGATCAAAAAGATCAGCACCGAGAAGGTGACAATGGCCGCCAGCAGAACCAGGAGCATTACCAGCATGGAGCCCGGCGTCCGTGTGTAGCCTTTCAGTTTCTGTCCCAGTGTCCTCTCATTTACCCCATGGGTCATCGTTATTTCATTCTTACTCATGGCTGTTCCCCCTGTTCAAAAGTGCTACGCAGAAATTGATGATCAGGATGAACACGAACAGCACTACGCCGGTGGCGATCAGCGCTTCCCGGTGAAGGTCTGTGGCGTATCCCATCTCAATTACGATATTTGCCGTCATGGTACGCACGCCCCGGAAGATCCCTCTTGGCATCCAGGTCTGGTTGCCCGCTACCATGATCACCGCCATAGTCTCGCCGATGGCGCGGCCCACGCCCAGGACAATAGCTGCCACCGTACCGGACTTAGCCGCCGGCAGCACCACCCGGAAGATGGCCCGCTCGTGGGTTGCGCCCAGAGCTACTGCTCCCTCATAGTACTGGGTCGGCACCGCCCGCAGAGAAGATTCCGTAAGCCCGATGATGGTGGGCAGGATCATCATTCCCAGCAGAAGAGAAGCGGTCAGCATGCTGCTTCCATTTCCCCCAAATCCCAGGTCCCGGCCGATCTGGCGCACGACGGGCACCAGTACCACCAGGCCGAAGAAACCGTAGACAACGGAGGGGATCCCTGCCAGCAGCTCCGTGGCTGTCTTAAGAGGCTTGTAGATCTGTTTCGGACAGTAGAACGCCATGAACACTGCAGTCAGGATCCCGATGGGAACTCCAAAGATGATAGCGCCCGCTGTCACGTAAAGGCTTCCTACGATCATAGGAAGGATTCCGTAGATATCGTTGTTCGGCTTCCACACAGTTCCGGTCAGGAAGTCCAGAAAGCCGATCTTTGACATTGCAGGGAGTCCATTTGCAAATAAGAAGATACAAATGAGAGCTACCGCCAGCACCGAGGCGCAGGCGGCAATGAAGAACACTCCCTGCATGAATTTTTCAGTCCATGCATTTGATTTCATATTATTCTGTTACCTCATCCCATGTAAGCGCTTCACCAGTGTAGATTGCTTTTACCTGATCGCTGGTAAGATCCTCTGCCGGGTTCGCGTTGTTTACTACTACCGCGATACCGTCGGTTGCGATCACCTGAGCCTCAAGGCCTTCTGCAAGCTCCTCATCCTTTACTTCTCTGGAAGCCATTCCGATGTCATAGGATCCTGCGATAGCATTTTCCATACCTGTGGTAGAATCGGTAGTCTGAAGCTCAATCTCTGCCTCCGGGTTTACTTTTGCATAAGCCTCGATCAGTTTCTCCATAACCGGAGATACGGAAGAGGAACCACCAACTACAACCTTGCCTGCCGGAGCCTCGCCTGCGTAAGCTTCTACGCCATCAAGCGGGATGTAGCCTTCCTCAGCTACCACTGCCTGGCCTTCTTCGCTCATGATGAAAGCGATGAAGTCGGTTGCGGTCGGGTTGTTAAGATCAGCCTTGGTTGCGATGTTGAACGGACGGGATACTTTGTAGTCGCCGCTCTTTACGTTGTCAGCGGTGGCCTCAGCTCCGTCGATCTTTACTGCCTTAACGCTGTCGTCAAGAGATCCAAGAGATACATAACCGATAGCGTACTCGTCGCCAGCTACAGTTGTCAGCATAACGGAAGTGCTGTTGGTGATCTGGGCAGCCTCAGTGGTCATATCAACCTTCTCGCCGTCCTCCTGCTCTTCCTCAATGCCAAACAGCTCGATGAATGCTCCTCTTGTTCCGGAACCATCCTCTCTGGATACGATGGTGATGTCCATAGAAGAATCAAACTCGCCGGAAGCTCCTCCCTCGCCTTCTGCGTCAGATCCGCCGCCGCATCCTACTGCCAGGCCTGCTACCATAGCAACTGTTGCCATCATTGCAATAAACTTTTTCATTTTCATTTGATTACTCTCCTTTTGATTTGTGTACTTGTTTTTGAGGTATTGTTTTCTTCTTCACAAGCCATACTATAAAGGGCGAATGTTAAATCCAAAATCCCGGGAATGTTAAATCTATGTAAAATCCTTCAGGTGGGGACGTTCAGGTGGGGACGTGGTATTTTCAAAAATACCACGTCCCAGATTGAAAATACCCTGTCCCTTTTTGAATCGAGTAGGAGGCGGTGGTTAGCCGCCGTCCTCTCACACCACCGTGCGTACCGTTCGGTACACGGCGGTTTCAATAGTTGACGTGCAGCGACTGATAGGCTGTGGCTAAATCATAGAAGCCCCAGTTTATCAGTCTTTCTTTTGTTAACGCTCTTTGGACCACGCCTGTGCTGGACATTCTCCAGTAAGATTTCCTGCTGTATGCCCCTTTGCAGGCTGCCCATTCCGGCAAGCCTAAACCTATCAGTTTCCGTTTGCGTGTCCTTGGCAGTTTCCACTGTTTCCAGATACACATCCGTATCCGGCGGTACAGCCATTTATTCAGGCTTATGATGTTGCTCTTCATGTCCGCTATTCCGTAATAATTCAACCATCCCCGCATATAGACTTTTATCTTTTCCATTGTTCGGACGATACTTCCGCACCTGCTCCGGGAAGTGAACTGACGCAGTTTATCCTTGGCTTTCTTCCATGACTTTCCATGGACACGGATGTAGATTCCTTTTCCGTTCTTCCCAAAACAGAAGCCAAGGAACTTAAAATTTCGGATTGCGAACACGCTGACCGTCCGGCTCTTTTCCCGGTTCACTCTCAGCTTCAGTGTTTCTTCCAGATATTTTGTACTGCTCTCCAGCAGACGTTCCGCCGCCCGTTCGCTTTTCGCCAGCAGTACGATATCATCCGCATAGCGAATGCACGGTACGCCCCGTCTGTGGAACTCCCAGTCGAATTCATTCAGATACACATTTGCTAAGAGTGGGGAAAGATTCCCTCCCTGCGGGGAGCCTTCCTCTGTCTCAGTTACAACACCGTTTTCCATCACTCCGCTTTTCAGGTATCGCTTCACCATCTGTATGACCCTTTCGTCTTTTACCTGCTTTCTCAGCAGGTTCAGAAGGATCGTGTGGTTCAGCGTATCGAAGTACTTTGACAGGTCAAGAACCACTGCCCTTGTATAGCCCTGTTCGATATACTCTTTTATCCTGAAGATAGCGTCTTTTGCCCCTCGCCCCGGACGATAGCCAAAACTGTCATCCGAGAACAGCGGCTCATAGATTGGCATGAGTTGCTGGAGCATTGCCTGTTGGATGATACGGTCAATGACGGTAGGGATTCCGAGTTTTCGTATCCCCCCGTCCGGCTTCGGGATTTCCACACGTCTGACCGGAGACGGGGTATATTTCCCCCTTCGAATTCTCTCCGTCAGTTCGTGGTTGTGTTCCTTCAGCCATGGCAGTGCCGCTTCGACAGTCATCCCATCGACTCCCGGTGCTCCCTTGTTTGCCTTTACTCTTTTGTAAGCCCGGTTCAGGTTATTCTTGTCCAGTATCCTACCTAAGATGTCCGGCTCTGCACTGTCCCTTTCCTTCCATATCCGGTTGAATGAGCGGTGCGCTCTCACATACCCTTTGCGTTCCGCGCTATCTCTTTGCGAGCAGCTTTCTTTGTTTTCTGTACCCATCCTGCTCATTCCTCCTTTCCCTGTCGTACTAAAGACTCCTACTGATTCAGCCCTTCACCGAAAAAAAAGACTTCCGGCTACTATGACCTCTGCTGACTTCTGTGCGTTCAGCGTTATCTCTCAATAACGGTTACTCCTTTCGGAGCGTTCCGCACAGACCTCCCTGGGTACCACACGTTTCTTTCCCTCCATCCATCTGCCGCATTTACTGCACATGATTCCGTGTAGCTATCGGGCTTCATCTTGTATTGCAGACTTACCCTCATGCACAGCCTTATATGCGGTTTCTGTTCGTCAGACCAGAGGTTTGCCCGTAGGTTAGTAGATTTCCCACATCCAGCTTCCTTCAGATTCCACCTCGCGGTGGACACCCTTGCCTTCGACTATATCCTTCCCACTACCGGGCGGATTCGGGACTTTCACCCGTTAGAAACGTGCGCCGCCAGGCGCACAATCAAAAAACGGCAGAGCGCGAAATAAGCGCTCTGCCGATAGTATCCGCAGATTTTATTCTTTTATGAACCTTTTACAATCGTTTCTCAAAATTTCCTTCTACGGAGCAGCCCTCTGTAAAGATCATAAATGCGTTTGGATCGATGCTGTGCACGATCTTCTTGATCTGTCCCACTTCGTATTTTGAGATCAAAACAAACAGAATATAGGAAGTCTTATTGGTATAAGCCCCCTCGCCGTCCCAGTTGGTAACGCCGCGGCCCATCTGTTCCATGATCGCCTTGGAGATCCCCAGCTTCTTCGTAAAGATCATTACACTGGTATTGATATTCTGAATATGTACCCGGTCAATGGCCAGCGACAGAACTGTGGTATAGATCAGCGAGTACACAACGATCTCAATATTGAACATGAAAAGACAGATCAGGTAAACGAACACATTCATTAAGATATTGATCTTTCCCACGCTGACATTCTGATATCTCTTGGAACAGCAAAGTCCGATGATATCCTGGCCGCCGCCGGAACTCCTGCCCCGCAGCACCAGACCGGTTCCTGTTCCCGCCACGATACCGCCGATGATACAGGCTGTCAGATAGTCGTCAATGATCGGCGCTGCCGGGATTGGGATCACCGACAGCCAAAGGCTCTGGATACCTACCGTAACCAGCGTCTTTACCGCGAATTCCTTGCCCAGGATCTTAAGACCCATATAAAAAAGAGGAATATTCAGGATAAAATAAATGATACCGGACAGGTCCACCCCTGCCGGCACCGGTACATGCAGCACACTGACCACAAATGTCCGGAGCAGCTGGGCAAAACCCATGAACCCACCGTTGTAAAGTCCCAGCGGTGTGATCAGAAGATTGACGCCGGCAGCAAACAATAAGCTTCCACCCACGGCATACACAATCTGGATCACCCGTTCCTGTGTCTTTGCGTCAAATGTCTTTCCCATCTCTAGCATCCCGTCCCTTTATCGAAAATATCAATCCTTGCTCATTCTAGCATTTCACCTGCTAATTTACAATAGGGGACAGGGTATTTTCAATCTGGGACGTGGTATTTTCAAAAATACCACGTCCCCAATTAAAAAACTAAAGTATCTTCGACAAGAATTCTTTCAATCTTGGTTCTTTTGGATGATCGAAGAATTCTTCCGGCCCTGCCTCTTCCTTGATCTGTCCCTCATCCATGAAGAGGACTCTGGAAGCCACCTCCCGGGCGAATCCCATCTCGTGGGTGACCACCACCATGGTCATGCCTTCTTTGGCCAGCTGTTTCATCAGTTCCAGTACTTCGCCTACCATCTCCGGATCCAGCGCGGACGTGGGCTCATCAAAGAGGATCACGTCCGGATTCATGGCCATGGAGCGGATGATCGCCACCCGCTGTTTCTGGCCGCCGCTTAAGGTAGACGGGTAAGCGTCTGCCTTATCGTCCAGGCCGATCCGCTTCAAGAGGCCAAGCGCCTGCTCGCGGGTCTCGCTTAAGATCTGCTCTTTGGTCTCCGTGATGGGGATCAGTTCCTTCTTATTACTTCCCCGGAACAGATTGGTAAACCGGGTCCGGGAATTCTGCCGCTTCGCCTTCTTTAAGTCCTTGCAGCGCAGATACGCCGGCGCCATCATCACATTCTGGAGCACCGTCTTATTATTGAACAGGTTAAAATGCTGGAACACCATCCCCATATGCCGGCGATGTACATTGATATCCACGCTCATATCCGCGATATCCACACCATTGAAAATGATGCTCCCGCTGGTGGGATCTTCCATACAGTTCAGGCAGCGCAGAAATGTAGATTTTCCGGATCCGGAAGGACCCAGCACCGCCACGATGTCGCCCTTATTGATGGTAATATCGATCCCTTTGAGAACTTCCATATTTCCGAAGCTTTTCTTAAGATTAATTACTTCTATCACTCTTCCTCAGGCTCCTTTCCATCAATCGGATCAACAAAGTGATCACCAGCACCAGTGCAATGTAGATCAACGCCATTACCAGATATGGAACCATGAACTCATAACTGTTGCTTCCGATATAGTTAAACGCCACATACAGGTCCGCCGCTCCGACGAAGCTGACAACTGAAGTCTCTTTGATCAGCGCGATGAACTCATTTCCCAGAGTGGGAAGGATATTCTTGACCGCCTGGGGGATCACGATCTTGGACATGGTCGTGCCAAAGCTTAATCCTACCGCACGGCCTGCCTCCATCTGCCCCGGATCCACAGACTGGATCCCGCTTCGCATGATCTCGGAAATGTAGGCGCCGCTGTTCAGCCCGAATACCAGCATCGCCACCTGCACGCCTGTGATCTGCCAGCCGATGATGGGGATCAGTACATAATAGAATACCAGCAGCTGTACCACTGTCGGCGTCCCCCGGAACAAAGCCACATAAAAGCTGCAGATGCCGTTCAGGATCCGCGGCAGCCTTTTATACTTGGGGATTACCCGGACGGTGGCGATCAGCGTACCGATCAGGATACCGATGAGCAGGCCGGTAACTGCGATCAGCAGCGTATTCTGGAGACCTTCTATGACCTTTACATAGCCATTCTGGTCCAGAAAAATCTCTATAAATCTATCTACTTTCTGACTAAAATTGCCCATTGTCTTCCCTTCTTAAAAGAAGGAAGGCGTTGTCAATACAAACTGCCGCCTTCCTTTTTCCCTTCTGTTCTTACTGAAAGTTTCCTACTGCACTTCGTTGATGGACTCTGTGATCGCCGCTGCCGGAGCCGCATCGATGATCACGTACTGGATCTTGCCCTGGAGCATATCCTGTACTGCCAGAGATCCGTTCTTGTAAGGAACACATGTTGCCGGGAGTCCTTCGAATCCCCACTCTTCATCGCCCTCTACATAGAACTGTCCGGTAGTTCCCTGCTGTACGCCGATGGAATCAGAGGATTCCAGTTCGCCCAGCTTTGCGGCAACTGCATCCGCATCCGCACAGTCGTCAAAAGAAGTATCGCTGCTTGGTACGATCAGTCTCTGAGAAGCCTGATAGTAAGGATCTGTAAATGTTACCAGCTCTTCTCTTTCCTCATTAATGGTAAGGCCGGCCATGGCGATGTCACATTTGTGCTGTCCTACAGACAGACATACCGCATCGAAATCCATGTTCTGGATAACCAGTTCCTGACCAAGCTCCTCTGCGAAGAGAGCCGCGATCTCCATATCAATTCCGTAGTAATCTTCACCCTGTGTATACTCAAATGGCTCAAAAGCCGCGTTGGTAGCTACTACCAGCTGATCCTTGGAAGAATCCAGTTCTGCGGACTGTACCGCAACCGGCTCGCCGCCGCCAAAATAGCGGTCACAGATCTCATCAAAGGTTCCGTCCTCCAGGATCTTCGCGATAAACGCATTTGCCTGCTCCAGAAGCTCCGGCTGATCCTTATCCACACCAAATGCATATTCCTCATTGGTCAGATCCACATCGATCACCTTCGCTGTGGCAGCCTCGCTTCCGCCCTCTTCCTCAGAACTTCCGCCGCCACATCCTACGATCAGGCCGGCAGCAAGGATCATAGCTAAAAATAACGCTGTAAACTTTTTCATCCGTTTTCCCTCCGTTTTATTCACAAAATGTATAATCATACAGATTATCTTCATAATTATAACATGGTTTTTACAAAAAACAAGCCCTGTCCTTCAGAAAATTCAAAAAGGGACAGGGTATTTTCAATCTGGGACGTGGTATTTTCAAAAATACCACGTCCCCAATTAAATTAACCAAGGATCCACTGCACGAACGCCGCCAGCAATACCAAACCTCCCAGCACGATCCGGTAATATCCGAACACTTTGAAATCATGCTGTTTGATATATCCCATCAGGAAACGGATCGCCACAATAGACATCCCGAACGACACCAGACATCCCAGCAGCAGAAATCCCAGCTCTGCTGCCGTGAAGTTGAACCCGAATCCTACCAGCTTGATCAGGCTGGCGCCGAACATGGCCGGAATCGCCAGGAAGAAGGTGAACTCCGCCGCCACTTCCCGGGACACGCCGATGATCAGCGCACCTACGATGGTCGCTCCGGACCGGGAAGTTCCCGGGATGAGGGCCAGCATCTGGAACACACCGATCCACAACAGCATCCGTACCGACAGTTCCGAGATCTTGGTCACTGCGGGGCGCCGCCCCTCGTTGCGCTTCTCGATCACAATAAAGAGCACGCCGTACAGGATCAGCATCAGCGCCACCGGCACTGACCAGTAGAACAGCCGGTCCAACACGTCATTGAAGAGGATTCCCACAACTCCCGCAGGGATCGAGGCGATCAGCACCTTGATCCACATCTGCCAGGTCAGCATCTTCTGCCGCTGAGTCTTCTTCGGCGAAAATGGATTCAGCTTATGGAAATACAGGACCACCACCGCCATAATGGCCCCCAGCTGGATGACCACATTGAACATTTCCATAAATGCGTCGCTTAAATTTGGTTTCAGCAAATCTCCCACCAGGATCAGATGGCCGGTGCTGCTCACCGGAAGCCACTCTGTGATTCCTTCCACGATCCCCAGCAGGATCACTTTTAACACGTCTAACATACTGCGTTCTTTCCCTCCTGATCTTTTTACCTTAAATGTATACTTTATTCAATCACTGATTATCCCAGATCAATATATCTTTGGATCGCGCGTGCCACGCCGTCCTCATCGTTGGATCCGGCCAGGATATCCGCAGCCGCCCGGACTTCCGGCACGCTTACTTCCATAGCCGCGCCGATCCCCGCCATCCGGATCATATCCGCGTCATTGGCTCCGTCGCCAAATGCCAGGATCTCTTCCCGGTCGATCCCAAGCTCACCGGCCAGCCACAACAGGGCTTCCCCTTTATTGATCCCGCCTGCGTTTACTTCTATATTATAGGAAAGGGCTCCGGTGGCCTCCACGCCTTCCATCTCCCGGATCCTGTGAAATGCCTGCTCCTTCTCCCCGGCACAGGCAAAAACAGCCTGAACCTTGTCCATGGCCCGGTTCTCCTGACGGAACTTCTTCATCAGGTCAGGAACACACTTACGGGTATTCCGTATATATTTCGCCATATTGGGATCCGGCACATAATGATCCAATTCTTCCATCTGCCAGGCTTCCATATATCCCTGCCCGTCATAATAGATCTCTCGTAGTGTATCATATTCCCCGTAAATATCCAAGACTTTTCTGGCTTTTTCCACGGAGATCAGCTTCTCCCGCAGGATCTTCCCGTTCTCTGTAGATACAACTCTGGCTCCATTGGCAGTAACCGCGTATCTGACCCCGGGAATCCCCAGCACCTCCGCCGGCATTCCCGTCAGCGGCCGCCCTGTGGCCGGCACCAGCAGGATCCCTTTTTCTGCCGCCTGCTCCAGGGTCCTCCTTGTCTCGTCCGTCAGCCGCTTATCCGTGGTCAGAAGCGTCCCGTCCAGGTCAAATGCGATCATCCTCACCTTACGCTTCATAAGGCGTCAGTTCCTTTCTCGCCTGAGAGAACAGCATAAGCGACGTGCTGATCCCCTCGCTATCCATATCGTAAGCTCCTTTCCCGTGCTCGATCATCTTCTCCACCACCTCTTTCTGTCCTGCCGGGGCAAAAAGAACTGTATCCTTGGAAGGCACCATGATCACCAGGTCGTCCTTCAGCTTATCCACACACACCTGCCAGATATGTTTAAAACAAAGAGAACTTGCTTCATGAAATCCGTCCGCGATGATCCCGAATGCTCCGTACCAGGTGTTGCCGATGACAAATTCCACATCCCGGGCCAGATTCTCACAGGCCGTATGATAGAGCGCCTCGATATCCGTTCCCGGCGCCAGCATCTGATCCTTCAGGATCTCATAGCTGTCCTCCCCCCGGCGAATGGCGAAGATGATCTTCAGATCCCCCATAAAAGCCACCACCGGCGTATCTTTCTCCGACAGATTTTTCCCGTTCAGTGCATGCTTGTCCTTCAGTTCTTTTCTGATCCAGGGGTAAATGTGCTCTTTAATATTTTCAAACTGATAATGTTCTTCCTCGTACTTCTTCATGTCCTTTTCCTTTCCTTCATTTTCAATTGTTACAGTTCCATTACATTTATTTTAACAAAGTTTGCAATATAAAGCAATTTGTTGTATAATGTACTAGCACTTGCAAAAGACAGAAAGGAAAAGGTATAGAATGAGTATGAAAAAGAAACAGATCTTACGGACTGCGCTTGCGCTTCTTTGTACCGTAACACTTGCTTCTTCCGGAATCTCTGTATATGCTGCACCTTCTACTGAGGAGCTGGAGCAGAAAACTTCCAGCCTTCAGGGAGAACTGGATAATCTGAACAATGAGCTTGCTTCACTGAGCAAGGAACTGGAAGAAACATCCGCTGAAATCGAAACACTTTCTGCCGATGTAGAAAAAGCAAAACTGGATTTGGCTGCCGCAAAGTTAAATGAAGAATCTCATTATGAATCCATGAAAGACCGGATTAAATTTATGTACGAAGGAGGAAGCGCTTCTCTTCTGGAGATCCTCTTCTCTTCTGAAGACATGGGAGATTTTCTGAACAAGGCAGAATATGTAAGCACTATCAGTGATTATGACCGCGATATGCTGAAAGAATTTCAGCAGGTTCGACTTGATGTTGAAGCGAAACAAAAAAATCTGGAAGACAAACAGAAAGAATTAAAAACTTTACAAGATAATCTGTCCAGCCAGCAGGAAGCGATCAACAGCAAGATCTCATCCACTTCCGGACAGCTTGCAGATTATCAGGCACAGCTGGAGCGGGCAAAGGCTGCGGAAGAAGCCGCTAAAATCGCTCAGAATAACGAAGTATCCGGTTCCACTTCCAGTGGAAGTTCTGGAGGCGGCGCTGTAAATTCCGGATCTTCAGTTCCAGCCAACACCTCGGATGTAGCGCTTCTGGCCGCGATCCTCTTCTGTGAGGCCGGGACAAACTATGACGGTATGCTGGCAGTGGGAACTGTGATCATGAACCGGGTCAGCAGTTCTCGGTTCCCCAATTCACTGCGCGGCGTTATCTATCAGGCAGGACAGTTCTCACCTGCTTCCAATGGACGGTTGGAAAGCGCCCTGCAAAACGGCGTCCCCAACATCTGCTACCAGGCAGCGAAAGCCATACTTGGCGGCACCCGGCATTCTGCGGTGATCAACTGCTTGTATTTTAATGCTGCATGGACTGGAAAACCGGGAGTAAATGTAGGCGGAAATGTTTTCTGGTAAAAAGATCTCTTTTATAAAAAAGGAAGACGATACATATCAAATTGTATCGCCTTCCTTTTTTATATTCTGTTTTTGGATCTCATTTCTAAGAGGGGCGCTTGTGCTCCGTATGTAAGAGCATATGGGCTCTGTGAGACATCGGCTTCTCGAAGAACTCCGCGTACATCTGCTGTACGTCCCGGTTCTCGTGGGAGAAACGCACCTTGTACTGTTCATCCAGCGCGTACAGCTCTCCGCCTCGCTCAAAGGCTCTCTCCTCTCCGTCGTGGATCGGCTGGCCGCCGCCGCCTACACATCCACCCGGACAGGCCATCACTTCTACAAAGTCATAGTGAACCTCGCCCCGCTCGATCTTCTCCAGCAACGCCCTTGTATTGCCAAGTCCGCTGACTACCGCTGTCCTTACCGTGATATCATCAACCTGGAACTCCGCCTCCTGAACACCGTGGTTCGCCTGGAAGCCTGTGCTTCTTACCTGGCGGAATGCATCCACCGGCGGATTCTCACTCTTAAGCAGATAATAAGCAGTACGAAGGGCCGCCTCCATTACGCCGCCGGTAGCTCCAAAGATAACGCCGGCTCCGGTACCCTGCTGCATGGGCCGGTCGCTCTCGATATCCTCCAGTGTGGCGGGATTGATATGGGCTGCCCGGATCATTTTCACTAGTTCTCTGGTGGTGATCACGGCGTCAATGTCGTGCCCCGCATATTCCTCGTAGAACAGTTCCATCTCACGCTCGCCCTTCTTGGCTACGCAGGGCATCACGGATACCGTATAGATCTTCTCCGGCTCCACCCCCAGCTTCTGGGCAAAATAGGTCTTCATCACAGCCCCGAACATCTGCTGCGGCGATTTGGCCGTAGAGATCTGTTTCAGGAAATGTGGGAACTGGGTCTTGGCAAACCGGATCCACCCCGGACAGCAGGAGGTAAACATGGGGAATTCCTTCAGTTCTCCGGCTGTAAACCGCTTCAGGAATTCATTGGCCTCCTCCATAATGGTAAGGTCCGCGGAAAATACGGTGTCAAATACATAGTCCATTCCCATCTTCTTCATAGCGTCAAGGATCTTGCCGATGGTTGCATCCTCCGGCGCAAGACCAAGGCCCTCACCCCAGGCAGCCCGCACCGCAGGCGCCACTTGCGCAACAACGATCTTGTCTTTATCCTCAATGGCTCTCCATACCTTCTCTGTATCGTCCCTTGCGCTTAAAGCCCCTACCGGACAATGGGTGATACACTGGCCGCAGAGAGAGCAGTCCGCCTCCTCGATCTTCTTATGACCGGACACATTGATGGTGCTCATGGAGCCTGTTCCTTCTACATCCCAGATATTCAGGCCCTGCACCTTGTCACAGACCTGTACGCAGCGCATACACTTGATACATTTGGAATAATCTTTGATCAGCGGAAAGTCCTTGTTCCAGGGACGGTCCTCGATCTGCTTCTCGTAAGGGATCTCCAGGATGTTCAGGTCATTGGCGATCTCCTGCAGCGCGCAGTTTCCGCTCCGGGAACAGGTCACACACTGCCCGTTGTGCTGAGAGAGCAGAAGCTCTACCGTTGTCCGTCTGTGGCGGCGCACTTTCGGGCTGTTGGTGTAGATGACCATCCCTTCCTCAGCCACATTGTTACAGGATGATATCAGTTTCTCTTTTCCTTCCAGCTCTACCACACATACCCGGCAGGCCGCGATCTCATTGAGCCCCTTCAGATAACACAGTTTGGGGATCATGATCCCAAGCTGGGCGGCAGCCTCCATGATCGTGGTATTTTCCTCTACGGAAATCGGTTTTCCGTCTATTGTAAGATTTACCATAATTTCTCTCTGCCTCCCTTAAATATTCCATAGCCGAAATGATCGCAGCGAAGACACCGGGCTGCCTCCTGCTTCGCCTCCGCCTCGGTCATACAGTTCTCTACGCCTTCGAAATCTTTCACTCTCTCGCAGGCCTCCCGCTCGGTGAGGTTTACTCTTCCGCAAGGCATGCGGTCGTCCAGGCGTGGTTCCGGGATCTCCACATCACAGGAGATCACATGGTGGTATCCCAGATACTCGTCGATATTCGCCGCCACTACCTTGGCCGCCGCAATAGCCTTGATCACAGAAGCCGGACCGCTGGCGCAGTCGCCGCCTGCGAAGACACCTGGCATATTTTCAAAGGTTCCGCTGCTCTCAGTAACAATCTTGCCTCGGGAAACCGGAATACCTGCCTCCTCAAAGTGACGGGTCTCGATATTCTGGCCGATAGCCACGATCAACACATCACAGGGGATATAGATATCCTCCTCGCCGGTGGGCTTGATACTGGCTCTTCCGTCCTTGATGGCGCTGACCATCTGAGGCGTCACATAGATTCCTTTGATGTGATGATTCTCATCTACGTCAAGGGCTGCCGGCGCTTTCAGCGTCTGCAGTTCAATGCCCTCTGCCACTGCGCCTTCGATCTCTCCTGGCAGCGCTGTCATATCCGCCACTCTCCGGCGATATACAATGCTTACCTTGGAAGCGCCCAGCCGCTTCGCCGTGCGGACCGCATCCATAGAAACATTTCCGCCGCCGATGACTGCCACCTGCTTGCCGGTCAGATCCAGGATCTGTTCCTTTCCAACATTACGCAGGAACTGAACCGCTGAGTATACGCCGTCCGCGTCCTCGCCTTCCAGCCCCAGCTTCTTGTCTGTGCTGGCGCCGATGGTGATAAGGACTGCGTCATACTGCTCTCTCAGCTCCTGAATGGTAACATCCACGCCGATCTTCAGGCCATGCTTCACTTCCACACCGGTCTTCAGGATCGCGTTAATGTCCTCATCCAGCCTGTCTTTGGGCAGACGATAATTGGGAATCCCGTACCGGAGCATACCGCCCAGCTTGGGCAGCATCTCATAGACCGTCGCCTGATGTCCCATCAGCTGCAGATAGTAAGCCGCGCTAAGCCCTCCCGGGCCTCCGCCAAGCACTGCCACTTTCTTGCCGGTGGACGGGGCGCATGCCGGCGGGTCTACCTCGCCTGCGTAATCTGCCGCCATCCGCTTCAGCCCGCGGATATTTACAGAGTCATCCACCATATTTCTCCGGCATCTCGCCTCACAGGGATGCTCACAGATAAAACCACATGTGGTGGGGAACGGATTGTCCTTGCGGATCAGACGGATAGCGTCCGCATAGCGTCCCTCTCCGACCAGGGCAACATACCCCGGGATATCCACATGAGCCGGACATAAGGACACACATGCCACGGGCTGGTTGTAGCTGCAGGTACAGCGTCCGTTCTGAATATGCTCAATATAATCATCCCGGTAGCCTACCAGTCCCTTATAGACCATATTGGCCGCCTCATATCCGATGGCACAGTCCGCTGTTTCCATAACAGACAGGGCTGTCTCCTCCATAACATCCAAAGTTTCCATTGTTGCTTTGCCGTCCAGCACGTCCTTGATCAGACGATTCAGCTGTCCAAGGCCGATCCGGCAGGGTACACATTTCCCGCAAGTCTGGGCATGACATAACTCCAGGAACGCCCGCGCCATGTCAACTGGACATAAGCCCGGAGGACTGGATTCGATCCTGCGCTCCAGATCCTTGTACAGGCCCTCCATGACGATCTTTGCCCGCTTCGGGGAATCAATCTCCAACCTGCTCATCACATACCTTCCTTTCCTTCGTAGAACTTGTCGTTGGCCGACATATTTTATTAATTATAACATTTTCACAAAAATAAAGGAAGAAAAACAGCAAAAGTAGAAAATTTAACACAAACCACAGCGTGTACCACGCACCCCGCATGGAACGGATTTTATAAGGGTATGCAGAAGCAGGCAATCCCTATCCTCTCTCCTCCGACTGATACAGGCCCCACCAGTACAGCACCGGGACTACCACATCCAGGACCGCCCCAAAATTAAACAACCCTATCGCCGCCGTCTGGATCAGAGATATCACTGTCAGCAGGGAATAGAGTCCTATGAAGATCACCGCTCTTCTCCTGGATCTGCCCCTAATTCCTGCGATCCCTGCTCCCACGCTGCTTACGCAGCTTACGATAGAGAGCGCCAGGTTCAGCGGTGTCAGCGTCTCCGTTACAAGACTCATATCCACGCCCTCTATACTCTCCAGGGTGGGCAGCATGGCATAGCTGAATCCTGTTCCGATCAGCCCCAGAACTCCCAGAATAATAAAAATCACAGACATCACTTTTAATAATTTACTTGGCTGAAACATGCTTCTTCCTCCTTTTTACTCTCAGATCTTATCTTTTGTGTTCTGTCCTCTGATTCTTCCCCATGTTTTCACAGTTGCCGCAGCGCTTCAATGGGACTCATCCCGGCTGCTTTCCGGGCCGGATAGATGCCAAACAGGACTCCTACGCCGCAGGAAAAACAAGTGGCCAGGATCACCGTCCCTGGCGACAGCCTGGCGGACAGCCCTCCGATCTCCAGGGCCGAGATCCCTCCGGCGAGCCCCGCTCCCAATAGAATTCCGATAATCCCGCCAATCCCGGATATGATAGCGGATTCACAAAGAAATTGAAAGACCACCGAGGATGTCCGCGCTCCTAACGCTTTGCGGATACCGATCTCCCTGGTTCGCTCTGTCACCGACACCAGCATGATATTCATAACGCCGATACCGCCTACCAGAAGAGAAATCCCTGCTACAAAGGCCACAAAGGCTGTAACGCCATCCATAATGCTCCCCATAGCCTGCACCATGTCTTCCATGGCCTGCTGCTTGCCAAACAGATCCTCTCCCTCATTCATGTGCCGGGAATCCAAAATCTGAACCGCCGCTTTGGCAGTCTGGTTTTCATCTGCTCCCTCTGCCAGATACAGAGTCAGAGAAGAGAAATTCCCCGCCTGCCCACCCCAGCTTTCCGCCAGTGTATAAGGCACCTCCAGAAGGACTGGCATCTCCATCCCAAACATGGCCATAGCTTCTTCATTGGCCGCCATCATCTCCGGGTCCTGATCCCGGACTCCTTTCACCTGGAGTGTCAGAAGGCTGTCTTCCACCTGTAGGTCCAGATCCATGCCGATAATATCCTCTGTCCCGAAGAGATAGAGAGCGCTGGCTTTATCCAGTATACAGACTGCGGACCGGTTCTCTACATCGTTCTCATTAAAATACGTTCCCCGGATGATAGGATATTGCAGAGGATCCTGCTCCTCATCCGGCGTAGTCAGCGTCAGGTACGCATCAAAGCTGCCCTTTCTGGTCTGGGCAGTTCCGACAGCCTGCGCAATATTTGTCACTCCCGTCACCTTGTCTCCAAGCTGGTCTTTCAGTGCCTTTAGATCCTCCCAGGTGATCAGTTGGGTATTGGCGCTTTTCTCCGGATCAGCCATCACCGTAACACTTTTGGTCTGTGCGCTGGACATAACGTCTTCTTTCAGACCGCTGCCAATGGCGACAATGGTGATCACTGAGGATATCCCAATGATAATACCTAGCATAGTCAGGAAGGAGCGCCCTTTATTTTCCCGGATATTGTAGAGGGCCATCCTTATATATTCCCCTAATTGTCCCATATCCTTACTCTCCTTCTGTTTCCTTGTAGATTCCGGTAGCTTTCATCCCCTCCCGGACTTCCCCGGAGACGTCCGAGATTACCTGGTCACCCTCTTTCAGACCGCTTTGGATCTCTACCTGGCTGTCAGAGGCAATCCCAAGTTCCACAGGCTGCTTCTCCACCTGGCCGCCCCGGATCACATAGACAAAATCTCCTTCTGCTGAAGTGTTGACTACTTCTCCCGGAAGATACAGGATATCTGACTTCTCCGCCACGGTCAGCACCGCTTTGGCGCCTACGCCGATGCACAGTTCCTCATCCGGGTTGTTGACCGTCACATCCGCGTGAATGACAACGTTCCCCTTCTCATTGGCCAGCGCGATCTTGTCCACAGAAGTGACACTTCCCTGATAGGAAGCTCTGCCGATCGTGATCTGCGCCTTGCTCCCTTTAATAAGATTTTCGTAATCATTGGCTGGTACTTCCAGCCGTACCTTCACATCCTGATTGCTCACCAGCGTGAAAAGCTCCAGCCCCTGAGTAGCCGTACTCCCTTCCTGCACCTTTACATCCGAGATGACCCCGTCGAACTCTGCCTTAATGCCTTCCCGGCCTTTTTCCAGAAGCTCCCCGGTACTCAGCCGGGAAAGCTCCGCCAGATCCTCGGTGACCTCCAGATTCTTCTCCTGGCCGCTGGTAAGGCCAGCCTCGGAAGAGCCGCCACCTCCCATCCCCAGCTGCGCCAGACTATCCTCAAGCGTCTCCAGTTCTTTGCGGGCCGCCGCAAGCTGCTCTGCCGCTCCTGTGCCTCCCCCATTTTCCAGAACAGCCAACTGGTTTTCCAGCGAGCGTGATGCTTTCTGCAGGCTGGCAATCTGGTCAGTGGCCTCCTGGGCTTTTTTCAGAAGCTCCTGGATCTGCTGCTCATGTTCCTCCTTGTTTCCGTCCAGTTTCGACAACTGCCGCTCCGCATTTTCCTTGATCGCCTGTTGTTCAGACTGCGCGTCCAGATTCTCCTCCAAATCCTTCCGGAGACTGGCGATCTTGGCCGCATTCTCGGAAACCTGGCTGGTCTCTTTCCCGGCCTGCTTCTCCAGACTGGCGATCTCTTTCTTTTTGTCCTGGATCTGCTCCTGGACCTGCTTTTTCGCCTCCACACTCTGGGCTTTCCCCTCTGCGGCAGCTTTCGCCGCCCTGCTGCTCTGCTCCCTGGCGTCCTCGCTGGTGTATCTGGCCTGAAGTACGCCCAGCTCTGACTGCCGGTTATCCTTTTCCAGATCCGTAACATCAAAGGACACCAGAAGATCGCCTTTTTTCACTGCTGTTCCCACCTTAGCTCTGCATGTTTTCACCGGGGCGTTCACCGGGGAATAAAATACTTTGCTCCTTTCACTCTCCACCGTCCCTGAGGCGTGATAGGTCTGACGGATATCTCCCCTCTCTACAGATACTACGGAAAGCTTGACGACCCCCTCCCCCGCAGTCAGCCGGGAAACAGCAAAAAACACCGCCGCGATCACTCCCAGCACCGGCAGGATCACCCAGCCGGGAAGTTTTTTCCTTTTCTTCTTGCCCTCCGAATATCCTGCGTTTTCTGTTTTTTCTTCTTTCTTATGGAACATGGTCTTTTGTCCTCCTCACTCTCATTTTGTTTTACTGCTGTCTGTTCTCATATTCCCGCTCAATCTGCCCGTCCCGGATGCAGATCACCCGGCGCGCCTGGGCCGCGATATCCAGATCATGGGTGATGATCACTACCGTTCGGCCAGCTCGGTGCAAGCCCTTCAAAATCTCCATGATCTCCCCGGAGGTTCGGGAATCCAGGTTCCCAGTAGGTTCGTCCGCCAGGATCAGCGGAGGACGGGCCGCGATCGCTCTTGCCACCGCCACCCTCTGCTGCTGCCCTCCGGACATCTCCGAAGGCTTATGCCGCAGACGCTCTTCGAGCCCCACCAACTCCAGCGCCCTTCTGGCCGCTTCACGCCGGCTGCGGCGATCTATACCCCGATAGATCAGAGGAAGTTCCACATTCCCTATTGCATCCAGATTATGAATCAGGTTAAACCCCTGAAAGACAAAACCAATCTGGCGATTACGGATATCTGAAAGCTCATTGTCCGACAGACAGGAAACATCGCTTCCATTGAGATAGTATTTCCCGCCCGTCGGCACATCAAGACACCCCAGGATATTCATCAGCGTAGATTTCCCGGATCCTGAATGCCCTACCACTGCTACCAGTTCCCCGGCCCCTATGGTAAGATTTACACCATCCAGCGCCCGAACCTCATTATCTCCCGGATGATAGATTTTGCAGATATTCTCCACTCGTATCAACTCTTCCATCTTTTCCCTCACATCTGTACTTATGTCTTATTATACTAGTTGCTTAATACAAGCATACTGCAAAGGACTTTAAATTGCAAGCCATTTTTCAGAAACATTTCTGAACTCATAGATCTCTTCTATAAACATCCCTCACACATTCTAAAAATAAATTGGATATTTTCTCCCTGAACTCCTATACTTGAATTGGATCATTGAACTTATATCGAGGAGGTAATAGAAATGTCAATTACTGCTGAAACTGCGAAAGCCCATGCAAGCGACCCTGCGGTGCTTTGCTGCCGGGCGGAAGAGGGGATCACCATCGAGCCGGCGAATCTGGAAGATCCGGCAATCTTTGATGAACTGGTGGATTCCGGACTGCTTTCTCTGGACGGCTGTCTCACTATCGCCCAGGTACTGGGCGCTACCCTTACCAAGACCAGCGATTCCCTCTCCCCGCTGACTCCGGACAATGTCTCCGGCTTTAAGGACGCGGCGGAGGTTGCCGCTGAGGAAAATGCGGAAGAAGAGACCGCGCCGTCTGCTCCTGTGGCAGACATTCAGGTGGAGGGCGCTGTTACCACCATCCGCGGCGGCAAGGTAGTCATCTCCATCAAGGAGGGAAAGGACATCTACCTGGAACTGCCCATCTAATATCCAAATGATGTACTACTTTATTAACAGTCCCCATATTCTATTCTCATTTTAAAAAAGGACATGTGGTCGATCCACATGTCCTTTTGACTGTTGTTCTTTATAAAACTATCTTACACCAGCTCGATCAGAACTTCCATAGCAGCGTCGCCTTTTCTCTGGCCGATCTTCACGATTCTTGTGTAACCGCCCTTGCGGTTCTCATACTTGGGCGCGATCTCTTCGAAGAGCTTTGCTACCAGGTCAACCTGCTTGGTGTTTTTCTTTCTTCCTGCAGCAGCGGTGGGAACTTCCTTCACCGGATACAGGACTTTCAGCATCTGACGGCGAGCGTGCAGTCTGCTGGGAAGATCCTTCTTGATGGTCTTCTCTTCCTCGTCGTATACGGTTACTTTCTTGCCGTCTACAACTTCTTTTACTCTCTTGCCGTCCTTGTCCTTGCGGGCAACTTTAGCCTTTACGGTAACTTCTTCGAAGTTGTCCTTCTCCTTTACCGCCAGGGCGATAAGGTGCTCAGTGATCTTGCGGATCTCTTTTGCCTTCGCCTCAGTGGTTCTGATCTTTCCGTGATTGATCAGAGCAGTTACCTGGTTTCTTAACAATGCTTTTCTCTGGCTTGCTGTTCTGCCGAGTTTTCTATACTTTGCCATTTCTTAATCCTCCATTATTCTACACTTGGTTATGCATCTTCGGGCTTACTAGCCAAATGCATCTGCCGCGCGCTTCGGGCTTACCGGCAAATCTTCTTATTCTTCGCCTTTGCTTAAAGACAATCCCAATTCGTCCAGCTTCGCCAGAACTTCCTCCAGAGACTTGCGTCCCAGGTTCCGCACCTTCATCATATCTTCCGGTGTACGGTTGGTAAGTTCCTCCACGGTGTTGATGCCGGCTCTCTTCAGGCAATTGTAAGACCGTACGGACAGCTCCAGTTCGTCGATGCTCATCTCCAGCACCTTCTCCTTCTCGTCGTCCTCCTTCTCGATCATTACCTCAGCAGCCTGCGCTACTTCAGACAGATCGATGAACAGTCTCAAATGCTCGCTCAGCACCTTGGCAGCCAGGCTGACTGCCTCGTCCGGGCAAAGGGTTCCGTTGGTGTAGACATCCAGGGTCAGCTTGTCAAAATCTGTGATCTGTCCCACACGGGTGTTCTCCACCGTCAGGTTCACACGCTCTACCGGCGTGTAAATGGAATCGATCGGGATCACCGCGATCGGTAATTCGTCGTTCTTATTCTTCTCAGAGCTTACATATCCCCGGCCATTGGTGATGGTCAGTTCCATGTAAAGCTTGCTGTCTGCCCCGCCGTTCAATGTCGCGATAACGGTCTCAGGATTCATGATCTCAATGTCCTGATCCACCTGGATATCCGCCGCTGTGACCACGCCTTCTCCTTCGAACTCGATGTAGGCCGTCTTAGGCTCATCGGTCTCGGAGTTGTTCTTGATCGCAAGGGATTTCAGGTTCATAATGATCTCTGTGACATCCTCTTTCACCCCAGGAATCGAGCTGAATTCATGCAGCACCCCGTCAATCTTTACCTGACTGATCGCCGTACCCGGCAGGGAGGAGAGCATGATCCTTCTGAGGGAATTTCCTAATGTTGTACCATAGCCCCGCTCCAGAGGCTCTACAACGAATCTCCCATATTTCTTATCTTCTGAAATCTCAGTTATCTCAATATTAGGTTTATTAAAATCAAACACTAGGTCCACCTCCTGTGGTGTTGCGGGTTATTATTTAGAATATAATTCGACGATCAGCATCTCGTCAACCGGAACATCGATCACGTCACGTGTCGGAAGCTCCTTGATGGTTCCCTTCAGGTTCTCAAGATCTGCCTCAAGCCACTCCGGAACCAGACGTCCGCCTGTAACCTCTACGATCTCCTTATATCTTGGAGAGCTTTTGTGTTTTTCTTTGATTTCAATGGTGTCACCGGCCTTCACGATATAGGAAGGGATGTTCACCTGCTTGCCGTTTACCAGAACATGCTTGTGGTCTACGATCTGTCTTGCCTCACGTCTGGTTCTGGCCAGGCCAAGACGGAACACAACGTTGTCCAGTCTTGTCTCCAGAAGGCGCATCAGGTTCTCACCTGTCATACCGCTCATCTGTTTTGCTTTCTTATAATAATTTCTGAAAGGTTTCTCCAGCACACCGTAGATGAATTTCGCTTTCTGCTTCTCACGGAGCTGCAGCGCGTACTCGCTCATCTTTCTGTTGGATCTTTTCAGCTGTCTGTTTGACTTTTTGTCAATTCCCAAATATACCGGATCCATACCAAGGGATCTGCATCTTTTCAGAACAGGAACTCTGTTTACTGCCATGATTTATTTTCCTCCTAAATTTGCTTCAATCGCTCTACGACACTTCTAAATTACACTCTTCTGCGCTTCGGCGGACGGCATCCGTTGTGAGGAACCGGAGTTACATCACGGATGCTGGTCACATCGATCCCGCATGCCTGAAGAGCACGGATTGCCGCTTCTCTTCCTGAACCAGGTCCTTTAACCATAACGTCAACTGTTTTTAAACCATGTACTAATGCAGCCTTTGCCGCAGTCTCTGCTGCCATCTGCGCTGCATAAGGGGTAGATTTCCTTGAACCTCTGAATCCCAGACCGCCGGCACTTGCCCATGACAGAGCGTTGCCCTGTGCATCCGTCAGCGTAACGATGGTGTTGTTGAAGGATGACTGGATGTGTGCCTGTCCGTGTTCAACGTTTTTCTTGACACGTTTTTTTGTCACTTTCTTTGTAACTTTCTTTGCCATAATAAAACTAACCTACTCTTTCCTTTTCTTTCTACATTATTAAATCAAAATGTTACGGATTAATGAAGTTCGCACTAAACTCAAGCATCGCCTTACGGCTTGCTTTCATTAAGTGCTCTATTTCTTTTTATTAGCTACGGTTCTCTTCGGACCTTTTCTGGTTCTTGCGTTGGTCTTTGTCTTCTGACCACGAACCGGAAGGCCTTTTCTGTGACGGATTCCTCTGTAGCAGCCAATTTCCTGAAGTCTCTTGATATTCAGAGCGATCTCACGACGAAGATCACCTTCTACCATCTGAGTCTCATCGATCACGGCGCTGATCTTCTTTACGTCCTCATCTGTAAGATCTCTGCAGCGGATATCCGGATCTACTCCAGCCTCTGCAAGGATACGGTTGGAACTGGATCTTCCGATTCCGTAAATATAAGTCAGTCCGATTTCTACACGTTTGTCTCTTGGTAAGTCTACACCTGCTATACGAGCCATGTAAATTCCCTCCATTTTTTCTTTGTTTTGATATCGACTTTAATAGGGACCGCTTTTCGCGCAGTCCAGGCGTGTCGGTATTCACGCCCTTTCCGGTCTCTCTGGAAAATGTAATCCTGAAAGTCCGGCATTAGAAGCAATATACGAAGGAATCCCACCGGCTAAAAGTGTATCCTTGTATATTTGAAACAGCCTACACATCTCCTGGTGTGTCGCCGTCAGATATCTGTCTGATCAAAAATAACTAGCCCTGTCTCTGTTTGTGCTTCGGATTCTCGCAGATAATACGAATGCTTCCTTTTCTTTTGATTACTTTGCATTTCTCGCAAATTGGTTTTACTGATGACCTAACCTTCATTGGTGAGCCTCCTTTCATCCATTGCTATGCCTTAGTTTTCCACGCTTTCCCTCTCATATCTCTGCAGCCGCCTGAGAAAAGGGCATAAAAATCCCCGGAAAACGTGCCTATACATTATAGCACCTGATTTTCAGCAAAGTCAATAGATTTTTTCGCAATTTACTTGTCTCTCCAGATAATCCTTCCTTTGGAAAGATCGTAAGGAGACAACTCCAGTGTCACCTTGTCGCCCGGCAGGATCTTGATGAAGTTCATCCTCAGTTTCCCGCTGATGTGGGCCAGCACCTGGTGACCGTTCTCCAGTTCCACCTGGAACATGGCGTTCGGCAGTTTTTCTACTACGGTTCCTTCGATTTCAATTACGTCAGCTTTTGACATGTCCTTCCTCCTATTGCTGTGTAAGATATGATTTTCCTTCTTCTCTTCCGGCCGCGCGAAGCTCCCGGCGGATCTTCGCGTCGTCCGCGCCGGTGATATCCATCGTCCGGCTGATGATCTGAATATGCCTGCGCTTCTTTTTCTTGGGCTTATCCAGCGTCCGGATCCGGCCATCCACTAAATATACATATGTGTCGTCTGCTTCTGTTATCACATAGAGGGCGCCGGCGTCATGTCCCGCCCGGGACCGCGCCAGCATCCCTTTTCTTATCTCTGCCATTACTGCTCTCCTGTGTAGGACAGAATCTTAGGTTCCCCTGCTGTGATCAGTATCGTGTTCTCATAGTGGGCGGACAGGGAATGGTCTCTTGTGACTACCGTCCAGTCGTCGTCCATCCAGTCCACTTCCCAGCCTCCGATATTGATCATGGGCTCAATGGCAAGAGTCATCCCGGCCTTTAAGAGCACCCCTTTGCGGTTCTGCTCATAGTTGGGGATCTCCGGCGCCTCGTGCATGGCAGTCCCGATCCCGTGGCCGCACAGATCCCGGACTACCCCGTAGCCCCTCTCTGTGGCATATCTCCCGATGGCCCCTGAGATGTCAAATAAATGATTGCCCTCTTTCGCGTACTTTATACCCTCGAAAAAGCACTCCCGGGTCACCCGGATCAGATCCTTCGCCTCCTGGCTGATCTCCCCGATCCCGTAGGTCCGGGCCGCGTCCGAGTGGTAACCCTTGTAGATCACGCCCGCATCCAGGCTGACGATATCCCCGTCTCTTAAGAACCGGTGCTCGCTTGGGATCCCGTGGACCACCTCGTCATTGACGGAGACACAGATAGAAGCAGGATAGCCGTTGTAATCCAGAAAGGAAGGAATACAGCCATAGCTTCTGATGAGCTCTTCCCCCAGCCGGTCCACATCCTTGGTAGTCATTCCGGCGTGCAGTTCTTTGGCCAGTTCATCATGAACTTTCTCCAGGATCTGCCCGGCCTGAGTCATGAGTTCAATTTCCCGTTCTGATTTTACAGTGATCGGCATGATCTTAAGCCTCCAGGATCTCCGTGATCGCCCGGAACACGTCCTCAATGTCCACAGTTCCGTCTACGGTCTTAAGGATTCCAGCCTTGGTATAATAATCGATCAGCGGCTGTGTCTGCTCATGATAAACATCCAGACGCTTCTTCACTGTCTCCGGCTTATCGTCGTCTCTTAAGATCAGTTCCCCGCCGCAGGCATCGCAGATACCCTCTTTCTTCGTGGGCGCGTACTCCAGATGATATGTAGCTCCGCAGCCTACACACGCCCTGCGTCCGGACATACGGCGGATGATATTCTCATCCGGCACATCCACATCGATAGCGTAGTCCAGCTTCTGTCCCATACCAGAAAGCGCTTTGTCCAGAGCCTCTGCCTGTGGAATGGTACGCGGGAATCCATCCAGTACATAGCCTTTCCCGCAGTCTTCCTGGTTGACACGATCCACTACCAGGTCTACCACCAGCTCATCCGGCACCAGAAGTCCCTGATCCATGTAGGTCTTGGCTTTCTTTCCAAGCTCTGTGCCGTTCTTGATATTGGCCCGGAAGATATCTCCCGTGGAAATATGGGGAATGTCATATTTCGCGGCGATCTTCTTTGCCTGAGTTCCCTTGCCGGCTCCCGGCGCGCCCAACATAATGATCTTCATAACTACTTCCTCCTTTATAGCATTTTAACCCGCGAAAAAAAAATCCCGCGAGTCATTACTTTGTGTCCGGCGTTGTTCTCCGGCAGAGCAACGTTACTGGCCGCTCTGCCCGGCAACACCGCCTCAGTCCTTTCGGACTGCTAACTATTCAAAAATCCTTTATAATTGCGCACAAGCGTCTGAGACTGAATCTGCTTCATCGTCTCCAGCACTACGCTGACGATAATGATGAGAGACGTCCCTCCAAATGACACGCTTGCTCCCATCCAACCGTTGAAGAAGATGGGGACGATCTGTACCAGGATCAGTCCGCAGGCTCCGATAAAGATAATATAGTTCAGGATCTTTGTCAGATATTCAACCGTTGGCTTGCCCGGACGGATACCAGGGATAAATCCGCCGTTCTTCTTCATATTGTTCGCGATCTCCATCGGATTAAAGGTGATGGAGGTATAAAAATATGCGAAGAATACCGTCAGGACAATGTATACCGCCAGACCCCAGCTGTACTGCGGGTACTGCGGATTACACCAGAAACTCTGGTTCATTCCTCTTAAGATCTCCGCGCCGATCCCGGTTCCCTCTCCCTTACCCATAAAGGAAGCGATAACAATAGGAAACTGCATCAGAGATGAGGAAAAGATGATGGGAATTACGCCGGCTGTATTGACCTTCAACGGAATATGTGAAGACTGTCCGCCGTAAGTTCTTCTTCCGACCACCTTCTGGGAATACTGTACCGGGATCTTCCGCTCGCCTCCCTGCAGGATGACAACAAAGACTACCAGCACTACAATGATCGCCAGGATGATCAGCGCCGCAAGGCCGCTGGACGCCAGGCTTTTCCCCTCTACAAACACAAACTGCTTAAAGAGAGATGCCATGTCGCTTGGCACACGGGAGATAATGTTGATCACCAGGACGATGGAAATACCATTTCCCACGCCTTTCTCCGTGATCCGCTCACCGATCCACATCAGGAACGCGCTTCCCGCGGTCAGTGTCAGCACAACGATCGCGCCATTGACAAAATTATATTCCACCAGAAGTCCCTGCCGTCCAAATCCAATAGCCATGGCTGTGGATTCGATCAGGGCAAGTCCCACCGTGAGATACCGGGTGATCGCTGTGATCTTCTTCCGGCCGTCTTCTCCTTCTTTGCGCATCTCCTCCAACTGAGGGATGGCAATGGTAAGAAGCTGCATGATAATAGAAGACGTGATGTAAGGTGTAATGCTGAGGGCGAACACCGACATATTCTCAAAGGAACCGCCGGTGAAAGCGTTAAACAGATTAAACGCTTCACCGGTGTTTTCCGCGAAAAAGTTCTGGATATATGTTGGGTCAACTCCAGGTGTCGGCAGTTCTGATCCAAGCCTTATCACGATCAACATTAAAAATGTATACCCAAGTTTCTTTCGGATATCTTTTATTTTAAATGCTCTCCGAAAAGTCTCTAACATTAGATCACCTCTGCTTTTCCACCTAACGCCTCAATCTTAGCGACAGCGCCCGCGCTGAACGCGTTTGCCTGAACGGTGAGTTTCTTTGTCAGTTCCCCGTTTCCAAGGATCTTCACACCGTCTCTCACATTTTTGACGATACCGGCTTCCTTCAGAGTCTCAACAGAAACTACGGCATCGTTATCGAATACTTCCAGAGCGCTTACATTAATGCCAACGATATCTTTGGAATTAATACATTTGAAGCCTCTCTTTGGAATTCTTCTGTATAATGGCATCTGTCCGCCTTCAAAACCTGGTCTTGCTCCGCCGGAACGTGCTTTCTGACCTTTGTGTCCCTTGCCGGCTGTCTTGCCGTTTCCGGAACCATGGCCGCGTCCTCTTCTGAAATTGCCGCTCTGCTTTGCTCCGTCAGCAGGTCTTAAATTTGATAAATCCATTCTAACACCTCCTTATCCGTCTCTTGATTATGCTTCTTCCACTTTTACCAGGTGCTGTACCTGTTTGATCATTCCTCTTGTCGCCTCATTGTCCGGCAGCTCCACAGTCTTGTGAAGCTTCTTAAGACCCAGAGCCTCTACCGTCTTCTTATGCTTCGGTACGGCGCCGATCGTAGACTTTACTAAAGTAACTTTCAGATTTGCCATCTTGATCTCCCTCCTTAGCCTAAGATTTCTTCGATAGATTTCCCGCGGAGTCTGGAAACCTCCTCCGGGGTCTTGATCTGTCTCAGTCCCTCGATGGTAGCCAGAACAACGTTCTGCTTATTGTTGGAACCAAGAGATTTTGTACGGATGTTTTTGATCCCCGCCATCTCGATCACGGCACGGGCCGGACCTCCGGCGATCACACCGGTACCTTCCGGAGCTGTTTTCAGCAGTACGGAAGCTCCGCCAAATTTACCGATAAAATCATGGGTAATACTTTCATTCTCATTCAGCGCTACAGTGATGAGATGCTTTGCAGCATCCTCTTTTCCTTTGCGGATCGCTTCCGGAATTTCTGTAGCTTTTCCTAAACCTGCACCAACATGGCCATTTCCATCGCCGACAACTACTAAAGCTGTGAATCTCATATTACGGCCACCCTTAACAACTTTGGTTACACGTTTAATTGACACTACTTTTTCATTTAATTCTAACTGACTAGCATCAATACGTTCCTGTTTCATGTGTGCTCCTCCTTCTAGAAATTCAGCCCAGCTTCTCTAGCTGCGTCTGCTAATGCCTGAACTTTACCCTGATAGATAAAGCCGCCTCTGTCAAAGACAACGTCCTTGATCCCTTTTTCGATCGCTTTCTCTGCGATCACCTTGCCCAGATATGCCGCTGCGTTAACGTCATTGGTCTTCTCCAGGTTTGCCTTCACATCTTTCTGAAGAGTGGAAGCGGAAACCAGAGTATTTCCAACGGTATCGTCAATGATCTGCGCATACATATGGTTGTTGCTTCTGAACACGGCCAGACGAGGGCACTCAGCGGTACCGCTCAAACGGTTACGTATTTTTCTGTGCTTGTTGACACGTACTACACTTCTTGACTTCTTGCTAACCATTTTCACACTCTCCTTACTTATTTTTTACCAGTCTTACCAACTTTGCGCCGGATCACTTCATCAGCGTACTTGATTCCCTTGCCCTTGTACGGCTCAGGTCTTCTCTTGTCTCTGATCTCAGCTGCGTATTGGCCTACTTTTTCTTTGTCGATACCCTTAACGGTGATCTTGTTCTGTCCTTCAACGACAGTCTCAACACCTTCCGGATCAACCATCTCGACTGGATGAGAGTATCCCAGGTTCAGGGTCAGTTTATTTCCAGACTTTGCTGCTCTGTATCCAACACCGTTTACTTCCAGAACCTTCTCGTATCCGTTGGACACGCCCACAACCATGTTGTTGATCAGAGTTCTGGTCAGACCGTGAAGAGATTTCATCTTCTTTAAGTCGTTTGGTCTTGTTACAACGATCTCTTCGCCTTCCTGCCTGATCTCCATCTCAACAGGAAGTTCCTTTACCAATGTCCCCTTAGGACCCTTTACAGTCACTTTATTGTTCTCTGCGATCTCAACAGTAACTCCTGCAGGAATCGCAACCGGCAGTCTTCCTATACGTGACATACCATATCCTCCTTAACTTAAATTTTCGGAATGGGCCTTACCCACTCTGTTTTCAGTTACACTCCGCACTTAGCGAGGTGTTTCACGCCAAAGTGCTTTTCAGGAGCCGATTCAAAGGCTCCGTGCGCCTAAGTTCAAGCTGCGCCTTATGGCTTGCTTTCACTAACGCTTGGGAGCAGCCTTCTCACTAAATTCAAGCTGCGCCTTATGGCTTGCTTTCATTAAGTGTTCAGTGCTTACCAAATATAGCACAGCACTTCGCCGCCTACACCCAGTTTTCTTGCTTCTTTGTCGGTGATCACGCCTTTGTTGGTAGAGATGACTGCGGTTCCCAGTCCACCAAGTACCTTCGGCAGGTCTTCGCTTCCAGCGTAGACTCTCAAGCCCGGTTTGGAGATTCTCTTAAGGCCTGTGATTACCTTCTCATTCTTGTCCGCGCCGTATTTCAAGGTAATGTGGATGGTCTTGAATACGCCGTCTTCGATCAGTTCATACTTCTCAATATATCCTTCATCCAACAGAATGTTGGCGATTGCGAGCTTCATCTTAGATGACGGAACATCTACAGTATCGTGTTTTGCAGTATTTGCATTACGGATTCTTGTAAGCATATCTGCGATTGGATCGCTCATTGTCATTTGCTCTTACCTCCTTACCAGCTTGCTTTCTTAACACCCGGAATCTGTCCCTTATATGCCAGTTCGCGGAAGCAAACACGGCAGATTCCATATTTTCTCAAATATGCGTGCGGACGTCCGCAAATTTTGCAGCGGTTGTATTCTCTGGTGGAGAATTTCGCTTTGCGCTGCTGTTTAACTTTCATTGCTGTCTTAGCCATAATTTACCTCCTTATTTTCTGAAAGGCATGTTGAACTGTGTCAGCAGCTCGCGGGCCTCTTCGTCAGTCTTCGCGGTTGTGACAAAGATAACGTCCATACCTCTTACTTTGTCTACCTTGTCGTACTCGATCTCCGGGAAGATCAGCTGCTCCTTGATACCAAGGGCATAGTTTCCTCTTCCGTCGAAAGCGTTGGGGTTTACACCGCGGAAGTCACGTACACGGGGAAGAGCAAGGTTGATCAGACGGTCAACGAATTCATACATCTTCTCGCCTCTCAGTGTAACCTTACATCCGATGGACATTCCCTCTCTTAATTTAAAGTTGGCAACGGATTTCTTTGCCTTACAGATCACTGCCTTCTGACCGGTGATCCGCTCAAGATCGGCAATTGCTGAATCCAAAATCTTCGCGTTGTCTTTTGCTTCGCCTACGCCCATGTTGATCACAACTTTATCGAGCTTCGGCACTTCCATGATATTCTTATAACCAAACTTCTTCGTCAGTGCGTCGACGATCTCGTTCTGGTACTGTTCTTTCAGTCTGCTCAAAGTCCTGGACCTCCTTCCTTAAGATTACTTACCCTGCTTATCCGCGATCACTTCGCCGGTTGATTTCGCGTAGCGTACTTTCTTGCCGTCTTCCACCTTGAAACCGATTCTGGTGGCCTTTCCGTTGTGAAGGTACATCACATTGGAAATGTCGATGGGGCCTTCCTGATGGATGATCCCGCCGTTCTGGTTGGAGGCGCTGGGCTTCGTGTGCTTGGTCAGCATGTTGACGCCTTCAACGACAACCTTGCCATCCTTCTGGTTCACAGCGATTACCTTGCCTTCTTTGTCTTTATCCTTGCCGGCGATCACTTTAACGGTGTCGCCCTTCTTGATCTTTAATGATGACATCTTGCACGCACCTCCTTACAGTACTTCCGGAGCCAGGGAAACGATCCTCATGAACTGTTTGTCACGAAGCTCTCTTGCTACCGGCCCGAAGATACGGGTTCCTCTTGGTGTCTTATCGTCTTTTATAATAACTGCGGCATTCTCATCGAAACGGATGTAGGAACCGTCCTTGCGCCGGATACTGTTTACCGTACGAACGACAACTGCCTTCACAACATCGCCTTTTTTCACAACGCCGCCTGGTGTTGCATCTTTAACAGTCGCAACGATCACGTCGCCGATACTTGCATATCTTCTTGTTGAACCTCCCAGCACCCGGATACACAGTAACTCTTTCGCGCCTGTGTTATCGGCTACCTTCAGTCTGCTTTCTTGCTGTATCATGCAGGTTTCCCTCCTTATACTATTTAACTTTCTCCATAACTTCGACAAGTCTCCATCTCTTGTCCTTGGACAGCGGTCTTGTCTCCATAACTTTTACGGTGTCGCCGATGTTACACTCATTTGCCTCGTCATGCGCCTTCAGCTTGTAGGTTCTCTTTACGATCTTCTTGTAAAGCGGATGTTTTACATGGTCCTCAACTGCGACAACGATGGTTTTGTCCATTTTATTACTGATCACCTTGCCCACACGGGTTTTTCTAAGATTTCTTTCCATGAATTACACCCCTTTCTTCTCAGTGATGACTGTCTGAATTCTGGCAATGTTTCTTCTTACTTCTTTGATCCGACTGGTGTTGTCCAGCTGGTTGGTTGCGTTCTGGAATCTCAGGTTGAAGAGTTCCTTCTTAGCAGCTACTAATTCTTCGTTCAGCTCTGCAGCTGATTTTGTTTTTAAATCTTCTACAAATGCATTAATTTTCACTGTTATCACCGCCTTCTAAGTCTGCGCGAGAAACGACTTTACATTTACATGGCAGCTTGTGGGTTGCCAGACGGAGCGCTTCCTTCGCAACTTCCTCTGATACGCCCGCGATCTCGAACATTACGCGTCCTGGCTTAACAACTGCTACCCAGTACTCCAGAGTTCCCTTACCGGAACCCATACGTGTCTCAGCTGGTTTCGTGGTTACAGGTTTATCCGGGAATATTTTGATCCATACTTTACCGCCACGCTTGATGTAACGTGTCATCGCGATACGGGCAGCCTCGATCTGGTTGGAACGGATCCAGCAGGGTTCCATTGCAACAATACCATATTCACCGTTTGTAATCTTATTTCCACGGAGCGCTTTTCCTTTCATGGAGCCGCGGAACTGTTTACGACGTTTTACTCTTTTTGGCATTAACATTATTTATCGCTCCCTTCCTTTGCCGCTTTTTCCGGAAGAATTTCGCCCTTGTAGATCCATACCTTAACGCCAATCTTGCCGTAGGTGGTGTCTGCCTCAGCGAATCCGTAGTCAATGTCTGCTCTCAATGTCTGAAGCGGAATGGTTCCCTCGCTGTAGAACTCGGTACGAGCCATGTCGGCTCCGCCAAGGCGGCCGGCTACAGCGGTCTTAACTCCAAGAGCTCCGGACTTCATGGTCCTGGACATGCAGGACTTCATTGCGCGGCGGAAGGAGATACGGTTCTCAAGCTGCTGAGCAATGTTCTCCGCCACAAGCTGCGCATCCTTGTCTGGTCTTTTGATCTCTTTGATGTCGATGATAAGCTTCTTGTCTGTGAAACGGGCAAGTTCGCCTTTTACCTTCTCGATCTCGGATCCGCCCTTACCGATGACAACGCCCGGCTTTGCGGTGTAGATCACGATCTTTACACGGTCAGAGGCTCTCTCGATCTCCATTCTGGAGACGCCCGCGTTATATAATCTCTTCTTCAGATACGTTCTGATCTCATGGTCTTCCACCAGGTAGTCAGCGAACTCTTTCTCCGCATACCATCTGGAATCCCAGTCTTTGATGATTCCGACTCTCAAGCCATGAGGATTAACTTTCTGTCCCATGATTGCCCTCCTTATCTTTCATCCAGCACAAGTGTGATGTGGCTCATTCTCTTCTCGATCCTGTAAGCTCTGCCCTGTGCTCTCGGTCTGATTCTCTTCATTGTTGGTCCTTTGTTCGCGTAAGCCTCTGCAATATAAAGATTCTCAGCGTTCATACCATTATTGTTCTCAGCGTTCGCAACCGCTGACTCTAATAATTTCTTTATTAAACTGGAAGCATATCTTGGATTGTAAGTTAAAATACCAAGTGCTGTCGTTACATCCTTACCTCTGATGGCATCCAATACGAAACATGCTTTCTGAACAGAAACCCGTGCGTAAGACAGCTTCGCTGACGGTCTTGTGTCCTTATTCGCATTTCTCTCTCTCTTGATCTGGGATCTATGTCCTTTCGCCATGGATGAACCCTCCTTTCATAATCTGATTATCTAACTTTTGATTTCTTCTCGTCTTTGCCGTGTCCTCTGTATGTTCTGGTAGCTACAAACTCACCAAGCTTGTGTCCAACCATATCCTCTGTTACATACACCGGAACGTGCTTTCTTCCGTCATGAACGGCGATTGTATGTCCAACCATGCTCGGGAAGATCGTAGAACGGCGGGACCAGGTCTTGATAACGGATTTCTCGCCCGCAGCGTTCATAGCGTCGATCTTTTTCAGCAGGCTTGCGTCTGCAAATGGTCCTTTTTTAATAGAACGTGCCATAGGTTCTAACCTCCTTAATGATAACTATTTGATCGCTTTACCGTCTCTTCTTCTTACAATCAGCTTGTTAGAAGATTTGTTTCTCTTTCTGGTCTTAAGGCCAAGCGCCGGTTTACCCCATGGAGTGCACGGACCCGGACGTCCGATACCGGTCTTGCCTTCACCACCACCGTGCGGATGGTCATTCGGGTTCATAACAGAACCACGAACGGTCGGTCTGATACCCATGTGACGTTTACGTCCTGCTTTACCAAGATTGATCAGATTATGATCAGAATTTCCTACAACTCCCACAGAAGCTCTGCATACCAGCGGAACCATTCTCATCTCTCCGGAAGGAAGACGAAGGGTTGCGTACTTTCCTTCTTTCGCCATGAGCTGCGCGCTGTTTCCGGCGGAACGTACCATCTGGCCGCCTCTTCCCGGATAGAGCTCAATGTTGTGGATCTGTGTACCTACCGGAATCTCAGAAAGGGGCAGGCAGTTTCCTACTCTTACCTCGGCCTCCGGTCCGTTCATGACCTTCATGCCGACTTTCAATCCCTCAGGAGCCAGGATGTATGCCTTCTCTCCATCTTCGTAGCAGATCAGCGCGATATTGGCTGTTCTGTTGGGATCGTACTCGATTCCGATAACGTTTGCGCTGATTCCGTCTTTTCTTCTCTTGAAATCAACGATCCTGTATTTCTTCTTTGCGCCGCCTCCGCGGTGTCTTACTGTGATCTTACCTTGATTATTACGTCCTGCCTGTCTGCTCTTCGGTGCCAGCAGTGATTTCTCCGGTGTTGTCTTAGTGATCTCAGAGAAATCAGAACCGGTCATCTGTCTTCTGGACGGTGTATATGGGCGGTATGTTTTGATTCCCATGATTGTTCTCCTTTCAACTGTTTATTATCACGGTTGCCTTCCGTTTATTCGCGCTTCCTACAGACCCTGGAAGATCTCGATATCAGCGCTGTCCGCGGTCAGCTGTACAACAGCCTTCTTGCTCTTGGCAGTCTTTCCAAACTGCATGGTTCCGCGCACTCTTCTCTTCTTACCATCATAATTCATGGTGTTGACGCTCTTTACTTTCGCGCCGTCAAACATCTTCTCCACAGCCTCTTTTACCTGAGACTTGGTGGCCTCCGGATGTACCAGGAAGGTGTATTTCTTTTCTCCCATGAGCTCCATGCTCTTCTCTGTAACAACCGGCTTCAGGATTACATCATAATATTGAATGTTAGCCATTATGCGTACACCTCCTCGATATTGCGGACTGCAGCCTCTGTAGCGATCACTGTGCCGTACTTCATAACGTCGTACGCGCTTACAGTGTTGGTCTTGGCTGTCTTAACGCCCTCGATATTTCTTGCGGAGAGCTCAGCGTTTGTGTTGCCGTCTTCCAGCACTACCAGCGCTTTTGCCACATCCAGATTTTTCAGCATGTTGGCGAAGTTCTTTGTCTTGATCTCGTCAAATGCCATCTTATCAACTACGATGAACTTCTTCTCCTCTACTCTGGAGGTCAGGGCGGATTTAAGAGCCGCTCTTCTTTCTTTCTTGTTCATCTTAAAGGAATAGTCTCTCGGCACCGGAGCGAATACGATTCCGCCGCCTGTCCACTGAGGCGCTCTTGTGGAGCCCTGTCTTGCGTGGCCTGTTCCTTTCTGTCTCCATGGTTTTCTTCCTCCGCCGGAAACTTCAGAACGGGTCTTGGCCTTCTGTGTTCCCTGACGATTATTTGCAAGATGGTTTACGACCGCCATGTGCAGCAGGTGCTCGTTTACCTCAACACCAAATACCGCATCGCTTAAATCGATCGTACCAACTTCTTTACCTTCGATATTATAAACAGATACGTTTGCCATCTTAAGTCTTCCTCCTTCCTCGTCAAAACCTAGATAGATTTCACTGCTTCTTTGATCGTTACCAGAGATTTCTTCGGTCCCGGTACAGAACCCTTGATCAGCAGAAGATTGTTCTCTGCATCTACCCGTACAACTTCCAGGTTCTGGATGGTGATCTTCTTGTTACCCATCTGACCAGGCATCTTCTTGCCCTTGAATACTTTACTCGGATCAGAAGCAGCTCCGTTGGAACCAGCGTGACGATGGAACTTGGAACCGTGAGTCATAGGTCCTCTGTGCTGTCCGTGTCTCTTGATGGCACCCTGGAATCCCTTACCTTTGGAGATTGCAGTTGCGTCAACCTTGTCGCCTACTTCGAAAATATCCGCTTTGATCTCCTGCGCAAGCTCATACTCGCCCGCGTTCTCTAATTTGAACTCTCTGACAAATCTCTTGCCTGACACGCCGGCCTTCGCGAAATGTCCCTGCTCAGCCTTGGTCAGTCCGTGGCGGTGTACGATCTCTTTCTTACCGCTCTTGTCTTTGTTGATGATCTTGTCTTTTTTGTCCGCGAATCCTACCTGGACCGCATTGTAACCATCATTCTCTTCGGTCTTGATCTGTGTTACCACACAAGGACCGGCCTGAAGTACGGTAACCGGTGTCAGTGTGCCGTCTTCATTGAAGATCTGGGTCATACCCACTTTGGTAGCTAAAATCGCTTTCTTCATTATAAATACCTCCTGTGATTTACAGCGGAACGCCCCTTTGGACGTTCATCCTAAATGTTAGGAATTACTGTGTTCTTATTTGGTTTTCATTTTGATATCAATGTACACACCTGCGGGCATCTCCAGTCTGGAAAGCGCGTCAACCGTCTTCTGGGTCGGTGTGATGATATCGATCAGTCTTTTATGAGTTCTCTGCTCAAACTGCTCTCTGGAATCTTTGTACTTGTGAACAGCTCTCAGGATGGTAACTACTTCCTTCTTGGTGGGAAGCGGTACCGGCCCGCTCACCTGTGATCCGTTTTTCTTAACAGTTTCGATGATTTTCTTCGCGGATGCATCTACCAGCTGGTGATCATACGCTTTCAGTGTGATTCTCATTACTTGACTTGCCATAAAAAAAGTCGCCTCCTTTTCGTACTTTTCACTTCAGTACGACAAGCGGTGACTGTACACTCTCCCGTGTGTGTCGTGAGCACCTCACACGGAACGCCACTCTTCTTCAGTGGCTCTTTTTGTTCGTACAGTGACTTGTCGCCAGTTTCCTAACTTGACATTCGCTCCACGGAAAACCTGCCACTTGTGGGCAGCAACCTCACGCTTCACAGCTATCAATGTCACAGCTTTTTTAGTATATCTGATGAAACTGGTTTTTTCAAGACTTTTCTTCCATTTCTTGTATTTTTTTTCGTACAATCCGATTTTTTTCTCTTGTAATCCGGATTTATTTTCGCTACTATATTATATATTCTCAGGAGAAAGGAGCTGGCAGGCTTATGGATACGAAAAGATGGAAGGTAATGCTGGCGGTGGACGACTACGGAAGCTTCACCAGAGCCGGCGAAGTCCTGGGCTACACCCAGTCCGGGATCACACAGATGATGAAGTCCCTGGAGCGGGAAGTTGGATTCCCTCTTTTTGTCAAGGACAGCCACGGCATGCGGCTGACCCGGGAAGCCCAGGCTCTCCTGCCTCACGTCCGCTCTCTTCTCGCCGCGGATGAGGTGGTGCGCCAGGAGATCGCCTCTCTCAAGGGCGCCCAGGTGGGAACCATCTGCATCGGCACTTACTTAAGCTGTTCCATTCACTGGATCCCCAAGATCCTCCGGGCGTTCCACCGGGATCATCCAGATATCCACTTCAAGGTGATCGAAGGGGATGAAGGAGAGCTGGCGGACTGGATCCAGGAACGCCGGGTGGACATCGGCTTCATCAGCCGGCAGGAAGAACAACGCTACCAGTTCCTTCCTGTTATGGAAGATGAGCTGTTCGCCGTGCTGCCGGCGGACCATCCTTTTGTCATGTACGACCAGATTCCTGTGGAGCGTTTTGCAGATGTTCCTTTTGTCACTACCGCGTATGCGCCCGGCAGCGACATTCACCGGGTTCTGAAGCAATACAATCTGAAACCGGATATCCGGTACGTCTCCATTAATGAGTTCTCTGTGCTCTCCATGGTGGAGCACGGTCTTGGCATCACCCTGCTGCCGGGCCTGCTTCTGCGGGGACAGACCGGTGATTTTGTCTGCCGCAGCCTGAACCCCCGGCTTTACCGCCAATTGGGCCTGGCTTACGCCTCCTCCCAGGATTTATCCCCGGCCGCCCGGATCTTCCTGGAATACGCCAAGGACTTTCTTCTGGACGACTGAGCCACGGACTTGCTGTATAATTATTTCTAATGTCAGCATTACATTTTCTAATATATTTATTGACATTTCCTTCACAAAAGACTATAATGAAAAAGAGGTTGAATTACCCGGACGCTCTCCCGCAACAGCGGAGGGCGTCTTTTTTTATCCAGAAAGGGGATGAGTACATGAGCAATCAGACAAATCCGGAAACTCGTCAGTGGGGATCCCGCTTCGGCTATCTCATGGTGGCTGCAGGAGCCGCCATCGGTCTGGGAAACATCTGGAGATTCCCGTATCTTGCCTACGAAGGCGGAGGCGGCGTCTTCCTGGTGGTCTACATCATCGTGGTCGTGCTGATGGGGCACCCCATGGTAGAGATGGAGACCGCTCTCGGACGCTATTCCGGCAAGGACACGGTCACCGCTTTTCAGCGGATCAACAAGAAATGGGGCTTCGCCGGCTGGATGGCTGTGATCTGTACCACCCTCCTGTGTATGTATTACGTAGTAGTCGGCGGATGGGTTGCCAAGTACGCCTTCCAGTATATCGTCAGCGGCGATTTTGGTTCTGACAAACAGGCTTACTATGACAAGTTCACATCCTCCGCTGTAGAACCCATCGTCTGGACCATGCTCCTTCTGGTGCTGGTCTCTGTGCTTCTGTATTTTGGCATCACCAACACGGTGGAGAAGATCTCCAAGGTCATGCTGCCTCTTCTGTTCGCGCTGCTGATCATCTGCGGGATCTGGGCTTTGTTTGTAAATGAAAATGCCATCGAGGGCGTGAAGTATTACCTGCTTCCTGACTTCAGCAAATTCAGCTTCACCACCTTCGCCCAGGCGGCCACCCAGGTTCTGTTCTCCATTGGTATCGGCTGGGGGCTCTATGAGACTCTGGGAGCTAATATATCGAAAGAAAACAACTTAAAGAGCGACGCTGTCATGGTTTCCGTATTTGATACGGCGGCTGCGATCCTGGCCGGTTTCGTGGTTGTTCCTTCCGCCTTCTCCGGCGGCGTGGACATCCAATCCGCCGGCCCCAGCCTGGTCTTCAACGTTATGACCGACATCTTCGACCGGCTGGCAGGAGGCCGGATCATTGGCGCCTGCTTCTTCCTGGCCATTCTGTTCGCGGTGATCTCTTCCCTGTTCAGTTTCTTCGAGATCGCCATCCGCACCTTCGAGGACCACTGTCATATGGGACGGCGGAACGCCACCATCCTGACTGCAGTGATCATCGGCGCCGGGAATATCATCGTATCTCTTGGCTTTGGCATGTTAAGCGGACTGAAGCTTCCCTGGCTCGACGCCAAAGGACTTACCTCCTATGGCCTCTACGACTGGCTGGATATGTTTACCGCATACCTTCTGATGCCTATCGGATGTATCCTGGTCTGCGTCTTCATCGCCAAAGTCTGGGGCTTTAAGAACTATGAGAAGGAAGTTACCAACGACGGAAAATTCGGCCGCGTCACCGCATTTGACAAGATCCGCACTGTGGTGCTGGTTCCCTTCTTCATGATCGTCATTCTCTTGACTGTCTTCGGATTCATCCAGTAATGGATCCTTAGATATATATTTTATCATGCGTTCAGCAAAAGGAAGGAGAGGTATTACTTATGAGCGCTGCAACAATCTTACTTATCATCATGTGGCTTTTTGCCGCGGTATTCTTCGTGGTATTAGTCAAGGACGTTATGGCACACAAGGATGAGCTTGACAAGAGCAAGATGGGGTACAACTCGCTGATCAGTGCCATCGCCAACTTCTTTGATACCCTGGGTATCGGAAGTTACGCTATCGCTACTTCCGCCTGGAAGTTCAACAAGTCCATCTCCGATGATCTGATCCCCGGAACCCTGAATGTGGCTTTCGGTATCCCGATCTGCGTGGAAGCTACCATTACTATGACCCGGATCGATGTGGATCCTCTGACTCTGGTCCTGATGATCGCTTCTGCCATTGTCGGATCCATCATCGGCGCCAAGATCATTTCCAAGATGGACATTATGAAGATCCGGGTGGTTATGGGTGTAGCCCTTCTTATCGTGGCTGCCATCACCCTGTGCAAGATCAACGGCGTGGGACCATTCGGCCTTATCGGTACCGCAAGAGGCCTGACCGGCGCGCTGCTGGTGATCGGTGTTATCGCCAACTTCATCCTGGGTGTTCTGATGACCGCCGGTATCGGTCTTTACGCACCCTGTATGGCTCTGGTCCTTCTGCTGGGCATGAGCGCCGACGTGGCATTCCCTATCATGATGGGCTCCTGTGCGTTCCTGTGCCCCGCCTGCGGCATTACATTTATTAAGGGAGGAAAATATCAGCGGGCAATGACCATCCCCATGATCATCACCGGTTCCATCGGTGTTCTGATCGCCGGATTCATTGTAACATCCCTGCCGCTGACACTGCTCACTTACCTGGTATGCGTAGTCATGGTGATCTGCGCGCTCCTGTTCTTCCACGACGCTAAAAAACAGTCCAAATAGGATCCTTGAAATATGTATCAGAAAAAAGGCATGCCACGGCATGTCTTTTTTCTTGGTTTCTTTATCTTTTTTTCACAGTTTGATTGACTTTTAACAATTCTGCTGGTAGAATACACATAGGGCATTTATTTTATTCATATCCACGACAAATCGGGGGGTTGTGGATGGAAGATTGTGTAATATGCACATGCCCGGAACTTTTACAATTTCATATTTCAATGATCTGGAGGGATGTTTTTATGGCAATGTACATCATGAAGGGATTGTGCGTGATCGGTATCATCCTGAACGTTGTTCTGATGATCCGCAAGAACAAAGAGCTCCGCGCAAATCCGGAGAAAGACCCTGGAACTGGAATGACCGGCGAGGAACTGTGGCAGAAAGGTAAACAGCCGAAGAATCTTGTTGCAACCATTATCACTGGATTTGTAGCGAACTTCCTGGATACTCTGGGAATCGGTTCTTTCGCTCCGTCATCTGCTTCTTTTAAGCTGACGAAGTCTGTAGACGATATCCTGGTTCCTGGTACCCTGAACGTAGGCGATACCGTTCCTGTATGTGTTGAGGCTTTCCTGTTCTTCGGTTTCGTAGATATGGATATCCTGACACTGGTTCTGATGATTGTCGCTTCCGTAGTTGGTTCTTTCGTAATGGCCGATATCGTAACCAAGTTCGACCGGAAGAAAGTTCGTTACGCGCTGTTCGTAGGTCTCTTCATCCTGGCTACTGTAATCCTGATGAAAGTTTTTGCGATCGGCCCATTCGGCACCATCGGTACAGAGCTTGGTCTTCGTGGCGTGAAGCTCGTGATCGCTGTTGTTGGTAACTTCATCTTCGGCGCTCTGATGAGTATCGGTGTTGGTCTGTACGCTCCTTGTATGGCTATGGTTCTGGCTCTTGGTATGGATGCCGGATGTGCGTTCCCAGCTATGATGGGATCCTGCGCATACCTGATGGCATTTGGTAACGGCCCGAAGTTCATCGCTCAGGGAAGATACGACATGGTTGCCTGCTGGACACAGGCTATCTTTGGCGCCATCGGTGTTTACTGTGCATACGCTTTCGTATCCAGTCTGCCGTTGGAAACACTGACCAAGGTTATCGCTGTTATCGTTTACATCACAGCGTTCCTGTATCTGCATGACGCGATCAAGAAAGGTTCTGCTGCTTAATCCGTTAAGCAAGAGGATCTGCACAAACTGAATATTGAAAATGAAAGAGCGTTGGTTTCATCCCAACGCTCTTTTTCATGTCTCTATTTTATCTGCCCTTCTTCTCCTTTTCCCTCTGCTCCGCTTCCATCCGCAGATACAGGATCCGGTTCTTGGTCTTCACAAGGAAATCCTTCCATTTGTTCACGATCCCAACCGGTTTCCATCGGTATTCCGCTCCGCTTTTTTCCAGGATAAAATCCTTGAAGCTTCCCATGTCTCCGCCCTCGATATTCTCCTTGGGCAGGATCAGAAGATCGTCCTCATTCATCCCCACGTAGAAGGTTTTCTCATCTTCCCACAACCGGTAGATGTTCTTGTAATGCCCCATGTTCTCTTCCGTATCGTCGTCATGCACCGCCCGGACGCCGGTATTGCCAAAGTAATAGGTGATCTCCTCATTCTCCTTTACTTCCGGGTTGCTCTTCATCATGGAAAGAGTCAGATACTGGCGGAACAACGCAGTCAGGATCAGAAGCCCGCCCACACCGTAACTCACGATCACTCCCGGAAGGGCCAGGCCCTTTACGATCACCGGCACTGCTGCCAGGAGTACGCCTGTGGCAAACAGATTAAAAGTAACCCTGGGGTGGCTGACCCGGTTCTGGAACTTGATGAAGGTCATCATCATCTTCGTGTCCCGCCGGATCTTAACCGTGTAATGATTTCTCCGGGGATCCGCGCTCACCACGCTCTCCTGCTCCCGTCTTTCTTCTATCTCCATCTTATGATATCCTCCGTTTTTCTAATTGCTGAACGCATTTATCATACCATATTTCCACCGCTTTTCCCAGTGTTTTCTTGACTCTTCCTCACATTTTCGCTTTATCATGGTGCAGTTTCATCATGATACTTTGTTAAATTAAACAAATATTTACCCTATATCTTCCAATTATTGTGAAAACATCCGAAATCTCTCTTTTTTTACCGATAAGATTGACTCCTCTATACCCCGGTGCTATATTATAACTATCAAGACCAACGGCGGTCTCCATAGCTTTGGGGGACTGCTTTTTTTAAAACAACCTGCGGTTGTTATTGCAGTTAGGTTGCCGCCGGGCATCCCCCCCAAGATCGCCCTTGCGGCTGCCGACTCAATTTATATATACGCCCTTATCACAGGAAAAGCATTCCCCAGCTTTTGTATATAGGTAAACAAAACTGCGATGCAACAAAAACCTCTCAATGACATACCAAAAAGGAAAAGCACGGCATAACAGATGCCGTGCTTTTCTCTCTTATGTAGGATTATCTCTTCTGCTCGTTCTTACGCATCTTCAGCTTCAAAAGCGCCAGCGCCTTCTTGCAGTCCAGCTCCACAACGTTGTTCTCGCCTACCACGTCGGTCTCTGTTCCGTCCGCGCTCTTATTGATGTCAATGATACCGTCCAGATAGTCGTTGACAACAACGAACTGAGCCACCGTACCGCTGAAGTTCAGACCGGTCACTGCGATCCCTCTGGTTCCCAGCTGCTCACAGGTATTGGTAAAGTCAACATCGCTGTTGCCCCAACCGTCAGAGGAGATGATCACACCGTCCGCGCGCATGGCTTCCGCCCACACAGCGGTCCTGGTACCTACCAGCATTTTATCCACGTTGTCGTCCGGGGTTCCTACAATAACAATCCCCATCAGGTCCACATCCGTATCCTGGGAAACCACGTCAAGCAGCGGATCCCGGAAATGATGAAGTGACGTTTCCTTGGTTGATGGTCCGATTCCCATGCTTACACCTCCTTACTGCATAGAACGGATGATTCCGTCTCTATATTCGTTGGGCGTAACCAGAATCGGCATGTTGCCCATATCGATGATCGAGCGTCCACCCTCCACACCGGAAGGCTCCTTCGCGAACAGGTGGGTATCATACATCGCGCCCTGTCCGGCCACCTGCTTCACGATCAGCACTCGCTTCTTTCCAGGTCTTACAATATCATGATACTCGTGGCGTTCTGTACACTTCTCGCCTTTGAATTTCTTAAGCTTATCCCGATAGCTCTGGATAAACTTGTCGCAGGCTCTGTGAGCCGCTGTGGGGCCCGGCCGCTCCTGGCCCATGCCTGCCGCCAGCGTCACGTCAAAGGAGATAATATAATCGTTGTCTCCCGGCGTACCTGCACGGTTCAGGTACAGCTGATCCTTCAGATTTCCCTCAGAAGAACCAAATTCATGGCACTGCTTGCCATTTACATCCACTCCGGTAAGGATCACATAGACACCGGTAACAGTGTGGGTGATTCCCTCTCCAATCTTGCCCAGCACCTTGGTGGAGATCGGAATGATGTCCATGATGGTGTTGGTCCAGCGGTCGTGGTCGCCCGGCTTGATGATCTGGATGTCGATCTTCTCCAGATACTCTTCCTCAGCCACCAGCTGATCGATCATCTCTTTGCTGACCGTCATATGTCCGTCAACTGTGATGTCGTTGTGATCGCCCCATTCTACATCTGTCATGTGGAAGGCCTTGATCACCAGACGTCTTAAGTCTCTTATTTCGTCTGCCAAGTCTTTCACCTCCTAATCCAACAAAAGGGCAGATGCAACTTACATCTGCCCTTTCCATTAACAATCCTTAGATCTTAGCAACGTACTCAAACGGCAGCGGTACGATAGTTCCAGGTGTCTGGATCTTTACTAACTGCTCAAGAGTAGCCTTAACGATCTGTGTCTGCTGTTCAACATTGTGCGGTCCACCAGCGTTAGCTCCCATAGGAACCAACGGAGCAACTGCACGAGGAGTACCGGTCTGACGAACAACCGGCGGAAGAGCTGCAATAATGATTGTAGGAATTCCAGCTTCTTCAATCGCTCTCTGCACCAATACTGCAGAGCGGTGGCAGGTACCTCAGCCAGCGGTGAGGATTACTGCGTCAACATCCTCTTCTTTGAACATCTGTGCGATGGCCGGACCAGTTTCGCCTTTGAATTTCTCCTGGTTTCCGCCGCCGCCCATGAATCCAGCGTGTACCGGAGCGCAGGCTCTGATGAAGCCCTCTGCAGCCAGCTCATGGATTCTGTCGATGGGGAACATGCAGTTGATGTCTTTGTTAACATCACTGTTGTCATATCCACCATGGGATACCATCAGATCACTGGATGGTGTAGTGTTCTCAATTTTTCTCCAGGTGAAGTCACCAGCAAGATTGAATCTTTCCTGGGATTTCTTATGAACACCTGCTGCTGTCGCAAGAGCGATAGACATATCTTTCAGCTCTTTTGTTACAGGAGTCCATACTGCCGGTGGAGTAATAGGAACGAAGATTTCAGATTGTAAACCTTTAACAACCGTTAAACTCATTTTTAGACCTCCTTATTATCCAAACGCGTACGCATCTCTTCTTGTTTGCGCCGTTCTTTCTCAATGTTGCTGACATATTTATCATTTACTTCCGGTCCCAGCTGCTCCGGAAAGCTCATGTTCCATCCCACTTCCTGGCCTATTTTAGGTTCGGTGTCGCAGATAAACATTCTCTTGGGAGCTTTGAAGAACCCCAGGCGCCCTTTCAGGTCCACGCTGATGCTGCAGTCGTCAACATCCACGATCACGCCTTCCATGTAAATGATCTTGTCACCGTAATTCAAGCGTTCATTATTCATTCAGAAACACCTGGATTAGTCGTATTTTTCCTTACGTTTCTGGCTCATCGGCAGAGACTGCTCGTTCTCAACGAGATCAACCTTCTTGCCGTATGCAGCTTCGATCAGCTCTACGTTGGTAGATTTAACGTTCGGATTCCACTTCTTCTCAGCAGCCTTTACTTCCTCGCCGGCCATAGCTGTCTTCAGCATAGCCAGAGCACGGATCGCATCCTCTTGGCAAAGGGTGTTGCAGCCAAGAACCTCGTTCTCGATACCGGACTCGGACTTGTTGTTGTCAACCATGTACTGCATGTGCTTGTTACCAACAACCAGCGCGCCCTGTACTGCACAGTAGGACATACCTACTACCGGAACGCCTCTCATACCGATCTGCTCGATGTGGCTTGCGAAGTCGATGTGGTTGTTTCCGAAACCTTCTGTTGTAACGAAAGCTCCGTCTACGTCCATCATCTCTACGGTGTGTCCAACACGTTTGGATACATAGAATTTCTCAGCGTTGATCTGCGGGCTTCCTACGAATACAACGCCGCAAAGGTCAACTTCCGGATCATGCAGGGCTTCCAGAACCAGTGGCTCTCTCCAGTAATGTCTGGACATTTCCTTGGAAGCAGGTCCGATACAGGTAAGAGCGTGGATACATCCATCCAGAACCTCCAGCGGAGATACGCATACCGGAACGTTTCCTAAGTCTACGTTTGCTCTTGCGCCAAGGATTCCAACAGGCTCTACAGGAAGGATGAAGTTATCATGCATAGCTCCCTGTCCCATGATCTCCTTAACGATAACAACTTTCTTCTTGCCAGGACGACGAACCTGTTTCAGTTCCTCAGTATCAACTACCAGGCTCTCATCCAGCTCTTTCATAACTTCACGGATCTCCTGAGTGATCACGTCGAAAGCGGTGTGGGCAGCCATAGGTCCACGACGCTCCATGTTGGTCTTCTCCTGGATCACGATGTTACCCTTGATAAAGATCTCGCCTTTATCCGGGCAGCTCGGACGGTTCCACATAATGTTCTCATCCAGGTATCCTTCGGAAGAACCGAACTCACCGATCTGAACTCCGTCTTCATCGGTACCGGTCAGCATCATTACAACGCCGTCCAGAACTCTTGTCACGCCTGTACCAAGGTCAGCGTCGCCTTCCTTTGTAGCGATGGGCTGAACGTCCATGATGGTCTCAGAATAGGTGTGATATTTGTCAGGAGTGATGATCTCCAGGTGGAAATCTTTAACCAGTTCCTGATTGTCGATAACTTCCTGCTCAATGCCTTCACGGATGTAAAGAGTGGTTCCCTCGATCTTGGTCTCCGGTCCTCTCTTAACCTCTGTGATGTTGAAGTGCTTTCTGGTCAGGCTTCTAACGACTTTCTCCTCGCCAGCTTCTGCTGCCGCTGCGCCGCCTGCCACTGCCGCTGCTGCTCCTGCTGCTACAGGAACTGCTGCTGCGCCGCCTGCTCCAAGAGCTCCAACCGGGATCTCAAGGTCAATGTCCTTGCCCTCGCCGATGTGGATCTTCAGTGTTCCGCCTGCTGCTACAGGAGCTGCCGCTACAGGAGCCGCTGCCTCTGCTGCAGGTGTCTCTTCCTCTGCTTCCTCTGCTGCCGGTGCGCTTGGAGCCTTAACGCCGTCCAGAACGTCTGGGGTCAGCGGGCAAAGAGAATCACAAGTCTTGGTAAGTGTAGCTCCCAAAACTTCTTCGATGGTCAGGCAGCCATCCAGGCTTAACAATCCGGAATCTACCAGATCGTCAAAGATTGCCGGATCCTCCAGGTTCGCCGGCTCAATTGTAATTCCAGCTTCGGCTCTGCAACACAATACCGCAGGATCATGAGCATGTTCTTTCGCTGTTTCAGCTGTGATTGACATATTGTTTTCCCTCCTTGTTTTGTTTGGTTACCTTCCCGTAACCGGGATTTGGGTAGTATATATACGACTGTTCGCGGCGGGGGAGTCACCTCTCGATCCTCCCCAGCAGAGGAATCGGGGGTCCCCCGCCCTGCCGCAGACAGTAGTAATACCTATGGTCTTATGATTTCATTAAAAATCAATATCCTGGCTGACCTCTTTGGAGATCTTCAGGGTTCTGTAAAGAGGATGACCAACCGCTCTCATTACATGGTCTGTCTGATGGAATACTTTCAGTCCCATCTTCGGTCCGGAAGCCATTACCGTGTTAGAGCAGTCGGAACAGTTTCCGATAATGATGTACTCACACTTGTCCTTCTTGAACTGCAGGTTGTTCTTAACCTGTCCAGGACAGTTGCCAGGACGCAGACACTTAAGCGGCGCGCCCGGTTTGCTCTCGATAGCCTGTTTACATCTGCATACAGATACCACCTTGCCGTTCATCTTCTCGGCCAGTTCACGCATGCGGTCTTCGCTTCCGCCGCAGGCACAGACCAGAAGACCTACGTTAGCCCCATGGAGATCCGGGAACTCTACGCTCACCAGGATTCCTCCTGTGGTCTTGGTGATAGGCTCGTCTACTGTTGTGGACTTGCCAGTGAAGGCTCCGCCCATTACGATCTCACCGTAAGCTCCATCAATGCCGCCGGCTTTCTCAATCAGCTCGCCAACGCTTACGCCAACTGGAACATCCATGAATACATGGGCCTGATTGCCGCCGTTAAGCTTGCCGCGCACGGTCAGGTTCTTGGTGATGCAGGGCTTCTTCTCCTCGATCGCTTCTGCGATCTTGGCAACAGTCTCCAGGTTCACAACTACGGATCTTGCCGCGGAAGGAAGCTGGGTGGGAAGAAGGTTGATTCCCAGACACTCTCTTACTACCGCACGTTCCTCGCCCATCGGGTAGATGTCCGCCAGGAAGTGCATGGAGATGTCTGCCTCGTCTTTGAGAGCCGCATCCAGATGCTTGATAGCATCGTGATGTTTCTTCTTAATTGCGAAGATCGCCTTGTCTGCATGAGTGATCTCCATACAGTATTTCACGCCGCGGATCACTTTATCCGTCTGCTCTACCAGCTGCTTAATGTTGTGCTCCAGTCCCGGCTCGCACTCTGCAGCATTGATCAGGATATAGCTGTGATCCAGCTTGAAGTCTGCCGGAAGCTCCGGGTTGATCTCCGGATCCAGCTCTGCCAGCGGTGTCTCCGCCAGATTGATATTAAGCTTTACGCCTGTGGGGAATCCGGCTCCGCCCATTCCAACGATTCCTGCTGCTTTGATCATATCCAGCTTGGTGGCATCTGCAGGTACGTCGATCGGTACAAACTCGTCCGGCTGCTCAGCCGCAGGCTCAATGATGATCCTGTCGTCTGTGATGTCCGCGACCTTACCATAGACACTGGAGAAGATATTCGCTCCCAGTCCTGTAGGTGTTGCGATGAGCGTACCTTTTTTTACGTCATCCCCAACCTTTACACATGGCGCGCACGGAGCGCCCACATGCTGACGCAATAATAACTGTACATTTCCCATGACACATATCTCCTTTTCTTTATTATATAAGTAAGCCGGAACCCTGCGGTCCCCTTACTTATTTTCTTATAATATTTTTCTATAAATCACGCATGCCATTTTTTTAACATGCTGTGAGTATTCTCTGGCGAGGGCATGTGGGAATCGAACCCACCCAGGACGCTCTTAACGCCCCACACTAGTTTTGAAGACTAGGAGGCACACCAGTCACCCATCTACCCCCATATGGTTTCTCCCACGCCTAATTACAATAGCACATCTTCCCCGTGATTTCAACCGTTTTTGACTATTTTTATAATAACAAAAAGGCGTTGACTTTTCAAGGGTTTTCGTCCATAATAGAGATAACGAACTGAACGAGGTACTAGAATACAGTCTATTTGTTAAATTTCTGTCGTTCTGGTATATCTGTCAGGGAAATGGCGCATTGAAAACATGGGGGTTTTCAGTGTTCCGACACAAAACTTATAGATTTTATCTATAAGTATTCAATTTCAAGGAGGTATTTGTTATGGAGTTAAAAGCGAATGTTAACTTCAATCGGTTTGAGGCCGCTCTTCAGGTTGTAGACGCTCATACCGAAGGCGAGTTCTGCCGTATGGTCATCGGCGGATTCCCGGAGCCGCAGGGCAACACCATGATCGAGAAGAAGAAATGGATGGAAGAGAACTACGACAATGTTCGTACTGCTCTGATGTTCGAGCCAAGAGGACACCACGATATGTTTGGCGCTTTCCTGTGCGAGCCAGTGAACAAAGAAGCTGATTTCGGCGTAATGTTCATGGATACAGGCGGATACCTGAACATGTGCGGACACTGCACCATCGGTGCTGTTACCGTTGCTGTTGAGGCTGGTCTTGTTGAGTCCCACGAGGGCGAGAACGAGGTTGTTCTTGACGCTCCTGCCGGACTGATCCGCACCAAAGCTATGGTAAAAGACGGCAAGGTTGAGAGTGTAACTCTGACCAACGTTCCGGCATTCGTTTACAAAGAGAACCAGTCTGTAACCATCGACGGCAAAGAGATCAAGTTCACCATCTCCTTCGGCGGAAGCTTCTTCGCTCTGGTAGATACCACACAGCTTGACATCGGCGAGATCAACGCCAAGACCGTTCCGGCTTACACCGCTCTTGGAATGAAGATGCTGGATGCCATCAGCAAAGAGATCCCGGTTAAGCACCCGCTGCTTGACATCGACAGCGTTGACCTGGTTGAGTTCTACGGACCGACCCCGAATCCGGACAAGGCTGATCTTAGAAACGTTGTTATCTTCGGCGACGCAATGGCTGACCGTTCTCCGTGCGGAACTGGTACCAGCGCGAAGCTTGCTACCCTGCATCACTGGGGAGAGATCAAAGTCGGTGAAGAGTTCCGTTACGAGAGCTTCATGGGCAGCCTGTTCAAAGGCGTGATCAAAGAGACCACCAAGGTTGCTGATTACGACGCAGTTATCCCGATGATCACCGGAAGCGCTTACCTGACAGGTGTGGCTACATACCTGATCGATCCTACCGATCCATTGAAATATGGTTTCCAGGTTGGCTAATCAACACTTGTGATCACTTGAAAGAAGATAGAAGCGGATCTTCACGATCCGCTTCTATTTGTATCATCCTGCATGGCGCACCTGCGCCGCGCAACATCTGAAGGGACTGATGCCCATGCCGCGCAAACGAAGATCCACCAAGAGCCGCATTGTCAAGGCGGCCTGGAACCTGTTCTTCAAAAACGGCTATGACCGCACCACGGTAGACGATATCATCGCCGCCTCCAAGACGTCCAAGGGAACGTTCTACCACTATTTCAAAGGGAAAGAGGCGCTCCTTAATTCTCTGTCCTATCTGTTTGACGAGAAGTACGAGGAGCTGGCGGCTGTGATCGACCCAAATCTGTCTGCCTACGACAAACTATTGTTTTTAAACCATGAGCTGTTCTATATGATCGAGACCAGCATCGACATCAAGCTGCTGGCTTATCTCTATTCTTCCCAGCTCATTACCAAAGACAAGAAATCCCTCTCCGACCAGAAGCGTTTCTACTTCAAGTGGGTCACCGAGATCCTGGCCGAAGGGCTCAAAAACGGAGAATTCAAGAATACCAGCACCGCAGAAGAGTTGATGGACATTTACGCCATGTACGAACGGGCCGTGCTCTACGACTGGGCGCTTTTCAAGGGGAAATATTCCCTCTCTGAATACAGCGACCGGCTGCTCCCCCATGTGCTGGACACTTTTGTAGACGGGATATAAAAAACGACAACAAAAAGCGGACGCTCCGGGATTCATCTTCCCTGTGCGTCCGCTTTCTTTGTCTGTAACGGCTTACACCATACATTCATGCAGGTCTTCAGGCTCAATGCCGGCCTCCTGCATCATGGCTGTGATCTCTTCCCGGGCGGACAACTCCGCGCACCAGGCCAGGCCGCAGCCCGCCGAGATAGCTCTTGGCACCGGGATCACCCGGCCAGGAGTCCCGCTTTCCTTGCAGGCCTTCTCCATGGCCATGGCGTCTGCCGTCGTATGAAAAGTCACAACCAGTTTTAATTCTTTTTTTCTCATGTTTACTCGATCACCACTTCAAAATATCCGTCTTTTTCCTCGGAAGTCGGGGTTTTCCCGTGGTCTTTCGCAAACTTCTCCACATTCATCTTCTGATGGGGCTCTGTCACCAGCACCTTCACCGGCTCTGTTGCTCCCTTGAGAGCTTCTGCCGTGAGCATCAAAGGCTCCGGACAGGAAAGACCTCTTGCATCTACTTCTTTCATCTCGATACTTCCTTTCTTAGCATACTATGATTTTTCCAGATTTGCAATCTTATTTCTCTTCTTTGCGATTGTTGGTGAACGCGATCACAAAGCATACGATGATGCAGATGATGCAGGCCACCTTGCCGTTCATGGGCACCGCGCCGGCAACTATTTCCTGAGTCTCTGCATCCAGAGCGGTTCCGCTGGCAGCAAGACCAAAGTTGTGGCACAGAGCCGCGCCTACGAACATACCAAGCACTGTAACCGCAGAATCAGAAGAGCCCTGGCCTGCCAGGATCAGCTGACGCAGCGGGCAGCCGCCTGCCAGGACTGCGGCAAATCCTACGGCATACATGCCAAGGATGTTCCACAGATGCTCAGAGTGAGCGATGATCCCCGGTGTGTCAAAGGCAAGGACAAAACGTCCGGTTGCCACGTTGAAGATCAGCATAACTACAAACAGGCTTCCGATCACGGTAAACAGATCGAAGTTCTTCATCAGGATGATGTCCCGAATGCTTCCTGCGAAGCACATTCTGGACTTCTGGGCAAAAGCGCCGAAGAGAAGGCCGCCCACCAGGGACATGATGATCGGCGCGTGCATGCTTCCCGGGCCGCTCTGGCTTGCCTTCAGAAGAGAAGTGCAAAGAGCCAGTACCAGGATGCCCAGCATCAGTACCGGAAGTACCGCGCCGCTCTCTCTGTGAGTGGTATGGGCACGTCCCAGGCTGAAGCCTTTCTTCAGGGCGAATACACCGGTACCTACGCCAAGCACGAAACCTATCAGCGCTACCCAGGCGTTCAGGTCGCCTGCGGACATACGGATGATCATACGAAGCGGGCAACCCAGGAATACCAGGGAGCCGATCATGATGATCATACCAAGTACGAAACGGATCATGGGGGATGATCCCGCAGTAGAACGATATTCTTTCGTCGCTACGGAGATAATGAACGCGCCCAGTACCAGGCCGATGATCTCCGGTCTTGCGTACTGTACCACTTCTGCCTGATGCATGCCCAGGGCGCCTGCGGTATCACGGATAAAGCAGGCGATACAGAACGCCATGTTGGCCGGGTTGCCAAACCAGGCAAGGCAGGCTGCGATCAGACCGCAGACTACGCCGGCCAAAGCCAGTTTTTTCTTTGAATCAGATAAATTCATCTCTTGTTCCTCCTAACTCTCATTCCTGTTTTTCTTCAGGATTATTCTGGAACCGGTCTATTCCTCTGTGGCCAGTTCCCGGACCGCGTTTATCGCGATGTCCACTTCTTCCTCCGTGTTGGAATGGGCAAAGCTGAATCGGACTGCCCCCTGCTCCACCGTCCCGAGGGCTTCGTGCATGAGGGGAGCACAATGCCCTCCTGGTCTGGTAGAAATGCCATATTCAGTAAGAAGCGCATCACTCACTTCAGAAGAATCATAATCACCGATGTTCAGAGATACGATAGCGCAGCGTTCCCGGCTGTGGAAATCCCCGTATACGGTCACTCCCGGGATCTCTTTCACCCCTTCGTAGAACCGCCACATCAGTTCCTGTTCTTTTGCCCGGATGTTATCAAGACCGGTCTTTTCAATATACTCCACGGCCGCCCGCAATCCTGCGATGCCGTGGCCGTTCAGGGTCCCTGCCTCCAGCGCGGTAGGCATTTCCCTGGGGTGTGTCTTACTGTAAGTCTGGACGCCGCTGCCGCCGCTTTTCAGCGGACGGATGGCAAGTCCTTCCCGGACGTACATGCCACCGGTCCCCTGGGGACCAAGAAGCCCTTTATGTCCGGTGAAGCACAGCACGTCCACCTGCATGTTCCGGACGTCGATGGGGAAGACGCCTGCCGTCTGGGAGGCATCCACCACAAACAATACATCGTGCCGGTGAGCCATCTCGCCCACCTTGCCGATATCCACATAATTTCCGGTAAGGTTGGACCCGTTGGTGCACACGATCATCTTCGTCTCCGGACGGATCGCCGCCTCCATCTCTTCCAGGGAAAACCTTCCCTTTTTGTCTGCTTTTATAATGGTAAGGGCCACGCCCTTTTTCTCCATCTCATACAAGGGGCGCAGCACCGAGTTATGCTCCAGCATGGTAGTGATCACGTGATCCCCAGGCTCCAGAAGCCCCTTGATAGCGATATTCAGGCTCTCTGTAGAGTTACTGGTAAATACGATCTGACGGGGATCCTCTCCATTAAAGAAACGGCAGAGCTTCTCCCTGGCGTCATAGATGATCCTGGCAGCGCTAAGAGACGCTTCATTGGCCCCCCGGCCTGCGTTCCCCAGAGAGGTCATGGCCTCCACCACCGCGTCGATCACTTCCTTTGGCTTATGCATGGTCGTTGCCGCGTTATCCAGATATATCATGATAGTTTCCTTTCCTTTCGACACAGAAAAACTTATTTTCCACCTCTTTAGTATAGGACTTTCCCGCCGGTTCGTCTAATTGAAATGATAAATAAAAGGCTGTATTTATAGATTTTTTCTATAAATACAGCCCACTTGAACCGCCCCCGGGTCCAGCCTTGTTTTCAGTTAACGCTTTCCCGCAGGTAAACCTCTTTGACCACCTTGATAAACCGCTCCGCCGACCGGGACAACTGGTAATTCTTGTTGTAAACCAGGTTGATATCCCGCCCTGCGTCCGCTCCCGGGATAGGGAAGGTGAGAAGCTCTCCGTCCGCCTCCTCGTCCACTGCCGCCAGCTCTGACAGGATGGTGATGCCCATTCCCTGACGGACGGATTTCTTGATGGTCTCCTGATTGCCGATGCTGGCGATCACATCCAGCTTCTCCGCCGGGATCCCCGCCGCCTTCAGCTGCTCTTCCGCCTCCTTGCGGGTACCGGAACCTTCTTCACGCATAATAAGATGTTCTTCCAGGATCCAGTCAATCCCCTCCGGAGACTCTTCCTTCAGCCGACGATACCGCTCCGTATTGGGAGTGATCACTGCAAGCTTGTCCTTGTAGAAGGGAAGATATCTGCAGTGCTTCTTCTCCAGCACCGTCCCTGTGAATCCCACATCCACAATATGATCTACGATCTGGGACACCACTTTGCTGCTGTCCGACTCCATGATCTTGATCTGCTCGTCCGGGTACTTTTCATTGAACCGCTTCAGCACCCTGGGGAGCAGATACTGGGCCGGAATGGTAGACGCCGCGATGGTGATACAGTGCCTGCTGCCCTCCTCTTCCGTCTCAAAACGCTCCTCGATCTGCTTCTGCAGGTCAATGATCTGCTTCGCGTACCGGTAGAGATCCTTTCCGTCCTCGGAAAGGCTTACCTCCTTGGTATTTCTGACAAACAGCCGCGCGTTCAGCTCCCGCTCCAGCGAAGCGATATGGGCGCTGATGGTGGGCTGAGTCAGGAACAGCTCTTTCGCCGCTTTGGAGAAGCTCTTCCCCTCCGCCACCTGCACGAATGCTTCCAACTGTTTCAGATTCATTAGTATGCCACCCTCTCACTTTCTGCACCGGTCTTCTTCGTCACTTTGATACTGTCCATATACTCCAGGATGGGCTTGGCGCTCTTCCTGCTGGTCTGGAACATATCCCGCACCTGGGCGATGGTGATGACCGGATTATCAGCCAGATGGGCGCTGATGGCCAGCCTGGCCTCTTCCATGTAATCCTTCAGCGTGTACATGTCTTCCGTCACCTTGACCACGCTTCCCTCCACCAGGAGAATATTCAGGATATCGTCCCCCGTCTCCCGCTCCACTTTGGGCAGGGAGATCTCCGAATACCGGACGAAATCAAACCGTGCTTTCTTAAATGTATCCAAAAGGACGGAGGAAACCTGATCGAACACCCCATCCTTTCTGACCTGATAATCCGGTGTGCAAAGGAATTCTCCCTCTCTTTTCACACACCCTTCTTCTTCCAGAAATTCAATGATCCGGTCAAACAGATTGGGCCTGATCTTCTGGAAATAAATCCCCTGCACTTCCGCCTTCTTCATGCCGTAACGGTAGGGGTACTTCGTCTCATAGGCCGTCAGCGCCGCCAGGATCTCCTCTGTGGCCGCCCGCCTGGAATCCGCGTGCCAGAACCAGGTATCCTTCTTCAGCTGAAATTCCTGGATCTGCCCCTGGCTCTTCAGCTCCGCCGCCGCCTCCTTGATCTCCTGCTCCGAAAGCGCCGTCATCTTGGCCAGCTCCGCCAGGGTGATCAGGGTCTTCCCGTGCTCACGGATATGAAGCTCGATCACATCCGCCACCGATCCGGACTCCTTGCGCTTCAGCTCATCGATCACATCCTGATGGAACCGCTTCTTCACGCCCGGATTGGGCTCCAGGATCACGCCTCCGCCAATGGTCTCCATAGGGGAGTAGAACCGGACCACGAACTTGTCTCCCCGGCGCACCGCGATCTCTTCCTCAAGCCGCAGCTGCACATAGCCGCTCTCCCCCGGCCCCATCTCCTCCTTGTCAAGGAGCACCGCCCGGCAGAGGATCTCGCTGGTCCCGGTAAAGAAATGAAGCCGGCTGTGATTGGTCAGCACCCGCATGGAAGAATCCAGTACGTTAAGCTTCACATCCAAAAGATCCGTATTCTTCATACTGTTCTTAGGCGCCAGCACACAGCCCCGGGCGATCTCTTTCTTCTTCACATTGGAGAGATTGATGGCCACCCGCTGTCCTGCATAGCACACATCCCGGTCTGTCCCGTGCACCTGGATGCTGCGGATCTTGCACTCCTTGCCCACCGGGTACATTTCCAGGGTGTCCTCCTTGTGGATGGTTCCGGACACCAGCGTTCCGGTGATGATGGTCCCGAACCCGGACAGAGTGAACACCCGGTCCACCGGCAATCTGGGGATGGTGTGGATGTCCTTGGGCGTAAGATCGTCTTCTGTCATCTTCTCGATGATCTGAATCAGTTCTTCCAGCCCCTGGCCGGTGGCAGCAGATACCTTCGCCACCGGGGCGTGCTCCAGAAATGTGCCCGCAAGCTCTTCCCGGACTTCCTCTTCCACCAGTTCCAGCCACTCTTCGTCCACCAGGTCGCATTTATTCAAAACGATGATACTTTTCTCAATGCCCAGAAGATGAAGAATATCCACGTGTTCCCGGGTCTGGGGCATGATCCCTTCATCCGCCGCGATCACCAGGAGTACCAGGTCCATGCCCACCACGCCGGCCACCATATTGTTGATAAATTTCTCATGCCCCGGCACATCAATGATCCCGGCACGGTCTCCGCCTGGAAGGTCAAAATACGTAAATCCAAGATCAATGGTAATCCCTCTTCTCTGCTCTTCCTCCCAGCGGTCTGTATTTCTTCCGGTCAGCGCCTTGATCAGCGTGGTCTTGCCGTGATCGATATGGCCTGCTGTTCCGATAATGATATTCTTCATTTCCTCTTCGCTCCTACTCTGTCAGGATCTGGCAGTCTTCCTCCAGGATCCGGTATTTGGCAAGCTGCTCCACAATCCGTTTAAAATTCTCTCTCCCGATGGTCCTTACATCCAGAAGGATGGTGTCGTTGGCCGTCCTGGGGATAATGGGCACCGGGAGATGACGCATCCGCTCCTCCACCTGGGCCACGCTGACCTTCTCCGGCCGGATCCCTACCGCCACGCTGGCAAGCCGCTCCAGAGGCAGCGAACCGCCGCCGATCTGGGACTGGCAGGCAACCGTCTCAAACCTGGCCGGAAGAGAAGCTCTTCTCAACATCTGGCACAGGCTTCTGGCCTCCCGCCGGATCTCTTCATGATCTTTGGTGATCATCTGAAGGACCGGGATATTCTGTACCGCTTTTTCCTCGGAAAGGTATTCCTGAAGTACCAGTTCCAGCGCCGCCGCCGTAAACTTATCGATCCGCAGGGCCCGGGTCAGCTGGTTTTTCTTCATCTGGTCAATGTATTTCTTCTTTCCGATGATGATCCCTGCCTGAGGGCCTCCCAGCAGCTTGTCGCCGCTGAAGCAGACCACGTCCGCCCCTTTCTCGATAGACGCCTGCACCGTAGGCTCATAGGTGATCCCGTATTTACTAAGATCAATGAGCACTCCGCTTCCCAGGTCTTCCACCACCGGGATCTCATGCTCCCTGGCCAGAGGGATCAGCTCGTCGATCTCCACCGTCTCCGTGAATCCTACGATCCGGTAATTGCTGGTATGCACCTTCAGAAGGACCTTTGTCTCCTCTGTGATGGCGTCCACGTAATCCTGATAGTGGGTTTTGTTGGTGGTCCCCACCTCCACCAGGGTGGCGCCGCTTTGCTCCATCACGTCCGGGATCCGGAACTTTCCGCCGATCTCTACCAGCTCGCCCCGGGATACCACCGCCTCCCCGCCTTTGGCCAGAGAACTTAAGATCAGCATTACCGCCGCCGCGTTGTTGTTCACCGCCATAGCGGCCTCAGCCCCGGTCAGCCGGCACAGAAGCTTCTCGAAATGAGAATACCGCTCTCCCCGTCTTCCCTCTTCCAGGTTGTACTCCAGGTTGGAATAACCGCTGACCAGCTTCGCGGCCCGCTCCATATGCTCCCTGCAGATGGGCGCCCGGCCCAGGTTGGTGTGGAGCACCGTCCCGGTCCCGTTGATGACCATCCGCATATTGGGGGTATGCATCGCCTCCACCGTGCGGGCGATCCGGCCGTTCAGCCCTTCGATCCGTTCCAGGGCTTTCTCTTCATCCTCGCACTGGCCGATCCATCTGCGCAGGCCATCCATCTCTGTGTGGATCGCCTCCAGGACGGTATCCCGGCTGTAGCGCCCGATCAGCTCCTGGATCTCTTCTTCCTCCAGCAGAAGATCTACCTTGGGGATCTTCCGGTACAGTTTGTTCTTATCCATGTCTTTCTTTCCTTTCCTGACTATCTCAGACGGATCAGCTTGTCGCTTTTCTCCGCCACTTCTCCGATCACGGAAACCCGCGTCTCCATCCCCGCCTCCGCGAAATCCTTCATCATCCGGGACGCTTCCCCCGGCGCCACGGCGATCAGAAGTCCGCCGGAAGTCTGGGGATCATAAAGGAGATCCAGATAATGCTCTTCCACAGAGCCAGCGTCTACTTTATCAATGGAATATCCCCGGTTCTTGTAAGCTCCCGCGGGAACCAGCCCCATCTTAGCGCAGGCAATGGCGTCCTCCATATAGGCCACGTCCTTCACCCGGATGTCAAAAGTCACATCACTGGCGGATGCCATCTCCACACTGTGCCCCAGAAGACCGAACCCGGTAACGTCCGTGCAGGCGGATACATCATACTTCTCCACCACCTGCTTGGCCTTCTTGTTCAGGGAGGCCATCACAAGCTCCGTCTCCCGGCGCGCGGACTCAGGCGCCATCTGGGCCTTCACCGCCGTGTTGATCACGCCGCTTCCGATCTGCTTGGTCAGGATCAGGATATCTCCCGGTCTTGCCCCATAGTTCTTGAAGATCTTATCCGGATGCACGAACCCGGACACGCACAGGCCGTACTGGGGCTCGTCGTTCTGCACGGAATGGCCGCCAACCAGAACCGCTCCCGCCTCCTTGACCTTGTCCGCGCCGCCTGCCAGGATGTCTCCCAGGATCGCCGGGTCCAGACAGTTGGGGAATCCTACAATGTTAAGCGCCACTGCCGGCTCTCCGCCCATGGCCCACACATCGCTCAGGGAATTAGCCGCCGCGATCTGGCCGAACATATAGGGATCATCCACGATGGGCGTAAAGAAATCCACCGTCTGGATCATGGCGATCTCATCGGTGATCTTATAGATCGCCGCGTCGTCGGAGGTCTCGATCCCCACAAGCAGGTTGTCATCATGAAATTTAGGCAGCTTGCCCAGAACCTGGGCAAGGGTCTCAGGACCGATCTTCGCAGCTCACCCTGACGTTTTGGCAAGCTGTGTCAGTCTTACATCCGTCTTCATCTTCCTTCCTCCTCTTAAGAAAAAGCGGCCCTCTGCTGACACAGAGGCCCGCCTTTATAGTTGTATCCTATGGTCTTATGATCCTTCCGGCTCCCGCCATAGCTTCTACAATGCTGTACATATTGGTCACACCGCCAACCGCAAGCTTGTCTTTCAGTCCGTAGTAATCCAGGCAGGTCCCGCAGGTTAAGATCTCCACTCCCTGGGCTTCCAGAGACTTCAGATCTTCCAGGGAATCCGAGCCTTCCGTTGTCAGGGTTGCTCCTCCGTTGTAGAACAACATGGTCTTGGGAAGCTGCTCCAGCTGAGTCACGGCAAAAATAAAGGACTTGATCAGCACCTTGCCCAGTTCATCGTTGCCCTCGCCCATCCGGTCAGAAGCCACCACTACGATGGTGTTGCTCCTTGCGTCCGGAGTGCAGGCCGGATCCTCTTCGGATGCGTTCTCTGGCGCTCCCTGCATTTTAACAGTTACTTTAAAGCTTGCCTCCCCCAGTTTCTCAGAGGAAACTTCTCCGCCGGCTCCTTTGGCCATCTTGGTTACGTTCTGTACGGCGATCTCGTTGTCCACCAGGACCTCGATGGTCTCTGGTCCGGTAAGCGCGTCCATCGCTTTCTTGGTCTTGATGACCGGGATCGGACAATTGTCACCCATTGCATTGACTGTGATCATGATAATTCCACCTTTCTTTTGCTTGTCCCATCCGCCTTCCGCACTTATAGAGACATTCTATCACTAACTGCGGAAAAGGTAAATGGATTTTCAGATAATCGGTGATATTTTCCATCGGCAAAATAGGCAGGTTCCATCTTCCCTGTCCGGAACGCCTCCAGGAACTCTTCCATGGTGCGGACTTCCCGGGGGAACCAGGTGGCGTACACGCCCACCTTCTCCGGCACATGGCAGTCGCTGGCTCCCAGAGTAAAAAGCCCCAGCTCCCTGGCATATTCGGCCGCTTTTCTGCAGGCCTCAAAGGAAGTGCTCCCGTTTAAGACCTCAAGCCCGTCCAGGCCCCGCACCCGGCGAAGATTGTCTTCCAGTCCCCGGTTGTTATTCCGGAAGGGATGGGCGGCAAAGCAGACGCCGTTCTGGGCCTTCACCAGGTCAATGAACTTCTGGGCGCTCACCCGCTCCCTGGGATAATCCTCGATCCCAAAGGCCACAATGTCTCCCTGCAAAGAGAAAAATTCGATCCCCACAAAGATGGGAAAATCCACTTTCCGGGAATACTCCGCCGCATACTCCCGCAGGCCCATGCTGTCATGATCTGTGATGCAGACTGCTCCCAGGCCCTTTTCCCTGGCAATGGACACGATCTGGTCCAGCTTAAGGAAGCTGTCCTTGGAACAGGTCATTTCATGCATATGCATATCGATGAACATGGCGGATCTCCTTTCTCTCTTTTATCTGCCTACACTTCGGTTATCCTCCTTTCATTATATAAATACTGCCCTTTTCCTTCAAATAGAGTTTTTTTATAAGTAGGACTATATATAGATAACTTCTATAAGTTTTCATCTATAGTCTTCCCTTTTCGCCGCCGGCATGCTATAATGCAGGAACAGGAAAAGACAAAAGAAAGAGGTCAGGATCAATGTGGATTGCGGACAACTGGAAAGACTATGAAGTGCTGGACTGCAGCAGGGGAGAGAAACTGGAACGATGGGGAAAGTATCTCCTGGTCCGTCCCGATCCTCAGGTAATCTGGGACACCCCAAGGAAGGACTCCGGCTGGAAGCATATGGACGGCCACTACCACCGCAGTAAAAAAGGCGGCGGCGAGTGGGAATTCTTCCATCTGCCCCAGCAGTGGCAGATCCACTACCGGGAGCTCACCTTTAATCTGAAGCCCTTCAGCTTCAAGCACACCGGGCTTTTCCCGGAGCAGGCGGTAAACTGGGACTGGTGTTCCGATAAGATCCGCAAGGCAGGCAGGCCAGTCAAGGTACTGAACCTGTTCGCCTACACCGGCGGCGCCACCCTGGCGGCCGCGGCGGCAGGCGCCAGCGTCACCCATGTGGACGCCTCCAAGGGAATGGTGACCTGGGCAAAGGAGAACGCCGCTTCCTCCGGTCTCTCTGACCGGCCCATCCGCTGGCTGGTGGATGACTGTGTCAAATTCGTAGAACGGGAGATCCGGCGGGGCAATCACTATGACGCCATCATCATGGATCCTCCCTCCTACGGGCGGGGACCCAAGGGCGAGATCTGGAAGATCGAGGACGCCATTCACCCCCTGGTGAAACTGTGCGCTCAGCTTCTGTCCGATCATCCCCTGTTCTTCCTGATCAACTCTTACACCACCGGCCTGGCTCCGGCGGTGCTGACCTACATGCTGGGAACGGAACTGAGAAGCTTCCGGGGGCATGTGGATTCCCAGGAGATCGGCCTTCCTGTCCGAGACTCCGGCCTTACGCTTCCCTGCGGCGCTTCCGGCAGATGGGAAGCTGATTAACCACATTTCAACAAGGAGGTAACTGACAATGAAGAAATACGTATGCGAACCATGTGGATATGTTTATGATCCGGAAATCGGCGATCCGGATAACGGGATCGCTCCCGGAACCGCTTTCGAGGACATCCCGGAAGACTGGGTATGCCCCATCTGCGGCGTAGGAAAGGATATGTTCGCGCCAGAGGAATAAAAAAGAGAGGCCGGCGGAAATTGATTCCGCCGGCCATTGTTTTACCTTGTCGATCCATTTATCGTTTCCAGCAGCCCCTTTACCTCCGTCAGGCTGTCGCACACTGCGTATGCCAGCTCCCGGATCTCCTCTGTAGGCTCTACAAGATCCGGCACCATCACCGGAACCATCCCCGCACTGCTGGCGGAGCGGATCCCCGCAGGAGAATCTTCCAGCGCCATGCACACTTCCGGCTGCAGGCCAAGATTTTCGCAGGCCGCCAGGTAGATCTCCGGATCCGGCTTCCCCCTGGTCACCATGTCCCCGAAGACGCCGCCGTCAAAATACTCATACAGCCCGGTCCCCTTCAGGTGTTCCACCGCGTAATTCCGGCTGGAGGATGTGGCGATCCCTATCTTATATCCCTGCTTTCTTCCGTAGGCAAGAAGCTCCCGGGCTCCCGGCTTCACCGGCATTCCCTCCCGCTCCATGATCCCGGCAAAGATCCGCTTATTCTCCCGGTCGAAGGCTTCGAATGGAAAGTCCTCCCCGAAGGCCCGGATAAAATATTCATTTCTCCCTCTCCGGTTCTTCCCAAGCGTATGGCGGATATGCTCTCCCAGGCCAGGAAGCCCCAGGATCTCTCCCACCTCATTCCAGGTCCTTTTCACCAGCCGCTCGGAATCAAAGAGAAGGCCGTCCATATCAAATACAATCCCCCGGATCATCTTATCTCCTTGCAGAACACATAGCGGGGAAGCCCGCCGTACTTGCGCGCCTCATCAATGATCTCATACTCCAGCTTCAGAAAATTATTCACACTGTAAGTGTTGTCCGGATGGGCAGTCCCCATAAGATAACGGAAGGAAGTGCCTTTTAGCATTTCTTCCCCCTGGCGCATAAGGCTCTTCTGGATCCCCTGCCCGCAGTACTTTGGCCGCACCGCCGCCGTCTCCATGTGGGCCACCTGCCCCATCGCCTCTCTGGGCAGCCCCAGGTGGGATCCCAGATTATCCGCCTCCTCTCCCGGGAAGCGCACCATCAGGAACCCTGCGATCTCGTCTTTTGCTTCCGCCTTCAGGATAAATCCTTTCTCTTCCACATGCTGGCGCAGAAGTTCTTCGTCCTCTTCCACATCCTCCACATAGAACCAGGCCGGGTCTTTCACCATGCCACAAGCGCCCCTGAGGATCTCCATGATCTCCGGTAGGTCTTCATAAGAGGCTCTGACAATCTTCCAGGTTTTCTCCATCCTTCTCTCCTTTGCATTGACTCTGATCTGTGATAAAATAACACCAGACTTTATCCATAAATACTTATGAAAAGCGAGGTATTTCTCATGAAACTGATGATCGCATCCGATATCCACGGCTCCGCCCTCTACTGCCGCCAGATGCTGGAGGCCTACCGCCGGGAAGGCGCGGACCGTCTGCTCCTTCTGGGGGATCTTCTGTACCACGGTCCCCGCAACGACCTGCCGGAAGAATATGCCCCCAAAGAGGTGATCGCCCTTCTTGCTCCCCTGAAGCAGGAACTCCTCTGTGTCCGGGGAAACTGCGACTGTGAAGTAGACCAGATGGTCCTTCCGTTTCCCATCCTGGCAGACTACTGCCTGCTGGAGGTAAACGGCCGGACCATCTTCGCCACCCACGGCCATATCTTCCATCCCGGGAACCTTCCCCCTCTGAAAGAAGGGGATATCCTGCTGAACGGCCACACTCACGTGCCCGCCAACCAGGATATGGGCTCCTTTCGCTATATGAACCCGGGCTCCGTATCCCTTCCCAAGGAAGGCTCCGCCCGCGGGTATATGATCTGCGACCAGAAGGGCTTTCTGTGGAAAAACCTCTCTGGCCGGATCCTTACGATCTGAACCTTCTCACAGGACGGTGTAAGCCTGCTTACGCCGTCTTTTTTCTGCGAAAAATCTTCTGGAACAGGCTGCGCAGGCCGCCCACCAGCATGGTAAGATAGCGCAGCACCGGCTCTGTGGCAATGGAAAATACCACAAACAGCATGATACACTCGGTGGACATCCCTGTGATGGCAAAAAGATCCGGCAGGAAAATGCTGCAGCCGATCAGGCCCACAATAGAGATCACCCAGACTCCGCCCCGGATCACATTCATGGGCTGACAGATCTTAAACAGGATCAGGAAGCCTACAATAGCCAGCAGCATGGTGGCCGCCGTGGAAATATCCTCGGACGCCACGCCAAAAGTCCGGCCAAATACCACCAGCGCCCCCACCGCCAGCACGTCGGTCAGTCCGGCGGGCAGCGCCTTCAAAAACACGTTGGTCAGGAAATGTCCCTGGATCACCTCTTTGTTGGGCTGAAGCGCCAGGAAGAAGGCCGGCACGCCGATGGTGAACATACTGATCAGCGATACCTGGGAAGGCTCCAGCGGATAGGTGATCATAAACACCACTGAGAACAAGGACAGCAGGAAGGAGAAAATGTTCTTCACCAGGAACAGGCTGGCCGAACGCTGAATGTTGTTGACCACCCTTCTTCCTTCCAGTACCACCGAAGGCATGCAGGCAAAATTGGACTCCAGGAGCACCACCTGAGAGGCCTGTACCGCCGCGTCGCTTCCGGAGGCCATGGCCACGCTGCAGTCCGCGTCCTTTAAGGCCAGCACATCGTTGACGCCGTCGCCGGTCATAGCCACCGTTCTCCCCTGCCCCTTCAGGGCCTGGACAAACTGACGCTTCTGGGCCGGCGTCACCCGGCCAAACACGGTGTATCTTGCCACCGCATTCCACACGTCTTCTTCCGTCCGCAGGGTGGTGGCGTCCACATATTCATCCGCATTGGCGATCCCTGCTTCTTTTGCCACCTCCGACACAGTCATGGGGTTGTCTCCCGAGATCACCTTTACCTCCACTCCCTGCTCCGCGAAATATGCAAAGGTCTCCGGCGCTTCTTTCCGCACCGGATTCGCCAGAAGGATGTAGGCAAGAGGCGTCACCTTCTCCGAGAGCTTCTGCCCCTCCGTGATCTCCCCGCAGGTTCCGAATACCAGAACCCGGTAGCCTCTCCTGGCATAGTTGAGGATCTGAGACTCATAGGAGGGGTAATCCTCCCGAAGCACAAACTCCGGCGCCCCCAGCACATAGGCCTGATCCTCAAAGGTCACGCCGCTGTATTTGGTCACTGAGGTAAAGGGGATCACCTTCTGCGGCGCCTTCCCCGTTCCCTCTTTGAAGAATTCTTTCATAGCGTCCATGGTAGCATTGTCACTGCTCATGGGGCGGACCAGGTCTCCCACCATCCGGGCCAGCTCCGGCATGGTCTCCCCGTCATAATGCTCCGTGGGCACCAGCTTCTTCACACTCATGGTGTTCTCCGTAATGGTCCCGGTCTTATCCACACACAGCACATTGACCCGGGCCAGAGTCTCGATGCTTTTCATATCATGGAGCAGCACCTTCTTCTGGGCCAGCCGGATGGAACTTACCGCCAGGGCCACGCTGGCCAGCAGGTAAAGCCCCTCCGGGATCATGCCGATCACCGCCGCGACCATGGAAGTGACACTGTCCCGGAAGGTCTCGTCGTTAAAGAAAAAGCTCTGGGCGAACAGGACGCTTCCGATAGGGATCAGCGCAATACCCACGAATTTCACCAGCTTGTCCAGAGAGCGGATCATCTCCGACTTCTCCCCTTTCTGGATGGCCTTAGCCTCCAGGGTCAGCTTGGAGATATAGGAATCCGCGCCCACCTGCTCCAGCCGGGCCCGGCATTCTCCGGCCACCACAAAACTTCCCGACATCAGATGGTCTCCGGGCTTCTTCACGATCTCGTCGGATTCACCGGTGAGCAGAGACTCATTGACCCGCACCTCGCCGAATACCACCTGAGCGTCCGCGCAGATCTGGTTGCCCGCCTTGAAGATCACAATATCATCCAGCACCAGATCTTCCGAGTCAACGGATGTGACCTGCCCTTCCCGCACCACCAGGGCATGAGGGGCGTTCAGCATATTCAGCTTCTCCAGCACATGCTTGGCCCGGATCTCCTGTACGATACCGATTAACGTATTGATGATGATCACCGGCATGAAAGTCAGGTTCCGGAAGGAGCCTACCAGACACAGCAGCACTGCCAGCACGGTAAAGACCAGGTTGAAGTAGGTAAATACATTCTCATGGATGATCTCCTTCACCGTCTGGGCCGGCGGATCCACCGGGATATTGGACCACCCGGCCGCCATACGCTCCGCCGCCTGGGCCCTGGTCAGCCCCTCCCGGTGATCCGGCTGATACCGGGCCACTGGTCTTCTCTCGATCTCATAACTTTCTGGTTCCTGCTCCTTTGCTCTTCCAAAGCCTCGCCCCATGTCTGTTCCTCCTTCGGGGTTGTTTTGTCTTCACATGCCAATCATTATACTCCCAAATCCTGGCAGATTCTATAAATTCTTTCTTAAGCTTCTATTTAGAAAAAATCAAAAAACCCGGATAGTCCCGTACTCTCCGTCATAGCCGGGGATCCGCTCCACTTCTCCCGTTCTTATCCGGCGGATACCCTCTGCGATCCGCTCTCCTGCGCACCGGCGGATCTCTTCCTCTGGGATCTCTCTTAAGATCTGGAATTCCGGTCCCAGTTCCTCCAGCATACGTGCGTATTCTCTCTGAACACCCTTGCTGGAAGGAGCGTGGCCCACAGCCGCCCCAACCAGTTCCTGCAGGGGCATCAGGCTCTCAAAGGGTTTTGCGTTCTCCCGGGCGTACCCCTCCGGCCGGTCCGCCAGCTGGCGGATCCGGTGATCCACGCCGATGGTCAGTTTCTTATGGCACACCGGGCAGATCCCCTGGTATGCCTCTGCCTCCGAAGGGCTTAAGCATATCCCGCATTTCCGGTGGCCGTCGAAATGATATTTTCCCTCCTCCGGATAAAACTCAATGGTCCCGGAAAGCCCTTCTCCCGTCTCGATGGCCCGCTTCAGGCCCTCGTAAGAGAATTCCCCCTCCAGAAGGTTGGCCTCCCTCCCCAACTTCGCCGGAGAATGGGCGTCGGAATTGGAGATCAGCTGATACTTATCCAGGGCAGAGACCCTCCAGTTCATAGGCGGATCCGAAGAAAGACCAGTCTCCACCGCATGAATATGATCCGCCAGATCCTCAAAGCACTCCTCCACACTGTCAAAACCGGAGAACGCCCCGAACATAGAGAAATGAGGCGTCCAGATATGAGCTGGCACATAGACGGACTCCGGGCAAAGTTCCAGCAGGATCTCCAGCAGGTCGCGGCAAGCAAGCCCCAGGATGGGCCTCCCGTCAGAATGGATGTTGCCAATAGTCTCCAGCTTCCCTGAGACAGTCCTGGCCGCCTCCAGCCCGGGAAGCAGGATCAGGCTGTGGACCTTGCGCGTCTTCTCCTTCTTCTTATAAATAGAACTGATCTCCCCGGTAACTACAAACCGGGGCTCCTGCCCGCCGGCCACACCGTCATCCCGGATCCGGTATTCCTCCTTCAGGCGGTAGAACCCGTCCCCGGTTGGCTCCAGTTTTTCTTCCAGTTCCTCTCTCCAGGCCGGATGGGTGAAATCCCCGGTTCCGATAAGGCCGATCCCCTTCCTCCTTGCCCAGAGATCCAGATACTCCGGGGTACAGTCCCTGCTGGTAGCCCTGGAATACCGGGAATGAATATGCAGATCCGCAATATACAAGCTGCTCCCTCCTACTCCTTATCCTCGTTCTGCCGCCCCCGGCCAAAAGGCCGGCGAAGGATGACGCCTTCCGGACAGGCGGCCACGCAGTCCCCGCACCGGATACACTCTCTGCTGTTGGGCTGCTGCCAGGTCTTGATATCCATCTTGCAGGCAGATGCACACCTGCCGCATTTGGTACACTTGTCCTCCCGGATCTCATAGCGGTACAGCGCTACTGGGTTGAACAGGCTGTAGACCGCTCCCAGAGGGCAGATATACTTGCAGAAAGGACGGTACACCCACAGGGCAAGCAGGATCACAAGGATCAAAAGTCCCACTTTCCAGGCGAACAGGACCCCTGCGGCAGTCCGCAGATACTCGTTGGAAGCAAGAAGGGGAAGCCCTGCCATCAGTGTCCCGGAGGGACAGATGTATTTACAGAACCAGGGGCTCCCCTGCCCCACAAGATCCACCACCACCGAGGGCAGAAGGATCACAAAGAGCGCAAGGATCCCGTATTTCAGCCACACCAGTCCCTTATGCCCCGGAAGGTTCTTCCGCTTCCGGAAGAAAGGGATCCGGTACAGAAGGTCCTGGACCAGTCCGAAGGGACAGATCCATCCGCAGACAAACCGTCCAAACACCGATCCCACCAGAAGAAGGAATCCTGTCACATAGAAAGAAACCTTATAATCCCGGCTTCCCAGCACCGCCTGCAGCGCCCCGATGGGGCAGGACCCAAGAGCCCCCGGACAGGAATAACAGTTAAGCCCCGGCACGCAGGCAGCCTTCCCCGGTCCCCGGTAGATCCTTCCGGTCAGAAATCCCAGCCAGTATCCATTTGTCAAAGCCGTAAATCCTATCTGGACCCACAGCCGCAGTCCTTTTTTCCTCTTACCCAATTCCAATACACTCCAGACAGATATTGATCCCCTTGACCAGCACTTCCTGCGCCTCCCCGCGGAAAGCCCCGAGCCCTATACAGAAAAGGCCTGCTGCCAGGAGTACTCCCCGCAGCAGGCGGATATTCTTCTCTTTCATGCTCCCACCTCTCCCAGGATCTCTTCCAGGATCCCGGACCAGTCTTCCTTGCTCCTGGCCCCGGCATAGGCGCTTCCTGTCATATTTCCCTCCTGATCCAGGAAAACGGTGGTAGGCACCGCGCTGATCCGGCTTAAGAGATTCATCTGCAGTTCCGCGGATGGCAGGATGTGCATATAATCCGCGCCGGTCTCCTCCACGATCTCCATAGCCGTGGCGTCTTCCGGTTCACTGACGTCGCTTAAGAGGCCTACGATCTGTACGCCCCGGTCTTCATATTCCCGGGCAAGCTCCGCCAGCTCCGGCATCTCCTGGATACAGGGCCCGCAGTACGTGGCCCAGATATTCACCATGGTAAGCTTTGCCTCTCCGAAGATTTCCTGGGTCACCGGCTCCCCGGTAAGGGTGACAGTCTCAAACTCTCCGAAGATCTTCTCCTGGCTGCTGCCTTCACTTTCGCTTTCTGATCCCTGACTGCTTCCTTCGCCGATGGCGCCTGCCGTCTCATCCTGCCCGGTCCCGCAGGCGCCGGCGAGAAGAAGCAGCGCACATCCAAGGACAAGCCCCAGACTCCGTTTCTTCATGCCCGATCCTCCATCTATCCTATTTCTCTACCCCTGCCTTCTTACAGATATCCGCAAGGCAGCATTGATCACAATGAGGTTTGGTCCTGGCCGTACACACATCCCGGCCATGGTATACCAGCCGGTGGCAGAGATCGCTTCCCTCCTCCGGGGGAATGATCTTCCACAAGGCCATCTCCACCTTCCTGGGATCCTTGATCCCATCCACCAGGCCAATGCGGTTGCTCAGACGGATACAGTGGGTGTCCGTCACAATGGCCGGCTTCCCGAACACATCTCCCATGATCAGATTGGCGCTCTTCCTTCCTACTCCCGGCAGTTTCAGAAGGGCGTCAAAATCATCGGGCACCTTCCCGCCGTATTCATCCCGCAGGATCCGCATACAGGCGCTGATGTCTCTTGCTTTGCTTTTACCCAGGCCGCAGGGCCTTACGATCTCCTCGATCTCCTCCGGCTCTGCCGCCGCCAGGGCGTCCACATCCGGATACTTCTTATAGAGATCCTCCACTACTACATTGACCCTGGCGTCGGTGCACTGAGCCGCCAGCCGCACACTGACCAGAAGCTTCCACGCCTGGTCATAATCCAGGGTGCAGCCTGCGTCCGGGTATTCTTCTTTCAGCCTCTGGATCACTTCCAGGGCTCTTTGCTTCTTCGTCATGTATCTTCCTGCCTTTTCTTCTTGTCCTCAGATCCTAGATCTGGATCAGTTCATACTCCTGTGTCCCAAGTCCCAGCTTCTGGGCGTGCTCCAGGCAGACTCTCCAGTCTGTGGTGGGCGCGGAATCAATGAAATGATCGTGGTGCACATGAGGCATCTCATCCAGCTGGCTTCCCGCGATCACCGGCTGCTTATTCACCGCGTCCGCGCAGGCCCGGTCCAGAGCCACCGGATCGAAAGATGCAAACATGCCCACATCCGGCACGATAGGAATGTCATTCTCCGCATGGCAGTCACAGTTAGGCGACACATCGATCACCAGACTGATGTGGAAATGCGGCCGGTCTTTCACCACCGCCAGGCTGTACTCGGCGATCTTCCGGTTCAGGATATCATTGGACTCATCATTGGACGGACATACGGCGTCCTTGGGACAGACCCCGATACACCGTCCGCAGCCCACACATTTGTCCTGATCGATGGTTGCCTTGCGGTCTGTGATCGACGGCGCCCCGTGGGCACAGATCCGGATACAGTTGCCGCAGCCGATACAGTTCTCCTGCTCCACATAGGGCTTCCCGGCGCTGTGCATCTCCATCTTGCCGGCCCTTGATCCGCAGCCCATGCCGATGTTCTTCAACGCCCCGCCAAAACCGGTAGCCTCATGGCCTTTGAAATGATTGAGAGAGATGAACACATCCGCGTCCATCACCGCCCGGCCGATCTTGGCTTCCTTCACATATTCTCCATCTATAGGCACCAGCGTCTCGTCCGTCCCCTTCAGGCCGTCGGCGATCAGCACATGACAGCCTGTGGAAAACGGAGAGAATCCGTTCTGATAGGCAGAGTCCAGATGATCCAGCGCATTCTTCCGTCCGCCCACATACAGGGTATTGCAGTCGGTAAGGAAGGGCTTCCCGCCCAGTTCCTTCACAGTATTCACTACTACCGCCGCGTAGTTGGGCCGCAGGAAAGCCAGGTTCCCCGGCTCTCCAAAATGCATCTTGATAGCTGTATATTTCCCGTCAAAATCAATCTGATCCATCCCCGCAGCCAGGATCAGCCGCTTCAACTTCTGGGGCAGATTCTCTGACAGGGTTGTCTTCATCGTTGTAAAATAAACCTTTGATTTCTCCATAAGTATTCCCCTTCCTGGCACAATTTTCTTTATTATACCGCAGGTCCTTACTTTTTGTCACGTTTCAATTAGAAAGTACATAAAAAAACAGGACGAGATCTCTCGTCCTGTCAAACTTCACTGGAGCATACGGGATTCGAACCCGTGGCCTCAACAATGCGAATGTTGCGCGCTCCCAACTGCGCTAATGCCCCACGCAAAGTTGATTATAGCACATCCAGGTTCAAAAGGAAACCCCTAATTTAGATTGCCCCGTTTCCCCACGTGGATCTCCTTTTTGGCCGCATACAGCATACACCGGGACACCACGTCCACGATCAGGAATCCCAGGGCGATGGCCAGACAGGTCTCCAGCAGAACCCCTGTCTCCTGCCTTGCCATAAGGTTGTCCCCGCTCACCCATCCGTACATCATATAGTAGAGGTTTGGTCCGGGGATCAGAGGAAAGGCGGAGGCTGTCAGGAAAATGGTAGCCGGCGCCTTGTTGACCCGGGACATGACAAACGCATAGGCCGCCACAAAGATCCCGCCCGCCATGGTGGCGATAAAGTTGCTGGGCCAGATCTCAAAAGCTACCACATAGATCGCCCAGGTACAGAAGGCGCCGATACTGGAATAAAACACCTGGCGCCCCTTGATCTTGAACCACAGGGCGAATCCGGTACAGGCCACCGTACAGGAGATCAGCTGAATAGGCACACTGGGGTTCAGCATAAAGCCGTCGGAATGCCCGCCGCCAAAAAGCCGCATGGCAATGGCGATCCCAAACGCGATCCCCGCCGCTCCCAGGATGGAGTTCATAATATTGATAAGGCCGGAGATAAAGTCTCTTTGCAGCACCTCCCGGATGCCGTTGGTGGTGCTTAAGGCACTGATCAGCAGCATGACGATGCCAATCATGATCCGGTCCGGATGAGTCCCGATCCCAAGGAAGGTCATTCCAATGATGATGGCTTCCGCAAGAAAGGCAAGGATCAGGTTGTAGATCAGAAGGTTATCCTCCCGCTTGCCAAGCCAGTTTCCCACAAAGACGATCATGGCAGAGACCAGCACCGCCACGATCCCGTCCATCAGCCCGCAGCCAAAGAACACGGCGAATCCCGCTCCTCCCATGATCCCGGCCAGATAGGTGGTGATCTGCCGGGGCTCCGGCCGGTTCATCACCTCCAAGTATTTCTCATGCAGTTCCCTCGCATCCGGCCTATTCTGGCACACATACCGGGCCAGGTTATTAAGATAATCCAGCCGGTCATAATTGATGCCTGTCGATTCGATATGGCGGACCTGGGTCAGAATCTCTCCCTCCGGCGTCTCCACCGTGATCTGTATATTGCTTGGGATCGCGAACACGTCATAGCGCCTAAAGCCGTAACTTTTGCACATCCGATAGAGTGTATCATCCAGCCGGAAATTCTCCGCCCCACTGCACAGCATCGCCTCGCCGATGTCCAGGATCCCTTCTAAAATTCGCTTGTAATCCATAATTCCATATACCCCCGGTTTTCTTCTTGTTACAACTGCATTTTCTTCAGGTATGCTCCCACTGCCTTCGCATAAGGAAAATTCGTCGTCTGATGGTATTTCAGATAACCCAGATCGATCCTGCAGACTTCCGCAATGCTATGTCCTGCATATTTCCCCGCAGGAAAACAAATCATCCCCAGCTCCTCCGCCGTCTCCGGCTATGCCTTCAGTTCACAGCTCATCTCATACCATTCTTCCCCGCCCCATACAGACTGGGAGATCCCATCATTGTGGAATCCCATCTTTTCATACATCTCCACTTTCCCTTCCAGACAGGTGAGGATCACCCTGCGTCTTCCCCGGTCTTTTTCCCGGGCAAGGTACCTTGCCATCAACTCCCTGGCCAGCCCCTGGCGCCGGTACTGGGGCAGCACATCCAACCCCAGAAGCATAATGTTGGCGCCGGCGGGATCATGGAGTTTTGCGTCCCGGAAAAACTCATCCCGCAGACGTTCCTCATTGGTTGCAAGACCATTTAAAAATCCAGCGATCCGACCTGTCTTCCGGTCCACTGCCACCAGGAAGAACTCCGGAGCCGCTGCCGCTCGCTCCTTCATCATCGCCGGGGAACAAGCCTCGTTGGGTGGAAAACAGATTCCTTCGATCTTGGCCGCCTGACCGGCCTCATCAGAGAGAATGTTCCGAAATTCATAGTGTTCATTTAATTCCCTGCTGTCCATCTTTCGTTTCCTCCATCACAATGTGCCCCTTGATTATACCACTACCATTATTCTATTTCCAGATTTGGATTTGTTACCAGCGAACTTCATTCCTTACTTTTTATCACTTCTTACAGCAATTATAACAACTATCGCAAGTTGAACCAATGGAACGCCTATATAATTTACTATCGGCGAAACAATAACAGGTAATAAACATGACACCCCACCTGCAGCCACCGCCAAAAGTATCATCAGAAAAAATGCTAATATTTTATCTCGCTTCCTTAGAATATTCGCAAATCCCCCGAAATTTGTCGAAAGTTTTCTGCTATAAAGCGAATAGATTGGAATTTTCTGCAAATGATATGTTAAAAGGTTAGGATCGTATTAGGAAAATCCAGACAAGAAAAAAGAGCGGAAAACTTCCAGCTCTTTACTATTTCAATCCAGATATTTCTCAAGACACACCAACTGCACATCCGGAATCCCATTAAATACACAGGGGACGATCCCCCGCTCCTCATATCCCAGCTTCTGGTACATAGCCCGGGCCCTTTGGTTAATGGCGTTGGTATCGATCCGCAGTTCCCTGCAGCCATGCTCCCTGGCATAGGCTTCATAAAAGGAAATGAAGGCCTTCCCGTATCCTTTGCCCTTCTCCAGCGGATCTACCGCCAGGGTGTGGAGCACCATAACCTCCTCATCCGGCACGCTGTGTTTCCAACCGATATCTTTATAAACATCCACCTGGATCTTATTTATGATCCCGGTAGCCACTACTTTTCCTTCCGCCTTCAGCACAAAAAGGTCGTCCCGCTTAAGGGCCTGCTCCGCCGTTTCTCTGATGGGATAGACGCCCCGGATCCAGCCGGTAGTAGCAAAACCTTTTTCTTCATCGTCGTGGACGCGGGTGTAGATCTGTTCGATAGCGTCAAGATCTGACGGGTGTGCGCGTAATATTTCTATCATGGGGTCCTCCTTTTGCTATACATACTCTTCTACAAATTCACTTACGCCAAAAGCCAGATGTTGCTTGATACATCTAGCAGTGTTAAAATAAAAGCAAATCCTGATAATTCTTTGAAACGAAAATTTATTATAAGAAGCATATATGTCAAATAAAATAGATAAACCAAAACAAACTGCTCCGCAGCTAATTACAAAGATGAAAAACAAGGGCATTACTTTTAAATACATCACCGAAGAAAAGGCTGCTGAGTATCTTACTGACAAAAACAATTACTTACGCACCGCTGCGTATCGAAAAAATTATCAAAAATATAATAACGGTCCAAATATTGGGAAATACATAAATCTTGACTTTTCTTATTTGCAAGAGTTATCAACCATCGATATGCATTTTCGTTTTCTAGTGTCAAAGATGTGCTTAGATATTGAACACGATCTTAAAGTGCGAATGTTAAAAGATATAGAAACAGATTCTACAACCGATGGCTATGATATTGTAAAAGCATTTCTAAGTAATAACAGCTATATCATTGCTAAATTGGAAGCTACTAGCGCTTCTCCCTTTACAAGTGATTTGATTCATAAATACTTTACACTCCAACAAGCATATAACTCTCAAAAAGGGAAAAAAGAAAACAAAATCATTTCATATGATGACTGCCCCGCTTGGGTCCTCTTGGAAATGCTCACCTTTGGAGATTTCATAAAATTCTACGAATTTTATTACTCTACAAGACCATATAGCAAAATATCTTTTCCTATTATAAATCTTGTCAAGAGTTTAAGAAACGGCGCCGCACATAACAATTGTATATTAGCAGATTTGGCACATGGAACTTCTCGTCCACCTGTAGAAATTAGCCAAGCCATCGCAAAAATAGCTTCTATTAACACCTCACAACGACGCAAGAAGCTTTCTTGTCGTCCAATGCTTGAATTCGTGGCTTTGCTTTATACTTACAATTTAATAGTATCAGATAAGGTGAAATATCATAGAACATTGGAGTTAAAAGATTTATTCTTCAACCGAATGCTCCAAAAAAGAGGATTTTTCCTAAAAAACGAATTGATAAAAAGCAATTATGAATTTTCTTGCAAAGTTATAGACTTTCTCTTTTAATAATTTTTAAATCATAGGTAGAATAATTTGTCAATACTCTTTTTCAAAATCTATTGACTTTTCGGCTCCATCTACATATAATAAAACCAGAAACAAAAAACGTATTACGTTTTTGTAAGGACGGCGTTGCGACGGCGTTCTATTTTTTTCTATAGATAACAATTCAATTTGCACTTAAGTTACATCATTTATTTCGCCTTGCTGATTTTCTATCTACGTTATCTCTACGTTATCAGATAATATAAATATAGCAGGCAATCCTATAGACTACCTGCCATATAAAATACTCTGTATAAAAATACAATTACTCGAACTCGCAAAATCAAATCTGGTTCTATACAGTTTTGTATAGGATATTGGGTTCTATTTAATTTTATTTGTTTCCAACTGTCATTTTTCTATGGTCTGTCTCTGCTAGTGTTATCAATTCGTTATCATGATGATGTTATCACGCTCACTTAAGTGTCTGGGTCTGCCATATGCCTTGCCTTCAGTCTTGCATGCACATTTGAAGCTCCGTATAACACATCTGTGACTGTCACTTTATCCGGATCTACAATGTAACAGACAAGATAATTATCAATTACCATTCTGCGCATTCTCCAAGATCGTTCCGGCTCTACCTCGAAAACCGGACATCTCTCAGGATTACTTTCCAAAGTGAGAATTGCATCTGCAATACGGTTATATTGACCCATAGCATTCTCCGCTGCCAAAAGAACATCTGCTATATAATCATAGATCCCTTCCATATCGTCAAGAGCTGTCTGGGTAATTTCTACAATCCGTTTCCCCATCACCTATGAGTCTCCCTAAACTTTTTGAATGCTTCTGCAGCGTTCTCTGTCCTTCCGGCTCTGTAATCATCATAACCTTTCTGAAGCTTCGCATGAAGAGCCGCATCTGTCATCTGAGAGGCATCTATATCTGCCGGTGCCTTTGGAAGCGTAACGGAAAACGGAATCCCTCCAACTAAAACTACTTGATTCAGGAACATATCGACAGCCGTTGACATTGGTATGCCCAGACGCGAAAGAACTGTCTCTGCCTCTGATTTTAATGTGGGATTAATCCGTAGATTAAGTGTTGCTGATTTCTCCATAATGTCACCTCCGTTTACGCTTTAATTGTAACGTCTTCGTCGTTACGTGTCAATAATGAGTTGTAGAATAGTTTAATACTATTTCTTCTTTAGCCCATATCGACTATAACCTCTGTATATTCTTAACTTCCTGACTTTTTCTCACTCAAACTCGGCGTGTTTCCCGATGTTATTAACTATATTTGTTTAGGTTTTGTGTGGATTCATGCCGATATTTACTTCTATTACATCAGTTATTTTGGTTTACTGATTTTCTGTTGCCAAAATGTTGCCACGCCTTTATTATAGCAAATTCTTGCAGATTGACACCCTATTTTTGAATGTTACGCAATAAAAGCCCGTTTTCAGGGCGATAGGCATAAAATATCACCTATGTTCCTATTGCATCTGTAAGGTCTTCAAATATAAGGCTTGCCATTTCTATAGGTGCAACCAATGCACGACAAGCAGGAGCAATGCCGTTCTCAATCGGTCCGGAAACATCTGAGTTTGCTCCGATCAGCTTTGCACCTTTCAGAACCAAATTCGTTGCTTTTGTTAACCTTTTATGACAATATATCTTTTACACATGTGCTCCGATAGTCACTAGGCGATATTTTATATCTTTCCTTAAATACCCGGTTAAATGTTCTCTGACTTTCAAAGCCACTATCCAGGCAAATATTTGTAATAGAATCACTCGTATTTTCCAAACGATGACATGCGTAGTTGAGCCTTGCATCGTTAAGATACTGGTTGAAATTCCTATGAAATGTTTTGGAAAAGAGTCTGGATAAGACATATTTGCTTACTCCAAGGTCTTTCGCCATCTCTTCCAATGAAAGCTTCTTTTTGAAATTTGCTGATATATAGGAAACCGTCTGGTAAATAAGGTCATTGCTCCCCACATGGCTCTTCTCTACCAGATTCAGTTTTCCTATGCAGCGTGCCAACACAATTTGAAGATAAGCCTGTGCGACTGTAATATCTGACTGTTCTGTCTCTAAAATCGCATTGATAACCCTATATACCTCCGGCTCAACCTTTTCCGCTTTGATAACTGGATATTCAGGAGCCATGGACTGCATGATATCTGCAAATTTACCAATCGTAAATGGCGATGCGATCAGATAAGTCGCTTTATTTACACCGGGTGTCAGTACCTGATAGTGATGAATAATATCCGGAAATACAAAGCCTATATCTCCTTTTTCCATATGGTAAAGTTCCTGTCCGACACCAAGCTCTAATGTTCCACTTGTTACACAAACAATCTCCAGTGCATTATGAAGATGTGGTTCAATATGTTTTGACTTTTTATTTACTGCTATGATCTCCTCTTTTGTGTCAACATATTTTAACTGCATGAAATACTCCCCTTTGCAACATTTGTCTATATCTTCTTTCGATTTGGCAAGCAATCCTTTTTCATCTATCCTATAATCAACTTGTAAACAAGGAAAGGAGGAATCGCAAATGAGCAATCTTAAAAAATATCTGAACAACCTTTTAGTATTCTACGCTGAATATTTTGAGCATCCATACCATGTATAAATACTAAAAGGACTATTTTGTGAAAACTGAACATTTTTTCTTAAGACCATTTCACAAAAATGAAGTGGTCCTTTTTTATAAACTTTTAACAAATCTTTTGAATGCAGCTTTCCCTTCCTCTGTTCTCTTATAAACTCCTGCATCCTCAAGAACTTTCGTAAATACAATTCCAATTTCTTTCTGTACAATAGAATGAATGTTGCTGTCTGTAATCTCGTATTTTGACAGCCATTCCTCTGCCCAGTCAGCATGAGCAGCCATTGTTTCATTCTGTCTCAGGTCCTCATGATTGAGAATTGCCTGTTCCAATTCTGCCATTTCTTTTTTCAGTCTGGCAGGTAATACAGCCAGTCCCATAACTTCGATCAATCCAATATTTTCTTTTTTAATATGATGGTACTCTGCATGTGGATGAAAAAGTCCGAGCGGACAATCAGCGGTTGTGATATTATTACGCAAAACCAGATCCAGTTCATACAGATTTCCACGCATTCTTGCAATCGGCGTAATTGTATTGTGTGGCATACCATTTGTCTCACTGAAAATATCAGCTTCCGGATCTGAATAGACACGCCATTTTGTAAGGATATGATCTGCAACCTCTACAATACTCTCCGTTGTTCTCCCCTGCAGACGGATCACTGACATCGGCCACTTTACAATTCCTACGTGTACATCTGGATATCCTTCTAATTCAAATTCCAGTTCATAAGGTGCTTTTGCCATGGCAAACACATACCCGCCACCCTGAAAATGATCATGACTTAAAATAGAACCTCCTACAATCGGAAGATCCGCATTGGAACCTGCCGTATAATGAGGAAACTGTTTAACAAAATCAAGCAGCTTATCAAACGTCATCCGGTTAATCGCCATCGGAATATGCTTCTCATTAAAAATAATGCAATGTTCATTGTAATATACATATGGTGAATACTGTAAATAATACTGCTCCCCACATAGAGTGATTGGTATGATCCTATGGTTCTGTCTTGCCGGATGTGAAAAATGACCTGCATACCCTTCGTTTTCCCTGCAGAGCAGACACGCCGGATATCCAGATTTCTTTGCTGCATCAGCTTTTGCAATATCCCGTGGATCTTTTTCCGGTTTTGACAGGTTAATCGTGATATCCATCTGACCAAATTCTGTATCCGTTGTCCACTTTTCATCCTTTATAATCCGGTCTGTGCGGATATAGTTTGTTGCCTGGCTGAAATGATAATAAAAGTCGGTTGCAGTCTTTGGAGATACCTGATATTTTTCTTCAAAAGCTTTTCTTACCACAGACGGAGCCGGTGTCAGAATCCCCATGATTTTTGTATCGAAAAGATCCTTCATCGTCACTGTATCATCCTCTAAGATTCCCTCTGACAGTGCAAATGCAAGCATATCCTCTAAAATAAAGTGTAAATCTCTCGGCTCTACAGATGCGTTCGGCTCCTGATAATCCTGTTTTTGAAACAGTTCCAATAAACCATTTGTCACATACACTTTATCCGCATCCTCTATCAGTCCGTTTTACAGTCCATATGCTACCAGTTCTGAAATCAGCTGATCAATCATTTTATCTTTCTCCCCTCCTACTATGCTTCATAACCATTTGGATGATTTTTATGCCAATTCCATGCTGTTGTAATAATCGTCTCCAGATCATCAAATTTTGGTTTCCATCCAAGAATATCTTTTGCTTTTTCACTGGATGCAATCAGCGTTGACGGATCTCCCGCTCTCCTAGGTTCTTCTTTTGCCGGAATTGGATGTCCAGTTACTTTTCTGGCTGTTTCTACCACTTCTTTAACTGTAAATCCAACGCCATTTCCCAAGTTGAAAATATTACTGTCATTCCCTTTCCTTAAATATTCCATGGCAAGGATATGAGCCTGTGCAAGATCATTTACATGGATGTAATCCCTTACGCATGTGCCATCTTTTGTCTCATAGTCATTTCCAAAGATAGAAATATACTCTCTTTTTCCATTCGGCACCTGTAAGATCAGTGGAATTAGGTGTGTTTCCGGATTGTGAGCTTCCCCAATCTTTCCATTTGGATGTGCTCCACATGCATTAAAATAACGTAAGGATACAAAACGTAAATCATGGGCATTCGCTGTCCATTTAAACATCTTTTCCATGGAAAGTTTTGTTTCTCCATAACAGTTTGTTGGAACCGTGCGGTCTGTTTCAAGAATCGGAATCCGTTCCGGTTCTCCGTATGTGGCTGCTGTTGATGAAAATACAATCTTGTTGATGCCATGTGCAACCATACTTTCCAGCAATACTTCTGTTCCGCACAGGTTGTTATTGTAATATTTGAGCGGATTTACCATACTCTCACCGACCTGCGAATTGGCGGCAAAGTGAATCACTCCATCAATATCTTCTTTTTCAAATACAGAATCAATAAATGCCCTGTCCCGGATATCTCCCTGATAAAATTTTGCATCCGGGTGCACAGCCTTACGAAATCCTGTTTCCAGGTTATCTACTACTACTACATTTTCCCCTGCCTCGATCAGCTCATACACAGTATGAGAACCAATGTAACCAGCTCCACCTAATACTAAAATGCTACTCATAGATCATTTCTCCTTTTCTTTGTTTTCGTGATTATAATACTTTTATGCCACCATACTTACGGATCTTTAATACTTCACAGGAACCTTTTCCAAAGATTGTATCCATCTCCTTCTGGTAATCCGGAACTAAATAATTTGGAACAAATGCCTGTATGGTTCCTGCAAATCCTCCTCCATGAACTCTACATACACCTTTTTCTCCGAATATCACATCACTCAGTGCCAATGCAATAGACACGTTCTGATGTTGTACATCATGGCAAGTATAGACGTTCTGAAGATATTTAAAAGAAGAATCTCCGGATTCTTTCACATTCGCCAGGAATTTTGGAAAATTATCCTTTCTTAATGCATCTACTTCCTTTTTGACACGTTCATTTTCACATACAAAATGCAATGCCCGAAGTGCTGCACGATCTCCTGCCAGCTCACGTATCAAAGTAATATGGTTCAAAATCTCTTCTTTTGGCACTTCGCCAAGGAACTCTTTTCCAAAGCACTTAGCAGCCTGTTTCATTTCCTGTGGTATTGCCGCATAATCCGGCGTCAGGTCTGCATGTGACCCTTTTGTGTCTGTAATACATAAGCTATACCCATAAGCGTTCATATCAAAGTCAACCTGTTCCACAATCGGATTTTCCGGATCCGCAAAGTCAATATGCACCAGACTTCCTACTGAACACGCTATCTGGTCCATTAAGCCGCATGGTTTCCCGAAATATATATTTTCTGCATACTGACCAATCTTAGCAATTTCAATCGGAGTAACTTCATCATCATTGTACATATAGGATAGAATCGTCCCGATCAGTGTTTCAAAAGCAGCTGAGGAGGAAAGACCTGCACCAATCAGCACTTCACTGGTCACATATGCCTGAAATCCTCCGATCAGATGACCATTCATTTTCATCTTGGCAAGCACACCACGAATCAGAGCATTCGTGCTTCCTTCTTCTTCAATCTTTTTCTCTAGGTCATCTAGCCGAATCGTAATCAGGTTACTGTAACCATCCGACATCACTTTCACGAATGGTTCTTCCAGTTTTTTTACAACTGCGATTGCATCATTGTTAATGGACGCCGCCAGCACTTCCCCATGCTGGTGATCCGTATGGTTTCCGCCTATCTCACTTCTGCCCGGTGCACTGAATATTTCTATCTCGCCTTCACCAAAATATGCCCTGTAGCTGTCGATTGCTTTCAAATACCGTTCTTTTTCCTGTGGGATTCGATTCGAATCAACGTACAATTCTGTTAATTTGTTATCAAAAGAATTTACATTCAATAATTTGATTGCTTCTTCTATTTTCAAAATACCACCCCTATATTGTTTTGTAATATGGAAAAAGCATTGTCTATCGAACACCGATCAGACAACGCTTTTTCCTGTCAAATTCTAATCCATGTCTGATGCATCTGTTACTTCATCTGCAGTAATCCCTTTTTCTGCTTTCAGTTTCTTATTTGCACCTTCTACATTCATTCTTGAAAGTACAAACATAATCAATACATCAAAGATTAATGGAAGCCACAGATACATAAACTGCATCATATCAAGTGCTGATTGTGGCTGAGTTGCATTTGTTCCTACATAGCCGCTGAACTCGAGCATCCATCCAACAACAGCTGTTCCAATACCTCCACCGATCTTTACACCAAGAGACGTACAAGAGTACATAGTTCCGTCAATTCTCTTTCCCTGTGTAAGATAAGTGTATTCAGAGCAGGATGCGATAACCGCATTCATATCTCCCTGCCATGGTCCCTGTCCTAATGCTGCAAGAGCCGTAAATGCCATCATCAGCGGAACGCTACCCATATATCCGGCAACAACAACAAGTGCTCTACCGATAACTGCTAAGATATAACCTCTTAAGTTCAGTTTGTACATACCTTTCCACTTACCAACTAAAGTTGGTGTGAAAATCAAAGCAATAATCAGTGGAATATTAACTGCCCATGCAAACTGTCCGAACAAGTTTTTGTTTTTCAGCACCCATGTCATGTAATAAATACCGGCTCCAATCATGGCACTGTATAACTGCTGTAAAATGTAAGTTCCACAGATCATCATGTAATATTTGTTTTTGATAAGAAGCTTAAATGCCTGTACCATTCCGTACTTCTCATCCTCATTTTTTACTTCTCCTTCGTTAAGTTCCTCTTCTGGAAGTTCTTTAACAGAAAGAGCAGAAATTGTATTTACAATAAGACCAATAATTGCATAAATAATTGCTACAGTTCTCCATGCAGCTGCATCTCCACCACACTTATCTACAAATCCAACTGTAATTGCCTGAATCAGAACGCTTGTTGAAAATGCAAAAATGAAACGGTAAGATCCCATCTGCACACGTTCTTTGCTGTTCTTTGTGATGAGTGATGTAAGTGCTGAATATGCAATATTATTAGCTGTATAAAACACACCATTTAACAGTGTATAAGAAATAAAGAACCATGCATATTTAGCGGTTGTTCCCCAGCTGACTGGTACTGCAAAACAGCAGACTAATGTAATGGCACATCCAATATAGCCATACAACATCCAAGGCTTTGCTTTTCCCATTTTGCTGTGTGTTTTGTCGATCATTGATCCAAAGAATATATCTGTAAAACCATCAAATAATTTTGATACGGCAATCAGGGTACCTACAACACCAGCAGCAAGTCCTACTAAGTCTGTCAGATAGACCATCATAAAAGATGTCAGGAATGCATAGACTACATTACCTGCGATATCACCTGAACCATATCCAATTTTGTTATACCATTTTAAATACTTTTTTTCTTCCATAGAATTCTTTTGCTCCTCATATTCATCGCACTTAGAATCTCAAGATGCCTAACAGTATGGTGCCTAATTCTAAATTTTTTGCTTTGCTTTTGTCTGATTGTTCTGTATATCCGGACTTTACAAAACACCCAGACTCTCCTTCCTTGTTAACGGGTTACTTAAAACTTTATTATCCCTTTACATACGGAACCAGAGTAAACTGGAACCGGAATAATACATCATTAAATCGATACTGATCCAATACAACCGGACCACAACTGTTAGAACCTATTCCATTTAATGCATAGTCAACACAAAATACCACGCTGTCTGATTCTGTCAATTCATAATTATGCGTTTTCTTCTCAAGTTCTTCCTGTGTATAATAAGAAGCATTGAATGAAAACGCCTTTTCTGCGGATGCCACAATTCCATATCGGCTGTTGTTAAGCTCTACATATTCACAATCATAATGGCTTCCGTTTTCCTGTGGACGGATATAGTCCTCATGTAAATCCCCTACATTTGCCCGGTACAGACTGTGACTCGCTGCCTGATGTTTATCACGATAGCTCTCCTGTGGTCCCATTCCAAAGTATCTGGCATCCGAAAGTTTCTTATCCAAAAACATTCTCACTCCAAATCTCGGAAGATCCGGGAACTCTCCATCTTTTGTTACTGCTATATCTGCATCAATCTTTCCTGCAGCAGCTATTTTCCATGTAATCGTCACATCAAGAATCTTCTGTACCGTCTCTGCCACAACGGAAGCATGGCTTGTAATCTTCACACCATGTTTTCCCTGTGCAACCTCTATCGTATAGGCTCTTGTGTAAGCCTTATCATAGTGAGCTTTCTTCCATTCAGACTTGATGTACATATCGTTATCTGTTGGAGCTCTCCAAATATTCAACTCCATCGGATGATTCAGATATTCCCGTCCTGCGAATTTCATCTCTGTAAAGAGAGCCGTACGTCTGTCTATGGTGTAGGAAAATTCACGACCTTTGATATGAATCTGTGTATCATTTTCATTCACCTGTAATTCAGAGTTCGTTGCTGTTTTTTCCATCCATTTCTCTGCGAGCTGACATTTTGCATCTTTCTGACTTACCTCGATTTCATCAAATCCCAGAATGTGGTCTTCCTCTAACAGTGGCATTTCTTTTTTCAGATGGTAAATAAGTTTTAAATAGCATTTTCCGCTTTCTGGAACATTGACTTTCAGATTTGTCTTTCCTTCACTGTGTGGTGCCACAGACACTTCTGAAAGTTTACCTTTTCCGATTACAAGACCATCTTGCGTCAGTTCATAACTGATTTTTACATAATCATTCAGGTCATCAAAATCCATATAATTGTGAAGTACCAGCTCTCCACTTTCTTTATCATAAGAAACCACCCTTGCCGGACGATAGACATTCTTGTATTCCAAAAGTCCTGTGTGGGCAGTTCTGTCCGGATATACTAATCCATCCATGCAGAAATTGCCATCATGGATATCTTCGCCATGATCTCCTCCGTAGGCATAGATTGTCTTTCCATTCTCAGCAGTGCCATGATCAATCGCATGGTCACACCATTCCCAGACAAAGCCGCCGCACATTTTATCATTATCCTGTATCATCTGGAAGTAATCTTCAAAATCTCCAGGGCCATTTCCCATGCTGTGGCAATATTCTACCAGAAGGAATGGTTTGCTTCCGTCCTTGTCCAGATATTCCTGAATCTCGGAAAGTGCCGGGTACATACGGCTGTACACATCCAAGTTGCTGTAATCATATGTTTCATCATAATTACGGTATCTTGCACTCTCATACTGTGTGATACGGTCCGGATCAAATTTCTTTGTCCAAGCAAGTGCTTTTTCAAAGTTGCAACCATAAGCGCTTTCATTTCCCATTGACCACATAACAATACAAAAACGGTTTTTATCACGTTCTACCATGAGTTTCACACGGTCAACGATAGCTGATTCCCATGCCGGATCATCGGCAATCTTTTCATTCCACCGCTTGAATCGATTGTAATCCGTGTCTTCTTTTCTGTAGAGCATAAATGGTCCATGAGCTTCTATATCTGCTTCATCTATCACCATAAATCCATACTTGTCACACATTTCATAGAAAAATGGTGCATTCGGATAATGGCTGGAACGGATAGCGTTAAAATTGTGCTGCTTCATTAGCGTAAGATCTGTTGTAATCTGTTCCACACTAATTGTAAATCCAGTAACCGGATCGGAATCATGTCGATTGACACCACGGAATTTAATCTTCTGTCCGTTTAAGTAAATAACCTGATCTTTGATCTCTATCTTTCTGAGTGCGATATGATCTACAATTACTTCATTTTCTGTTTCAAGGATCAGTTTGTACAGGTATGGATTTTCTGTATTCCAAAGCTCCGGACTTGCAATCTCTAACACCGCTGTTCCTTCTTCGGTAATACTTCCTACTGCGACAACTGCTCCATTTTTATCTTCAATCGAAATTTTTACATTTGCCGGAGAGTAGAATTTCACATCAAGTTCTATCTTTGCAAGCATATCCTCAATCTTTGTTTTTATATGATAATCGCTGATTGCCTGCTCCGGACGTTTCAAAATGTACACATCCCGGAAAATTCCACTCATACGGAATTTGTCCTGATCTTCCAAGTAAGAACCGTCACACCACTTCATTACCAATACTGCTATGGTATTCTTTCCATCCTGAAGAAGGTCGGTAATATCAAACTCACTGGTCATATGAGAAACCTGGCTGTATCCCACATAAGAACCATTGACCCATACATAAAAGCAACTGTCTACTCCCTCAAAATTTAAAAATGCTTTTGGTGCATTTTCATCTTTATGATAGTCAAAAGTATGTGCATATGCTCCACACGGGATATCCTGTGGTACATACGGTGGATCAAATGGGAACGGATACCGGATGTTTGTATACTGGTGTGTGTCATATCCTGCCATCTGCCATACACTCGGAACCTGAATCTCGTCAAAGTTTTCTGTATCATAATCCTTCTCAAAAAAAGATTCCTGAATATCATAGATGCTGTTATAATACTGAAATTTCCAAGTTCCGTTTAATAACTGCATACGGTCTGATTCTTCCCTGTGTTCCACCAGGTTGTCCATTCTTTTGGATGCCGGAACATAATAGGCTCTGGCTGGCATTGTGTTTTCATGCAGTACACTTAAATCCTCATAATAACGTGGTACAATCATAAATAACTCTCCTTCAATACATATACATTTTTTTATACGTTGTTCTCCCACAGCAAGTCTTGTTCTTTACTTTTTTGTTTACGTTTCTTTGTTTTTCTATACATAGCTTATCCTAATCCGCAAAATATGTCTATGAATTGGATTAGACAAAATATGCACTAAATGATACAATGGCAAAAAGTAGGAAAAGAGGTGCTGCCCTATGTATATGAATACTGGTTATCTGAACCACTCCCATATGGATTTCAAAGACAAAAGTCGCCCACTGATTGTAGGAAGCTGTGGTACTTATCGCCTTTCCAGCCATCCAAAATTACCAACCTACCGTCCAAGGGGACGCCTGGATTATCAGATCATCTATATCACTGCCGGTTGTGGACATTTTCATTTTGACAATGTAGATAATGAAACGATTGTTCCCGCCGGTAATATTGTACTGTACAGACCGAAAGAGCTTCAGAAATATGAATATTATGGGGAAGATAAGACAGAAGTATACTGGATTCATTTTACAGGAAGCAATATTAAAAATATCTTGCGTCAGTATGGATTTCCGGATAAAGAACGGGTTTTCCAAGTTGGCACATCTATGGAATATGAACGGGTTTTCAAGCGTATTATCATAGAACTTCAACGCTGTCAGGACAACTATGAGGAAATGCTTGTTCTTCTGCTTCGTCATCTACTAATCACTTTCCACCGAGAACTGACACGAGAACATATTCTGAAAAACGAATACCTGGATCAGGAAATGAACACTGCAGTTACCTATTTCAGCGAAAATTATAATCAGGACATCAACATAGAGGATTACGCAGCCTCACGAGGCATGAGTGTCAGTTGGTTTATCCGGAATTTCAAAAAATACACCGGTTCCACACCAATGCAATTCATCGTAGGAATCCGGATCAGCAATGCTCAGATGTTACTTGAAACAACAACCTATTCCATCAATGAAATCTCTAAAATCGTCGGATATGATAACCAGCTGTATTTCAGTCGGCTTTTTCACAAGCTGAAAGGATATTCACCGCGAGAATACCGAAAGCTGAGAAACAAATTCTGAAATCCACAAAGAGGATACCACAGAATCATCAAAGCAATGATTTGTGGTATCCTCTTCTCTCTTTTACTATTCTTATTTTACGAACTCAACCGAATAATAATACATATCTTCTATAGGTGCTGCATCCCCATTAATACCTGCCATCGAATAAATTAATTTATAAAAATCTTCTTTTTTATAAAATCCTTTATTTACGATATCATATGTTACTTTTTTATCTTGTCCCACAAAAAATATTTGTACTAACAGCTCAGGATCAACAATTTTATAAATATTTTCTTTTTTTATAATAGGTAATTTCTGTATGTTTTTATTCCAATACCGTTTAAACTCAGCAGTATTATCGAAGACAGTATACTCTTCATCTTTTCTTATGACAAAATTCTTATTCTTTCTACAGATTTTAATTAGCTTATCATCTTGTTCTATGTAGAGAATGAAATAATAATTTTCATAATCAAAAGCTGACGGGAAAGCTGGAATGTTTCCCAAGCAATACATAATTGCCTGAATAACTATAGTTTTTCCTTTATTATTGTCATCACTAGAAATAATGTTCAAGCCTTCTTTAAATTCCTTATTTATATATGCTTCTTCAGAATTCCCAATGTATACAGCTCTTATAATCATAGACTAATACCATCCTTTATAACTGAAACAAAATATTTAAGTGATAGTACATCAAAATCTAAGCAACGCCCAATGATTAGCTTATCTAATTTCCTATACAGTTCTTCAACTTTATCCGTAGGATTTTCTAAAATCGTTTGATATATATTTTCAAATAATTTCCAAAAATCTTCTTGGCAGTTTGTATTAAAAAGCGCCCTTGATAAATCTAGCTGGCAGTCTTCCAATAAGTTTTTTCTTTTTTCCTCTGGAAATTGAACATAAATATCTATAAAAGAATGAGGCACTTTAGCGCCTATAACGTCCTGGTTTAAAATTCGATTCAAAACCAATAACCGGATTTCTGTAGTAGTTAGGTGCCTACCATAATTTAATGCCTCATCAGGTGCAACTAATGTCACTCCCTCAACAACACTTGCATTTTTCTTTCCCGACTGAGCATCTCGAATTTCATTAAAAATAGCGACTAATGTATCTTCTGATGGAATAATGGTTGGATTCAGTTTTATAATCTTCTTTACATATTCGCTTTTGCTCTGATCATCAATAACAAAATAAACCTTTTTGAGAAATTGATCAATCTTCGTATCATCTATATCATTATCGTCTATATATGTCTTTTTCTTACATTCATCTCTGAGTCCATTTATTAGTTTTGGTTTTGCTGTTGATTTTATATTATCAATTCCAAAGCGTGTAAGTGTATCATCTATTCTTAACGAACTACTAACGCCACCCAAAAAAATTATGTAATATGCAAACTCAAATTCGCTTACAAAATTTTTATATAAAGTCACTAACTCCGTTCCTATAATATACGGTGATGGCTGTTTATCTCCCTTAGATTGCAAATCCCATAGTTTATCACCCATCTTATTCATTCCAGTCAGATCATTAAAAAAGTCCACAACAAAGAAGAATATTTCATCGCTATCGTCCCTGAAATTCATAAGATATAGTAGTGCTTTAGTTTCCGTGTCCGCTGCCGATGGTCGCAAACGTTCAGAAGATTTAACAGTATAGGCCATACTGATCTCCTCCTACAACTTTAACTTTCGTTATTATAAAGCAATCAGCTTTAAAGATGGATCGTCCAATATCCTTTTCTCCGTGATCCTTCTCGTATAATTATACCATCTTCTGTTAATTTCCTCATCATTCTTTGGACCTTACTTCTTGATAAATCCAATCTTTCTCTAATCTCCGACTGCGTCAGTTCAGGATACTCTAAAAGCAGGTTACACAGCCTTTCTTCTAATTCTGTCAGTCTGTAATTTTCAGCTTCATTTTTTGCCTCACTTTTAGCTTCATTTTCTGAGGCTGAAAAATTCAGATTTTTCAATGTAACAGTAAACTCCACCCGGTCAGAATAGAACACCGGCTCCTTATCTGGTGTGTAGTTCTCTGCACTCCGATAAGCATTTCTTATTTTATTCAACCCACTGCCCTGTCTTTCCATATATCCCAGTCGGCTAAATATATCTGCCAATACCGGATTACGCCTTGTGGATGGAACAGTATCAATATTCCGTTCCTGGATTTTCGTACCGTCCGGCATTCCACCCGGAGAATATACTACAAGCCGATCATCAAATATATCTATATGAACTTCACTTCCATTGATCAGGTAATCTCGATGAATAAGGGCATTGACAATACTTTCAAAAACACTTCTCTCACAATAGTCCGGCAATTCAATCCTTGAGTTAGCTGTCTTTTTCCACGCTGTTTTCATATTCCTTTTTACGAAGCTAAATCCTTCATTCAGAAGTATAATCAGACTTCCAGTAAACTCCGCACTGTCCAAAGCGTCAATCCGCCCTCCACTTTTATCCAGCCCATTCCATCTGGTACAAAATAGCCTTGAATGGCGAATTGGACAGTTATCAGCCAAAAGAGCTCCAGCATTTGTCAATTTTCCATTACCGTCGACAATACCAAACGATTCAAAATTTTTCTCCTCCATGCTACTGCTATTCCATTCATAGTAACGTTCCCGTAATTTAGAGAAAGAATAGTCCTTGAAATTATATGATGAAATAAGTGAATCGTAAGATGAATTTCTTCCCCTGAGTACAAGTCTTTTTAATTCAGCCGCATTTGCAGTAACGGTTTCATTCCCTATCCGGACGAAAGCCTCCATAGTTCCGTCTCCCTTGTAATAATAAGGCGTCTCTTCTCCTTCCATGACCTTTACTGCTCGGCGATGAGGATGTCCTCGCCGCTGAATTCATCGGTGGTCAGCATATCGTAAGAGAAGTCGCCGTTGTCCGCAGAGCGTTCGTCCAGATATTTCTGTCGACGCTTTGCTCGGTAGAATTCTGCGTAATCCTCTTTGGATACCTCCATAAGCCTGCCGTAGAGAGGCAGGAACAGCTTGTCCGCATATAACGGGCAGATTTGCTCACGGCGACAGAATTCCTCATAGGTCAATTCCGTGTACCCGCCGTTTTCTATGATATAAACCGCTTTGGGTTGTTTTTTCAAGGTTATGTGCCTCCGTTCAATCGTTTTTGGTTGGTTTCAAAAACGATTGATACGGAGGGCTGCGGCAGCCGACAGAGCTGCCGGATTGCCGCTGTTTTAAGGCGTAAAGGCCGCAAAAAGTCAAGCCAAGTAAAATTCCCGTTTTTTCGGTGCTTTTATTGGCGCTTCTCGGATATTGTTTTGAATTCTGTCGACCGGGAAGGTCAAAAAAATATAGGTGTCTGTGTGTCTGCGCAAAGACAGTCTTTGCTATTTCAACACCTGTATCTTTCCTGTGTTATTTCTCATTTCCTACCTTGTCACCGAAGGACGGCGGAAACGCCGTTTCTTACGGCAAAATCCCATATTTTATGTTTTCAAGCAACGACGCAAGGTACATCGGGTTCACCTCCTGTTCAAGATGGTTTTCTATAAAATAAGAACGACGGCATTTTCGGATTTCTAATGCCTTTAAGTAAATTTTTTGGCGAACTGCCTGTTTTCGCGCTGAAAGGAACGGCATTTTGTCGAGAGAGTAAAGAAAAACGCTCAGCAAGTAATTTCTTGCTGAGCGTCTTAAAATCATGCTGGAGAGTGACTCCGGTTGTCTATTCTTTTTTCAGGAGACATATTTACCGTCACCGACCTTTATCTTTAACCTTTCAATTTTCAATCAGTTTGCGTGACTGCTTTTTGCGAAAGCGAGAAATGTTCACTTCCAGCATATATTCACATCGAGTTTTTTGAAAACGGGCAGTGACAGTCTTTCGGTCACTGCCCGCTTATCATAATGCTATTTCGGGTTTGTCAATGTTATTTAGTGATCCCTTTCTTTTTTCTCTTGTCTGTAACACCCAACACGGTCAGAACACCACCGCTGGCAAACAGCAGAGCGACCAACAGGAACATATTGCTGTTATCGCCGGTCTGGGGGCTTTCTGTTTTCTCAGAAGGCTTGCCAGGCTGTTCGGGCTTTTCGCTGGTTTCAAACGGCGTGTTGGAGCCAAGGATAGCATACTGGCTCAGATGGGTAGTCTCAAACACCAGGAAGTCACCTTCCACCACTGCATCAAAGCGTTCCAGCGGGTCACCCAGATATACTGCCTGGTAGTATTTGTAGCCCTTCAGGTGGTCGTTCATCGGGATTTTGACCGTCATGGGGTTATCCTTGATTTCCAGAGCTTTACCGTCTTTTCTAACGCTGATCTCGTAAATGGACAGCAGGCCCGGCAGCTCCTCTTTCAGTTCCGGACGGCTTCCCAGCACGCTTTCCTGTGCAATGGTGTCGGCATAAAGCACTGCACCCTCCGGTACGCCGTCGGTCAGGGAGATGGAAACACCGGTTTCGGAAGCAGTCAGATCTTTGGCGCCAGTATCCTCACCAGGTTTTGTTCCAGGATCAGTGCCCGGATCGGTAGAAGTCCCGGACGGGGATACTTTGATCACATCATTGGTGCAGTAGTAGCTATACATGCCGGTCTTTACCACGTTGGTGGTATAGCCTGCCGGAATATCTTCTTCGGTCGCACCGCTGACGCCTTCTCCAGCCACAGGCACTACAATTTTTGTCTGGGTTGTCTGACCCCAATCCTCCGCAGTTACGTTATCAACGGCGGTCTGATAGGCCAACCACTGGGATTGATTCGGGTCTACTCCCCAATAAAACCTCTGCCCGTCCTTGATCAGCACTGTCATAGAGTTGATATCGCCTGGTTTGGCGGTAATGGTTTTCCCTGAGTCGGTATATCCCTCAGGCAGAGCGTCCTCTTCAAGTCCGTCAACGGTAGCAATCTGAACGGCAAGATATTCATTTTGGCTAGGAAGTCCTTCCACCTTCACCAGCTCGTGGATATAGCCCACAGGCTTGCCGTTTGTTAAATCGCTGCCGGTTAAGATTGTTCCGTAATTAACGCCGTATTTCTTTCCGTCCTCGCCCTTGGTGAGAACCTTCCAGTTTTGAGCAACATATTTACTTTCAAATATGACATTTTCCCTTTCGGTGGTCTCCCCCTCGATGCCGGAATTGGCGGTCAGGGCAAGCTCTGTTTCCAGATTACCTGTGAAGGGAAGGGTTGAGGATGTTGTCGATACAAAGGCCGCAGAATAAGTGTTTTCACCTGCGCTCTTATACGCTGTCACAGAAGCGTTTGAGCCGACCTTGAGCAGACCCGGTGTTCCCTCGGCCATAAAGCGGATCGCCGCAGTCTGAGACGTTTTGTTTTCATTGATGGTCAGGGAGCCGTCTCCGGTAATTTCCAGATTGCCGCCCCAGCCGAAGCCCCATACAACCAGTTCGGCGATATGATTGTCACCCACCAGATGAAGCTTCAAATCGTCGCCCATCTCGTTGGTGGCAAGGGTCATTTCCGGGTGGTTGTAGTTTGTCAGGGTGATGGTGTTGGTAGCCTTGTCATAGACAGCGCCCTCCACAGTGTCAACTTTGCCGCTGTTTGAGTACAGAAACTTGCCTGTTTCTCCCTGAACCAGCTGCACCCATGCGGAGCTCATGTCCCCGGACGAGGGGCCGTTCTCCGCAAATGCCGGCACAGCCATTCCAACAGCCATACAAAGCGTCAGCAGTCCTGCAAGAAGTTTGCGCTTTAGTTTCATGATTGATTTTTCTCCTTTCAAGATAACATTTATGTGAATACACGGGTTTGATCATTCTTTTTGGTGTGTCACCCCCCCCTTTTTCTCGGTGTTCTATGCCATCCGTTCCCCGGTGCGCCGGTTCAGGCAGCCAGGGCGGAACGAATAACCTTCTTTGCCGCAGTTAAAGTTCTTTATGCTTTAGTGAATACCAAAGCATAAAGAAGGGATATCCCTTCTGCGTTTTCAGCTTTCCTGCGTCTCCCATTTGGCGTAGAGATCCATCGGCGCATAGGGCGCTTCCCTGACAGGGCGCTCTTTCAGCTCTTCAAGGATTTTAAGCCCTGTTACCGGGCCGGCGGTGCAGGCTTTATCCCTGTACCAGCCGGTGAATACCTTCTTGTCAAACAGAGTCACTTATCCTTTGGTGCATACCAAAGGATAGAAGGGATATCCCTTCTTGAAAAAGATACCGGCTGCGCCGGGGCGGGCTGTGGTTTTTGCACGAAGCCCGCCCGCAGGCGCTTTTGCCGGTTTTGTTTTATCTCTCAGCCTTATTTCCCGGCCGCCGCCTTTTTCCGCCTGTAGAACAGCATCCCCAGCACGCCGCCGCAGGAAGCCAGCATCAGGCCGATCCACAGCGCCATATCGCTGCTGTCCCCAGTCTGGGGGCTTTCTGTTTGCCCAGAAGGCTTGCCCTGCTGTTCGGGCTTGGCTGGATCGGTTGGCTCAGTCGGGTCGGTAGGAGTGGTCGGGTCAGTAGGATCCGTTGGCTCAGTGGGTTCAACCGGCTCCAAAGAGGAACGAACCTGCACATATTTTTCGTTCTGATACTCTGTGCCGGCAGGATCGCCAATAATTTCCTCAGCCGCAGCAGAATCACCGGCCGCTACAACAGGATCGGTGTAGCCAGATAAGTCAGGTTTCCAGCGCATGGCGCCCTTTCCGCCGCTGGCAGTGACAACCGCTCCGTCGGAGATGGTGAAGATCCCCTTCTGATCGCCGTCCAATTCACCAAAGATATCTTCCTTGCCAGCAAAGATACCATAGTGCTCGCCGCTTGCAGAAGAGGCATTTACTACGGTTCCGGCTCCGCTGACGATGACATCACCGCAGATGCCGTGATCGTTTACGGAAGAAATATTCACCTTCGCTCCGTTAATCGCCGTAAGGTCAGTATTAATGCCCGGAGTGCCGAAACTGGCATCCTGAGTTGCATTGTTCTTCGCATTCAGCGTCGCGCCGTCCACCGTCAGTCCGCCGATTGCTCTGACTGCGGCATATGGCTGATCCTGCTCGTCGCTGGAAAAGTCAACGGTAAGATCTACAGACGCCCCGTCTTCAATGGTAATGGTATTGTTGCCAAACAGGCCGAAATAGGTGCCGCTGGTGGTCAGGCTTCCGTTTCCTTTGACCGTCATAGCCCCGTGGGAATAAACCGCGGAGTGAGGGAAGTCCCCTTCTCCGGTAATCTGATTCTCACCTTTCAGCACAAGGGTAAAGTTCTCTTCCTGCGCCCATACAGCGCCGTAGCCGCTGGATGTCAGCTGGGCGTTATCCAGTGTCAAGGTGTTGGCCGCCGGATCATAGTACGCCGTGGCGCCGTCACCGTCGGCATCACCCAGAATGTCGCTGGCGTTGGCGCTGGTGACGGTGATGCCGTTCACCTTTACCGCATACGTCTGTACCCCGGATGTTTCTACTTCAGCCTTGCACACCGTACAAACCCCGTTTGCTATCTGATGCACTCCGTACTGGTCTTTTTCGGCGCAGCCCTCTGCCGTGCAGGCTTTCCAGTGATGTGTGCCGTCGCTGGTCCAGTCTTCCGCCCAGACATGCTCGTATTGCACCTTATCCTCAGGCCAGCCGTTTGCCGCCGTGTAGCCGTCAGCTCCGCAAGGCACATGAATGGCGGTGAGGGCGGCGCACTCGTCGAATACGTTATCTGCCTCCAGCTCGGGGGCCGTATTACCCGTAAAGGTCACGCTGCTCAGGCTTTTGCAATTGTAGAAGGCAAATTCTCCGATAGAGGTTACGCTGTCTAGAATCGCTACGCTCGTCAAGGTATTATTATCAGAGAACGCCCTCTCACCGATAGCAGTGACCGGCTTGCCGTTTATTTTGAACCCGATTGTGAGATTTGCTTTCTCCCATGCTGAGCCCGTTATGGTCACACTGTCGCCGTTGTCTTCATAGGTCAGACCACTGGTTGTGATGCCTCCCGCCGCAAACACGGTCATGGGCAGCATTCCCAACACCATGCACAGGGAAAGCAGCAACGCCGTCAGTTTCTTTTTTGCTTGCATTTGGTTTCTCCTCCTTGTCAAATAAGATTGCTTATCCTTTGGTAGATATCAAAGGATAGAAGGGATATCCCTTCTTGAAAAAGATACCGGCTGCGCCGGGGCGGGCTGTGGTTTTTGCACGAAGCCCGCCCGCAGGCGCTTTTGCCGGTTTTGTTTTATCACTCAGCCTTATTTCCCGGCCGCCGCCTTTTTCCGCCTGTAGAGCAGCATCCCCAGCACGCCGCCACAGGAAACCAGCATCAGGCTGATCCACAGCATCATGTTGCTGCTGTCCCCGGTCTGGGGGCTTTCTGTTTGCTCAGAAGGTTTGCCCGGCTGTTCAGGCTTGGCTGGATCGGTTGGGTCAGTTGGGTTGGTCGGGTCAGTTGGGTCAGTTGGGTCGGTCGGAGTGGTCGGATCAGTCGGCTCATCCGGATCTGTGGGATCCGTTACAGGTTTGTAATCAGGGTCAGCCGTGCCGCAGACGGTGCATTTGCCGTCTTTGTAGCTGTGACCGACGGCGAACTCCATCGTCTCATCGTAAACATACTCCCATACGCCCGGCATATCGATCATAGCCCTTACCGGTATCGTTCCTTCGCCGCTTGACGGATCTACGGTTATGACCATGCTCTTCGTTTCTTCGTTCCAATCCACCTCCTTAATCACGCCCGGGGAGTGGAACACTACCCATGGCGCACGTCCGCCTTCCGGCGTGATGAACTTGAGCTCAAAGCTTTCCCCCGGGCAGAACCGGGTCTTTTCCGGGAGCTGAACGCCAACCTGTACGATCTTCTCTTCCGGCCAGAGATTTGCCGCCGTATAGCCGGAAGCCCCGTAAGGCACATAAATAGCGGTGAGGGCGGTGCACTCTTCGAATACCCTCTCATTCTTTAACTCGGGAGCCGTTCTGCCTGCAAAGATAATATTTTTCAGCTTGGAGCAATCCCTAAATGCAGAACTCCCAATGTGTTCGACGTTTTTCGGGATTTTGATGCTCGTCAGGCTGCTGCAACGATAGAATGCAATCCCGTCAATGAAAGTAAGGCTATCCGGGAGAGTTACTCTCGTCAAAGCGGTACATTCATTGAACGCACTCCAGCCAATAGAAGTCACGCCATCCGGGATGTCTATGCTCTCTAAACTTTCACATACGGAGAATGTACTCTCTTCAATGGAGGTGATGCCCTCGGGAAGCGTTACGCTCGCCAAATTATCACACATAAAGAAAGCACCCTGCTCAATTTTGGTGACGCCGGACGGGATGTCTATGCCCGTCAGGGCGGTGCAGTTCGAGAATGAGGAATTCCCGATGGTGGTAAGCTTGCTTCCCTCCTCAAAGGTTACGCTCTCTAAGTTTGCGCACCTATAGAACGCATAACCTTCGATTGAAGGAACGGACGCCGGGATTTCTATGCTCGTTAAGCCGCTTCCGCTGAACGCCCACATATCAATGGTAGTGAGACTGCTTCCCTTCTCAAAAGTTACGCTGCTCAGGTTTTTGCAATCGATGAACGCAGACGACCCTATCGAGACAACGCTTGCCGGAATTGTTACGTTCGTCAAGGTATTATTTTCATCGAACGCCCTATATCCGATGGCTGTGACCGGCTTGCCCTCTATTTCGGACGGGATTGTAACGTTCTCTTCGCTTCCTGTGTACCCGGTTATCGTCACGCTTTCGCCGTTGATTTCATATGTTAAATCATCGGCTGTGGTTCCTCCCGCCGCAAACACGGTCATGGGCAGCATTCCCAACACCATGCACAGGGACAGCAGCAGCGCCGCCAGTTTCCTTTTTGCTTGCATTTGGTTTCTCCTCCTTGTCAAACAAGATTGCTTATCCTTTGGTATCCACCAAAAGATAGAAGGGATATCCCTTCTTGAAAAAGATACCGGCTGCGCCGGGGCGGGCTGTGGTTTTTGCACGAAGCCCGCCCGCAGGCGCTTTTGCCGGTTTTGTTTTATCTCTCAGCCTTATTTCCCGGCCGCCGCCTTTTTCCGCCTGTAGAGCAGCATTCCCAGCACGCCGCCGCAGGAGGCCAGCATCAGGCCGAGCCACAGCGCCATATCGCTGCTGTCCCCGGTCTGTGGGCTTTCTGTTTGCCCAGAAGGCTTGCCCTGCTGTTCGGGCTTGGCTGGATCGGTTGGCTCAGTCGGGTCGGTAGGAGTGGTCGGGTCAGTAGGATCCGTTGGCTCAGTGGGTTCAACCGGCTCCAAAGAGGAACGAACCTGCACATATTTTTCGTTCTGATACTCTGTGCCGGCAGGATCGCCAATAATTTTCTCAGCCGCAGCAGAATCACCGGCCGCTACAACAGGATCGGTGTAGCCAGATAAGTCAGGTTTCCAGCGCATGGCGCCCTTTCCGCCGCTGGCAGTGACAACCGCTCCGTCGGAGATGGTGAAGATCCCCTTCTGATCGCCGCCCAATTCACCAAAGTCTTCCTGGCCAGCAAAGATACCATAGTGCTCGCCGCTTGCAGAAGAGGCATTTACTACGGTTCCGGCTCCGCTGACGATGACATCACCGCAGATGCCGTGATCGTTTACGGAAGAAATATTCACCTTCGCTCCGTTAATCGCCGTAAGGTCAGTATTAATGCCCGGAGTGCCGAAACCGGCATCCTGAGTTGCATTGTTCTTCGCATTCAGCGTCGCGCCGTCCACCGTCAGTCCGCCGATTGCTCTGACTGCGGCATATGGCTGATCCTGCTCGTCGCTGGAAAAGTCAACGGTAAGATCTACAGACGCCCCGTCTTCAATGGTAATGGTATTGTTGCCAAACAGGCCGAAATAGGTGCCGCTGGTGGTCAGGCTTCCGTTTCCTTTGACCGTCATAGCCCCGTGGGAATAAACCGCGGAGTGAGGGAAGCCCCCTTCTCCGGTAATCTGATTCTCACCTTTCAGCACAAGGGTAAAGTTCTTTTCCTGCGCCCATACAGCGCCGTAGCCGCTGGATGTCAGCTGGGCGTTATCCAGTGTCAAGGTGTTGGCCGCCGGATCATAGTACGCCGTGGCGCCGTCACCGTCGGCATCACCCAGAATGTCGCTGGCGTTGGCGCTGGTGACGGTGATGCCGTTCACCTTTACCGCATACGCCTGTACCCCGGATGTTTCTACTTCAGCCTTGCACACCGTACAAACCCCGTTTTCTATCTGCTGATGCACTCCGTACTGGTCTTTTTCGGCGCAGCCCTCTGCCGTGCAGGCTTTCCAGTGATGTGTGCCGTCGCTGGTCCAGTCTTCCGCCCAGACATGCTCGTGTTGCTCTTTGTATACCAGCCTGAGATCGTAATATTTATCCACCACCTCATGTACCACTACCACAGGTCTTCCCTCAGTGTTTATAGACCCTACTGTTCTCGACGATTCGATCCTGTCCAAAACCATTTCCGTCGTCAGGTCTGCTTTTGCGACATCCGCCAGCTCAGGAACCGTTGCCTTATTCTCCTCGAAATAGGCATAGAGCAGATCCATTATGGCTTCTATATCAGCATCATCTGCAGCTTCTATGCCCTCCTTATATAGCTTCTGGTCGCTGCCGGGCAAAGCCACATCTACAACTCCCGTATAATGCTTAATGATCTCCGTGTTGACTTTAATTGAGCCGTCTTCAACGAATGTCTCTTTGCTCGCGCTGCTCCACTCAGTCCATTCCGTCACATCAAAGCTCGCCGGATTGCCCCGATCGCCGGTGCCGGAAATAGCCTCCCGCGCTTTCACCTCCACGCGAAAGTTTGTGAGTCCTGTTAAATCCCCAAACGTTTTAAAGGTATAGTCAGTAGCCTGGCGAACCGTTTCTTTCTCCTTTAGATTCTCATCGACGAAAAGGGACACTTCATACTCAAAGATCTCCAGCTCTCCGATGGGTTCCGGCTGGCTCCAGCTGACTTTCAAACCGCTGATTGTCCACTCCCGCTTTAAATCTCCCGGAGCAGCCGGCGCACCCGCCGCAAAAGCGGTCATGGGCAGCACTCCCAACACCATACACAGGGAAAGCAGCAACGCCGTCAGTTTCCTTTTTGCTTGCATTGTATTTTTCCTCCTTGTCAAATAAGATTGCTTATCCTTTGGTAGATATCAAAGGATAGAAGGGATATCCCTTCTTGAAAAAGATACCGGCTGCGCCGGGGCGGGCTGTGGTTTTTGCACGAAGCCCGCCCGCAGGCGCTTTTGCCGGTTTTGTTTTATCTCTCAGCCTTATTTCCCGGCCGCCGCCTTTTTCCGCCTGTAGAACAGCATCCCCAGCACCCCGCCGCAGGAGGCCATCATCAGGCCGATCCACAGCGCCATATCGCTGCCGTCCCCAGTCTGGGGGCTGCCGGTGTCGCCGGAAGGATCCTGCTGACCCTGCGAATCGGATGAATCGGTCGGATCAGTCGAATCGGTTGGCTCTCCGGTTCCCGCTGCAGGGATGGCTTCAGTCTGCACATATTCACAGACTGCACAGCCGCGCTCTCTGGAACCCGCTTCAGTCTCGGTGGCCTCTTTGGTTACTTTCCAATCGCCGTAGGTATGGTTTGCCACATTCAGCTTTTCACCGCAGGAGCATTCCTGCCAGTGGTCGGTTTCGTCATATTTCCACGTTTCATCATGGATGCCGTGCTCATGCCCGATCTCCGGGATGATTTCAACCTGCACATATTCACAGACCGTACAGCCGCGCTCTCTGGAACCCACTTCGGTTTCAGTGGCCTCTTTGGTTACTTTCCAATCGCCGTAGATATGGTTTGCCACATTCAGCTTTTCACCGCAGGAGCATTCCTGCCAGTGCTGGGTTTTGTCATATTTCCACGTTTCATCATGGATGCCGTGCTCATGCCCGATCTCCGGGATGATTTCAACCTGCACATATTCACAGACCGTGCAGCCGCGCTCTCTGGAACCCGCTTCAGTCTCGGTGGCCTCTTTGGTTACTTTCCAATCGCCGTAGGTATGGTTTGCCACATTCAGCTTTTCACCGCAGGAGCATTCCTGCCAGTGCTGGGTTTTGTCATATTTCCACGTTTCATCATGGATGCCATGCTCATGTTCAAGCATCGGAATGGTTTCGGTCTGAACATGGTCGCAGACCGTGCAGTCACGTGCTTTGGAGCCTTCTTCGGTCTCGGTGGCCGGCTTCGTCACGCTCCATTCGCCGTAGGCATGGTTTGCCACATTCAGCTTTTCACCACAGGAGCATTCCTGCCAGTGCTGGGTTTTGTCATATTTCCATGTTTCGTCATGGATGCCATGCTCATGTTCAAGCATCGGAATGGTTTCGGTCTGAACATGGTCGCAGACCGTGCAGTCACGTGCTTTGGAGCCTTCTTCGGTCTCGGTGGCCGGCTTCGTCACTCTCCATTCGCCGTAGGCATGGTTTGCCACATTCAGCTTTTCACCACAGGAACACTCCTTCCAGTGATTAGTATCATCATATTTCCATGTTTCATCATGGATGCTGTGTACATGGACCGGAATCGTCTCTTTCTGCGTATATTCGCAGACGGAGCAGGTGCGCTCCCGGGAACCCTCCTCCGTTGTGGTGGCCGGCTTCGTCACTCTCCATTCGCCGTAGGCATGGTTTGCCACATTCAGCTTTTCACCACAGGAACACTCCTTCCAGTGATTAGTATCATCATATTTCCATGCTTTATCGTGAACATCGTGCGTATGGACCGGAATCGTCTCTTCCTGCGTATATTCGCAGACGGAGCAGGTGCGTTCTTTTAAACCCTCCTCCGTTGTGGTGGCAGGCTTGGTTTCCGTCCAGTCGCCGAAGTTATGGGGGCTCTCTTCAGATTTCTCTCCGCAGCTGCACTCTTTCCAATGCTGGGTTCCATTATTTTTCCAGCCGCCGAAGCTGTGTTCATGGGGGGGAGTAGGCCCCTCTCCGCCGCCGGTATTGCCGCCGATTGCCCAGTCGCCCCAGTCGTCTCTCTTCCATACGGTATAAGAGCCGTCCGGATCGCCGGTAAGGTAAATCTGTCTGGCCCGTACTTTAAGCGTATACGCATCCTTCGACTGAGTGATATTCTTTGAATCGAAAAATACCCACCTGTCTATCTCAACGCTTTTTGTCTGGAGTACCTGACCGTTCAGTACCAGCTGCGCCTGATACTCAAGATACGTGCTGCCTGATGCGTTGGCAGGTTTATTCCACATTACCTGGTTTCCGTATCCCGACCAGCGGGGATTTTCCGGCACATATAGCCCCGCAGCAAACGCTGTCGCCGGCAGTATTCCTACCACCATGCATAAGGACAGCAGCAGCGCCAGCAAACTCTTTTTTCGAAACATCTTCATTTTCTCCTTTACAAGTAGAATCAGTTTTTGGTATTTCCGCCGTCCGGTTCGGATGGATCCTTTCCTCCGGCTGGCGGGTTATCCTGTGCCTTCCGCTTTTTCCTGTATAAGAATACAAGCAGCAGCGCCAGCAGGACAGCCGCCGGTATCGCGGCCAACAGAACAATGTAGACGGCGTTTCCATCCTTGGTTTTTTGCTGTTCTTACTGTTGTAGCGCCTTTTTCGGGATTTGTGCAGGTCGCTTTAGCGCCAATTTCCCAAAAATTATGTGGCGCACCTGCGCCAATCTATTTTTTGTGTGAAAATTCCAAAACACCTTGATTGTGCAAAAGGGATTGCCGATCATGACAGGCGGCCTGCTACGTCCTGTAAACTTAAGAGGTATTACACTCTGTACAGGGTGGATGGCCTCAATTTTCCGCTCAAAGCTTCGTTTCTCAAAATGGCGCAGGTGCGCCACAGTGTTTTTTTAGTTTGGCGCTAAAGCAGCCTGTTAAAAACACCAGCTTCCTGCTATGATAAAAGATAAAAAACGAAAAGTTCACATGATGGAAGGCCGGCCAGGACACAGAATGTCCAAAAAGCTTCAGCTGGCCTTTTCGGAACGCAGGATCAGAAAGAGGATATATCGTATGTATGCAAGGTTCAGGCCGTACCATCTCATTGGCGCCATCGGTGGGTTCCTCACTGCCCTCACCGCCATTATTAGCTTGGCAGTTTCCACATCGTACTACTTTCTTTGGCGCGTTCAGCGCTACCCGTGACAGCCTCATCAAAGTAGGCAGCCTGATCGCGGGGATAGGTCTTGGCTTTAATATCTTGATCTCAATTCTCCAGATGGCGGGTGTGTATGTTTTTGTTCTGGCTCTTCTTGGGGCTCTCGTTATGATGGCAGGGGTTGTGATCGCCTGTATCAAATTCATCATGCTCTTCCAGAGAGACGCTTTTGTCGTGGTGTTCTGCGTGTTTATTTTCCTGGGGCTTCTGCTGTCTTTATTCTGGACGTGGGCAAGCCTGATAAGCGGCGCTGGGCTGGGTGCCCTGCTGATTTATTTTTACGTCCACAATATCACCTACTAGACAGCTTCTCTCATTCAGGATATTTCCTTGTTTACCGCGGCTGCACCGTGTGGCTGCGGTAAAATGGCATGTGCGGGCGCAAAAAACCGGTAGTTCCCGGATGCGGAACGTAGCTCCAAAAATATACGGTTTTATCCAGGAGAATCCCTGGTTTAGGTCAAACAGGAAGGATTGTATATTCCGCAAAAACGTCAGCGAAAAAAAGTCTCTAACCGACCGAAATCGTTGAAAATCCATGCCGTTTATAGTATAATGGTTTATAATTGTACCATTGCGGAGAAAGGGGGTGGAATGGGACGTATGGTAATAAAGAAAAGCTTCACAATTCCAAAATCCATTTATGCGATTCTGCTGCTTAGTGTTTTTACTTTTCTATTTCTTGGAGCCGAGTACCTATATGTGAATATGATCTCGCTTACGGCAGGGGAAGAAAAAACGGTGATTGCGCAAAACTACGCGTTAGGAATAAGCGCTGTCGGTTTTTTGCTCTATCCGCTGTTTCATCGCTTTTTGAAAAGGCGGGTACAAATCGTTGGACTTTTTATCCTTGCACTAGCAGCGGCAGTATGCAATTTTTTGGTTCAAAAACATGTTTCTTATTCGTCCACTCTGCTCTCCGGAATGGCATTGTTCCTGTTTCTGGGGATATTGGGAAGCGCGGCCCACTACCTGTTTTTCAAACTGGCGAGGGATCGCACCCATCTGGCGCGTATGGTTGGTGTCTCCTATGCCCTTGGGATCTTCCTGCAGTTTCTAAATAACAATCTTGTGGATCTGGAAACTGCGGAAGCCTTGATACTTTCACTCTTTGCCCTTGTAGCGTTAGCGCTGTTGCTGAAGGCAGAAAGGCTTTGCCGCCAGGAAAACGCAGAAGCGGAAGAACTCCAGTCCCCCGCCATAGAGGATGATGGGAAGGGAACCCGAAAGAAGATCGCCGCCGGCGGACTCCTTGCACTGCTTGTCATCCTGATGGCATGTATCTTCAGTACGCTGGACAACGCGGTCACCATGCATCATACAGCAGGCACTGACATCGGGCAATGGCCGCGGCTTTTGCTGGCGGTAAGCGGCCTTTCTGCCGGCTTTCTTTTTGATATCCGAAAGCGGAAATTTATGGCCATGATGATGTACTGCGTCATGCTGATGTCCGTCATCTGTTTGGTAGTACTCAAGCTGGGCGGCCCGTTTTTGATCGGCCTGATCGTATTTTATCTTTCGGCTGGATTTTTCGTGGTATTCTTCACCACCAGCTTTCTGGATTTTGCCCGCCATATGCCCACGCCAGCGCTGTGGGCCGGTATGGGGCGCGCCATGAATAACGTGAGCGCCGCTTTGCTTACCAACGCCTCTGTAGCGCTGCTTGTTTCTGACAGCAATGGCATGGCATCCATCATTCTGGCACTGGTCCTGTTTGTGGCCGTCAGCGTAGTCATCTATCTTTATACAGCCTGGATGCCGGTTTCATCCGGCACCCCCAAGGATATCCCGACAGACCTGGACCCTCAGGAAGCGTTCCGTCTTTTGTCGGAGCTGTTTATCCTTACGCCCAAGGAAACCGAAGTATTTGACAAGCTGGTCAATTCAGAGGAAAGTATTCAGGAGATCGCAGATGGACTGTATCTATCCCGGCGAACCTGTCAGCGGCATATCGCGGCGATCTATGAGAAAGCGGGTGTAAAATCACGCATGGGATTGTACCAGCTCTACATAGAAAAACAGCGCAGGCTATGACAGTCAGAAAGGGATTCGGATGAAGAGGATTAAAATTACCGTTTTGCTGATTTTATTGTGCGTACTGGCGGGGTGTTCCCCAAAAGACACATCGCTTCGGGCCTATTGCACCGAAAGCCAGCAGGAATTTCTGGATCAGTCGCTGGAAGAGCTGCCGGTCGCGCTTACCTATCATCACAACGATAACATCCTGGGACGCTACGAAACGACGGATGAAGAAATCATCTCCGAAATCCTGCAGGCATTACGGGAAACGACCATTGTATCCAAAGCTTTCAGCGGCTCTACAGACAGCCGGATCCTGGAGTTTGAGACAGCGGATGGGGATACCTGCCTCTTCTGGTTTGATGAAAACCGGTTCCATGGCGCCGGCGGAACATCCTATGTGCTTTCCGGCGACGAGGAGATTTGGGATCTGGCGCGGAAAATCCAAGAAACATATCCAGAGTACAGGGAAGCGATGGAGTAAAAAAGGCACATCGCAAAACCAGGCATTCCTTACTTGTATCCAGCTAAGGCTGTGCAAGCAGGGAATGCCTGGTTTATTTATACCCATTTTTCAAACGCAAGGGACTCGGATTTAGCCTCATTTATACTCTTCCCCTTCCACAATGGGCATTGTGATGTTTTCCATGGCTTCTCGCATTTTGGGGTGCCGGATAACAAAATGAATCGCCGGCGTTTTTTCCTTGGACACGATCGCCCAGCTTCCCTCATGGATAAGAATTTGGATATGGCGGAACGCAGGAGATTTGTTTTCCTCAATATGGTAGTTTTTATGCATCTGAGAAAAGCGCTTCATCATCTCCAGATGTTCCCGATATTGCTCATAGGTGTAGACGATATCCTCTTCATAAAAAGCGCCAGCCAAGGATAGCGTCATGGGGTATTGGGCAAACTCATCTTTTGAAAAGTTGGGATACGCTTCAAAGATGGAGTCGTGGGATAGAATTTCTTCCGTCAATTCCCTTTGAAAAGCAATATGTTCCATGATCCTGATCTGGTTTTTCTCCGAAACACGATTGTCCCTCAAAACCTGAAAGACAAGCTCATCGTCGGCCGTGTAGAGCGGCAGGGATGACAGGATTGACCGCCTTGTACCTTCTGTTTTTGCATCAAGCTTTAAAAAGGCATCCGCCGTAAATTTTTGAGGATCGGACAGCTTGCGCTGCCCCTTTCGGATACGGGACAGGTACGAAGGATCGTAGCTCAAAAAACGCGCAAGATCGGATACGCTGACGGACAATGTCTTCAGCAGGGTATCAAAATTCAATCTGAGTTTTTCTATCTCGATACCAGGCCCCTGTGCCTGCTCGGAGAGCGCCTGCCGAACCGCTTCCTCTTCCATCTCCCGAATTTTCTTTTCGGCTGCTATCGCCGCAATCCCCTTGGCTAAATTCTCCAATTGCCTGGAATCTGCTTCCGGCACACGGTCTCCAGAGCGATATCGGCTAATTGTAGCTGTGGACAGGCCGGAGCGTTCCGCCAGATCCCTGGCGGAGCATCCGGTCCGCTCCATATATCGGTTTAGAACGTCTTTGAACTCCATAGTAACTCTCCCATAACCCTATGTCTCACGTCTTCTCTTTTCCTTGTATTGAGGTATGCATACGCATCGCCGCCCATACAAAACAGCGCCCTGTAATAAGCATCACAAGGCGCTGTTCCATAGCATAATCCAGTTTTCGGGCAAACAGCGCAAGTATCACGCCGTATACCTTCCTGCGCCAACGCGCCCAATATCAGCTTGAGCGCCGTTTTCCCCTTTTTCTGTATGACGACGCTCACCACAAGGCCGGCGATACTTACAAGCGCCAAATACCCATACAGCAATATATTGGATTCATCACCAGTCTTGGGCGGGTTGGAATCGCGTGGAACGGGCGATGTGCCGTATCGGTTTGTAAACATTGCCTCCGCCAGTTTTTCGTCCGCATCCTCCGAACGGAGCGCAACCATCGCCGTCAGTCCTGAACCGTCCTGCGCATTTGTCACCGATACTTTCAGATGATAAACCGATGGGTCATAGGCGCATAATGGATTCAAACCCGCTATCTGCTCGATGGTATAAGTATAAATGCCCGGCTCCGTGTAGGACATGGAGGGAAAAGACATAAAAGAATTTCCCGAAATTACCATTTCAAAGATTCCATCCACACTTCCCTCCGGCATTGGATAGGAAGGATCCTCCGCCTCCATTTGAACCACAAATTCCTCCGGAACCGATGGCGCCGCTCCTTCCACCTCCACCTTGACCGGTATGGCAACAGATGGCAGGCCGGCAGCTAAAACCGACGGGGCTGCTCCCAATAGAAACAGTATAGCCAGTGCGATTCCGATGACTCCGAATCGTTTCTTCTTCATTTTATATTCCTCACATCTTCCCTTACTGTACTCGGTTCCATGAAAGCCAGGATCACAGTTCTTGCGTCGGTAAACTCCGAAGAACAAGTAGTCAACACCAGCACCTGCGGGTCTTCCGCTAAAACGCATTCTACGGTATTTGCAATTACGATTCCGTTTATAATCACTTGTATCCCGCCTTTTGTGGGACGGCTTGAGGCATTTGCGCGTGTTATGACTTTGTTCCCAGATCAGTTATTGTCCATCAATAAAAATCTGGAGGATTTCAGTCTATATCATATTGGCGGAAATATACTTGGTAGCGTATCTGTCATTATTCCTTTGTAATCATATCCGTTTTTCACTTCATTCAGATAGTTTTTCAGCGTCAGTTCCCGGCTCATGGCATTGACAAGCATAACTTCCAGTCCTGCAAGTTCAATGTTAGACGGGATCAGATCAACGCCTTCCTCATGGTGTAAAATCCCGGCGTGGCTATCCATTTCCCGGTCAGCCACAATGCCCTCTAACTGTGTGGCAAGCGTCACAGAAAGATTATCCTGCTCCGGCCACCCTAATGAAGTGGTCAGATCGCCCTGTGGATCAGCGTCTACCAGAAGGACCTTTTTCCCTTCTCTGGCAAGTCCGATCCCTAAGTTGACAGTCGTGGTGGTTTTCCCCGTTCCGCCTTTCTGGTTGGCAATCGCAATTACTTTGCAATTCGCCATAACGGTTCCCTCCTTTCCTGAAAATTTAATAGCCATCTTCCCGTGTAGGGAAATGACTATGTATAAAAATAGGCATGAAAAAACCGGATGATTTTCGCAAATTGAAAACCTTCCGGCTATGTAATATTCCCGCATTTTAAACGGGAATTTCCTGTTCTTCTGTTTCTATCCTCTTATCCTCTATCACATCATAAAAATCAAAAATAAATTCCGACACAAAAGATTCCTGCAGTTCTTCCGATTTTTCCAACTGTGCAATCTCCTGCGGATATTCCATACCGGAAATTCCAAACAATCCTCTTATCATATGGAACGCCTCGCTGATTCTGTCTGTATCCACCAATGCAGTTATGGCGAAATAAACATCATCCATATTCTCAATCCTCTGGCTGTTGGAAAACAGTTTGTCGATCAGGGGCAAGGTATAGGCTCCGGAGATCAGATTAACAGCATTGTTCACATTACTAGCGGATTTTCTCATTTTTTTCATAAATAATTCCTCTCTTTCTCTTTTGGCAGGCAGCCATATATTTATAGAACGCCAAAAAGCCGCCTGCTCTCAGTTAAAAGAACAAACGGCTTTCTGCACATTTCTATCTCTTTATTCATTTTTACTCATTGCAATTTTAGTTCCAAAATAGTACCACGGAGCATATGATAAGCCGGGAAACCCAGTGTTTATGCGGTCTCCCGGCTCCCTGTTTACTATTCAAACTCTATCGTTCCCGGGGGTTTACTGGTCAGATCGTAGAATACCCGGTTAACCCCCTTGACTTCATTAATAATCCGGCTCATCACCTTCTGCAGCACTTCAAAGGGGATCTCCGCCGCCTCAGCGGTCATGAAGTCAATGGTCTTCACCGCCCGCAGGGCCACGGCGTAATCATAGGTCCGCTCATCCCCCATAACACCAACAGAGCGCATATTGGTCAGCGCCGCAAAGTACTGGTTGATCTCCTGGTCCATCCCGGCGTTGGTGATCTCCTCCCGATAAATGGCGTCTGCATCCTGGACGATCCGCACCTTCTCGGCAGTCACCTCGCCCACGATCCGCACCCCCAGGCCCGGTCCCGGGAATGGCTGACGGAACACCAGCTCTCTGGGAAGCCCCAGCTCCAGACCGGCGCTTCGCACCTCGTCCTTGAAAAGATCCCGCAGGGGCTCGATGATCTCCTTGAAATCTACGAAATCTGGCAGGCCGCCCACGTTGTGATGGGACTTGATCACCGCAGACTCGCCGCCCAGACCGCTCTCCACCACATCCGGGTAAATGGTTCCCTGTGCCAGGAAGTCCACGGCTCCGATCTTCTTAGCCTCTTCCTCGAAGACACGGATGAATTCCTCGCCGATGATCTTACGCTTCTGCTCCGGATCGGTCACTCCGGCCAGCTTCTGATAATACCGCTCCTGGGCGTTAACCCGGATGAAGTTCAGATCGAAATCACCAGTCGGCCCAAAGACCGCCTCTACCTCATCGCCTTCTTTTTTCCTGAGAAGGCCGTGATCCACGAAGACACAGGTCAGCTGCTTGCCGATAGCCTTGGACAAAAGTCCCGCAGCCACGGAAGAATCCACGCCGCCGGACAGAGCCAGCAGCACCTTGCCGTCCCCCACCTTTTCGCGGATCTCCTGGATGGAATTCTCCACGAAGGAATCCATTCTCCAGTCCCCGGCACAGCCGCATACATTCCGCACAAAATTGTAGAGCATCTTGCTTCCCTCCGCCGTGTGCAGCACCTCCGGATGGAACTGGATAGCATACAACTGTTTCTCAGCATTTTCCGCAGCCGCCACCGGACAATCCGCCGTGTGGGCCGTGATCTCAAATCCCGGCGCGATCCGGGAAATGTAGTCAAAATGGCTCATCCAGCAGATGGTCTTGGGAGATACTTTTTCAAAGATCCGGGAATCCTGCTTGTCCACCAGCACTTCCGTCTTGCCGTACTCCCGGACGTCCGCCCGCTCCACCTTGCCGCCCAGCACATGCATCATCAGCTGCGCGCCGTAGCACAGGCCCAGCACCGGGATCCCCAACTCAAAAAGCTCTCTGGAATAGGTGGGCGAATCCTCCAGATAGCAGCTGTTGGGGCCGCCGGTGAGGATGATCCCTTTGGGATTCATTTTCTTGATGGTCTCAAGATCCGTTCTATAAGAATAAATCTCACAATATACCTGACTCTCCCGGACGCGCCTTGCCACCAGCTGATTGTACTGGCCGCCAAAGTCCAGGACGATGACTAACTCTCTCTTCACTTGCGCTCCTCCTTCATGCCTTAATGAATCTATTATAAAGTAGCGGCCATGGTTTGACAATGAAAAACTTTACGAGATGGCCTGATGTTTCCATTTCCCGCTGTAATAGCGAACGATAAAGCAGCCGCCCCGGAACAGCCAGTCGATGATCATGGCCACCCATACGCCAAAGACGCCCATTCCCATATATTTCCCCAGGATATAACTGAAAATGATCCGGAAGATCCACATGGACACCACGGAAATGATCATGCACATCCTGGCGTCGCCGGAAGCCCGGAAGGTTGCCGGGATGGTGAAGGACATGGGCCAGAACAGGATGCAGCACACCGCATAGAAAATGATGATCTGCTCCGTAGTCTTCGCCGTAATGTCGGACAGGTTGTAAGCCCGCAGGATCACCGGGAGCAGCGCCACGATAATGGCATTGGCCGCCACCAGGCTGATGTGGGTGATGATAAGAAGCTTCTTCGTGTAGTACTTCACCTGCTCATAGTCCCCGGCTCCCACGCAGCGGGCGATCACCGTGGTCACCGCCAGGGCGATAGCCATGCCCGGCAGCACCTGGAAAGAAGCCAGCACGTTGGAGACTGCATTTGCCGCGATGGCGTAAGTTCCAAAGGTGGAGACCAGACTGAGAACAATGATCTTGCCCAGCTGGAACATACTGTTCTCCAGCCCGTTCGGCACGCCGATATTTAAAATCTTCCGGATCAGGGACCAGTCCGGCCGGTACTTAAGTCTCGCCTCTATGAAAATGTCCCGCCGCCGGTCGCACAGTAGAATGATGATCAGCACCGCCGCCACGATCCTGGACACCAGCGTGGGGATAGCCACACCTTCCGTGCCCCGGTGGAACCCGTAGATCAGGATGGCATTGCCGCCTACATTTACCGCATTCATCACAATGGAGACCCGCATGGAGATCTGGGAATTGCCCATGGTCCGGAAAATAGCCGCCCCGCCGTTATACAAAGCGATAGAGGGGATGGAGGCCGCCACGATCAGAAGATAGGTGTTGGCATGTCCCATCACGTCCGATTCGATCTGGCCGAACACCCCGTGAAGGATCCAATCCTTGCAGACATAGATCACCAGCGTAACCGCCACCGCGCAGATGGTGATAAACCAGATCAGCTGCGTGGCGGAACGGCAGGCTCCCTCCTGCCGCTTCTGGCCCAGGTACTGGCCGGCCACCACCGCGCCGCCGGTGGCAAGGGCCGCAAACAGGTTGATCAGAAGCACCATGATGTTGTCCACCAGGGACACGCCGGACACTGCCGCCTCGCCCACGCTGGCCACCATGATACTGTCCGCCATTCCCACCAGAACCGCCAGGAACTGCTCCACGATCAGGGGCAGGATCAGCACCCGCAGGTCCCGGTTGCTGAAGAGATACTGGCTTTTGTCCCGCTTCCCCGCTAATAATTTCATATGATCATACGCCTTCTTTCGTAAATAATCCGTAAAATGACAAGTTCAGTATACTCGCTTTCCTTCAGGATGTATAGTTTATTTACCCAAATATCTCTTTGCTTTGAAGTAGTTCTGTACTATAATAAATACTATAAAAAACACCTGTGGGGAGATCCGGAGGGAACTATGGAAAGTCTGCGAAACGCCTTCAGGGCCTATCTGAAGAATGACCGCGAGAAAAAAAGGCAGTACTTTCATACTGCCTATCAGGAGATTGCGGAATTAAATCTGAAATTCCTGCAGCTTGCCAGCGTGAGTACTGTATTTCTGCTTCTGCTGTTTTTTCTGCTGACTCCGTTTATCATCACAGACTGGGACATGACGCCGCAGCACTCCCTCTTCCTCCCGGTATCGTTTCTGTTTGCCGTCATTTCCATCTGTTACGGCAAAAGTAAACGAAATAACTACAAGACCATCTTCGTTTTATGCCTGTTATATGAGATAACCCTTCTCATTTTTATCATATTGATCGACATTTTCACAGATCCTGGGCGGCCAGGCTCCTTCTTCGGTCCTCTGGCGGTGGCCCTGCCTGCTCTTTTTATCTTGCCGCTGAAACTAAGCTATCTGCTTCTTTTTGTCTTTGAAGCGCTCTACATCACCCTGGCCTTCTCTTACAAAGTACACTTCATCGCCCAGTATGATGTGTTTGCCTCCGTTGTAGGAATTACTTTCTCACTGGTGATCGCCCAGACTATTCTTCATCTGCGCAGCAGTGACTTCGACCTGCGTCTGCGGTACCAGCAGCTGAGCCAGCAGGATTTCCTGTCCGGCATTCTGAACAAGCAGGCGTTTGAGGAAGCTGCCCACAGCTTCCTGCAGAACCGGACTCCCGCCCAGCACTGCGCCCTGCTTCTGTTCGATCTGGATGATTTCAAAAATATCAACGACACTCTGGGACACTATGCCGGCGATCAGCTTCTTCGCAAGATCGGGGATTTCCTGCCCCAGCTCTTCCGGGTCTCCGACCTGATCGGACGCTTCGGCGGCGATGAATTCGTGATCCTGATCAAAGGTTCCATCACCGTGCACACCCTGGAACGGAAGTGCTCCATGATCCAGCAGCGGCTCCATTCCCTTAAGCTTACCGGCCTGGACACAGACGTCACCTGCAGCATCGGCGGCGTCATTTCCCATGATCCGCAGATCACTTACGAAGAATTATTCATACAAGCCGACAAGGCGCTCTATACTGCGAAAGGAAACGGAAAAAACCGCTGGCATCTGACAGGGTAACGCAAAGTTTATGCTCGCACCTGCTGATGCCGGTATTTTTCTCTGGTGGCAAGGCCGCCCCGGATGTGGCGCTCGGATTTGTTCACGTCCAGAACCTTGCGGACTTCTGATGCCAGGGCGGGGTTGATCTCCCGGAGACGCTCGGTAACGTCCTTATGTATGGTACTCTTGCTCACCCCAAACCGCTTCGCCGTCTGCCGCACCGTGGCCTTATGTTCAATAATATAATCCGCGATCTCCAACGCCCGCTCTTCAATATAATCCTTCAAGAAAAATCCCCCTGCATAGTTTGTTTTTACAATCTATGCGGAGGGATGGGGAGTTATTCAAGGGTTAATTCCCCAATCCCTAAAATCCTGCCTTCCTCATTTCATCCATCATGGCTCTCCTGCGGTAATACTTCGTCCTCCAGTTCTCCGCGATCCCGACCGCCTTTTCTCGCCCACCGGGATACTCGCTGATCTTCTTAAGATATTTCATCAGTTCCCTGTATCGGTTTCTGTCACTGGCTGTTTCTGCTTCTCTGTGCAGATAAGAAATATAAAGATCCCGCACCTGCTCCGGGAATTTCTCTTTCAACACTTTTTCATATCTGTCAAGATTAAGGACAAATCCCTCTTTCTTCAGGCACTCCAGCATACGTTCATACATTCCTTCCGCCTCCATAAGCGGATAGCGGATCACAAAATTCCTTGGCCCCTGCAGGATCTGCTCCCGGTACTGCTCCCACTCTTTATCTGTACAGACCTTTTTCAATTTCCGAATATATGTCAACTCATGCTGTGGACACTTTAGAACATAGTATACGAGTTCCTCTTTGTACGCTTTCTTATCTGCCTGCTTTTCATAAATAGAGATCAATTGCTCGCTATAACCGGCAACCAGCCCCGAATACTCCCTGTCCAGTTCCTTGCTTTCCAGCAAGATCCGGATCGCCTCATCCAGATTTCCACGGTCAAGATTCTCCTGGATCTCCAGTTTTCTTACTGCTGAAAATCTCCAGTAGTTCCTGCGATATTCGTGTATTTCTTCCTCTGAATAACCCAGTTGCTCCATAACTTCCAACCGCCGTACAAGATTATCCGCATAGCCATAGGGTTCGCTCCAGGTACTTCCTCCATCCGTGGAAGGCCCCTGTTTTTCAATTATTTCATCCAAATATTTCAGTTTCTTCTCCAGCATTTCACGGTCCCGAAACTCGCGCATCAAAAAATCTTCTATGTATTCCTCCAGATAATCCATGACATAATCGCAGGACAAATGGCTGGTAAACCAGGCAAACATTTCGCTTCTGACATCTTCGGGACAATTCTTCAGTATCTCTTCCCACCTCTCATAACATGCATTTGCGATCTGACAAATGCCGCCGTCAGAATCATCCATGTCTATATTCCCGATTACCTGGAACACATAATTGGTCAGTTCAAATGCCTGCCGCCAGCAGCTCCGTTCAATCAAGACATCCACTTTATCTCCCAGATAACATTCCATCGCATAGGTGAAATCCCAGGCGTTCCGATAATCTACAAATCCATTCCTATCACTGTATTCCCACACAAGCCGGTCTACTCCCTGCTTTAACCGGTTCATCTGCTTTTCATCGATTTCCACTACATATCTGGTCAGAAGCATACTCCGGATCCCGCTGTCCTCTCTGGCCAGTTTTTTTACAAAGGCACGCAGTTCCCTCTCCGGAAGCTTTTCGATCAGCTCCTCCAGCTCCTTTTCCTGCTGCTCCAAGCAGGCATCCTCTGACAGAAGCCCTGACTCATCCTGTTCCTCAATCTCATACAGGACAGCCGCCATATGTTTACAGTGACTGCCGTCTTCCGCATAGGGACAGGAACAGTACATTTCACAGACTTCTCCCTCTTCGATCTCAATCTCTACTTCATAATCCTCCGTCCCTTCTACAATGGCCTGATATCCGTGTTCTGTTTTATGAAGCTCCTGAACTGCACCATCATAGAAATACATTTCTCCGCGGGCAAGGATATGATCCTGAAATAAATCTCTCCAGTTATTCATAACAATTCCCCTTTACAATTGTCCCTCCTGGAAGATATTTTGGTCAAAACATACCAAAATATCTTTTAAAAACCCAAATTCTCCATCGTATTTTTTTCGCAGCATAAATCCAACAATAACACTCTATTATCTTGACTCTTAGTATTGACTGCGTTATAATAACATCCACAAAAGTTCAACCGTCTTTCACACCTGCAAGGTGTTTCCTGGCCGACGAGGCCGTCTAAGAAAGAATAATTTGACCGACGAGGTCACTCTGGTCAGCCAGAGCAGGGTACGGTTAGCGCCGTACTCTTTTTATTTCCAAATTCCCAAGGAGAAAATCTTATTGAAAGAATATCTTAAAGCACAGAACAAAATAAATGAGTCCGTCATTGAAAATGTGTTCAGTTCAGATGAACTTCACCGCTTTTCTATATCCGATTCCCGCTGGACCGAAAACAGAAAGAAAAAATTGCGTCAAAAACCTGTCAAAAAAGGGGAAATATACCAATTTGAATTCGGGAAAAATTATATCCCTGAAATGTCTTATGAACACCGGGGACTCGTAATTGGCGTCAAACAAAAACTGCTCTATGTGCTTCCAATATTTTCTTATAATCCTCTCAAGCACCTTGATGTCTATCACCCTGTAGACTATCCAGAATCTCATAGCGATCTGTTTCTTTTAAAAAGCAGCGAATTTTCCTTTATCTCCCACGACTCACTTTTAAAACTGAATGATATACGAACAGTCAGTATTAATCGCATCCTCTATCAGCAGAGCGGACGCATCCCTCCGGATTCAGATACATACAAACAGATAGAAACTCTGACTTTCCAAAAATATTTCCCTACTTTCTACCACAGCTATAAACAAAATCTTCAAACCATCCAGGCCTTATCTGAACAACTACAGAAGGCCAATACAGACAAAGAAAATCTCCAATCTGAAAACGAACAATTAAAAGCGGAAATTGCATCCATAAAGGAACAACCAGAGAATTGAAGAATCAAGAAATAAAGCAAAATACTCCTCTCTCCCCTCCCCTATTTACACTCTCTTCTAGAAAGCAAAATGCTTCATCGTATCTTTCAGATCATCACTGAATTCTTCCAGATCATCAAACGTAATAGCCCCTTCATTCAGCAAGGATACCATAATGGAAAACTGATTTGATCTGCTCATATGACACTGTACACCGCAGTCTTTCTGATCTTCCCGGATCCGCTTCTCCAATGCCCAGAATTTACTCGAGGCATTGCCCTCTCCCGATAATAACTCAATGTATTCCTGGTTTAGTTTTTCCATATACGCTTCCTGCCAGCCGGGAAGCTTGCTGCGGAATAACTTCCAGTCTTTTTCTGAAAATCTGTTCATTGCGCATCCCCTCCAGTTTCTTTCCCCAAAACTTGAAATTGTCTCATTTGTTATCTGGCATATAACCCTGTCAGCTAATCAACGCTACGGGTTTTTGCAAATCAGCTCCAGGATCACCAGTTCTTCTAAAGTACATTCCAAATCTTCTATCTGTCACGATATTTTCCATGCAATACCCTCCCTGTTAAATTGGGTAGAAAGCGTCTACCTAATTTATATCATAACAAAATACCCCTCAAAATTCTACAATAATGCAAAGCTCATCTGGCCTCCATTTTTCTTTGTCATATCAAGGCTCTATTCCAAATCAAAATGGTGCAGTAGTGGTGTGGTAAACGCTTTTTTCAAAAGTAAAACCATTGATTTTACTGGCTTTTCCGGGATTTTTCAAGATACTGCCGTGACAAACGAATAGTATTCTAATCCATCTATTTAAGACTTTACAACTTCCGATTTAAAAGCACTTTTTACTAAAAAGAGACTTCCTGCATACATTACAAAATATTAGCTATCATCGCAACTGCATGTACTCCCTTATCCCTTCTACCAGCCCTTGATCCGCCGGAAGCCAGTCCACGCTGTCCAGCGTCTCCACCGTCAGCCATTTCGCCGCCTCATGCTCTTTGAGCACCATCTCTCCCGACCTGATCACGCAGAAGAAGCAATCCATGGACAAATGAAACGCCGGATAATCATACTCCACAGTCTCCAGGAAATCTTTCACTTCGATCTCAATATCCAGTTCTTCCTTAATCTCCCTCGCAAGTGCCTCCTGGGGCGTCTCCCCCGGCTCGATCTTTCCGCCCGGAAATTCCCAGCCATCCTTGAACTCCCCATATCCCCGCTGAGTCGCGAAGATTTTATTCTCATGTATAATGATCGCCGCCACTACCTTCACTGTCTTCATGTCCTTCCTCCATCAGTTGTTTACAATATATTCGTAAATGTCTTCCCGGACCGGCGTGTCCAGTTCCCACTCGATCTCCACCGCCGTCTTATCCGTATTCGCCATGATAAATTCTTCCGCTTTTCCGGTGGCTGTCATCCGGCCAAGATAATAAAATTCTTTTGAAATCTTGTCATCCTTGTTCTTGCGAACAAACAGCTCCACATCGATGCCCCGCTCTCTGGCATGAAGAAAATTCTGCACGTCCTCGGAATCCTTCGTCCGGCTCTGCTTGGATATAGCGATCAGCCTGTTGGGACTTTCAAAATGATCTTCATATTTAATGGTATCCTGAATGTCCTCTTCCTTATCGTAGTTAATAAACACCGGGAACGTCTTCGTCTTTCGATCGTATTTGTAACCACCCAGATTCAGAGGAACTTCGTTATTCTCCCACTCCAGCAACCGACACACATCTTCGTATGTATACTTCTGATAAAGCACAAAATTGGTATCCTGATATCTGTGGCTGTAACTCTCTTTATATCTGGACACACCAAACTCAACCAGTTCTTTCAGAATTTTGTAAAAGTCCGGATTTCGCAGCATTTTCCTGAATTCACCAGTCAGCTCATACTCTCCGCCTTCCGTTTCCTCCATAAAGACGCAGTCCGCATATGTCTTTCTGCCGGATCCAGTTGGAAATTCATTGGTCATTACATTGACAACATTTTTGATCGTTTTATCCTGTAACTTAATCCCATATTCTTCTGTCAGATCCTTCTCCCACAAGCGAAAGAATCCCTGCTGATAAGTCAACATACGGTTCAGCATGGCAAGCTCATGGATCCGCTTCCCGCTGGCAAGCTTTCTGGAAATGAATTCAATCACCTTTTCTTCTGCCGCGGACAGTCTGACCGTATAATCCTTCTCATATTTGACCAGAAATTTGTAATAAGAACCCAGACTGTTGTTGTCAAAAATACGCAGGGCATCCATTTCCCCATAATCATCAAAATCCTTCAGCGCTGGAATCCGCCCCAGTTTATTTTTCAGATTCTTGTAATTCTCTTTGATCAGCTTGATATCGCTGAAATTCGCACTGTCAATAGCCGCAAAAATCCGCTTCCGCGATATTTCATCAAAATGAATCGTCGATGACCCCGGAATAATCCGTTCTCCCTCCAGCACATACCGCCGGATATTGTCTTTGTTGTAGCTTCGATCCCCGGACAGCGCGATCGGAATCATGAAATTATTCTTATAATTTCCAATGAAATCCAGAATCACCACGTATTCCTTATCATCTGCTTTCCGCAGTCCACGTCCCAGCTGCTGCACAAATACAATTGGGGATTCCGTTGGTCGCAGCATGATAACCTGATTGACTTCCGGAATATCTACACCCTCGTTGAAAATATCTACCGTGAAAATATAATCCAGCTTGTCCTCGCCGTCTTCCAGCACCAGACGCTCCACCGCCTGCTCCCGTTTCTCCTGACTGTCATCCCCAGTCAGCGCCAGAGTACGGTAACCACGCCCATTAAACTTTTCGCTCAATACTCCGGCTTCTTTCTTGGAACTGCAGAAAACCAATCCCTTCGGCCGTTTTCCACAATATCCGTAATACTCCATCTGTTCGATCACATAGCCAACACGGTCATCGCTGGTAAGTTTGTTAAAATCCTTCAGGCCGGTTTCTTCATCCACTGTCTCCCCGTCAATCTGCAAATCCGTAATACCAAAATAATGAAACGGACAGAGCAAATTTTCTTCGAGCGCCTGCTGAAGACGGATTTCATAAGCAATATTATGATCAAAAGCATCATACACGTCAAACGCATCTGTACGCTCCGGAGAAGCGGTCATCCCCAGCCAAAACCTCGGCGTAAAATACTGCATAATGTTCTGGTAGCTCGCAGCTCCGGTCCGATGGGCCTCATCAATAATAATTGTGTCAAATTCATCCCGCCGGAATTTCGTAAGGATCTCCTGCTTCGCCATCATTTGCATGGTGGAAAAAAGATAATCTACATTATAATCCTTTGAATTGCCGGAAAGCAAACCGAAAGTTCTGGTATTTCCAAACACCTTTTTATAGCTGGCAATGGCCTGCTTCGCAATCTGCTCCCTGTGTACCAGAAACAGCACTTTCTTCGCATCTTCCTCCCGAAGCGCAAATGCAGAGGCATAGGTCTTTCCCGTTCCGGTGGCAGAAATCAGCAGTGCCTTCGTCTCGCCTGCTGCCCGGATCTTTTCAAGATTGGAAATAAAACCTAACTGCATAGAATTCGGCTGCAGCTTGTATTGCTCCAGAGAGGTCACCTGCGCTTCCTTCGCAATCTTTCTCTGCTTCCGGATATGTGCGTGGTAAGGTGATTTTACAGCCACATGGTAAGGAGTTTTTTACATGGTACAGTAAGCACCTTTTTACATTGCACGGTAAGCACTTTTTTACATGACACAGTAAGCAGTTTTTTACAACCCATGGTAAGGACTTCTTTCTATCCTCTGTGGCAAGTTTTATCACAGGAGGAAGTCAGCATCGGTTTGCTTCTTGTATACTGGTAAGCAGTACACAAGAGAGGAGAACTTTATGCTGACGAAAACACAGATGCAACAGATACAGGACCTGAAACTAATGGGTTACACAAAAACGGATATCATCCGCTATTATGAGGCGCGCGGCGAAAAGCCGCCGAGCCGTCCTACGATCAGTAAGTATTACGACATGGATGTTGTCCCTGATGATCCCGGCGCAAAACTCGCAAAGCTCAAAACCTTTGATTCAGAACCTTTTCGGAGCACAATCCTTCGGATCCTGGAAACCAACAGTGGGAAAAGCTTCTGCATGTCATCCGTTTATGATGTCCTGGAAGAGAAATTCATCGAAAACGGGACTTATGACAAGCTCCCCGGGAATGGACAGACACTCAGGAATTACATCCATTATCTCGAGGATTCCGGGCAGGTCAACCGGGAGCCGGAACACCGGCGGGTGTACGACTATGTTTTTGATACACCGCCCGGCGAACAGATGCTGATCGATTTCGGCGAGCAGGCACTCTCACAGGCAAAGCAGATCCACTTTATCTGCCTGTTGCTGCGTTACAGCCGCTTTTTATGCGTCTATGCACAGGACCATAAATACAACTCTGCGGAAGCCTGCCAGGCAATCTATCGGTGCTTCTGTAAGCTTGGAGGCCGGCCGAAAGAGCTTGTCATTGACCAGGATGCCGTGTTTGTCTCAAGTGAAACCTATGGCGAGGTCATTAAGACCAGAACTTTTGAGGACTTCTGTACGGAACAGGATATCCGCCTTTGGGTGTGCAATAAGGCTGACCCGGAAAGCAAGGGACCGATTGAGAATTCCGTTGGATTCGTGAAGAAAAATTTCTTCAGCGCGCGGAAGATCACCTGCATTGATGATGTATGGCGTTCCCTTCCCGGATGGCTGGAACGGAAAAACCGGCGGATCCACCGCACTACTCTGCGTATCCCTGCAGACATTTATAACGGGATTGAGAAAGCGGCAATGCAGCCGCTGCTTCCCTCAGTATATGAAACATCGCCGAATACATTCCGTACTTATGAGATCGCAGCCCTGCCGTATGTTTTATATAAATCCTGCAAATATTCCGTGCCCCGCAGCTATGCTTTCAAGACCGTGCGGTATAAGGTTGTCAGCGGAAAGATCCATATCTATGATGAACAGTTAAACTATATCTGTTCCCATAACCTCAGCGAGCGGAAGGGAAGCATCAATCAGCTTCCGGAACACCGGAAACAGGAATCCGGTGACTGGATCGAGATCATGGAGCGCCTTCGCAGCAAGTGGAACTGTTATGATTTCCAGCACTTTATCAACGGTATAAAAAAGGAGAATCCACGGCATATTTCCAAACAGCTGCGTGCAATCGAGCAATTCCTGGATGCAGAGAATCCGGATAAATCTCTTGTCGCCCAGGTAATGAAGGAATGCTGTCAGAAATACCGCTATCAGTTTTCTCAGTTCAAGGTTGTCTACAGTCTTGCAAAAGCAGGACGGGAACTGGCAAACGATGACTGCCGTGCACAGATACCCTCCGGAAGTGTCGTCTATACTGACCTTTCCGTTTATGCGAAAGCATTCCGGGAACGCACAGAACGGAAGGGGGCGGCTGTACAGTGAACCGCGAGATCTTAAAAAGCATGGATACCAGCCATATCCCGGTACAGCGGCTTACTGCGCTGCTGGAGACCTTCACTCTGAAACATGCGGCCCGTATGCTCCCGGATCTTCTGGAGACGGCAGATCTACAGGATTCATCCTGTAGGGAGTTTCTCCTGGCAGTCCTGGAAACGGAAGTAAAGGGCCGGAATGAGCGGCGCAGGAAGCGAAACTACTCCGCAGCGCATTTCCCGCCAAACATCCGCCCTCTGGAAGAATTCGATCCTGAGGAACTGGAATCCGGGATCACTCAGGCACAGCTTACTGTCCTGAAGGAATTATCCTGGCTGGACAACTGTGGAAACCTTGTCTTTGCCGGGCCTCCGGGCCTCGGCAAGACCATGGTAGCCTGCGGTCTGGGCCTGCAGGCTGTCAACAGCGGTTATACGGTATGTTTTGAAAAGATGACGAACCTGATCCGTATCCTCGATACTGCAGAAACTGAGCGGGCTGCAGGATTCCGCCTGAAAAATATCCGAAAGGCACAGCTTGTCATTATTGATGAGATCGGTTACACACCAATCAGCCGTGGACAGGCGAACCGCTTTTTTACCTTTATCAGCGACACCTATGAAACCAGCTCCATCATCTTTACCACCAATAAGGAGATCGTTGACTGGGCAGAGATGATGGGGGATCCAGTGCTTACAACTGCCATGCTGGACCGGATCCTCCACCATGCAAAGTGTTATTCTTTCAGGGGAGAATCTTATCGGCTGAAACACCCGGATCTTTATCCACAGGGTTGAGCAGATGACAAAGTCTGCTTACCATACCGTGTAAAAAGGTGCTTACCTTGCGATGTAAAGATCTGCTTACCATGGTATATAAAAAACTCCTTACCATACGATGTAAAAAACATCTTACCTAACAAAGTAAAAAAGTGCTTGACATTTGCATCCGGATAATCCGATAGTTGAGCGCATATTCGTCAATGAAGTCCTCAAATGCAACTGCATACTCTGAATTCCAAAGATCTGTAAATTCCGTCATCAGGTCAGAAGCATATTCGCCCTGATCCGTAGAAACGACCTTCGTATTCCATTCCCGGTTCTTCGTCAGCGCACTTAAGGTCAGATTGGAACTGCCAACAATGATCCGATAAAGTTCTTCATTTTTGAAAATGTATCCCTTCGTATGAAAGCCTTCCTGCGCCTCATCTGTCCGGTACATTTTCAGCGTAATATTACTTAGCTCCGCCAGCTTCCGCAAAGCTCTCGGTTCACTGAAATTCTGATAATCCGTTGTAAGAATCTTCCCCGGTATGCCACGCCTTTCCAACTCCTTCAGCGTCTGAAGGAGCGGCGTAATACCGCCCATCGTAATAAACGCAACACTGATAAAGAATTCTTTGCATGACAGGAGCTCATCCTCAATGGATGAGAGAACCTTGCGCCCTTCCTTGTAATTGTTGGAAATGAACTGGGGCTTGTAGGCAAGATTAGACGGGTATGTCCTGTCCAAGTATGCAGTTGTGAAGCCTTCTCTGAGTAGATTATCGTGGAAAGTAGTCAATTATTTTCTCCTTCTGCATATGTAATTGAAAGGTTATACCATCTATAATAATCCAAAATTTACACACTTTACTTGATAAACTTTCTCTTAATGTATATGTTTTTCAATATTCCTTACCAATGGAATAAAAAATGACGTATGGACATCATATTCTTTAAAATCTAGAAATTATATCCTTATCCACTTATATCTCCGATAAAGTAATTTTATTCCATATCAAAAACGCTCTTACTGTTCTCTTTGTTTTATCTTAACTCTTCATACATTTTTATTAACGCAGAAACCACTTCATCCTCTGACATCCAATGACGTTTTCCATCCGAATCACGCTTTATAAAACCGTAGGCTCGAAGTACAGCTTTATCATTTTCCATGTGTGCTTTTAATAATTCTGGCGGTATTATTTTTCCATACATCTGCTTTAAAGTTAGCGAACTAAGTGACTCACGCACTCTCAAAATTTCAGCAGCTGTTTTTTCAATATTTGTAATTTGATCTTTTGTAGGATTCTCAGGCCATGGAAAATTATTATATACCAATTCCTTGGAATAACTATACCCTTCTCCCATTTTCATACTAATAGAATCTGTCCAAAGTTCATGTACTCTAGATACTAAAATCCCAAAATGGTATAACGTTGCATTTGGAATTAAATGAGCCTTATCGCTTACAATGATACCACTCTTCATAAATGCCATTGGTAAGTATTTGGATTTACTTGTAACTCTTGGGACTATAATAAAATCACATCCTTCTGGCTGCGGTCTCTGAGCAAATACCGTAGGATCAGCAGCATATTGACGTGTTGTTTTTGCTTTTGATTCAAGTCTATGTTTTCTTACTTTTTCAACTCGTTCCATAAGTATTTTAGAATTAACAATATCTGCATAATCTGCATTTACAAGCCAAATGCAATATCTTTTTTTATGTCCCATAAGTTCATTTGTTCCAAAAAATGGCTTTATATATTTTTTCAAAGAAGGCTCTTTCTTTAAAATTTCATCTTTTTCACCTTCTTCCAAAATTAGATTTACTCCCCCTCTCTCCATATTTCCATTAACCATTTGTGGCACATTACAAATTGGTGTTCTTCTCGATGAAATCACAACCTCCTCTTGTCGTAAAGCCCAGTTAATATTAGGTGTTTTGTAACACGTGCCATCAGCTCTATATACATACTTCTCAGCCTCGACTGTATGAGTTGCTTTCGAAAAACCTATTACTACGCAAAAGACCTGCGCTGATTGGCTAGTATCGTTTGTCCATTTAAATGACTCATATGCAAAATCAAGTTTACATTCCTGTTCTTTCATTACCTTCTGTAAAATAGCGGCTTGTACACCAGAAGTAATACTATCCGTAGATATAAAAGCTGCGCGACAAGTATTTGTCATATATTTAAATGCTTTCATATACCAGCAACATACATAGTCCAAATCCCAGGATTGATCTACCCCATCAAATATTCTTTTTATGTCTTTTTTTTGCGGAGAATCGGGATCCATTTGTCGCGCTCCAATAAAGGGGGGATTCCCCATAATATAATTAACAGAAGTATTTTTAATAATGTCATTCCAATCAACCGTTAAAGCGTTTCTTTCTATTATATTCAAATTTGTTTGCAAAGGAAAGAAATTTAATTTTTCTCCAATTATTTCTTCGGTCTGTTCCAACATTTGACTTTCAGCAATCCATAAAGCGGTTTTAGCTACCGTTACAGCAAAATCATTTATTTCTATTCCATAAAATTGCATAATAGAAACTTTTATATTCTGCAGCGCTTGTGTATCTACTGCCAAACGTAACTGCCCGGTCATAATCTCATCATTTAATTCTCTAATAACAGAGTTTTCCAGTCTTCTTAATGAAAGATATGTTTCCGTCAAAAAATTCCCCGATCCACAAGCAGGATCCAAAAACTTCATGTGAGACAATTTTTCTTGAAAAGCTTTTAAATATTTTGTTCTCCAGCCATCTGATTTTGGTCGTTTCTTTATTTCTTCAAATTCTTGTCTTAAATCATCCAAGAAAAGTGGATTAATCACTTTATGAATATTAGAAATAGAAGTATAATGCATCCCGCCCGACCGCCTTGTTGTCGGATTTAACGTAGCTTCAAAAACTGCGCCAAAAATAGTAGGACTTATTTCAGACCAATTAAATCCCAAAGACGCCTCATCCAATATCAATCTTACAAGTTCTTCTGAAAAACTTGGTATTTCAATATCAACATCACTAAACAACCCACCATTGACATATGGAAATGCTGCTAGTTCCTCATCAATATATTTATCTCTTTCCTCAGGTTTTTGATTTAATATCTTAAACAGTTCTTTAATCTGACTATGCCATAATTTTGCCGGAAACTGTTCCATATAATCATGAAATGCGCTTTTCTTCCCAAAAAGTCCAGCATCCTCAGCATATAGACAAAACACAAACCGAACACATAGCATATTTAAACTTCTCAATGTATGTGGATCATTTTTATCAGTATACCTTTCTAAAAGAGCATCATATATTCTCCCAACAAGGGCACCGGCTTGCTCTGATAATTGTTCCTCCTTTTGTATATGAGGATTTTCTCCAACCATTAAAACATTCAATCTGTTATACTCTAGTGGTAAATCTTCTAAATTTACAATAGAAGGATCGCTCCCCACATCATTCATATCATATATATGAAAACTACGAAAATTACATATAATAATATACCGCGGATGTTCATCCACCGGCATATTGACCATATAACGTTTGGCTTGTTCCCAAGCAGTCAAAAGTTCACCATTTGACTGCTTTATTACCTTATGTAAATCAATTTTAGCACTTTTTTGTTCTATTAAAACTTTTACATCTTTAATATAACCATCTATAAATGATGTATGGTCTAACATTACCGGGCGTTCAAAATCAATATATTCTGTAGGTAAAGGTATCTCAAATACATTTCCCAATAAATCTAGCCAAAATTTTTGAGATTCTTGTTTCTCATTCCCTTTACCTCGCCATCTACTCACAAATTCTTCTGCTTTTCTTTTTACATCATTCATATTTTTCCGTCTTCCTTTTATTTAAATACCTTTAACATCTCTAAATCATTTACTCTTTTAATTATATTTTTTCATCATTCATATATTTATATGGTTTAGTTTCTTTCTATAAATCTTGTTCAAAAAATATATCTCACATTCGCTCTTTAGTACAAATTCTCCTCAAAATACTTTTTTAAATTTTTTATATTTCTTATACTTAACATATATTATGCCAGTATCAAATCATCAAATTTTCACATCTACATAGCCTATATAGAAAGAACCGACAATATTTCCGTAATTCCCAAAACTTCCAATATTCCCATCGTTTCTATACGAACCATAACATATTGATTTATATGATGAATTATTCTTATATATCAAACACTTCCCATCTACTTTTCCCCTTAAATAACGTCTATGCATATCAATAAATATTCAGACAAAAAATGATCAATATTCCTACCATAAATGTCATACAATTTCCCATTTACAAAATTAGCAACCGGTTTCTATAAACTATCATGTGAATCAACCATTTCTCTTTCCTACTCAAATTCTGCATTGTTTACGCAGTGCTTCTATTGCTTCATTGATTGCCGCATTGTCTGGTTCGTTACTATCCCATTCATCCCAGAAATCTTTAGTTGCACTAACTGGTCTATGCGACTCTAACGGTTTATCCAATACTATTTTACTAGGTAAAAGTATTGCATCTCCAACAACAAGTGCTTCCCCCACATCAAGCAATGGTAAAAATTCTATTGTACTTTTTAATGAATCCGGCAACAAATTTTTAATTACACTTTTATCTCTTTCATTTGTTAAACGTAGTACTACAAAATTATTACACTGGCTTAATATAGTTTTACTCACATCCGCTGGTCTCTGACTAACCGCCAAAATTGATACCCCATACTTTCTTCCTTCTTTTGCTATTCGTTCGAAATTATATAATGCTTGCTTTTGAATTGAATCAGCCTCCTCTTTTAAAGGTAAATATAAATGTGCTTCGTCACAAACAATCGTAAATGGCGTCCGCTTTTGTGGATTCATCCAAAACTGAACATCATATAACAACCTCGCTAATGTTCCTGTTACAACAGGTAAAACATCAGACGGCACTTCCGAGAAATCAATTATCTTAATTCCTTTTTGACCATCTCGATACCCCAATAAACGACAAGTCATCTTTGCCAACCAACTATACGTTTGAATCTCATCTGAGGGCTGAAACATAAATCCATAAGTTTTATCAGCTGCCTTAGTCTCTAATCTGGAAATGAAACGTGTTAACTTACCTTCCCACTCTCCCTTAATCGGTCCATTTTTCCCCTTACCCTTTCTGGTATCATCATCTTTTAACCTTTCCACTAAATCTGCCATCAAAAATGGAATCGGCGAATCTACCGTAAATGTTTTCAACGTTTCTTTTCTTTCCTCATTAATTAACGTAGCTTCCTTCAAACTACGAATGTGTAACGTAAACCGAGATGCCTGATTTGGAGCATTTGAATCGCTCCTATCTAAAATCATTGATAAAAGTTCTTCACGATTAAGTAACCAATAGGGCAAAAACAGAACATCATCGCTTGTCATCTCTAAATCGCCAGGACCTGCAATCCTAAAATATTGAGCAATTGCATCTGTTCCCTCCGTTAAACTTTTATATTCTCCATGCATATCGAACACGATAATATTAGCATATTTTAACTTGCTTGCTTTTTCTAATATATTTGCCACGCACCAACTCTTTCCAGAACCAGTACTCCCCAAAACCGCTGCATGACGCTGAAAAAATTTATTACCATCGAGTATTGCTTCAGCATCTTTGTCCATCATAAAAGAACCTATTTTCAAACGTTTGTCTTCATCAATGTCTTTTCCTAAAATGTTCATAAAATTTTGAAGATTTTGTCCCGAAATCCCATAACACTTGCTTTCTATTTGTGGAAAAATTTCAACACCTCTTTTAAACAAATCATGTATAGATCCATATACAGAATGATACGTCCCTATTATACTTACTTTTATATAGTCAGCCGATGATATCATCAATTCATCAATCTCATCATCTTCATCTGCATAGTTCTCTACATATTTTCTAGTCACCTTATCAATGAGTGCAATTAATTTCTCATGCTGTTTTGATGTTTCTATTGCGACAAGATTTCCCACACAAATCTTGTTCATTATCGCTCCATTTACAATTTCAATTATAATTTGTTCTGTATCAACATGCGTTACGCTTCCCAATAAATCATTTTCCGAAAAATTCAACAAATTTACCATTAAAATACCTCCTTAATCATTTCATGTAAATCCCACAAATTAGTTTCTTCAAAAACAACTTCATCACTCGAATTCAACACTTTCGTATCATTACTGTTCGCATGACAAAATGCAGTTATACCCCTACATCCCTCAACCAGACATTTTGCCTTTTCTGACAACGAATACGTAAAAATTAGTGTTGGCTTCCCAGCTTTTAACTGTTGTATCAGATGGGTTTCTAAATGATCGTCTCCAAATCCATAACCAATAATGATATATCTCTGTGCTTTATCAATTTCGTCATTTGCGCGTGATCGATGTGTATCGAATGGAACACTATATCCTTCACGATACTTATTTAAACCAGGAGTAATAATCAAACTATTCTCCATAATATAATTAGGTATTGAATACGGAACATCCTTTATTAAATGCCAACTTAAACAACCATGAGGTTTTAATACAGTAACTCTTGGAGAAAACTCCAATTTTACCCCCCTACTATTCTTTCTTTGAGTCCCTATACAAGCTGCGTACTTACTTTGTTTCGGTTTATAACTAGCTATGTACTTGCCGGTAAAGAGCGTGTCAGCCATTATGCCATTGGCTTCACATGCATATTCAATCAATCGATCATAATTTGTCGTAATAACCGTCATTCCTTGTCCTCTTATATTAAATTGTCTTAAATATTCTGAAAATCTAAGTTGTTTTTCACCAGTTAGAATATCATTAAAAACCTTATTATCTGCTTCACCAATAAATCGTGCTGTTATCTTTCTAATGAATTCTTCGACGTGTAAGTTTGGCTTAGTATTATGTAATGCTTCTTCTAATCCAATACCGCTTGTTAAGTCACTTTCAATTTTTCTCCAATTATTTACATCATCAGATTCTACTAATAATGTAGGAATTTGACGCTGTAACTCCTCTGCCAATTCAACCATGCCAGGTATTCCCTCAGCCAACGAAAGTCCAGAACCAACAATTGTAACTGTTCCTTCTTGGAAGAATTCCTGAATTATCTTTTTTACTGTGTCAATATCCATTGCTTCCCCTTTCGTTTCATGTTAACAATTACATACTGCAAATACTCATCCAAGCTTCGAAAGCAACTCGTGAATATTTAACTCTGATATAATTTTTATCGACATCTTGCCTTGTCCATTTTTTTATATATTAGATTGACAGTTTCGAAATTCCTTTTCATTAACTATATTAAAAATTTTTTTCATATTTTTCGATACATTCCTAATCTAAGTTTTTTAATTTTACTCCTGCTTAAAATAGTCTTACTTAACCTCAAATCACCTTCATCCAAAACATATATCCAGTGAAGGCGAAATCCCTTATTAATATTCTCTGCACAACTAAAAAATTTTTTTATAAATATATTAACGTTTTATATTGCCTTTAAACAACTATATCACGTTCCCAAATTTAAATCTTCTCTCTCAACCCCAAAACTATATATATGTTATTTTATCAAATCCTCCTCCTTTTCACCAGCTCTTAGTTCCCTTTATTTCCACATCATTTGTAGCTATTTTACTACACCATTTTACTAAGATAAAATAACGATTTTGGGCACGCCCAGGCAAAGAAAAAAACACAACCCACTTATAAAACAACAATTTCCAGGATCTGACACCATACCTCCAAACGAGCCACGTAATATGCAATAAATAGTTTTGCCAAACCACATCCTTTCAAACAATATTTACAATAATCCTCCTTTTCAACGCGACTTCCAAATATTACTCTCGTCCCCTTTATTTCACGCCTTCATACTCCCAGCTCTCCGTATCCACCACCAGGAACTCCTCCGTCCCCACCGGCGTTCCGTCTCTGTGGGTGGAAAATACATCGCAGGACAGCACATTCCACTCCCGTCCTATCCGCTCCACCAGGGTATGGCCCACTACCTGCAGAAGCTCTTTGGGCTTGTACATCCGCTCCGCTGATTCCTGGGGCCGGTACCATATGGGGGAGAAATTGTTCCACATGTATTCCCAGGACAGGCCATTGAGCGTCCTGACCACCTCGTCCACATCGTCATAGTTTGCGGAAGACACAGCATTTCTTACAAAATAATCCAGGATCCCTCCGTGGCAGAAGAGGACCTGGTCGATCTTCTGGACGTAGCGGATCTCGTTCCCCTCCGGCAGCGCGCACGCCAGTTCATCCAGCTTCTTCGCCACCGTATATGCAGCCGCCGGGCTGTAGCCGCTCTCCCGTTTATTCCACAGATAACTCAGGTCATGGTTGCCGTAACACCAGAGGGTATCCGGATATCTTTTGGCAAATGCGATCACGGCGTCAAAGGTATTCCGGTATAATTCCAGGTTATACTCCTGATTCCAGTCATCCGGAATGTCCATCAGACACACCGCCCGTTCTGCCATTCCCTTTTTCATGATTTCTTCCGCCCGTTCAAACATCCACGGCTTCAGATGGACATCCGGGATCACCAATACTTTCATACTCCGCCTCCCGCGCGTACTCTATTCCTGGGATTTCCGCCTCTTCCCCTTCTTCCTGGAAGCCGTCACTGCATAACTCTCATCGATCCACTGACAGATCTCCTCAAACGGCACCGTCCCGTCCAGGAGAATGGAGATCCAGTTGCTTCTGGTAATGTGATACCCGTAGAAATACCCCGGCTGCCGGACGATCATATCCACTAACATGGGATCCCCCAGCTTCACATTCATGATGTCCACGTGCTCGCTGCCCTCCAGCCCCAGCTTTTCCCTCGGGATATCCATGATCAGGGCAAACCACTTCCGGTTATCCTTATGCCGCAGCACCGGATAAGTGGGCGCCGTGGAAAATGGATAATCCGGTTCCACTTTATATTTCTTTTTCACATACTGGAAAATCTCTTCTCTCATTTTCATCCCCCTCCTAGACAGCAGGCCGGTTTACATCTCCCGATAACTTACTTTCCCGTTCTTTTGCTCCGACTTCATCAGCACCGCATGCTTCACTGTCATCTCTGCCTTTGGCAAATGTACCTGGTAGGGCTTCTTCGACGCCGCCTTCCGCACCAGGGTGATATGAGGCGTAAATTTATCATCCTCGAAGGGAATCCCCGCCCCTTTCAGCGCCGCCCGCAGATCCTTTACATAAGTTTTCAGCTTTTGATTCCCTTTTACTCCCGCCCACAGGAGATTGCCAAAATTCCCTTTCTCCGACAGGCTCATCCGGAAGGGCGGCATCGGCACGCTTCGCAGAACCTCCTTCACCTTCTCCGGGTCATCGTACTCCCCGATGAAGGCCTGCGTCAGGTGCAGGTTCTGGGCCGGCACATAGTTCCCTTCCACCCCCTGCTTCTTCAGGTCGTGCATACAGGTTACCAGCGCTTTCTTCATTTCCTCCGACAATGGGATCGCAATAAATAATCTCATGTTTGTTTCACCTTCGTATATTTTTTCTTATTCTAATATAAAATAGCCAAGAGACAAAATTTTCTAAGCTGTCTGTTCATCAAAAGTCATTGACTTTTAGAAACACTCATGCTAGACTTTGTCTAAGTGATCAGGTTTCAGATACTTGAGAGGACTGAGACCGGGGGAGGACCTGCGGGCCCTCCTTTTTTACACCAAATAGAAAGGAGGCCAGCCCTTGCCCAAACCTTTTCTCACATATGATCAACAACTCGACAAACTACAAGACGAAAAGAAACTTCTGATCCATGACCGAGAGGTCGCAAAGGAAATTCTTAAAAATATCGGTTACTTTTCTCTGATCGGAGGGTATAAAACTCCATTCATCGATCCAATGACACGTATCTACAAAAGCAACACTTCTTTCGAAGATATTTATTCCCTATATCAATTCGACACTTCTCTACGTGAACTTGTTTTCAAATATTTGTGCAAAGTAGAATGCCGGATCCGTCAACTTGTTTCCTATCACTTTTGTAATCTCCATGGCGAACAGCAAAACGCCTTCCTTAATCCCCAAAATTATAATAACACAAAAAAGAATGCCACTGATATCAAACATTTAATCCAGCTACTATCCTATCAGGCAAACAAAAGCACCGACCATAATTATGTTGTCCATCAGCGAAAGCTATATCATAATGTTCCTTTATGGGTACTGATAAACACTCTTACCTTTGGACAAATTTCCAAATTCTATGCTCTTCTCCCCTCTCATCTGCAAAGTAATATCAGCAAAGAATTTCCCCGTGTAAACGAAAAGAACCTGGAACGGTATCTAAAAATCCTCACTCTATTTCGAAATGTATGTGCCCATAACGAACGTCTTTATTCTTTTCGGATTCAAATTGATTTTCCTGACACACCTCTCCATCACAAACTGAACATAGCGAAAAAAGGGAACCAGTTCCTTTTCGGGAAACGAGACTTATTTGGGTTAGTGATTGCTTTTCGTTATCTTCTTCCTAAACAGGATTTTCTGAAATTTAAACGTACATTAATCCGCATAATCAAAAAGTATATAAAACGCAGTCCTCAAATTACGGAATCGTTTCTTCTAAAACTAATGGGATTCCCTGACAACTGGAAAAATATAACCCGATATCGCATATAATAAAACTACCTTCTTTTACCATCTATTATTCTACATCCTCCTCTCCTCCGCAACCCTTCTTTCCATAATCTTTCTCTCATTTGGCAAAGCAAAAAAGCCGGCCTCCCGGCCGACTTTTCCACATGGTCTGTTCTTGTTTAATCCTCTACTATTTCTTTTCTCTTTACGATTTTTGAGGAGATCTCCTTACTCCTCCTGCAAATCTTTCTTCCCTTTCCGGTGTTTCACACACTCCGTCAGCAGGTATTCGATCTGTCCGTTCATGGAGCGGAAATCATCCTCCGCCCACTGGGCGATCTCGTCGTACAGTTTTTTTGACAGACGAAGGGGCACTTGTTTTTTGGCTTTGGATTTGTCGGTATTCTTTTCTTCCATTTCCACAAAGTCCCCCTTCCGTTTCCGTTTTATACTTTCTATCTTACGGTTTCCCCGCCTCTTATTCAAGACCCTCTTTCTTAGTACAGGCTTCCGCTGTTGACGATGGGCTGCGCTTCTTTATTGCCGCACAGCACTACCAGAAGGTTGCTGACCATGGCGGCTTTGCGCTCTTCGTCCAGATCTACGATATCATTTTCATTTAATTTGTGAAGCGCCATCTCCACCATGCCCACAGCGCCTTCCACGATCTTCTGCCGGGCGTCGATGATGGCGGCCGCCTGCTGCCGCTGCAGCATGGCGGATGCGATCTCCGGCGCATAGGCAAGGTGGGTGATCCGCACTTCCTCGATCTGGATGCCGGCGTCTTCCGTCTTCTTCTGCAGCTCCTGGCTCATGATATCCGCGATCTCCTGGCTGCTGCCCCGCAGGGATTTTTCGTCGCCGCCCTCGTTGGTATCGTAGGGATACTGTCTGGCCGTATTCCGAATGATGGCGTCACACTGAATGGACAGATAGTTCTTATAATTTTCCACGTTGATCACTGCCTTGGTAGGATCCACTACCCGCCAGATCACTACGGCTCCGATCTCCACCGGATTACCCAGCAGATCGTTGACCTTCTGCTTCTTGTTGTCCAGGGTCATCATCCGCAGGGACACTTTCTTCCCGCCGGCAGATACGCCTGCGGTGGTAAGGCGTCCTTCCACGCTTCCGGTCGCCACCGGCACTGCTTTGACGGTAGGATTAATGGCGGAACAGAAGGGATTCACCCAGAAGAAGCCTTCCTTTTTGATGGTTCCGTAATAGTTACCAAACAGAGTCAGCACATAAGCTTCGTTGGGGTTCAGCACCTTCAGCCCGCACAACAGGATCACACCTGCAATGACCAGGATAACACAGGCGGTAACGCTGATGGCGATCAGGGCTCCATTTTCCTCCATGCCGCCGATCACGGATCCTGCGACTCCTCCTCCGATCCCTGCGATCAGAAGTAATATCCCTAAAAGGAGCATCAGGTAGCCGTTGGCCGGATGTAAGATTCTCTCTTGTACTTGTTCTTTCTTCATATTGATTCTCCTCCCTCTGCGAATCTGATATCATTTTGATATCATCATAGTATCATCAATAAAAAGAGAAGTCAATCCTTTTTAACAAAATGCCAGCTTTTTCATCTTTTCTCTGCCTGTCGCTGATATTACAAGCAAGAAGACCGGCGGAAATCTGCTCCACCGGCCTCTTCATTCATTTCAAAAAGAATACTACTACATCCACCAGGAACACTGCCGCCAGGATCCCGGTCACAATGTCAAATGTCCTGGGCTTCATTTTCCCTGCCAGCCGCTCAAACAACGGCTGCAGCACATAGAGGAAAACCATTCCTCCGATGCCGAACCGGATACTGGGGTTCAGCGCGATCCGCCCCTGGAAATTAAAGGCGAATCTCCGGTAATCCCACATCCATTCCCCGGTGGCCGCCTCCATGATATAACTTCCGATCAGCTCCACCACCGTGGTGATCACCACGATCCCCAGGAACACCAGAAGCGGCGTGATGTTAAGCTTCCCCACTGTGATCCGCTGTCTCTTGAGGCCGCTAAGGGAGAAGATCAGGATCAGCGCCCCCACTCCGTAAATGATACAGTAAGGGCCAAAAAGCGCTCCCCGGTTGGAGAATCCCCAGCGGTACACCACCACTTCCAGGAATACTTCATAGATCCAGCCGATCACAGAATAAAGCATAAAATAAAAGAAGTATTCCTCTGCTTTTCGCTTCATCTCTCCTGTTTCCCTAGTGAACAAACTTGGAGGTCAGGATCATCTCCTCCGGCTTCATGGCCTTTTTCACAGTTTCCTCGAATCCATCCGGCCCGATCTCCTCGAAGGAGACGGAGATATCGTCGTTGCTCCAACAGCCGGACTCGCTGGCCAGGCACTCCTGCAGCTTGTGGGCCAGATTCTCCTTCATCTCCTGGCTTCTTCCCGGATACAATTTTACACTGATATGTGGCATATGTTTTCCCTCCTATGCACGTAATGATTTCTGTCCTAACCTTACCATCTGCCGTCCGGCCTGTCAATAGATCCCTTCCGCCGCCTCAAGCCAGGCCTCTGCCATCCGTTTCGCTCCTTCCCGGGTAAGATGAGTCCCGTCCACGGTGACGGCCTCATATCCCAGCTCCTTCGCCGCCTGATTCAGCCGGTCATGGAGGGGCAGGAACGCCGCCCCTTCTTCCGCCGCGATCTGCCGCTCCAGCTCCTCGATCCTCTGGATCACCGGGATCCAGTTGGCGTACTCCAGCGGATAGGGGAAGATAAAGGGGCCCAGGCACAGGATCTTCGCCCCTGTCTCCTCCCGGATCCGCCCGAGAAGCTTCCGGTAGCTGTCCCCGAAGCCCTGTTCTTCCAGGGTCTTCCCGGTATTCATATACACTGCCGCGTCGTTGCTTCCGATCTGCACCGTCACCAGGTCCGGATGGAACTGAAGGCAGTCGTACTCGAACAGCCGCAACAGCCCCGACACGGTGAACCCGTCGTGTCCGGAGTTACGGACGAAATCCGCTCTTCCCATCTCTTTTAACCGCTCCGCGATCAGAGCCACATACCCGTTCCCAAGCCCCGCCTCATCCACGTTCAGCTTGTGGAAGGCGTCGGTGATACTGTCCCCCATAAATACCAGCTTCATATCCTTCGTCCTCTCTTAGTTCTGATACCGGATCTCCGGCTTGTCCTCCAGTTCATACACCGCCAGGGCGCTTCCCTCAAGATCTTCCCGGTGAAGGTCCACCGCCCGGATCCGGGAGTTATCGTAAGTCTTATAGTAATAAACTCCGGTCCGGGTGTTCACACAGCAGGAGTAGGTGGTGATGTCGTAGGCTCCGGAAGCCGTCACCACGCTTCCCCGCACCATGCTCACATTGTCCAGGATGTGGAAGAACTGGGATACATTGGCTCCTTCTTCCTTCTCCCCAGCGGAATTCCATTTCAGGAAAGCCGCCTTCACAAACCGGGAGGGGGAAGACGCGTCCCCCGGAAGCCCCAGGCCGCCCATGCCTTCCGCGTAAGGCGCAAGATCCAGCCCGGCGGAGAACCGGCTGCCCGGGTGGGCCGCCGTCACATTGAGATAGTTGGCCAGGTTCATCTGATGGTAGGGAAAGGGGGGATTGTTGGTCAGCACCCCCGCCGGATTGTCATAGAGCTTAAGCCCTTCTGCCACCATCTCCGCCACCAGGCACCGCTCCTGGTCGGCGATCATCCAGTGCAACGGCGCCGGCGGCATCTGGGGTGCAAAGGCGGTATCCCGGATATTGGCCTTATGAAGAAGTTCCTCCGCCTGTGACACAGACGCGCAGGTTCCCAGAAGCCAGGGGATCAGCTCGAAGGTGGCCACATTGTATCGCCCCTCTTCTGCCCGGGGGCTGTAGCAGGCATTTCCCGGGAAATTCAGTCCCGCCATGGCAAGGCCTTTCTCGTTTACCGCCTCTGCGTAGAGCGGGGTATCCCCGGCCACCGCTCCCATCCCGATCATGGCGAAATGCGATCCCTCTTCCCGTTCCATCTCCCGCCAGCGGAAGGGATGGTTCCTGGGAGTGACCACCACCTTCTCCCCAAAGGAAGACTCCAGATCCAGGTTCCTTCCAAAGTAAAAATCTCCGTTTTCATAAGTGATACAAGTACACATTTTTTCTGCTCCTCCTTATGTCTACTTTGCCCCGATCCCCCGTTTTTATTGCCGGATAAAAAATTCCTGCAGAGCTGTCCGGCCGAACTGCCCTGCAGGAAGCGTTGCTGTTACTATTTAGAAAACGTGGTAGTTCACTACCAGAGCCGCGAACACGATGGATACCATGGACAGCAGCTTGATCAGAATGTTGATGGACGGTCCGGAGGTATCCTTGAAGGGATCGCCTACCGTGTCGCCTACAACCGCCGCTTTGTGGGAATCGCTTCCCTTGCCGCCGTATTTGCCGCCCTCGATGTACTTCTTGGCATTGTCCCAGGCGCCGCCTGAGTTAGCCATGAAGATGGCCATCAGGAAACCAGTAGCTGTAGCTCCGGTGAGAAGGCCGATCACACCGTTGTAGCCCAGGATCAGTCCGGTGACGACCGGAGTGATGATGGCCAGCAGGGTGGGTGTGATCATCTCATGAAGGCTGGCTTTGGTACAGATGTCCACGCAGGTCTCATAATCCGCGTCTGCCTCGCCTTCCATCAGGCCTTTGATCTCCTTGAACTGCCGCCGTACTTCTACCACGATACTCTGTGCCGCCCGTCCTACCGACTCCATGGTAAGAGCCGCGAATACGAAGGGCAGGCAGGCGCCGATGAAGATCCCGACCAGAACGGTGGGGTTCATCACGCTCATATCAAGGTTCACGCTGCTGCCGCCTACCTGTTCTACCTTCTCCACATAGGAGGCGATCAGAGCCAGAGCCGTCAGGGCCGCGGAACCGATGGCAAATCCCTTGCCGGTTGCAGCCGTTGTATTTCCAAGAGAATCCAGCGCGTCGGTCCTTCTGCGGACTTCCGCTTCCAGTCCTGCCATCTCCGCGATACCGCCTGCGTTGTCAGCGATGGGGCCGTAAGCGTCTGTGGCCAGGGTGATACCCAAGGTGGACAGCATTCCTACCGCCGCCAGGGCGATCCCGTAGAGGCCTCTGGTGGTCTCGATGAAACCGCCGGAGAACGCGTACGCCGCCATAACGCAGATGGCGATGATGATGATGGGCACTGCTGTGGACAGCATACCCAGTCCCAGACCGCCGATGATCAGCGTGGCGGATCCGGTCTCAGACTTGGCCGCCAGGTTCTGGGTTGGTTTATAAGTATCCGATGTAAAGTACTCCGTGAAGAATCCGATCAGCACGCCTGCCAGCAGGCCGCCCAGGATTGCAAAGTAGAATCCGATGAAATCTTTCCCCAGTACAAACCACACGATGGGGAAGGCAATTACCGCGATGATCAGGGCGCTGGTGTTGGTGCCCCGGCGTAGCGCTTTCAGAAGCGTCATCTGATCGGTGCTCTCTCCGGTCTTCACCAGAAGGGATCCCAGGATGGACGCCAGCACGCCGATGGCCGCCAGGATCATGGGGATCACCACTGCATTTACCCGGTCTACGGATTCGATCTTATTGAACGCGATCACGCCCAGGGAGCAGGCGGACAGGATGGAGCCTACATAAGACTCATACAGGTCCGCGCCCATACCGGCCACGTCGCCTACGTTGTCGCCTACATTATCTGCGATGACCGCCGGATTTCTCGGGTCATCCTCCGGGATCCCGGCTTCTACCTTACCTACCAGGTCCGCGCCTACGTCCGCGGCCTTGGTGTAGATCCCGCCGCCCACACGGGCGAACAGCGCCATAGAAGAAGCGCCCATACCAAAGGTGAGCATCGTACTGGTGATATCCTCCAGAGGCAGCTTGAATACCAGCCGCAGCAGAAGGTACCAGATAGAGATGTCCAGAAGTCCCAGGCCCACTACCGTGAATCCCATAACGGAACCAGCGGAAAAGGCTACCCTCAGTCCCTTGTTAAGACTGTTCTGGCAGGCCGCCGCCGTCCGGGCGTTGGCTCTTGTAGCGATCTGCATTCCCACGAATCCGGACAGGCCTGAGAAAAATCCGCCTGTCACGAAGGCAAAGGGTACAAACCAGGTCAGCATATTGAAGGCTGCCATGGCTGCCAGGATCACGAACATTACCGCGAAGAACCCGATCAGGATCTTGTACTGCCGTCTCAGGTACGCCATTGCCCCATTGTGGATCGAAGCGGAGATCTTCGCCATCCGGTCGGTCCCCTGTGGGAAGGTCAGGACTTTTTTCGCTCTGCTGAACGCGAACAGAAGCGCGATCACAGAGCCGCACAGTGTGAGCAGTGCCAATTGATTATCCATACCTCTCTCTCCTCCATTCCAAAAAGAATATTTGTATATCTGGCACCATTGTAACACTTTCGATCAGGTTTTGGTATCTTTTTTTCGCTAAGAACGGGGCAGGTAGCTGCCAAATGCCGCCGGGATGGGGTATCTCTCCTGGATCTCCTCCGGGTGAATGAAGAGAAAGCCCTTCTCGTTGGTCTTCTCCAGCTCGTCCACCCGCACCTCATAGCCGGTCATGTGCCACTCCACATGGCTGAAGATATGCTTCGCCTCCGGAAGGTTTTTGATCCGCACCGGCATAAGCCCGATCTCCTTGCTGTAGGCGGCCACTTCCTTCCGGGACATATGCCCCGGGTAGTTGGGCAGCTCGTACATCCCGGCCAGAAGCCCTTTGTCCGGCCGCTTACAGATGGCCGTCTTCTCCCCGTCCCGGAATACCAGGACCGTGCGCTCCTCGATCCGCCGCTCCTTCGCCCTGGTTTTGACCGGAAGTTCTTCGATCCTTCCCTCCATCCGGGCCCGGCACATCCTGGCCAGGGGACATGCTTCGCATTTGGGCTGGCCGTTTGGCACGCACACCAGGGCCCCCAGTTCGATCAGCCCCTGGTTGAAATCGCTGGCCGCGTCGGCCGGGATCACGGGTTCCAGCTTCTCTTCCACCTGCTTCTTGGTACTCTGCTTCATAATATCGGAATCATCCCCGGTCAGCCGCATGATCACCCGCAGCACATTTCCGTCCACCGCCGGTTTGGGAAGGCCGTAGGCGAAGGAGGCGATGGCCCCCGCCGTGTAGCTGCCGATCCCCGCAAGAGACCGGATCCCCTCATAGGTCACCGGGAATTCCCCGCCGTAATCCGCCATCACCTGCCGGGCCGCCTTCTGCATGTTCCGGACCCGGTTATAGTAGCCCAGGCCCTCCCACAGCTTCAGAAGCTGGTCTTCCGGCACTTCCGCCAGATCCCTGACAGCAGGAAGGGCAGAAAGAAATCTCTGGTAATAGGGTTTTACCGCTTCTACTCTTGTCTGCTGGAGCATGATCTCCGACACCCACACATGGTAGGGAGAGGGCTGCTGCCGCCAGGGAAGGTCCCGCCGGTTCTCCCGGTACCACCGGATCAGAGGCTCCCTCATCTCATAGAAAAGGGGATCGTCAAGGACCACCGGCACCGGGTCCGCAGCCTCAAGCCGGTCCGGCTCCACCCGGCAGTCACAGGCCAGGATCTTCACCCCGGCTGCCGCCGCAGCCTCCAGAGCCCGGGCAAACTCCGGATGGGTCTCCCGGTTGGGGGTAAAATACTTTACATCCTTCATCTGGACCACGAAGAACACATAGGTCTCATATCCTTCTTCCCGGGCCCGGACCAGTTCCTCCAGGTGCTTCACCGCCCGCTGGCTTGGGGCGTCCGGGAACCGGACCACGCCCTCTTCCTCCAGGGTCACCCCCTTCACCTCCATAAGGATCTTCCTCCCTTCCGCCTCTGCGTAGAGGTCGAACCGGGAGTTGCCGTAGGTGTACTCCGGCTGGATACGGTCCGCCCGGGGAAAAAGCCCTCCTGCCTCCAGCCATTCCCGGGCCACCTGGTTGGGAGCCTGGGAGTCCATGTTGATAAGCCGGTCCCCTTTTTGCACCGCGATCAGGTCCCACCGGGTCTTCCGTTCCGGATTCCTGCCCTCCTCCAGCCAGACGCGGGCGCCGGGAGTCAGAAGTTCCCGGCAGCGGCCGGTATTCTTCACGTGAACCACTTCTTCCTTCCCGTCCAGCTCCACGTGGGCGATAAACCGATTGGGGCGGGAGAGAAACCTGGCCTCTCTCACGTCGTGATATCTCATCTTGTCCTCCTTATTTCCAATACAAAGGGCCTGAGCTGCACTCAGGCCCCGCCGTACGCATAGAACTCTGTTCGGCTTTTAATGTTCTTTCTCGTTCTCCTGCTTCTCCAGGAAATCCTGGATCGCCTCGTTAAGGGAAAGCATCTTGTCGTCCAGGGTGGAGACCATCTCCGCACATTCCCGCAGTTCCCGGCTGATATATTCCGGGGCGTTTCCCTCGAATTTGTAATAGATCTTATGCTCCAGGCTGGCCCAGAAATCCATGGCGATGGTCCGGATCTGGATCTCCACCTTGGTGTCCACCACGCTGTCGGAAAGGAAGATGGGCACAGACACCAGCATGTGGTAGCTCTTGTACCCGCTTTCTTTGGGATTCTTGATGTAATCCTTGATGGACAATACCTTCAGGTCGCTCTGGTTCCCGATCATCTCTGCCAGACGGTAGATGTCTGAGGTAAAGGAACAGATCACCCGCACTCCCGCGATGTCGTTGACGTATTTGACCATGTTCTCAATGGACGACTCATATCCATACCGCCGCAGCTTTTTTACGATGCTCTCTGCTGTCTTCACCCGGGTCTTGATATGCTCGATCGGGTTATACTGATGGACGTGCTGAAATTCATCATTCAGGATCTCCAGCTTGGTCCCCACTTCCTTCAGAGCGGAAGTATAGAGGAACATGATGGTTTTCCAGCTGTCCACATCCTCGTAATTCTTCACAACATTCTGCAAGCGCCTCACTCCTCTCAATAAAGCCGAAGAGTTTATTCCGTATTGCTTTATAGTATATCATATGAGCCTATAATTGTCCTGAATTTAACACATATTTAAGAAAATTAATACTCAATTCCTTCCCGGGCCGTTGTCCCTGCGTCATAAGGATGCTTCATCTTCACCATCTCCGTGGCGTAGTCGGCGATCTCCAGCATCCGGTCCGAGACTTCATGGCCGGTGAGGATGATCTCCAGCCCTCTTGGCTTGTGCTGCAGGAAGCTGATCAGCTTCTCCTCGCTTAGAACCTCTAACTGCACCGCGCAGAGGGCCTCGTCCAGAAGCAGCACGTCGAAGGGACCGCAGAACTTGACGATCTCATCCAGGGCTTTGGTATTGTAATGCTTCAGCTGTGCCCGCTCCTCCCGGTTCATCTGGCTTACGAACTTCACCTGCTCCCGTCCCGGCAGGCAGGTAATGTTGGGGATCTCTTCCAGGATCCGGCGCTCCCCGGAGCTGTTGTCCTTCAGGAACTGGAAGACCAGCACATGGAGCCCGTGGCCTGCCGCCCGCAGGATCTGGCCCATGGCCGCTGTGGTCTTGCCTTTCCCTTTCCCGTAATATACATGTATCTTCCCGGTTCCTGTCATCTTGTGATCCCTGCCTTTTCCATAAGCTTCTCTGTCTATTATACCAGCAGGCCCCGCCGGATTACAACTCCAGCTTCATATCTCCAAACTTGATCCAGCCCTTCTTGCGCATAAATTCTGAGACTGCCAGAGTAACTGCCGCCGGCAGAAGGATCTGGATCACCAGGATCTTGACCAGCACCATTCCGGCGGGCTCCGTCTGGATCATGGTCTGCCAGGTCATGATCTGCCCCACCAGGCCGGCGGTTCCCATACCGGATCCGGTGGCGTTGCTGGTCATGTGAAGGACCATGGTCCCCACCGGACCCAGCACCGCGCTGGAAATGATGGCCGGCAGCCAGATGATGGGCTTGCGCACAATATTGGGCACCTGCAGCATGGAAGTTCCGATCCCCTGGGCCAGAAGGCCGCCGATCTTATTCTCCCGGTAGCTGGCCACCGCGAATCCCACCATGTTGCAGCAGCACCCTACTGTGGCCGCCCCTGCCGCCAGGCCGGACAGATTCAGGATGATCCCCAGGGCCGCGGAACTGATGGGCAGCGTCAGGATCATTCCCATCAGCACGGACACCACGATCCCCATCAGGAAGGGCTGCTGCTCTGTCCCCCAGTTGATGAGAGACCCCAGCCAGTTCATGAACCCGGAGATGGGCGGCCCCACCAGAAGGCCTACGGCGGACCCTGTGCCGATGGACACAAGGGGCGTCACCAGGATATCCACCTTCGTCCTCCCGGACACCAGATGGCCGAAGAAAATGCCCACATAAGCCGCGATAAACGCTCCCAGGGGCTCTCCCGGCCCTGCGTAGATCATAGATCCTTCTACCAGCACCGTCCCTGCCAGCAGGTTGCTGGCAAATGCCCCTGCCATCCCGGCAACCGCCGCCGAGATCACCACCAGGGGAGACTCTTTGAATTTATAGGCTACCGCCCCTCCGATCCCGGCTCCTGTAAGAGAGGCCGCCACCTTGCCGATCACAAAGATCATATCCCCCGCCGGGCCGCCAGCAAGCGTTCCGATCTGCTGGATGATGGTCCCGATGATCAGGGTGGCAAAAAGCCCCTGGGCCATGGCGCTTAAGCCCTCGATAAAGATCCGGTCCAGTATTTTCTTTAGTTTCTCCATGTTTTTTCCCTCGCTCTCACTGTTACGACATGTGTCTTGTCACCAGACAAGTTTACCACGCCGTCCAGGGGAACGCAAGGATTATCTCTCTAAAATCATCATCGCCTCGTAGGGGCGCAGGCTCCCGTCTTCTGGCAGTTTCCCGTAATTGTGGATCAACACTGCCTCCTCTTTGCAGGCAGTAAGAAGGCTGCAGGGAAGGGTTTTTTCCGTAAAGTTGGCGATCACCCGAAGCTTCTCTCCCGCCGCCTGCCGCTCATAGGCGAAGATATCCGGGTCTTCTTCCAGCAGAAGGCGGAAATCTCCATCCACGAAGATCTTAAGGTCTTTCCGCAGCCGGATCAGCTTCTGGTAGTAATGGTAAATAGAATCTCCATCTTCCATCTCCGCCCGGGCGTTGATCTCCGGATAGTTGGGGTTCACTTCGATCCAGGGCGTCCCTTCTGTGAATCCTGCGTTCGCCCCGTCGTCCCACTGCATGGGGGTACGGGCGTTGTCCCGGCTCTTGGCGTAGAGGGAGGCCATGATCTCTGCCTCCGGATATCCTGCCGCCTTCCGCTCCCGGTACATGTTCAGGGTCTCGATATCCCGGTAATGGCTGATGTCCGGGAACCGCACGTTGGTCATCCCCAGCTCTTCCCCCTGGTAGATATAGGGCGTCCCCTTCATCCCGTGGAGCACAGTGGCCAGCATTTTCGCGGATTCCACCCGGTATTTCCCGTCATTTCCCCACCGGGACACGATCCGGGGAAGATCGTGATTGTCCCAGAACAGGCTGTTCCAGCCGCAATCCATAAGCTCCCTCTGCCATTTGGCCAGGTTTTCCTTCAGCTTAACAAGAGACAGAGGCGCCAGGTCCCATTTCTCCTTCCCTTCCTGCTGATCCAGGCAAATGTGCTCAAACTGGAACACCATGGAGAATTCGCTTCCGTCGGGATTGCTGTAGAGTTTGGCCCGCTCCGGGTCCGCGCCCCAGGCCTCTCCCACGGTGATCATGTCCCCCTTCTGGAAGGTCTCCCGGCTCAGCTCCCGGATGAATTCATGCAGCCGGGGGCCGTTGTTGGTGATCCCAAGATCCGGTTCCTTGGCGATCTGGTCGATCACGTCCAGCCGGAAGCCGCCCACGCCTTTGTCCATCCACCACAGGATCATATCGTAGATCGCCCGGCGAACCTTCTCATTTTCCCAGTTAAGGTCCGGCTGCTTCACCGAAAACTGGTGGAAATAGTACTGCCCCACCTCCGGCACCCACTCCCAGGCCGGGCCGCCGAAGACGGATTTCATCTCGTTGGGCAGAACTCCTTCCTCCCCGTCCCGCCAGACATAGTAGTCGTGATAGGGGTTGTCTTTACTTTTCTTCGCTTCCTGAAACCAGCGGTGCTCGTCGGAGGAGTGGTTCAGCACCAGATCCATGACGATCCGGATGTTGCGCTTCTTCGCCTCCCGGATCAGCTCTTCCATATCTTCCAGGGTCCCGAACATAGGGTCAATATCCTGATAATCAGAAATATCGTACCCGTTGTCGTCCTGGGGCGACCGGTAGACCGGGGAGAGCCACACGGCGTCGATCCCCAGATCCGCCAGATAATCAAGCCTCCGGATAATCCCGGGGATGTCGCCGATCCCGTCTCCATTACTGTCCTGAAAGCTTCTGGGGTAGATCTGATAGACCACCGCGTTCTGCCACCATTTTCTCTGTGTTCCTGTTTTATTTTCCATGATAAATTCCTCTCCTTTGCTACCGGTTGCTCATTTTCCCTCTGTATCTGGCAAGGCCGGCGGCGACCCCATCCATATCCGGCATGCGCCACTCCCAGTTGGGAGATCCTACCGTGCCGGGGGTGTTGATGTGCCCCTCCCGGCCCAGGCCCAGGATATCCGCCATGGGCACGATGGCATACTCTGCCCGGCTCTTCCAGGTGTAGGCAAGAAGCCGGTCCTTTATGCTTCCCTGGCCGCAGCCCTGCCGCTTCAGGAAACGGCGCAGCTTACGGCGGGCGGGAATAGTCAGCTTCTCATACCACTCCATCAGGGTGTCGTTGTCATGAGTCCCGGTGTAAATGATCAAATTTTTCCTGTCGTGAAATTCGTCATAAGCATATTTTCCATCTGTTTTCAGGGAGAAGATCAGGATCTTCATGCCCTTCAGATGGTAGTGCTCCTTCAGGGTCAACACCTCCGGGCGCAGGTCGCCCAGGTCTTCCGCCACCAGGTTTACCCCCGGCAGGCTCTCAAGAAGGGTGTCCAGCACTTCGTACCCCGGCGCCTCGATCCATTTTCCCTCTATAGCTGTGGGACAGGAGGCCGGGATCTTCCAGTAGGTGTCAAAGGCCCGGAAGTGGTCGATCCGGATCATGTCAAACAGCTTCTGGTCATATCCGATGCGGTCCACCCAGAACCGGTAGCCCGTCTCCTTCAGGTAATCCCAGTCGTAGATGGGGTTGCCCCAGCGCTGGCCGGTGGCGCTGAAATAATCCGGCGGCACTCCCGCGATGAAGGTGGCCCGTCCGTCCCTGTCCAGAAGGAAGTTTTTCTTCCCTGCCCACACGTCCACGGAGTCGATCCCCACGTAGAAGGGAACGTCCCCCATAATGCGGATCCCATTTTCACGGGCCTTCTCCCGTACCTCCATCCACTGGCGGTAAAACAGGTACTGAAGGAACATCTGATAGGCCGCCTCTGCCTCCACGTCGGCGGAAAGGGGGCTTCGCTTCTCCGGCCAGGCCTTGTCCGCCTCCTTCCACTCATTCCAGCAGACGCCGCCGTTGGCCCGCTTCAGGGCCCGGAAGACTCCGTACTCTTCCACCCAGGACTGGGCGATAAACGCCCGGTAGTCGTCGGTGGGCTGGAACCGGGCGAAGGCTTCCCGCAGGAAGAGCTCCTTGAAAGCCCGGACCTGGTCGTAGCGCACCCGGGTCGCCCCTTCCAGAAATGGCTCTGGCAGCTTTTCCAGAAGCCCCTCCTCCTGTAAAGACTCCAGACTTATATAGATCTCGTCCCCCGCGCAGGAGGAATAGGGCTGGTAGGGGGAGTTGCCGTAGCCCACCGGGTTCAGCGGCAGGATCTGCCAGATCTTCACCCCGTTCCTGCTAAGGAGTTCTATGAATTGGTGTGCCTGTCGGCCCAGCTCTCCCACGCCGGTGGGGGAGGGAAGGGCGGAGACGGGCATAAGGACGCCTGATTCTCTCATGGTGGTCCTCCTTTCGGTGTCGCTTGTATATGGTCTTATTTTAACCGATTGCACCAGGTTTTTCAATTTACGTTTGTGACCTTCGGCTATACTAAATTGACATTTACATTTTCCGGAAAAAGATTTATATTGGTACTATCTGATGACAGGAGGTGACTGCCATGTTCCGTTTATGGGGAAAAGAATGGAAAGACAACCATCTGGTGCGGGACACCGTGATCTGCGACGACACAGAAGACACCCGGACCCACAAGATCTTCCACGCCCTGGATGAGATCTGTTACCAGTTTGATTTAAGCAAGCCCATCTGGCTGGACTCCACCATCGAGGAATTCAAGCGCCACGACAAGGCCCGGTTTTATCAGGATAATTTCGTAGATTCCATTGATTTCGACTATCTGGAGATCGAGGTCATTGAAGAATAAAACAGGCACTGCGCCGGAAAGGAGGCTTTTATGATCCAAACCGCAGGTCTTTCCGTCAAATATCTGAAAAAGCAGCCCTACAGCGGGTCCCACCAGGGCATGCGCTTCCGCCTGCACGCCCCCAAGGACAGCGATACCGTAAGCGTCTGGATCTATCCGGAGCCCTGGTGCTTTGAGGCCGCGCCGGAGGAAGACAAGACCTTAAGGGAGTTCCCGTTTACTCCGGAAGGGCTGGAAGAAGCCATCCGGTGGCTGAATGCTTCTTACGAAGAAAAGCGGGAATACTGGAAAGAATGTGAAAAAAATAAGATGCGTTTCTGAAGATTTTCAGCGCATCTTATTTTTTATGCTTTTATGCTGCCCTTCTATTTCTTCATCTTAGGCTCAAAGACCAGGGATGCAAGATAGCCGAAGACCAGGGCGGCGGAGATCCCGGCGGCGCTGGCCTTGAACCCGCCCAGGAAGATCCCCAGGAATCCCTCCTGGTCCACAGCCTCCCTCACCCCGTTCCACAGAAGATTGCCAAACCCGATCAGCGGCACGCTGGCCCCCGCCCCGGCGAACTCCTGGAAGGGAGGATAGAGGCCCAGGGCCCCCAGGACCGCGCCGCTGCACACCAACAGCACCATGATCCTCCCCGGCATAAGTTTGGTCCGGTCCAGCAGGATCTGCGCCAGGGCGCAGATCAGACCGCCGATAAGAAACGCCTTAAAATAGTCCATTTTTACACCTCTTTTTAAGTGGGGACGTGGTATTTTCGAAAATACCACGTCCCAGATTGAAAATACCCTGTCCCTTTTTGATCTCTAACAGTGCTCAAGTACGATCCCGTGGGCGATTCCGGGTACGCTGGCCCCTTCGTTGAAGCTGACGGTGGACATCAGCGCCCCCGTGGGTACAAACAGTACCCGATCCCACTCTCCTTTTTCTACTTTGGGCAGGATATAGGAGGCAAGGGTGACTGCGGCGCAGCCGCAGCCGCTGCCGCCGGCATGGGTATCCTGGGTCTGCTGGTCGAAGATCAGGATCCCGCAGTCCATATGTTTGGCCCGGATATCCAGCCCTTTTTCATCCATCAGATCCAGAAGGATGCTCTGGCCCACATATCCCAGATCCCCGGTGATGATCCGGCTGTAATCCTCAGGATCCCGCTCAAAATCTTCCAGATTCCGGGCAATGGTGTCGCAGGCCGCAGGGGCCATGCAGGCGCCCATATTCTGGGAATCCTTCAGCCCGTAATCCACGATCTTCCCCACGGTGATCCCGGTGATCTTCACATGGGCCGGCTCTTTTCCCACAAGGAAGGCTCCGGCGCCGGTGACGGTCCACTGGGCGGACAAAGGCCTCTGGCTGGCATAATTCAGCGGGAACCGGAACTCTTTCTCCGCGCTGGCGAAATGGCTGGATGTGACGGCCAGCACATTTTCCCCATACCCCGCCGCAACGCTCATCGCCGCCAGGGCCAGGGCTTCCCCGGAGGTGGAACAGGCCCCGTAGAGGCCAAACAACGGGATCTGGAAATTCTCCACCCCAAGGGACGTGGCCGTGCCCTGCCGCAAGAGGTCGCCGCCGAACAGGAACCGCACCTCCTCTGGTTTTCTGTGGGTCTTCCCCAGAGCCAACACGCAGGCCTGGCGCTGCAGGGCGCTTTCCGCCGCCTCCCAGGTATCTTCGCCAAACAGCGGCTCCTCGCACACTGCGTCAAAATATTTTCCCAGCGGGCCTTCTCCTTCTTTCTTTCCCGCCACAGATCCACTTCCCAGCACATAGGGCGCATGGGGAAATGCGATGCTCTGTTTTCCCGTCATCAATGTTCCCATCTCCTTTAACCGCAGCCGTTCTATAGAATACCAAGACATTTGAAACTCCAATACCCCAGCCCCAGAAGCCAGCTGGTAAAGATTCCGTATAAGATCACCGGCCCGGCGATGGTAAAGATCTTGCAGCCGATCCCCAGCACCTGGCCTTCCTTCTGGTACTCGATGGCCGGGGCCGCCACAGAGTTGGCAAATCCCGTGATCGGGACCAGCGCCCCGGCGCCGCCCCATTTGGCCAGCCTGGGATACAGGCCAAATCCTGTCAGGACCACACTCAAAAGGATCAGAAGAAGCGACGCCCAGCTGCCGCTGCTGTCCTTATCCATCCCCAGGCGAGCGCAATAATTCAAAATCCCCTGGCCGATAACGCAGATCGCTCCGCCGGTTACAAACGCCCGGGCCATATTCACCGGCAGACTGTGCACCGGCGTCTTTTGCTTCACATAATTTTTATACGCTTCCTGTTTTTGCTGCTTGTCCACGATAGCCTCCATTTTTCAAGGGTTTTTTCAAAAAGGGACAGGGTATTTTCAATCTGGGACGTGGTATTTTTGAAAATACCACGTCCCCACCTTACCACCGCTGCCAGAAGAACACCAGCGCCCCCAGGCCTTTCCCCAGCGCGATCCCCAGGATCACCCAGGCGATCCCCCGGGTCAGTCTTGCACGGCGGGCGAAGATGGGGAAGACATTCAGGATCTCGGCCAGGGCCATGGCCCAGCAGCCGGTGAAGATCCCGGCGGCCAGCCCGAAGACCGGCAGAAGCCACCCGCCGCCGGGGATGGCCACCTGATATACCAGGAACACGTTGCCCAGGATCCCACCCAGCGCCACGCTGGTCTCATAGAGCAGCACGTGCTCCCCGGTGTGGGTCCGGTCCGCGAAGTCAGACACCACCCCTAGGCCGATGATGAAGGAAAAGAGTCCTGCCGCCGCCGTGAACCCGGCACTAAGACCCAGAAGAGCCAGAAGGACCTGGCGGAACATCTCCCACATCCAGCTCACTCCCCTTTCTGGAACTGTTATCGATCAGCGTGGTCTGGATATCTTTCTCGTAAAGGCGCATCTCCACCTCCAGCGGCGTGGGCTCGGCGGAGAACCGCTTCTTTCCGAAATGGTCGAAGAATACCAGGATCCCGATGACCATTCCGATGCAATAAGTCAGTTCCAGGATGGTGAACCCGTCGCTTCTTGCCCCGGTCACCAGCTGATAGATCTGCCCGAACAGTTTCGTCACATCCACATCGTTATTGAAGGCCATCACGGAAAATGCGGCTCCTGTGAAGCTGCAAAGAGCCACCCCCGCCACTTTCAGCCCGTGACAGAAGCCGCCGGTATCCTTCCTTGGCTTATAGGTCACGATAAAATCTGCCTCCCCCAGGTTCTGGATCTCCGCCTGGGGATACAAATCCCGGATGCACTCCACCACCCGGAGGATGGATACCACTACCCGGTCCTGCCCCCTCTTCCCCGGCGTAAACTTAAGAAGCGGGATCTGCCGGATCCGGCCCGCCATCCCCGGGTCGCCGCAAACGATCCGGACCACGTCCCCCAGCGTCGCTTCCGGTTCCTGCACCTCCACGTTCCGCTCCGCCTTGAGATAGACAGTCTCCTGCCGGCTTTTCGTCATGACCTTCTCTCTGCCTTCTCCGTCCGCACCAGCGTCCCGTCGCTGACAGCCGTCTCGCTCTCCACGTCCATCAGGCAGTAGACAAGTCCCAGGATCACAGCCGCAGCCACTACGCAGATCAGGCACACCCGCAGCTTCTTTCTCGCTTCATCCATACCATCACACCCCTTTTCTTTTCCCTTAGTATGACCCTGTTCGCGAAAAATATACGCAGGCGCGCCTGTCAGATCTTCTCTCTCATCTGTCTCAGGATCTTCTTCTCCAGCCTGGACACCTGCACCTGGGAGATCCCCAGCTCCTCCCCCACCTGGGACTGGGTCTGCTCCGCGAAATACCGCAGGTAGATAAGCCGTCTCTCCTGGCTTCCAAGCTCCGACAGAAGCTGGTCCAAAAGCATGTGGTCCAGCATTTTCTCCTCCCCGCTTTCCTGCTGGGGAAGCTTGTCCATGAGGCGGATCTCCTGCCCGTCCTTCTGGAAAATGGGTTTTTGCAGGGATTCCACCTCTCCCCCGGCCTCCAGGGCCATGGCAAGCTCTTCCTGCTCCACCCCCAGTTCCCCGGCAATCTCCGTCACGGTAGGCTCCCTCCCCAGACGCTCCCGAAGCTCCTCCCGGCAGACTCCGGCCCGCCCGGCAAGCTCCTTTAGGGAACGGCTCACCTTCAGAAGACCGTCGTCCCGGAGGAACCGCTTGATCTCCCCGGAGATCATGGGCACCGCGTAGGTGGAGAATTTCACCCCAAATGTCAGGTCAAACTTGTCAATGGCCTTCAGAAGGCCGATATTGCCGATCTGGAACAGATCCTCCGCCTCTGCTCCCCGGTTCTTAAACCGCTTCACCACACACCAGACCAGCCCTTCATTTTCCCGGACCAGCTGTGCCCTCGCCCCTTCGTCCCCCTGATGGGATCTGCTGATCAAAGCGATTGTGTGGTCCATAGTTTCCGTCCTTTTCCGATGACCTTCTTCATTTTCACACAGGTTCCTTTCCCCGGCGCGGAGATCACCTCCAGATCGTCCATGAACGCCTCCATGAAGGAAAATCCCATCCCCGACCGGTCCAGTTCCGGCTTGGTGGTAAATAAAGGCTCCATGGCCTGCTCCACGTCCTCGATCCCTCTCCCCTGGTCCTCCACCTCCAGATACAGTGTCTTCTCCTGGGTACGGCAGCGGATGGTGATGTTATGTACCTCATTCTCATACCCGTGGATGATGGCGTTGGTCACCGCCTCGGAGACGGCGGTCTTCACATCGGACACCTCCTCCACCGTGGGGTTCAGAGACGTCATAAACGCCGCCACCGTCACCCGGGCGAAGGATTCGTTGGACGAGCGGCTGTCAAAGATTAGTTCCATTTCATTGGTATTTTCCATTTATCTGTCCTCCTCATAGATCTGCATGATTTTCGTTATTCCCGACATGGTCAATATCTTCCTCATCCTTTCGTTTGTGTGCACGGCGCACACCTCCCCTCCCAGCATATAGATCCTTTTATACCTCCCCATGATCACTCCGATCCCGGAACTGTCCATGAAATTCGTCCGGGCGAAATCAAAGACCACATACCGGATATGGTTCCGGTCGATCAGGTGATCCGATTCCTTCCGGATGGTCTCCGCATTGTGGTGGTCCAGCTCATGCGGAAGGAAAATGGTCAGGCAGTTTTCCTGCACCTGGTACTCCATAGTTTCTCCCCTTTCTCCTGTTTTTATGCCTCCTGGGCTGCATTTTACGGCAAAAGAAAAAGGACACGTGGTCCTTTCCACGTATCCTTCTCTTTTGTATCTTATTTTGATCCTTATTCTTACGTCTCTCCCTGGGAACTATCTCCCGCGTCCTGCCCATCCTCTCCGTCAGTCTTCTTGGTCTTCTGGGCGTCCAGCGCCTTCTGGGCATCTTTCGCCGCCTCGGTGTCCTTATGATCCTCCAGGATCTGCTGGTACCGGAGATTGGCTTTGTCCTGATCCCCGTTCTTTTCATAGGACTGGGCCAGAAGCAGCATGGCCTGGCCGTCCTGATAGCCTTCATCCATCTCCATCACCTGCTCCAGGTTGGAGATGGCGCTCTTATAATTGGCCACCTCATAATTTTCCCGGGAGGTATTGTACAGCTTCTGACATACTCTGGGATACAGGGAATCCCGGATCTCCTCATACCGATCTCTTCCCAGAGTGCCCAGAGAATCCGGATTGATCTTGAGCATCTCTTCCAGCATGGCATTGTCGCTCATATCTCCGGCATTAAAGTGCTGATAGACGTTGATCACCGCCTCATAGCTCTCCTGGGTGGACTCAGCGGTGGCCTTGGCATTCTCGCTCTCCTCGCTGGTGGACCGGTATTCCTCCAGTTCCTTCTGCAGGGCGCTGATCTGAGCATCCTGCTCCGCGATCTGGTCGCTGAACTGAGCAGTCTGCTGATTGGTCTCCTTCTGCCGCGAAGTAGTCACGGCGGGCAGAACCAGAAGCCACATAAATGCGATGCCCACCGCCAGCCCGATGACGATATTCACAAGGGTATGCAGGCCGGAATTCTCCTTCAGGCCTGTGGGCACCGGCTGGATGATGGTCTCATTTCCGATGCTGTAAGTCACCGTCTGCTGTTCCTGCTTGCCGGTATCCCGCTCCTTGATGGGCATCGGCCGGGATTTGCGGATCTGGTTGAGCTCATGCATATACCGCAGGGTGATCTCATCCGTCTTATCCAGATTGTGGGCTGCCCGCAACATGGTACGGGCGCTGCCGTACTGCTCCGTATGGATATAGAGGAGGGCCAAAAGCTGACAGGCCTTCACATAGGTGGGGTGCGCCGCCACCACCTTCTTCAGTTGTATGATAGCCAGATCCTCCCCGTTCTGCCGGGCATAATCCAGGCTCTGGTTAAACCGCTTCACTGCCTGGTTGATGGTCTCCAGCTCTCCGGGAACTTCCTGTACTTTGCTGATATAATAGTTGGCGATATTGTCGTGGGACTGGATGTTCTTGCTTAAGATCCACTCCACCAGCGCCTCGATCACATCCCCCCGGCCGTAATACACAAGCCCCAGAAGGTTCCTGGCCGCGATGTTGGCCTGGTTGTACTGGAGACTTTTACGGAGAGATTTGACCGCGCCGGACAGATCCCGGATCTTTGCCTTCTGCAGTCCGTCATTGTACCAGTAGTTGGACTGGTACACCAGTTTCGTCGTATACTCCATAAATAACTGATCCTTCTTTACTTTGTCTGCTCGATCATTTCCCGCAGAATGTCTGTCATGTCTGTCAGGTCCTCCTGATAGACCGCGTTCTCAATATCTTCCACTTCCAGGCTGGGCTGGAACTTCTTCAGTTCTTCTTCAAAATCAAGCATACTGCTCGCCTCCTGCCAATAATCTCTTCACTTCCCCCACCAGATACAGGGAGCCCACACAGTAGACTTCTCCTTCCTCCCGCAGGGAAAATGCCGCTTCCAGCGCTTCCGCCGGCGTTCTCTTAACGAGAACTTTCTCTCTGGTATAAGTTTCAAAAAGCCGCCCCAGCTCCTCTGCCGGGACTGCTCTTCTGTCGTCAAACTCCGTAGCGATATAGGATTTCGCCTTCAGTTTTTCACAAAGAAAGCGCGCCATCTCTTCATACTTTTTGTCAGAAGCCGCCGCGAATACCACCACCGGCTGCCGGGGCCGGGGCTGATCTCCTTCCAACAGTTCCACATTCCGGATAAATGCCTCCACTGCTCCCGGATTGTGGGCGCCGTCCACAATGAGATGGGGCGCCGCCTGTTCCATGCGGCCTTCCCACTTTACGGCGGCCAGGGCGCCCGGCCACCGCTCCCGGTGGATCTTCTCGTCCTTTAACAGCTCCTCTGCCGCCTCCAGGGCGATCTCTGTGTTCATCACCTGGTAGGCCCCGCACAGAGGCACGTGCCAGATAACATCTCTATCATACGCATTCCGTCTTGAAAATGCAATATCGTTTCTGTGAACTTCAAGAATTTCGAACGCATTTTTCGAGATTTCTCTACAGGGCGCTCCCACTCTGGCGGCGGTCGTTCGGATCACTGCTGCCGCCCGGGGAGTGCTCCCGTCAAAAAGCACCGGAACCCCAGGTTTGATGATCCCCGCCTTCTCCGCGGCGATCTCTTCCATGGTCTCTCCCAGGATATCCGTGTGGTCCAGGCTGATGGAAGTGATGATGGCAAGGGCCGGGTGTTCCGGCGCATTGGTGGCGTCCAGCCGTCCGCCCAGACCAGTCTCCAGGATCACATACTCCACGTCCGTCCGGGCAAATGCCGCCATCCCCATCCCAAACAGGAATTCAAAATAGGAAGGATGACCCATCCCCGCTTCTTCCATGGTCTGCGCCGCCTCCCATGCCTGGCAGAACACCTGGTAAAACACCGGGTCTTCCACCGGCTTACGGCCAATCTGGATCCTCTCATTGATGGTCACCAGATGAGGGGAGGTGAAAAATCCGCACCGCTTCCCCTCCGCCTGGAGGAGGGCCTGCAGGCAGGCGCACACCGACCCCTTCCCGTTGGTCCCCGCCACATGGATGATCTTGCGGTCCAGACCCGGATCTCCCAGAAGGCGAAGAAATTCTCTGGTATGGTCCAGAGAATGCTTCTTCGTGAACCTGGGAAGCTCCTCAATATATTCCACTGCTTCTTGGTAATCCCCGGGGCGCTTCATTATTCTTCCTCGCCGGTCTGTTCTACCCAGGAGCGGGTCTTGTCCGTTCCTGTCCCTTCTGCTTCCGTCAGCTTCCCATCCTGGTAAATGTAGTCGTCAGCTTTGCGGAACAAGGTGTCGCTGGATCCATACTGACAGGTGTAGATCACATCCCCTTCCTTCAGTTCTGTCGAAGGCAGGTCGATCCTGGTATTGTTCAGGAATTTCTTCTCCTGCTCCTCCCCGTTGACATAGATCCTGGTGTAGGCGGTGAAATTCTCTCCGTACAGGCTGTATCCCCCGTCCAGATGGGGTACGATGTCCGTCAGCGATACATCCCGGACACCCATCACCATATGGCCTTCCGTGATCGGCGGATTGCCGTCGTACACATACTGGTCGCCGTAAAGGATGTCATACTGCAGCAGTTCCAGGTCCGCCAGGTAATTCTTGGTCTGCCGCCGCTCCTGGTGATAGTTGAACACCGTCCCGGAATGGATGCCCAGCCGGTCAAATACATCTGCCATGATCTGGTAGGAAGGAATGTTCCGGTCCTCCTTCTCAAGGCCGATGTTGTCCCAGATCACATAGTTGGTATTGTAGAGATAGCGGCCCTTTAAGTCCTCTGCCTTCAGTCCCATGGTGGGCAGATGGTCTCCGTAGAAGACCACCACCGTTGGCTCGCCCCGCTTCTCTATCGCATCCACCAGGTCTCCTGCGAATTTGTCCATCTCGTAGACCTGATTCACATAATATTCCCATTTATTCTTAAGGGCTTCATCCTCAATGCCTTCCACCGTGATCTCCGGATTCTCGATCACTTTCTCCTCCGGGTAATCCCCGTGTCCCTGCACGCTGATGGTGAAGACAAAATCCTGCTGCTGGGTAGAATCCAGCGCATCCACGATGTGGTCGATCAGGATATCGTCCTTGGACCAGCCATTCTCCGTCAGCTGAAGGATGTTCATAAACTCCTTGCTGGTAAAGCTGTCAAATCCCATGTTGTTGAACACCCGCGCCCGGCTGTAGAAGTTCCCGCCGTTGTTGTGAAGGGCGTGGGTTCCGTAACCAAGGGACTCCAGGGCTGTGGCCGCGCTCTCGCAGGGCGTTTCCTTCAGGATCGTTTTATAGGGATATTCCCCAGGGCCGAAGTACCGCAGGTTCATCCCGGTAAGCACCTCGAACTCTGTATTGGCTGTTCCGGCTCCTACGGAAGGAACCTTGAAATAACCGGAGGAATATTTATCGTACATTTCGTGAAGATTGGGGCAGGCGTCTTTGGAAGTAGTGAAGAATTCCGCTTCCTCCACGTCGAAATAAGACTCCAGTTGCACAAACAGGATGTTGGGCAGATCCTCTTCCGGCTCGTCGGACTCATTTCTGGTAATCTCCCCGTCTTTGCTGATCCTGGCAATGGTCTCTTCACTGTAGTCGTTGGGCTCGTTGATCCCCGTGTTAAAAAGACTGGCCATAAAACAGTAGGGCAGGCCGTAATCCTCATAGGCAAAGGCGATATTTCCGAAATAAGTGGACACCACCCGGTTCTCCACCGCCGCGTTAGCCACAAAGCTGTATACCGCCCCCCAAACACAGATGGCCACAAGCGCCAGGAACCGGTGCATTTTCCCGGTATACTGGCCGCCCCGCCTCCACATGGAGACCACCCAGATCACCACGGCCACGGCGCCCACGATCAGCACGATCAGCTCAAATCCGTTGAAATAATTGTTGATCAGGCTCAGGCCTTCCGTCGCCGCCTTCAGGTCCTGGGCGTTGAACGGCGTCACCCGCTTCAGCAGCATATAACCGTTGGCCACGCCAAGGATCAGCCAGAGCACGCTGACGATGATCCTGGCAAACACTCTCCGGCGGAAAAGATAGACCACCGAGAAGGTGACAAAGATCATAAACGCATTGTAAAGGAACACCACCGGCGTCTCCGTCATATAATCCCAGGCTTCAAAAACCGAATGCCGGGAAATGGCCTCGATGGCGAAATTGATCACGCAGGCCAAAAGAGCATGGAATAGGAGGGACAGGCGGTTCATCCACTTCCACACCGGCTGCATCTTTTTGGCAAATGCGCTGTTACGGCGCTCCTCCAGGATCCGGGCCCGCCGCTCCTTTCTTTCCTTCCAGTAGGCTTTTACATCTTCTTTCTTCAGATTTTTCAAACGCTGGATCTTTCCTTTGATATCCGGCTTCTTCAAATGGATCTTCTTCATCGGTCAACAAACCCCTTATGAATCACTTAGGAGCGTTTTGCCTTCAAACTCTCCAGTCTTTCCTGTACCTGCTCCATCATCTGTCTGTAAGTCTCCAGTTTCTCCCGCTCTTCCTGCACCTTGGCTTCCGGCGCCTTGCTGACGAATTTCTCATTGCTCAGCATGCCTTCCGCCCGGGCGATCTCTTTGGCGAGACGGGCTTCTTCTTTGGTCAGACGCTCCAGCTCCTGGTCAAAATCGATCAACTCTTCCAATGGTAAATATACTGTAGCATCCGGCACCACGATGGATACCGCATCCTCCGGTATTCCAACCGTATCGTGCTGGATGATCAGATCATTAACTGCCGCCATATTCCGGGCTGCCTGCCGAAGCATCTCCAGACCGGTACACAACTGAGCGTCTTCACATACCACATAGGCCGTAGCCTTGCGGTTCTTTGGAACATTCATCTCAGTCCGCACGTTGCGGATGCCGCGGATGATTTCTTTATAATGTTCTGCAATATTTTCCGCGATCGGATAATTCCAGGACTCATCATACTGCGGCCAGTCAGACATCATCAGAGATTCTTCTTCCGGCACCAGTTTGCTGTAGATCTCCTCAGAGACGAACGGCATATACGGATGCAGCAGCTTCAGTCCCTTCTTCAGTACCTCCCGCAGAGTCCACAGGGCGTCGTTGGCGCTTTCCGGATCCTCATCTGCGTGATAAATACGGTACTTGGCGATCTCAATGTACCAGTCGCAGAATTCATCCCAGATGAAATCATAGATCTTGGACAGAGCAATACCAAGCTCGAATTTATCCATATTCTCGGTCACATCTTTGACCAGGTTGTTGCATTTGGACATGATCCAGCGGTCTGCTGGACGCACTTTAAAGTCTGCCGGCTGAGTCAGTTTTTTATCTTCCAGGTTCATCATAATGAAACGGGACGCATTCCATACTTTGTTGGCAAAGTTCCGGCTGGCTTCCACACGTTCGTTGTAGAAACGCATATCATTTCCCGGCGCATTTCCGGTTACCAGGGTCATACGCAGGGCGTCTGCCCCGTACTGGTCAATGATCTCCAGGGGATCAATTCCATTTCCCAAAGACTTGCTCATCTTGCGGCCTAAGGAATCCCGCACCAGGCCGTGGATGAACACGGTGTGGAAGGGCGATTTTCCGGTATGTTCATATCCGGAGAATACCATCCGGATCACCCAGAAGAAAATGATGTCGTATCCGGTCACCAGCACGTCTGTTGGGTAGAAGTAGTCCAGGTCCTCCGTCTTGTCCGGCCATCCCAGCGTGGAGAAGGGCCACAGGGCGGAACTGAACCAGGTGTCCAGGGTATCTTCGTCCTGGGTAAAATGCTTACATCCGCATTTCGGACATACCTCCGGCATGCTTCTTGCCACTACTACCTCGCCGCATTCATCGCAGTAGTAGGCAGGAATCCGGTGTCCCCACCAGATCTGCCGGGAAATACACCAGTCACGGATATTTTCCAGCCAGTGCAGGTAGATCTTGTCAAACCGCTCCGGCACAAACTTCAGATCGCCGTTTTTCACGGCCTGGATAGCCGGCTTGGCCAGTTCTTCCATCTTCACGAACCACTGCTGTTTTACCAGCGGCTCCACGGTGGTGTGGCAGCGGTCGTGGGTTCCAACGTTGTGGGAGTGGGGAACTACTTTCACCAGATAGCCCTGCTCCTCCAGATCCTTCACCATCACCTTCCGGGCCTCGTAGCGGTCCAGCCCGGCGTACTTGCCGCCGTTCTCATTGATGGTGGCGTCGTCGTTCATAATGTTGATCTCCGGCAGGTTGTGGCGCTTGCCTACCTCGAAGTCGTTGGGGTCGTGAGCCGGCGTGATCTTCACCGCGCCGGTCCCGAACTCTTTATCTACATAAGAATCCGCCACGATGGGGATCTCTCTTCCCACCAGCGGCAGGATCGCCGTCTTGCCTACGATATCTTTGTACCGCTCGTCATCCGGATGTACCGCGATGGCCGTATCGCCCAGCATGGTCTCCGGACGGGTGGTTGCGATCTCCAGATAATCGTCGGTCCCCACGATGGGGTATTTGATATGCCAGAAATGGCCTTCCTGCTCTTCATGCTCTACTTCCGCGTCGGAAAGAGAGGTCTTGCACACCGGACACCAGTTGATGATCCGGGACCCCCGGTAAATGTAGCCTTTCTCATAGAGCTCGATAAACACCTCTTCCACCGCCTTGGAACAGCCCTCGTCCATGGTGAAGCGCTCCCGCTCCCAGTCGCAGGACACGCCCAGCTTCTTTAACTGTCCCTCGATGGTTCCCGCATATTCGTCCTTCCACTGCCAGGTGCGCTCCAGGAATTTCTCCCGACCTAGCTCCTTTTTGTCAATGCCTTCTTCTTTCAGCTGGTTGGTCACCTTTACTTCCGTAGAAATGGCGGCGTGGTCCGTTCCCGGAACCCACAGCGTATTGTAGCCCTGCATTCTCTTGTAACGGATGATGATGTCCTGCAGGGTATTGTCAAGGGCGTGGCCCATGTGCAGCTTTCCGGTAATATTCGGAGGCGGCATCACCGTAGTAAACGGTTTTCTGCTGCGGTCCACCTCAGCGTGGAAATATTCTTTCTCACACCATTTCTCATACAGCTTTGGCTCAATCTCTTTGGGATTGTAGGTCTTTTCCAGGTTCTGGCTCATAGTATCCTCCTCATTCTCGCTTTTCACACAATTTTCACATTTGTAAAAGAAAAAACCCTTTACACATCTGTAAAGGGCGATTGTTCTCGCGGTACCACCTTCATTATATAGAAGAGATTCCTCCATATATCTCATCTTATTCTTTAACGGGAACGACTCCGGGACCGCTTACTTGTCCGCCTCTGCGGCGGGTTCAGCGATCCGGCTCTAAAGCTACCTTCCGCGCCTCATCTCTTCTGGGGCCCCTCTCAGCCTGCGGGCGGCCTTCTCTGTCAGCGTGAGGTTCGTGTACTCCTCTTCTTCATCGCCTTTTGCACATAAACTATTGAATATGATAGCCAGCGCAGGGGATTTTGTCAAGGATATTAATAGAATTTTAAGAAGCCTCTGGGCAGGATCCTTCATTGACTTTTTTAGTCTCTCTGTTATAATATATTTAACAAGACAGCCGACGGGTAGGGCGAGCTACCCGATCTGGCGAATCAATTTAATAAGCTATCTGAAATAGCCGTTCAATCTTTTACCAGAGACGAGGACGGCTATTTCCCATTTTTCAAATTCAGAATTGCGATGATCAAAAGACCGATCGTCAGTAAGACCATGAATTCTTCATATGTACTCATAGGCATTTCCCCTTTCTGCAAGACTCAGATCGGGAATCAGCGCGCCCCTCGGCTGCCTGGGTAAATATACTATCCTTCATTGACTTTTTAAGTCTCTCTGCTATAATATATTTAACAAGACAGCCGGAAGATAGAGCAAACCTATCCGCCCGGCAAAAATAACCAGCTAAGCAAGCCGCCTATCTTTTCCAGGGACAGGGCGGCTTACTTACTGTTCAGATTCAGAATCGCTGTGATCAGAAGTCCAATGGTCAACATGATCATAAATTCCTCATATGTACTCATAAGCATCATCCTCCCGTCAAGACTCAGGCGGATGATATGCGCGCCCTTCCGGCTGCCTGGGTAAATATACTATTTCCAATGGGATCTCAAAGAAATTTGTTAAATGATAAGAATAGATAGAAATCTGTGGGATCTGTTTGAGAATGAAAAAAGTATAGCATGACCACAGATCTTTTACAAGGAAAAAGTAAAGCGTTTCGAACATAACATAGTTGGGGACGTGGTATTTTTAAAAATACCACGTCCCAGATTAAAAATACCCTGTCCCTTTTTATTCGTATTCGCCCTTCACAACTTTCCGTCCCTGCAGCACCGTCTGATTCTTATTCACAAAGGACCGTGTCCGCGCCCGCAAAAGGACTTTCCGCCCTTCCGGCGTCCGGGTATAGACAGTCTGGAATCTTCCCAGCGCCTTGCGGATATGTTTCTCAAAGACATAGACCCGGTCCTTGTGCTTCCCGAAGATCTCAGGAACCGCATAGAATTCTTTGGCCTTCTGGGGCTTTCTTCCTCTCACCAGCAGATACCTGGGGTTGTCGATGACGCCCCAGATCTCCTCCATGCAGACTGCGAATGTGGTCTTGTCCCGCATGGTCCCGCCTTTCAGCGCCACGCTGATCACCGCCCCCTGCAGGGATTCTGTTTCCACCCGGCTGTGCTGCGGGTCTTCCAGCTCTCCAAGCTCTTCCAGGGCTGCAGCCACCGCCTGGCCGATCTGGCGCATCCGCTTCTGCGGGGTGCTGAACTTGAACAAAAGATATCCGAATCTTCCGATCCCCAGACAGCCCAGGACCGTGATCACCATCAGGACCTTTGGCACCAGGGAACCGGGATACCGGTAAGTCATCTCGAAGAACAGCCGGACAGCCTCGGAAAGTACTGCCGACAGAATACTCAGGATCATAAATCCCAGAGCATGAACGAAAATGTACCCGGTATTGGCAGCCTCTTTGGGGATGTCCTCCCGCTGGCGTACCTCCATTCCGCCCCGGATCTCTTTCAGAGACTGCTGCCATCTTTGGCGCAGCCCTTCCCGGTCAGCTGCCCTTAAGAGCATGGTCTCATTGATCTCTTCCATCTTATCCCGGGTGTCAAACTCCGGGATCCCCAGTCGCCCAATGCCGCTCTCAATCACCGGTTCCTGCCAGGATACCCCCAGGAAAGAGTCAAACCGGCGGACCAGTGTCTCGTAGTCCCCGGAGAGGTCCGGATGCTTTTCCTTCCCCTTCTTCTGGGGGAAGATACAGGCCAGATGCCAGATATTGCCGGTCTTCTCCGGATGGTTCTTATCCGTACGGATGGTCCGGCCCCGCATCTGATTGCTCAGCATAAAGGACCCTACATAGGTTGCCAGGATCAGCGAATTGATACAGGGAGCGTCCCACCCTTCACCCAGCAGGGATTTGGTCCCCACCAGGGCATTGATCTGCCCCTGTTCAAAAAGCTCTGTCACCACAGCTACCACATGGGTCTGCTTCCCCTTCACCTGCAGCTTCCCGTATCCGGTCTCCCGGATGGGAGAGAGGGTTCCCTCACAGTCTTTTTCCGCCATCAGTTTCTCCAGGATCTCCTTCGTATCCAAGGGCACGATGACCACAGAACCACTGAGAACTCCAAGCCTGATCCCGGCCTGATCTTTGCGCCGCAGGAACTCAAAGATAGGCACTGCCCCGATCTCCGCAGTCATATCTTCCTCCGTCCCCACAACGGACAGCTTTTCTTTCTTGATATAGTCGCACAGGATAAGGAGCCTGAGCCGTTCTCCCATGGCCTGCTGTTCTGTCTCCACGATCCTGCCGATGCTCTCCATCTTGCCCTGACTCTTGACCAGAAGCTTCTGCAGGGCGTCCTTGTGGGTCAGGGAAACCTTCTTCCTGTAGATACATCCCGCTTCCTTCAGCTGTTTCTGGATCCCTTCCCTTGCTTCCTCTGATACCAGATAAGAGTCTGTATCGTCATAGAGGAATCCCTGCAGCAGGGCTTCCAGCCACTTATCCGTCAGTTCCGGCAGTCTTCCCTCCGTCCCGATCAGCCGCCGCAGATAGGGTGGAAAGGGGATCCCCTGGGCCTGGCAGAAGATGAGAAGGGCAGAGAAATACTTGGGCTCCTCCAGGAATTTCTCACTGTATCCTTCCGGATCCTGCAGTCCCTTATGGGTGGCGATCATCCGGGTAAATTCCGGACCGGTCAGAAGCTCCCGGTATATGCCGGCCGTCTGCTCCTGGTACTTCCCGATCTCTTTTAGCTCTTCTTTCGTAGGCCAGTTAAAATAAACATAGTCCTCATGGGGACAAAGGCTCCCCTCCCGCACCAGCTCCGGCGTAAAGATCTCTTCGTCGATAGGACCGCACAGATCCGTGTACCGCTTCCACTGCCCGGCAGTACTGTCATAGGGCGGCGTGGCAGTCAGCGCGATCACCGTCATCCCCTTCATCTCTTTCATAAAACTTTCCAGCGCTTTCCACCACTCACTGCGCAGATGATGGGCCTCGTCCAGACAGATGGTCTTCACCCCGGCTTCCTTCACCGCCGCCAGGATATCAAACTCCCGGAAGTCTACCGCCTCTGTTTCTTCAGCAAGAACCGGATCCGGCTCTTCGTCTTCTTCCTCCCCCTGATCCCGAAGCTCTCCCTGGTAATGTTTCATGGCGCTGTACAGCGCCTGATAGGTGATGGCCGTGATCGGCTTCATCTGCTTCAGGTCATTGGACATCAGTTCCTCCGGCGCCTGCCCTTCCACAAGGAATCCTTCTGTGATCCGGGCAAGCCACTGCTGCCGGATGGTAATACTGGGCGACAGGATCAGACAGGGCTCCCCCAGCCGCCTGATCAGCTCAATGCCAAGGGTCGTCTTCCCGGAACCCGGCGCCGCCACAATGTGCAGCTTACCGTCCGCCAGATATTTTCCCGAATTGGACAGGACCCGCTCCTGATAATCCCGCCAGATCCCCTTGAATTGTAAAATGTTATCGTATCTGTTTCCCATCTCCATCTTACCCCCGCTTCTCCACCAAAATATCCATTCCCAGCAAATGTATGATCTGCAGTGTCTTTCCTATTTCTGCTGTCGCTTTCCCTCGTTCCAGGTCTGAGATAAAACTAACGCTGAGGCCACTGAATTCAGCCAGATATGTCTGCGTGTAATGAAGTTCTTTGCGCCTTTCTCGTATCGCTGTGCCAAGAGATTTGGTATCAATAATTTTCATATTTTCCCCATTTCTATGCCGTACGGCAAAATTGTAATTTTTTCATACTTTTTTTAGCCGTACGGCTAATTCCATTATAATTTATCCACCTGCTTATTGCAAGTTTTCTGGCGCACCAAAAAAGACAGAGTATGTATCTTCTACATACTCTGTCTTGCAATTTCAATCAATGAAACTATTCTTTTATCGGGCAGCTTTCTCCAGCGCTTCGCAGATCTTCTGCATTCCCAGCTTCTGCGCTTTCACCTTTGCCGTGATCGAGTTGTTGACCAGAGACAATTTTAATTTCGTCTTTCCACTCTTCATCTTAATGATCCTCTGGGACGGAACCAGTCCCTTTTTGATCTTTACCTCGTCAAACTGATCAAAGGGAATACAGATCTTCCCATATATATGAGAAATGTCCAGAGTCTCCAGCACTGCGATCACCAGGAACCGCTCTGTAACCCCCACATAACAGTACACATTACTCAGCGCCCCCAACGCCAGCATTTCCGCTGTTCCGGACATCAAGGTGCCCCATGCCTGTCCCTGATAAGTTTCTCCCTCCGGGCAGATCGCGTCCAACATCTGTTTCATATCGGTATCATTCATCAACAATGCCATATCCGCTTCCTCCTTCCCCAAAGTCAACTTTCCTCTTCTGTTTTCATTATAGAAGGGGTCTATCCCTGATTTCTATCATGCTTCTGTAAAATGAATGTTAACGAAACCACACAGCGATAAAATTTACCAAAATTTTCTTTATTTACAACAATATTTTCAGAGATTTTGCTCTTGAAATCTGAAATCGCAGGACTATAATAAAGGCAAAGATTGATATATATTTAACGATTCATTTCAAAGGAGGAATTCATATGGCAAGGCTCAGAATGATGCGGGCGCCGCAGAAATACGTGCAGGGAAAGGATTCTCTTCTCCATTTCCACGAAGAGATGAAAGATCTGGGAGACAAATGGCTGTTCATCTGTTCCAACAGCGGCCACAAGATGTGCCACGATAAGATCGAGAAGAGCTTTGAAGGGACAAAGGACATCCGCCGTTATGAAATCTTCGGCGGAACTTCCAGTGTAGGAGAGATTGAGAAAATGCGTAAGATCGTCCGGGAAAACGGGCTGAATGTGGTAGTCGGCGTAGGCGGAGGCTCTGCCATCGACACCGCCAAAGCGACTGCGCATTATGAGAAGCTTCCGGTGGTGATCGTCCCCACGGTAGTTGCCACCGACGCCCCCTGTACCGGGCTGTCTGTGATCTACAATGACGACAAGACCTTCAACAGCTATCTGTTCTACCCCAAGAACCCGGAAGCCGTGATCGTGGACAGCGACGTGATCGCCAAAGCTCCGGTCCGCTTCCTGGTAGCCGGCATGGGCGACGCCCTGGGCACTTATTTTGAAGCCAGGGCCTGTGAGCGCACCGACGCTCCCAGCCTGGAAAACGGCGGGATCACCCAGTCCGCCATGGCTCTTTGCCGCCTTTGCTATCAGACGCTGAAGGAATACGGCGCGGCCGCCAAAACAGCCTGTGAACACAACGTGGTCACACCGGCTCTGGACGCCATCATCGAAGCCAACGTCTACCTCTCCGGCGTAGGCGCCGACAACGGCGGTCTTGCCGTCGCCCATTCCTTCTACAACGGCCTGACCGCCCTGGGCGGACACAGCGCTCCCCACGGGAACTGCGTGGCCTTCGGCACCTTGGTCCAGCTTGTCCTGGAGCGGGCGTCCAAAGAAGAATTCAAAGAGGTTCAGGACTTCTGCATGGAAGTAGGGCTTCCGGTCACACTAAAAGAGATCGGCATCACCACGGAAGACCAGATCCGTGTGATCGCAGAGAAATCCTGCGTGGAAGGCGAATCCATCCACAATATGGTAGCCGACGTAACGCCGGATCAGTTATATGCGGCCATCATCGCCGCCGATGCGCTGGGCCGGGAAGCGCTCCAGAACATGGACAGATAATTAATTCTACAGTCTGCAATGAAGAAAGAGTGAGGATTTTTCCTCACTCTTTCTTCGTTTTTCTTTCCTGTCTCTTTCCTATCCCTGCGCCGCGAAATTCCCGGTATACAGCTGATAGTATTTTCCTTTCTCCGCGATCAGTTCGTCGTGGGTTCCCCGCTCGATGATCCGTCCCTGCTCCATGACCATGATACAGTTGGAGTTCTTGACGGTGGACAGCCGGTGGGCGATGACAAAGGTAGTCCGCCCTGCCATCAGGGCGTCCATACCTGCCTGCACCAGCTTCTCGGTACGAGTATCGATGGAGGATGTGGCCTCGTCCAGGATCAGCGCCGGCGGATCGGCAACCGCCGCCCGGGCGATGGCCAGAAGCTGCCGCTGGCCCTGGCTTAAGTTAGCGCCGTCCCCGGTCAGCATAGTATCATAGCCGTCTGGAAGCCTGCGGATGAATCCGTCCGCGTTGGCCAGCTTCGCCGCGCTGATACACTCCTCATCGGTGGCGTCCAGCTTACCGTAGCGGATATTGTCCATCACTGTTCCGGTGAACAGGTGGGTATCCTGAAGCACCATGCCAAGAGACCGCCGCAGATCCGGCTTCTTGATCTTATTGATGTTGATCCCGTCGTAGCGGATCTTGCCATCGGCGATGTCATAGAACCGGTTGATCAGGTTGGTGATGGTGGTCTTGCCGGCTCCGGTAGCCCCGACGAAAGCGATCTTCTGTCCCGGCTTCGCCCAGAGGCTGATATTGTGGAGTACGATCTTCTCGTCCGTGTAGCCGAAGTCTACATCATCGAAGACCACGCCGCCTTCCAGTTTCGTATAGGTAACCGCCCCCTCTGCCTTATGAGGATGTTTCCAGGCCCACAGATTGGTGCGGGTACTGGACTCAGTGAGATTGCCGTTCTCGTCTTCTGTGGCGTTCACCAGCTCCACATAGCCTTCGTCCACCTCCGGCTCCTGATCCATCAGGTCAAAGACTCTCTGGGCGCCTGCCGCCGCGTTGACCACGAAGTTGATCTGCTGGCTCACCTGGGTGATGGGGTTGGTAAAGCTCTTGTTCAGGCCCACGAAGGTTACCACCGTACCGATGGTCACCCCTGCCAGGCCGTTGATCCCAAGGATCGCGCCTACGATGGCCACCAGGGCATAGCTGATCCAGCCGATATTGGCGTTGATGGGCATCAAAAGGTTGGCGTACCGGTTGGCCTTGTTGGCGCTGTCACGCAACTTCTCATTTACCTTGTGGAAGTCCTCCATTGCCTTCTCCTCATGGCAGAATACCTTCACCACCTTCTGGCCGTCCATCATCTCCTCGATGAATCCGTCCACCGCGCCAAGGTCGATCTGCTGACGGATGAAGTATTTGCCAGACAGCTTGGAGAAGTTGGAGGTCACCAGGAGCATCACCACAGCCGTCAGGATGGAGATCACCGTCAGGGCCGGGTTCAGGATCAGCATGGTCACCAGCGTAGCCGTCATGGAGATCAGCGAGTTGATGATCTGGGGGATACTCTGGCTCAACAGCTGCCGCAGAGTATCCACATCGTTGGTGTATACCGACATGATATCGCCGTGGGCGTGAGTGTCAAAATATTTGATGGGAAGAGCTTCCATCCGGGCGAACAGATCGTCCCTGAGATGGAGCATGGTGCCCTGGCTTACATTGACCATGATCCGGTTGTAGGTAAACGCAGCCACCACACCGATGGCCATGATCCCGGCCAGCTGGAACAGATCTCTTGCCAGGTTGCTGAAATCATCAGAGCCTGTGTTCAGCATAGGCATGATATAATTATCCACCAGCTTCTGGGGAAAGGTAGCTCCCACCACGGTGGCCACTGCATTGATGAGAATGCAGGCGATCACCAGCAGGAACAGGTATTTATAATAGTGAAGCATATATCCGATGACCCGGCCCACCAGTCTGGAGGCGGAAGCTACTCTGGGTCTTCTCTTCTTTTCGTTCATAGATCAGTTCTCCTCCTTCCTTCTCTATGCCGGCTGGTCGAAGTCGCCGCCGCCCTCGATCTGTGAATTGAAGATCTCCTGGTAGATGGCGTTGTGTTCCAGCAGGTTCTCATGGGTGTCAAAGTCGTCGATCCGTCCGTCGTCCAGCACCAGGATCCGGTCTGCGGACTGCACGCTGGAGACACGCTGGGCGATGATGATCTTGGTAGTTCCCGGGATCTCCCGGGCGAAGGCCGCCCGGATGCTGGCGTCTGTAGCCGTGTCCACGGCACTGGTGGAATCGTCCAGGATCAGAACCTTAGGCTTCTTCAACAGAGCCCTTGCAATACACAGCCGCTGCTTCTGACCGCCGGAGACGTTGGAGCCGCCCCGCTCGATCCAGGTCTCATACCCCTTGGGCATCCGGTCGATGAACTCATCGGCGCAGGCCGCCTTGCAGGCCTCGATACATTCTTCCTTAGTGGCCTTTGGATTGCCCCAGCGCAGGTTGTCAAGGATGGTGCCGGAGAAGAGGGTGTTCTTCTGGAGCACTACAGATACCTGGTCACGCAGGACCTCGGTGTCATACCGGCGCACATCCACGCCGCCCACACAGACGGAACCTTCGTCCACATCGTAGAGCCGGCAGATCAGGTTCACCAGACTGCTCTTTCCGGAACCGGTGCCGCCGATGACGCCGATGGTCTCTCCGCTCTTAATATGAAGATCGATATCCGTCAGCGCATTCTTGCCGCTGCCATGTTTGTAGGAGAAATTCACATGGTTGAAATCAATCTGCCCGTCGGCCACTTCCATCACCGGATCCTCCGGGTCGGTCAGGTCCGGCTTCTCATCCAGGACTTCGCCGATCCGTCGGATACTGGCCATGGACATACTGATCATAACGATCACCATGGAGAGCATCATCAGACTCATAAGCAGCGACATAATATAACTGAACAGACTGGTCAGGTCACCGGTGGTAAGAGAACCACCTACAATAAACTTCGCTCCCAGCCAGGATACAGAGATGATACAGAAATAAACTGCCACCATCATAGCCGGCGCGTTGAAAGCCAGCAGGCTCTCCGCTTTCACCGAAAGGTCCCGAAGCATTTTGGAAGCCCTGGCGAACTTCTCATTCTCATGTTCCTCCCGGACAAATGCCTTTACCACCCGGATGGCGGTGACATTTTCCTGTACGCTGGCGTTCAGGTCATCGTACCTGCGGAACACTTCCCGGAAAATCTTAAGCGTTACTACCATGATAGCTCCGATCACGATCACCAGGAAGACCACCGCGATCAGGAACATTCCGCTCAAGTGGGGGCTGATGATCAGGCACATGGTGAAACTGAAGATCAGGTTCAGCGGCGCCCGCACCGCCACACGGATCACCATCATAAACGCGTTCTGCACGTTGGTAATATCTGTGGTCATACGGGTCACCAGACTTGGCACGCTGAATTTGTCAATATTGGAAAAGGAAAAGGTCTGGATATTGGCGTAGATGGCCTCCCTTAAGTTGGCCGCCAGCCCGGAGGCCGCGCTTGCCGCATCCTTTCCTGCCAGTCCGCCGAATGTCAGGCTTAAGAACGCCATCACTACCATCATCCCGCCAAACCGGTACACAACCCCAAGGTCCTTGGCCTCCAGCCCCTGGTCGATAATGATCGCCGTAATAAACGGCATCAGGATCTCCATGATCACTTCCAGGGCGGTAAGACCGATACACCGATAGGTGTCCTTCTTATAAATTCCCAGCTGCTGTATAACTTTTCTCACTGTAAGATAACCTCCTGTCTTCTTTGATCGTTCCCTCCCCTGCGTCCGCAAGACGCTTCAGGATCCCCCAGAGCCGCCTTCGCTCCCCGGGTTTCAGCGCCCCACAGAAAGCATTCTCCATCTCATCCGCCTTCCTTAAGAACTCCTTGCCCTCCTCCAGCAGTTTGGGCGTCGGGAACAGCTCTTTCCTGCGGATATCCTGCGGGTCCTCCTGAAAAGAAAGATACCCTGCGTTCCGCAGCTTCTTGATCAAACCGGAGAGCGCTGATTTGGACACTCCGGTCTCATGACACAACTCGGTAAGATAAGTCCCTTCCGGGTGATGTCTCAAGAAATACACCATGAAATAAACCTGGAAACCGCTCATGCCTTTATACCGGAGAACAGATTCCAGCTGCGACGTCAGATCCAGATTGAGCTTACGGATCAGCAGGATCAGATCTTCCGCCTGAATATCCCCCGTCATTTTCCATCAACACCTCCTGTAGATTCTTCTGTTTAATGGTTCGCCGTCAAACTGTTCTGCGGCGAATCATTTACCATAGATGATTTTATCTCTGAATCCGGGAAATGTGAAATTCAAATTTCTTATCTTCTATAAATATTGTTTATAGATCGTCCCGAAAGGTTTGCGGCGCTCTTTATTCCAAAGAACCGAAAAATCTGCTATAATACCTCAAGACAGAAAATGACCAGGAAAGGACTTATTATTATGAAACAACCAAATATCCTGTTTCTTCTTGCAGACGATATGGGACACTGGGCGCTTCGCTGCGCTGGCAACACCGATATCCAGACGCCCAACCTGGACCGGCTGGCCCGCCAGGGCGTCCGGTTTGACCAGTTCTTCTGCGCCTCCCCGGTGTGTTCACCAGCCCGGGCTTCCATCCTCACCGGCACCATGCCCTCCTGCCACGGCATTCTGGACTGGCTGGACGGCGGCAGCCTGGACCGGGACAGACTTTCCCCGGAGACCCTCCAGTATCTGCCCCACGAGACCGTTCCCATCCAGTATACCGACCATCTGACCGCCTATACCGATCTTCTGGCGCAGAGCGGTTATCAGTGCGCCCTGGTGGGCAAATGGCACATGGGGGACAGTATGACGCCCCAGCACGGATTCTCCCACTGGTACACCATCGGAGGCGGGGGCGTCCGCTACTTTGACCCGGAGATGATCGAAAACGGGGAGCTTGCGACTCAGAAAGGCTACATCACCGATCTCATCGGCGATCACGCCGCGCGCTGCCTGGAAGATTTCTCCAGGGGAACCGCCCCCTTCTATCTCAGCGTCCACTTCACAGCGCCTCACAGCCCCTGGGAAGAGACGGACCACAAGAAGGAATACCTGGATCTCTACCGGGACTCCGGCTTCACCGCAACCCCGGATCTTCCCTATCACCCCTGGCAGGTAAATACCTGTCCCCACGGGAGAGGGGAACGGCGCAAAGAGCTGCTGCGGGGATACTACGCCGCCATCACCGCCATGGATCATCAGATCGGACGGCTGATGGACAAACTTACGGAACTGGGGCTTTCGGAAGACACCATGATCTTCTTTACCTCCGACAACGGCATGAACCTGGGCCAGCACGGGATCTGGGGCAAAGGAAACGGCACCTTCCCCCAGAACATGTACGACAGTTCCGTGAAGGTACCGTTTATCGCCTCCTGGCCGGGACATTTCGCCCAGAATGCCGTGTGCCGGGAGCTCTTCAGCCACTATGATGTACTGCCCACCATCTGCCAGCTCTCCGGCGCCCCTCTTGCCACCGCCCAGAGACTGCCCGGCCACAGCTTCCAGAAGTGGCTTGTCCGCCCGGAACTTCCCATGGACCGTCCGGTGGTGGTCTTCGACGAGTATGGCCCGGTGCGGATGATCCGGGACAAAGAATGGAAACTGGTGCTCCGTTATCCCTACGGGCCAAACGAACTGTACCACCTTACCGCTGACCCGGATGAGACTCAGAACCTCTTCGACGACCCGGTCTTCCAGGATCAGATCCTGACCATGCGCCGGCAATTGGAGGAGTGGTTCCTCTCTTACTCCGATCCGGACCTGGACGCCCGCAAGGAAGGCGTTACCGGCACTGGCCAGTATTGCCGGCCCGGAAGCCGGGCCCACCTGGTGGAAAAATACGGCCCCATGCCGGCGCCTGTCAAAGATGAATAAAAAAAGGAAGCCTCACACAGGCTTCCTATTTAAACTTACAAAATGCCGGAGAATTTCACCGCATTGTAGATATTGATCAGGACGATCACCGCCATCAGGAAGATGAACAGCTTGTCCACCCCTTTCTCACTGATCTTCTTGTTGATCCTGCTGCCGATGGTCCCGCCCAGGATCCCGCCTACGATCATCACCGCCAGGTAGGACAGCTTCATGTGGGGGATATTCCCGGTGGCGCAGGTCTGCACCAGGCTGGTGATCTGGGAGAACAGGATAATATAGAGAGAACTTAACGCCGCCTCCTTGGTGCTCATGGAGAAGAAGTATCCCAGCACCATCAGGTTGATGGGGCCTCCGCCGATGCCAAGGAAGCTGGACATGATCCCAAGGAGCAGTCCGATCAGGACGCACAGCCAGATCTGATCGCATTTCCTGGTGTGGATCTTCTCCTTATATATCGTATAGAGAAGCGTAGCCAGGGTGATGGCGATCAGCACCAGCGCCTGAGTCATTCCCACCAGGTTCTCGTCTCCCACCGCCTCCTTCAGAGACTGGAACATGGCTTTGCCGGCCACGCCGCCTGCGGCAGCCCCGACGGCAAGGGATGTGGCGATCTTAAGATCCATCCGGGCCGTCCCGGAGCGCAGATTCTTATAGACAGACACTACAGACATGGCAAGCACCGTGCACCCGGACAGGAAACTGATACTGCTCACGCTCATGACTCCCAGCGCGTCCAGCACCGGCTTGATGATCACACCGCCTCCGATCCCGCAGATGGAGCCGGCGGTGGAGGACAGAATACTGACCGCGAAAAATACCAAAACCATAACCATAATCTCTCAACCTCTTCTTTCTTAATTTCCCTGGATTTGCTTGCTTTTCCACTCCGATTGTATTATTGTTAAGACAAAGTAACGATTTCTAAAAGATTCACAGCAATATTATAACAATAAAGGAGTTATTATGAAACAGCCAAATATTATTTTACTGATGACGGATCAGCTCCGGGCTGATGCCCTGGGATACGCGGGGCACCCGGATGTGAAGACCCCCTACCTTGACACCCTGGCCTCCCGGGGCGTGAATTTCGACCGGGCCTACAGCGCCTGCCCAAGCTGCATCGCTGCCAGGGCAGCCCTGCATACCGGCATGGAACAGAGCCATCACGGCCGGGTAGGCTATGAGGACAATGTACCCTGGAGATACCCCCACACCATGGCAGGCGAACTCTCCAAAGCCGGATACTATACCCAGTGCGTGGGCAAAATGCACGTCCATCCCCTGCGGAATTATCTGGGCTTCCACAATGTGGACCTTCACGACGGCTATCTCCACTCTGCCCGCTACGGCCACGTTCCCTACCGGGAGTCCCAGTTTGTGGCGGACGACTACTTCCACTGGCTCCGGCAGGAACTGGGCGCCGACGCCGATGTAACGGATACAGGCATTGACTGCAACAGCTGGGTGGCCCGTCCCTGGACCCACGAGGAGAAATATCACCCCACCAACTGGGTGACGGACCGGTGCCTGGATTTCCTCCGGCGCAGGGACCCGGACCAGCCCTTCTTCCTGATGGCCTCCTACCTGCGGCCCCATCCGCCTCTGGACGCGCCTCAGCATTACTTCGACCTCTATAAAGACAAGGATCTGCGCAAACCTTTCGTTGGCTCCTGGGAGACCGACCAATTCCTCAAGCGTGACGGCCGTATCTTTGACTCCAAGACAGGCCCCATTGACCCGGAACTGATCCGGCAGGCCCAGATCGGCTACTACGCCTGTATCACCCATCTGGATCACCAGATCGGAAGACTTATCATGGCCCTCATTGAGCAGGAGGTCTACGACGACACCGTCATCCTCTTCACTGCCGATCACGGGGAGGAGCTGTGCGATCACCATATGTTCCGCAAGTCCCGGCCTTACGAGGGGAGCTGCCGGGTTCCCTTCTTCCTCACCGCCGGGAAGAATACCGGCCTTCACATCACCCCCGCCTCCACCTGCCACAGCGTAGTGGAGCTGCGGGATGTGATGCCCACCTTACTGTCCCTGGCAGGCGCGCCTATCCCGGATACGGTAGACGGATACGACCTTCTGCCCCTGGCCCGGGATCCGGAAGGAACTGTACGGCCCTGGCTCCACGGAGAACACTCCTATGGGGAGTTCTCCAACCACTGGATCGTCACCGAGACTGACAAGTACATCTGGTTTCCTGTCACCGGACAGGAACAGTACTTCGACCTGGCTGACGATCCCCACGAGCTGACTGACCGCATCGGCGACCCGGAAGTCCGGGAACGCGTCGCTTATCTGCGCTCCTGCCTGATCCAGAGCCTTACCGGAAGACCGGAAGGCTTCACCGACGGCGAGAAGCTGATCCCCGGCCGTCCTTACCCGGAGACCATGGACCATCTCCGCCAGGCAGACTGATATCATTTACAGACAAAGGAGTTTTTATGAGTCACAGACAATATTCCGTACAGGGAAACCAGATCGAGAAACTGAACGCCCGCCTTCTATCCATCTCCTTCTCCAAGGATGAGATGGACTGGAAGAGCGTGTTCCACTCCCATCCCTTTACAGAACTCTTCTATGTAGTCAGCGGAGAGGGAAACTTTCTCTTCCGCGGGGAGACCTATCATATAAAAACAGGAGATCTGATCATCGTCCCCCCCTATATGGAACACACGGAGCAGTCTTCTTCAGATCTTCAGTACTATGTGATCGGCGTGGAGGGTATCTCTTTTCAGAAAAAAGGGGAGCCGGCCTGTGTACAGATCTACTGTAACTTCCAGAGCAAGACCGTCGTGGCCAATCTGCTCTCCCTTATGTTCTTTGAGATGAGCAATCCTTCCTACGGCTCGGACAAGATCTGCCAGGACCTCCTGGAGATCCTGCTTCTCTGGATCATCCGGGACCAGCACGTGATCCCGGTGGCATTCTCCGCCACCTATATGACCAAGGAGTGCGCCCAGATCAAGGACTACCTGGACAGCAATTACGCGGACCACATCACCCTGGACACACTGACAGAACTGACCCACATGAATAAATACTACATGGCCCATTCCTTCTCCAAACACACCGGTCAGTCTCCCATCCAGTATCTCAACAACCGGCGCATGGAAGCGGCCTGCACCCTTCTGAAGGACACGGATTATTCCATCTCCTCCATCTCTTCTACGGTAGGCTTTTCTTCCCAGTCTTATTTTACCCAGGCGTTTCGGAAGAAGTATGGGATGACCCCCATCCGCTACCGCCAGGTCCACGCCGCGGAAAATTAAACCTTCTGGCTGTGGGCAGCCAGATATTCCAGTCTGCTGATACTGTAGGCAAAGAAGTCCTGATAAGCCTCACAGTAATAGTTCGTAAGATTCCCCTTTTCCTCATAACAATCTCTCCGGCAGCCGCCGCGGCACAAGGGATACCAGCGGCAATCCGGACATCTTACGTCCCGCTGGTCCGGACGGGCGAAAAATCCTCCGGCTCCCTCTCCGGCAGCCGCCTGCTCCAAAAACCTCTCAAAATCCGCCTCCGGATTCCGGATATTCCCCATCAGCCAGGGATCCATGGCGTAAAAATCGCAAGGATACACAGACCCGTCGCTCTCGATCACATTCTGCATGCTGCAGCGCCCGTACATACTGCAGGCCTCCGGCTGGGCCCCGGTGAGCATGCCCACATAATTCTCAAACTGCCGGATATAGACCGGCCGTCCTTCCATCTGATCCTGGAACCACAGATCGAAAAGCTCCTTCAGCGCCTCCCCGTACATCCGGGGCGTCAGGGACCATTCTTCCTGTCCCCGCTCCTCCCCCACAGGGTCCAGACAGGGGATATACTGCTGGCGCAGGAATCCTTTCCGTCCAAAGAAGCGGTAGATGGCCCCGATACGGGAAGCCGTCCGGGCGTTCAGCACACACAGCACATGGAAGGGGATCTTATATTCCTCCAGCTTTCGCGCGCATGCGAAGACCTGGGAGAAGGTCCCTTCCCCCTGATAGTCCACCCGGTTCTCATCGTGAGTTTTTCTCACCCCGTCTACAGAAAGCCCGACCAGAAATTCCTTCTCCTTCAGGAAGGCAAACCATTCTTCATCAAGCCCCACCCCATTGGTCTGAATGGTGTAGGCCACCTTCTGTTCCGGCCTCTTCGTTTCTTCCACCAATTCAGCGAACCGCCGATAATAAGACAGACCTGCCAGTGTCGGCTCCCCCCCCTGGAAGCCGAACACACAGGTCTGTGATGCTGCAAGCGCTTTCCCCACGATCGCGCTCATCGTCTCTTCGCTCATTTTTCCATGGTCCGCGACGGCGCGTTTGGCCGCCTCGTCTTTATAGAAACAGTATCTGCAATTCAGGTTGCAGGCAGAAGAAACCGGCTTGATCAAAAGCTGCAGCTCTATCATATCTCGTACCAATAGATTCCGTTGGCCTCCAGATCCAGATCGAAGCTGGTGCCGTCTCCTCTGTATACCGTGGTGCTCTGCGGTTCATAAGTATTATTTACTACGCAGTACTTTCCGTTCTTCACGTAAGCATGCACCTCTACGTTGTAGTTGGTGCTGAACCACTTGTTCAGTTCCGCCTCGTCGTGGGACGCCCACAGGATGGAACGGTACAGCAGTCTGCTGTTCTCAAAGCTGTAGGGAAGACCGCTGATATAGACGGTACGTCCTTCGCCGAACTCATTGACCGCAAGCTGCACTTCCTTGTCGATCTGCTTTAAGATGGTAGTCCCTTCGTAAGCGTAAATGTTTTTCTTGCCCTCGCCGAAGTCGATCTCTCCCTGGCAGTCCTCAGTGATGAAGTGGTCATGCTCTTCCCAGTTATATTTATCCACATTCAGAGTAAATCCGTTCTCCTCTTCCACGCCCATCACGGTAGCCAGCTGGAAGAAGTGTCCCTGATGGTGGTGAGCCGCCGGCTCTCCTACGCCGATGAAACCGCCGCCGTTGTAGATAAACTTCTTCACTGCGGTAATAATGGTCTCGTCCGTCCAGTTCTCCCCACCGGAGTAAGCCGTGTCCGCGTCTCCCACGTTGAGGATCACATCGATATCGTCCAGGACATTTGGATCCTTGCGGATATCGTCAAAGCTTAGCCACTGCACGTCAAAGGGCGCGCCGCTTAAGGCCTCGATAATGCCGGCGTAAGAATAGTTCTGCTTATGGTAGATGGCATGGTGCACCATGTGATTGCCCCAGGCTCTCATCTTGCCCCAGCTGTTCAGCACAGCCACCTTCTTAACACAGTACGGAGTGGTTCCCTTGATGTTCTCATACAGCGTGCGGAATTCCTGGCATACGCTCTCCACATAGTCGATGAATTCCGGGAACTGCATCGCCAGCTTCAGGTATCCACCGTATCCGATCCGGTCGATGGGCTTTCTAAGAATGGCTCTTCTTGCCGTCACCCAGTTCACCTTTGCCTCTTTTACCGGATCTCCACCCTCGTGGAACACATCCGGGAAGAAATACGGCAGAAGCCGTCCCTCTGTATATTTTACTCCCTCAATATCGCTGATAAGACGTAAGGTGGCTCCATTTCCCACACTTCCTACCACCGCGTCCAGTCCTACTTTTTTAAACTCATCCAGGAAAGGCTCCATGCCGATCCAGTGGTCTCCCAGGAACATCATGGCTTCCTTGCCGCACTCATGGGTGATGTCCACCATCTCTTTGGCCAGTTTCGTCACTTCTCTTCTCTGGAAATCCTGGAAATCCCGGAATTCTTTGGACGGGATACGATAGGTATTATTCATATATCCCTGGTCGATGATATATTCCGGGCGGAACTTGTAGCCCACTTCCTTCTCAAACTGCTCCAGGATATAGGGGCTCACGGATGCAGAATATCCGTACCAGTCCACATATTTCTCCCGGGCAAGCTCATCGAAGATCAGGGTAAACTGATGGAAGAAGGTAGTATAACGGATCACATCCACATGTGGGTTGTCCGCGATAAATTTCCGCAGACGCTCCATGGAATATTTGTGGGTTTTCGGCTGGCGCACATCAAAGGTGATCTGCTTCTCAAAGTTGGTCCAGCCGTTGGTCACCGCGTTGTACATATGCACCGGGTCCCACATGATGTAGGCCAGGAAGCTGACCGTATAGTCGTGGAACGCTTTTGCCCCGTGGATAGTCACATTTCCGGTCTCTCCGTCGTAAGCCCACTGGGATGCCGGGACAACCTCTCCTGTGGTGCGGTCGATCACTTCCCACCATCTTGTGATGTCATCCCGGTCATTTACCTTTAACATGTCGGGATACAAATGATCCATCAGATGAACGGACAGCTCCTCATCCACAGCGGTATAAAAAGGTGTCATAATATACATCTGCTGTATCTCATCCGGATTGGCTTTGGCCCACTCATTATCCTTTCTGGTTGTATAATAAGTGGAGTAGACTTTTGCGTCTACATGTTTGAGTTCCTCCGGATAGTCAGTACCGTCGCAGTCGCGGATGGCGTCCGCGCCCCAGCGTTCTACCAGTTCCAGAGTCTCCGGCACCACATCTACGTCTGTTGGAATTGTAACTCTGCCTTTAGTCTGTGATTTCACATTGTTCTCCTTTCAATCTTACATTCCGTCGTTACTTATATCTGCGATTGTAAATGAATAACAGGACCAGTAATCCCGCCAGCCCGGCAAGCTCCATGCAAAGGCCGGTGGCGCTGATATTCTTCTGTCCAACAAAGATCAGGGCGAGACAAACGAAAAATACAATGATCATGATCACATTTCTTACAACATTACTCATTCTCTTCTCCTCCTAACCTTTCAGTCCGCCAAGCGTCATACCCTTGGTCAGCTGTTTCTGTACGCATACATACAGGATCAGAACAGGGATCATAACGATCACAAGACCTGCATACATGATACCGTAGTTGGTAGCTGTCCTCTCCACTGCCATCAGGTTCTTCAGTCCGACAGCCAGCGTACTGTTCTCGTCCATCAGGGTAAATGCGATGATGTACTCATTCCAGAAGGACAGGAACTGGAACAGGATGACGGTGATGATACTGGGTTTTGCCATGGGGATCATGATCTTCACCATGGTCTTAAAGTATCCGCATCCGTCTATGTAGGCCGCCTCTTCATATCCCTTGGGCAGTGTCTTAAAGTATCCGCTCAGCAGGTAGATCGAGAACGATAAGGAGCTGGACGCATAAACCAGGGACAGGACAAACCTGTTATCCAGGAAAAACTCCACTCCCAGCATCCGGTTCGCGCCGGAGAGCATCAGGAAGATCGGTACTACGATATAGTTAACATTTACAAACAAACCTGCCATAAAGGCAATATTTAATATTTTCTTTCCCTTAAAATCAAACCGGGACAGCGCATAGGCCGCCGGAAGGGCGATCGCCAGAAGAAGGACCAGGGACAGCGCTGTTACGATGACAGAGTTCAGGAAGAATTTGCCCATCTCTGCATCCACAAACGCAGTCACATAGTTCTGCCACTGAAGCTGTTCAGGCAGCGCCCAGGGATTGGTTCCCTTTCCGATAAACTCAGCATTCCGCTTGAAGCTGGCCATAAATACCCATGCTACAGGAATGATGATGGAGATCGTCATAACGATCAGCGCGGCATATACGATGACTTTGAACAAAGCTTTCGTTGCCGGATTCTGCTTTTTCATACCTTGGGCCCTCCTTTCTAAAATTCCAGAACTTCTCTGTCTGTGATCTTATTGACAACTGCAGCAAGTACAAACGAGAAAAGGAATACCACTACGCCAATGGCCATACCATAGCCATATACGCCTGCGCCATATGCCTGTTTGTACATATAGTTCAGGAATACTTCCGAATGGCCGTTGGGGCCGCCGTCAGACATGATCTGAACAAACTGGAAGCTCAAGTTGATCGTACTGATGATGTAGAAAGTAAGGGTGGTCCGGATATTGCTCCAGATCAGCGGAAGCGTTACCTGGAAGAACATCTGGATCTCGGTGGAGCCGTCCAGGGCTGCCGCCTCGTAAAGATCCTCCGGGATCGCCGCCATACTGGCCATATACATAACCATGTAATAACCGATAGCCTGCCATACCAGCGCAAAGATGATGGAATACAGTACGATCTTCTGATCTCCCATCCACTGGTGTGTCAGAGAGTCCAGCCCGATGGCTCTTAAAAAGGTATTAAGAAGTCCGGTGCTGGGATTGTAGATCGCGCCGAAAATACCGGCGATAACTACGATACTTAAAATATTCGGAATATAAAAGATAACGCGGAAGAAGTTTTTCCCTTTAAACTTGCCGCGGTGTAAGATCGCGCCGAATAAAATTGCAAAAAAGATAGTGAACAGTGTTACAAGTACAATGATCGCGATCGTATTCTGCATAGCCTGCAGGAAATTTTCATCTCCTATCAGGGATTTAAAATTGTTGAAGCCAACAAATTCCTTTTTGTTGGTGATACCACCCATCCGGTACAGCGACATTCTGAATACGTTGAACGTCGGAATAAAAATAAAGAGTGTTACAAGAATGGCAGCCGGCGCTATACAGCAGAACACGAACCGCCCCTGCGCCTTCTTTTGATTCATACCATTTCTCCTTTCCTTTGAAAAACGGTGAGCAGATCACTCACCGTTTTCCCACACAAATGCTTTCGCAGTTTTTATGTTTCTTATTCCATTGCGTCTGCGCACTGTGACCAAACATCAACAAGCTGCTCCTGCCACTCGTCAACGCTCATATCGCCTGTGCTGACAGAATCGATCGCTCCGTATACGGAACCTTTCATATCCAGACCTTCGATCGGAGCTGTGGTTGCCCATGTTCCTGTTACAGCAACAACATCGTCGCCTGTCTGGAAGCTTGTCTTAATAACGCCTTCCGGAAGCTTCTCTGCAGCGCCCTGAACCGGTACTACGATCGGTGCGTCGGACTCTTCTCCGGTCTCAGCGTTTGTTGTCTTGTTTGCAAGGCAAAGGTCAACAACAGTGTCGGAGTACATGAACTTGATAAATTCTTTTGCAAGGTCAATGTTCGGTGCATCCGCCGGAATCCACATCTGCTCTGTAAAGGTGTAAACAGACTGAGACTCGTCAGCGCTCCACTTCGGAACTCCCATTACGCCCCACTCATAGTCGCTCGGTGTGGAGTTAGCCATCTCGCCAACTACCCAGCTTCCGTTCGGCATAAAGAGTGCATCGCCATCGATAACTGCCTGCTGGTTAACCTTGAATCCGCCGTCAGTATTGGCATTGGATACGGTGTCTGCCCACAGGTTGTCAGAAGATACCAGTGTTGCGATGGTGTCAAGAACTTTCTTTCCTTCGTCAGAAGTCCAGGTGTTCTCATCATAGGTCAGAGCGTTGTTGTAGAAGTCTGTTCCGCCTGCCTGAGCCAGCATTGCATACATGGTTGCATCAAAGTATCCCGGCTGAGGATAGGTAAACAGGGCTCTTCCGTCTGCCTTAGCCTGCTTGCCAAGTTCGAAGAACTCATCCCATGTGGTCGGTACTTCGTATTCTTTTCCTTCACCAACCAGTGTCGCATTGTACCAGAAACCGGTCTGTGTATAGAAGATAGGCGCCAGGTAGATCTTGCCGTCTCCATACGGCTGAGCTGCGGTACCATCCAGGATACCTTCTACCATCTTGCCCTTCAGCTCATCATCGAAAACATCTGAAATGTCAGCTACTGCTTTCTCTTTCAGCATGGTCTCTGTGAATCCGCTCTCCTGACCCAGGTTGTAGTAAACAACGTCCGGAACATCTCCGTTCTGGATCTCTTTTGTCAGAACCTGATCAAGCTCGGAAGAAAGCTCCAGTTCTACTTCGCAATCATACTCTTCCTCGAAAGCTGCTGTGATCTTCTCCCAGATCTCAGCTCCGTTTCCTCCTTCGAACGCCGCAACCTTCAGGGTTTTGCCGTCGCCGCTTCCGCCTTCATCACTTCCGCTGTCACCGCTTCCGCCGCATCCTGCAAGCAGAACTACGGTCATCGCAGATACCAGAACGGCTGATAAAAGCTTTTTGACTGATTTCTTTTTCATAACGTTACCTCACCTTCCTTAAAAAATTTGGTTAATCAGATTACTTGTATTATAACTTTTCGCAACCGCTCTTTCTATCCTTCTTTTGCTTCTTTTTTTAATTTTCTTGCTTTTTTTGTGCATTCTATTTACAAGAATAAATTTTTTCGTCATTCTTCCCAATACTTTGCACAAAGGGCAGCATCCCTCCTCCGGTCTTTATTCCCCGTACCGGATCCGGTCGGTCAGGCTCATCCTGCGGAAATTCCGGGACACGGCGCAGGTCAGGATCATCTGCAGCGCCGCCACCGCCACGGCCAGGACCGCCGCCTGGATCCCCGGATAGTGATACACAGTGATGTTCATCATATTTTCTGCTTTGGCATACAGGAAGATACCGTATCCGGCCAGGCTTCCCATCCCCAGCGCCACCAAAAGGGTCCCCGCCGTGTAGAAAAGCCCTTCCAGCTGCAGCATCCGCACCAGCTGCTTTTCCGACATGCCGATGGCCTGGATGATCCCCAGTTCCCGTCTCCGGGTGTAGATGCTGTTGACCATGGTGTTGATCAGGTTCATCACGCCCACCGCGCCCAGGATCAGCAGGAAGGCGTAACCAAGCACAGTCATGACTGTGACCGCCGTCTCCCAGGTCTCCACATGCTTTTCAATGCTGTCGGTGGTCAGATAGACGCTCGTCTTTGCCAGGTTCTCCAGGTTCGTATAGGCTTCCTGACGTCCGGTCTGACCGATCCCTTCTTCCAGCCGGATCACGCAGATGTCGCTTACGTCTGCCCCTGTGATCTTCGCCAGCACAGAGTCCGGCAGCAGAAAGTTGCTCCCGGATACGGCCGAAGGATACTCTCCGACGGCGGCGATCTCAAAGGTGCGCTCCACTGTCCCCTCCGGGGTCTCCAGTTCCATCCGCACCGCGTCGCCCAGCTTCAGCTCCGGGAACCAGCGCAGCATATGGTCAGAGACCAGGATCTTCTCTCCCTCTTCCAGTTCTTCCCAGGTAACCGCCCCTTCGATCTGGCAGTTCTCCACGATCTCCCGGTAAGATTCATCCAGGCCCTGGATGCTGGCGGAGACGATCTCCCGCTCCGGGTCCAGATCCGCCAGCGTTCCGGTAAGATAGGTCTTCACTTTGACTTCCTCCACCCCGTCTACGGCCCGGATCTGCTCCAGCAGGTCCCCGTTCAGCGGGTTGTTCTGCATCAGATTCACCCAGGCCCGGTCCGGGTTCATCTTGTCCCCCTCCCAGCTGTCCACGGCGATCTCATAATCCCCCTCAAACTCCTGCTTTGCGATCTCCTCCGGATCGGCGCAGCTAAGGACGGTGGCCACTGCCATGAAGAGGATTCCCACTGCGCCCAGTGTCACGATGGTCAGGACAGATCTTTTTTTATTCCGGGACAGGTTGGAGCGGGTCAGTTTTCCAAGACTCATCTCTGCAAATCCCTTCCGCTCCTTTTTCTTCTCCCGGATCTCTCCCTGATACCGCATGGCTTCCACCGGGGAGATCTTCGCCGCCATCCGCATGGGCTTTACCAGGGACAGATACACCGTAACCAGCACGGTCAGGATGGTCAGGATGTAAACCCACCCATACAGAACCGGCACCTGTCTCTGCTCCAGCAGTTCCATGCAGATCCGGTTCATTTCCATGGCCGCTGCGTTGGTCTGCACGCCTTCCCCGCTGATCCGGTAGATCCAGCGGATCACCGGGCCTGCCAGAAGGCTCCCCAGAAGAAGCCCCAGTGGCAGGGAAAGCGCCGTCACAAGCAGGCCTTCCCGGAAGACAATCTGACGGATCTGCCGCCTGGTGGCTCCCATGGCCTTTAATTTTCCATACTCCTGAACCTTCGGGATCATGGAGACATAGTGGATGCTGTAGATGGTCAGCACGCCTGCCGCCATCACCACCAGGATGATACAAACGACGGCGAAAAGAGCCGCCGGGTCCGTATAATTGGCCATCAGATAATCGGTGTTGATGACCACGTTGTCCTCCGATACGCCAAAATCCGCGCCAATCTCTTTGACCCGCTCTTCGATGGCGTCTGTGGTAGCGACATTTTCCCCCACATCCTGAAGGCGGAACATCACCCGGTACTCCCGGTCTTTTGCCGGAACCGACTGTTCCAGACAGTCCCTGGACACCAGCACCGAGTAGGCTTTGTTTTCCTCGTCAATCTCTCCTTTTAGAAATCCGCTGATCCGGAAAGGCTCTTCTTTCTGATACCCCAGTCCGCCGTCTTCGTAAAGCTGAAGCGGGAGCGTCACCGTATCCCCGATCCCGGCAGCGATCCCGTACTCGGCAAGCAGTCCTTCCGGAAGCGCGATCTCATTTCCTGCTTTCGGAAACGCGCCCTCTGCCAGTTCTACTTTGTTCAGTTCCAGAGCCTGTGCATCCATCCAGAGAAACAGGATGGTGGAATCATCGTCCACCCCTTCCCCCAGATCCGAGCGAAGCCCCACTTTCTCCATATCATTGTGGCTTTTCAGCTTCCCCGCGTCCTCTTCCGACACCTGCCGGAACATGGCGTGATAAGGCGGATAGTAGGCGTTCACCGCTGCGAACCGCACTTTGACAGATGCATATCCGACCGTCAGCACCATAAAGATCAAAAGAGTAGTCAGGATGATGGCTGCCCCGCTGATCATATTCCGGGTCCGGTTTTGGCGTGCATTGGCAAGGGCTGTCTTTGTCACTGTCTTCATGACCGCACCACCTTCCCGTCCTCGATGACGATCATCCGGTCCGCCATCTGGGCAATGGTCTCGTCGTGGGTGATCATGACCAGCGTCTGCCCGTATTCGGTCACGCAGTGTTTCAGAAGGCTCACCACCTCGATCTCCGTCCGGGAGTCCAGGTTGCCTGTGGGCTCATCGGCCAGGATGATGGCCGGGCGTGAGGCCAGGGCCCTGGCAATGGCCACCCGCTGCTGCTGTCCCCCGGACAGGGTGCCCGGCAGGGCGTGGAGCCGGTCTGACATGCCGATCTTTCGCACGATTTCCATCACATACTCCCGGTCCACTTTCCGGCCGTCCAGCCCGATGGGCAGCACGATATTTTCCCATACATTTAAGGACGGCACCAGATTGTAACTCTGGAAGATAAATCCGATCTTCCGCCTGCGGAACACTGCCAGCCGGTCGTCCTTTAACCGGAAAATGTCCCGTCCTTCCACCAGCACCTTGCCGGAGTCGGGCCGGTCCAGTCCCCCCAGCATGTGCAACAGGGTGCTCTTTCCAGAGCCGGAACGCCCCACCACTGCCGCAAATTCTCCAGGCTCCACGCGGATATCGGTGTGGTCGATGGCTTTTACCAGATTGTCACCGGAGCCGTAATATTTTACCAGATCTCTTGTCTCTAAAATCGCCTTCATCGTAAGCCTCCTCTTTGTGCCTGCTTCTTTGTTTCTGTACAGAGCATACCGCCCGAAGCTTACAGAAAGGTAACAAAAAAGATAACAGTTTTGTAAGAAATCTTATTCTTTCGGCAGAGTGATCACAAACTTGCTCCCTCCGGTTCTTCCGTTCTTCACGCACACCGTTCCGCCCTGCTCTTCCAGGATCCGCCTGGTAAGGTAAAGACCCACGCCGGAGCCCTCTGCCTTTCGTACCGCTTCTGCCTTTCCCCGGTAAAATCTCTGGAAGATCCTGGGCTGTTCCTCCGCCGGGATTCCCGGGCCTTCGTCTTCCACTTCTATCATGACATAGCTGACCAGCTCCGACACCCGGATGGTGATACAGGTGCCGGCCGGCGCGTATTTCACACCATTGTCCAGCACATTTCCGATCGCCTCCGCCGTCCAGCCCGGATCATGGATAACCGCAATATCAGCAAATTCTTCCGTTTCAATGGAAATGTTTTTATCTACTGCTTTCGCATATGCGCCGGCCACTGCCCTTGCCAGGGTCGCTTTCACATCCCCCTTCTCCGGCTTCAGCCGGATCATGCCGGTCTCCAGCTTGCTCATCTGGGTAAAAGCCTGGAGAAGATGTTCCAGCCGTTCCACATCTTCCCGCTCTTTCCTTCGGAACTCCTCCGTTTCTTCCGCTGAAAGTTCTGTGGAATCCTCGATCTCATAACTCATCTTCAGGGAGGCCACCGGCGTCTTGAGCTGATGGGAAATATCGGTGATCAGGGACTTGGTTTCCTGCTCCTCCCGCCGGAGTTCCGCCTCCATCTTCTGGTTGCGGACCGTCTCTTCTTTCAGCTTTTCCTCCAGATAGTCCGCCCGCTCCCGGGCTTCTCTCTTAAGCCTCATGCCATGCCAGGCAAGACCTGCGCAGGCCGCAAGTCCGGCTGCCAGGATGAGCGCCATACCGCCCGCCATGCCGGGCAGCGCGCCGGCCCCAAAACTGTCTTTCAGCTCATAACCGTATTTCTCCAGCAATTCCTTCCCTGTCTTTGCCGCTGCCTCATTATCTTCTACCGTTCTCCCCGTCAGGATTCCGGCAAACACAGCCTCCTCCTCGGGCGCCTGCCTGGTGAGAGCCTCCATCTGCCTGGCCGTATTCTCATACGCTTGCCTGGCCGCTCTTTCCGTCAGAAAGAGCCCCGCCAGAAGGGTAAGAAAAAACAGCCCTGCTGCCAGAGCTATTCTTTTACGCTTTCCTGTATCCACAGATATCCCATCCCCCTTACATTCTGAATCCATTCGCCGCCGATCTTTCGCTTCAGGCGACTTACATTTACCGGAACCGTATTATCGTCCACAAACTGGCCATCCACATCCCACACATGGACGAGGATCTGCTCTTTGGAAAGGATCTGCCCCGCGTTCTCCATAAAATACAGAAGAAGCTGCAGTTCCTTTTTGCTTAAGGAAAGCTCTTCCCCGCCGCGGTATGCCCGCATATCCTGGTAGGATACCCGGATCTCCCCGGAGCGGATCTCTGTCTTTTGCTCCTCCCCTGCCTGGCGCGCCCGCCGCATCAGGGCGTGCACTTTAGACACCAGCACCAGCAGGCTGAAAGGTTTGGTGATATAGTCGTCCGCCCCCAGATCATAGGCGTTTACCATGTCCACCTCCGAGTCCAGAGCCGTCAGAAAGATCAGATACACCTGGCTTTTCTTCCGGATCTCCCTGCAAAAATCCAGGCCGCTCTTGTCCGGCAGGTTCACATCACTGATAATCAGATTCGGCCCTGCCGCGTCAAAAAGTTCTTCCGCCTCTTTCGCGGAAAAGGCGGAAAACACCTGATATCCTTCTTTTTCTAATTTTAATGAAATCCCCCGGTTCAGGTTTCTGTCGTCCTCCAGGAGCAAGATTTTCTGCATAGTGCGGGTCTCCTTATTTGCTGCATTTTCCTCATTTTACAACAGGGGTTTGCGCAGCGTCAAATGATAAGCGCTATATCTGTGAAAACTTTTCTGTTATACTGTTCATGTTGAAATTTTTTCAATTTTCTGTAACGAAATCCATCTTACTCCGTCTAACCGGTGTACAAAAAAGGAGGTGAGCAGCCCTGAACTACGAGAAATTATATCAATCCTACTATCTGCAGGTCTATTCTTATGTGATGACCCTGGTGCGGAATCAGCCGCTGGCGGAAGAGATCACGCAGAACACGTTCTACCGAGCTATGACCTCCAAAAAGACCTTTGCACAAAGATCCGGCGAGCTCACCTGGCTTTGCAGCATTGCCAAGCACCTGGCAGCAGACGAATACAGGAAGACCGGGAAAGCCACTGAGCTGGACGAGGCTGCCGCCGTCAGCGGTGGCCAGAATCCGGCGGACACGGTGGAGGATAAGGAGACCGCGCTTCAGATCCACCTGATCCTCCACGACCTGCCGGGCGCTCTATGAGGAGCTGGAAGACCGTTCCGTGGACTGCGTCATAGAAGCGGAGTCCCGGCAGGTTCTGGAACGGCACGCCAGAAAAGAGAGGACCGCCGCCTGGAAAGCCGGGCTTTTCATCAGCGTCCTGCTGCTCATCCCGGTGATCCCGACCTTCCTTTTCTCCATAGCCGTTGGCGGGGGACTGGGCGTCTTCTCCGTGACAACCGCCTCCATGCTCCTGGTGGCCGCATTGACTGCGGTGCCCCTTATGACAGAGCAGAAGAAACTGACAAAGAGTATCCTGGCCGGGATCTTTGCCCTGCTTCTGATCCTCTTTTTCGTGGACCGCATGAACGGCGGCGGACAGTTCCTGCTGCTTTCCATCCCCACCATTTTCGGGCTCTCCGTGCCGCTGTTTCCTTTTGTGATCCGGGGGCTTGCGCTGCCGCCCGTATTGTCGGATAAAAAGGCGCTGCTTACCATGGTCTGGGACACGGCGTGGCTGTTCCTCACCATCTTCACGGTCTGCCATCACTCCGGGGACGTGGAAGGGCTGCGGGCAGGCACCCTCATCAGCGTGATCCTGATGAGCGGCGTTTGGCTCGTCTTCCTGACCGCCAGATACCTTCCTGCCAACCGCTGGATCAAGGCAGGACTGATCTCCCTGATCACCGGGATCTGGATGGCGTTTTCCAGCGACGCCTACGGGCTGATTGCGGAGCATAAACGGCAGCTCACCATCCTGGCGGCTGACTTTTCCGACTGGACCTCCGCCTGGAGTATCAACGCCAACACCTATCTTCTCTTCCTGGCGGCGGGTATTCTGCTTGGGATCCTGTGCATTGCCATCGGGGTCACAAGAGGGAGAAAATAAGACAAAAGCGCCCCGGAAACTTTCACATTTCCGGGGCAATCTTCATATGCTTATATCTCTGCCTGAACAATATGGCCAAAATTTACCTCGTCTTTAAATAAATCATATATATAATCGGAACTCTCCAGATAAAGTCCTGTTTCTTCGTCCTGAAGCTTTTCAAACACTTCAGAATTATAGAATTTATCCATGGCCACATCATACTCTATGTCCTGCTCTGTCGCAAACATATCGACGATATCCTGTATAATATATTCCATCAACTGCTTTTGCTTATCCATTCAGATCATCCACCTTCCGTAAAAGTCTGACTGCCTTTTCCGTATGAAAAGAATATTGAGAAGATGTTTCCTTGTATATCATTCCCTTTAATAGAGTAGAAAAATCTATAATCTCATTTTCATATTGACGAAATAGTAATGCCATATTATCATCTGCAACGGGCCCAATAACGATGTCATATTTGTTATCTTTATTGCATAGAGCATCCTGCTCATTTGTAAACGCCCTGTTTCGATTATTCATTACAAATTTCGCCCACTCTTCCGTTGTCTGTGTTCCAAAATCCTTAATTCTAATATCCAGAAGGTCCTTGAAATTCTCATCAATTTCAAAGGCATTTACCACCGGATCGCCGCCATAAATTTTAGATACTCTTTTGGCCATTTTCTCTGCCTGTTCTTTTATGTCTGTTAAATAAAATCCTTTGCCAAAATCTTTAAACGGCCTGCACATTGCCAAATTAATATGTTCGATCACAATATTGCTTCCATGATACAGTTTCATAGCACCCCTCCATTTCTCCGGCACAAGACACTCAAATCTTCCAGTATCGTACCGAAATCCAGGGTATGCTCTACATCATAGTTTTCTTTAATAAATGCGATGCCTTTGAATTGAAAAAGATAGCGGAATGCTTCCCGGGCGCTCAGATTATGCTGCCGGGCAAATTCATCAACACAGGCAACGGTAAACCCTATTTTCTGTTTCTGTTCGCTCATTCAAAGTCACCTCGTTTTCATAAACATTTTCATCTATGGCAACTTAAGTATACCATAAGCGAAGCCATTATAAAAGATTCATATCCATCGCACTATGGTAGATTTGTTAACACCTCGCCTATATCCCCGTCAATACAGATTGCCCGATCCGCGATCTCTCCCGGCGCCCAGGCCTCACCCAGATTGACGCAGGCATACACCGCTTTCGGGTTCTGCCACGTCATCCTCCAGAATGGATACTTGATGATGACGGGGGTGTTTGCGCCTACTCCAAGTTCCAGATACAGGATATGCATTCCTTCGTGGCTCTGCACAAAATCCTTATACCGCCCGGCCGCTTCGTGCCATCCATCGTCCTCCACAAAAGTCCCGTCACATCGAAGATTCATGGTCATCGGAGCGCCGCAGACCGGACAGCGGGGAATCAGCCCGGACGGGATCCTCATATTTCTTTGCTCAGAAAGCATCTGCCGGACCGCAGCTTCATTGTCATATGTTGTCTGATGACAGGGGCGGGAACACTGCCACAGGCCGTAATCTCCCTGGGTATAGAACAGCCGACTCCTGTCAAATCCGGCCTTCTGGAACTGGTGGTCCACATTGGTAGTCAGTACAAAATAGTCCTTATCCTTCACCAGATCCAGCAAGCGCTCATATACATTTACCGGAGCCGGCTGATACCGGTTCAGATCGATATTCCTGCTCCAGAATGCCCAGTATTCCTCCAAAGTGTCATAAGGATAAAACCCTCCGGAATACATATCGTGAAATCCGTACTTTTCCTGAAAGTCAGAAAAATGCTCCTCGAACCGTTTTCCGGAATACGTAAATCCTGCTGATGTGGATAGCCCTGCGCCGGCTCCGATGAGAACGGCCTCCGCCGTCTCCAGTTCCCGCCCAAGCCGGACGAGGCTATCGTAATAGCTGTCGGTAGATTTTGTAGTCATTGTCCTTGAAAACATCAAAGATCACCTCCATCTGATCCGGATTTTCTTTCTGCCATTCCTCAACGGTCATTACGGCGATTTCCGCTGCCAGCCTGTTCGGAAAATGAAATTCGCCGGTGGAAATACAGCAGAAAGCCAGGCTGTGCAGCCCGTAAGCTGCCGCCAGATCCAGACAGGACCGGTAGCAGTCTGCCAGAAGCTTCCGGTCTGTCTCCGTGACCACTCCATAAATAATGGGACCTACTGTGTGCAGCACATAACGACAGGGAAGGTTGTAGGCTTTTGTGATCTTTGCGCTTCCCGTCTGCTCTGCTTTCTGCCCTGCCATAATGGATGCGCACTCCTGCCGAAGCTGCACTCCCGCATAGGTGTGGATGGCATTGTCAATACAGCCGTGACAGGGGACAAAGCAACCCAGCATCTGACTGTTTGCCGCATTGACGATCCCGTCCGCTGCAAGCGTGGTGATGTCTCCCTGCCAGAGGTAAATCCCCGGCCGGACAGGGCTTAAATCCCCGATCCGTGTAACTCCCCTCTCCGCCAGCCGCTCCTGCAGGTAAGCATCCTGAACCGTCAGGAATTCATTGTCGATGGGAACGGGAGGATGCACATTCATCAGGCTCCGCAGAAGCTGTCGCTTCTCTGTCGGATCGACCGGAATTTGTATCTCCTTATATTCTTTTCTTTCATTCAGCAGCCAGCGGATCAGAAAATCCGCCCGCTGCTCCTGTGTAACAGGTCTCTCCATGGATCATTCTCTCCTTTCCACCGCCCCTCACGGTCCACAGTGGCAAATACAGTTGAATTATCCTTACTCTCTTACCACGCTGATACGCTTCTGGATATTGTTTCCGTTTACAGCCTCATCCACCATTGCAATGGCGTAATCCGCATAGCTGATAATGCTTTCCCCTTTGGAATTGAGCGTCAGTTCCTCCCCGCCCAGGATGTATTTCCCTGTGCGCTCGCCCTCTGCCTGAAAATCCCCTGCCGGGCTGATGTATGTCCATTTTACATCTTTCCGTTCACGAAGTTCAGAAAGCGCCTTTGCCATCGCACTGGCCAGCGGCTTGAAAGCGTCCGGGAAGTCCGGACCGTCAGCAACACATACCGTGTGCTCCGGATTGACATACAGGCTTCCCGCACCACCTACGATAAGCAGACGGGTTTCCGTACCGGAGAGGATATCACACAAATGCTTCAGAGAAGTGCTGTGAATCGGAAGTGTCTCCTCCGTCCATGCTCCAAAAGCGTCAATCACGACGTCAAATCCCTTGAGATCGTCAGCGGTCAGATCAAACAGATCCTTTTTCAGCACTTCCTTCGCCTCTGTAGCATTTTCCCCACGGACAACGGCTGTAACGTCAAGACCTCTGCTGACTGCCTCTTTTACAATGAGTTTTCCTGCTTTTCCATTTGCACAAATTACTGCGATTTTCATTTTACATTCCTCCTAAAATATGAATCATCCTTTTGCTTTCAAATGGAGCTTTGGTCCGGCCGCTTTCCCTGGCTCCTGGCTATAGTATATTTTTAAAAATTTCTAATGTAAAGTAAGCACTTTTTTGTGCTGTAGTTACTAAAAGGAAACAATTGTGATTTTCCGGCGTTAAACATTGATTCTTCTTTCACATTGAGATATAATTTTTATAGTTTTACCGATACGACAGCAAACCAAAGGAGGCGATTTTATGGCATCGCAAACGGAAAAAAAGGATCTCCCCGCATGCCCGGTTGAGACCACTCTTATGCTGATCGGAGATAAATGGAAAGTATTGATCCTCCGGGATCTGCTCCCGGGTACGAAGCGCTTCGGCGAACTAAAGAAATCCATCGGAACGGTTTCGCAGAAAGTTCTGACCGCACAGCTTCGCGATATGGAACGCAATGGTCTTGTAACCCGCAAGGTCTACCCGGAAGTTCCCCCGCGGGTGGAATACTCCCTGACAGAACTTGGCCGGAGCCTGAAACCCATTCTCGACGCCATGTGGGACTGGGGTGAGGAATTTAAAGCACAGAATACATAGCGCATTTTTTGTTTCTGTCACAGAAAAAAGGGCGTATCCACTTTCGGACACGTCCTTTGTCTAATTTCAATATTTTTATCCCACATTGTTTTCAACATTTGTTGACAATAACATTTTGAATGTTATCATATGATTAAAAATGTTATTAAGATGATTTAAAAAGAAATCTTCTTTAAAATTTTTTTCATATTATCTATGATATCCTCATATGGCACAAAATCTTCTGTAAAATAACTTGTAATCGAATGGTAATCTTCTTCGTAAAAGGAGTTATCACAAAACTCTTTAATAAGAGCTGGTATATTTATCTTCGCGTCTGCAGACGGACACACCGACATCTGTGCCCGCTGGTTTCGAACTTCTTTTACTAATAAAGCGAACTCATCATCAAAAGAAATGAAAGGCGTGAGTTTATAAATATCATATAAATGTCGGGAATATCTTTTTGCTTTTCCCTGCATATAATAATCACAAAGAGCAAAAATCTTATCAATATAGGTTCTTTCTAAAGATTGCAGATTCATGAAAAATCTATCAAGAAAAAATTGTTCCGCAACATCTTTTCTATCTCGATTTTCCAGATAATCTCCAATAAAATTATGGATCTCTACCGATTGTGTGGGAAATGCATACGAGCCCAATGCCATTTCCAGTTTAACATACTGTGGCAGTCTTTCATCCTCCAATGCAAACACCGAGGTATAAGAAAAAAAATATGCATTATAATCTCTGTCACTCTGTGTCTCGTCCCAATTGACGATCGGCATTCCCAGTTTTTCGCTGATTCCTTTTAGAACAACATGCTTAAGTTTTTTCCTTCTACTCTCCCCAATATGTTCATTAAAGGTAATATCTATATCCTCCGAAAAACGATTGATTACATGAAACCCCTTGGATAAAGACGTTCCGCCTTTAAACACGCACAGTTCAAGTTGCTCTGATAGTAATCTCAAGATCATTGTCACATAATAATCTTTTTCTATCACTATAGAATTTTTCCCGCTTTCTTCTGCCACTTGCTCTACGATGGTTCTAAACATTTCTCTGTCTTCATGAAGATACATACTCTACCCCCGTCTCATAAATAGCCTTATAGATCTTAACAGGATACTTTGCTATAAACTGATCGATCCTCTTCTTGGTAATGCCGTTCCTTCTGGCATATTCTGTCAGAATCCTTCCACATGTCTCCAACTCTATTTCTGAACTTTTCTCAATATCTTTCAGACAATCAAGGAATTGTAATACCGATACATTTTCTTCCGTTACTTCTGCCACAGGCCTTCTGATAATATACGGTCTGTTTTTGATCATTATTTTTCTTACTGATGCAGGGGCAAAATTGCTGCTTATTTCCTGTGTATATGGAACCTGCACAGATAATCCCATACGGTTTGCCAACGTATACCCGGAATAATATCCAACTCGTCTTCCCCTCCGCATGATATATTTATGAACAGCTACTGTATCTGCAGAAAGAGACAACTTTTCACCCAGAATACCTGTCTTTGGAAAATAGTATACTCCCGGCTCAAATCGGCATATTGTTCCGCTGTCTGCATATTTTTTCAAATGATATCTGAGATTTTCTTCTGTCATCCCCGGAATCTGAATATCTCCTGTAAAAATCGGTTCTCCCGGAATATAATTTTTTATCAAATATTCATATAACATCTTTATTCTCCTAACAGTAAGTAAATATTATATTTACTTACTGTTAGTATACTTAAATGATATCCTTCTGTCAACCCTTCTACTCCACTTCCCGCAGCCGCTCCACAATAGTCATCCTCGCGATCCCCCGGTAGACCCCAAGAGGCAGGACAACCCCCAGCAGCAGGAAGACCGGCGCAGCCGCCCACAGGGCGGTCACATCAAAATGATAAGCAAAGAACCAGAACATGTCTTCCAGCATGCCGCCGACCAGCGGTTCCAGAAGGAACACCAGCACAAGGGATAAAAGGACGGTGGCTCCCGCATAGAGAAGGCCCTCTGTCACCAGCATTTTCTTTAGCTGTTTTCCCGTCATGCCCACTGCCTGCAGCATGGCAAATTCCCGCTTTCTCACCAGGATCCCGGTGAGGATGGCGTTGAAGAAATTCAGGATCCCCACCACGCCCACGATGGCGCAAAGCGCGCCTCCAAGGAGCAGGAACATCTGCCGGAATCCCTGGAAATCCTGGCGGATCAGCGCCTTGCTCTCATACATCAATGGGGACGTCTCCCCCTTTGTCAGCTCTGCCAGAAAGTGTTCCGCCGCTTCCTCTGCTTCCCGGTTTGGCGTATCGAACATGTAGAAGAGCGAATACAGTTCCGCTCCACTGTCTGCCTTCAGCTGCTCCGTCCCCATGATGGCATCCATGCCGTACATCAGGCTTGCTCGGAAGGAAATCTGGTAGGGCACTGTGACCAGCGCGCAGACGGTGTATTCCACGTCATGGCTTTTTTCTATGTGGTACTGGATATATTCCTCCGGCGTAGCGTCTGTCGCCGGCTCCCCGGTCCGGGAGTCCGCATAGTACCCCTCGTCCACATAGGTCACCGTCAGTTTGTCTCCCGGCCCGGGATAATGTTCCGTCATCTGGGGCGTCCCGTAATCATCGGTCTCCACCGGAAGAGCGATGGCCCCGCCCTCCGGGTCCCGCAGGGGTTCCAGGCTCCCTTCCAGGACTGTCAGCTTGTCCAGCAGGGCATCGTCCATGCCCTCTGCCTGGAGCGATACCTGGATCTTGTCTCCCCGTTTTTCCCGGATCTGAAGTTCCTGGTTAACCTGCTCTTCAGACCCTGTGAAGGACAGGCTGCGGAACTGTTCTTCGTCAAGCCACACCTGGGGATATACTCCAGGCACCGCCCAGGCCTGACCTGCGTCCGCTTCTTTTGTATTCTCCCGGATCTGCTCCACCGTCTCCCCGGCGAGGCCGGATTCCGGCCCATTTGCCTGGAACCGGAAGTAATCCGTGTTCCCCACGATAAAATCTGCGCAGGTCTTCTGTTCCAGATATTTCTCCATGCTGAATCCGCCGGTAAACTGGAAGGTAAGGGCCAGCAGCACCACCGACAGGGACAGGGAGACCACCACCAGTGCGGTGCGCTTTTTATTCCTTCCCAGGTTGGCAAAAGCCATCCCGCCGATCCCGGCCCGGCTGCTTCTTCGCTCCTTCCAGTAAGAAATGCCGGTTTCCGTATATTTTACCGCCTCCACGGGAGAGACTTTCGCCGCCATCCGGCCCGGCCGCCCGCAGGAGAGCAGCACTGTCGCCACCGCGAACAGCGCGGACGCCGCGAATATCAGGGGCGAACTGCTGACCTCTGTCTGTATCGTCTCCAGACTGGTCCTGGCAAGAACCACCGGCACCAGGCCAGATCCCACCAGCCAGCCGGCGATCAGCCCCAGCGGACAACCGATCCCGCACAGCAGAAGGGCCTGCTGCCGGATGATCCGCCGAAGCTGCCGGGGCGTCACCCCGATGGTCTTCAGAAGGCCGTAGTAGCGGATATCCCCTGTCACAGAGATCTGGAAAATGTTGTAGATGATCAGATATCCGGTGAAGATCACCAGCAGGAGGAACGCCGCCATGGCAGCCAGAAGGCCGGGGTCCAGCTCCGCTGCTGCCTGGGCCGTGGTATAGCCCCAGTTTACCCCGTAGTTCAGATAAGTATCCGCTCCCGGATCGTCTCTCTGGTATCCCAGATCCTCTTCGATCTCTTCCATGGTCCCGTCAATATCCAGGCTGGAGGACAGCATGACATTTAAGTCCCTACGGAAGGGCTCCAGGCCCTCCCCTGTCATGTCCCGCTCCAGCTGTTCCATATAGGCTCTGGAGATATTGATGTAATGCACCGGCATGACAGGATCGTACTCCCACCATCCCACAAGGGTGAAGGTGTCCGTCCGCACTCCCCCGTTCTGCTTCTTGTCGGACACCTGATAGGTGAGGGTGACCTCAGCGCCAAGTTCCGGCGTCACGCCCAGCAGTTCAAGCGCCGCGTCGTCCAGGATGATCTCCTTTGTCCCTTCCGGCTCCCTGCCTTCTTTCAGATCGATGTAGCTCCACTTTGTATTATTTTCGTCCATGTAGCTGACTTCCGCCGGGACTCTGGCAAAGGCTCCCTCCGCGATGATCCCCGCCACGATTCGTTCCCCGGCAGCTTTCACCTTCTTATGCCCTTTGATCTTCTCTGCCTGTTTATCTGTCACATCCTTAAAGGTGCCGTGGGCGTACCCGCCGATCTGGCGGAAGGTGTAGGTCTGATAGCTCTCATTTAACGACATCACAATGGTAAAAAGAGAGGTAAAGAGAACCGTAGTCAGTACGATGGCCACCACTGCGATCAGGTTCCGCTTCCCGGAGGCCCGAAAGGACTTAAGACTCAAGTTCCAGATGGTTTTCCTGTTTTTGACCCGCATGCTACGCCTCCCTCCTTCCTCTGGAAGAAAGGATCCGCCCGTCCTCGATCCGTATGATCCGGTCCGCCATCTGGGCAATCTCCTCGTTGTGGGTGATCATGACGATGGTTTGCCCGAACTTCTGGCCGGACAATTTCAAAAGCCCCAGCACATCCTGAGACGTGCGGCTGTCCAGGTTGCCGGTGGGCTCATCGCACAGAAGGATCGAAGGCCGGGAGGCCAGGGCCCTGGCGATGGCCGCGCGCTGCTGCTGTCCGCCGGAGAGCTGCCCCGGGAGGCTTCTGGCTTTCTGCAGGATCCCCAGCGTATCCAGGATCTCCTCGATAAATGCCCGGTCCGCCTTTTTCCCGTCCAGTTCCACCGGGAGCGCCACATTTTCATAGACGCTCAGCACCGGCACCAGATTGTAGGACTGGAATACAAAACCGATCTTCCGGCGACGGAAGATGGTCAGGGCTTCTTCCTTCAGAGAAAAGATGTCTTTTCCGTCCACGTACACCTTCCCCTCGTCCGGCCGGTCCAGGCCGCCCAGCATGTGGAGGAGCGTGGACTTTCCGGAGCCGGAAGTGCCCACCACGGCTGCGAACTGCCCCTGCTCCACAGACAGGCTGACTCCGTCAAGGGCCCGCACCTGATTTTCCCCTTTCCCATATATTTTTGTAAGATTGACTGCTTTCAGAACTTCCATAGCCTGCTCCCCTTTCAACTGAAAAAATCTGTATGAATGTATCATTCATACAGATTATCTCATGGTATTCTTTCCAGAATCTTTCAGCGCCAAAAACAATTATGACAGTTCTGAAAGATTTCCTTTTCCCTGATTTGGCAGGAAAATGGAAAACACCGATCCCTTCCCTTTCCGGGAAGACACTTTGATATATCCTCCCTCTCCAGCCAGGATCTCCCGCGCCAGATAGAGGCCGATCCCCACGCCCTCCTGCTCCGCCGTTTCTTCTCCCCGGCGGAACCGGCCGAAGAGTTCCGGGATGTCTTCCTCGGCAATTCCCGGGCCGGTATCTTCTACCTCAATGGCTGTAAAAAGTTCGTACCGCCGGGTGCGCACTTCAATCCCGCCCCGGCTGGTATATTTGACCGCGTTGTCCAGGATATTGCCCACAGCCTCCGCCGTCCACTTCCGGTCAAACCAGGCCGTGGCAGGTTCGGAACAGTCGGTCAGCTTCAGACCTTTCCTCTCTGCATTCTCCCGGTAGGCGCCCGTGACCTCTGCCAGCAGTTCCTTCACATCCTGCTCTTTGGGGTGCAGGGTGATGATCCCGGTCTCCAGCCGGGACATTTTGATCAGCGCCCCGATCAGGAAATGCAGTTTCTCCGCCTGCTTCCCAAGGGCAGTCAGATACTCCCGGTTCTCCGGACTTAACTCCCGCTCTTCCAGAAGCTCCGTATAGAGCAGCAGATTGGCAATGGGCGTCTTGGTCTGGTGGGAAATGTCCGCGATCAGGGTCTTGATCTTCTCCTTCTCCGCCGCGGCCGCCTCTCTGGATCGCTCCACGGCGCTTAGGTAATCCGCCATCTCGCTTTCCAGCGCGGAACACACGCTCTCGTCAAACCCGGTCTCGCGGAACCGTCCGTTCCTTGCCGCCTCCAGCATCCGCCGGAGCCGCTCCGCAGTCCGTCTCTCTTTTCGGTACGAATATATGGCAAACAGGACGCTGCCAAAAATGCAGGCTGCCGCCAGGATCATCATTCCTCTATCCATGCTGCTTCACCCACCGGTATCCGGTCCCGTAGACCGTCTCAATCCGCTCCCCTGCCGCCAGCTTGTCCCGCAGCCGTTTCACTGTAACGGAGAGGGCGTTCTCGTCCACATACTCCGCGCCGTCAGTCCAGATCCGGTCGATCAGCGTCTCCCGCTTTACGATCCGGCCCTCGTTCTCCACCAGGATCCGGAGCAGCTTCTGCTCATTTTTACTCAGTTCCACCGGAGTTCCCTCCACCAGATACTCCATCCGGTCAAAGAGGAACCGGTACCTTTCGGATTCCCACCGGGCCTCTGGCCGGCTTTCCGTCTCCTTTTTCCGCCTCAGCTGCGTATTGACCCGGGCCCGCAGCACAGCCAGGCTGAAGGGCTTGGTGATATAGTCGTCGGCTCCCGCCTCCAGCCCCGCCACGATGTCTGTCTCCATGTCGTTGGCTGTAAGAAGGATGACCGGAACCTTTCCCTTCCCTTTGATTTCCCCCAGGAAGTCAAACCCGCTTCCATCCGGCAGGTTCACGTCCAGGATCACAAGATCCGGCTGCGCCTCCCTAAGGATCCGGCGGGCTTCCCGGATCTTCCCGCAGCTTTGCAGTGTACGGTCTTCACGTTTCAGCGCCCGGCAAAGGCCCGAAGCCAGAGCCGCGTCGTCTTCAATGATGAGAATGGTCTGCATAGGTTACTCCTCTTCTGATCATACGAAATTATAAGTCTTCCAAGTTGTTGATGGCGCTGGCCTCACACCTGATGTTTGGATTTTGCCCGAAACTTGCCAGACCTCATTTTGTTTGATTTTCTATATGTCCACTCAGAAATAAATATAAGAAAACCGCCCAAGAAATCCAAAAATTTTTAGATCTCTCAGGTGGTTATTATTATCCAATAATGGGTTATACCTGTTTTTCGGTATATGATATGGTATCAGCTTTTATATTTCCTTGATGAGCCATTGTATGACTGCCAATCACTCCAGACGGTTGCCCCAGATGTCTTCATTCAAGAGGATGACTGTGCCGGACTCGTCCCCCAGCACCTCCATAGCGGCCTGGGGATCATAGTTATCCATGTCCAGATTCTCACTGTCACTGTGGATCAGGGGGATGTCGGCATACTGCACATAGGTGTTGCCCTCAAAGTCAGGAAAGTACTCCTCCACATATTCCTGAATATAGACGATGGCCGACCGGGCCACGAAGAACACATTGTTCCGGATGGCGCATCCTTCCTGGAGATTGGGACCGCCCTCGTGGGAAAAGGCAGGGGAAAAGCTCTGATCCATCCAGTCCTCCAGGCCGGTAAAGAGCACCCAGTTGTCCTCATAGATGCAGTCCACAAACTTGCGCTCCGGGTTCGGCTCCTCATCCCAGTTGAAAAAGGTCAGACCGGAAGAACATTGATAAAAGAGATTCCCTACAAATTGTACTCCATAGACGCTGCCGGATTCAAAACCCTGTTCCTCAAACGTTTCAATACCGCCGCCGGCGTGATACATATGGTGGACATAGTTGTTCTGAAACCGTGTACCGTGATTTCCTCCGCCCATGCCGCCCGCCAGACGCTGGATCCCGGCTCCATAGCCGGTTGACGCATCTCCAGTATTGTAAACTCCGACGATGCCGCCTACCCAGCCGACCTCACAGTTCTGGATCGTCACACCATCTCCTTCTCCCACGGTCACCACCCCGTCTCCGGCAAAACCGATAAACAAGTTGTCCAGCACGCAGTCGTCGGCAACGTAGTCAAAGAGGGGACACTGGGTCTGGAACTCAATATTTCCATAGAGTTCCCCGGGATTTCCTTCGTCACAGCGGAAGTACAGCTCCCCCACGGGGGTGAGTCCATCCCACTCCCAGCCGGTGAGAAAGACCGGCAGGGTATCTGGCAGGGTGCTGTCCGCTTTGGAGAAGAAGGTCAGGTTTTCCGTCAGCTCCGTTGTCACATCGAAGTGGGCCTGGGAGAGCTGTTCCTCCAGGTCAAATTCGTCCGGCGTCCAGTTGGCGGGGCCGATGTAGTGGAGAAACTCCTTCCCGCTCCAGTAGCCCAGCACCTTCTGGGCGACGATTTCCTCGTTCAGCACGATGGCACCGCAGTCAGGCATATCCCGATGGTAGAGCCAGATCTTCTCCCCATTTTCTCCCTCCCACCAGAGCGACCAGAGCGCCGAATCTCCGCCGTTCTCCGGAGAGGCGCAGATCCGGGGCTTTGCCCCCTCCCCGTAGGCAGAGTAGGTCACGCCCTCCTTTGTCTCTACGGTGGTGTTCCGCCAGACGCCGCCCCGTTCCAAGAACACCGCGTCGCCATACTCCAACGAAGCCTGGTTGACCCGGTCCAGGGTGCTCCAGGCGGTCTCGGGACTGAGGCCGTCGTTTCCATCGTCGCCCTGGTTGGACACGTAGTAGGCCGTGCCGGTATAGGTTTTGCCGGGAATAAGGGCTTCGTCCCATACAATTTGGGTTTTACTGGTCTGGATAGTCTCCCGCCGCGCCACGGCTTCCTCCAATATGGCCGTGGCGGCGGCCGCATCATCATCCATAGGGGTGTTTGAGGTGTTGGGCTGTCCCTCTCCACCACAGGCAGAAAGGGAAGTAAGCATTACAGCAAATAAAATTATTGATATGATACGTCTCATAAAGTATGACATTCCTTTCCGTTGCGCTGCAAAACACCAAAGAAGAATGCGATGGCGTGTCTCTGCCGCAACAAGCTGTAATTTGTCAGAATCGTTTGATAAAACGGGGTATTATGTATAATTATATCATAATGAGAAATAGAAAAACAATATCCACATATATATGTCACATCATAGTGAAAAGGTTTGGACAAACTAGGGGTCGTATTATTTGGAGTTTGTAAGCGTGGGCTGCAAGTGCGGTATCTTTAACTATGGGAAACTCCTTTCTCCCACTTACTGACAGCCGGTGTGGATACCCCTAAAAAATCTGCAATCTGCTCCTGCGTCAAAGATAAGGCTTTTCTCTTCTCCCGAATAATCTCATTGATTTTCATAACGGACACCTCCTTGTATTTCTACTCTCATGATAACAGAGTGAAATATAAGGAACAATAACGCCGTTGTTAAGTGAATGGTTGAAAAAATGAACCAGGGGTTAAATGCGTATGCCATTACAATCAGTATCAACAGAAAAACAGGCACTGAATGCCGGCCTCATTTCTTCAATCTGTCTGCGTGTCAGTCCGTAATCTGCCGCTTTCCTTTCCCAGTTTTCCCGCACAATCTTCCGAATATCTTCTGCACAATTCTTTGCGTCTTCCTCAGAAATCCCAAATCTGACAGCTGTCTGTATAGCAAGATCGATACTGATACTATTATTCTCTTCATCCACATTCAAGGATAGTTCATCACCATATGGGACTGGATTCACGTCATACAAGGGCGAGAGAATCCAGCCATTCTCTGCAAGAACAAATGCATGATTACGCAGATGATCATCCGTATTTGTAACCGCCATATTGAAAACAATCCGCTTCCAAAGCTCTCTAAGATCCTTCTTTGGCTGTGCACCATAGGATTTTATGAAGGATGCAATATCCAGGTAGCTGGTTCCATCAACTGCAGACGCTCCGTCTGTTTTTCCCAAAAGCGTCATTGCAGAAGCAAAATGTACCCGCTTATCCAGAACCCGGTCAAACCGCTTTACCAGATATGTGCTTCCCAGAGAAGAAAACTTCTCAAGCTTTGCCTCCGGAACATTTAATCCACAAAAGGCCGCCAGGTCATGCACTACCATTTCCCATGCGCCTGTATCGTTTTCATCATTCCGGGACGGAAATTTTGCGATCCAGAGCTGATCTTTCGTATCTACCACCGTTGCTTTTGGTCTGGCGCCTCCAAGAGATGACCCCGGCCCGATCAACTGATTCAGCCACTTTTCAGCTAAGCCGTCCTCATCACTCTCAAAATGTCTGGACGCCTCCTCTAAAGTGCGAAGTTTGGCCCAGGGCGGAGCCGCTGTTTCTTTATCATCAGAAAGAAATGGCCCATCGGGATCCAGTTTAAATCGAATGCCGCCCATTCTGGTCTCATCGCATACCCCAAGCAAATAATCGCTGTCATACAGCTTAGAAGGTTTTCGCCCTTCCTTATCTGCCAGTATTCTTTCACGCTTATTCATAAGCACACGGCCCCAGCGGTCCGGAGATGCATCTGCGAATAAGCCAAAGATATTCTTCCCGGATGGATACTGCCTTCCTGAATACGGCATAAGTTCTGGATCCAACGTGAGCTTAAGACCTGTTTTTTTCAGCCACTCCTTGTCATACTCAAAGGAATAGGACTCTCCTCCTTTGATAACATTCACATAAAGAGCGCCCATAAGAACCGGCTGCTTTGAACTGAAATCATCATAAACAAAGATGGTTTTCTGCTTGTCCGCCATTAATCACTCCTCCTCGGCGCCCGCTTTCTTGTTATCAGATTCAGATCCTGAAGCTGTCTGCCCAGTTCATCATCCTTCGCAATAAGAAGAAGATCCTGATCCAGATTGTTTAAGGCATGCAAAACAGCTGCATAAATCCCCATAGCTACAGATGGATCGCCCTTTTCAACTTTCCACAAAGAAGCGCGGCTGATTCCTGCTCGTTCTGCCACCAGTTCTGCTGAAAGACTCCTTCTGAGCCTGGCAAGCTTGATCTGTTCCCCCATGGTCTTCAGTATTTCTTCTGTTTTTGGAAGTATATTATATACTGCTTTCTTCATTTCATCCACCAATCTTATAATGTTTATTATTGTAAACACTTCATGTTTTTTTGTCAATATTAGAAAACATTATACTTTTCCGGTCTTCCTCTTTGCTGTTGAGAATAAACATCTATCCTTTGATAAATATAAATGTCCTCTCGTCAGACAACTCTTCCCGATATGTATATCCCAATCGGTCAAACCGTTTCATCTCCTCCGGGTCCTGGATCCGGTTCTCCGCCATATACCGCACCATCTCGCCTCTGGCCATCTTGGCATACACGCCCTTCTGCACGATCTTCGCCCCGGAAAATTCGCCGAAGACACAGGTGATATACACATCCTCCGGCTGCAGATACTTCTCGACACAGCGGGAATATTCTTTTGATGCCAGATTGATGAGGATCCGGCTCTCGTCCAGAACCTCCCGGTACAGGCGCCCGCCCCAGTACTCATACAAATCCTTCTTTCCGCCGATCTTTGCCCTGGCCTGCATCTCCAGGCGGTAGGGCGTCACACCGTCCAGCGGTTTCACCACGCCATAAAATGCAGACAGGATCCGCAGATGTTCCTGCACATACTGAAGCTGCCCGGACTCGAATACAGAGGGCGCCATATACTGATAGGCAATCCCTTCATAGGAAAGGATAGCCGGAGTCAGCCCGTGACAGAGATCCATGTGTTTCAGCCTGTCATAATTCTGCTCTGCGATCCTGTCGTTGCAGGCCCACAGCGTCTTCGCCTCCGCATAGGACAAACCCTGCAGGAACCGAAGGATCTCTTCTGTCTGCTCCATAAAGACCGGCAGGCCTTCTGGCGCCAGGTCATCCGTATTCACATTCATTTTCTTTGCCGGTGATAAGAGGATCTTCATGACTGTTTCCCCCTTTCCTGTTTTTCCTGATTTCTTTTGTTAGAGTATCATAAATGGTACTAAAATCAAGGGGTATATAACAAAAACACTACTAAATTATAGTAGTGTTTTTAAATCTATGACTTCTTCCAGTTCAGCAAAAGCGCCGAATTGATGATCACCAGCACCGAGCCCGCATTATGCACCAGCGCCCCGATCACCGGTCCTAAAAGTCCTGTAATGGCAAGGGCAATGGCAAGGAAATTAAGAGTCATGGAGAAGGTCAGATTTACCTTGATGGTGGTCATCATTCTCCTGGAAAGAGACAGAAGATGGGGCAGCTCCCGGATCTCATCATCCACAAGGGCGATATCTGCGGCATCCACCGCAATATCGCTTCCTACACCGCCCATCGCAATACCTACATCAGCCTTTTTCAGGGCAGGAGCGTCATTGATCCCATCGCCGATCATGCAGACCGCCTCCCCTCTTTCCTGATAAGCGCCGATATGATTCAGCTTATCTTCCGGCAGACAGCCTGCATGCACCTCCCGGATCCCAAGCTGACTGGCAATGGCATCAGCGGCATTTTTGTGATCGCCGGTCAAAAGAACCGGCTGAACGCCAATGCGGTCCAGTTTCGCGATCATATCCTTACTTTCTTCTCTTACCGTATCAGAGAGGACAAGATATCCCGCCGGCCTGTCGTCAACAGCCACATAGATCACGGTGCTTCCCTCATTGAGATGTCTGCCCGCCCCGGCGGCAAGTTCTCTGGAAATGGTCATTCCCTTCAGAAGTTTTAGATTGCCCGCTTTCACAACCTTTCCGCTGACAGTTGCGGTTACCCCCTCTCCAGGACGCATTCGGAAGTCTTCGCAGACTGGAGGCTTCCTGCCATAACAGCGGACTACTGCCTTCCCAAGAGGATGTTCACTTAACTGCTCGGCTCCGGCAGCAAAGGAATAGATTTCCTCCTCGCTGTAATCCGACACAGACTTCACTGCCGTCACTTCCGGAGCGCCATAGGTGAGGGTGCCCGTTTTGTCAAAGGTGATCTTTGCCACTGCCGAAAGCCGCTCCAGCGCGTCTCCTTCCCGCACCAGGAAGCCATGTTTCGTGGCGTTGCCGATAGCCGCCATGATCGCTGTGGGCGTGGCCAGCACCAGCGCGCAGGGACAAAACACAACAAGAATGGTAACCGCCCGGATGATCTCCCCGGTAGCGATCCAGGTAATCCCTGCGGCAGAGAGAGCAATGACAACGATCCAGGTGGCCCATCTGTCTGCAAGCCCTACGATCCTGGCTTTCCCCGCGTCAGCAGACTGCACCAGCCGGATCATCCGCTGGATGGAACTGTCTTCGCCAACCTTTGTAGCTTTCATTTCAAAAGCGCCAAACTGGTTCACCGTCCCCGAAGACACCGGATCTCCCGGCGCTTTATCTACCGGAAGCGATTCCCCCGTCATAACCGCTTGATTAATGGAGGTCTGACCTGAAAGGATCTCCCCGTCAACCGCTATGGTTTCCCCGGGCAGGACACGTATCCTGTCTCCCACCTTTACCTCCCCGGCAGGGATCACCTGCTCCCGGCCGTCCCGGATCACTCTCGCAGTCTGGGGCGTAAGATGTACAAGTCTTTCAATCCCGGCTCTTGCTTTCGCCACAGTCAGATCCTCCAGCAATGCTCCCAGCTGCATGATGAAGGCAACCTCTCCTGCCGCAAAATCTTCTCCGATACAGACGGAAGCGATCAGGGCCAGCGACACCAGCACATCCGCCTTGATGTCAAAGGCAGTGACCAGCCCTGTCACTGCCTCCATGATAATGGGGACTCCACAGAAAATGATGGCGATCCAGGCGGCGTCAAAAGGAAGCGGCACCAGGTCAAAAAGACTGATGATAAGGGAAATGCCTCCCAGCACAAGAAATGTAATATCTTTTTTCATAGGAAAACCTCTTTTCTATACCCATAGGGGTATGCCTATATTTGCCTCCATTATACCCATATGGGTATAGTACGTCAAGGCACGCAACGAAAAAAAGACAGACTTTCATCTGTCTCAAAAACAATCTGTAAAATCCTTCTTTCTTTTTTGATCAGCAGACCTATTTCCGACCTGTCAGCAGCCGGGAATCTCCCAACATCATCAATGCTGCGCGTTGATGGGAACCGAAGGCCTCCTGGGCCGTATCGATGATCCGCACCTCCTGATATCCCATTTTGCGCAGGTTTTCTGCAAACGCTTCCATATCCCCATACATCCGCGGCTTCATGTCGTCGTTAAGGGCAAACACGCCTCCTTTTTTCAGCACACGCAGGCTTTCTAAAAGAAGCTCCTGCTTGTCTGAGCCGTTAATATTATGGTAGACATAGTTGCTCACCACAGCGTCAAAAGTTTCATCTGGAAAGTCCAGCTTCCGGGCGTCGCCGTGAAGGAACCGGCACTGTTCGGATACGCCCTCGCTCCGGGCATTACTCTCGCACATAGCCCGGCTGTAATTGTAGACCGCGCCCCAGTAATCAATACCGGTCACTTCCGCCTCCGGCCAGGAAAGCGCCGCCCGAATGGAGAGTGCGCCTGATCCGCATCCCACCTCCAGAAGCGTCCCCTTCCCGTCGTAATCCAGGTGAGACAGAAGAACCTTATGAACCTGCTCCATCATGCCGCCCCCGCCAAAGGCATACTGCCGCCGGATCCAGGTGATCCAGCCAAGCAGGATCAGCACTGCCGCTGCAGCAATCAGCGCCAGGACTCCGAGCAGCCGCATACCGGGAATAAAATGCGATATGACACATAAGGCTGCCATGAGGACAACCAGCGCACCCACCATATAAAAGACCGGCGCGGACATCCAATTCCCATAATTTTCCCCATGTGTGCCGAGCCTGACCGGCTCCTGTTTCCTCCCGTTTATCTCCATATCCTTTATTCTCCCGTTTCAGATTATTTCACATTCCGTGATTATCCATCGTGGTAAACAATCCTCAATATTTTCTTTCCATCTCTCAGATAACCGCGCCGTCTGATGCCATCCCGGACAATCTGATCCAGTTTTTCCTTTGGCATCCTGAAAACAGTATCATCCTCCAGGATGATCTCGCATCCGCCCTCGCCGCAACAGCTTTCTCCAGATTCAATCCGGTACATGTTTTTTCTGCTGATCGCGCCGATTTCTTCCAACGCATTGATCATGCGGTAGACCGTCGCCACTCCGATCCTGGCATCTTCCTGTGAAGCTTTATAAAAGATCTCTTTGCAGCTTGCGCAATCATTCTCCAGGATAATATCGATCAGGATCTTCCTCTGCTTTGTAATTCGGCACCCTTTTTCTTTCAGCCGTTCAATAATCTCATCTTTCTGACTCACGGCGCTTCCCACCTTATACCTGTGAAATGCTTAATATTGATATTGATAATCTATATCGTTTGATTTCTTTGTAAATTAGTTTAAACTAACTCCCGTTGGAAATCAATAACTATTTTAGAATATTTTCTTTTATGATTTTTAAAAGGAGACCGCACATACTGCGAGTCTCCTTCTTTGCATCATTCTTATTCGTTTCTGTCTGTCAGAAGATTCCTCATGCTTCTTAAACTGATCAGCAGGGTGGATGTGTTGTGGAGCAGCGCCGAAGTCGTCGGCTGGAGCACGCCGGCAATGCCAGATACGATTAGTCCTGCGTTGATCCCGATGATCTGGTGATAATTTTTCCCGATCCGCTTTGTCATCCCGTTTGCGAGACGCTTCAGCACGACCAGTTCCGCCAGATCTTCCGCCGCAATGGTAATGTCGGCGATCTCTCTTGCAAGCTCCGCGCCGTCGCTGATGGCAATGCCCGCATCTGCTGCGGACAGAGCAGGCGAATCGTTGATCCCGTCCCCGATCATGATGACCTTGTGTCCCAGCGCTTTCTCCCGCTCCACAAATCCTGCCTTTTCTTCCGGCAGCACTTCCGCGTAATACTCGTCCACGCCGACCCGGCGGGCGACAGCGGCCGCGGTCTTCTCACTGTCCCCGGTCATCATGACCGTTTTCTGTACCCCTTCCGCTCTCAGCGCACGGATCATATCCGCCGCCTCTTCCCGCAGGGGATCTTCGATACAGATCACCGCGACAAGTTCCTTTTCAATGGCAAGATACAGGTGGGAGTACTCGTCCGGCAGCGCCTCGAATCTTTCCCGGCATTCCGGGCGGACTGTGCAGCCTTCGTCTTCAAATACAAAATGACTGCTTCCGATCACCACTTTTTTCCCGTCAATATATGAGGAGATCCCATGCGCCACCACATACTCCACTTTCGAATGCATTTCCTCATGGGCGAGCCGGCGCTTCTTTGCCGCATCCACCACGGCCTTTGCCATGGAATGAGGGAAATGTTCTTCCAGGCACGCTGCGATCCGCAGGCACTCTTCTTCCGGTTCATCTCCGAACGGGATCACTGCTTTCACCGTGGGCTTCGCCTTTGTGAGCGTCCCGGTCTTGTCAAAGACCACGGTGTCCGCTTCCGCGACCGCTTCCAGGAATTTCCCGCCTTTTACCGTAATCCCGTACCCGCCGGCCTCCCGGATCGCCGACAGCACGGTCAGGGGCATGGCAAGCTTCAGGGCGCAGGAAAAGTCCACCATGAGCACGGACAACGCCTTTGTCACATTTCTGGTCAGAAGCCCTGCTGCCACCGTGCCAAGCAGAGTGTACGGCACCAGCCGGTCGGCCAGATGCTCCGCCCTGCTCTCCATAGAAGACTTCAGTTTCTCCGAATCTTCGATCATGGCCACGATCTTTTCAAATCTGGTGGAGCCGGAAACCGCCTTTACCAGGATGTCCAGTTCGCCTTCTTCAACTACAGTTCCGGCATAGACGGACTGTCCCTGCACTCTGCGCACGGGCATGGCCTCCCCTGTAAGGGAGACCTGGTTTACCATGCCTTCCCCGCCGGACACCTCTCCGTCAAAGGGGATCACATTTCCCATATGTACGGTCACAACGTCGCCCTTTCGGATCTGATCCGCCTTTACCAGGATCTCCTGCCCTTCCCGTTTCAGCCAGACTTTTTTAATATTCAGGGACATGCTCCGCGCCAGATCTCCCACGGACTTTTTATGGGTCCACTCTTCCAGGAGTTCTCCCACTCCCAAAAGGAACATGACCGAACCGGCGGTATTAAAGTCCCGCCGCAGGACGGAGACCCCGATGGCAGTCGCATCCAGAAGCGGGACTTCGATCTTCCTCTCCCGGATGCAGCGCAGCCCCGCCGCAAGATATCGAAGCGACTTAAGCGTCACGATCCCTGCGCGCAGGGGCGCAGGCACCAGGAGCCTTCCGCCATAGTGCAGCAGCACTTTCGCGATCAGTTTTTCCTTATAAGATGCGTTCAGCTCTCTACCGGAATTGCGGACAACAGTCTCCGGCACGGCTACCTCTTCATACCGGAAGTTCTTCAGCAGACGGATCAGCGCAGCGCGCTCCCCGGTATAACAGATGACAGCGTCTGCGGTGCGCTCATACACTTTCACATCTGTTATATTGCCCTGCCTGTCCAGATACCAGAAAAGAGTATCCGCCTCCGCACATGTCATTTTCTCCTGAACGACATGGATGCGGAGACGGCCCCTGATCTCATGCTTTATGATAAATTTCATGGGCGGTTACATCGTTCCTTCTTCGGAAGGATCCGCACCGTCTTCCTCTGTCTCCTGCACAGCCGCCGCTTCCTGCGCCGCCCTCTCTTCATTGATCTGCTGGGCTTCCGCAAGGATATCCTCCGCATTTTCCTGTACGTTCGTAACCGTTTTCATCACGCAGTCCTTTGCGCGCAGCGCCGCTGCCGTACACTCTGTGTAAACCTTCTTCGCGTCTTTGCTGGATAAAAGCTTTACCCCGGCTGTCCCGAAGAGGACTCCTCCTGCAAATATTCCGATCTTTTTCATCAATGACTCACTGAACATATACTTCTACCTCCTGATAATACTTTTTACTGCTCTGCCGCCGGCTGATCACTTGTGTCTGTATCCGGTATAAAATACCATTATGAAACAGAACACGGCAGCCCATGCCCAGAATCTGTGCTGTTTCATGCGCCATCACTTCCTTCTGTTTTACTAGATTACAATAAGAATACTATATCAGCATAGCAACACTCTCCCAGGGTAGTCAAAGCTAACCGACCTTGTCGATAAAACTTCTCATTATCCCATATAATCCCCGAAATCCACTTGACAGCAGCGAATTACTTTCATAATATAACATTGTTATATATCACTGTTATATGGAGATTGCCATGGATGAAAACACATTATCTACATTAGAACGTATCCAGCAGGCCGCATTGGACGAATTTTCAGAAAAAGGATTCCTGGGCGCTTCCCTGCGCCAGATCGTGAAAAACGCAGGAGTGACCACCGGGGCCTTCTACGGCTACTTTTCCAGCAAGGAAGCCCTGTTCGCCTCCATCGTGGAACCCCATGCCGCCGCCCTTATGGGAAGGTTTATGGAGGCCCAGACTTCCTTCGCGGAACTGCCCGAAGAACAGCAGCCGGATCACATGGGCGTAGAATCCTCGGACTGCGTCCACTGGATGGTGGATTATATCTGCCGGCACCGGGAACCGGTAAAGCTGCTGCTTTGCCGGTCAGAAGGCACCAGCTATGAACATTTTGTCCATAACATGGTTGAGGTGGAAGTGGAATATACACTGAAATATATGGATGTCCTCCGCCGCCTCGGGCGGGAGATCCCCGAACTGGATGAACAGATGTGCCATATCATTGCCAGCGGCATGTTTAACGGGATCTTTGAGATCGTGATCCACGATATGCCGGAAGGCAGGGCCCTGCGCTATGTAGATCAGCTCAGGGACTTTTATACAGCCGGATGGCTGAAACTGATGGGGCCGTAGCCCCCATCTTTTTTGCATGATGGTTAGTCATTTCTAACTTCATGATACATATTTTAAACAAAAGGGAGGTAATCATTTGAAGCAGAAAAAGCAAAGCAGCCTTGCCCGCATCCTGGGTTATGCGGGCGGGCACAGAAATCTCACCCTGCTGGGCTGTATCCTCTCCGCCCTGTCCGCGGTACTGGGGCTGATCCCCTATGTGTGCGTATGGCTTGCGGCAAGGGACGTCCTGGAAACCTGGCCCGCGCTCACCGGAGTGTCCGGGTCTGCCCGCTGGGGCTGGACGGCGGTATGGACCGCTGTCATAAGTATCGTTCTGTATTTTGCGGCGCTCATGTCCACTCATATCGCAGCCTTCCGCACGGCCCGGAATATCCGGCGCGCTGCCATGGCGCACGTTCTGAAGCTGCCGCTTGGATTCTTCACAGGCAGTCAGTCCGGACGGCTCAGGAAACTGATCGATGACAATGCCGGTCTTACAGAAGATCTGCTTGCCCACAAGCTTCCTGACCTGGCGGGAACGATCGTCACTCCCATTGCCGCCGTTCTGATGCTGTTCCTCTTTGACTGGAAAATGGGGCTTCTGTGCCTGCTCACCATGGTGCTGGCGCTGCTGTCCATGTGCCTGATGATGGGCGGAAAGAACGCCGGCTTTTTCCACCGCTATCAAAAGGAGATCGAGCGCATGAGCGGCGAGGCGGTGGAATATGTCCGGGGCATCCCCGTGGTAAAAATGTTCCAGCAGACCGTGTACTCTTTCAAAGCTTTCTATGCAGCCATCAGGGACTACAGCGACCTTGCCAGCCAGTACGCCATGAGCTGCCGTGTGGGGCAGACCTGTTTTCTGACGTTTATCAACGGAGCTTTCGCCCTGCTGATCCCGGCGGCTCTGCTGCTGGCCTCCGGCGGGGACGTGCGCGCGGTGCTTGTCAACTTTATCTTCTATGCCCTGTTCGCTCCTGCCTGCGGCCAGATGATCAACCGCATCATGTACATGAGCGAGGCGGTCATGGAGGCGGATGAAGCCGTAGGACGCCTGGATGAGATCCTGAGCCAGGAACCGATGGAAAACACAGGCATAGAGAAACAGCCGGCAGACGCCGCTGTATCCTTTGACCATGTGACCTTTACCTACCCCGGCACGGACCGCCCGGCTCTTTCCGATGTATCGTTTGCTGTCCGGCCCGGTCAGGTGACGGCGCTGGTAGGCCCCTCCGGGGGAGGCAAGACGACAGCAGCAAGCCTGATCCCCCGCTTCTGGGATGCAGACAGCGGCGCCGTCTCCATCGGGGGCGTCAATGTCAAAGAAATGGATACGGAAGACCTGATGAAACAGACCGCCTTTGTGTTTCAGGATACCCGGCTGTTTAAGGAGAGCCTTCTGGAAAATATCCGGGCAGCCCGGCCGGACGCTTCCAGAGAGGAAGTCCTGTCTGCCGCACACGCTGCCCAGTGCGATGATATTCTGGAAAAACTTCCCCAGGGTCTGGATACTGTGGTGGGCGCCAGAGGCGTGTACCTCTCCGGCGGCGAGCAGCAGCGGATCGCTCTTGCCCGCGCCATTTTAAAAGACGCGCCCATCGTGGTGCTGGACGAGGCAACCGCTTTTGCCGACCCGGAAAATGAGCACCAGATCCAGAAGGCGTTTGAAGCGCTGATCCGGAATAAAACCGTATTGATGATCGCCCACCGGCTGTCCACCGTGCAGGATGCCGACCACATCATCGTCTTAAGCGGCGGGAAGATCGCAGAACAGGGCAGCCATGAAAGCCTGCTTGCACAGCACGGCGTGTATGCCGCCATGTGGGAAGACTATCAGCGCAGCGCCCGGTGGAAAGTCGGCCGGACAGATCCGAAAAGCGGAAAGGGGGAAAAGACCGTATGACAAAGAAATTACAGCACGTATTCGCGCTCAGTGAGAAAGGAGCAAAAGATCTTGTAAAAGCCGTTATCTGGTGTTTTGTGTGCAACTTAAGCCTGATGCTTCCGGTGGGGGCCGTCCTGTTTACGGCACAGCACCTTTTGGATGCCATGGAAACCGGCGGCAGTCCCATGGAGGGCTTCTGGATCTACACAGGCTCCGCCCTGGCGGTCCTGGTCCTTTTGTTTGTCCTCCACTGGTTCCAGTATGCTTCCCTGTATCTGGCCACTTATAAAGAGAGCGCCAGCCGGCGGGTGAGCCTGGCGGAAACCCTGAGGCGGCTTCCCTTAAGCTTTTTCGGAAACCGGGACTTAAGCGACCTGACCTCCACCATGATCGCAGACTGCTCCAGTCTGGACCAGATGTTCTCCCACTATGTGCCGCAGCTGTTTGCGTCCGTCTTCTCCACGCTGGTGATCGGCGTCGCCATGTTCGTTTGCGACTGGCGGATGGCGCTGGCTATATTGTGGGTCGTGCCTGCTGCGGTCCTTCTGACGGCAGGGAGCAGGAAGATCCAGGATTCCTTCGGCACAAAGAATATTTTAAATAAACGGGCGGTCGCCGACTGTATCCAGGAAGGACTGGAAACCATCCGGGATATCAAGGCATGCAGCCGGCAGGACGCGTACATGGAAAAACTGGAAAAGAAACTTGCAGCCATGGAGAAAGGCTCCATCCGCTCAGAGCTGGCAACCGGCGTGTTCGTATGCTCCGCTCAGGCGTTTCTCCGGCTGGGTCTGGCAACCACCATCCTGACCGGCGGAGCTCTTCTTGCGGCCGGAAAACTTTCTTTCCTCTATTTCCTCGGGTTCCTCTTTGCCGCCGCCAAGCTGTACGACCCGCTGGGGCTTGTGCTCCAGAATATCGCCGCCACCTTCAACGCCAAACTGCAGATCGAGCGGATGCGCTCCATTCTGGAACAGCCGGTGCAGGAGGGGACAGTTGAATTTACACCGAAGAACTATGACATCACCTTTGACCATGTCTCCTTCGCCTACCGGGAGGGGGACGGTGTACTTGAGGATGTAAGCTTCACTGCAAAGCAGGGCGAAGTGACCGCCCTGATCGGCCCCTCCGGCGGTGGGAAATCCACTGCCTGCAAATTGACTGCCCGGTTCTGGGACGTTACCGGCGGGAAGGTTCTCTTAGGCGGAACAGACGTATCCACGGTGGACCCGGAAACACTTCTTCGCTCCTACTCCATGGTATTCCAGGATGTGGTGCTGTTCCGGGATACAGTGATGGAAAATATCCGTCTTGGACGCCGGAACGCTTCGGACGAGGAAGTGATCGCAGCCGCCAGAGCCGCCCGGTGCGATGAATTTATCCGGGAACTGCCCCAGGGCTACCAGACCATGATCGGCGAGAACGGCTCCACCCTCTCCGGCGGCGAGCGGCAGCGGATCTCCATCGCCCGCGCCCTTTTGAAGGATGCGCCGGTCATCCTTCTGGATGAGGCAACTGCCAGCCTGGACGTGGAAAACGAGAGCGCTGTTCAGGAAGCCCTCTCCCGCCTCCTCGCCGGCAAGACGGTTCTGGTCATCGCCCACCGGATGCGCACCGTGGAAGCGGCAGACAAGATCGTTGTTCTCTCTGAGGGCAGGGTGACAGAGCAGGGAACCCCTTCGGAACTGATGAAACAAAGCGGCCTCTTCCGCCATATGGTGGAGCTGCAGAGACAGAGCGCCGGGTGGAGACTGAAATAACATATCTCTACTCCTATGCGGCCGGAGTCTATGAATATTCGCTCTGGCCGCCTTATTTCAAAGAAAAACGACTTGACAATTCCTCTATAAGACATTATAATCAGCATTAGTTAGTCATGACTAACCTGTTATGAAGAAAATGCTGCCATTTCACATTTCACAAAGGGGAGAGGCTCATGTCCGAAGATTTGCTCATTCGTCACTGCGCTCCTACCCTGGCAGGGATCAAGACCGGAAACCTGTTTTCCTGTGTCTGCACCTGCAGGAAGGAACTGACAAAATCCATATCCAGCTTAAACAAAAAACTGGTGCCCAGGGGAATACGTATTCTGCCGCTCAAGGTGGGCCAGGACCGCGCCCTGATCTATGTCTACCGCCCCCATGCGTTAGAGAATGATCTTACAGATCATCAGGCCAGGGAACTTCTGCTACGCTACGGTTACACACCGGAAAATCTCAATGCCTGTGTGATACACTTGATCCACCGTCTTCAGTCTGCGGAAGAATTCCCCCACGAGATCGGCCTGTTTTTAAGTTATCCACCAAATGACGTTCTGGGATTTATCGACAACAATGCCTGCAACCATAAGTGTCAGGGCTGCTGGAAGGTGTATGGAAATGAACAGGAATCAAAGAGCACTTTTAAAAAATATGATCTATGCAGCAAAATTTATTTTCAACAATGGAAACAGAGGAAATCCATCGAGCAGCTTACAGTAGCTGGCTGATGTTTCCACGATAAAAAACAGAAAGGAAGTTTATCTTATGAGTAAAATTGCAGTTGTATATTGGAGTGGTACCGGCAACACGGAAGCTATGGCCGCTGCCGTAGCAGAAGGCGCAAGGGAAAAGGATGCGGATGTGACCCTTATCACTGCCGCCGATTTTTCTGCAGATCAGGTGGGCAGCTACGACGCCATCGCCTTTGGCTGCCCTTCTATGGGAGCGGAACAACTGGAGGAAAGCGAGTTTGAACCCATGTTCACCGCCTGCGAGGGAAACCTGCAGGGGAAAACCATCGCCTTGTTTGGTTCCTTTGGCTGGGGCGACGGAGAATGGATGCGCAACTGGGAGGAACGCTGCATTCAGGACGGAGCCAGTCTTGCCAGCGGCAGTGTGATCTGCAATGAGGCTCCGGATGATGAGGCTCTTTCGGCGTGCCGTGCACTGGGTGCGGCGCTGGCCTAAAAAACACTAAGTGCCACAATCCTTCAACAAGGGTTGTGGCACTTTGGTTTTCATAACCGTGTTTTTACTGCATATTGGCAAAGCGTTCCACCGCTTTGGTAAATTTCTCAATGGTCTCGTCTGCGTTGCCGTGTTCAATCCCATCGCGCACACAATGCTTGATGTGTCCTTCCAGAACAACCTGTCCTGCCTTATTGAGCGCGGATTTCGCAGCATTGATCTGAGAGAGAACATCCTCGCAGGGAACATCTTCATCGATCATCCGGTCAATGGCCTGCACCTGTCCGATGATCTTCGCAAGCCTGCGGTGCAGGTTCGGAGCGTCCATACATTGTTTCATAATCCATCCTCCATACCATTAGGGGTATGTGTATTATAGCAACCAGGAGAAGAAAAGTCAATTTCCCCACCGGCTTTTCCCTGCCAGCACCACCCCGCCAAGGCCCATTGCCGCCATAACAAACCACCCGACAGCCTGCGCCCGGTCGCCGGTGTCAGGGGCCTCTCCCGAGCCATCCGGGCTACTCGAGTTATCCGGCAAGACAGCCGCCTTTCTCTCCTTATATCGGATGGTGTAGACATTCCCGCCTTCTTCTTTCACCAGCCTGACCATCTGCTGCTGATCCGCCTCCGGTTCCACGCCTGCAGGATAGGCTGGGTCTGAGGGATCCAGCGGCTGTACGATGATCTGATCTCCTCTGGTTCCGGTTCCTCTTCCCTCATAAAACAAACTGCCGCTTCCATCTTCCACATGGCGTATGGTGTATTCTGTATCCTCCACCGGGATCCAGCCTGCATACAAGATCAGGTCTTCCTCCACCGGCTTCCCGAAGTCCCACGCAGTCCTTGTATTCTCCCCGCCGGAGGGTTCTTCGAACCATCCCAGGAAAATGTATCCATCCCGGTTAGGAGTCTCCGGCTCCCGGGCACATTCCCCAGCCCGGACGGATTGCTCCGCAGGAACTTTGGACACTTCTTCTTGATCCGCCTGCACATCGAACCTTACCATCCGGTCTGCCGGCGTCCATCCGGCATACACACGGACATGGTCTGAAGGCATGAGAAACCCCTGAAGCGGTTCGCCTGCGGACGTCAGCACCGGGCTGAGATACCAACCCGTAAACTTCTGATTTTTATGCTCCGCTTCATTCTCCGGAATATATGCCAGGGTCACCTCATCCCGGTAGGTCACTTCTTCTGTATAAAGGACCCGACTTCCCCCCTGATCGCTGACGTCCACATAATCCAGCCGGAAGGTGTCCCGCTTCATATAAATGTAAATGTGGGAACTCACTCCACGGAACACGCATTTCCCGTCCGCCTGGATCTGAAGGGGGCTGATAGGGATACGATTCCCCTGTTCGCAGGCCTCCGGTGAAGCGCCGGTAGTATACCAGCCCTCCTCACAGGTCAGCCCCTTGGGGTGCATAATTTTAAGTGTAAAGGACACCTACATGGACGCACAGGAGGTTATGCACATGACTGATTATAGCAAAATTACCGCCCTTTACTCCCGCCTTTCCGTGGGCGATGAGGACAGGGACGGCGGCGAGAGCAATAGCATACAAAACCAAAAAATCTTTTTGGAGAACTATGCCAGAGGGCAGCACCTAACCAATATCCGGCACTACATTGACGACGACGAAAGCGGCAGATTTTTTGACCGTTCCGCTTACTCCCGCATGATTGAAGATGTGGAAAGCGGCAAAATCGGCGTGTGCATTATGAAAGACCTGACCCGCTGGGGGCGCGATTATCTCCAAGTCGGCAACGCTATGGAGATATTCAGACGGAACAATGTTCGCTTTATCGCGGTAAACAACGGCATAGACAGCGAGAAGCCCGACACATTGGAGTTTGCGCCCTTTATCAACATCATGTCGGAGTGGTACGCAAAGGACATCAGCAAGAAAGTAAAGACCGGCATTAAGACGAAGGGCATGAGTGGAAAGCCGATTGCCACCGAAGCCCCCTATGGTTATGTCAAATCCCCGGACAACAAGGATTTTTGGATAATCGACGAGGAAGCCGCCGGAGTTGTCCGTTTGATTTTTCGCCTGTTTCTGGACGGGAAAAACCGGAACCAAATCGCCGTATATCTGACGCAGGCGCAAATCCCAACGCCCACATTCTACATGAAAGAGCGCGGGCGGGGAACCTGTAAAAACAGGGCGCTCAATGAGGCCAACCGCTATAAGTGGAACAAAGTCACCTTGACCCATATCCTCACGCGGCAGGAGTATTGCGGTGATGTTGTCAACTTCAAGACCACAAAGCACTTCCGCGACAAGCGGAACCACTATGTAGACCGGAGCCAATGGCAGATAACCGAAAATGTGCATGAGCCGATTATTGACCGCACCGACTTTGAAACCGTACAGCGGATTTTGGAAAATGCGCCCGTCAAACGCCCCAACGGGGACGGAGAAATCCACCCTTTGTCGGGCTTGCTTTTCTGTAAGGATTGCGGCGCAAAAATGCACATTCGCATAGATTATCGGAATGGCGGCAAGCGCCATGTTGCCTATTGCAGCGAGTACCACAAGGGAAAAGCCAAAAACCCCAAGTGCAGCTCCCCGCACATCATCGACGCGGATCTGCTTATGCAGACCGTCGCAGATGTGCTGAAAAAAATCGCGGAATACTCTATCAGCAACAAGGCAGAGTTTGAAGCCTTAGTAAAAAAGAGCCTTGCCATGCAGCAGACCGACCAGACCAAGAAACAGCAGAAGCGTATCCCGCAAATCACGACGCGCCTTGAACAGATTGACAAGGTACTGAATAAACTTTATGAGGACAACGCGCTGGGTACTATCCCGCAAGACCGCTATGAGCAAATGTCGCAGAAGTATTCAGAAGAATACTACACGCTGAAAGCGGAGCTTGCCGAGCTGCAAGAGCAGCTATCCGCATTTGAGAACGCGGGCGGACGGGCGCAAAAGTTTTTGAAGCTGACGGAACGCTATGCCGCCTTTACCGACCTGACCCCCGCCATTCTCAACGAGTTTATCAGCCGAATTGAAGTGCATGAGCGCGACAAGAAAAGGGCAAAACAGGCTGTTCAGCACATCGGGATATATTTTAACTATATCGGCAGATTTGAGAACGAAGTGACACAGCTTGCAGAGCCGACGGAGCAGGAAGTCCGGCAAATGCGGGAGGAAATCGAAGAAGCCCAAAGGGAAAAGAGCCGCGCCTACCACCGGCAGTATTCAAGGGAGTACCGGGCGCGTAACCTTGAAAAGCGGCGGGAGTATGAGCGTATCAAGGCGCGGGAATACCGGGCGAGGAGAAAGGCACAGGCCGCCGCAGCACCCACACAGTAAAACAGAATACCGACAACCAAGAGGGATTTTCCGGGCTACGGGAAATCCCTTTTTCGCGCCCGGAGAAAGGAGCCGCCTATGGCAGAACAGACCCCCGACAGTATCATCACGACGCAGAGGAATGGGCAGACCATTGTTGCGGAGTTGTTTTTCAATCACAGCAGCACCGAAACATTCCGCGACAAGCTGCTCAAGACGATACTTGCCGACAGTTCGCGTCTATCCGCGTCTGACGGTCAAGAGCCGGAAAAAATAGAAATCTTGCGATAACAGCCGCCCCGACGATACATTCCCTGTCTGGGCGGTTTTTATCGTCAAAAACGCTGTTTTCTCCAAGTCAAGAGCCGGAGAAAACACCCGAAAAATGCCCCTATTGCGTGACAGGGGCGCAGAAAGGAGAGTTTATGAAAACAGGGCTTACCAAGCAGGAAAAGACCACCGATATTTGGTTTGACGAGAAAGACCCCCTTATCCATATCCGCACCCACAACACCGCCTTAAAGAAGCGTCTGCTTGCATACAGCCGCCGTTATCCGGCAATCTGCCAGCAGACGGACGCAGACCCGGAAACGGGCTGCATGGAGTTTGATATTGAGAAAGGGCGTTTCTCTTTCCGTCTGACCGCCCCATACAGCGAGGAACGGCGGGAAGCAGCGCGGCTATATGCCAGAGAGAACAACGCTGCCGACAGGCTAAAATGATGTAGATTTGTTCATACTCTTGTGCTATACTTTTCTCAAAGAAACAGAGCGACAAATCGTAATTGACGGAGGAAATACTAATTTAGAGGTGGTAAAAATGATTAGAGATTTAATGTATATCGAATTAAAAACAGGATATTCTGATGATGGTCCCGCATGGATTGGATATGTGAAAACCTCAAAAACGAAGAAAACCATTTACTTTAATGACCATGCTTTCCAGAAAAGCATTGGCGATTATTCAAACTATGTAGATATTGAGAATGGTGATGAATATTGGATTTCTGGCTTGAAAAAGAAAGAGAGCAATCGCCATTGGGCAGGACATGGGAAAATTATGATTGATTGCAGGGCTGTTAATGAATATCTTTCTCTGATTGGAGAAAAAGAATTGCCATTAAATTTATTTGAAATAGTTGATATTGAAGATAGATTTCCAGTCGAAAGAGTAAATAAACTATTAAACGAGAAAGAATAAAAAACTTCTCAATTATCCATACCCTGTCACAATATTAAAGAAAACACTAAAATCATTTCTATCCTTTTTTAGATTGCAGAGAATCCCCGGGATACAAGCCATTCCTAAAACAAGTAAAAATATAATTTTTGATTCCGTAAACGAATAGTTTTCAACACAACAGAATAATAAATTTCTATACCAGAGCCAAGTAACAACCACCCAGAATAAATGTTCTAAAAGAAATTCCGATTTTGTAAGCGTATTGTTCCTTTTCATATCGTATCTTCACCAATCATTTGAATTTATTGAACACAACATAAATTATTTCTTTGTCATCAAATGCTGTCCTGCCTATTTTCTTCACAAACACATTCTGCCATCTGCAGGCAGTTTCATCACCCATACATTATTATCAGTTTCATACAAATTTTTTGTTATTCTGATTATACTTCTTTCATCTAAGTAAATCCATCAATATCGTTAGAACGAAGGCATTCCATTTTGAAAAATATTTTCCCAAAAAGGGCACTTTTCTAAAATTCTCTTTTAGAAAAGTGCCCTTTTTTCGCGCATATTAAGAGGCTTATTATAAAATTAATACAGCTTCGCCCCTGCCGGGATACTGTCATCCACCATCAGAAGGTTCAGTCCCTCATGGCCGTCGTACTCATACACGGCGCTGATCAGCATACCGCAGGAATCAATGCCCATCATCTTCCTGGGCGGCAGGTTGGTGATGGCGATACAGGTCTTGCCCACCAGCTCTTCCGGCTCATAGTAATCGTGGATCCCGCTTAAGATCACCCGGTCCTCGCCGGATCCGTCGTCCAGAAGGAACTTCAGAAGCTTCTTGGACTTGGGGACCGCCTCACATTCTTTCACCTTCACAACCCGGAAGTCCGACTTGCTGAAGGTATCAAAATCAACAAACTCCTCAAACAGCGGCTCAACCTTTACCTTGGACAGGTCGATCTTCACCGCCGGCGCCTCCGCTGCCCGGACTGTGGTCTGGGCTGCGTTGTTTGCCTCGTTCTTTGCAGCGCCCTGTGACTTCATTGTGGGGAACAGGAGCACGTCGCGGATGGCTGCGCTGTCGGTAAGCAGCATACACATCCGGTCAATACCGAATCCGATGCCTCCTGTCGGCGGCATACCGATCTCCAGTGCGTTCAGGAAATCCTCATCTGTAGTATTGGCCTCGGCATTTCCCTGTGCCAGCTGCTCTTCCTGGTCTTTGAACCGCTCTCTCTGGTCAATGGGGTCGTTAAGCTCGGAGTAGGCATTGGCCATCTCCCAGCCGTTCATGAAGAACTCAAACCGCTCTACGTAATCCGGGTTCTCCGGTTTCTTCTTGGTCAGCGGAGAGATCTCAATGGGATGATCCATGATAAAGGTAGGCTGTACCAGATGTTCCTCTACAAACTCCTCGAAGAACAGGTTCAGGATATCTCCCTTCTTATGGCGCTCCTCAAACTCTACGTTATGCTCTTTCGCAAGGGCTCTGGCCTGCTCCAGTGTCTCCACCTCATTCCAGTCCACGCCTGCGTATTTCTTCACCGCGTCGATCATGGTCATACGGGCAAATGGTTTGCCCAGATCCATCTCGATCCCGTTGTAAACGATCTTGGTGGTCCCCAGAACCTCCTGCGCCACATGGCGGTACAGGTTCTCCGTCAGATCCATCATGCCGTGGTAATCGGTGTAAGCCTGATACAGTTCCATCAGGGTAAATTCCGGATTGTGTCTGGTGTCCAGTCCCTCGTTACGGAAGACGCGGCCGATCTCATAGACCCGCTCCAGTCCGCCTACGATCAGACGTTTCAGATATAACTCCAGAGAGATCCGAAGTTTGAAGTCCTCTCCCAGGGCGTTGAAATGGGTCTCAAAGGGACGCGCCGCAGCTCCGCCGGCGTTGCTCACCAGCATAGGGGTCTCCACTTCCAGGAATCCTTCCCCGTCCAGGTATCTCCGGATGGCACTGATAATGTGAGAACGCTTGATAAAGGTATCCCTTGCCTCCGGGTTCATGATCAGATCCACGTATCTCTGACGATAGCGTGCGTCCGTGTTGGTCAGGCCGTGATATTTCTCCGGAAGGATCTGCAGGCTCTTGGAGAGAAGAGTGATCTTCGCCGCGTGGATGGAGATCTCTCCCGTCTTGGTCTTGAACACTTCGCCCTCCAGGCCGATGATGTCGCCGATATCCAGCTTTTTAAACTCTTTGTAGGCTTCCTCTCCCAGACTGTCTCTTGCCACATAGGACTGGATATTGCCGGTCTGGTCCAGGATGTTGCAGAAAGAGGCCTTGCCCATCACACGCTTCTGCATCACACGCCCTGCCAGGGAGACCTGTTTGCCTTCCATCTCCTCATAGTGCTCCTTTACGTCCGCCGCATGGCAGGTCACGTCATAGCTGGTGATGGTAAATGGATTCTTTCCGTTCTCCTGCAGTTCCGCCAGCTTCTCCCGGCGTACCTTCCTCAACTGATTCAAATCTGGTTCCTGTGCGTTCTTGTGCTGCTCGCCCACGTTCTTCTCTCCTTCCTTTTGTCGAAGGAACCCCTCATACTGCTGAGGGGTCCGTATCTCTTCTGATGTTCGGTTTTTGTCTCTGAAACCGCTCCTTACATGGAACGGCTGATCTCCAGGATCTTGTACTGTATTGCTCCGGCCTGGGTCTCCACGTCTACCAGGTCGCCTGCCATCTTGCCCATCAGCGCCTGCCCTACCGGGGACTCATTGGAGATCTTGCCTTCCAGGCTGTTGGCCTCTGTGGAGCCTACGATCTTGAACTCCATATCCTCGTCAAAAGTCACATCGTGTACCTTTACCGTACAGCCTACATTAATTTTATCAAAATCAACTTCGTCTTCTACGACTACTTCCGCGTTTTTGAGAATTCCTTCCAGCTCTTCGATCCGTGCCTCGATGTCCCGCTGCTCGTCCTTCGCCGCATCATATTCCGCGTTCTCCGACAGGTCTCCCTGCTCTCTCGCCTCTTTGATCTTGCCGGCGACTTCCTTTCTCTTTACTACCTTCAGGTGCTCCAGCTCGTCTTCCAGAGCCTTCAGTCCTGCATAAGTAAGTAATCTCTTTTTCGTTTCCATGTGTCCTGCTTCCTTTCTTTTCCACTTTCATATCATTTCGCCCGGCTGCCTGTTTCCCGCCGGTTTTATGAAATATTTTCGTAAAATAAAGGCACTTTCATAATTTCATTATTATACAGAAAGGCCTTTGCAATGTCAATGTTTTTTTCGGTAGTTCCGCCCTTCCTCAGGTATTGATTCAGTATACGCAGGAACGCCTTCTTTTATGTTGCTTTTACCGGATTTTTTCGGACAGAAGCTGTTCCAGTTCCTCATAGGATTCCACCTGGTTGATGGCCTCTCTGAGCCTGGCGGAACCTGGCAGGCCTTTGGTATACCAGGACACATGCTTGCGCATTTCCCGGATCCCTAGATATTCCCCTTTGTACCGGATCTGCAGGCGGGCGTGGCGCAGCATTATTTCCCGGATCTCATCCGCCCCGGGTCGCGGCCGCAGCTTCCCGGTGCGCTCATATTCCAGAAGATCGGAGAAGATCCAGGGGTTCCCCTGAGCGCCCCGCCCGATCATCACCCCGTCGCAGCCGGTCTCTTCCATCATGGCAAGGGCCGACGCCCCGGAGACCACGTCGCCGTTTCCGATCACCGGGATGGACACCGCCTCTTTCACCTGGCGAATGATGTCCCAATCCGCCTTCCCGGAGTAATACTGCTCCCGGGTACGCCCGTGGACCGCTACCGCCGACGCTCCCGCGTCCTCCGCGATCCTGGCGATCTCCACCGCATTCACATGCTGGTCGTCAAAGCCTTTCCGGATCTTCACCGTCACCGGCTTTTGGATCGCCCGGGAGACCTTTTCCACGATCCTGCGGACCAGCCCCGGATCATTCATAAGCGCGGAACCCTCCCCATTCTTCACTACCTTGGGCACCGGACACCCCATATTAATGTCCAGGATCTGGAAAGGACGGTCTTCGATTCTTCTGGCCGCCTCGCTCATGATCTCCGGATCCGAGCCAAACAACTGCAGGGAAACCGGGTACTCCTCCGGGTGGATCTCCAGCAGCTGCTTTGTATTTCTATTTCCATAGATCAACGCCTTCGCACTGATCATCTCCATACATAAAAGACCCGCTCCCTGCTCCTTGCACAGGAGCCGGAACGGCAGATCCGTCACCCCGGCCATGGGCGCCAGGATGTACGGGTTATCCAGTTTCACATTCCCGATGTTCATTTTGGTACACCCCTTCTTGCATTTTGGTACACCCCAAACGTCAATTTAGGACGTAGCCTTTTTGCATTTTGCTACGTCCTCTGTTAAATAATTAACGTTTATTCTTCTCGTAAATAATCCGCAGTCCTTTCAGCGTCAGCTGGGAATCGTACACATCGATGACCTTCGTCTCTTTGGCGATCATCTTCCCCAGTCCGCCGCTGGCGATAACTTTGGCGTCCGTGTATCCGGAGGCCTCCCGGATCTTCTGGACGATGTACTCGGTCTGTCCCACCTGACCGAACACCAGACCGGCCTGCATGCCGGAGACGGTATCTTTAGCCAGGATGGATTCCGGCGTGCGGATCTCGATGGCCGGAAGCATGGCTGCCTGGCCCCACATGGCCTGAGCGGAGGTGCGGATCCCCGGCGCGGTCACAGCCGCCTCGAAGGTGCCCCCCGGTCCCACCAGGTCATAGGTAGTGGCGGTTCCAAAGTCGATGACGATCACCGGCCCGCCATGGAGGGTATAAGCCGCCACCGCATCCACGATCCGGTCGGATCCCACCTGTCTTGGGTTCTCCATCTGGATGCTGATCCCTGTCTTGATCCCGGCGGACACTACCATGGGCTTGATCCCAAAGTATTTGATGATGGCGCTTCCCAGAGAATGCATCACATCCGGTACAACGGAAGCCACGATCACCGCGTTGATCTCCGTGCTGGAGATCCCGTGGCGCTCTACCAGCTCCCGCAGGGTGATCCCGTATTCATCGGAAGTCCGCGGCAGCTTGGTGGTCATCCGAAATGTGCCAAGAAGCTCCTCTCCCCGGAAGATCCCCAGTGTAATATTGGTGTTTCCCACATCAATGACTAACAGCATTTATTCAATCTCCTCTCCCAGGAAAAATACCCGGTAATATAACTGCAGCGCCTGGAGAAGTTCCTGCTTCTCCTTCTGGATCTGCTTGATCTTCAGTGCGCTCCCGATGTCGTCGAACATGGGATCCCCCTCCTGGCTGGTCACCTCGAAGCACAGTTCCCCGTTCTCCTCGTACACCAGCGTCAGGATCCCGCCCACATCGTGGACGTAGAGCACGCACATGATCTTCAGTTCATCCTTGATATTGTCCGGAAGCTGGGCAAAATCCGGATTCAGATAATATTTCTCCTCGTAGGAGTTCGCCCCGCACAACACTACTTTATCTTCGTACATGATCCTCTCCCTGTCCGCCGTCCTCCGGCAGACTTCTATACATATCCGTAAATGCCGCGGACTGATACTTCCCCGGCAAAAACCTTCCTCGTCTCACCTTCCCGGGTCCTGACGATCAGTTCGCCTCTCTCGTCGATCCCCAGGGCATGGGCCTCATAGGCTCCTGCAGGGTCCAGCACCTTCACCTCCCGGTCCCGGTTGACAAGCCTTCTGCTGTAAGCCTCCTGCAGGCCAGACAGATCCCTGGTCCCGGCAAAGATCTCATAATTCTCTTCAAAACGCTTCAGGATCTCCGTGATCAGCTCTCCCCGGATGACCTTCTTCCCGGTCTCCAATCTTAAGGAAGTGGCCGTCTCCCGGATCTCCTCCGGAAATGTCTCCTGATTCACGTTGATCCCCACGCCGATCACCACATAGTGGATGTAATCCACCTCCGCGCTCATCTCCGTCAGGATCCCGCAGATCTTCTTCCCTTTCAGCACCAGGTCGTTGGGCCATTTGATCCCCACTTCCCTGCCGCAGACAGTTTCAATCCCCTCCGCGGCGGCAAGGGCCATCACCAGCGTCAGCATGGAGGCCCGCTCCGGCGGGAACTCCGGCCGCAGCAGCAGCGTCATGTAGATATTCTCTCCCCCCGGCGACTCCCAGGCTCTTCCCCTGCGGCCCCGTCCCGCGCTCTGCCGGTCTGTCACAAAAAGGCTCCCGTGGGGGCTTCCCGCCTCCCCGGCAGCTTTTGCCTGCAGATTGGTGGAATCGGTCTGGGGAAAATATACCACATGGTGTCCGGCCCACCGGGTGCCGATCCGGCTCTCCAGCTCCTCCCGGGAGAGCACATCCGGCGATCCCACAAGCCGGTAGCCCTTGTTGCGGACTGCCTGGATCTCATATCCTTCGTCCTTCAACTGTTCCATTACTTTCCACACAGCCGCCCTTGACACCTGAAACCGGCTGCACAGCTGCTGCCCGGAGAGGAATCCTTCGCTCTCCCGCAGCAGACGCAGGATCTCTGTCTTCATATTTCTACTCGGTCTCCCCCAGTGTGGCTACCATCACAGCCTTGATGGTATGGAGCCGGTTCTCCGCCTCGTCGAATACCACGCTGGCCTTGCTCTCAAACACATCCTCTGTTACTTCATTGCCCTTCACCGCCGGCAGACAGTGCATGAAGATGGTGGTATCCTTGCCAGTCCGCTCCATCAGCTCCTGGTTGATCTGATAGGGCTTCAGCATGGCGATCCGCTCTGCCGCCTTGTCTTCCTCTCCCATGGAAGCCCACACATCGGTGTAAAGCACATCCGCGCCCTCTACTCCATTTACGTCGTCAGTCACGGTAATGGAAGATCCGGACTCTTTGGCATATCCCTGACACAGCGCGATCAGCTCTTTCGTAGGCCACAGCGCCTCCGGCGCCACAATGGCGAAATCTACGCCCACCTTGGAACAGCCGATCATCAGGCTGTTGGCCATATTGTTGCGGCCATCTCCCAGGTAGACGAACTTCAGCCCCTTCAGATATCCGAAATGCTCCCGCATGGTGAGAAGATCCGCCAGGATCTGGGTAGGATGATACTCGTCCGTCAGGCCGTTCCACACCGGAACACCGCTGTATCTGGCCAGGGCCTCCACATGCTCCTGCTTAAATCCGCGGAATTCAATACCGTCGAACATCCGTCCCAGCACCCGGGCCGTATCCTCAATACTTTCCTTATGACCCAGCTGAATCTCATTTCCCGCAAGGTAAGTGGGATTGCCCCCCTCGTCCGCCGCGCCCACGGTAAACGCGCAGCGGGTCCTGGTGGAAGGTTTCTCAAAGATCAGCGCGATATTCTTTCCCTTCAGGCTGTTTCCTGTGATCCCCTGCTTCTTCTTTGCTTTCAGGTCCGCAGCCAGATCCAGGAGATACAGGATCTCCTCCGGGGTAAAATCTTTCAGTGTCAGAAAACTTCTTCCTTTTAAATTCATCTGTCCGTCCTCCTAAATGATAGAAATGTGGGCGCCATTCACATGCGCCCACCATACGTGCTTTTTATCTTGTGGTCCTGCCAGCTCTCTACTGCTGCTGCCCTTCGCTCTTCTCATCGCTGCTTCCGATCTCCACCACCGACTTCACCAGTCCGGCGATATTCTGGATCTCAGAAGGAATGATGATCTTGGTGGCTTTGCCGTCCGCCGCTTTGGCAAATGCATCCAGGCTCTTCATGGTCAGCACCGCCTCGTCAGCGCCCGCTTCCTTCAGGAACCGGATACCATCCGCATTGGCCTGCTGTACCTTCAGGATCGCCTCCGCCTGACCTTCCGCCTCACGGATCATGGCTTCCTTCTGGGCCTCCGCCCGCAGGATGGCTGCCTGCTTCTCCGCTTCCGCGTCAAGTACGGTGGACTCTTTATTTCCTTCCGCCACAAGGATGGTGGACTTCTTCTCGCCCTCTGCCCGCAGGATGGCTTCCCGGCGTTCCCGCTCTGCCTTCATCTGCTTCTCCATGGCGTCCTGGATGGCCGCCGGCGGAATGATATTCTTAAGCTCTACCCGGTTTACCTTGATCCCCCAGGGATCGGTAGCCACGTCAAGGGCCGCCCGCATCTGGGTGTTGATGGTCTCTCTGGAAGTCAGGGTCTGGTCAAGTTCCAGGTCTCCGATGATATTACGAAGGGTGGTGGCCGTCAGGTTCTCGATGGCCATGATAGGATTGGCCACTCCGTAGCAGAACATCTTGGGATCGGTGATCTGGTAGAACACTACCGTGTCAATCCGCATGGTAACGTTATCTTTCGTGATCACCGGCTGGGGAGCAAAATCCACTACCTGCTCCTTCAGATCCACTCTTCTGGCCACCCGGTCGATGATGGGCCATTTGAAATGCACTCCGGTGCCCCAGGTTGCCTGGTAGGCGCCCAGTCTCTCTACCACCATCGCCTGCGCCTGACGTACAAACTTTACACAGGAGATCAGTATCAGTATGATAATAGCCAAAATAATAATACCAAGAATACTCAGGATCATTTTTTCTCCTCCTTCTCTCTTACGATCAGTTTTACACCCTGGATCCCGTCGATGACCACCACGGTGTTCTTCCCGATGTAGCCGTCCGGCTCATCTGTCTTTGCCGACCACTCCTGGCCGTTGACTTCCACGCGCCCGGTGGACTTCAGGGTGTCCACCTCTTCCAGCACCAGCCCGTGCTGGCCGATCAGGCTCTCTGCGTTGGTCTTTGTCCGATCCTTGTTAAAATACTTCACCGCGACAGGCCTTGTCAGGATCAGCAGAATAATGGAAACCACAAGGAAAACGCCCACCTGCACCGCCGTGCCGAATCCGAAGACCCCGGCAAGGAACGCAGCCAGCGCGCCCAGGGCAAACCAGATCGTGGTCAGGCCCATGGTTATGATCTCAATGATCAGCAATACTATGAAAATTACCAGCCAGTATACCGTCTGCATCGTCAGCCCTCTTTTCTTCCAGATTCCTTACCCCTTATCTTACTATACTTCCCGCCATAAAGCAACGAAAATCAGCGCCGCTGCCGGCTGGCCTCGAACATCAGGACCGTGGCCGCCACCGCCGCGTTCAGGGACTCTACCTGCCCCTTCATGGGGATCCGGATCCACCGGTCCGCCGCCTCTGCCACTTCCCGGCGAAGCCCGTTTCCTTCATTTCCGATAAGGAAGGCGCAGGGCTTCCGGTAATCCTCCTGGTCATAGCTATTCTTCCCCTCCAGGTGGGCCGCATACGTGAGGATCCCTTTTTTCTTCATTTCCGCCAGGGCTTCCGTAAGATCCCTGCAGCGGCAGACAGGCATCCGGTAGACCGATCCCATGGTGGAGCGGATGGTCTTGGGATTATAGAGGTCCACGCAATCTCCTCCCAGGATGATCCCGGTCACTCCCGCCCCCTCTCCGGTCCGCAGGATGGTGCCCAGGTTGCCCGGGTCCTGCAGGCCGTCCAGCACAAGGAGAAGCGGATCCTCCTCTGAGAGGATCTGCTCCAGAGCTGCCTCTTTTCTATCCACCACCGCCAGCACCCCCTGGGGCGTCTGGGTGTCGGACACATGGGAAAACACATGATCTGAGAGGATCTCTGCCGGGATCCCAAAGCTTTTTACCTTTCCCCAGATCTCCGGCGCTTTCCCAAGGAAGGATTCCGAGAAATACACTTCCCGCACCCGCTCCCTGGGCGCCTCTTCAAACATCCGGGGCCCCTCTGTCACAAAGACCCCTTCCTGGTCTCTTACCTTTCGCTTCTTTACCAGATTCACAAGCCGTTTGACTTTCCCGTTGGCCGTGCTGGTGATCACCGGCCTACTCATTTTTCTCATACTTGGCAAATTTTTTAAGATCTGCATTGGCCCCGATGAGGATCAGGATCATATCCCGCTTCAAAGGCTTCTTTGGATCCGGCGTCACATCCACGTCGTCCCCTTCTCTTAAACCGATCACATTGACCCCGTGGTTCCTGCGCACATTCAGCTCCTCCAGAGATTTGCCGATCCAGGTCTCCGGCAGCACCATCTCCATCACGCTGTATTCCGGGGAAAGGGCCACCCAGTCCGCAAAACTGGAGGACACAATGCTTTTTGCCACCTGGCTTCCTGCCTCCTTCTCCGGGAAAATGACGGAATCCGCCCCGATCTTCCTAAGTACGGTGGCATGGAGCTCGTTCTTGGCCTTGGCCAGCACATAGGGCACTCCCTCGTCCTTGGACACCAGCGTGGCCATAATGCTGGCCTCCATGTTGTCGGCGATGGCCACGATCACCCCGTCCAGGTTCCGGGTTCCCAGGGACCGGATCACTTCCGGGTCCTCAATATCCGCCTTCATGGCGTAGGAGACGTATTTCGAGATCTCCTCGATCCGCTCCATATGGTTGTCCACCGCGATCACGTCGCAGCCCAGTCCCTGCAGGGTGATGGCCGCGCTCTCTCCAAAACTTCCTAATCCAAATACTGCATACTGTTTCTTCATCTCATTTCCTCCCCTTAACCTACCATAACTCTCTCTCCCGGCAGCTCTCTCAACCGGGTCTTGGGATTTGCCTTGCCTGCGAACACCAGCGCCAGGGTAACCGGACCGATCCGGCCTGTATACATCAGGATCATCAGGATCACCTGGCTCGCCCGCTCCAGATGGGGCGTCAGATCCGCCGTCAACCCTACTGTGGCAATGGCTGAGGTCGTCTCATAAACAATATCTATCAGAGATACACTGTCCGCTTCGATCACCGCGATCAGCATAGTCCCTCCCAGGAAAATGCCCATAGCCAGCATGGCCACCGCGAACCCTGTCCGGAAGTTCTCAAAGGTGATCTTCCGGCCAAAACACTCGATATTCTTTCCTCCCCGCACCGTCGTCAGACAGGCCAGGATCAGCATGGCCATGGTAGTGGTCTTAATACCGCCGGCAGTTCCTGCCGGGGAGCCTCCGATGAACATCAGGATACTGCACAGAAGCTTGGTCTCATCATAGAGCGTTCCCTGTGGGATGGTGAAGAATCCTGCCGTCCTGGTGGTCACCGACTGGAAAAGTGCCGAAAGGGCCTTCTCCCCTGCGGACATGCCCTTCATAGTCTCCGGATTCCCCTGCTCCATCAAGAAGATCAGCACCGCGCCGCCAAAGATCAGCACCGCCGTCATCACCAGCACCAGCTTGGTGTGCAGGTTAAGTCCCACCACGCCGTTCACCGGCGACTGCCGACGTTTTAAAGTCAGGCGGATCATATGGAGCACGTCAAACCACACCACGAATCCCAGGCCTCCCAGCACGATCAGCGCCATGGTGGTAAGATTCACAAGCGGGTTGGCCGAATACACAGACAGGCTGGTGGTCCCAAGGATGTCGATCCCGGCGTTGCAGAACGCGGAGATGGCGTGAAAGATGGAGTACCCCAGCCCTTTGATCAGTCCATATTCCGGAACAAACTGGAAGGCGTAGAACAAAGCGCCGGCCCCTTCCACCACGAAGGTGCCGATGATAACTTTCTTCACCAGGCCTACGATCCCGCCCAGCCGATCCATATTGTAAGTCTCCTGGATCACGATCCGTTCTTTGACAGTGATCCGCTTCCTGAGCAGGAAGAAAAAGGAAGCCATACAGGCCACCACGCCCAGACCGCCGATCTGGATCAGCAGCATCAGGACGATCTTCCCGAACAGGGTAAACTGCGTCGCCGGTGTGATGGTGATAAGCCCGGTCACACACACCGCAGTGGTTGATGTAAACAGAGCGTCCATGAACGCGATGGGCTGCTGGTTGCTCACTGGCAGCCACAAAAGCACGCCGCCCAGGAAGATCACTCCCAGGAACCCGGCGGCCAGGATCCGCATGGTATTCCACCGGACGCTTCTGCGTCTGTTTCTCATGTTCCCCTCTCCTTTATCATGGTTTTGGAACTGTCCGGTCCGGGAGCGCTAGACTTTGAACCGGTATCCCACGCCCCAGATGGTCTCAATGTACTGAGGATTGGAGGTATCCACCTCGATCTTCTCACGGATCTTCTTGATATGGACCGTCACCGTGGCGATATCCCCGATGGATTCCATATCCCAGATCTCCCGGAACAATTCTTCTTTAGTATACACATGATTGGGGTGGCTTGCAAGAAAAGTCAGCAGGTCAAATTCCTTGGTGGTGAAATTCTTCTCCTGCCCGTTGACCCACACCCTGCGGGCCGTGGTGTCGATCCTGAGCCCCCGGATCTCGATCACCTTATTCTTGGGCGCCGCGCTCTCTGTCAGCCGGTCGTACCTGGCCATGTGAGCCTTCACCCGGGCCACCAGCTCGCTGGGGCTGAAAGGCTTGGTCATATAGTCGTCCGCTCCCAGGCCCAGTCCCCGGATCTTGTCAATGTCGTCCTTTTTGGCCGATACCAGGATGATGGGGGTATTCTTCACATCCCGGATCTGCCGGCAAATGTCGAACCCGTCGATCCCCGGGAGCATAAGGTCCAGGATATAGAGATCGTACTCCTCCTCCAGCGCCTTCTTAAGCCCTGTCTCTCCGTCATTTGCCACTTCTACGGCAAACCCGCTCAGTTCCAGATAATCCTTTTCCAGATCCGCAATGCTCTCTTCGTCTTCCACGATCAATATTTTACTCATGAACCGGTACCTCCTGATATTTTCTAAGGACGAAATACATGGTCGTCCCCGTATGCTCCCGACTGGTCGCCCAGATCTTGCCCCCGTGCTCTTCGATGATCTTCTTCACGATGGAAAGCCCGATGCCGCTTCCTCCCTTGGAAGAATTCCGGGAAGCGTCCGTCCGGTAGAACCGGTCGAAGATATTAGGCAGATCCTTTGCCGCGATCCCCTTGCCGTTGTCTTCGATCTCCACCTGGATAAAATCTCCCACATCCTTCACCCGCAGATTGATCTTGGCCTTATCTTTGTCCATATATTTCAGCGAATTGTTGACGATATTGTGGATCACCCGCTTCATCTGCTCCGCGTCTGCGATCACCCGCACATCCGGGGTCACATAGTTGAAATACCCGAATTCCACATTCTTGGACTCCAGCTCCACAGACAGATCCTCCGCGCAGTCGTTGAAATACTCGTTCACCGACAGGATATCGAAATTATAAGGGATCCGGTTGGTGTCGATCTTGGAGTACAAGGTCAGCTCATTGATCAGAAGATCCATCTCGCTGGCCTTATTGTAGATGGTTCGGATATATTTATCCACCTTCTCCGGGGTGTCCGCCACCCCATCCATGATCCCTTCCGCGTACCCCTTGATGGTGGTCACCGGAGTCTTCAGATCATGGGAAATGTTGCTGATCAGTTCTTTGTTCTCCCGGTCGTAGGCAAGCTTCTCCTCCGCCGTATCCTTGAGCCGCCGGCGCATGTCCTCCATGTCCCGGCACAGCTGACCCAGCTCGTCATTTCCCTGGGCCCGCAGTTCAAAGTCCAGGTTCCCCTCCTTGATGTTCTTGGCCGCCACCTGCATCCGTTTCAGGGGAAGCTTCACGCTCCGGTAGATCCAGAACATCAGGACAGAAGCGGTCAGCACCAGGATCAATACTACTCCCAGAAGCATATCCCAGAACAGGGCTTCCACCTCAGGGATCATATTGCTCACATCCGCCACGATAAAGGCGCTCCCCTCCTCCCCGTCAGAGAAGTGGAAATCAATCTGCTTCACCAGGGACTGGGCATCCCCACCCAGGTAGATCCCGTTTTCCGAGCTGGTGTTCTCCGCCTTGTATCCGGGGAGCTGCCGGATCACCTTGTCCGCCTCCTCCCGGTCGGCGCCGATGTAGATGACCGTATTGTCCTTGCGCACCAGAAGGTAGGCACCCTTTTCTTCCAGCTTCTCGTTGATCTCCTCTAAGAAGGCAGCCTCCTCCATCTCGTCCGGATCCTCCCGGATCAGCTCCTGCAACTTGTGGTAGGACCTCTCCGTCAGCCTGGACAGCACCTGCATGGAGTTGGACAGGCTCTCTCTGGTTGTATTTTCAATTCCGTATGTCTTTTCGATGGCGCCGATCTGATAGGTGGAAAATGCGAAATACATCAGCACCGTCAGACAGATAGGCAAAAGGATCACCGTCAAAAAGGCAATGAACAGTCTGGTTTTCAGTTTCATGCCAGTTTCCTCCAAAGGTAAGTATAGCATGAATACGGGCGCTTCACACCAAAGCGCCCGTAAATTTCAGATAAATTTTATAAATATTTTTTCAGAAGTTCCACCTTGTCAAGCCGCTCCCACGGCAGGTCCAGGTCGGTGCGGCCAAAATGTCCGTAAGCCGCTGTCTGCTTGTAGATGGGACGGCGCAGATCCAGCATTTTGATAATGCCCGCCGGACGCAGGTCAAAGTTCTCCCGGATGATCTCCACCAGCTTCTCATCCTCCACCTTGCCGGTGCCGAAGGTATCCACCATGATGGACGTAGGATGGGCCACGCCGATGGCGTAGGACAGCTGGATCTCACATTTCCCCGCAAGTCCTGCCGCCACAATATTCTTGGCCACATACCGGGCCGCGTAGGCCGCGGAACGGTCCACCTTGGTACAGTCCTTACCGGAGAAGGCGCCGCCGCCGTGGCGCGCCATGCCGCCGTAAGTATCTACGATCAGCTTCCGTCCGGTAAGGCCGCTGTCCCCGTGAGGACCGCCGATCACAAAACGTCCCGTAGGATTGATGAAATACTTGGTCCGCTCATCTGCCATCCCCTCCGGGATCACCGCGTCGATCACATATTTGCGCATATCCGCATGGATCTGCTCCTGGGTCACGTCCGGATCATGCTGGGTAGAAAGCACCACCGTATCCACCCGGGCGGGAACTCCATTTTCATCGTACTCGATAGTCACCTGGGTCTTGCCGTCCGGCCGCAGATAAGAAAGGGTCCCGTCTTTTCGCACCTGGGCCAGCTTCCGCGCCATCTTCTGGGCCAGAGCAATGGGATAGGGCATGAATTCCGGCGTCTCGTCGGAAGCGTAACCAAACATCATTCCCTGGTCGCCGGCGCCGATGGCCCCCAGCTCCTCATCTGACATCTTATTCTCCTTTGCCTCCAGGGCCTTGTCCACGCCCAGGGCAATGTCCTCAGACTGCTCGTCAATGGCCACAATCACCCCGCAGGTGTCCGCGTCAAATCCAAATTTCCCTCTGGTATAACCAATATCACGCACTGTGTCCCGGACGATCTTCTGGATGTCCACATAGGCCTGGGTGGTGATCTCGCCCATCACCAGCACCATTCCCGTGGTGGTGCAGGTCTCGCAGGCCACACGGCTCATAGGATCCTGCTCCATCAGGGCGTCCAGGATCGCGTCCGAGATCTGGTCGCACATCTTGTCCGGATGTCCCTCCGTCACTGATTCTGAAGTAAATAAACGTCTCTCCATCTGTTCCTTTCTCCTCACTTTCCGCATTCTTTCTCCGCTCTGACCGGTATCCATGATCGAAAAAACAGCCCGCATAAGCGGACTGTTTATAGTTCTGACATTATAACCAATCCTCTTATTGTTCGATCGCTCGCTCAGGTTGGCACCTTCCCGCTCCCGGGGGTTGCCGCAGCTTCCCAGATCCTTTGTATCTCCACTGCTCTGAATAAGAGAAAGTTGCTGTATTAGATTTTCATGTACGGATGAGACTATACACCCTTTTGTGCAATTTGTCAATGGGGACGTGGTATTTTTAAAAATACCACGTCCCAGATTGAAAATACCCTGTCCCTTTTTAGAAAAACCGTGTCCCCACCAGGCCGATCACGCAGGCCACGCCTGCCGCCACAAAGGACGCCTCCAACCCCAGGCCGTCCAGCAGATAGGGGCACAGGATCGATGCGATCCCGTATCCGATCATCACTGCCCCGTAGTTGATCCCCTGATATTTCAGGCCAAAATGGTCGGAGACCACCACCGGGAACACGCTGACCACTCCTCCGTACACCAGGCACACCACGGAGATCAGCAGAATGAAAATGCCGCCTCTTGCCGCTACCAGACCGATCACAGCTACCGCCGCGGCAAGGTACATGCCCCGGATGACCGCCTTTCTTCCTACCCGGTCCGACAGCCAGGGCATGGCGAACCGGCCGATGATATTGGCCACGGACGCCAGAGTCACCCCCAGAAGCGCCTCCGCGCCTGTCAGCCCCCGCTCCATCCCCAGGGATTTCATCAGCGGATTCACCAGAACATAAGCCGGAACCGCCAGCGCCATGGTAAGGCTGATGGTATAGTAGGTCCTGGTCCGCAGCATTTCCCCGGTCCGGTACTGCTTTACACAAGACGCAATCCCGGTTCCCACGCTTACCGGATCCACGCCCTCCGCTCTCATATCATCCGGCCTGTCCTCCACGAAAAATCCTCCCAGGCAGAGCACTCCGTAGATGGCCGTTATGGTCAGCATAGCAAACCGGTATCCGTGACCGGCCAACAGAAAATCACAGAAAGGGTTCATGATGATCCCCGAGACGCCTACAACGCCCACGGTAATTCCCGACACCAGCCCCCGCTTCTCGGGAAACCACTGGAGGGGTACTGCCGTCAGCATACTGAAGGCACAGCCGGATCCAAGTCCTCCCAGCGCCCCGTACCCCAGGGAGATCAGCCAGGGCATATCATAGGGCGCGATCCCCGCCAGGAAGAACCCCGCGCACATCACCGCGCTCCCTGCCAGGATCGTCCACTTCGCCCCTATCTTTTGCTGCAGCCATCCTCCCAGCATATTGCCCAAAGCAAAGATCCCGATGATAATAGTAAACGGCTGGCTGGAGGCCGCGTCAGAAAGATGAAATTCTTCTTTCACATAGGGCTGAAACACCGTCCATATGTAAGGATTCCCGTGCACAAAGTTGACAACAGACGCAATTATAAGAATCCAGTACCGCTTCTTGTCTCCCCCTTGTTTCATCTTAAAATCCTCCTGTATACCAATTGGGGACGTGGTATTTTTAAAAATACCACGTCCCCAATTAAAAATACCCTGTCCCTTTTTAACCAACCTTCAGCTTGAACTTCTGGATCTCTTTCTCTGTGGACACTTTCTCGATCAGCGCGCCAATACTGCGCAGCTTCTCTTCGAATCTCTCATATCCTCTCTGGATATAGACGATATCATCCACAATGGTGATCCCTTCTGTAGCCAGTCCGGCGATACAAAGCGCGGCTCCCGCCCGCAGGTCCGGAGCGCTGACTCTCGCTCCTGACAGCGCCTTCACGCCTTCAATGGTAGCGGAATTACCTTCCACCTTCACATTAGCTCCCATTCTGGCCAGTTCGTCCAGATATTTAAAACGGTTTTCGAAAATACTCTCTGTGATCACGCTGGTTCCTCTGCAAAGCGCCAGCGTTACGCCGATCTGCGGCTGCATGTCTGTCGGGAACCCCGGATAAGGAAGTGTCTTCACATGCGTGCTCTTCAGATCTCCCTTGGATACAACCCGCACTGCGTCGTCAAATTCCTCTACCTCGCAGCCGATCTCCACCAGCTTCGCCACGGTGGCCTCCAGATGTTTGGGAATTACATTCAGGACGGTCACATCTCCTCTGGTAGCCGCAGCCGCGAACATAAAGGTTCCCGCCTCGATCTGATCCGGAATTACCGAATACTCGGTGCGGTGCAGGGTCTTCACCCCGCGGATCTTGATTACGTCGGTTCCCGCGCCGCGGATGTTGGCGCCCATGCTGTTCAGGAAGTTGGCCACGTCCACTACGTGAGGCTCCTTGGCCACGTTCTCCAGGATCGTAGTTCCTTCTGCCATAGCCGCCGCCATCATTACATTGATGGTCGCCCCCACGCTGACCACGTCAAAATAAATGTGGCTTCCGATCAAACGCTCTGCATCAGCAATGATCTTGCCGTGCTCAATCTCCACTTCCGCTCCCAGCGCCCGGAATCCTTTCAGATGCTGGTCGATGGGACGGCTTCCGATATTGCAGCCTCCCGGAAGGGCAACCTCCGCCCTCTTATATTTCCCAAGAAGCGCTCCCAGAAGATAATAGGAAGCCCGAATCTTCTTGATATAGTCGTATTCAATATTAAAATCTGTAACCCCTCTGCCATTAATGGCAACCGTATGCCGGTTTACCCGATGTACAGAAGCGCCGATCCCCTGGATCGCGTCCAGAAGCACGTTAATATCATTTACATCCGGCAGATTCTCAATATGAACGGTCTCGTCCGTCATGATCGCCGCCGCGAGGATCGCCAGCGCCGCGTTCTTCGCCCCGCCGATCTCCACCTCTCCTACCAGCGGATGTCCGCCTTTGATAATATACTGCTCCATATCACACCTCAATAATTCCTTCGATAATACTCTCTCACATTCTTCGATATTATATCACAGAATTCCAGTTTGTAAAACATTTTTTATAAACCTGTAACCATTCTGTAATATTTTCACGATTTCCGTAGAGCTGCAATCACTTTTTCAATCATTTCATCTAAACGGAGCCCATCCTCACACACTGTGATATCGGCATATTTCTCAAACAATTTTACTCGCTCTTCATAGAGGTCTCTCAGAGTCTGTCCCTCCCCAAGGACCACGCCTCTCCCCCTGACATTGGTAAGCCTCCGGTTGATGGTCTCAAAGGAAGCCTTAAGATACAGGATCTTCCCGATCTGTTGGAAATGCTTCATAGCATTCTCACAGTAAACCACACTCCCCCCTGGAGAGATCACGGTCCGCTCTACGTGAAGCCCGGCATTCACCTGGTCCTCCACCTCCAGGAATCCCTTGATCCCCTTCTGTGCAATGATCTCTTTCAGAAGCTTTCCTTCCTTCTCCTGGATCAGAAGATCCACATCTACAAACTGATAGCCCAGACGCTTCGCGATGATCACGCCGATGGTGCTCTTTCCCGCCGCAGGCATACCGATCAAAATGATGTTGTCCATCCGCAAGCAAACTCCTTCATCTGTACTTTACAGGTTATTTTATCATATCTTCCCCGGTACGTCCACCGGAAAGGGATGCCCTAGTCTCCCATGTAAAATGTCTTCCGGTATTTTCTGTGTTCCGCCCGCCTCTGGCACAACTCCTGGCAAACCATCACCTGGGTCAGGTCCTTAAGCCATTTCCCCGGATTCTCTTCCCCCTCCTTCGCCCGGTCGTAAATCCTTGCGCACATCAGGCGCAGCTGAAGCTGATCCGGGTATTCGTCATAGATCATGCTCCCGTCATACATCAGCCTGTCGCACTCTTCTTCCACAAAAGGGATCAGACGCTTCGCCGCATCCGGGTAAATGCTTTTCATATAATCGTAATCCTCTCTTGCTTTTCTCACATCGTCTACACCAAAGGGCTCCTGATAAACCATATAGAAAGGCAGTCTCTCCTTCATCCACCTGCACCTCGAAAAAGATATCTACTTTAACTATATGCATCTCCCCTGGAAATGTGCTCCGGCCAATCACAAAACGGCAGCCGCACTAAGTGCGGCCGCCGCATGTTTCTTCTGCTTTTCTAAGCCCTCTCACTGTAATGGTGGGCCTCCTCCAGCATCATATCTTTCACCTTCATCAGACGGATCTGAGAGCTTCTCTCATTCTCGTCCAGCTTCATGGTGATATACTTAATGGTTTCCTGCGCCTCCGGTATGATCACGTGCTCCAGCGCATTGACACGGCGTCTGGTCTTCTCGATCTCCGCCGCCATCAGCTGGCACGCTTTCTCCGTCTCTGCAAGCTTCAACATATCCGGCAGGATGTCCGCCAGAGATTTCACCGCTCCGTCCAGGTCGCTGGAAGTAAACGCGAAACCGTAAGAATAAATGTCGTTGGCGTCCGCAGTCCTGGTCTTGGTCTCAAAGGCCGGGATGTTAACGCTCATTACGTTTCTCTTGCCGACTCCCAGGCTGACTTCCTGTTTGGGCGCCATCAAAGCCGTATTCAACGTGGCTTCGTCCATTCCGGCTTTGGCGATGACAAAGTTCTTATTTGCAGAGCGGATCCCGGCTTCTACCTTCTTGCGCAGCTCCATATTCTCCCGCGCCATGTCCAGGAACTGACGCATCAGCTCGTCACGTTTATCCTTGAGAAGCTTGTGCCCTCTCCTGGCTGTGGCCAGTTTCCGCTTAGTCCTGGTCAGTTCCATACGGGTAGGAGTGATCTGCGTAGATGCCATATCGCCACCCCCTTATTGTTTACCGTAGTACATGTCTAAGAACTTATCATCGATACGTTTCAGCTCGGATCTTGGCAGGATGGAAAGAAGTTTCCAGCCGATCTCCAGCGTCTCTTCGATGGACCGGTCCGTATTGTATCCCTGGTTTACATACTCCTTCTCGAATGCGTCCGCGAACTGGGCGTAGATCAGGTCGATCTCCGTCAGCGCCGCCTCTCCTAAGATGGTCATCAGTTCCTTCGCATCCTTACCACGGGAATACGCCGCGAACAACTGGTTCATGGTATTGGAGTGGTCTGCTCTCGTCTTGCCCTCGCCGATACCTTTGTCCTTCAGACGGGACAGGGACGGCAGTACGTCGATGGGCGGCTGAATTCCTCTCCGGTACAGATCACGGCCCAGGATTACCTGACCCTCTGTAATATATCCGGTAAGGTCCGGGATAGGATGGGTCTTGTCGTCTTCCGGCATGGTCAGGATCGGGATCATGGTGATACTTCCGATCTTGCCTCTCTGACGGCCTGCGCGCTCATACATCTGCGCCAGGTCAGTGTACATGTATCCGGGGTATCCACGACGTCCGGGAACCTCTTTCTTCGCCGCGGAGATCTCACGGAGAGCGTCCGCGTAGTTTGTGATATCAGTAAGGATTACCAGTACGTGCATATCCTTCTCAAACGCCAGATACTCTGCCGCCGTCAGCGCCATACGAGGCGTGGAGATACGCTCTACCGCCGGGTCATTTGCCAGGTTGACAAACAATACAGTACGGTCAATGGCGCCTGTCTCCTTGAAGGATTCTACGAAGAAGTTGGACTCTTCAAATGTAATACCCATTGCCGCGAATACAACTGCGAAGTTCTCATCTTTGCCAAGTACCTTCGCCTGTCTTGCGATCTGCGCTGCCAGCTGATTGTGGGGCAGACCGGAACAGGAGAAGATCGGCAGCTTCTGTCCACGTACCAGCGTGTTCAGTCCGTCGATGGCGGACACACCGGTCTGGATAAACTCGGACGGGTATACACGGGCCGCCGGGTTCATAGGCAGACCGTTGATATCTCGTCTCTCCTCCGGAAGGATCTCCGGCCCATCGTCGATGGGACGTCCCAGTCCATCGAAGACACGGCCCAGCATGTCGCCGGATACGCCCAGCTCCATACTCCGTCCCAGGAAACGTACTTTACTGTTGCTTAAGTTGATGCCGGCAGCATTTTCATAGAGCTGTACAACTACATTGTCTCCGTCTACTTCCAGCACCTTACACCGGCGCTTCTCGCCGTTGGCAAGCTCGATCTCGCCCAGCTCGTCAAAGGCTACGCCCTCAACTCCTTTTACCATCATCAGCGGTCCGGCAACTTCCTGTATGGTTCTATATTCCTTTGGCATTAGAAGTCCTCCTTTCCGAACGCGCCTGCGATTTCCGCGTCAAGTTCATTCATGATCTTCTCAAACTCCGTCTCGATCTGGTCAACCGTGGTATATTTATAACGGCCGATCCGCTCTCTGACTTCCATTCCAAGAAGCGCCCGCATAGAAGCGCCGCCGCTTAAGGCTTCCTGCGCTTTCTCATAGAAGGCCAGCACCAGCTTCATCATCAGGTACTGCTTGCGAAGCGGCGTGTAGGTATCCACCTCGTGGAAGGAGTTCTGATGCAGGAAGTCCTCACGGATGGATCTGGCAGCCTCCATCTTCAGCCGGTCTGCCGGCGACAGGGCGTCCATACCAACCATCTGCACAATCTCTTCCAGTTCCGCCTCATCCTGCAGAAGGCTCATCATCTTCTGCCGGTCTTCCATCCAGTCCGGAGCCACTTCCTTGTTGAACCATCCGCTTACATTGTCCAGATACAGAGAGTAGCTAGTCAGCCAGTTGATGGCCGGGAAATGTCTCTTGTACGCCAGGTTGGAATCCAGTCCCCAGAATACCTTTACAATACGAAGGGTTGCCTGGGATACGGGCTCAGATGTATCACCACCCGGAGGAGACACGGCTCCGATTACAGACAGGGAACCTTCTCTTCCGTCTTTCCCAAGTGAGATCACATGTCCGGCTCTCTCATAGAACTCTGCCAGACGGGATCCCAAGTATGCCGGGTAACCTTCCTCACCAGGCATCTCTTCCAGACGTCCGGACATCTCACGAAGGGCCTCTGCCCAACGGGAGGTGGAGTCTGCCATCAGGGCTACCGAGTAACCCATGTCGCGGAAATACTCCGCGATAGTAATTCCTGTATAAATAGAAGCCTCACGGGCTGCAAACGGCATATCCGACGTATTGGCGATCAGCACCGTCCGCTCCATCAGAGAACGCCCGGTCTTGGGGTCCTTCAGTTCCGGGAACTCATTCAGAACGTCGGTCATCTCATTTCCACGCTCGCCACATCCGATGTAGACAACGATGTCGGCCTCCGCCCATTTCGCCAGCTGATGCTGGATTACGGTCTTGCCGCTTCCGAAAGGTCCGGGAACTGCTGCCACACCGCCCTTGGCGATGGGGAAGAAGGTATCGACTACACGCTGTCCGGTTACCAGCGGCACATCCAGGGGCAGCTTCTTTACATAGGGCCGTCCCCGTCTTACCGGCCACTTCTGTACCATGGTCAGCTCTTTGTCCCCGTCTTTGGTCTCGATCACAGCGATCACGTCTTCCACAGTGTGCTCGCCGGAAGCGATCTCTTTCACTTTTCCTTCCACTCCGTAGGGAACCATGATCTTCTGCTGTACGATCTCAGTTTCCTGGACGGTTCCCAGCACGTCGCCGGCTTCCACTTCGTCGCCGACCTTCGCAACCGGAACAAAGTCCCACTTCTTATCCCGCTTCAGGGCAGCTACTTCAACACCCCGCTGCAGGTTATTTCCTGAGATCTCCATAATATCGTCAAGGGGGCGCTGGATCCCGTCGTAAATGCTGGAGATCAGGCCAGGCCCAAGCTCTACCGACATAGGCGCCCCGGTAGATTCTACCGGCTCGCCGGGTCCAAGTCCCGAGGTCTCCTCGTATACCTGGATGGACGCCTCGTCCCCGTGCATCTCGATGATCTCTCCGATCAGACGCTGCTTACTTACACGTACAACGTCGGACATGTTCGCGTCCCGCATTCCGGAGGCGATGACCAGCGGTCCCGCTACTTTTTTTATTGTACCTATACTACTCATAATGGACGAATCACCTCTACTTTCCTTTCCTAGTTACTGAACAGGATATCGGAACCAACCGCCTGTTCCACCGATTTCTTCACGCCCTGCACGCCGTCTCCGGTATTCCCGGACACGCCCGGGATCTGGATGATGGCGGGAAGGATCTGTCCCTGATATCTTGCCATCTCATGTTTTAATTCTGCCGCCAGCGCCTCTGTGATATAGATGATCCCATATCCTTCGGCCGCAAGCTGATGTAATCTTTCTCCGGCTTCCTCCTGGGCTGTCACAGGAAATGTATCCAGACCCAGCGCGGCGAAGCCATAGATACTGTCATAATCGCCCAACACTGCTATCTTATACATACATCTCCCTTACCCTTTCCCGGATCGACTCTTCCGGCAGATCGTTCTGTTTTCCGGAAAGTATGATCCGTACCGTCTTGATCTCATTCTGTCTGGCAATTACATAGGCGATCACAGGACCTATGGTAAATGCCTGATATTTCTGCGGGCTGATGGTCTGAATGATCCGGTTGTCGCACCAACGTTCAAATGCTGACGGAGACTCTGCCAACGCATCCGCTCCTTCCGCGTAAGCTGTGCCCTGCAGATAATCCCGGATGGCGTCCATCCCGGCAAGGGCCGCCTTAGAAAGCTGATCTACATTTACACTCTCACACTCTGCCATGGCCCGTTTCATAAACTCTATTGACTTCGCGGTTTTCTGTGAACGTACGGCAATCTTGATGTCAGCCACGCCGACTGTGGACTCCGCATAATCACGAATGATAGCGGCGTCCGACTGTTTTCCGGCCTGGTAGATGGCATCAAGCGCCGCCCGGTCAATGATACAGTCGCATAACTGTCCGTCCCCGGTATGAAGCAGTGCCTCATAGGCTTCCTCTGCCGCATGCTGCATATACGCCGGGAGTTTCCCAAACTCCTTCTCTTCCACGATCCCCCGCATTTCCTCCCCGGGGACCGACACATCATCATAGTAAATATGCCGGTTCTTTTCCGACGTACATACCTCTTTGATCGCGGCCTTCAGATTATGGAAAAGTTTGGGATAAGAAAGCACTGCGAAGTTCTCCATATCGATGTGCAGATCCTTCACCACATCCCAGATCTTTTCTTCCTCCTTGTTCAGGATCGCCTCTCCATTTCCGGAACTTTCACTGTCTCCCCAGCCTTTTTCCTCCAGGAACTGCAGACATTGTCCATAATCCTGACAGGCGATCAGCTGATCGATGGTGCTGTTGGAAAACAGCCCCACCTCCAGGGCTCGTATGCGCGCAACCGCGTAGGTATACTGCTCACTCATTTTACTCCTCCCATCTGGTTACGCCTGTGAAAACAACAACCGCTGTACAATATCGGACAGTTCGTCTCTCCTGGCGTCAAACATGGCATCAATAGTACAGTTCTCTTCAATGCCGCCATAAACCAGGACAAATCCATTCTTAATATTTTTACTTTCCCCGGACATCTTCAGGCTTCCGCCTTTCCCTTTGGCGATCTTGTCCGCCTCTGCCTCGAATCCTTCCGGCAGTCTGCCAAGATCCGCCGCGGAGAAACAGATCTCTCCATCCTGTGGCAGCGCATATTTCTCAACCATCTTAAGCAGCATGGAAAAATATTCCCCCGCCTCCATGGAATCAATCTTTTCATGCGCCTTTTCCAGCACACCGGCGATTACATCCTGTTTTGCCGCCAGGATCTTCGTCCGCTTCTGCAGATCAATCGCGGATGCCAGCCGCTCATTATAATTTGCCACATCATTTTCTGATTTACGGGAGATGCCTTCCGCCAGTCTCGCAGCCTCTTCGTTGGCGCCGCGGATCAACTCCTCCGCCTGCGCTTTTGCCTCAGCGATCTTGCCCTCGGCCGCTGCTTTTGCTTCGTCCAGGATCTGACTTTTCATTTTATCTAATCCAGTCATAAACCCTTGCACTCCTTTTCTTAATCTCTGTTTCTGTCGTTTCCCGCCAAAACTAAATCTGAATTGCTGTTACAGACAGGATAGAGATCAGAAGAGAAAGGATCGCGTAGGTCTCAACCATCGCCGGGAACAGCATGGCTTTACCAAACTGATCCGGTTTCTTCGCGATGATCCCGATGGCTGCCGCGGAACACTGTCCCTGGGATTTTCCGGAGATCAGTCCTACAATACCTACCGGGAGACATGCCGCCAGGACAAGAAGTCCGGTTTCCGGTGTCAGGTCTGCCGCGCCTCCTCCAAGAAGTCCGATCTTGGAAAGGGTGATAAATCCTACCAGAAGTCCGTAGATACCCTGTGTACCAGGCAGAAGCTGCATTACCAGTACCTTGGCAAATTTGCTGGGGTCCTCAGTTACAACTCCGGAAGCTGCCTGTCCGGCGATACCTACACCAAGCGCTGATCCCGCGCCTGCAAGAAATACTGCTGCTGCCGCACCCAGAAGTGCATATACAAGTCCTAAATTCTCCCATATACTCATGATTAACTTTCCTCCTTAATATCTACATATTTTGTATCTGTTTTAAACGGTTCAAACGGCCGTCCGCCGCCTTCGTAGAATTTGCCAAAGAATTCTACAAACTGGAGACGGTTGGTGTGTACGTACGCCCCCAGAAGGTTGATCGCAAGGTTCATCAGATGTCCCACTACAAAGACCAGCGCGAACAGGATCGCTCCGACCACACCGCCTCCGAACATGCTTCCCATCTGATTAACTACGGACGCGATAACTCCGGTCGCAAGGCCCAGGGCCAGAAGACGGGAGTAGGATAACACATCACTGAGCCATCCGGTAATGTTATAGATGTCGTACGCTCCAAGCGCGATCCGAAGCACCGGATTCTTGCTTGACCGGCCGCTCATCAGGAGAAGTCCCACCGCTCCGATGACAGCCAGCACCTTCGCCAATGTATTCAATGCCGGCGGGAATACCACCGTCATCTGCGCGATGGATGCAAAGATATCCGACGGGATCAGCATCAGGATCAGGCCGATCAGGAAAATGTACCACAGGACTACGTCACAGAAGAAATCCAGATACTGTTTATCCTTGATCTGCATATATCCCTTAATCCCAAGGCCCACAAACAAATGCACCAGACCAAACGCCATGGAATAGATCAGAAGCTTCATCGGGTTGTTCAAAGGCGCGAACCACAACGGCGGCACCGTCACCTCTACGCCAAAGAAGGTTCTTCCGATCACGTCTACCGCATCGCCGAAATATCCGGAGAATAAGATTCCCCATACGATGGTGGATAATCCGCAGAAGAAAAACAGCTTCAGCGACTTGTGCATGCTGGCGCTCATCCGCGGGTATTTCTTAAGAGCCACAAAACAGGCAATGGCAACGATCGCCCCATACGCCGCGTCCGACAACATCATTCCAAAGAAGAATACATAGAAGAACGACATGATCGTGGTTGGATCAAACTCCCCTTTGTGTGGAAGTCCATATGCCTCCAGAACGCCTTCCACACTGGAAGAAAATGCGTTGTTCTGAAGCACGGTAGGCGGTTCCTCGTCCTCCTTCAGCTCATCCAGATCGATCACACAGTCATAATGTTCCCCGATGGCTTTCTCGATAGCCGGCGCTGCTTTCCTGGGGACATATCCACTGATCACAAACGTTCTCTGTGATTGCGGGAGCGTTCCCAGCACTTCGTATTTCTTCGCCCGCATCCGGTAATAATCACCTACAACTCTCAGATCCTCCCGGTCCTTCGCACAGGCTTTGATCTCCTCTTCGATCTCTTCGATCTTCTGATCCAACTGTCCGATCTGACCTTTCAGTTCCTCCGTTTTCCGGGCGGGCACCTCATCTGCCGTCTGGGAAGGTCTTGCGAACCCTGCGGCTCTTAAAGCCTCTTCCACTGCGGTGGCATCCTTTTTCAGACATAATACAGCCAGATAGGTGGCATCCTGATCACTGTGGATGATCTGTACGTCCACGGCTTCTGTCTCCGGGCTGCCCTCCGCGATCTTCTCATAAACCGCGTCAAGCGGAGTCTCTCCCGGCATGGTCCCCAGAAGCATCTCTGTCTTGCCGGTGCCTTTTAAATTCATTGGCACGTCCAGCTTAAGCCAGGGCGCCAACGCTTCAATTTGATTCTCCAGCTTTGTGATCTCGGCTCGATGCTCTGCAATTTCCTTATTGCAGGCTACCAGATGTTCTGCCTCTTCCAGAATTGCGTCTTTTCTGTCCGTGATCTTGGTGAACTGCCCGGAATCTACAAGCTTTTTTCCTTCCAGGCCTGCAAACATAGACTTTTTCTCCGGGGCGTAGATGTCCAGAATATCCAGCGCGTTCTCTGAAAGAGAAGCCATCTTCTCAAAACGCTGTCTGGCGCTTAACGTATCCATCTTCTCGAAGCCCTCTTCGTCTTCCGCGATCTGGTTCATCTCCATAATGCCCATGGACTGTATTTTTTCCAAAATTGCCTTACGATCTTTCTTCAGCGCGCAGATACTAATTCTTTGCATCTGCAAAACTGCCATAGCCTCATCCCTCCTTTTCTTTAATTTTTTTCCTAAACAAAATCAGATGAGTTTCTCGATCACCGCAGACACGGCGGCGTCCTGACTTTTCTGCGCTTTTTCCTCCAAAGCGGCGATCTGAGCCGCTACACTTTCCATTGCTTTTTGCATCGTCTCTTCGCCTGCGCGCTTTGCCTCATCCAACTGTGCTTCCGCCTTCTTCGTGGCGCTCTCTTTAGCAGTCTCTTTTATCGTCTTCGCCTCGGCGGCGGCGTTCTCAAGGATTTCGGTGCAAGTTTCATCGGCTTTTTTCACCAATTCCCCAGCTTCTTTCTCCGCCTCCCTGATGGTTTTAATGGTTTCTTCTACCATTTGTTCACCACCTCTCTTTTTCTCCTTTTTTAGTCTTGTTCTTAAAATTATAATATAATTTTAACAATAAGTCCATTAATTTATTATTTTTTTGCCCAATATCCGGGATTTCCTACATACAATTCTGCAAGATTTCTTGCAATTTACCATTCCAGCCTGTGGAGATGTCCTGAGAGTTCCATTCCCGGAAACTGGTTCTGGCGCAGCGCTTCATACAGCACCACCGCCACAGAATTTGCCAGGTTCAGGGAACGGATCCCGCCTGCCATGGGAATCCGGATACAGGTCTTGCGGTGGTCCACCAGGATCTCTTCCGGGATCCCCGCGCTCTCCTTCCCGAACATGATATAGCAGTCCGGTTCGTAGGAGACTTCTGTGTACGCTCTCTCCGCCTTGGTAGTGGCCATATAGATCTTTGCTCCCGGATTTTTCTCCAGGAAGTCCTGGTAATCAATATAGGTCCTCACATCCAGGTCTTCCCAGTAATCCATCCCCGCCCGCTTCAGGTTCTTCTCATTTAACCGGAATCCCAGGGGTTCGATCAGGTGCAGGCGCGTCCCGGTGGCCACGCAAGTCCGTCCGATATTTCCGGTGTTGGCCGGGATCTCCGGCTCATGTAACACAATATTCAACATGTCTTTTCCTCCGCTTATGTATAGATCTTCCGGATCTCGTCCGGCGCGGGGCGATCCAGGTACTGCACCTCTTCGCCGCTTCGCAGGATCTTGTCATTGTTATCTGTAAGAGTTCCCACCACTGCTGCCGGGATCCCCGCCGCCGCTAGTTCCCCGGCCAGCGCTTCTCCCTCCGGGGCTGTGATCAGCAGACTGCCGGTGGAAGAAAGCTGATAGGGATTCAGGCCCAGATACTCGCAGATCTCCACCGTCTCCTGACGGATGGGCAGCGCCTTCAGATCCACATCCACTCCGCATTCCAGAACTTTGGCCATCTCCCAGAGCGCCGCCTTAACGCCGCCCTCGCCTACTGCCTGTACGTAACCTGCGCCCCGCTCCCAGGCAAGGGCCGCCTCTCTCCCGGCAAAAAGGCCGGCTTCCATCTCCCCTGCCTGTCTTAGGAATCCCGGGGGAAACCGTTTCTCCAACCCCTCCCGGCGCTCCCACAGAGCCTGCACCGTTCCGCCAAGGCCCACCCAGCTGGTAAGCAGGATATCCTTCCCCGCCCCCGGCTCTTTCACTTCCTTGTCTCTCTCCTTCACTCCCGCCGCAGCGGCCACCGTCACAGCGCGTGACACCGCCGGGCTGATCCGGATCCCGTCTTCTATAAGAGTAATCCCTTCTCTACGACAAAAGGCACGGATCGGTTTCATCATCCCATAGATCCGTGCCTTCTCAGTCCCTTCCGGGCATTCTATGCGCACTCTGGCCCTTACACTTCCGGCCCCGGCGGCCATGACGGCGTTTACCGCCGTCACCACTGCGTATAGCCCGCTTTTTTCCGTTGTTCCGTATCCGATCGCCAGCTCCTGCGATAATACTCTGTCTCTCATCCTGTTCTCCCTTTTCTCTGGCCCGCCTAACCGATCGCCGCCATGATCTTAGAATAATCCTGTGTGGCGATGGCCGATCTTACCGCAGCCGCCGCGCTTGCGTTGTCGGACTTGGTTCCTATCTTAATAATCTGATCGGATTTATTATAGTGGCTGTTGTTAACAATTTCTCGTTCCACTTCTTTTCCATTTTCAGAAACAACCTTCCACAACCTGGCAGATTTCCCTGTGTGCGGACTTCCTTCATACGATACCGACCCCAGCGGAGCGCTTGGATCCTCTTCATATTTTACCTCGTATTCTTCCTCCGCCAGGGTCTCGCTGACAAATTCCACACTGCGATTTTCATCCCGTGTCTCTTTCCCGTATATTGTAAAATGCAGCTGATTGGAATCATCAATCCCGCCTTCGATATAAATCGGCGTTTCCTGGTTGTTCTTAAATGTCAGATCTTTGGTATCCCCGGCAATAGCCGCATCTCTGGAGGGGTCTACATAATTCACCATCATCGAATGGGGATATCGCTCCACAATTTCCAGCTCCGCATAAAGAAGCGCGTTGTATAATGTAGTAGACACCTGACAGATTCCTCCTCCGTAAGTATCTACCACCTGCCCGTTCTCGTAAGAACCAGCCGGCACATACCCGTGTTCCTCGTCATAGGGCGCTGTGGCATCGTGAACAGACACCTCATCACCCGGCATCAGGATCATTCCATTCAACTTCCCCGCCGCCGTCTCAAGATTCTTCCAGCGCTCTCCGCCGCCGGCGTCTGTGGAAAAGGTTCCCAGCTCATCCTGTATAGATTCCAGATCCGCCGCCTTTATCTTCGGCTCCTCTTTTTTGAGGATCATTTCCTTCGTAAAATCTTTATGATTCCAGCCGCTGTTCAGATATTCTTCCAGCGCCGCGATGGACTTTTCCACATCAACGGTGGTTCCTTCCTTCTCTTCCTCAATAGAAAAACCTGTCCCCGTCCTGGTGATCGCTGCATCCTGCGCGTGATCCGCGATAGGAACCACCCTCTCTTTCAGGATTGCCGTGGCCTGCTCCTGATCCACACGGATATTTTCACTTATCACTACTTTCTCTTTCTTAAGTTTTCGCAGCTTCATATAACGGCTGAATACTCCGCCGTCCTTCCCATAGCTTACAGCCTTATCTACCGTCTTCTCCATATTTTGATAGGAGATTCCCATTTCCTCCAGTGTCGCCTGCGCATTTTCTTCCCCCACCCGAAGAGTTACCGTCTTCGACCGGTCTTCTGCCAGGTGCTCTTTCAACGCCTGCAGCGCTTCCTTCTTTGTCATGCCAGAGGCATCCATAGCCCCGATATATACATGATCGCAGATGATCTGATCCGGATATTTTGAGACAGATCGATATAACATCAGATATGTGATCCCAAAGGCAAGCGCCGCGCATACCAAAACAAGGCCAAAAAGAACCTGAGCCCTTTTCCGCCTTTTTTTTGCCAGCTTTCTGTGATGTTGTCTCCTTTGCCGGATCCTGTCAGCCATCTTACATACTCTCTTTCTATATCCCCTAGGCCATCAGATACGGTATTACTGATGTCGCCACCATCGCCACGATCACAACCATGATAATGATCGCGATCACGCGTCTTGTGTTTCTGTTATGAAAATTCATCTATTTTCCCTTTCTTTGCCCACTTCGTTTTATTTTATACTTTTTGTCTCCGTTTTGCAAGAAACATTCCTGAGATTTTCGGTGATATTTTCCTCTTTTTGGTCGCCATCCAGAATGCAGGTCCTGGCTTCTCCCGTAAGGGGGCTTCTCTCCAGATAGTCAAAGAGAACCGTCTTCCCAAGATGCGGGAATCGCTCCAGGTGGGTCATCCTGCGCAGCTGCTTCTTATCAAATCCCCCATAGGCGGGAAGAAACTCCCGTTCCTTTGCCTCCTTCTCATAGAAGGCTCTCGCCTCCCCGGCGGGAACCGTCTCCTCCCCGGCAAATCCCGGCCTGCTCTTGGCATTCTCCCGCAGATAATAATCATAGACCAGAAGTTCCCGGAAATATTCCCGTTTCCCGGGGATCCACTCTTCAATGAATCCCAGCAGGATCTCATAACGGGCGCTTCTTCGGTGCTGCTGTCCCTCAAGCCGTTTCTTCCTATAGTAATCCCATAATGCTTCATACATCTGGAAGGGCGAGGCAAATTCCCGCTCAAGCTCTTCCATGGTATATTCAAACTGCCTGCTGTTGTAGTAAACCTCCGTCATCTCCTCAATGCCTTTGAGCAGACGCACGTCTTCGTAAGACAGCCACCGGGTGCGCAGCACCTCATAGGGCGGCTCCCACTTGCAGACCAGACCATAAGCCTCCTCCTGCTCCTTCATCCAGGAACCCTTCAGCACCTTCAGAAAACCCAGCTGAAGCTGATGAGGCTTCATCCGGTATACCTGGTCAAAAGACCGAGCGAAGCTTGCCAGGTCCTCGTAGGGGAGCCCCGCGATCAGATCCAGATGCTGATGGATGTTCCCCTGCTGCCGGATCCGCTCTGTCGCCCGGGCAACCTTCTCAAGATCCATGGTCCGCCGGATCTCCCGGATGGTCCGGGGATTGGTGGACTGCACGCCGATCTCCAGCTGGACAAGCCCCGGCCGCATGGTCCCCAGAAGTTCCAGTTCCTCCTCAGTCAGAAGGTCTGCCGATACTTCAAAGTGAAAATTCGTCACCCCATTGTCATGATCCCGGATATACTGCCATATCTCCCGGGCATGGGCATGTCCGCAATTAAAGGTCCGGTCCACGAACTTCACCTGGGAAACCTTCCGATCCAGGAAAAACTGCAGTTCCTCCTTCACCAGAGAAAAACTTCGAAACCGCAGCTTCTTGTCCACCGAGGACAGACAGTAGCTGCAGGAAAAAGGACAGCCCCTGCTGGACTCATAGTACAGGATCTTATTCTCAAACTGCTCCAGGTCCTGGTACACAAAGGGCACCCGGTCCAGATCCATCGGCTCCCGCCAGGGATTCTCCACGATCTGTCCATCCGATCCGCGAAAAGTGATCCCGTCCACACCCGCCAGGTCTTCATCAGAAGGATCTCCCTTCCCCCACAGTCTGCACAGGCAGGCGAAGGTCTCTTCCCCTTCCCCCTTCATCACGCCTTTTACCTGGGGCAGCCGCAACAGCACGTCCCTGCTGTCATAGGACACCTCCGGTCCTCCCAGCCAGATGGAAAGCCCGGGCCGGATCCGGGACAGATCCCGTACCAGAAGCTCTGCTGTCCGGAGGTTCCAGATATAGCAGGACAGACACAGCACATCCGGCTGTTCCTCATAAATACTTCCCAGGATCTCATCCGGCTGCTGGTTAATGGTATATTCCCGGATCCTGATCTCCGCCGGACTCTCCCCGGCAAGTTCCTTCCTGGCATAAGCCTGCAGGTCATATACCGCCAGATTGGAATGAATGTATTTTGCGTTGATCGCTGTCAGCAGAATTTTCATGGCTTCTCCTTCATATCCATTGACATTTCTAAAAAAACACGTTAAAATTAAGTCTCGTGCAGCCGGGGTGTTAGCGGTACCTTGTACCTGCAATCCGCTATAGCAGGGGTGATGCTGCGCAGAGGGCCTGTTTTGCAGAGCTGCCCTTGGTAAGTGGCACTGAAGTCCGGGTCTTACGCGACGGAAATCCGTGAACCGTGTCAGGTCGGGAACGAAGCAGCACTAAGCGGAACCTTCCGGGTGCCGTAAGGGTGCCTGGGCCGAGTCAACTGCCAAGGTAACGTCTGTGAAGTCTCGTTCGAAGCGCAGCGCACGAAAAAAGAAGAAAGAAATGAGGGATTGACATGATCAATCCCTTCTTTTTTTCTCCCGCAATTCCCGGAAGAACGCCTTCATCATCTGGCTGCACTCCTCTCCCAGGACCCCGGTCGTAATATCCACCTGATGGTTGAACTCCTCCATCTGCAGCAGATTCAGGATGGAACCCGCGCAGCCGGCCTTGGGGTTCATACAGCCGATCACTACCCTGTCCATCCGGGACTGGACGATGGCGCCGGAACACATCTGACAGGGCTCCAGGGTCACATACAGCGTGCACCCTTCCAGCCGCCAGTCCCCCATCTTCCTGCTGGCCTTCCGGATGGCCGTCAGTTCCGCATGGGACAGGGTGTTCTTGTCAATGGTGCGCCGGTTGTATCCCCGCCCGATGATCTTATCCTGATATACGATCACACAGCCGATGGGCACCTCTCCGATAGCATAGGCTTTCTTCGCCTGCCGTATGGCTTCCCGCATGTATTTCTCATCTGTATCCATCTCTTCCTCCTTGATCCGGTCCCTATCTTCGCACCGGAACACACCAGTAACCGAACTCCTCTTCCTCCTGGTCTTCCTGCGCCGGCAGATCAGAGATCCTTTCCGCCGGTATAAACTCTCCAAATCCAAACGCCCGGGCGGCGTTGGCCTCCTTCTCATGATAGATTCCGGGAACCCCCAGTTTCAGCTGCTCTCCGTCTTCGATCAGTAACAGATGCCGGTAATTATAATATCCGTGGAGCAGGAAGCTGTTGTTGGACCATCTCCACTCGCACCGGGGCAGTTCCGCCAGGTCTTTCCGCTGGATCCTGCGGCCGCTGCAGCGCGTGCTCTGCCCGGATACCGGCTTTTCCTGGCCTTCCACAGAAGCCTCCTCCGGCTCAGGCGCCACTTCCTCTGGAGCCTCCTCCCAGACTTTCATCCCGTTGACATCCACCGGCATGTCGTCCCACACCGCGGCGTACCGCCGTCCGCCCTCCGCCTCCAGGATCACTCCGTCGATCCGGGCATAATTCTCCGGAACTCCGGTATCTTCCCTGGTAAAGCGAAGCCGGTAGTTCACCGCCGGATTCACATTTTCCAGGATCCCCTGGGGAATCCCCACGCATTCCTTATCTGTCTCATAAAAAAGGTAGAGCCCAAGCTGCCGGTTCCCGGCGATCCGCAGTCCCTTCCCATGGATATGGACCAGGGTTGCTTCTTCCGTCTGCTCTACCCTTACAAACCCTACATTGCGGACTCTCTTTCCCTGCTCGTACTCATACAGATAACGGATAAATTGTTTCAAACATCCACTTCCATTTCGGATCTATTTACCACAATCTATTCGGTCCGTCCGCAAAAAATACCTATACGATGGCTTTGATCTCCTGATACAGACGCTTGGCGTAGCTGTCCGTCATCCCGCAGATATAATCCGTCACCAGGAGAAGCCGCAGATACAGCTTTTCCTCCTCGCTCTTTCCCTGCGCGTGATAATGATAGGCATTCTTGTAATTGCTGGAGATAAAGGAAACCATCCGATTCTCGATCGTCCCCAGCTTCTCCCCGGGCACATCGTAACGGATCACCGCCCGGATGAATTTATCCATCAGGAAATCGATCATGGCGGACTCCGCCACCTCCATCCGGTAGATAGCGTCTGAGGTAAATACCTTGCGGAACGCCAGATCTCCCAGCAGATCCATCAGCTTCTCCCCGAAGGTCCGGTGGAAAAGGTCGTACCGGTATTCCCCTTTCATGATGGCATTGTAATTGGACGTAAATCCAAAGGTGGCGCAGTTGATAAGGAATCCCTGCACCCGCACGATCCAGTTCTTGATGGCGTATTCCTCCGGATCTTCCACATGCCGCTCTCTGCCCCGCAGATACAGTTCCTCCAGCTTGTCCGCCGGAAAGAAGGATCCTCCCTCCTGGGGCGCGTATTTCTCCTGGAGCTCCTTAAGCTCCTCCAGCAGTGTATGATAACTGATAAATCCCTTTACAAAGGCGTCTTCAATATCCGCCGTCTTATAGGCAATGTCGTCCGCCGCCTCCAGGATAAAGGTAAGCGGGTGCCGGCAGCCGTCGGTTCCGGTTTCCTCCTGAATTTCCCGGAAGATCTCCCGGTCCGCGTAGTAATAACCGATCTTCTTATCCTTGATATTCCCTGACTTTGGATCGATCTGGGTGGATGCCACCGGATATTTGATGATGGTATTCAAAAGGGCGTAGGTCAGGTTCATTCCCCGCTCATCCACCAGGAAATGAAGCTTGGACACCAGCCGCAGCGCCTGGGCATTTCCTTCAAAATGATAGAAGTCCTCCCGCATCTGGGGCGTCAGCACCTGGTCGATAGGTCTGCCCTTATAAGTCAGCACAGGCAGATTCCGCTCAAACCATTCCCGGATCTCCACCTCGCCGAAATGACCAAAGGGCGGATTCCCAATATCATGGATCAGCCCCGCGCACTGAAGGATGCTGCAGATATCCTCTTTCATCCTGGGCGTGAACCCGCTGTCCTTCTTATATACCAGGATATTTTCCCCGATGTTCTGTCCCAGCGACTTGGCAAACGACGACACCTCCAGAGAATGGGTCAGCCTTGTCCGGATAAAATCGCTTTTATCCAGGGGAAATACCTGGGTCTTATCCTGAAGTCTCCGGAAGGAAGCGCTCCCGATGATCCGGTGGTAGTCCTTCTCAAACTCACTCCGCAGGTCGGTATTCCTTACGTATTTATGTTTCCCGGAACTGCCCCGGCTTCTTCTGGCGGACAATAATTGTTCCCAGTTCATCTTCTCCACACCTTTACTTCCTAATCCAGATAAATGGGCGGCTCATAATCCTTGCCAAGCAGAGCTTTTTTGCGCTCCTGATAACCAAGGAAGGCCCACTCCGTCATATCTGTCCACTTGTGCTCACCCCGGTCGTACACCTGGACATAACCGATCCGCTTGGGGTGCATCCGCACACTGTTGCTCTTATATTCTCTTCCGGTGTAGGGATTAACGTCTCCCTTCACCAGATCCTCTTCTTCCTCTTCCACCGCCAGAGGCTCTTCCTGTGCCGGCTCCTCCTTCACAGCCTCCGGTTCCTGCACCGCTTCCTCCGCAGCCGCCTCTTCCACGATCTCTTCCGGCTCTTCCGGTTTCTCTTCTCCGTCTCTATGCTTCATCCGCTGCAGGTACGCCTTCCACCCGTGAGCCTGGCGCTCCTGCTCCAGCCGTTCTTCCCGCAGCGCCCGCTCCCGGCTCTGCTCTCTGGCTTCCCGCTCGATCTCCTCCATCTCTTCCAGAAGTTCCTCCACCGGCGGTTCCTGGGCCTCCAAACTCTCTTCTTCCGGCTCCTCTTCCGACTCCAGCTCATCCAGCTGCTGGTTGATATCCACCAGCTCGCCGATGGTGATATCCCGCTCCAGAGAAAATTCCTCTTCGCTCACAGCTTCTTCTGCCGGTTCTTCCGCAAAAGTTTCCCGCTCCACAGACAACTCTGCCGAGGGAGACACTTCTTCTCCCAGGATGTCCAGACGAAACGGGCAGCCCAGGATCCCGGCGATCATACGCATATCCTGTTCCTGAAAATTATCCCGCCCCAGCCTCTGGGTCAGATTCTGCCGGGACATCTTCTTCCCGGTCCGCTCCTCGATCTCTTCCGCAAGATCCTTGATGGTCATGCCTCTGCGGCCCAGCACGATCTTCACCTGTTCGCCAAATGTTAAATCCAGCATCTGCTTTCCTCCTTATTTGATCATTATACCCACCCTGCAGGATTTATCTTTCGTTTCTGTAAACAATTCTGTTTCTTGATAAATCTTAACTTTTCCTCTCTATTCTAACAAATTGGTATAGGTGCGTCAACAGCACGAAATGTCCCTTGCGGTCCATGATCATTTTGCGTATCATAGAATTATAAATGCCCGCATAACGGACACAACAGGAAAAGGAGGAACATTTTATGAGCAACTTTATCTATGAAAACACCTGGGAAGAAAACCAGGAAGCAATGAAGACTAAGAAACTGGCCATCATCCCTGTTGGAAGCTCCGAGCAGCACGGTCCCGCGCTCCCGGTTGGCACAGACTGGATCATCGCCGACTATCTGGCAAGAAGAGTGGGAGAAAAGACAGACAAAGGCCTTGTAACTCCTGTCTTCCCCTATGGACACGCCCTCTACCACGCGGATTTCGCCGGAACCATGGCCGTCTCCCAGACCACTCTGGCTCAGTATGTAAAGGAAGTCTGTGACTGCCTGATCTCCTACGGATTCACACATTTTCTCTTCCTGAACGGCCACGGCGGCAACAACAACGCCCTCTATGATGTAGGCCAGTACCTTCGTCTGAAGAATATACCAGTAGCAAACATCCAGTGGTTTGAAGTGGCCGGCGACCTGAAGTCGGAATGGGGCCTGATCGGGCACGGCGACATTACCGAGACAGCCGTTATGATGCACATCAACCCTGACATTGTGAAGGTAGAAAGAGCCCATATCCCGGACAACCAGAAGATCGGCAACATCCAGTTCCTGGATCTGCACCGTGGAGAATTCGAAGGCGGCTCCGTCTATCTGAACCTGCGCACCAGAGACGTTACAAAGACCGGCGACCTGATCGAGTTCGGTCACTCCGCCGGCGTTGACTATTCCAGGAGCGCCCGCGAGGCCACGGCAGAACTTGGCAAAGAAGTCTGCGACGCGGTAGTGGATTACACGCTTCGGTTTATCGATGAATTTGTAAACTTTGAATTCGACTTCAAAAAATAAGATTGCAGTATAAAACGTACATCCTGGGCCTCCCGCTTATCCGCGGAACTCAGGATGTTTTACTTTTTACCACTGTCCATAGCACAAGATCCGTTCAATGACTGCCACCATCACAGTGGTCAGCACATTAACCACGGCTGCCAAAAGGCACCCTTTCTTCTTGTCCAGTATCTCCTTTCGCAGCCCCCAGCACACAACGGGAACTTCCGCTACAACCGTCAGGATCAGATAGATCGTCCCTACAATATAGTTGGGCCCTTTCTCAATGATCTCCGCAAATCCCCGGAAGCCCATCTCTCTTCCTTCCAGCCAGATGAAAAGATAAGGCAGGCAAAAAGAGAGCAGAATTGTCAGCGCCGCTGCCGCCGGAAGCAACTGATAGGGCTGCCGGTCCGTCAGCCAGACCCAGGAGGAGTTCGCCCATACGGTCTGTGACGACAGCACAAGCAAAAGAACCAGCATCCCCACTCCTATGATCCTGTTTTCCCTTTTTCTCATACCACCGCCCCTCCTTGCCTCAAATAGGTATCCCCATTATGTACCGCCGGACTGGAAACTTCAACTGGACTAAGAAAACCTTAAGCAATTTTAAACAAAAGTAAAGACGGATATCAAATCAGTTTTTGATATCCGCCTTTACTTAAATCCTTCTGTCATTCTTTTTTTACCTCTTTCTTAAAAAATTTGGTAAATAAAATTTAAGTCTTCGGTGGTCCGTACCTCCATTTCTTAAATTTTCTTTCCCGATGCACGCTGCATTTCTTCCTTCCGGGAAATCTTCTTCAACATATATGTTGATTAAAATAACCATTCATTCCTTACAGCTCGCGTCTGTCTTGAAATGAATCAGTGTTATTTTGTATGTTTAATATAACACTCAAACTCATTATTGTCAATATATTTTCGGAAATTTATTTTATATTTTTTCTTTTTACTTATAACATCTATATTATCTGTTTTTAATAAGCTCCCATAAGATTAAAAAAACGGCTCCTCCCGGTCGTTTCCGGGGAGGAGCCGCTCTGCGCCTTATGAATTTTTCATAACCACGCTCTCCACCACATCCGCCGCATGCTCGCAGGCGTCCGCGCAGTACTCCAGATAGCCATAGATCTCCCTCCAGGCGATAATGTGAAGCGGATCTGCAGACTGGGTATGCAGATCCCTCATACTGGACATGAAGAGACGGTCTGACTCTTCCTCCAGATCATTGATCCGGATGATCTGCTCTTTCAATTTCTTTGATCTCTTGAAATCCGAGAATTCTTCCAGCAGTTCTTTTACCGCCTCGCAGCAGCGGATGATCACATCCGTCATCTCCACCGCGGCAGGTTCGATCTTGGTCACATGGTTCATATAGATCCGCAACAGAACATCCTCGATCTTGTCTGTAAGATCGTCCAGATGCTGGCTCAGTATAATAATATCCTCCCGCTCGATGGGCGGGATAAATTCTTTCGCCAGCCGGTCCATCGCCTCATGCTTTCTCCCGTCGGCCCTGGTCTCGATGGCATGCATCTCATCCAGCCGGCCGGTGAGATCGTCGGGATTGAAGTTCGCAAGAACATCCTTCAGAAGGTGTGCCGCATGGCAGGACTCCTCCGCGCAGGCCACAAAATTGTTAAAATAGTATACATCCTGTTTCTTTGCCATTTTCATTTCCTCCTATTTAAAACAGAAACATAAAGATCTTCACCATAACAAAACTGATCAATCCGCATCCCGGGAATGTAAAGATCCAGGTCAGCATCATATCCTTCACTACACCAAAGTTGATGGCCGACAGCCGCTTGACCGCCCCCACGCCCATAATGGCGCTGGTCTTGGTGTGAGTGGTTGACACCGGGATTCCGAAGATACTGGCCAGCAAAAGGCAGATGGAGCCCGCCAGGTCCGCGGAAAATCCCTGGAATTTCTCCAGTTTTACCATGTCCATTCCCACAGACTTGATGATCTTCTCTCCCCCCACGCTGGTTCCTACGCCCATAACGGTAGAACAGAGGATCATCAGCCATACCGGGATCATCATCCCCTCCACGCTGTTCTGGCCGTTGCAGAACGCTACGCCCAGGAACAGTACGCCGATAAATTTCTGGCCGTCCTGCGCCCCATGCATAAAACTCATAAACGCCGCGCTGAAGATCTGGCCTCCCTTGAAGAAATGATTGGCCTGCCTCCGGTCCACTGCCGCGCAGAAGAATGCGATCCCCTTGCAGATCACCCATCCGGTAAAGAATCCCAGCGCAAGGCTCAGCACCAGACCGTAGAGCACCTTCACCCACTCTGCGAAGTTAATGCCGCCGATGCCGCCCTGGACCGCGATCGCCGCCCCGGAGAGCCCTGCGATCAGACTGTGGCTCTCACTGGTGGGAATGCCAAACATCGACGCCGCCACACTGTAGACCACGATGGAAAAAAGCGCCGCGCAAAGGGCCATCAGCGCATCTGTGGTCTCCCCTCCAAAATCCACCATGTTACTGATGGTGGAAGCCACAGAACTGTTGATCTTGGTCATCACCAGCACGCCCAGGAAATTGAAGACCGCGCTCATCCAGATCGCCGTCCGCACTTTCATACAACGGGTGGACACACAGGTGGCGATCGCATTGGGCGCATCCGTCCATCCATTGACGAAGATCACTCCCAGCGTCAACGCCACCGTCACTGCCATAACAGGGTTGGAAAACACCTCCTGGCAGAAACTTGAAAATGATACATCCATTTTTTATCCCTCTTTTTCTCTCTTTGGTAAAATCCTTGTTCGCAGCAAAATGACAGGCAGAAAACAATTCCACTCACAGCGTTCAAAGCTTCTTCGTTTGGTCTGTTTTCCTCCTGTCATTTCTAGTGTTTACAACGATTTAACCAGAATATAACATTGCCTGTCAGAGGGTGTCAATACGTCTTCTACCCATCTTAACAACGTTTTAGCAGTCTTTCAGCACTTTTAACATGCCGTCGGCCATTGCCTGAAGAATTATGCAGCAAGATGACGCACCTGCATCCGGGACACCCCGGGAACGCTCTCCCAGACGAGCCGCCCGACCGTACATGGCCACCATATCCTTTGTCGATTCCATTCCCTTCCGGGCACATTCCTTCATCTCTTCCAGAGCTGCATCAAAAGCCTTTCCTTCCTCTGCCGCCTGGTTCATCCACTCCACGCACGGATTAAGAGTGTCTACCAGCGTCTTGTCCCCGGGACGGGCCTCCACGATCTCATACAGCCCGTCAAGTCCCGCCTGCAGCATTTTCGCAAAAATCTCCAGGGTAATGTCCTCTTCCCCGTCGGCAGCGTCCGCCATTTCCATGAAGATGGTTCCATAAATGGGGCCCATGGAGCCGCCGATCTCATTAAGGAGCACCATTCCAAGATCGGAAAGGCCGTCTGTAAGATCCGTCTCTTGCTCCCCCAGCCGCTCGCCATAGGTCATAAAGCCCTTATTCATGTTCATTCCGTGATCTCCGTCCCCGATCAGACCGTCGATATCACCAAGATACTGCTTGTTTTCATGGACCGCGTGGATCACTGACCACAGGATCTCCCGTCCGTCTTTATTTTTTACAACCATCCCAGCTTCCTCCTTATAACTGCTTCAGACCCATAGAGCAACAATCCAGATCGATCAGCTCCTTCAGCTCATCATCCAGCTTCATCACCGTCAGGGTTGCCCCCATCATATCCAGGGAAGTAAAATAATTCCCCACATAAGCCTTGTGGATCTTCAGCCCCTTCTCACCCAGGATCTTCTCGATCTCATTATACAGCACGTACAGTTCCATGACCGGCGTTGCCCCAAGGCCGGACACCAGAACCACCACCTCATCTCCGCTCTCAAAAGGATAGTCCGGAAGAACAATGTCGGTCATCCGCGCCGCCATCTTGTCCGCAGTCTCCAGCTCGCACACTTCGATCCCCGGCTCTCCGTGGTGGCCGATGCCCACTTCCATAGTCCCCTCTTTGATCTCAAAATTAGGGTGCCCTACCGCCGGAAGCGTACAGGGCGTCAGGCCGATCCCTACGCTTCTGCAATTATCGATTGCCTTCTGAGCTGCCGCGATAACCTGGTCCAGGGTTCCTCCTTCAGCCGCCTTTGCTCCCCCGCATTTCCACATCAGGATCTCTCCCGCCACGCCGCGGCGCTTCTCCCGCTGATCTTTGGGCGCGGACGCCACATCGTCATTAGCGATCACCGTCTTAACCTCAAGCCCTTCCTTTTTGGCCATCCGTACCGCCATTTTCACATTCATATTGTCGCCGGAATAATTCCCATAGAGGCAGGCAATCCCCTTGCCCCCGTCCGCTGCGCGGAAGGCGTCCAGAAATGCAGCCGCCGTGGGGGAGGTACAGATCTCACCCACTGCTACGGCATCGCACAGATTTTTCCCCAGATAGCCGATAAAGGCCGGCTTATGTCCGGATCCGCCGCCAGTCACCACTCCTACCTTCCCATCTATCGGCGCCTCTTTGGCCGCCAATACTCTGGGATGAGCCGTGGTCTTTACCAGGTCCGGATGGGCCTTTACAAATCCTTCCAGCATCTCGTCCACAATATGATCCGGATCATTTAAGATTCTCTGCATGTAATGTTCCTCCCTTTCTATTTAATCGTATATCCGCCGTCGATCAGCAAATTGTGCCCGGTCACCATAGCCGCGCCCCGGCTGCACAGGAAGGCGATCACAACCGCCACCTCCTCCGGTTCTGCGAAACGTTCCGCCGGGATCTCTTTCTTAAAGGCATCCCCCACCGGTCCGTCCCATGCCTGGTGTCCCAGTTCCGTAAGCACCACCGTGGGCGCCACCGCATTGACCCGGATGCCGTATTTGCCCCATTCCATAGCCAGCACCTTTGTCATGGCGATGATCCCGCCTTTGGCCGCGCAGTAAGCCACGTGCTTATCCAGCGCCACCACTCCTGCCTGGGAGGCAATGTTAATGATGCTGCCGCTCACCTGATGGTCGATCATATATTTTCCCACCGTCTGAGCCATGAAAAAGCAGGCTGAAAGATTGATATCAATAGTCCGGTTCCAGTAATCCGCGCTTAACTCTTCCGCCTTCTCAAGAGCTACGATCCCCGCGCAGTTCACCAGGATATCCACCTGACCAAATGTGCGGACTGCCTCTTCTACCACCTGCTTCCGGTACGCATCCTCACAGATGTTGCCGATCACTCCAATGGCTTTCTCCGGATCCATCGCCTTCGCGATCTCCTGAGTCTTTGGATTCATATCCGCCAGGACTACGTTCACGCCCTGCCTGAGCAGATAGGCCGCCGTCATATTGCCGATCCCCGCGGCTCCTCCGGTGATGATCGCAGTCTTGCCTGTAAGTCCCAGATCCAGGTTCATGATCTCTTCTTTCGAATAATTTGGTAGCATTGCTGTCCCTCCTTTTCCCCACAAGATTCTTTTCTTCATAGTTGCATACCTTTTTCTGTTTGTCAATGCGTGCTATAATGGTTTTTAAGGAAAAAGGAGGAATGCAGCTATGATCTATAAGAAATTTCAGGACCTGGAACTGTCTGCCCTCGGACTTGGAACCATGCGGCTTCCCTGCACAGACGGCGACGACGCCAGGATCGACGAAGAGAAGACCGCCCGCATGGTGGACTACGCTATGAAAAACGGCGTTAACTATTATGACACCGCCTGGGGTTATCACCATGGGAATGCAGAACTGGTCATGGGCCGGATCCTTAAAAAATACCCCCGGGAGTCCTTCCACCTCGCCAGTAAATTCCCTGGCTATGACCTTTCTAATATGCCCCTGGTAGAAGAGATCTTCGAGAAACAGCTGGAAAAATGCCAGGTAGACTATTTTGACTTCTATCTCTTCCACAATGTCTATGAGAAAAACATCGACGCCTATCTGGACGACGAGAAATACGGAATCTTTTCTTATCTGGTAAAGCAGAAAGAAAACGGGCGGATCCGCCATCTTGGCTTCTCCGCCCACGGAAGTTATGACGTACTCAAACGCTTCCTGGAGGCTTACGGCGACCATATGGAATTCTGCCAGCTCCAGATCAATTACCTGGACTGGAACTTCCAGAAGGCCAAAGAAAATGTGGAACTTCTGGAATCTTACCATATCCCGGTCTGGGTTATGGAACCACTTCGGGGCGGCCGGCTGGCTTCTCTTAATGAAGAGGATACCGCCCGGCTCCACGCCTTCCGTCCGGAAGAGACTGTGCCCGGATGGGCCTTCCGCTTTCTCCAGTCCATTCCCGGTGTGACGGTAACCCTGTCCGGAATGTCCACGCTCCAGCAGCTGGAAGAAAACATCCGGACCTTCTCCACGGAGGAACCTCTGAACGAGCAGGAAAGGGATACTCTTCTGGACATGGCTTACCACATGACTCACACCATCCCCTGTACAGCCTGTCACTACTGTACCTCCCACTGTCCCCGGGAGCTGGATATCCCCGAACTGATCGGGCTGTATAATGAGCACACCTTTACCAGCGGCGCAACTATCGATCCGGCCGTCCTTAGCTCCATTCCGGAGGAAAAGCGTCCCTCCGCCTGCATAAGGTGCGGCGCCTGCGCGGCTGTCTGTCCGCAACAGATCAAGATCCCGGACATGATGAAAGATTTCTGCAAGAAACTGCAACCATAGTCTGAAAAGAGGGGCGTTTCTCAACGCCCCCGAATTTTATCTATTCACTGCAAGCAAAATCACGATCAACAATGTCAATGCTACCGCCCCAATAAAGCTAATAATATTTATAAGTCTAATCCAATTGACTTTTGCAATTTTTTGAAGACAACCCCCGATCAAAATCCCTGCGATTCCTCCCAGCGAATTCATAATAATGTCTGTAATATCACTTGCACCAATAGCAAAAACAAATTGCAGCACTTCAAGTAAAAGGCTGGTTGCAAAGATGGGAACACATTGTGTTACAAAAGATTTCTGTTCCCACAGCATATGAGCAAACACTCCATACGGTATAAACGCAACCCCATTTTTAATGATCTCACTTACATCCAGTTTCCCATTTACGATCACAGACTCCGCAAAAGGAATCAGGTTTATATTTCTGATATGAGGCAGATCTGCCGTAGAAAACTGTAATTTGAAAAGGATGATCCACACCAGCGCGATAAGATAGAATATCAACAAGCCCACTGTCATTTTCTTAGATTTCATTTAACCTCCCCCCCTTTTCCTTATAATAACAACAGCGTCTTTATTCTTTTTTAAGCATTTCTTAAAATTCCTTGAAACCCATCCGATCCGCACTGTCTGAGCACGAAAAAACCTTATGTCACATATGTAACATAAGGTCTTCTTTAAGCTCCCCCTGTTGGACTCGAACCAACGACAACTCGGTTAACAGCCGAGTGCTCTACCGACTGAGCTAAGGAGGAATATTATACATACCCTGAAAACTGCATACAAGAAATCATCCGCCTATCCACCTTCTTGGTCATGCCCTCGACCGATTAGTAGCGGTCAGCTCCATACATTACTGCACTTCCACCTCCGCCCTATCTACCTCGTCGTCTTCAAGGGGTCTTACTATCTTCTGATAGGGAGATCTCATCTCGAGGGGGGCTTCACGCTTAGATGCCTTCAGCGTTTATCCCGTCCCGGCTTGGCTATCCTGCTATGCGCTTGGCAGCCCAACAGGTTCACCAGCGGCCGGTCCATCCCGGTCCTCTCGTACTAAGGACAGCTCCTCTCAAATCTCCTGCGCCCACGCCGGATAGGGACCGAACTGTCTCACGACGTTCTGAACCCAGCTCGCGTACCGCTTTAATGGGCGAACAGCCCAACCCTTGGGACCTACTTCAGCCCCAGGATGCGATGAGCCGACATCGAGGTGCCAAACCACTCCGTCGATGTGAACTCTTGGGAGTGATAAGCCTGTTATCCCCAGGGTAGCTTTTATCCGTTGAGCGATGGCATTCCCACTTAATACCACCGGATCACTAAGTCCTACTTTCGTACCTGCTCCACCCGTCGGTGTCACAGTCAAGCTCCCTTCTGCCTTTGCACTCTTCGAATGGTTTCCAACCATTCTGAGGGAACCTTTGAGCGCCTCCGATACCCTTCCGGAGGCGACCGCCCCAGTCAAACTCCCCGCCTGACATTGTCCCTCGGCCGGTTCACGGCCGCCGGTTAGAAATCCAATACCGCAAGGGTGGTATCCCAACAGTGACTCCATGACAACTGGCGTCATCACTTCATAGTCTCCCACCTATCCTGTACATGCAATACCGAATCCCAGTATCAAGCTGGAGTAAAGCTCCATGGGGTCTTTCCGTCCTGGCGCGGGTAACCAGCATCTTCACTGGTATTTCAATTTCACCGGGTGCATTGTTGAGACAGCGCCCAAATCATTACGCCTTTCGTGCGGGTCGGAACTTACCCGACAAGGAATTTCGCTACCTTAGGACCGTTATAGTTACGGCCGCCGTTTACTGGGGCTTAAGTTCAAAGCTTCGCTTGCGCTAACCTCTCCCCTTAACCTTCCAGCACCGGGCAGGCGTCAGCCCGTATACTTCACCTTTCGGTTTCGCACAGACCTGTGTTTTTGCTAAACAGTTGCTTGGGCCAATTCTCTGCGGCCTGGTCTCCCAGGCACTCCTTCTCCCGAAGTTACGGAGTCATTTTGCCGAGTTCCTTAACAATGCTTCTCCCGTCGGCCTTAGGATTCTCTCCTCATCTACCTGTGTCGGTTTACGGTACGGGCACAATGAGAACGATAGCGGCTTTTCTTGACGCATGGCTCACATGCTTCCCTACTTTTGTTCGGTCCGCGTCACGTCTTTGGATTGTGCACCGGATTTGCCTAATGCACTCCTACCCCGCTTGCACCAGTCTTTCCATCCCTGGCTCATGCTTTCCACACGTGTCCCCACAGTTCTGTCTCATTGTGGTACAGGAATCTCAACCTGTTGTCCATCGGCTACGCCTCTCGGCCTCGCCTTAGGTCCCGACTTACCCAGAGCAGATCAGCTTTACTCTGGAAACCTTGGATATTCGGCCGGAAGGATTCCCACCTTCCTCTCGCTACTCATTCCGGCATTCTCTCTTCGATACAGTCCACAGCTCCTTACCGGTACTGCTTCTTCCCGTATCCAATGCTCCTCTACCAATCAGCTTTCGCTGATTCCCAGGCTTCGGCAGTGTGTTTCAGCCCCGGACATTTTCGGCGCAGGACCTCTCGACTAGTGAGCTATTACGCACTCTTTGAATGTATGGCTGCTTCTGAGCCAACATCCTAGTTGTCTTCGAAATCCCACATCCTTTTCCACTTAACACACATTTTGGGGCCTTAGCCGCGGGTCTGGGCTCTTTCCCTCTCGACTGCCCAACTTATCTCGTGCAGTCTGACTCCCATGGATCATCTTACTGGCATTCGGAGTTTGATATTCTTCGGTAAGCTTTGACGCCCCCTAGGAAATTCAGTGCTCTACCTCCAAAAGACTGCCATGAGGCTAGCCCTAAAGCTATTTCGAGGAGAACCAGCTATCTCCGGGTTCGATTGGAATTTCTCCCCTATCCACACCTCATCCCCACCCTTTTCAACGGATTTGTGTTCGGACCTCCATTGCCTTTTACGGCAACTTCATCCTGGACATGGATAGATCACCCGGTTTCGGGTCTGCTCCCTCTGACTATTCTCGCCCTGTTAAGACTTGGTTTCCCTTCGGCTCCACACCTTGAGTGCTTAACCTCGCCAGAAAGCGCAACTCGCCGGACCGTTCTACAAAAAGTACGCGGTTCACCACATAAGGGTGTTCCACAGCTTGTAAACATATGGTTTCAGGTTCTCTTTCACTCCCCTCCCGGGGTCCTTTTCACCGTTCCTTCACAGTACTATGCGCTATCGGTCACTAAGGAGTATTTAGCCTTACGGGGTGGTCCCCGCTCCTTCAGTCAAGGTTCCACGTGTCTCGACCTACTCTGGATACCGCCATGTCGACTCGCCTTTCGCTTACGGGGCTTTCACCCTCTCTGGCCGGCTTTCCCAAAACCGTTCTGCTAGGCTTATCGAATCAATTCCGCGGTCCGAACCCCAGAACGCACGCGCTCTGGTTTGGGCTCTTCCGGTTCCGCTCGCCGCTACTCCCGGAATCACTGTTGTTTTCTCTTCCTCTGGCTACTTAGATGTTTCAGTTCACCAGGTTCCCCTCCTTACGTTATGGATTGGCGTAAGGATACTGGAGGTCTGCTCCAGTGGGTTTCCCCATTCAGACATCTCCGGATCATCGGATATTTGCTCCTCCCCGAAGCTTTTCGCAGCTTATCACGTCTTTCATCGGCTCTTAGTGCCAAGGCATCCACCATATGCTCTTTTCATCATGACCAAAACGTTGATATAGCGTTATCAACGCTGGTTTCTAGGTTCGTCCCTTCTTTCAAAGGGACTGGTATTCGTTTCTTTCGAAACGTTACCTCGGATGTCTCTTTTCTTTGAGATTCTTTCTTGTATGCGGTTTTCAAGGTACGTTGCAAAACAACGATTTTGTGCGGCGGATGTTCACATCCGTAAGCGGAAAAATCTGTTGTTTTATAGCGTGCCTGCACGCGACCGAGAGAACAAAGTTCTCGAGATGCAACGTGGTCAGCACCCTTCTGACTGACGTTTTATCAGTCATCAGATCCCTGGACGAAAGTCCAGCGCTCTGATCACTGGTAAAACCAGCTATCATAACAGCACTGCCCTGCTGATCGGGTTGGCGTTGGAGGATTGTTGTCCTCCCTTGCCGGTATCTATTCAAAAGGCTTCCGCCTTTTTGCTTTTTTAAACCTGGCAGCCACCTGCTCTCCCACACCGTCTCCAGTGCAGTACCATCGGCCGCTTAAGGCTTAACCATCGTGTTCGGGATGGGTACGGGTGTTTCCCCTAAGCGCATCGCCACCAGGATTATCATCCAGCCTTTTGACGGGCTGACTGATCAACCTTGATATCTGAACAATAGACACCAGCCCTTACTTTCTTCCTTAGAAAGGAGGTGATCCAGCCGCACCTTCCGATACGGCTACCTTGTTACGACTTCACCCCAGTTATCGGTCCCACCTTCGACGGCTCCCTCCTTACGGTTGGGTCACCGGCTTCGGGCGTTACTGACTCCCATGGTGTGACGGGCGGTGTGTACAAGACCCGGGAACGTATTCACCGCGGCATTCTGATCCGCGATTACTAGCGATTCCAGCTTCATGTAGTCGAGTTGCAGACTACAATCCGAACTGAGACGTTATTTTTGGGTTTTGCTTACCTTCGCAGGCTCGCTTCCCTTTGTTTACGCCATTGTAGCACGTGTGTAGCCCTGGTCATAAGGGGCATGATGATTTGACGTCATCCCCACCTTCCTCCAGGTTGTCCCTGGCAGTCTCCTTAGAGTGCCCACCTCAATGCTGGCTACTAAGGATAAGGGTTGCGCTCGTTGCGGGACTTAACCCAACATCTCACGACACGAGCTGACGACAACCATGCACCACCTGTCACCGGTGTCCCGAAGGAAAACAGACATTACTCTGCGGTCACCGGGATGTCAAGATCAGGTAAGGTTCTTCGCGTTGCTTCGAATTAAACCACATGCTCCACCGCTTGTGCGGGTCCCCGTCAATTCCTTTGAGTTTCATTCTTGCGAACGTACTCCCCAGGTGGACTACTTATTGCGTTTGCTGCGGCACCGATGAGCTTTGCTCACCGACACCTAGTAGTCATCGTTTACGGCGTGGACTACCAGGGTATCTAATCCTGTTTGCTCCCCACGCTTTCGAGCCTCAACGTCAGTCACTGTCCAGTAAGCCGCCTTCGCCACTGGTGTTCCTCCTAATATCTACGCATTTCACCGCTACACTAGGAATTCCACTTACCTCTCCAGCACTCTAGAAATACAGTTTCCAAAGCAGTCCCGGGGTTGAGCCCCGGGCTTTCACTTCAGACTTGCACTTCCGTCTACGCTCCCTTTACACCCAGTAAATCCGGATAACGCTTGCCCCCTACGTATTACCGCGGCTGCTGGCACGTAGTTAGCCGGGGCTTCTTAGTCAGGTACCGTCACTTTCTTCCCTGCTGATAGAGCTTTACATACCGAAATACTTCATCGCTCACGCGGCGTCGCTGCATCAGGGTTTCCCCCATTGTGCAATATTCCCCACTGCTGCCTCCCGTAGGAGTTTGGGCCGTGTCTCAGTCCCAATGTGGCCGGTCACCCTCTCAGGTCGGCTACTGATCGTCGCCTTGGTAAGCCGTTACCTTACCAACTAGCTAATCAGACGCGGGCCCATCCTGTACCACCGGAGTTTTTCCCACTGCTTCATGCGAAGCTGTGGGCTTATGCGGTATTAGCAGTCATTTCTAACTGTTATCCCCCTGTACAGGGCAGGTTGCCCACGCGTTACTCACCCGTCCGCCGCTCAGTCACAAGGGTCGTCATCCGAAGAATCTAACCCAAGCGCTTCGCTCGACTTGCATGTGTTAGGCACGCCGCCAGCGTTCATCCTGAGCCAGGATCAAACTCTCGTAATAAAACCTCATGCCTGCTGTTATACAGGCTTAAGATCAAGTTCATCCAGGTCCAAGAAAACCAACTAGCTTCCTTATCCCTTTTACTGTTTTGGGTTCGCTCCAAACTGTCTCGCAGTTCAAAGCGGTTCTCTGAATTTTCTCTTAAAGAATTTTCAGGGTTGGTGTCTATTGTTCAGTTATCAAGGTTCGTTTTGCTGTCTCAAGCGACAACTTCTATAAGATACCACACTTCCCGTCGCCTGTCAACAGATTTTTTAGCTTTTTTCTGAATTTATATTTTGTCAATAGTTTTGCGACAAGTTTTTGAATTTTTTTCTAAGCCAGTTTCCTTATTTCCTCTTCAAAGAGTTGGGCGGATGTCTTAAAGCCAAAAATCCCCCTTGGATAGTTATTTATCCAGTTTTCTATATATTCAATGTCCCGGTCCTGCTTCTCGTCAAAATCTTCCCCTTTCGGTATGTGTCGGCGGATAAGGCGGTTATTGTTTTCGTTGCTGCCCCTCTCCCAACTGCTATAAGGGTGGCAATAAAAGGCAAAGGTCCGCTTTTCTCCCTCATGCAATACAGACCGTTCTAACCCCTCATAGTCTGAAAACTCCACGCCATTATCTACGGTAATGCTTCTAAATACCTTTGTGAACATATCGCCCCATTTCCTTTCTAATCGGTCAATGGCTTCTACTACACTGGCCGCCTTTTGGTCCGGTAATTTCACTATTATTTCATCTCTTGTTTTTCTCTCCGTAAGCACAAGCATACACGACTTTGTTACCCCTTGTTTGCCTTTTACCGTGTCCATTTCCCAGTGTCCAAAAATTTCCCGGTCCTTTACTTCGTCCGGGCGGTTCTCTATGCTTTCCCCTGCGGACGCTCTTTTTTGCACTTTAACCCTTTTATTATGCTTTTTCCTTTTCCCCTTTACTGGCAAATCTTTGTTTGTGAGTTTAAGGAAAATTCCCTTATCAATGTATCGGTATAATGTTCTTACACTGATAGAAGTAGTAAACTCTATGCCGCTTTCTGCTGCCGCCGCCAATGCCGCTTCCGGGCTATATTTATCTTCTATTATTTTCCCCTCTATATACTCCGCAAGTGGGCGGTCATTTCCTATTTTTATATTCCGTCCTTTTCCCTGGGCGTTCCAATCATGGTTCTTTTGTCCTAAATCGCTGCTATACCTTGTTTCCTCTGTGTAATCGCTATTTCTGTGGGTATATTCTCCCCTCTTTATCTCCCTATAAATAGTGCTTCTATGAACGTGCAAATATTCCGCAACCTCTACTACTTTATGGCCGGAATTTAACATAGTTTCCATTTTAATTCTATCGTTTTGGCTCAAATGTTTAAATAATTTTCCCATGAAATTACCTCTCTTGTGATAAAACGGGCACGAAAAAGTCCGTGCCGTTGTTTTATCGCTTCCCGGCAAGTAATTCCTATGGTAATCGTAATTCATATTGTGCCCGGTGCGTTATACTTTTTCTATTTACAATGATGTGGACATTGTGGGGTCCAGGCTCCCGGCTTTTATTTTGGTTAGGACGATTGCCCACCGCCCAGGCGTGCCGCCTGTTTGCCTGTCCTGCTACACGCCGCCCGGTTCACATTAAACCCTGGCAGAAACTTGTCAACCAACACCACAATGCCCACCATTGCAACCCGTCAACTGTTTGTAGGGGCTTCGGACCCTCACGCCGCCCATGGTCGGCGTGGCCGTTTTAATTGCCGGGCGGTTCCTGCTGCCGCCCTGGCGTTTATTCTTATGCACAACGGGCCTGCTCCACCCATGCTTGTGCTTCCTCTGTGCTTCCAAACCAATCATTATAAATATCTTTCCGGCTTGTGCTTGTGTATGTGCTTTCCGGGCACGTTTCCGCTTCTTTGCTTGCTGTGATTGCTGCCACCACTCTGCCCCTATCATCAAATGAAGATGTTACACAATACCATGTTTTCATATTCTTATCCTTTCCCGGCGGCTCTACTGTCCACCGCTTTCCATTCTTTTGTCAATGGCCTGGCTGATAAATTCGCTTACGCTCTGCCCTGCTTCCATTGCCGCCGCTTGAATTACTGCTTTTTTACCTTTTGGCACCTTTATTTCTATGCGGTCATAATTCCTTTTGTTAAATTCGTTTTGGTATGCAATTTGATTAAATTCTCCGGTTTTAGTTCTTGGCATTTTCCAACCTCTCTTCCTATTTCGGCAAATTCCCTCTTCCTTTCTCTTGCCAAATGATTTATAATAATTTTACAGTTTGGGCGGCTTTGGCAAGTCCACCGCCCTTTCTGTACCCCTAAAGCCTATTCGTTAGGCTTTTCTTTTTTTGCCATGTCTCTGACTTCCTGCACCGCCTTGGCAACCTCTTCCATGTTCTTGCAATTACTGAATTTATCGGCCACCAGGTTAAGGATTACTTCCATTTGCTTGTCTGTCATGTTCTCGCTCATCTTATCTCCTTTCTATGCTTGCCCATGTATTCGTTAAGTATCTCTCTTAACTGTCTTTATTATATAACATATGTCGGCATATGTCAATACATATTACGACATATTTTTATTTTTTTATAAAAATCCCTCAATGTGTGGCTGCTTTCTGCTTCACATTGAGGGTTGTTTTTATCTTCTGCTTTCTATTATGAAAATAATTTCGTTGACTTTTGCCTGGTTTGCTTCATTGCTTACGCACCTTACCACTCTGTCTTTTCCGTCCGCCGTGGTAATGGTTACGCCAATATAATTTCCCATTTTCTTTTCAAATCCCGTATTTTGGGATATTGCAACGATTTTGTCATACATGAGCGTTTCCGTTTTTGATTGGCTCCCGTCCTGCTCAAAATATAGGCACCTTTTTTCCGTTACCGCCAAAACTGCCGTTGAAAAAACCAACTTTTCCGCCTGGCCTTTTCCTTGAATACAATAATCAATCTTTTCCCCAGGCAGTAATGTTTTTCCAAATACATTTTGAGCCATTACCTCTTCAATCGGTTTTTGTTCTTTCGCTTCTTTTTTCTTTCCGAAAAGTCCCATTTTCCAATCTCCTTTTGTTGGTTTTATACTGTGTCCCCATTGTGCAATTCAATAGTGGACTTGTATTAGTCCCATTATAACACACACTTCCCCGTAAAATAAAGAAAAAAGGACTAATATTAGTCCAGAAAGGGGCCACAATGTTACAAGTCAAAATAAAAGACGATACCGGAAATACCATAGGCCAAAATATAAGAAGAATAAGAAAATCACGCAATATAGGGCAAACCGCTCTTGTCCGTGATTTACAATTACTTGATATAGACATGACCCGTGAAGCATTGGTAAAAATTGAAAGGGGAATACAACATATACAGTTGAGTCAATTAAAAGGTATTCGTGATGTTCTCCAAACAACTTATGATGAATTACTGGAAATACATTAGACAAAAAGGGCACGCCTTTTATTGACGTGTCCTTTCTCCGTGACATATTAAATTCCTTGCACGTCCCTGGCGGACGTATTCCAAAAGGCGGTATTGATAGTTACTATCTCAACATAGCGTTGACCTTTGCCTGGACCTCATTGTAATTATACCCTGCGGCTTCCAGGCGGTTCTTTCTCTCTTTCCCGTTTCCCCATTTCCCGGCAATTACTTCCTTGGCTACTGCTGCCACGCTTTTTGTGGCGGCGGCGGTGCCTTTCAGTAAGGCGTTTACCTGGTCCTGGACGGCTTTGTAATCGTACCCGGCGGCGGTAAGGCGGTTCTTTCTGTCCTCTCCGTTTCCCCACTTTCCGGCAATTACTTCCTTGGCTACTGCTGCCACGCTCTTTGTGGCCTGGGACCCGCTCCCGGCGTTTTCTTTGTCATATCTCGGCACGCCATAACCACGGATATAGCGGCCATTTACGGCCAATGTCCTGCGGCCTACGGCATTGTTTTTATTTCCCTCGATAACGGTAATCTTTCCGCCGCTCACGCTCTCAACAATGCCCACATGGTCCGGCCACCCGGTACAATCCCCGGCCCCGGTATCGTCCCAATCGTAAAAAATAATATCCCCAGGGCTTGGCGTCCTGCTGTCGCTTTCCTGCCATTCCCCCAGGTTCTTGAATAATGCAATCATCTGGCCGCAACCGCACTCTGTCGGTATAATGTCGGTCAAACCGCACTTGATAGCCACGGCGGAAACAAAGGTGGCACACCAGGCGTCTGTATATTTGACTTTGTAACCCCTCGCCAATGGTTTGTGGCCGTTGTACACGTCAATAATGCCCTTGTGGGTGCCGTCCGCTTCATTTCGTCCAATCCACGCCCTTGCCTGGGCTAATACTGCACTTGCCAATTTTGCCATGCTTCCGGCTCCTTTCACATCATACTGCTGCAAATCGTACTGTGTAACAATCCTCATGGTATTGTCCACATACTTGCTACTGGTTGCGTACCCGTCCGCCTTAATGGTTTTAAGGTACGTTTCCGGGTCCGTAATGCCCCGTAAATTCTGATACCTGGGCAACTGGATAAACTCAAAATATCCTTTTACGCCCTCTTCCATGTTGTCATACACCCGGAAATTGTCCTTAATCTGTGTAAGGGTTCCCGGCGTATATTCTTCCATGGTGGAAAGATTTACGCTTTTCCCGGTCCATTTTGTCCCACATTTCAACCCAAAATAATTGTGATACACGGCGGCCAGGCGGCTTTCTCCCCAACCGCTTTCAAGTATCGCCTTGGCTATAATTGGACTATGTACCAAAATCCCGTATGCCGGGGCGTATTTCTGCACGTACCCGGCAATCTTTTTAATAAACTCCTGCTTGTCCATGGCTTACACTTCCTCTTCCGTTGTCACTTCCACTTCGGTTTCCACGTTGGCGGCGTCTGTCAAACCCTCGCCAATGATGTAGGCCACCACGGACGCCCCGGCCATGATAAGGGCCGTTACCTGGGTGGCGGTGTTCTCTGCTCCCCCGGTGGCTACAATCATCATGGAAACAAAGGACGCTACCGCCGTCCACATTTTCCGGCTTGTCAATTTCCTGGTCCAGTTAATATTTTTCATGTGGTCTTTTCTCCTTTCTTATATTTCCAAAAGCCGCTTGGCTTGTTGGTTCTGATTATTCGTAAATCCCTTTTATGCCCTGCTCCGTTAAGAAGTCCTTTTGCTCATGCTTAATCTTACGGGCATATTCCAGGGCGGCTTCTGTCTCTCCGTTGGCGTGTCCATTCTTTAAGGCCGTGGCCGCCGCTTCCCCCAGGGCAATAGACGCCATGACGCTTTTTATGATAAGGACCTCGTTTTTTTCACGGATTTTTTCTTTTTCTTCCGCTTCCGTCTGCTGCTTCTTTATTTTCTGTTCAATCATCCAAAAACAGAAAGCGGTTACGCCGCTCGGAATACTCATTGCAATAATAAGTGTCTGTAAATCCATTCCTTTATCTTCCTTTCCTCAAATGTTCATGGGCTTATCATACGCCCCGTGGTGTTGAAATTCTGACCCACTTACACCGGAACCAAAAGGCCGCTTTGGGTCTGCTCAAATTCCCAAAACAGTAAATCATATTCAATGGCCTTTGTTACGTGGTAGGTATCGGCGTGCCCCATGTGCCCCAGGCTGCTTTGATATTTCCGGTCAAAAGTTTCCCGGTCCAGTTCCCCGGCCTTTAGGTGCTTTACGTCCTTTTTCAGCCGCCGGACTGACCCCTTACGCACTTTCCTATATGTTGGGTGGTGGATATATCCGCAAAAGTCCACACCGTTCCCGGCGTATAGAATGGTGCTTTTAGGGTTTATGTGCAATTTCATTTCCTCTTCCAAAAATTCTTCAATCCGCTTTTCCCATTCCTTTAACTGATTTAAATCCTGGGAAAGAATTATAAAATCGTCCATATACCGGATATAGTATTTAATGTGCAATGTGTGTTTTATGAATTTATCCAGGCGGTTGCCGTACACATTGGCAAATAACTGGCTTGTAAGGTTCCCCACGGGTATTCCCACGCCGTCCGGCAATATGCCGTTTCTGTCTATGATGTTATCCATAAGGTAAAGGGCTTTCTTGTCCCCTATGTACCGTCTGTTTTCATCTTTTAGGCCGTCATGCGGTATAGACGCAAAGTATTTACTTATATCCCCTTTAAAGGCGTATATCCGTAGCCCCTGCACAACCATAAGTTCATAAAGCCATTTGTATAACTGATTGCTTGCGGCGTGCATACCTTTCCCCTCACGGCAAGCATAGGAATGGCAATAAAACCTTTCTTCAAATACCGGTCCGATTGCATTTACAATCATGTGCTGCACCACTCTGTCATAAAATGGTAAGGCCATGATAAGCCGCTCTTTTGGCTCCCACACTTTGAACACGGTATAAGGTCCCTGGGAATATGTGAGTGTTTCCACTTCCTCGCACGCCCTTAATAGTTCATCTTCCTTTGACATAGAAAAAGCCAATACCTCTTCATGGAACCGCTTATTTTCTGCGGCTTTGTGGAATGAGATATTGGCATTGTCAAAGGTGTACATTTTCTCATGTAATCCTTTAACTGTTTTCATTTTTGCCCTACCAATTTTCAAATATTTTTTACTCAAAAGGCGGTGCCTTTGTTAATTTGTCCGGACAAACGCCGGAACGGGAAAACCGTCTGACTTATCATAAAGATAGATTGATAAATCTTTGCCAGTGGCCTTTTTAGGGGCTTCTGTGTCTGAAAATGCCGATTAGTCACACACGCACCACACGCCAATGTTCGTGTTCACGTTCCACGGGTAATTGTTGCAATTGACGGCCCGTGAACCGCAATGCACGCCGTTGTTCCAATTGCCGCCGCCAATGAGGGCGTGCAAGCCAGGAAAGGCCCGGTGCGAATTAACAGTTTCCCCAAATCATTTACTTATCCGGTTTCCAGGTTCCGGCCTTTACCGCTTCAATGACGCCGTTCATGGTGCCGCCTATTGCCCTGGTGTGGCGGCTGATGACCTCATAGCGGTGCTTGCTTATTGCTTTATACTGCAAATCGTAGGATAGACGTATCAATGTTTTAATCTGCTGCAATTCCACGTCCGCCGCATAAATATGGCTTTTCGTACCCGTTTTCTTGAAACGGATTACATCTTTTAGCATTTCAAATATTGCCGTCTTAATCTGCGTCTGCAATGCAAACTTTTCAAATTTCGGAAACTGGGCCAGGATAGGGTAAATGTATAAAAGAAAATCATAAATTTTTTGGTACAATTCCATAGTGCCCATGTAGGCGTCTATTTGTTCCGGTTCTTTTTCCTCTGCCATTACTTCTTTTCCTCTTCGTTGTAGGGGTTGGGCTTTCGCCCACCCCTACGGGATTACAGACTGTCACACACGCACCACACGCCAATGTTCGTGTAAACGCCCCACGGGTAATTGTAGCAACCGACGGCCCGCGAACCGCAAAGCACGCCGTCGCTCCAACTGCCGCCGCCAATGAGGGCGTGCAAGCCAGTGCTTGAATACATATGCGCTTGACCGTAGCCGCCACCGAAAACGTCATACCATGCCGCACTTGCCGCCGTTGGGTCGTGCAAAAGTTCATTAAGCCACTTCCACACATTACCCACCAGGTCACAAATATTTAAAGCACTTATGGCGTTGGCAATCTTTCCAACTGCGGTTCTTGCCTTGTTTGTGGTGGCCGTGTGTCCGTTGGCGTTGGAAGCGTCAAGGCCCTGGGGGCTTCCGTCTGCTGCCACGGTAAATTCCATGTAATCCGGCAAGCGTTTCCCTACACGTCTGGCCCGTTCTCCTGCAATATACCAGTTAAGGCCCTCGGTTCCGGTTATCGGCGTGCCGCCATACACGGATTGTAAACCATTTGCCCCGTCATCACTGGAAAGGTAAATGTCTCCCCATAATGCGTTCCCCAGGTACACCATACCGGACGGGTCGCATTTCGGACGGTGCTTTGTGGTCCATACACTGTTAGGCAGAATATCCACACGGGTGTTGTTCTCCCAACCGCTGCCCCTTACGGACCCGGACGCATTGACCGCACGCCCGTAATCGTCCGTATTCCTTACACGGCCATAATGGAAACCGCCGATTTTACGGGTATTGGTATCGTCCCAGGCGTCCCCGTCCGGCCAGGAAGAATTTAAGGAAATCAAATAAAGTTCGTCCTGGGCGTCCGTCCCAGGGTCACAAATGTAAATGTAATAGTCCGAACCGTGTACAAAATCGCTTCCCTGGTCCAAATTGGCTTTGGTAAGTACGGTTTCCGCCGTCTTGAATACTGCGTTTTCCCCTACCGCAATGACGCACCCGGCCATAATTGTGACGGCTCCCTGGGCACTGTACTGGATATACTCTTTTTCCGGTGCCACAATGTCGGAAATTGCCGCCATTTTGGCAACCGTGATTTTGGCCCGCTCGTCCGTCATGTTCTCGTCATAAATAAAAAGTCTGCTCATTATGCCAACGCTCCTTTCATTTCTTCCACTTCCTCTTCCGTGATACCCATACGGTCATAGAACGTAACCGCTGCCGGAATACCGATTGTTACAGTGCCAATGTTTACGGCTTTTGAAAGGGTAAGCACCGTAAAAGAAATTGTGTTGTTCTGTCCTGCTGCCGTGGTGTCCTCTGTGGCGGCTTCCTGGCCCTCTGTGGCGGCGTTTTCCGCTTCTGTGGTATCTTTCTCCACTTCCACCGTTTCAACGGCCTGGACGGTAGGGTAAACGGCTCCATTCTTGATTTTCTGCCCTGCTGCCACCTCTGCACAAAACATAATTTTTACCGTCTTTCTGTCCTCTGACAGTTCAATGACCGGGCACATAATCCAGTTCTGATTTTCCAGTTTTTCAACTGCTGCCAACCAATCTTCCTTTTTCAGTCTCTTTTTCTGCACCAGTTTAAAGGTGTTTACCAGGTCGGACTTGGTTTTGATTACTTTAGGAAATCCTTTCATGTGTTATACCTCGCTTTCTTTTAATAAATATGTTCCCATGTAATTGCCGATATAGGCCATATTGGTGCCCTCACGCAAGGAAACCGTGGTTGTGTGCATAAGGTCCATATAATCTATGGAAAGCCGCTTTGGCGTTACCATGACGCTTTCCATATTGGTTTCCAGGGTATAGTCCCCGGCTTCCGTGATGTAAAAGCCTATGCCGCTTTCTGTAATTGCCGCCGTCTGCACCGTTCCCGTTGTAATGTTCGTGAGCGTTACCGTGACCGCCGCCTGGATTGTTTCCAGTAAATAGGCAACATTGACTTTGTGGGCCATGTTGTGAACCTTGGTTCTTAACCCGTCAATCTGCAACTGCAATTTTCCGGCCACGTCCCCGGCAAGCTGCTCCTGCTTTGCCGCAAACCATTCGTCCCACTGTGCCGTCCGCTCTGTTTGAAACTGCTGCACCATTGCGGTGTATTCTTTGATGAAAGCGGCATGGTCTTTTTCCACCGCTTTTTTCTCGCTCGAAAACCATTTGTTAAACTGGGCGGACCACTGGGAAAAGTCCAGTTCTTCAAACTGTGAACCGATAAAGCCGCAAACCGTCTTGTCCGCCCTTTCGTCCGTAATATCCGCCTGGGTAATCTCAACCGCTCCGGCGGCCACATAGACACGGGCCAGGCTCTTTTCCTGGATAACATCATTGTTTACCAGTTCCGGGGCCTGCGGATTGCTTGAAAAAGCACCCTCTAAGACGTAAATGCTCGGTTTTCTTTCAGTTTCGTCATTCCTTAATACAATGCGGTCAATCCTTGGAAGTGTTCCGCTTGCCTGGCTCAATGTAAGGGTCAACGGTGCGGTATTGTGGATAGTATGTAAATTGATATATGCGTACCCGGTCCGGGTTCCGCCGTCCACCGTCACTTCCATGGTGCCGCCCGGTGCCGTCACTTGCAAATGGCCGTATGCAACGCCCTCTTTATAGAACGGGGCTTTGTCCTCGTTCATGTCCTGGCCGTTATACATATGCTCTTTATCGTTTAGGTCGGTAGCATTGTAAAAAAATCCTCTTACTGCCATGGTCTTTTTCCTCTCCTTTCCTCTATTCGTCCCATTTTATTGTTGTGGGTAGGGCGTCCCCAAAAGTAGGCACCACATACATGTCCCCATATTCGTAAACCTCGCAAAGTTCCGTAATTCTAAGGTTTTGTGCGGTGTTCCACTTTTTCTTCTTTACGGTCACAACGTCCCCCAGGTCATAGTCTTTTCCGTAGGTAAAATTTACATCTGCTTCCGCTTCCGCTTCAAAGTTTTCAAATATCTTGTTTTCGTTAAGAAACTCCTGCCCCCTGGTTTTAAGGGCTTCCAAATACTCGGCGTTTGTAAGGGCTTCTTTGTTTATGTCCTTGGCGTCCAAAAACACTTCCCGTAAATCAAACCCGGTTCCGCCGCCCACGGTTACAAAGATACGGTCCAGGCCGTCCCCGGCTCCGCCCACAATTACCTTGGTCTTATAGGTTGCGTCACTGTAATTATGTTTTGCCTGGTTTAGATTGTCGTAACTCTCTGAAAATATGACCCTTGGATTTTCCCCTTGTGCCTGGGTACGGTCCACGCCTTTGTAGGTTTCAAAGGTCATGGTCTTTTTTTTGAAGTCCGGCACGATACGGAAACCTATTTCTGCAAACTTCGCCAACTTTGTGAAGTATTCCAGGACATTCTTATAAGTTGCCTGGAATTGCACTTTTGTGGTGTCCCCGGTCGTCGCCCCTATCTGTAAAAGCGGTATTGGCTCCATGCGTCCAATCATGTAGTGCATGGCCGCTTCCACGGTTCCGTTAAAATTAAACTGTGGACCCGTCAACCGGTCCCCCAGGTAGACGGGAAGAAAAAAGCCGTTCCTGGTAATCTCATTTACCAGGGTGCTTTCCTCTTCCGCTTGGTCCCCACGTATCACGGCGGCTTCCTTCTTGTTGTCCCCCTTGGTTATAATGTTCCCCGGTTGCAATAGCCGTAAATTTTCCGCCGTTACCGGACAATGTAACTCAAACGTGCCACATTCGTAATATTTGCGGTGCCACTGTAAAGACGTGTGATTTTCGATATGCCCCAGGCGTCTAAGGTTCCGGTCATAAACGTGTATTTCCATAATCACACCCCCAAATATGAAATTCTGTAATATACCGACACGGAAAGGTAATTGGTGCCCTCGTCCGCCGTGTATGTCAATGTGTTGGTTCCGTCCTGCAACTGGATAAATTCCCCGTCCTCGTCCAGATATTCGTTTATTACCGTCCCGTATTTTTCAATAACGGTGTCCCAGTCAATGACCCCGTAATTGTCTTTGTGGTTCTCAATCTCCGCCTGGGTCACGCCGTCCAAAAGGTAGGCGTTTTTCTTCCCGGTGTAGGTATTTATAATCACATACTGACCGGATGACATGATAAAATCATTGTCCAAATATCCAACCTTGGTAAATTCTCCGCTTTCCGTGTGGTAAATTGCCGGGTTCTTCACGGCTCCGTCTGCCCGGAATATAACCACAATACCTATGTTGTCCGCTCCGCTCTCGTTTTCAATTTCCTTTACCAAATCCGCTTCACGGTGTCCAAATATGCGGCCCTCTTCCGGGAAGCACGCCGGAAAATAGAAGTCACTTACCCATGACGCCATAACCACTTCAATGTCTGCCAGGTCCTTAAAATACGGGTCCGTGCATTTAAGGGAAATGGTATAATCACGCACCACGCCCGTTGTGGCTCCCGGTATGACGCTTTCAACCTCATATTCTATGGCCTTGGCTTCTCCGTCCTCTATATACTGCATTGTTCCCGTCCGCTTTATGGGGAATGTGCGGTATAAAAGGTTACGGTTTTCTTTGTAATTTCCGTCCATTTCCACGGTAATGACAATGTTTCTTTCCTTTGCGGTGGCTCCCTGGTAGGTGCTGCCGTCCGTGGTCGTGTTCTCACTCGTTACCACGTTGCTTTCAATGCCGTAAATCCCCTCAATGTCTACCAGGTGGAACGGTGTAAAATCGCCCCAGGTAAAGGTAAGGGACACGTTTTTGTCACTGGTGCAAACCACTTTAATGTCTGACATTTCCCCTTACCCCCTTTGTACTGCCAAAATCATGCTTCTTGTCTGCAACCTGGTCTGTCTCGCTATCTCATACGGGCTTAATGCCTTGGGGCTTGTGATGTTCACATTCTGAACATACCCACCGCCGCCTTTTCCTGCGTTTTCCATGGCCTGGTTCTTTGCACTGCCGGAAAGCGGCGTTACAACTGCTTTTCCGTTTACCATGCTAAGAAGTTCCGGGCCTGCTTCCGCTACCATGGCGGTGCCCTCTTTCAATACGCCGCCCTTTGCCAGTCTCGGCAAGGAAAGCGTGCCTATCTTGCCCAGGGAAACGCCCGGTATCTCGTTGATGACGTCAATAACGCCGTTTATCATTCTGATAAACTTATTTACAACGCCCTCTATGGTAGAAAGGCAACTGTTTATTGCTGATTTAAAAGCGTCCCCAACCGCCGAACCGATTTTCACGCCCACATTTACAAAACAGCCTTTGATTTTTTCCCACAAACCGGAAAAGAAAGAAGTCACATTGGCAAAGGCGTTTTTAATATTCGTCCATGCGTTTTGAAACTGCGTACCGAACCATGACGGGACGGCGGAAAGGGCGGTTTTTATTTCCGTCCACCTTGCACCGAACCAGGAACCGATTGCAGAGAAAACATTTTTTACATTGGTGTAGGCGTTGGTAAACATAGTGAGGAACCAGGACGCCACCGTTGCCAGGGCGTTCTTTATATCCTGCCACCGGGCACCGAACCACTGGCCGATTAAGGCAAAAACGTTTTTCACGTTGGTATAGGCGTTGGTAAACATAGTGAGGAACCAGGACGCCACCGTTGCCAGGGCGTTCTTTATATCCTGCCACCGGGCACCGAACCACTGGCCGATTAAGGCAAAGACGTTTTTCACGTTGGTGTAGGCGTTGGTAAACATGGTAAGGAACCAGGACGCCACCGTTGCCAGGGCGTTCTTTATATCCTGCCACCGGGCACCGAACCACTGGCCGATTGCCGCAAATACACCCGTCACGCCGTTATAGGCTTCCGTAAATCTCGCAATGAACCACTGCCCCACACCCTGGAATATGGATACAATGCCGTTCCACAAATTTTGAAAAAATTGCTTTATATTTTGCACAAAATTGTCCACAAATTCACGGAAAGCACCGCAATTATCATAGAGAAGTTTAAAAGCCCCGGCAAACGGGTTTACAATCAATAATAAAAGGGCCTGCCAGTTACTTTTTATGAAATTTATAAAACCGTTAAAGGCGTTTGGTATCGTAACGGTAAAAAAATCCGCTATTGCACCGAAAACTTTTGACGCCGCTTCTTTTACCGCTTCCCATACCGCTATGACTTTGTTTCTAAAATCTTCGTTGGTCGCAAAAAGCGTCACTAATGCGGCTACCAGTGCGGCCACCACCGTTATAACAATGCCTATCGGATTAGCGGCCATTACTGTATTCAAAATTTTCTGTGCTATGGTTACGCCCTCGGTTGTTGCTTTCCATACTTTTATTGCCGCCACTAACCCTTGTATCATAGTTACCACGTTCCACGCCAACATTCCGGCGGCAATTCCGGCAATAATGGAAATAATTTGTGTCCCATTCCTCGACATAAAAGAAATAAAATCTTTTACTTTGCTTACTACCGCAAGCACAAGTGTTTTAACTTCCGGTATCTTTCCTTTTACTTCTTTGATTACGTCACTTATTACGGGCTTTAGTTCCTCGCCTATCGGCTTTACAAGGTCCGTTTTAAGGTTTCTGCCTAACTCTTCAATCTGATTTCCCAGGTCATTGTATTTATTCTCATTTATCGTTCCCAGGGCGTCATTGGTTGCCGATATTTCCCCTTGTGTGTCCACTAAGGCACGTATGGCGTCCTCTCCCAAATCTTCCCACTTGGTCCCGTACATTGCCACGCCCAAAAGGTTTCTTTGTACTTCGTCATCACATGAGAAAAGGGCTTCATTTACGGTTTTAAATGCTTCTTTTGCCCCCTCTCCGCCTTGTGCAAACTTTGTTTTTAAATCGTCCACGTCAAGGCCCAACTGTTTAAATGCTTCGTCTGATGTTCCGTCTTTCGCTCTGATACCAAACTCTTTTACGGCGTCGTTCAAATAGTCTATCTGAAAAGTACCGTTTTTGGCTCCGTTGGCTATCATGTTAAACGCTTCCTCTGCTGACAATCCCATGTCTGCATAGTAAACGGAATATTCCGCCAACTGGTCCGCCAAATCTCCGTTTTGGTTCAACCCTTTTTGTGCCCCCTGGGCTAAAAGGTTGTATGCTTCCTCTGATGATATGCCGAATTGCTTCATCATGGCGTTTACGCCCCTAATGCTTTCGTTCACATCAATATCAAAGGTATCACGCATTAAAATGGCGTTTTCCGTTGTGTTTTTCAGTTCTTCCCCTGTCTGCCCAGTCTGCTGCTTAACTGCGGACATTGCTAATGCAATGTCGTTAATGTCCTCGCCAAAATTATCTTTATAAATGCTTAAAAGGGTTTCTTCCAACCCCTCAATTTCTGTATCTGCCGCCCCCGTCTGCGTAATAACAGTATTTAAAGCCTTGTCGCAATCTGTTTCAAATTTCGTGGCATATGTAGCGGCGGCAACAAAACCGGCCCCCATGGCTTTGGCTGCCGTTTCTGCCTTTCCGGCCAAATCTCCCAGGGTTTCTTTAAAATCCCCGGCCTTTTCCTCTGCTTCTTTCAGTTCTTCGCCGGACAGTTTGGAAGATTTCCCCAACTCTTCAATGGCCGTGTCTGTCTGCCTGGCCGCTTCCTCTAAATTTGCAAGTTCTACTTCTGTTCTTCCCAGTTCTCTTTTTAAGGCTTTGTACTGCTCTTCTGAAACCTCGCCTTTTTTAAATTGCTCCTGCACCTGGCTTTCTGCGTTTTTCAGAATATCCAGTTTTTCCTTGGTTTCAGAAATAGCGTCTGTCAAAAGGGCCTGCTTTTGTGCCAACATTTCCGTGTTGGTTGGGTCGATTTTTAAAAGTTTGTTTACTTCCCTAAGTTCAACTTGCGTTCCCTTTACCTTTTTATCAACGCTTCCCAGGGCCTTGTCCAGTTTTGTTGTATCGCCGCCAATCTCAATAGTAATTCCTCTGATTTTGCTATTTGCCACTTCTTAACCCCCTTTCTTTCTAAAATTCTTCCGCAATCCCTCACGGTCCGGCTTTGTTTGCTCCATTCTCCAACAATTTCTAAGGTATTCCCGTCCCTCGTCCGTCTTTGAATTTTCAAAAATCATTGCTTCACGCATGAAAAACAAATACACATCTATTTCCATTTCCTGGACTTCGTATATGTCGATATGGCAATAATCCATTACCAGTTTTTCCGGGCGTGTAGATAGCGTGTAGGGTATCTCGTCCCCTTTATCCTGCCGTGGATAAAAGGGCATAATTAGTTTGGGTTCTGTTTTAACTCATTCACAAATTCCATATAGGCGTCAAGAATGGCGGTACACTCTTCAATGTCATAGTCCGCCACGTCCTCTTCCGTTACCGGAACCTTGCCCATATTGTTGTTTAAGACTGCTGCCACAAGGCGGTAAATTGCTTCCGTGTCCTCTGCGGTAGCGTTTTCCTCGTCCATGTCCGGGATTTCCTTAATTGCTTCAAAAACTTTCTTCTGCGGCATACGGACCACAATTTTCTTTCCTTTTTCCACCACATTGCCGTTTTCGTCCACCTTGTCCTTTAAAGTAAAAGGCCAGAACGTCCTTTTTAACTTGTTACAATTAAATTCCTTTACTGCCATGGTCTTTTTCTCCTTTCAAAATAAGCGGCCTGGGTTCCGCTCCCTGGCCGCTCTTACTGTCCTTACTCTCCGCTTGCGGCGGTAACGTCCATTTCTTCCTGGTAGGTAATCAATGTGCCCTCTTTGTCCATGGGCTGGGCTTTAAACTCTGCGTCAATGACCGTTTCACTGTCTTTTGCAAAGGCAATCGTAAATCCGGCCTGGTTGTTTCCCACAATGGTTACTCTTATATCTCCGTCCACATTATCCTTATGGACAAAGTGAATAACATAACGTTTTCCGTCCGCATTTCCCACGCCGCCAATCTTTACAGTGCGGATTTTCTTTGCCGGGTCCTCGGTCACTCTTGCGGTCTGACACAACTTTTTCAATGTCTCTCCGCACCATGTCATAATGCCGGATTTAAAGGTTGCTTCCTCTTCCGTAAGGATGACTTTGGAAACTTTGCCCATATCGTCCTTGGCTTCGTAGAAAGAGGGTGCATACTCGATTTCTGCACCGCCTTTGATATGGCCCAGGCGGTTTTCCTCGGTTTCCAATACTTCGTTGCTCGGCAACTCCGCATTTGTTCCCATAAACTCGGTACAATATAAATCGCCGGAACCCAAAACAATGCTTTCTTTGTTCATGCTCTGTTTACTCCTTTCGTTTTTTTCAATAATCCCCGGACTTCATACGCCGTTTGGAAACATTCTTCGTCCGGGATAGGTGCCACCAATACGTCATATTCCACGTCCGGCAACACTTCCGCTTCAAATGCTTTTGCCAGGTCCTCACGTTCCTGGTTGTCCTGCTGCGTATAAAGTTCAAAGTCAACGTCCTGGGCTTTTAGGTTGTTAAGCCCGTCCGCCCCTCTTCCCGTCTCATGTGAAGATAGCCAAACCATGTATGGAAGTTCCGGCACCGGGTCGTCCAGTGTTCCCTCAAACTGGTTTTTAGTTATTGGCACACCGTACTTTTTTGAAAATGCTTTTGCCCTCTCCACCAAAATGCTTACATTTACGGTCATGTTATCCCCTCACTTTCTGACGGATTTTTGAAACGGCCAAATCTCCCAGGGTTTCGTTTACTGGTGCAATGTGTTCAAACGCCTTTACATTTCCTACTTTCCTGCCGCCCTTGCGTAACTGGTGCCCTTTTTCCAGTAAATGGGTCAACTGATAGTGTTTTTTGTTGTAGACACTGTACCCATTCAATCCGGTAATAACGCTTGTCCTGCTGCTCCTTTGGTCGTGCGTCCAGTCCTTGGTATATTTCCCCGTTCTTTCCTGGTATGGGCCGCCCCGTCTCAAACTTTCGGCGGCTGCGGCTGCCGTTTCTTCCAGGCTTTCATTTACCGCACGTCTTAATTCCCCATTGCTCCAATTTTCCAGTTCGTTCTTTATGGCTTCGTCTAACCCGTCAATGTCCGTTCTCAACTTTTGCCTATCCTTTCCCCGGCGTAAAGTTCAACCTTTCCGTTGCTCTTCGGCCCATATGTCCGGTAGATTGCCATTTTCCTGCCGTCCACCATAACTTCCGTCTGACCCTCATACTCAAATCCCCATACTTCAATCATCATGGACGCTTTATAATCTTTTTGCCCGGCTGCCGTAAACTCGTCACGGCCTACCGGGTTGATTTCTGCAAATACCTCTTTTTCCAGGTATTCCGTTTTATTTTTTTTAACTAACAGTGTCACTATTGCTTCTATGGTAGCCACCCCCTTTGATTTTCGTACAAATCATGTTATACGCCGCCATTAACTCGCTTCGGCTCTCCGTATGTCCAAAATTGGCGTCCGTATATACCAGTACGGCTTCGATAATCAACGGGTCTGTAATGTTTTCCGGTTCCAGGTAGGAAGAATGTACGCCGATACGTTTAAGGTCTGCTAAGACAACATTTGCAAGTTGTCCTATATCTTCGTCCAGAATATCGGCGGACATTTTACGGCACCGCAACTTTGCTTTCGCTATCAGTTCAGTTTTATTCATTGTCCGCCGCCTTTCTCATGCCGTCCTTACGCCTGTGCGTTCTTCACACGGATAAAGCCGTTTTTTGCCACCACGTTGCCGCCCATGAATACACAAGCCTTATAGGCAATCTGCCCCTGCTTGAATTTGTATTCTGTGGATTTCTGTGCGTCAATGTCGGAAAAGATTGCAACCTCGTAATTGCTCAACGGGCCGTATGCCATGCAATAGGCTCCTGCGGTGCCGCCAACCTCTCCGCAAGCGGAATTGATGATATAAGGCACCTCGTCAATGGTTCCCGTGTTGCCATGGTTCACAATGGTGTATACTTTACGCCCCTGCTTATCCCTCAACTTTGCAAACTTTTTAAGGTCTTTCTTGTTGAGGATTAACACGGCAATATCTTCCACATCTTCGTCCCCACCGAAAGAGTAAATAATCTCGTCCAGGGTATCGTCTGCAATGGTGGTAATCGTTGTAATGTCCGTATTGCGGTCAATAATATCGTCCGCCGCCTTTGCCGGATTGAAGAAAATGCCACGGAATTTTCCGGTTCCGCCGGGTCCTACCAAAATCTGACGGGAAGCGTAACGCTTAATTGCACGGGTCACGCTCTCTTCCACCACGCCGTCATAATCGGCGTCTGTCAATTTCTGCATTTCTTCCGGTTCCTCTGCGTATGCCGTGATTTTCTCACGTACAATGTCGGAATAACCAAATTCCGGTTCAGACGTGTTGTAATCTGCGTTTTCTGCGGTGCTTCCGGCTCCGTCCCCGTAGGACTTCACAAAGGGACGCTGATAACTTTCACCGCCCACCAGGGGAACGGTCTTTACCCTGTCAATGAGGGAAGATACATTGTTGAACGTGGGGGAAATGTCCGGGCTTGTGTGCTTCGGCATTACTACGCCCGTGGCCGTTGTAAGGGTGTTCTTAATCCCTGCCAGTGCCTTGCCCTTAAAAAACGCCTTTTTCCCGTCCTTTAAGGTCTTGCCCCTCTTTGCTCTCTCCTGGTCCTGCGGCTCTTCGCTGCCCTCTCCTGCTCCGTCTCCCTCGTCCGGGTCTGCGGCTCCTGCTGCCCTTGCGGCTGCTTCCAGTTCTTCCCGGCCTTTGATTTCGTCCAAAATCTCGCCTATGGTCCTTGCTTCGTCCATGGCGTCCGTCAACTCCTGGCCGGAAAGTGCCTGTGCGTTCTTTCCCAGTTCGGCCAGTCTGTTTTTAAGGTCCTTTTTGGACATTTTCAGTAATTCTTCTCTTGTCATGTCTCTAATCTCCTTTCATATCTTCTTACTGGCCCATGTGTGCCATAGTAAGTTCAATAATTTTGTTCCGCTTCTCCCGGTCCTGCTGCCCTGCGTGGGCTTCCCCGGAAAGAAGTTTCTGCGGTACATTGTGGCAATAAAACTTTGTGTAGTCCTGGACGGCTGCGGCTATGGTGTTTTCCTCGCCTACCTTTACCCGGAAATACTGGGCAGCCTGGGTGCCATTTAACCAGGTTTCCGCTTCCATGAGTTCTTTTATTGTCTCAATGGTTACGCCCTCTGCCAAATGTTCTTCATAAATCGCCCAAATTCCGCTTTCCACGGCGTCCAGGGTGTCCGCCATTTTCCGCAACTCCGTGGCGTTCCCGTCACAAACCGCCCATGGCTTATGTATCATCAAATAGGCATTGGACGGGATTGTGGGCATATCGCTGTCCGCAAATGCGATTACGGAAGCAATGGACCCGGCCAGGGCGTCAACATACACGGTTTTCTTTCCCGTGTAGCGTTTCAGCATATTGTAAATTGCTATTCCGGCAAATACGGAACCGCCGCCGGAATTGATGTAAATATTCAAATCTTTTCCCCCGGCTTCGGCCAGGAAATTCTTGATTGCTTCCGGGTACTGGTCCTCTTCCTGCCAGGCTCCCCACCAATCGCTTACAATGTCCCCGTAAAAATAAAGGTCCACGCTTGTGTCCGTTGCGTTCTTAAACTCGTAAAACTTCCCAACCGTGGCCTTTGCCGGGTCTTTGCAAAGTCTCAAAATGCTCGGTGCTTTCGGCATATCCTTAACCCCCTTTCATAGTCTGAAAATAGGCACGTGCGGCGGCTTCCATTGCCCTGCGTTGTTTGTCCTGCTGCGTCCCTGGGTCCGGCGGTGGGTCATTGCTTCCGCCGCCCTGCCCTACTTGGTAAAGGCTTTGGTCCCCGGCTTTCACGTAGTTGAGTGATACCATTCTCACGTCCCCGTCATCTACCGGACCGTAATACATAAGTGCCCGGTATTCGTTTATTGTCATTGCTCCACGGTCAAACATATTTCCGCCGATTGTGTCACGTGTCTGTAATGTGGCATACTGCAAAAGGTTGGCCGTAAACTCTATCTTGTTCCCGTACCCTATTTCCCTTGGTGTCAAAAGTTTAAAAGTAAACTCATAACTTAACTGGATAGCGATAGGCTCAATCACGTTTTCATAAAAACTAATCCATTCCTGGTCCGAAAGGGTGGAAGTCAATACCTTTTCATTTACTCCGTAATAGCGGTACACGTTATCACGTAGGAATGTAATTTGATTTACTGGCACGTTTGGCGTGCGTTGCACAATCTCTTTAAATTCCACCGTACTGTCTATTGCGGCAATACCCCCGGCGTTTTCCGCTCCCATATAGGCGTCCTGGAAGTCTTTTGCAATCTGCTTTAGTTCCTTGTCATCTGCCAGGTTGTTGTATTTCAGATACCCGGTCAATGAGTTGGAACGGTTTACAATGTTCTTTACGATTTCCCCGGACGTCTCCACAAGGTCCAGGCTCCGCTTTAACTCAATATCCGGGGAAGTCCCCAAAAACCGTTTTTTGTTGTACCTTGCCTTTATGTGTATGACATTCTGATAAGGCACCGTATAAGTTTCCCCGTCATAATCCCACCGGAAGCGGAAAAGGATATGGTGCTTGTCATCTTCAAAAATGCGGAAACTCTTTGTAGTGATTGGTTGTATGCTCTGTACCCTTGTAAAATCCTCGTTGTAGAAAATCACGGAAAAGGAATTGGAAGTATAAACCAGGTCCGCCGCAATTCTGTAAAGAAAATCATACGTTGACATTTCCGGGCATGGCCGCAAAGTCAAAATCCGGGCCAGGTAATCGTTTTTTATCGTCATTCCCTTTTCGTCCTTTCGGACAACCTGGGGCTGTAACTTTCCTACGTTCTTGGCTATGGCGTCCGCAATGGCTCCCACAATGTCATTGTCCCGTAAGGTTCCCGTTGGCACATACTCCCCACGGCTCAATAAAAGCGGTCTGTATTTTGCCTTAAAGGCTCCGAATACGTTTGCTATAATTCCCGTATCATTACCCCCTTTCCTCAAAAAATAAGCCCATGGAACACGTCCATGGACCTATTGTAAAATTATTCGTGTTGAAATTCTGACCCACTTTAAAACCCTGCTGCCGGGCGGCCATTTATGCCGCTTCATTCAAAAGTTTTTTGCCTATCTCACTATGGTATTTTGATACCATTGTCATAGCGTCAAAGACGGAAACGGCCCCGTCTATCCTCATACGCTTTTCAATCTTCACGGGCTTCATGCGGCTATCATTCATATTGATTTCCACGGCCACATTAAGAAGATGTGACGCCAAAAGGGTGTTGTCCCCCAGGTTATACTTTCCGTCCTTTAAGTCTCCCTCAAACTGGTGTAGGATTGGCGTTAAGTTCGTGCCCTGGTAAACGTCATCCGTTTGGAACCCGGCCATTTTTAGGTCATCTACCAAATACCCGGCACTGTAACGGTCATAGCCGATTTTTAACGGGCGGATTTTGTAAACCTTAACCAGTTCTATGAACCAGTTATACACGTCCTTATAATCCACCTGGTTTTCCCCGGATATTTGCAAAAATCCTTTTTCTTTGTACATGTTGTACGGCGTGTTATCCTCATTCACGGCCACTTCATACCGCTTCTTTGGCATATAGAATTTTGTAATCACATTCCATTTTCCATTCTTCCAAATAACGATTGACGCCGCCGTTAAGTCCGTTGTCCTGGAAAGGTCTATGCCGCCAACACAATAGCACCCCCGGAATTGCTCCAGGGTAAGGCGTAAGTCCTCGTTTACCGCTTTCATAACGTCCCAGTAATCCAACCACGCCACACTGGAATTTTGCTTGATGTTGCAATACTTTGTAAGAAACTCCACTTTCTTTGAAAGGGACGCTTTTGCAATCTCTATCTGCTCTATGTAAAATTCCTCTGACACGGACACGCCCAGGTTCGGATTGCTCTTTTTTAATTCCTCTAAATCGTCCCAGGCTTCGATATTGTCAATCATGTAGAGGAACGGCAATATTCTTGTTTCCTTGGAATTGCCCTTTAAGAATGACGTTGAACGCCGCATAAGTTCATCATAAATACCGTCATTGATATATCCGGCGGTTGATATGGATAAAATAAGCGGCTGCTTTCTCGCCCCCAGTGCGGAAGTCATAACCTCATACTGCTTTAGTCCCTGGTCCCCCTGCCATGCTTCCATTTCGTCATTGACAACCATTTGAGGGTTGAAACCGTCCGACTTTTTTGAGTTAAAGGCTATCTTTTTCACACTGGTGTTAAATTCTTTGATATAAATATCGCTGCGGCGTTTTTTGGTTATGCTGTCCAGTTCGTCATCTGCCTGGACAATCTGATAAAAGGCGTCATACACAAGGTCCGCCTGGTCCAGTTTAGGGGCCAGGAAATAGACCTTTGCCCCATACTCGCCGTCTATATATGCCATATATGCCGCAATAGCGGCGGCAAACAATGTTTTACCGTTCTTACGTGCTACAACTATGAAAACTTCCCGGAATTGTCTGTAACCGGTCCGCTTATCCATTATGCCAAAAATGGCGGAAACTATGGCCTTTTGCCATAATTCAAGTTTTAATAAATCGTTTCGTCCCTCTGAATGATGACAAAAGTTTTCTATGAAGTTTATAGCCTTATTGGCCTTTTCCTCGTCAAAATCCCATTTGCCACTTTTCAAACCATTCACAAGGATTTCATAAATGGTCTTTATCCACTTTCCTACTGTTACGGTGCCGTTTTGTATGGCTTCCCAATACTGGAAAATGTAATTGTTATCCATTCCGCAATGCTGCCAGTCTGCTTATATTTTTCTTTTCTTTTGGCGGCAAATACTCAATAAGCGTGTGAATAATTGCCGTATATTGGCGTGAATATTTCTCGTAAATCGTGGCTGACGGGTGGGCTTTTACAAATTTCTGTGAAGCGTTTACCGTTTCCGTGGTAAGCCCCTCTTTTTTCAATTCTTCTTTTGCCTGGAAGCAAGCCACTTTTAAAAATGCGGCTTCCTCAACAAGTGAATTTACAAGGCTTTTCTTGTCCTCGTCATCTATTCCGGCAAACATGGGCGTAAGAAATTCTATCTCTTTCTTTATCCTCGCATTTGTGAGTTTATTTGTTCTTTTTTTCGCTTTCTTCTCGTTACTTTTTGTTTCTTCTGCCATATTTTGACCCCCCTCATATGCGTGCGACCCTGCGGAGTTTTTTTGAAGTATCTCCCTCGGTTCTTGTGGGGGCGTCCAAAATCAACCCACCGGGGGGAGTGGTCCGCCGCTCTTCTCCTTTTGGCGGTAATAATTTTCCGTCACTGTCAAACCGATAACGATTGTTAGGCTTTGCCTTATGCTCTTTGTTATGGCAATCCTCACAAAGATATTCCAGGTTATCCAGGCTAAGGGTCACGCCTGGGTTGTGGATATTCTCCGGTGTAATGTAATCCTTGTGGTGGACAATCACACCGGGACGATAAAGCCCGGCGGCTCTGCACCGCTCACACAATCCATTGGCCCGTTTAATAACTGTCTGCCTGGCTCTCTTCCATGCTGCTGACTTGTAGAAGTCCTTTGCATATTCTTTCATCTGCTGCCACCGTCCTTTCCCTCATGCTGATAGGCTCATGGGTAAACCCTACCCACAAGCCTATGTTAATATAAAACACTCTGACATTCTGACCCACTTATTTTGTATCCTGCTGCCGCCTGGCTATTTCCCCACAATGGGGATAAACTGAAACGTCCACGCTTCATCATGGATTGAAATAATATTGCCGTCCTCGTTGATTGCCAGTATATCAATAAACTTCGGTTTCAAGACTATGTCCCTTTTATCCCATTCCACATTCTCCGGCATTTGCACTTCCATAAGTGCTATTGCATTAAATACCTTATCCCCATGCACTACTTTAAATCTGCTTAAATCAATTCCCATGTTCCTGTCCTTTCTGCTCCGGTAGCATATCCATGGCGGACGCTACCCGTTTAATAAATTCCTGGCGGTATTCATAGAATTGGCGGCGGCCACACAAGGCGTCTGCTATGTACTCATAAGGCATATTATAAACAATGCTCTTATAAATCTTCTCCTGCATTTGCCGCCGTACCCGGACGCTTTCAATATTCCCACACGTACCACGCAAGGCATTGTCTACAACCTGGGCGGCCTGCAAATCAAAGGCACTTGCCTGGCCGTTCTTTATTCTCTTTTTTCTCTTCTCATTGCCTTGTATGATACTACGGGCTATTGCTTTAATATCGGCGTCCAGTTTTACCAATCCTCTGCCCCCCCGTTACTCTTCATAGATTTTCTTGGAAGTCTCTGACCTCTCCACTTTTATGCTTTCTTTTGCCATTTTGGAAACCTTTGCTTTTACGCCCTGGCCTACGTCAATGGTTATTCCTTTCATGTGCTTTGCTTCTATGGCGTCAACCACGTTAAGCATGACGGTAACCACGTCCTGGTCTATAGGTCTTTCTGCGGTGCTTCCGAAAAGTTCCGTTATGCGGCTCTTTGCTTTTTGGACCCGCTCTTTGCTTTCTGCGTACTTCTTGGCGGCGTCACACTCACACTTGCACGTTACGGCTTCGTCCACATCTTCCTGGTTCCACCCGGTCAATGTATGAACCATTCCGGCCTGGCCGCAAAAACGGCAATATCCTGTTTGGCTCTCCACTCCGTCCGGCATTTCCCGGCCCTCTTCCTGCTCCATTTCCCTTAAATCCTCTTCCGGTATCTCATGGCCGCCGTCTGTCCGTTTTTTTGTCATGGCTTAATCTCCTTTCTTCTCCGCCCGTTTATAGGCTTCCATGGCAACGGTAAGCACCGCCGCCGATTGTTTGACCGTCAACTGCTGCCCCTTTACCAAAAGGGCCAGGTTTTGGTTTATAGTTTCTAAGGTTTCCCCCAGGGAAAGCCCTTTTAATGGCTCCCCGGCGGAAAGATTTACGATAGCCGTTATAATTGGCCTTTTAAATGTGCCGTCAACTGCTGCCATGTTGGCTTCCAGTGTGGCTTCTGCCTTTGTCGGTTCGTGTTTCTCACAATTCCGGCAAGGCTCCCGGCTGAACATATGCCCCACCACTGGCACGCCGTCACAACGCCCGTTAATCCATGTGGCATTTAAACACTTGGAAAGCGGCATTTTGTCCGGGTCCTGCAAATAATCCATGATTTCCGCCTTTGCTTCGTCCGCTCCGTAACACACCGCCGTTTTATAGCCCTGCTGCCGCAAGGCCGCCATAAATGCTTCCTGGTCTTTTGTTGGCTTATTCTTCCCGTATTTCATTTCCAGGTAAAGGCCGTTGAAATTGTGGCTTGGCACTGGCAAGCATACGTCCGGCACACCGCTCTTTAAACCCATGGCCTTTAATACTGCCCCGTTTGTCCTCTTTCCCTCGTTTGGAATGTGATACATGAGGGAAAGGCACGGTAAAATATGGGCGTTATTCTCTGCCCAGTTAAAAAGTGTTATTTGCTCCGTGGTTTCCCCTCTCTTCATGTTCTGCAATTTCATGTATAAACCCCCTAACCCTCTTCAATGGCGTATTCCCGTTTACGCCGCTTGCAATCTTCCAACATACGTTCCAAAATGCCCACTTCCTCGTCATTTAACCAGGTATAATATTTTTCAATCATCTTTACGGCGTGCAACTTCCTGGCATTTTCCTTTTCTTCCTCGGTTGTGTCGGTATCTGACACACTGGCTTCCCTGGTTTCCTCTTCCTTGGTCTTTCGGTGTCTCTTTTCCTCTGCCATGGCTTTTATTTCCTCGGCTCCCAGTCCGCCCTTGTCCTCTGCCGCCTGGGCAATCTCCTTTTGGGTGCCCTTGTCCGCTTTTGCCGCTTCCATGGCCGCCGTAATTCCCAGGTTGCCGTTTTTAAACTGCTCTTTGACTTCCGGCGTGGCATTGTCGTGAATGGTGTTAAGGGTCCGTATCTTCGGCACCTTTTCCCCCATGACGGCGGCCACATAATCCCGGACCCGTTCCCCGGCTTCCAGGATTAAAAGCCCCTCTTTCCTTGCCTGGGTCAATACCTCTTTCCACTCTGCTGCCTGGGTCATAAGGTCGTAATCCGTCATTTTCCGGTTGAATGTGTTACCCACCAAAAGGGCAATTCTAAATTCTATTTCCGTCATGTCCTTATAGCGGCATTTCACATTTTCAAACCCGGCCTTTCCCTCTGCCACCAGGATTTTAATACCGCCCAGGCGGCGGTGGCCGGAAACCAACCAATATTCCCCGTTTACACGGCCTAATACAAGTGGCTGCTGCAACCCGTCCATTTCTATTCCCGTTGCTATCTCCTGCAACTCGTCCATGCTATACTTGTTATGCTTTGTAACCACAATATCCCGGTAATTTACCACAACGTCCTGGTAATCCCGGTTCTGTCCTGCTTCCGCCTTTGTGGCTGCGTTCATAATGTCCAAAATATTAAATGCCATGCCCTTAACTCCTTTCCCCTGCTGCCGGTCCGCCAAATTTCTGCACATATTCCGCCGCAAATGCTTTATAATCCTGGGCGGCTCCGCTGCGTATGCTATAATGCAACGGCGTTAAACGGTAAAATGTGGCGTCCTTTGCTTTCTTGGAATGTCTGATTTTTTGAGAGAATACCGGGCAACCGCTCTTTGCCCTTATCCAACTTTCCGCCGCTTCGCTTGTGTCTGATTTCTCATAGTCTGTTATGAGGACCCCGGCAAGCCTGGTTTTGGGATTGAGTGCCCTTATCTGGTTTATCTGCTCCACCAACTCTTCCAGGCCGTCCAGTGAATAGGCGTCAAGGCATACGGGTATTATTATTTCATCTGCCGCCACCATGGCATTTATCACATTCATGCCCAAATCCGGCGGATTGTCGATAATGCAAAAATCATATTTCCCGTCTATCTCCCCCAGGGCAGACTTATAACGCCCATGTTGCGTGTTCACGGTGTCGGCCTTTATTTCCAGTTCTGCCAACTCCATGAAATAATTGCACGCCACAATGTCCATGTTCTCCACTTCGGTGTCTCTGATGTTCCCGGCAATTCGTCCGGTCTTAATAATCCGGCACGCCCCGGCTTCCTGCTCCCTCTCATACGCTCCGAAAATCCGGGAAGCGTTGCCCTGCTTGTCGTTATCAAACAACAATACCCTGCTGCCAGGCCGTTTTCTTCTCTTGTCCCCCTCTGCCAGTAATTCCGCAAGGGACACGGCGGTTGTGGTCTTGGCAACGCCGCCCTTTAAGTTAATAATTGCTACCGTTTTCATTTCCTTTGTCTCGCTCCTTTCGCTCCTGCTTTTACCATACGGGCGTAAATATAAAACGCCGCATTGTAGCCGTTGTACTTAACCTCTGCGTCCAGGAATTTATAACCTGGGTAAGCCTTTTCCATTTGTGCCTTTAACTCTTCAAAATCCTTTGCCATTCTCTCAACCCCGGCTTTTCTGAATTTTGAATAACTGCGGCTTGGTTCCGGCGGCTTCTGCAAATTCTTGGACGGGCACCACCGCTTTGTCCCGTGTGGGTTCTGCGTTATGTATGTGGCAAGGCCAGTTATTAAAAAATCGTCATCCGGTTTTATCCGGCGTGTGTTCGGTCTGTCGCATTTTCCCCATAATTCTTCTAACTCGTCCCGGTCCACCCCGTCCCCGGATAACAGAATGTGGAAGTGCGGCCTTTTGTAGCCGTCCATTGCCAGGATATAAATATACTTTGCATTTTCAAGCCCGGCCTTTTTCCTGCGGCGGTTTATCCGCTTGATGAAATTCTGTATGTCTTTCCTGGCTCTCTCTTCGCTGTCCGGCAAACAATCATCATTCCACCCAAACGTGGCCCAAATATCCCCTTTCCCAAAATTGATATTTGCCAGGCGTATGAGATAACGCCGTGCGTTCTTGTCGTTTAGGTTCTTCTGTGACGGCCTGGTTTCCCTTTTCTGCTTTGTCACTGGCACGTCCTTTTTGTCCTTAAATGACGGGTACACCTGGGCTTCTAACAGAATGGTGCCGCTTTTGATGTTCTCGGACTTGGTTGTGGTTGTCCTATAAAGGCACTCCACCTTTCCGTCTTTCATCAACTTTTCCATTTCCCATTCTTCCAGGTTCTCTATCTGCTTTTGGTATGCTTCCTCATAATCGTAATTGTCATAGAGTTTTTTTTTCATAGTTCCCCACCTTTATGTAAAACCTCTCTCCCCCTGCCCTCTGCCTGGGTCCCTTATGCCCTATATAAATAATTTCAATAGGGTGTCCGGTTTGTTAATACCCATTACAAGGACGGGGAAGCGGTGCCGCTCTATCTAAAAAAATCAGTCAAATAATTCGTTCCAGGCTTTTGCCACTACCGCATAAGCAAAAAGGCCCAGGGCTGTCAAAATCAATGTTGCGGCTCCTGCTGCCGCTAAAATAATCTTTATCGCCATGATTGCCGCCTTTCTTCCTATATATAGAAAAAACCGCTTTATTTCCTCTATATCTTGTGTTATAATATGGGTGTTAAGTTCCAACCCGGTTGTTTTGGTTCCCCACCTTGCAACCGGGTTTCGCTTTGCCCCTTTTACGCTTCCGGCAACTCTCCAAACATTTCTTCGTATATTGGCGTTGCATACCTCATTAAAAGTTCCTTGGCTTCCTCTTCTGTTATGGCTTCGCCTATACTCTTGCTATAATCCATTTCATGTGTTAAAAGCCAATTTCCTTTTTCAGACTTCCATAATTCACATTCATGTGTCCGCCCTACTTCCTGGCCCGGAAACATTGCCCGGTTCAAAAAGGTATCTTCTCTATACCATTTCTTCACGGTTGCTACTTTCCGCATTTTTTCCGTGTCATACCTCATTCCCTGGATTACAAATACCATTCTTTTCCCTCACATTCCCAAAAGTATTTATTTACAATCAGCATTTCCTTGGAAGTAATTAGCATTATTCCCATTGGAACCAGGATAAACGCCGCCGTTATATCCCCCTCTAATAACTTTACTGAAACCGCCGTAAGAATAAGCATTGCCACGCCATAGAGTTTTTGGGTAAGGAAATACCTTTTTCTTTTCCTGCGTTCTCTCGCTTTCTTTCTCCTTTCCCGCTCCCTCAACTCTGCGGTCATGTATCCCTTTATGTATGCCGCTTCCTGCAAGGCTTTAATTGCTCTATTTTCTTCTGTGATTGATATTTTTAACCGTTCCGCCTGTGCTGCCATATTAAGTTCCTCGCTTTCCTGCTTATGCGTCCGTGTGATATTTACTCATATCGTGATACTTCCGGCGGAATTTCTTATAGGGCGTTCCGCTTGCCTGGCTCCTGCAATAGCCATTCCACTTGTAACAATTCTTGCACCCCGTCCGGCAATAGTTCAGATATTCTTTTTCAAATCTCTTTTGCCAATTATGTAGGCGGTCCAACGGTTCTTCTAAAAAAATCCCGTATAACGCCCCAATTATCCGCTTTATCATGGCGTCCCCTTTCCTGCTACTGGTTTACATACTCGCCCACAATGTCCACCACTTTGTCCATAATGGCTTCCAACTCGCTTACGCTCATGGCCTTGTCATCTATGTAAAAATCCGCATAAACCTTTCTTGTGTCATTCCCCCACCTTGCCACCTGCTCCGGCAAAGGCTCATTCACGGCGTCAAACTCTAAGCCCTGGCCGTGGCACCATTCCACCGCCGCTTCCAGGTCACGCCCTGCCCTGCTCGTCCAAAGAATGACCTTGTGGCCGTTTGCTTTGAGCATTTTAACCGCTGCTACTATCTTCCGTTTCGGCTCCACGATTTCCGGGAACCTGGTAACTGCCAGTGTGCCGTCAAAATCAACCGCATAAATCGCCATGTGTGTTTTCTCCTTTCTCTTCTGCCTTTGCCCCCATGCTCATTTCATACTTTAAAAGCATGGCCGCCGTCTGCACCATTTCACAAGCGGCGTCAATGGCCTGGTGGAAAATTGCCGTTGGTGTGGTATCTTCGTCCAGGAAGCACGCCACTTCTATGCCTTTTACCCGGTCCCAAAGGACGGCCAGGGAAGTTTTTACGTTTTCCATTGCTTCCTGGGCTTCCTCTGCTTCCTCTAAAATGACGGCGTAACCCTCATGTGTGCTATTGAATAAAGGAAACTTTGCATTTGCCCGGTTTAATTCCGCCATTGCTGCGGCTTCCACTTCTTTTCTTAACTCATTCATTGCCATTGTCCGGTTCCTCGCTTTCCTCTTCGCTCTCCATTTCGTGGCTTTTCTCGTCCGGCGTGTCCGCTTCCGTGTATTGGCTCCCGTCCTCACACTCCCGGCATTTATCCACGTTCATTCTCACGGGTTTTGTATTTCCACACGTCCGGCAACTCCAACAATCACGGCCCTGGGGCTTTCCCTCTTCCGGTTCTCCTGCTGCCGCCTGGCCTTTCTTGCTCCCAAAATTCAGACATACGTTAATTGGCGGCATTTTTCCCATGACTTCCATGGTATTTTCCATTTCTTTAAATGCTGCTTCCAACTTCTTTCTGTATTCTTCCTGGTTTCCCTTAATCGCCCTTAATTCGTCAATGCGGTTTACTTCCAGGGTATCAATAAGGCGGTGCAAGGAAGTGGCTGCACTCTCCACGCCGTTTTCTTCCGTCCATGCTTCAAGTATGGAAACAACTGCCCCGGTAATCTGCTCGTATTCTGCATGAAAGCCCGTGTCCTCTTCCTCTGCTTTCAGTTCGTTAAGAAATTCCGGCTTTTCTCCGGTAATCATTGCCTGGATATAAAAGCCCGGCACTTCCGCTTTTACCGCATTGCTCAACAATTCCGCTTTTGCCGCTTCTTTCATAAGGTTGTAATATTCCGTGTGCTTCATGTCCACGGTTCCGTCACTTGTAAATCCGTCCATAAATCCCATGTTAAATTCCTCGCTTTCTTATCTGTGAATTGGTGTTGTGAAATGATAAAGTGGTGGGTCATTTTCCACCGCTTCACGGTTCTTGTAAATCATAAGAGTAAAACGGTCCTGGCCCTCTTCGTCCGGTTCTCGGCGTGTGACCGCTTCAAATCCATAACGGGCGTTAAGTTTCGCCCCGTATACGGTATCTGTCAATTTTGCAATCTCACGGCTGCCCAGTGTCACGCCTTGGGCGGCCAACTGCTGCCACCGCTTAAATGTCTTGTCCAGGTATTCCAAAAAATCCGGCTCCACAATTCCGTTTAATGGTGTCACGCTCTTTTCCATGTGCTTTTCCTCGCTTTCCCGGTCCTATGACCGTTTACCCAGGCACGCCGCCGCATAATTTTCTTTATCCTGGCAAGCCTGGCCTTAAATTCCGGCAAATCTTCAATTTTTACCGTTATTGTCATGTCCGCCATGTCTCGTTCTCCTATAAATAAATGGTGTTGTATAGGTTCATCTGCAAATCTGAAAAGGAATATTCCGGCGTTTCCTGCGGTTGCAACGGTGCCATAAGCCCACGTTTTCGCCATTCCTTATGTCTTATTTCCGGCGTTGGTCTGAACCGCTTAACCTCTGCGTCCATAAGTGCTTCCATGTCCCCGGCGTGTTCCATGAGGGCCAGGAACCCCGTATAAACGTCCTTTTCATTCTTTACAATCCGCAATCTGTCCGATTGTTCAAATACGGTCAAAAATTCCCGTAACTTCATAACGGCCACCCGTACTTGTGCAAATAAACGGAAGCACACACAAAGGCAATTATCATAACCACACCCAGGACGCCAAAGAAGATACGGCGGCCTTTTGGGCTTTCATTTGCGCCCATTGAATAGATAATGGCTAACCCGGCCAGTGCCAGGTATAAAATCACTCCGCCGCCTATGACTACCAATAAAATTACAATCAATGCTAATACTTCTAAATTTGTCATGCTCTGTTTTCCTTTCTTTTAAAATGTCCACCCAATAGCAACCATGTAACTGCCAAACATAATAGAAAACTGCAAATCCTTTTCTTGCGGTATGTACACCAGTGCAATAGAAAATCCTATTTCTTCCGCTTCCCTTGCCGCAAAATAAAGCCCTTTTTCTCTCATTCTTCATTCCTCGCTTTCTGCTTTCTTTATGCCGATAAAAACACGCTCCGCACATGGAACCGCTATACTATTTCCCAGTGCCATGTAACGGGCATTGTCGGACATTTCTTTGCCGCTTGCCCCGTACCTTGTCCATTCGTCCGGGAACCCGTCCAGGCGTTCACATTCAAGCGGCGTAAGGCGGCGGACCCGGTATTTAACCGCTGCGGCAATCCGTTCCATTATCACGGCAAGGGTTTCGCTTCCGCCCCCTGCTGCCCCTCGGCTCTTTTTCAATGTGCCCACGCCCTCTTTAAACTCTCCATAACCGCTTTGTGTATATCCATACACTACCGCCGGGCGGTGTTGAGACATAAGCGTTGGGCTTGCTCCCTCTGTATATCCAATTCCCCCGGCCTTTGCTCCTGCTTTCGGAAGAAACCCGGCGGCATACGCTACGGCGTGCCGGTCCGCACCCGTAAGCGTTGGGGCTATGTCTTGATTTACGCCCAACTGGTTGCCGCCGTTTTTCTCATTCCTGCCAATCACATTTCCGGCAATGGTGTAGACGGGAAGTAAATATAAGCCTGTTTTCCCACCACCGCCCCCGGCGTTTCCCATGAGCGTTACACTTGTTTTGGCGTTTATATAAATTCTGTCTGCGGTGCGGCCAAAATCTAATTTCATTTGTCCGTCTGCGTCCTCTGCCATTCCTCTGCAATCCGTTCCAGTAAGGCTATTTTCAGAATTACCGGAATTTCCTTGTTCCTCGTCTCTGCCCTGCGAATGATACCCCAACACGCTTTCGCACTCAAAAAGTATTTGTCCGGCACGTCCGTTTCCAAAATCATTGACAAGGTAGATACGTTTTCTACGTTGGGGCACTCCCCAAAATTGAGCGTCAAGTAATCGCCATGCGGTACACTGAACGTCCCCCCCCCTGGTCCCTCATTTCCAACCATTCCGGCGGTTGCCCATTTCCCACTTTTAGGCATTGAAATGTTGCTCTGTGTGATTTCTTCCAGGACCCGGCGGAAGTCCTCGCCTTTATTGCTTGAAAAAGCCCCGGCCACATTTTCCCAAATGATATATTTTGGATATTGTCCATTTGTCTTTTCCCTCATTTCCCTGGTTATTCTCACGGCTTCCATGAATAAGCCGGAACGGGAACCGTCAAGCCCCGTCTGTTTTCCGGCAACGCTCAAATCCTGGCAAGGGCTTCCAAAACTGATAATATCCACAACGGGGATTTTTGCCCCGTCTATCTGCGTAATGTCTCCCAGTTGTAGGGCTTCCGGGAAGTGCCGCTTTGCTATGTCTATACAATCCGGCTCTATCTCGCTTACCCATACCGTTTTGATACCCTGCCGCCTGGCCGCCAATGGGAACCCGGCTATTCCGTCAAAAAGACTTCCCAGTGTCATTTCTGCCGTGGTTTTCATAGCCATATCCTCTTTCCATATTCCGGCATAAATTCCGGTATTGTATTTTTCTCCTGCTGCCCGGCTTCCGCTTCACTGTAATATTTCTGTTTCTCCTGCCAGGAAAAGAAAACGGTCCTTGTCGGTATTCTGGCGGCGTCCAGTTTTGCCTTTATTTCCCGTGTCTCTTCTCTATAAAACCGCTCCATGTGGTCCACTACTGGTTTGGTGTAATCTAAGGGCGGTTTTGATACGTTCAATAAAGCCCGTAATATTTCCGCCGTGGTTCTTCCACTCCGTCTATATGTTGTGTTGGCAATAAATGTTTTCTGCCAAATAAACAGTTTAAAGCCCAGGGCTTTTTCTACTGCTTCAAATGTCTTTTCCAGTTCCGGGGAAAAGTTTGTTGGTGCATAAATCCATTCCGGTATCTTTTCCATGTTAAGTTCCTCGCTTTCTAAATTCATTACCCTGGTATAAGTGCGGAATATTCCGTTTTAAACCCGGCTATTTCTTTCCCTCTCATAATCGGAATTACTGCCACCTGGTATTTGATACCCGTTACCGTGTCCCATGACCGTGTGTTTTCTTCTAATTCCTTGTTGATTTTCTCCGCCAATCCGCCCGGCGTTTCGTCCCTTAAAATTTTCACAATGCACTTGCTCATATTAAAGTCCTCGCCCCCTTTCTATTCGTCCACCAACTCTTCCGTTTGGGTTATTTTTATAATTGAGACTTTCGGCGTAAAGCAATTTGTCACATAGCCGCTTTCCTCTGCAATCTTGTTTTCCAATGCTTCCGCAAAGAGTTTTGCGTTATGCTCTGCTGAAAATCTCCCGGCCACATACTCTTCTATGCGTCCGCTGCTTACCTGGGTTTCTTCCCCGTCCTCGTCATAATCACAAAACGGGATTTCCTGGGTAACTCGCACCTGGTAAAGTGTTCTCTGCTTCATGTTAAGTTCCTCGCTTTCCTGCCCTGCTGCCGTACGGCGTTTATAACGCTCTCTGTGCTATTTCTGCACGGTAAGGCTCTCCGCCACGCTTCAATTCATTGTAGATAGTGGCCCGGTGTACTCCCACCGCCTGGGCAATCTCTGTAACCTTTGCCCCGGATTTCTTCATACTCTCAATCCGCTGCCTATCTGCATAATTAAGCCGCTTCGCTCCTTTTCTCATGTCCAACCACCTTTCTTTCTGTTTTCTTCGCAATAAAAAAGAGTGCCACAAGAGTTTCATTCTCTTGTTACACTCTTTGATTTTCTATATAAAAAAATCAAATGCGATAGAGTATTAACCCTTGTCGCATTTGATTTTACAACTTAGCGCTTTTTTCTGAATTATCTCAGATCAGCCGATTAAAAATCCACCGCGTTTCCGTGGTGGATTTTCATAATACCATTATTCATATTGGTTGTCAAGGACTTACTAGAGATTTATGGCCAGCTTCATAAGCGGATTGTATTCATATAATAATTTTGTAAATCCATTCTCCTGGATCATCCGGGCAGCCTCTTTTCCCGTGGATGTCATATACAGAAGGGTGACAAGGATAAAAAGCACCCACACGATGATCAGCGCGCCGACAGCTCCTACAGCTCCGCCCGCCAGCCGGTTGACCAGTCCAAGCAGGGGCAGGTTTGACACAATGTCCAGCGCAAAGACGATCGCCCGCAGGATCAGGGAAACCAGGATAAAGGTTCCCAGAAATGCCAGGATATTTATGATCAGTTTCGCCAGAAAGCTTCCTACATACTGGGCAAAAGTCTGCACTCCGAGATCCGCGTAAATCTCATCGTTATTATTTTCTGTCAGAAGATTCTTGAAGATCTGGGGCAGATCTGCCGCCTCGATGGCCGCGATCTGAACATCTCTCGGAATATCCGCACTCTCGATCATATCCTCCGTCGTCTCTGACTCCTCGCCGCCAAGCCCTTCCAGGACGCGGCTGGAGATCCCATACTCCGCCAGCTCACTGCCGCTGATATTTCCATTTACAATATCCTCCACAGAGATTCCGTATTCCTCCAGTGTATCTTCGCTGATCCCCGCAGCCGAAAGCGCCTGTCTCACCTCATCCTCCGAAATCCCTTCCCCGGATTCCCCGCCGGACAGTACCCCCGCCGCTCCGGCCATGGTAGACAGTGCCTGATCCTGGATCATCTCATCCAGCGGAGTTTTATCCTCGATCAAATCCGCGACCAGCGGAGACGCAAAGAAAACGATCACCAGGGTCAAAATCGTTGTCGCCAGAGACACTGCGATCCGCACCGCTCCTTTGTAGATCCCCATCAAGATACAGAGCAAAAAGATCAGTCCTACTGTTACTACAACCCAGTTCATAAGCCTCTCCTTACTTTACAAGCCGTATGTCTTCCATACCGTTTGCATTCATCACAATGTATTTATTCACACCGCTGATCGGAAGTATCTCCAGAATATCGTTATCCATCTCACCCTCAAATTTCTTCACGCCACTGGATAAGAAAATACTGCACTTTCTCCCTGCGTACATGATAACCTGATTTCCGGACAATTTGATATTTCCGTAATCCCCGGAAAAATCTTCCGACATCACTTTTTTCCCGGAAGCATTATACAGACACAGCTCATATCCTTTCTTCCCTTTGTTTTTCAAAATCAGCCCGATATATTTTTCACTGTGAAAAACACTCTTGATCTCTTTATCCAAAGAAACGGTCGTTGCTTCCTCCGGTTGTTCTATCCCTTTAAATATGGTCAGGCAGTTGTCTCCCACTACGGCAGATACGGATCCGTCAAGATAGAACCCGGAAGCCAGGATTGTTTTTTCATATTCTTTATAAGCGGTTTGATGATCTGCGAATGTATCCCTGGATTTCCCAAAATTATAATACGCCACTGACGACTTGTATGTTCCGCCGTTTACGCTGAGATATACAACCATCATCGTCTCCCCGTCCTCCGAGAGGGCTACATCCACCGGATATCCAGTTCCCGCGAAGGAAGTCTGATGTTCCACCAGAATATTCCCCGCCGTATCATAACAGATTACCTGCGGCGAATCCTCATTTTTCAAAATGGCGCTTACGATCCCCTGCCTGGATACCGCAATCTTCTCAATCGGGCGTGTTGTCTCGATTTCTCCCTTCACGCCGCTTTCCTGTACCACCATAATATTATTTCCGCCTTTATCGGCAATTGCCGCCGTCGTACCATTTATATCCACAAAAGGATTCTTAAACTGACCCGGCTGATTCCACCGTTCTTCCCCCTGAGTGTTCAGATAAGAGACACCATCCCGGCTGTATTTCAGAACGCCTTTGGCAAATTCTTCATAGCTGCTGTCTGTCACGCCGTCGATCTTGTAAGTTTCCTCTACTCGCACCGTATCATAGGTCTGAAGATGGATTACGAGAAAAATTGCTACAGCCAGAAGTAAAACTGCTCCTGCCGCCATAAGAATCTTATAACTTCTTTTTCTTCCGCCCTGCTCTTCCGGCTCCTGCCGCCCTTCTTCCGCTTCCCTGACGATATGCAACTTCCTGTTTCTTTTGTCTCCCATTTATATCCCCTTCAAAATCGGTCTGAACCGCACTTTGCGCGATCATCAATTATTATACCATATTTCCCCCTATGGTAATAGCAATTTTTGACCGATGAAAATGAGATTGCCATTTGACAAGCCGTTCATCTTGCAGATCGCCTCCACGTGGCTGGCGTCTCCGTAGATCTTTATGCTGATACTGTCCAGGGTATCTCCCTTCTCCACAGTATAGAAATCCTCCTCGCCCAGCCCAGCCTCTATCGCAGCCTGCGGCAGTTCTTCCTCCTTTTGCCCAACTTCCTCTACTGCCTCTTCCTGCTCTTCAGGCGCGCTCTTTTCTTCCGCCTCTGATACGGCTTCTTCCATTTGTTCCTGGCCTCCCACAGACTGGGACAGGGTTTCAATAGAATCCTGTACTGCCTCCATTTTGTCGAAATTATTCATGGTTGAGATACCGATCGCAAGCACGATCACCACCAGAAGCACGCTCATCACATAGACAAACCGGGAACTCTGGCGGATTTCCCGCTGCTCCATCTGCTCCTTTACTGCACTACGAAAATTCTTTGCAGCTCGATCCTCAACCACTTCACTGGGTGTAACGCCAATCTTTTTTCGCGTGCTGATCATATAGTTCTGCATGGCAGGATTCTTTTCATAATAAATATAATATCCTCCCATTTGCATTAGCTCACCGTATTTGTACGCATAGAGCAGTTCGTCCGCCTCTGCGGCATCTTTCCAGATAAAAACGGTATTTTCTGTCCCAAACTTTTTCCCATGGATCTTGTTGACACTTCGGCTAAGCCCCATGGGATGTCCCGTCTCCACCAGGCACCACCCTACGATCTTCAGTTCTGGAAAATACTCTTCCCGCTCTTTCTCTGCCTGCTCCCAGACTTCTTGTCCCACCAGGATGTCTGTTCCTTTGATTTCCAGTTCTTTCATCTGCATCGCGCCGGATATGTAGACCACATCCTGTTCTTCTACCCGTTGGATCTCTCCTGTGAACACCGCCCCCACAGGCATGTCCATCGCTTTCATCCGCAGCTGGTTCAGATAGGTGTCCACATAGTCTTCTACATATATCTTGGGCTCGTCGCAAACATTCCCTATCTGGCGGACGTTTTTCGGAAATTGTCTTTCCATATACTCTCACCTCGTCTATGTTTTTTTGGCTAAAGCCCTTGAGACTTCAACCATTTCGCATAGGATAGCACAGGGACTTCGCATATTTTAGCGATCCATGGGGCCCATCCCGGGAAATTTCCGGCAGGGTTTCCGCTCTTTCGACGGCTTCTCTTTGTTCCGCACGTTGTTTGACGCAATGCGCCAGAAGACGCAAAAAAGCCCGGCATCCGCTGTCCGCAGATGTCGGGCTCTCATCTTTTATCCTATTTTACAAATGCCTTTACCTTTTCGTAAATACTTTCGCTGTCCAGGCCGTACTTCTTGATCAGCTCTGCTGCCGGTCCGGATTCTCCGTACACGTCGTTGATTCCGATCTTCAGCACTTTAGCCGGCGCTTTCTCCGCGACCACGTCGCAGACCGCGCTGCCCAGGCCGCCGATCACAGAGTGTTCTTCTACTGTTACGATCTTACCGGTCTTCGCCGCTGCTGCCGCTACCGCCTCTTCATCCAGCGGCTTAACGGTATGCATATTGATCACTGCCGCGCTGATACCTTCCTGCGCCAGCTTCTCGGCTGCCGCCAGAGACTCAGATACCGGAAGACCTGTGGCGATGATGGTCACATCCGTTCCCTCCCGCAGAGTCACAGCCTTGCCGATCTCGAATTTATAATCCGGATTGTCGTTGATCACCGGAACTGCCGCTCTGCCAAACCGCAGGTATACAGGGCCCACATGCTCATAAGCTGCTTCTACCGCGGCCTTTGCCTCCACATCGTCGGAAGGATTGATGACTACCATCCCCGGAATGGTGCGCATAAGGGCGATATCCTCATTACACTGATGGGTCGCTCCGTCCTCACCTACAGAGATACTTGCGTGAGTGGCGCCGATCTTCACATTCAGCTTGGGATAACCGATGGAGTTGCGGATCTGCTCAAAGGCTCTTCCCGCCGCGAACATAGCAAAAGAACTTGCAAAAGGAACCTTGCCTGTGGTGGCGATCCCCGCCGCTACGCCCATCATATTTCCTTCTGCGATCCCGCAGTCAATGTGGCGCTCCGGGAAAGCTTTCTTAAAGGTTCCCGTCTTGGTGGCCGCCGCCAGGTCCGCGTCCAGGACAACTACATCGTCATGTTTCTTTCCCAATTCTACCAAAGCATTACCGTAGCTTTCTCTTGTGGCGATCTTCTTTACTTCTGACATAATGCTTCACCTACTTTCTCTAAATCTGCCATGGCGACTTCATACTGCTCGTCGTTTGGCGCGGAACCGTGCCAGGAAACCTGGTTCTCCATGAAGGAAACCCCTTTGCCTTTCACAGTCTTGGCGATGATAGCCGTGGGCTGTCCCTTGGTTGCCTTCGCCTCTTTGAATGCTGCGTCGATGGCATCAAAATCATGGCCGTCGATATTGATCACATGGAAATTGAACGCTTCAAATTTCTTGTCGATGGGATAGGGTGAATTTACCTCATTGATCGGGCCGTCGATCTGCAGGTTATTATTGTCCACGATCACTACCAGGTTGTCCAGCTTTCTGTGGCCTGCCAGCATCGCAGCCTCCCACACCTGTCCTTCCTGGATCTCACCGTCTCCCACCAGGGTGTATACCCGGTAGCTGTCATTGGAAAGCTTGGCAGAGATGGCCATACCTACCGCCGCGGAGATTCCCTGTCCCAGAGAACCGCTGGACATATCCACGCCCGGAATGTGCTTCATATCCGGATGTCCCTGAAGGTAAGATCCTACCTTCCGCAGGGTCTTCAGGTCTTCCACCGGGAAGAATCCTCTGTTGGCCAGCGTCGCATAATAACCCGGCGCAGTGTGTCCCTTGGAGAGAACAAACCGGTCGCGGTCTGCCTTCCTGGGATCCTTGGGATCAATGTTCAACTCTTCAAAATAAAGATATGTATAGATGTCTGCCGCAGATAACGATCCGCCCGGATGACCGGACTTGGCGCTGTGAACCGCAGTGATGATGCCCTTGCGGATCTCATTTGCCGTCTTCATTAACTCTAATTTGTTCATAATGCTCCTCCTGAATACTTATTCTCCAAATACCGCTTTGTAATCCGCCTGGAATTTCTCAATGCCGCTGTCGGTCAGCGGATGTTTTACCATCTTCTCGATAACTCCGTAAGGCACGGTAGCGATATCAGCTCCTGCCAGAGCACAGTCGGTCACGTGCATGGGGTGACGGATGCTGGCCGCGATGATCTCTGTCTTGATCCCAGCGATCTTGAAGATCTCCGCGATCTCTGCGATCAGATCAGTTCCTCTGACAGAAATGTCGTCCAGACGTCCCAGGAACGGAGAAACATAGGTAGCCCCTGCTCTGGCGGCCAGAAGCGCCTGGTTCGCTGTGAAGATCAGGGTCACATTGGTCTTGATCCCTTCCTTGGACAGCTGATGGCAGGCCTTCAGTCCTTCTGCCGTCATAGGGATCTTTACCACCATATTGGGATGGATCTTGGCGATCTCTCTTCCTTCTTTGATCATCCCCTCCGCATCGGTAGTGGTAGCCTTTACCTCTCCGCTGATAGGGCCGTCTACGATGGAAGCGATCTCCGCGATCACTTCTTCAAAAACCCGGCCTTCCTTCGCGATCAGGGATGGGTTTGTCGTCACGCCGCAGATAACGCCCATATCATTGGCCTTTTTGATATCTTCTACCTTGGCTGTGTCGATGAAAAATTTCATGTTTCGTTCCTCCTTTGATTATTAGATGGCATCCATCTGTTCTGAAATCTCATGTGATAAAATTATATCTCAAAATCCTGACAATGGTCAATAGGCCCTGATTTTTATTAGTAATTTTTAAAATTAATATTTTTAAATTATCAATCTCTTTTACTCTGCTTTTTCTTATATTTTACCTTCCTTCAATCTTTTTTTGCTTTATTTTCTCGCAGTTCTTTTCCCACATAGAAAAAAGGCGAAATTATTAATAATAATTTCGCCAAATACATTAATTTTATTTTTTCTTCTGCCGTCTGGGATAAGAGGTCGTTCCCCGGACGATCAGTTTCGGCTCATACTCTACATGATAGGTGCTGATTGGCTCGATCTCTGAATATTTCTCATCACGGGAAGCGATCTTCTTCATGATGATGTCACAGGCGTCCCGCCCCTTGAAGATCACGAAATGTTCAATGGTTGTCAGAGACACCTTGTGCATCCGGGCGAACAGGGTGTTGTCACAGCCCATGACAGAAACATCTCCCGGCACCTTCAGCTTTGCTTCATGAAGGGCGTCCAGCACCCCAAAAGCGATCATATCGTTAAGCCCCACGATGGCCGTCACACCCCTGGTCTCCGCCAGCAGCTCTTTCGTCAGCTCGTACCCGATCTTGTACTCGGAATCGATATGGGCGATATCCTGATCCATCTCTTCCTTCGCCGCCTTAATGATCACCTGATCCTTCAACCCCGCTTCCCCGAATTCTTTCAGGAATCCTTCCACTCGTTTGGATCGCTGTTTCTGCCTGGTAGTAAGTGGCGGCGCCACATAGGCCACCTTCCGGTGCCCCAGTTCCAGAAGATGCCGGGCCATCATCCGCCCCAGCTTGGAATTATCCAGTTCCACTGCGTCCACGTTCAGCTTCTCGTTCTGGTTGTTGACCACCGCAACCGGGATATGGGAGGCCAGTTCCTCCACCATTCCCATGAAACAATGGCTGGGATTGCAGGTATAAATGATCCCCAGGGGCCGCAGGGACCACATCATTTTCAGATACCGTTCTTCCATCTTCAGGTCCCGCTGGGTGTTGCACACAAAAAGCCCGAATCCCTGCTCCTTGGCCCGGGACTCAATGCCCTGCAGCAACATGACATAATAGGGATTTGTCAGATTGGAGCAGAACACCACCAGAAGCTTCTCCTTCTTGCTCTCCCTGCGGGTCTTTCGCTTCTGAGGCACGTAGCCAAGCTCTTTTGCCGCAGCCTCCACCTTATCGATGGTCTCCTTTGAGAAGGAGACGTTATATTTCCTGTTCAGGATCATGGACACGGTAGACTGGGAGACCCCGGCCGCTCGCGCGATATCCGTAGACGTGACTTTCTTTTTGTTCATAGGCTTTGTCCTTTTATCAAAGTTCGGTCCGCCCTTCCAGCGCACGCAGAAGCGTTACCTCGTCAATGTATTCCAGGTCTCCCCCCACCGGAACCCCGCTGGCGATCCGGCTGACCTTGATACCTGTGGGCTTGATCAGCTTGCTGATATACATGGCGGTAGTCTCCCCTTCCAGGCTGGAATTGGTGGCGATGATCACTTCCTCCACATCCCCCTCCAGACGGGTGATCAGCTCCTTCAGACGGATATCCTCCGGCCCGATCCCCAGCATGGGAGAAATGGCGCCGTGGAGCACGTGATAGACCCCGTCGTATCTCCCGGTCTTCTCATAGGCCGCAAGATCCCGGGTGTTTTCCACCACCATGATGGTCTTGTGGTCCCGGGCCGGATTGCTGCAGATAGGGCACATCTCCTGGTCTGTCAGGGTGCAGCATTCCTTACAGTAGCGCACATTTTCCCTAGCCTCCACCATGGTGTCCGCCAGCCTTTTTACATCTTCTTTGGGCATGTGTATCAAGTGAAAAGCCAGCCTTGCCGCTGACTTTGTCCCGATCCCGGGAAAGCTTGACAGTTCTTCGATCAACTTCCCGATCTGATTGCTGTAATATTCCATTCTTCCTCGCTCCCGCTAGAACAGTCCCGGTATTCCGCCGCCCATGCCGCCGGTGAACTTAGACATGGCAGACGCGGATTCTGCATCCACTTTTTCCAGCGCCTCATTGACTGCCGCCACGATCATATCTTCCAGCATCTCCACGTCATCCGGATCTACCGCTTCTTCCGCAAGAGACAGCTTCACCAGCTTCCTGGCTCCGGAAACCGTCACTTCCACCGCGCCGCCTCCGGCTGTAGCGGTGAATTCCTTCGTCTCCATCTCTTTTGCCTGCTCTTCCATCTGACGCTGCATCTTCTGCGCCTGCTTCATAAGATTTGCCATGTTCCCCGGCATTCCGCCGCCCGGGAATCCTCCTCGTTTTGCCATTGTTTATCTCCTCTCTTTCTTCGCATCAGGGAAAATGTTATTCATCTTCCACCGTTATTTCCATATGGATCAGGTTCTCAAGATCCACATACTGATCCTCAAACCTTCTGCCGTTTTCCAGGCTTCGGAATTCTACCTCCACCATCTTCCCCGTCTTGTCGGCGATCACCTGCTGGATTTCTTTTTTATGCTCCTCCGTCCCCGCCGCGCTGGCGCTCAGTTCATCCGGGAGAACGATAAGAAGGCGGTTGCCCTCTCCCGCGCTTAAGCGCGCCTGTTTCAGATAGGTGCGGAGCATGGGGGACATGTCGTTTAAGAAACTGCGGAAATCTCCGGCCACCGCTTTCACATCTTCATTGAGTGCCTCGGAAAGCCTGGGCTTTGCCACCGGTTCTCTCACAGGTTCCGGGCGGTCTGCTGCCAGGGATCCGCCGCCCCGGCCCGCCTGCACATTCGCAGCCAGGGTCTCCATCCCTTCTTCCAGCTGTTTCTCCACTGCCCGGATCCGGTCCAGAAGGGCGTCCGGTCTTGTCTCCATGGCCGGACGGCACAGCTTGATCAGCGCCACCTCAAGGAGCACCCGCTTCTGTGTGGCGTACCGCAGCTGGCTTCCCAGGTCAGAGAACACGCGAATGTACCGCAGCAGCGTATCCATGTCCACCATCTGCGCCTCTTCCTTCAGGCGGGCCAGATTTTCCGTGGACATATCCAGCACGTCCTCCATCTCCTCGGAACTGCTCACCAGCAGAAGATTTCTCAGATACCAGGTGAAATCCGCCGCCAGCTGGGAGATGTCTCTCCCTTGCATCACCAGTTCATCCACGGTTTCGATCACTTTCTTCGCATCCATGGCGAGAAGCTCCCGCAAAAGCCGGCTGAACACCTCTGTATCCACCGCCCCCAGCACTTCCAGCACATGGTCGTAGGTCAGTTTCTCCCCCATATAGAAAGCAGCGCACTGGTCCAGAAGGCTTAAGGCGTCCCGCATGGAACCGTCCGCCGCCCGGGCAAGGTAGCGGACCGCTTTGTCCTCCACATCCCACTGCTCCTTCGCGATCAGCTCCCGCAGCCGGTCCGCAATGGTCTCAATGGAGATCCGCTTAAAATCATAACGCTGACAGCGGCTCAGGATGGTGACCGGGATCTTGTTGGCCTCTGTGGTGGCCAGGATAAAGATCACATATTCCGGCGGTTCTTCCAGGGTTTTCAAAAGCGCGTTGAAAGCGCCAATGGAAAGCATGTGGACCTCGTCGATGATATAGACCTTGTAGCGGCCTTCCGTGGGACGGTAAGCCACTTCCTCCCGGATCTCCCGGATGTTGTCCACGCCGTTGTTGGAAGCCGCGTCGATCTCGATCACATTCATGGAAGTGCCTGCCGCAATACTGCGGCAGGACGCACATTCCCCACAGGGGCTTCCATCCACCGGATGCTCACAGTTGACCGCTTTCGCGAAGATCTTGGCCACGGTGGTCTTACCTGTACCCCGGGTCCCGCAGAAAAGGTATGCGTGACCCGCCCGATCTGATTTGATCTGATTTTTCAATGTCCTGACGATGGCATCCTGGCCCTTTACATCTTCAAATTCATCTGGCCGGAACTTCCGGTACAACGCCATGTACGACATTATTTATCACCAAAACTGATCCCGGTAAGCTTGGCTTCCTGGATGATCTCAGAATCCGGATCTACATATTTCAGCTTGCCTGCCACTTCTGACAACGGCACGTGGATGATCTTGTCATTGGAAACACCCATCATGCAGCCATATTTCCCATCCAGGATCGCCTCCGCAGCCGCGGCTCCCAGCCTGGTGGCCAGAACCCGGTCGTAAGGACAGGGAGATCCTCCCCGCTGAGTGTGTCCCGGCACGGTGATCCGCACCTCCTGGTCCGTCTTCTTCTGCACACGCTCTGCCAGTTCATAGGCAACCGACGGATATTTCTTCTCCGCCTGCTTCGCCTTTAGTTCCTTCTTGGAAAGCTTCGCGTCCTTCTTGGAAATGGCGCCTTCTGCCACCGCGATAATAGTAAAGCGCTTGCCCGCCGCTTTCCTGCGGTTGATGGCATCCGCGATCACATCGATATCATAGGGGATCTCCGGAAGCAGGATAATGTCCGCCCCGCCGGCGATTCCTGCATGGAGGGTCACCCAACCCACCTTGTGGCCCATTACCTCGATAATGAACACCCGGCTGTGGGATGTGGCTGTGGTATGGATCCGGTCGATGGTGTCCGTGGCGATATCCACCGCACTCTGGAACCCAAAGGTCATATCCGTTCCCCACAGATCATTGTCGATGGTCTTGGGAAGTGTGACTACATTTAACCCCTCTTCACTGAGCATATTCGCCGTCTTATGGGTTCCGTTTCCGCCCAGGACCACCAGGCAGTCCAGGTTCAGTTTGTGATAGGTGTGCTTCATCGCCTCCACCTTATCCAGCCCGTTCTCATCCGGTACCCGCATCAGTTTGAACGGCTGCCGGGAAGTTCCCAGGATCGTACCTCCAACCGTCAGGATTCCTGAGAAATCCCTGGAGGTAAGCATTTTAAAATTCGAATAGATCAGGCCCTTGTAGCCCTCCTGAAATCCGTAAATCTCCACATCGTCCCGCTTGGAACAGATTCCTTTCACAACTCCGCGCATTGCCGCGTTCAGCGCCTGGCAGTCGCCGCCGCTGGTCAGCATACCAATTCTTAACATCCGATCACTCCTCCCCGATCACTTGCATATGTTGCTAAAAAGTTGTCACATAAAATTATACCTTATTTCAGGATTTGAGACAATGGGGACAGGGTTTTTTTAATCTGGGACGTGGTATTTTTAAAAATACCACGTCCCCCTATGAAAATAATGCTATAATATACTGCGAAAATACATTTACAGAAAGCAGGTAATCTTTTGGACAAATTAGACATCAAATTATGGTCTCTTGCCGCAAAGGGACAGATCGTTCCGGACCGCTCCATGCTGAAGACTCCGGAACAGATTAACGCAATTAAAAAAAGCGCCGCGTTAAACACGGCGGTTTTGAATCATGTGGCGGAACATATCCGCGCCGGCATGAGCACCGCTCAAATTGACCGGCTCGTCTATGATTTTACGGTACAGCACGGCGGAATACCCGCCCCGCTGAATTATGAGGGCTTCCCCAAAAGTGTATGCACTTCCGTGAATAACGTGATCTGTCACGGGATCCCCGACGAACAAGAAATTTTAAAAGACGGAGATATTATCAATGTAGACGTCTCTACCATCTTAAACGGATATTATTCTGACGCCTCCCGGATGTTCGCCATCGGCTCTTTGTCTCCCCGGGCCACCAAACTTCTCCAAGTCACACAGGAGTGTGTGGAGCGGGGACTTGCCCAGGCCAAACCCTGGGGGCATCTGGGAGATATCGCCTATGCTATCTGGAGCCACGCGCAGCGCAACGGCTACTCCGTTGTGGAAGAGATCGGCGGCCACGGGATCGGACTGGAATTCCATGAAGAGCCTTTTGTCAGCTATGTCACTCCCAAGGGAAGCGAAATGGTCCTGGTTCCCGGCATGATGTTTACCATCGAACCTATGATCAATGAGGGCAGTCCTGATTTCTATATCGACGAGGAAAATGGCTGGACTGTATACACCATTGACGATGGTCTGTCCGCTCAGATCGAATATATGGTCCTCATTACCGAGACCGGTGCAGAAGTACTAACAAAATAGTCCCTTTTTTCAAAAAGGGACAGGGTTTTTTCAATCTGGGACGTGGTATTTTCAAAAATACCACGTCCCCAATTATATTGTCTCGATGACCAGCGCGGAATATGCGCCCATATTTACTACTACTTCGCCGTCCTGCACCAGGTATTCTTCATAAGCCGTGGTATATCCGTCTTCATAGGAATACATCAGCCGTTTCATCCGCCCCTTCACAGGCACTTCCGCCCGCCATACCGGCACCGTCACCTCTGCCAGTTCGCTGCGGTTATTGATGATGACTACGATCTGTTCTTCCTGGTTAAATCTGGCAAAACTGAAGATATTCTCTTTCCAAGCAAGGATATTCAAGGATCCGGTGCGAAGCGCCGGATGTTCCTTATGAATGCGGATCATCTCTTTGTGGAAGCCCAGAAGTTCCTGGTCTTCTTTCCCCCAGGGATAGGTCCGGCGGTTATCCGGATCGGTAAATCCGCACACACCGGCCTCGTCGCCGTAGTAGATGGTTGGCGCTCCCACCCAGGTCATCTGAATGGCCACCGCCTCCCGCATCACCGCCGGGTTCACATACTCTTCCGCCGCTTTGGATCCCAGCGTCTCCACACGCCCCACCATATGATTGGTCCGGGTAAGGAACCGGGAATGATCGTGGTTGGACAGCTCGTTCATGGCCGTCTGGAGCGAGGGCGTCAGCATATTGGACATGTGGTGGGTGATGGCGCCCACCAGATTATCTCCATTCCCCAGAAGCTCCATACGCATCTCATCGCTGTGCTTCTCCATTCCGGTCAGAAACCAGGTAAAGGGCTCCATAAAGGCGTCATAATTCATGACCGTATCCCACTCGTCGCCCTGAAGCCAGCTCCCGGGATCGCCATAGTGCTCCGCCAGGATGATGGCGTTGGGGTTCGCGTCTTTCACCGCGATCCGGAATTTCTTCCAGAACTCATGGTTATAGTCGTTGCTCCTCCCCAGATCCGCCGCCACATCCAGCCGCCAGCCGTCCACGTTATAAGGCGGGGATACCCATTTCCGCCCGATATATAAAATGTAATTCTCCAATTTCACAGAGTCTTCATAATTCAGTTTGGGAAGGGTATCATGCCCCCACCATCCGTCATAGTGCACGTTATAAGGCCAGTCTTCCGCATTTTCCCGGAAGAAACGGAAATAACTGCGGAACGGGCTGTCCGGAGAGACAAAAGCTCCCGGCTCATAGCCCTCCTGATCTTCGTAGATCCGCTCCCGATCCATCCATTTATTGAAGGAACCGCAGTGGTTGAACACTCCGTCCAGAATGATCTTCATTCCCCGCCGGTGAAGTTCTTCTACAAATTCAATAAACAGCTGATTGCTGGCTTCCAGATTCCGGATGTCTGTGGTCCGCTTCTGGTATTTCGTAGCCTTCGCATTGTCCGTCTCCCCTTCCGGGAGCACTTCCCCGCCATCGGCCACGATCACCCCGTAGTGGGGGTCGATATAATCATAATCCTGAATGTCATATTTATGGTTGGAGGGAGATACAAACAGCGGGTTGAAATACAGCACCTCAACACCCAGGTCCTGGAGATAATCCAGCTTCTCCATCACTCCCCGCAGGTCGCCGCCGTAAAATTCCCGCACGCCCATAGTCGCCGGATATTTTCCCCAGTCCTTCACCCGGCTGGAGTACCCGCCGATATAATAGTACTCATTGGTCTCCACGTCATTGGAGGGATCGCCATTGTAGAACCGGTCCGTATAGATCTGGTACATGACCGCCCCTTTGGCCCAGTCCGGTGTGGAAAATCCGGGAACGATGACGAAATTGTAGAACTCCACGATCTCCCCTGCTGTTCCGCACTGATTATAATAACAGACCGTTTCCCCGTCCCAGATCTCAAAACAGTAAGAAAATGCCTCCTCGTTCAGCTTCCAGTCAATAGTATAGTAATCAAACTCTCCTTTTGTCTCCGCTTTCTCCATCTCGTATCCGCCTACGCCTGTGATCAGGCGCACGCGCTGTACGTCGTCTTTTGCAGTACGAAAGCGAAGTGTAACCGTCTGGTTACACTTCGGTTCCGGCGGGATCACATACCCCCCGGTCCCGTCGCAAAATAAAGCCTGTTCCTTCATGCAAATCAATCCTCTCTACGCTCTGCCCTCAAACAGACTCTCAAATTCATCCCTGGAGATCTTCTCCTTTTCCAACAGAAGATCCGCGCAGCTGTGAAGCACGTCGTCATACTCATGGATGATCTGTTTCGCTCTGGCATAGCACTCGTCAATGATCCGTTTTACTTCCTGGTCGATGGTGGTCGCCACACTCTCCCCGTATCCCCGGGAGGTGTGGGCGAGATCCCTGCCAATGAAGACCTCGTCACTGTCGTTGTCATAATTGATCAGACCCACCGCTTCTGACATACCAAATTTGGTCACCATGGACTTGGCAAGGCTGGTGGCCTGCCGGATGTCCTGGGACGCTCCGGTGGTAATATCGTCAAACACTTCCTCTTCCGCCACCCGGCCGCCAAGGGCCACGGTGATGTCCTGAAGCATTTTCCCCTTGGTATTGAACATCTCATCTTTCTCCGGAAGCGGCATGGTATAGCCCCCCGCCGACCCGGTAGGAATGATGGATACGCTGTAGACCGGCCCCACATCCGGGAGCACATGGAACAAAATGGCATGCCCCGCCTCGTGGAAGGCAGTGATCTTCTTCTCTTTCTCTGAGATCACCCGGCTCTTCTTCTCCGCGCCGATGCCCACTTTTACAAATGCTTTCCGGATATCTTCCTGTTTCAGATATATCCGGTCTTCCTTTGCCGCCAGGATGGCGGCTTCATTCAACAGATTCTCCAGATCCGCGCCGGTAAATCCTGCGGTGGTCTGGGCAATCTGTTTCAGATCTACTTCCTCACTTAAAGGTTTCCCCTTTGCATGTACCTTTAAGATCTCTTCCCGGCCCTGCACATCCGGCCTTCCAACCATAACTTTCCGGTCAAAACGCCCCGGACGCAGGATCGCCGGATCCAGGATATCCACCCGGTTGGTGGCCGCCATTACGATAATGCCTTCGTTGACCCCAAATCCGTCCATCTCCACCAGGAGCTGGTTCAGGGTCTGCTCCCTCTCGTCATGTCCGCCGCCCATGCCGGTGCCTCTTCGCCGGGCCACGGCGTCGATCTCATCAATAAAGACAATACAGGGGGCATGGTGCTTGGCGTCCTCGAAAAGATCCCGCACACGGGAAGCGCCCACGCCCACGAACATTTCCACGAAATCCGATCCGGAGATGGTAAAGAAAGGCACGCCGGCCTCCCCCGCCACCGCCTTGGCAAGCAGAGTCTTACCGGTTCCCGGAGGGCCTACCAGAAGCACCCCCTTGGGGATCCTGGCCCCCACCTGGATATATTTCTTCGGCGCCTTCAGGAAATCCACGATCTCCTCCAGCTCCTCCTTCTCTTCTTTCAGCCCCGCCACCTGGGCGAAAGTCACCTGTTTGTCATTTTCCGTACTCATCCTCGCCCGGCTCTTGCCGAAATTCATGGCTTTGGAGTTGGCTCCGCCGCCCTGCCGGTTCATAAGATAGAAAATGATCAGGATCCCCGCCAGCATGATCAGCATAGGCATAATGGTGGTCATGAACAGGCTCTCCCGCGGCACGTCCATGATCTGATATTCGATGTTCTTATCCCTCAGATAATCCTGAAGTTCATTTACATCCGACACATAGAGATATTTGATCTCTCCTGCCTCGCCGTTCTGCCCCTCCAGCTGGATCTCCACCCGGCCGGTGGGAACATTTTTATTCTGCCGGATCAGGTAGGACTCTACCTTTCCTTCCTGGGTCAGCTTCGTAAAATCCTCCCAGGTGATCTCCCGCTCTCTCTGGTCAAACTGATTGGTAAACCAGAGAACGCCGAATACAAACAGGATAAAGATCAGCAGGGTAACGCCGCTTATCCCTCTGTTTTTTCCGTCCTTCAATGTCTAACCCCTTTCTATTCCAGACCTTCTACAACTCCGATGTAAGGCAGGTTCCGATACTTCTGCGCATAGTCCAGCCCGTATCCCACTACAAATTCATCGGGGATCTCAAATCCCACATAATCCACCTTCACATCAGCCACCCGCCGGTCCGGTTTGTCCAGCAGGGTACAAAGTCTCATGCTCTTTGGCTGCCGTTTTTTGAGAACTTCCAGCAGATAGTGGAGGGTTCTTCCGGAATCGATAATATCTTCCACTACCAGAACGTCCTTTCCTTCCAGAGTCTCATCCAGGTCTTTGGCGATCTTCACCACGCCGCTGGAGGAAGTTCCGTCCCCGTAGCTTCCCACACTCATAAAGTCCATGGACACGGGAACCGTGATCCTTTTGGCAAGTTCACACATGAAGAAAACACCGCCCTTCAGAACGCAGATCAGATGCACCTGCTTCCCTGCGTAATCCCGGCTGATCATCTCTCCCAGCTCCCGGATCCTCTTTTCTACCGCTTCTTCCTCAATCATTACTCTCACTGTCTCTGCCATTACTTTTTCCTCCGCAAAATTCAATTTCCAGAATCCTTCTGGTCTTGTCTGTGATCTGATACGCCTGGTTCTGACGGTATCCCACCACCCACATCACGTGGTCCGCGTCCGCCGCCAGCCAGATCCGATCCCTCGCTTCTCTTGGGATCTTCTCATTGATAAAATACTGTTTCAGCTTCTGCCTGCCGCCCTGGCTGTTGATGGTCAGGTAATCTCCGGCCTGCCGGTGCCTTATTTTTACAGTATTTTTTATTATATCATAATCAAACCATTTCGTGTAGGTCTTTTGTGGAATTGCCTCCACTCCTTCCGGGCGGTCAAAGACGCGCATCTTAAATTCCCCCGGAATCTCCGGCGGCTCTCCCAGGCTCTTCCGAAAGAACCGCAGGCCCTCATAGCACCGCTCGGCCCAGGCGTCCCCGGGCAGATCAATGCGCCTTCCAACCTGCTTTTCCAGCAGCTCTTCTGTCAGTCTCACATGAACCGCGCCGATGTCCTTTCGGGTCCCTGCCGCCCTGCAGATAGTCTCATAGAGCACCTCCCGGCGCAGGAATGGGGAAATCTCCCGGAAAGATTCCTCCAGCAGCGCTTCTCCGTTTTCCTCCTGCCGGACGCAGGCCTGGCGGCATTTCTCCGCCTCCTCCCGGACAAATTCCGCTGCAAGGCGAAGCCGCTGAGCCGTATCCGCGATATGCTCCATAGCCCTGGGATTCACATTTTCCTCCAGGCAGGGAAGCACCCGCCCCCGGATCCGGTTCCGTGTGTAACACATCTCCTGGTTAGTTTCATCCGTACAATAAGATATTCCCCGTTTTTCCAGATATGATTCAATCTCCCTGCGGTCCACGCACAAGAGGGGATGGATCCAGCAGCCGCTTACCGGCGGGATCCCGGAAAGTCCTTCCAGAGAACTCCCCCGGCACAGATGGAAGAGAACCGTCTCCGCATTGTCATTGCGGTGATGGGCCAAAGCGATCCTGGTGGCGCTCCGCCGGACCGCGCATTCCAGAAATGCTTCCCTGCGGACCTCCCGCCCTGCCTCTTCTTCCGTAAGGCCTCTCTCCCCGGCATAGGCTCTTACATCCCTGTGGAAGACTTCAAGAGGAATCTTCTGCTCCGTACACACCTGCCGTACATAGTCCTCGTCCCGGTCCGCCGCCTCTCCCCGCAGCCCGTGATGGACATGGACTGCAACAAGGTCGAATCCCAGTTCCTTTTTCAATTCCAGGAGCACGAAAAGAAGGCATATGGAGTCCGCGCCTCCGGATATGCCTGCGATCACACGATCTTCTTTTCCCAGCATATGATAAGCTTCCACATATGCTTTTACTCTCTGATACATACTGCGTCTTCGCCTTTTGCTTTTTCTTAAACTATATAAAATATTTCCCGAAAAAGCAAGGTTCTTATCGCTTCCAGATCCCCACCGCAAGGATCGTCATATCGTCGGTGGGCAGTTCCCCGCTTCGCTCCAGCACCCGCCCCAGAAGATGATGGGCCAGCTCCTTTGGATTGTTGGTGGCCGCCTCCAGAAGGAACCTTTCCATCAGTTCCTCCTGCTCCCCCGCTGGCAGAGCGTCCATCACTCCGTCCGTCACCATCACTACAAAGTCCCCGTTCTCCAGCTGCCGTCGCTCCACATCGATCTCGATCTCCCGGATCACCCCAATGGGAAGGGTGGTGGAAACGATCCGCTCCACCCGGTCCTTTCTCTTGACAAAGGTAGCTGCCGCCCCGGCCTTTACAAACTCACAGACGCCGCTGTAGAGGTCAAAAAGGCTGACGTCCACCGTGGAGAACCGCACCTCGTCCCTGCCGATCACCAGGGCCGTATTCATGATCTGGATGGCCGTCTTTGCCGGGAACCCCGCCTCCAGAAGCTCCTCCAGCATCTCCACCACCATGGTGCTCTCCTGGCAGGCCTTCTCCCCGGATCCCATGCCATCGGAGATCGCCGCCCCCTTCTTCCCTCCGGGAAGATCCGTCAGAAGAAAGGTGTCCCCGGAAATGGTCTCACAGTTCTTCCCGATCTTGGCCACCCCCTGCAGCGTATGGAACCGGGCTTCCTCCACACAGGCCACTGTGGCGTATTCTTCCCCCAGAAGAGGCCGCTCTCCCTGCTGAGGCGCCATGGTCCTCCCCAGACAGATCCCTGCCTCCCTGGCAAGTTCCCGGGTAGTGATACATTGCCCTTTCGCCGCCTTCACCGTCAGGTGCAGTTCATACCGGCCCTCTTCTGTCACAAAAAAGACAGAGGAAAGCAGCTTGATCCCGGCTTTTCTCAAGTGGTTCTTCAGCTTCTTCTCCAGATGCCCGTCCTCGAAGATACCGGCGTCCAACTCCCGGGTGGTATACTGGATCAGTTTGGCGAAACTGTTCAGCTGCCCGGCATACCCCTCCCTGCTCTCGGCGATCTTGTGATTCCACAGTAACACCTGCTTGGCGCTTTCGAAAACTTCCAGCGTCTCCCGCAGGAACCGGGGCGCTCGGATACACCGCTTCTGAAGCTTCCGTTTCAGTTCCGTGCTCAGTTCCGCCCCGTATTCCTCCACTCCACAGAGGATCTCATACATCAGCTGGTAGGTATAGACCCGGTTCTCCTTTAAGCAGCGGTTGCGTTTCTCACATTCCCCACACACCTGATCTGTGATCCTCGCGAACATTTCCTCAAATTCCTCTTTGGAGAAGGTCCCCTTATAACTCTCCAGAGACAGGAATGTACGAGACAGATGGATCAGGGAATCTGCAAACTTGTCCATCTGGATCACGTAAGGATTCAAAAATATTTCCGTCATTTATACTCTCCCCTTTATTGATTTCCAAATACAAAAAAGCTTTGGGATCTTCATCCCAAAGCTTATCTTCTGTACCCGCGTCTATTTTGCCTCAAAAATGATCTCATTTTCATGGACCAGGCCAAATTTTTCTCTCGCGACCTCTTCTACATATTCATCTGTGCCTACATAGTCCTCCAGATCATCGATCTGTGCGGACCTTTCTTTTTCTTCCTCAATCTGTTCCGCCAGTTCTGTCTCCTGGACCTGATACTCCTGGGCTTTTGCCCGGAGCTGGAACGCATTCACTGACAAAGCCGCCGCCAGAAATACAAGAACTGCGCATACTGCCAGCACGCTGTGGCGGTACTGACGGGCGCGTCTTTTAGACCGCCTTCTCCGCTGTCTTTCCTTCATACCACTCATAATTATTAACTCACCCTCTTCGGAAATACTCCGATGTTATACTTACCCCTAATAAAGATATCTTAGCCTTTTTTCTTTTTCCCCGCAAGATTTTCAGAAAATTTATTCTGTTTTCGCATGTAGATTTTTTTTTCGATTTTTTCGATTTTTTTAATTAGAAACGAGGCAAAAGCTGCTCCACCCACACATCCTAGTAGAAAACTCCACCGGATACCACCAGAACTTGTATGGTAAATCTGCACAAAGAAATAAACCGCCGTCCCCATCCAGTACAGAATATCTTCGATCCCCATGGCAAGATAGCTATGCCTCGCCATCTCCCGGAAGCAGACCAGACTCTGATACAAGAGCCGGGCCACTCCGCCTGCGATCACCGCCAGAAGAAATCCTGCAACCTCCGCTCCGATCTGTGGCATCCTGCTCACCGGAACAATTTGGAAAACAGATTTTCGCCGGATTTCCCTCCCGGCTGGGCATCCGAGTAGGCGATGCTGTCAATATTTCCCGACAGGTCAACCTCCCCCTTCTCCAGGCTCAGCCGGTTGACATGGAGATCCGATCCCTTGACCATCAGCATCCCCTGCTGGGTCTCCAGCAGCACCTCCCCCAGATCAAAGGACAGCACATCCAGGACTCCCGTCACAAGGCTGGTCCTGCGGTTGTTTACCACTAGTTTATGATTCTTCTGTATATTTTTTTCTTCCATGCGCCTCACAACCTTTCTTAATCATCTTATGAAAGGTTGTTCTTCTTTATTACAGATACCGGAACAATTCCTTGGCTTCTTCTTTTTTGGTGGTCTCCTGGATATCCAGCACCTCCACCTTCACCGTCCTGGTCCCGAAATGGATCTCGATCACATCTCCCGGTTTTACCTTCACCGACGCCTTGGCCACCGTTCCATTGACCAGCACCCGGCCTGCGTCACAGGCTTCATTGGCTACCGTCCGCCGTTTGATTAGCCGGGAAACCTTCAAAAATTTGTCCAGTCTCATAAATTCCTCCTTAATGAAAAAAGCAGAGAGCCTTGCCGACTCTCTGCCTTACAGAACTCTTTCAATTATTTATTAACAGCGTCCTTCAGTGCTTTTCCAGCTTTGAACTTAGGAGCCTTGCAAGCCGCGATCTTCATGGTCTTGCCAGTCTGAGGATTTCTTCCCTCTCTTGCAGCTCTCTTGCTAACTTCGAAAGTACCGAAGCCAACCAGCTGGATCTTGTGCTCTTTCTTCAGTTCCTCAGTTACTACATCAACAAAAGCCTTTAAAGCTTTCTCTGAGTCTTTCTTGGACAGTTCCGCTTTGTCTGCGATTGCTGCAACTAATTCTGTTTTGTTCATGGATAATTTCCTCCTCTTGTTTCATCATAGAATCCCTTATTTTAATTCTACAGATTTTACAGCGGCTTCAACACCCCTGTGTTCCGCCGCCTTTAGTTACTGTTATACCCGTTTTCCCCTTATTTGTCAAGGAGATTTCTCTTTTTTCGCCGCATTTCCAAGGCTTTTCGGCATTTTTTACCGTTTACAGCATGGCGTCGATCATTGCCAGGACTTCTTTCCCCAGTTTGTCCGACTTTTCATCCGCGTCTTCCAGGGAAGTTCCCTTGATCCCGTAGTAGAATTTCACCTTCGGCTCGGTTCCGGAAGGCCTTACGCACAGCCATGCGTCATCGGTCAGATCATAGTAGAGCACGTTGGAAGACGGAAGGCCGGTGGAGGTCACTTCGCCGGTGGCGATATCCCGGATGGTATCTGCCTGGTAATCCCGGGCCTTTACTACTTTATAGCCGCCCACTTCCATCGGCGGGTTCTTGCGCAGGGTCTCCAGGATCTCCTGGATCTTCTGGAGTCCTTCGATCCCCTTCAGCGTGATGGACTGGATGGCATCCTTGTAATAGCCGTACTTCTCATACATGTCCACCATGGCATCCCACAGGGTCTTTCCCTTAGTTTTATAATAAGCCGCCGCCTCGCACAGCGCCATTGTGGCCACGATGGCGTCTTTGTCTCTGGCGTGGGTGCCGATCAGGCAGCCGTAGCTCTCCTCAAATCCGAAGAGATAATGACCCTTTCCGGTGGTTTCAAATCCCAGGATCTGCTGCCCGATGTATTTGAATCCGGTGAGCACTTCGATCAGGCCTACTCCGTAAGATTTGGCGATGGCGTCCGCCATGTTGGAGGTCACGATGGTCTTGATCAGATATCCGTCCTCCGGCAGGCCATAGAGCTCTTTTCTCTGGCCGATCTCATAATCCGCCAGAAGGCAGCCGGACATATTTCCTGTAAGCTCCTTATACTCGCCGGTTTTACTGTCTTTCACGTAGACGCCGAGACGGTCCGCGTCCGGGTCTGTGGCGAGCACCAGGTCCGCGTCCACTTCTTTCGCCAGACCAAGGCCCAGCTCAAAGGCCTCCTTGGCCTCCGGATTGGGGTAGGAAACCGTGGGGAAATCTCCGTCCGGAAGTTCCTGTTCTTTCACCACATATACGTTCTTAAATCCCAATTCTCTTAAAATTCGCCTGGCCGGGATATTTCCGGTCCCGTGAAGCGGGCTGTAAACAATCTTCAGCTCACTGCCCACTGCGTCGATGGCATCCTGGTGGATCACCTGCTTCTTCAGCTCACTGATATAGCCGTCGTCCACTTCGGCGCCAATAGTCTGATAGCGCCCTGCCGCTTTCGCCTGGGCAAGATCCATCGTCTTTACCGTATTATAATCGGTGACTGCCCGCACCTCGTCCATAATCCCTTTGTCGTGAGGCGGTGTGATCTGGGCCCCGTCTTCCCAATATACCTTGTAGCCGTTGTATTCTGGCGGGTTATGGCTGGCAGTAATATTGATCCCGGCGATACAGCCAAGAGAACGCACCGCGTAGGACAACTCCGGCGTGGGGCGCAGAGACTCAAACACATAAGCTTTGATCCCGTTGGCCGCCAGGCAAAGCGCCGCCTCATCCGCGAATTCCGGAGACATCCGCCGGGAATCATAAGCAATGGCAACGCCCTTGTCCTGTCCGTTATTCTTGCAGATATAATTTGCCAGTCCTTGTGTAGCCTTGCGGACGGTATAAATATTCAGCCGGTTGGTTCCCGCGCCGATCACTCCTCGCAGGCCTGCGGTTCCAAATTCCAGATCTTTATAGAAGCGCTCTTTGATCTCTCCCTCATCGCCGGCGATGGCGCGAAGTTCTTCCTTTGTCGCCTCATCAAAGTACGGATTGCTGAGCCACTCCTCGTATTTTTCACGATATTCCATTTTGGGCACCTCCTGTTTTTCATGTTCCCATTATACAACAGGATCTTATAAATGGAAAGAAAATATCTGATTTAAAAACCGCTCCTTCTCCCGGGTCTGGGCAATGGCGGTGGTCAGCTTCTCAATACTCTTGGCGGAGATCCACGCCTTGTTGGAACGGTAGTAGGCGTTGGCTGTCTTCCAAAATTTCTCAGGATAGGCCAGGCGGATCTTCAGATATTCCACCTCCCGCTCCCCAAGAGGAGAGATGGCTGAGTAGGCGTTCAGCATCCCGTCTCCCAGGCGCTCCTTCCAGCCCTGCTTCTCCATCACCTTCCGCAGGAAATAATAGAGATCCTCCACCTGCACATTGCTCTTGTACTGCTCAAAATTGACGGTGGCGATTTCCTGTCTCCCGTACCCGTCCCGGATCATCAGGATGTTGTGATAGTTGTATTCTCCGTGGACAATATAACCGCTTTGGATACTTTCCTGATAAAAGGCTTTGTAGGAAGACTGTTTCAGAAGCTCCTCCGCCGCACAGGCCCACTGGTACATCTGGTCAAAATATTTCAGGAAGGCCGCCTCAAATTCTCCTTTGGGAGACATTTCCCGCACAAACTTACGCACCTTCTTCAATTCCCTGTCATGCCGCCTGTATTCCTCTTCCAGAGATTCCGCCGCCGTCAGCCCTTCCCGTTCCCCGCCCCGCAGCAGAAGGTGAAGTTTGGCCAGGTTCCCCGAGGCGCTTAAGATCTCCGCCGGGCGGCGCAGGTCGCATTCCCGCCCCTGGAACCAGCGCTTCAGCAGATAACGGCCGCCGTCTTCCAGCACAGTAACATACTCTCCCACTTTGTTTGGAACAACAGCGTCCACATTCAGATACCCCTGCCGGCGCAGGTCTTCATACAGCCCGCCCAGCGCCTGCAGCCTGGCCGGCGCTGTCGTCGTCTCGCGCAGCAGGAACGGCCCCTGATCCGTCTCGCATAAAACAGCACCCCTGATCTTATGGGTGCTGTTGACGTCAATATCATATTGTTCCAACACGTACCGCTCATATTCCTGCATACCAATCCCCTGCGCTCGCTCTCACATATTCTCTCTAAACTTATGAACTCCCCAGGGGAAATATGAGTGGGGACGTGGTATTTTTAAAAATACCACGTCCCAGATTGAAAATACCCTGTCCCTTTTTGAATTTACAGATGCTTTAACAGCTCTTCTTTGGTGTTAAGTTCCGGAGATTCCAGCACCAGCTCCAGCAATTCCTCCAGTTTCTCGCCGATTTCCCTGCCCGGCGTCATTCCTGCTTCCAGCAGGTCTTTCCCTGATACCGCCAGCGTCCGTAGGGAAACGCACTGCCCTTCTTCTTTTATCTTCTGATACAGCGCCTCGATCTCATCTAGATTCCGAATCTTTTCTTCCCGCTTATACATGCTCTGCGCCAGCACATCCGCCCGCCGCACTTCCAGATATGCCGGGAACAGGTCTTCCCCGATCCGGTTCATCGCCCAGCGGACATTCTGCTGGGTTGCCTCCATCCGGTAATCGTGGAAATGCACAAGCCTGCAGACTTTATAGATCGTGTCATTGTCAAACTTCAGCCTCCGCAAGATCTGTCTGGTCAAAACCTCGCTCTCGGCGGCATGTTTCTTAAAATGCGCCCGACCCGCGGAATCTATAGTCTTCAGTGCGGGCTTGCCCATATCGTGGAGAAGCATGGTCAGCCGCAGCACTTTGTCACTGCGTATATTTTTCATGGCATGCAGGGTATGCTCCCCCACATTATACATGTGATGGGGTGTTTCCTGCTCTGTCTCCATCATCCGGTCAAATTCCGGCAGGAACCAGGTGGTGATCCCCAATTCACAGGCTTCTCCCAGAAGCTCCGGCCGGTCAGAAACCAGCATTTTCACCAACTCAACCTGTATCCGCTCCGCGCTGATCTTTTTCAGTGTAGGAGCAAGGTTTCGCATTCCTTCTCTAGTTGCTTCATCCAGGGAAAATCCCAGCTGTGCCGCAAACCGGACTCCCCGCAGGATCCGAAGGGCATCCTCAGAAAACCGTTCTTCCGGATTTCCCACACACCGGATCACGCCAGATTCCAGATCCTCGATCCCCCCAAAAACATCTACCAGTCCGTCCCTCTCATTATACGCCATAGCGTTGATGGTAAAATCCCGTCGCTGCAGGTCTTCCTCCAGCCTGCTGGTAAAAGTCACTTCCTTTGGATGGCGTCCGTCCTCGTATTCCCCATCCACCCGGTATGTGGTCACCTCAAAGCTTTCTCCGCTTATGCGCACCGTAACAGTCCCATGCTGGATCCCCGTATCGATGGTGCGGTGAAACAACTCCTTGACCTCCTCCGGCTGAGCAGAAGTAGTGATATCCCAGTCTTCCGGCATCCGCCCCAAAATCGAATCCCGAACACACCCCCCTACTGCATAAGCTTCAAAACCATGCTGCTGCAAAGTTTCGATCACACGATTCACTTTTTCCGGCAAATCTATCCTCAACATATCCATACGGTTCCCTCCATGCCTTTAATCATACCATATTTTTTTAATTGGGGACGTGGTATTTTTAAAAATACCACGTCCCAGATTGAAAATACCCTGTCCCCGTTCCGCTTATTTCTCCTTCCGAACGAGCTCCCGTTCAATTGTTTCCCGGATCTTTCTGATTTTGTCTTTTGAAACCCCAAATCTTTCCCGCAATGTTTTTTCAAAGAAATCCCGCATTTCCACCTGGTCAAGGATTTCTTCTGCAGACAGTCCTTTTTCTTCCTGCAGCTGCCGCAAAATTTCTTCCGCGATCGCTTTTCTCTGAGCAAATTCTTCTTCCCGTATATCTATAAAAAAATCTCCGCAGCTTGCCCGGTGGAACTCCTCAAATTCCTTCCAGCGATAAAACCTGCTGCGGAACATTTCACGACTCTTTGTATCTAACAGCAATTGCTTCTTCACATCCATATATTCAGCCATACTGCTGTAAGGATAACTTGCAGGTCGTTTACAAAGCTTTGCCTTCACAGGATTCAAATGAACATAACGCAGACAATTCCAGAAATACGCCTCGCTCTCGATACACTGGCTTCGGAATCGCCCCTGGAATACATATCCGGTCCGATGATGTTTGTAATTATAATAATGGGCATACTTGGCTAAGATTTTAGCCATGAATAATGATAAGTTTTTTAGATCTGCCTTGACAAGCAGATGAATGTGATTTGACATCAGACAATAAGCATAAACAGACACCTGGTACTTCTCCAGATTTTCCCCGATGATTTCCCGCATCCGCCTTTTTTCTGCCCCTGCCTGAAAAACAGGTTCTTTATCCAGCCCTCTGGCTATAACATGATAAAATCCCGTCCCGCTTTCCTGCCTCGCTTTTCTCGGCATTTATACCCTCCTTTCAAAAAGGGACAGGGTTTTTTCAATCTGGGACGTGGTATTTTCAAAAATACCACGTCCCCAATTAAAATAAATTAATAAGATTTTCCCCAATATGCCATGTGTTTCGCAGGCTTTCCGCACCAGATACATTTATCGGAGATCATTTCTTCATCTTCGATCAGACATCTGGTTGCCGCGCCGCCGGTCACGTATTTTACCTCTCCTTCGCATTCCGGATCTCCGCACCAGCAGGCTTTTACAAATCCGCGGTTGGCTTTGAATTTCTCTTCCATCTCGTCCATGGTGGTTGCGGTATCGATATGGTTCTGCAGGAATTCATTTGCCTTATCGTACATATCCTGCTGCTCCTGCTCCAGGATCTCGCGAAGTTTTACTGCGATCTCATCCAGAGATACTACCGTCTTTTCACGGTTATCCCGGCGTACTACGACTACCTGGTTCTTCTCCAGATCTTTCGGGCCGATCTCGATACGGGTCGGAATTCCCAGCATCTCCTGCTCAGCGAATTTCCAGCCGGTGCTCTTGTCGGAATCGTCGATTTTCACACGATATCCGGCTTTCTTCAGTTCATCCAGCAGTGCGAATGCCCGGTCAAGAACGCCTTCTTTATGCTGTGCGATCGGAATGATCCGGCATTCTACCGGCGCTACATGAGGCGGCAGCACCAGTCCGTCGTCATCGCCGTGTACCATGATAAGGGCTCCGATGCTTCTGGTGGACCATCCCCAGGAAGTCTCGTAAGCGCTCTGAAGCTGATTATTCTTATCTACATACTTAATGCCAAATGCATCCGGGAAGCCGCTTCCGAAGAAATGGCTGGTGGCGGACTGCAGTGCTTTTCCATCGTGCATCAGCGCCTCAATGGTATAGGTATCCTGAGCGCCGGCAAATTTCTCGTGCTCTGCTTTTCTTCCGGATACAAACGGGATCGCCAGGGTCTCACGGTAGCAGTCCTCATATACGTGGAACATCTGGATAGTCCGCTCTTCTGCTTCCTCATAGGTAGCGTGAAGGGTGTGTCCCTCCTGCCACAGGAACTCTCTGGAACGAAGGAAAGGCCGGGTAGTCTTCTCCCAGCGCAGCACGGAGTTCCACTGGTTCCATACCTTCGGCAGATCACGGTAAGAGCGCACGCTCTTGGCCCACAGATCGCAGAACAGGGTCTCGGAAGTAGGACGGATACAGAACCGCTCCTGCAGTCTCTCCATTCCGCCATGGGTTACCCACGCAACCTCCGGCGCAAAGCCTTCCACGTGATCAGCTTCCTTTTCCAGAAGGCTCTCCGGGATCAACATCGGAAGACATACATTTTCCACACCAGTCTCTTTAAACCGGCGGTCCAGATCTGCCTGGATCAGCTCCCAGATCGCGTAGCCGTTGGGAAGATAGTTCAGACAGCCTTTAACACTTGAATAATCACACAGCTCCGCCTCCCGCACAACGTCTGTGTACCACTGCGCAAAATTCTCCTCGCGGGATGTGATGTTTTTGACCATTTTTTCCTTTGCCATACTCTTTTCTCCTTTTCTTTTCCCCGGGGCCCCTTGCCCCGCATGATGATCTAACGGGAGCTTCCGGCAAAAGAAAACGCCGGGTTTTTCGCTCCCCAAAAGGGACCGAAAAGCTCGGCGGTACCACCCTCGTTAACTGCAGACCGTCTGCAGTTCGCTTCATTTGCCCTTAACGCCGGCCTGCGCTGCGCTTTCACGCAGAGGCTCCAAGGCGGGTTTCCATGCAGTTCAGGACGGAAATCTTTCACCAGATAATCTCCTCTCTTTATGTCCGCTTACATGTACTATTCCTCTTCATCGCCCAAAACTATCGAGTTAAACGTAATTTTAAGCCAAGCCCTTTTATTTGTCAAGGAAAACCCTTGCAATCTTCCCTTTTTTCTCCCCTGCCCGGATTGCATCCTGCCGGTTTCTGTGCTTTAATGATAACTGTCTGACAAGAACACGAGAAAGGAGCCTGACTTCCATGGATCATACTTCTCTGAAAATATTATATGAAGATCCCCAGATTATTGTGTGCGTAAAACCGGCAGGTATTCCCACTCAGACCAAAAAAATCGGCTTGCCCGACATGGTAAGCCTTCTGAAGAATCATCTGGCCGGGCAGTCCCCTTCCGGACAGCCGCCCTATCTCGCTCTGATCCACCGGCTGGATCAGCCGGTAGCCGGCATCCTGGTATTCGCCCGGACACCTGCCGCCGCCAAAGCCTTGAACCAGCAGCTGACCAGCCATCAATTTGGAAAATATTACCGGGCCCTGGTCTTTGGACAACCGCCCAGAAGCGAAGGCACCCTGGAAGATTACCTGGTAAAAGATTCCCGCAGCAACACCTCCCGGGTGTGCGCAAAGGACGCTCCCGGGGCAAAATCCGCCCGTCTGCAGTATACAATCGTCAAAAAGGGACAGGGTTTTTTCAATCTGGGACGTGGTATTTTCGAAAATACCACGTCCCCAACTGAATTTCCAACCGAGCTTGACATTCACCTGGACACGGGGCGCCACCACCAGATCCGCGTCCAGCTGGCCGCCATGGGCTGCCCCATCATCGGGGATTTCAAATACGGCCCGGGCTCACCGGATCCGGCGGTACGCCCGCCGCTTATGCTCTGTGCTTACCGGCTGGAGTTCCTTCACCCCGTCACCCGCAAGAAGCTTTGTTTTCAGCTGGCCAAAGAAGAAGAGGGGGCTTAATAAGCCCCCTCTTCTTCCTCCGTCGCAGCCTCTTCGCTATCCAACATCTCCTGATATTTCCGGAGGATCTCGCTTTGAACTCTCTCCCTCACCTCAGAATTGATCGGATGTGCAATGTCCCTATATTCTCCGTCCAGTACTTTCTTGCTTGGCATTGCAATGAACAGCCCTCTGTCTCCCTCGATGATCTTAATGTCATGAACGGCAAATTCATCATCCAGCGTAATGGACACGATTGCTTTTAATTTTCCTTCTTTTGCCACCTTCCTCATGCGTACATCTGTGATCTTCATCTTCCTTTTGCCCCTTTCTTCCTCGGCACTGCACTAGAGTGCATACCTCTCGTTCTTTTCAACAACTACTTTCACACCATTTTCCCCAATATGACGTGTGTTTGCCCTGATTGTATCACGACTCTCTACAATGCAGTTTTCAATGTAAGTGTTATCTCCGAGGTAGACATCGTTAAGAATGATTGAATTCTTGATGACACAATTGTTACCGACAAATACTTTCTTGAACAGAATGGAGTTCTCCACCGTGCCGTTAATGATACAGCCGCTTGCGATAAGGCTGTTCTTCACAGCTGCTCCCGGGTTGTATTTCGCCGGCGGCAGGTCGCTCACCTTCGAATACACATCCGGGTGCTGCTTGAAGAAGTAATTTCTCACTTCCGGCTTCAGGAAATCCATATTCGTCCTGTAATAAGCATCCACCGTCGATATGTTGCTCCAGTAATCTTTTATTTTATAACCGCAGATCTTTTTCAGATTCTTATATCTGATCAAGATATCGGTTACAAAATCGTGTCTCTCTTCTTCCGCGCAATGCTCGATCAGGTCGATCAGCTGTCTTCTGCGGATCACATAGATCCCTGTGGAAATGGTATTGGAATTGGCCACCATGGGCTTCTCCTCAAACTCCTCGATCCGCATGGTATCGTTCATCTTGATCGTGCCGAACCGGCTGGCGTCCTCGCCCGGCGGAAGTTCCTTGCACACCACCGTGATGTCCGCCTTTTTCGCAATGTGGTATTCCAGGACTTTATTGTAATCCATCTTGTACACCGCATCCCCAGACGCGATGATCACATATGGCTCGTGGCATTTCTTTAAGAAATCCAGATTCTGGTGGATGGCATCCGCAGTTCCCCGGTACCAGTAACCGTTATCCGCGGTAATGGTGGGGGTAAATACATACAGTCCCCCCTGCTTTCTTCCGAAATCCCACCATTTGGAGGAATTCAGATGTTCATTCAGAGAGCGGGCGTTGTACTGGGTCAGCACCGCCACCTTCTGGATATGGGAATTAGACATATTGCTCAGCGCGAAATCAATGGCCCTGTAGCTTCCGGCCACCGGCATCGCCGCCACCGCGCGCTTCTGAGTCAGCTCCCTCATTTTATTACTGTTTCCGCCTGCTAAAATAAGTCCTACTGCTCTCATGAACGCTCACCTGCCTTTATCAAAGTCTCTCCGCTTCCCAGCACGCCGCCCGGATAATCCTCCTTCGTGGTGACACCGCTGATGGCGGTATTCTTTCCAACCTGCACTCCCTCCGGAATGACAGAGTTCTCGCCGATGGTCACAAGACCAAACGCGTAGATATCAGGTTTGCGCTGATTGGGCACGTCCGCGCCGATGCCCAGCGTCACGTGGCTGCCTACTTCCACGCTCTCGGCGATGATCGCCTTATCGATCACACATCCCTCGCCCACGGACACATCCTTCATAATGATGGAATCCCTGACGATGGTCCCCTCCCCGATGGTAACACCGGGCCCGATCACACAGTTGTCCACCTCGCCGTAAATCTCCGCACCGTCGCCGATAATGCTCCGGTTGATCACCGCCTGTCCGGAAATGTACTGAGGCGGGATGATGTCGCTGTTGGTATAGATCTTCCAGAATTCTTCATACAGGTTGAATTCCGGGATAATGTCGATCAGCTCCATGTTGGCTTCCCAGTAGGAACCCAGGGTCCCCACATCTTTCCAGTAGCCGTTGTATTCATAAGCGAACAGCCGCTCCCCCTTCTCGTGGCAGTAGGGAATGATATGTTTTCCAAAGTCGCATCCCGGCTCGTTCTTCAGCGCTACCAGGGCTTCCTTGAGCGCCGGCCAGCTGAAGATATAGATCCCCATGGACGCCAGGTTGCTCTTGGGCTGGGGCGGCTTCTCCTGGAATTCCGTGATCTGTCCGTCCTCGTCGGTGATCACGATCCCGAACCGGCTGGCCTCCTCCATAGGCACCGGCATAGCGGCGATGGTCACGTCCGCCTTATGTTCCTTGTGGTAATCCAGCATCACTTCATAATCCATCTTATAGATATGGTCGCCGGAGAGGATCAGCACGTAGTCCGGATGGAAGGACTCCATATAGTCCAGATTCTGGTAAATGGCGTTGGCCGTGCCTGTGTACCACTCACTGTTGCTGCTCTTCTCATACGGCGGCAGGATCGTCACGCCTCCGATATTCCGGTCCAGATCCCAGGGAATTCCGATTCCGATATGGCTGTTCAGACGCAGGGGCTGATATTGGGTCAGCACACCCACGGTATCGATTCCAGAATTGATACAGTTGCTGAGCGGGAAGTCAATGATCCGGTACTTTCCTCCAAACGCAACCGCCGGCTTTGCCACTTTCGCCGTAAGAACACCAAGCCTGCTGCCCTGTCCCCCTGCAAGCAGCATCGCTATCATTTCTTTTTTTATCATGTCATCACCCCTTCGCGCGTAGTTGATTTCATCTATTATAACACAGAAATTCATTTTCGTGAATAAAAATTCACAAATAATGTTCACTTTTTCCATTCTTTTTATATAATTATACCAAAAATTTCGACTTGGTTTTTTCCCAATATATGTATATAATAATAAGATAGGATTTTAGTATCAGCCTAGCTTATAAGAAAAGGAAGAAAAGGGGAGAATCATCGATGTATCATATTCAGTTTGACAAACCCATACATGTACATTTTATCGGGATCGGCGGGATCAGCATGAGCGGTCTGGCCCAGATCCTTCTCAAGGAACATTTCACCGTATCCGGCTCCGACAATAAGGAGACGCCTCTCACCAGGCAGCTGGAAGAGAAGGGCGCCCGGATCTTCTACGGGCAGAAAGCCTCCAACATCATAGAGGGCATCGACGTGGTGGTCTACACCGCCGCCATCCATGAGGACAACGAAGAATACCAGGCCGCCGTGCAAAAGGGGCTTCCTCTCTTAAGCCGGGCGGAGCTTCTGGGACAACTGATGGCCAACTACAAGATCCCCATCGCCGTAGCCGGCACCCACGGAAAGACCACCACAACCTCCATGCTTTCCCAGATCCTGCTGGCAGGCGACCTGGACCCCACCATCTCCGTGGGCGGGATCCTTCCTTCCATCGGAGGAAATATCCGGGTGGGCGATTCCGACTTATTTGTGACGGAGGCCTGTGAATATACCAACAGCTTCCTTCACTTCCTGCCCAAGATCAGCATTATCTTAAATATTGACGCTGACCACCTGGATTTCTTCAAGGATCTTGACGATATCCGTTCCTCCTTCCGCAGGTTTGCCCAGCTGCTGCCTTCCGACGGCGCGCTGATCATCAACGGGAACATCCCGGACCTTGAAGGATTTACAGAAGGGCTTCCCTGCCAGGTCATCTCTTACGGCATGGACAGCTCCTTTGACTACGCCGCCGTCAATCTCTCCTACGGGACTGACGGGACAGTGTCCTTTGACTTTATAAAGGAAGGGATCTTTGTGGACCGGATCAGCCTCTCCGTCAACGGGGAGCACAATGTCCAGAACGCGCTGGCATCCCTTGCCGTGGCAGACCTTTTGCATCTGCCCCTGGAGATCTCCAAGCAGGGACTCCGTGACTTTAAGGGCACAGACCGGCGCTTCCAGCACAAAGGGGAATTCCAGGGCGTGACGGTGATCGACGACTACGCCCATCATCCCACAGAGATAAAGGCCACCCTGGAGGCAGCCGCACATTATCCCCACGGACAGCTCTGGTGTGTCTTCCAGCCTCACACCTATACCAGGACCAAGGCACTGTTCCCGGAATTCGTGGAGGCCCTCTCCCTTGCGGACCACGTGATCCTGGCCGACATCTACGCCGCCCGGGAGGTCAACACGCTGGGCATCTCCTCGGAGGATCTGGCCAATGCCCTCCGGGAGAAGGGGACCGATGTTTATTACTTCCCCTCCTTTGAGGAGATCGAAGATTTCTGCCGGACCAACTGCCGGGAAGGGGACCTGTTGATAACTATGGGCGCCGGAAACGTTGTAAATATTGGAGAAGCTCTTCTGGACCAGTAGTTTTCCACATTTTCCACAGAATTTTATCCACAAAAAAGCCGTTTTTTTGCTCAAAAATTTCTTTTTTGCCTGACTGACCGGTGCTATAATATCCCTACGAGACACCAGATCCCCATGGGGATCAGACAGTTATGGAAGGAATGTACACCATGAGGAAATTAACGCTTACCAACCACGCGCAGAGCAATACCACTGTGCTGGAGAATGAATTTATCGACAATTATATGGCCAAAGCCAACGGCGAATATGTAAAGGTGTACCTTCTTCTGCTCCGTCATCTGACCGAGCCCTCCGGCACCCTCACCGTCTCCAGGATCGCAGATCTTCTGGAGATCACGGAAAAGGATGTGGTCCGGGCTCTGAATTACTGGAAAAAGCAGGGTCTTTTAGAATACGAGTCCGCTCCTGAGAGCGGACCCGCTTCGTCTTCTCTGCCTTCGGATGTTCCGGACATCCGGCAGTACCGCAGCCGCAAGGAGTTCAAAGAGCTTCTGTTTGTGGCCGAGCAGTATCTGGGCAAGACCCTTTCCGCCACAGACATTGAGGCCATCACCTATTTCTATGAGACCCTTCACATGTCTGCGGACCTGATCGAATATCTCATCGAATACTGTGTGGAAAACGGCCACAAGAGCATCCATTACATCCAGAAAGTGGCCCTCTCCTGGCATGAGCAGGAATTCCACACCGTAGAGGAGGCCAAGGCAGGCACCCAGGCCTACAACCGCAACTGCTACTCCGTGCTGAACGCCTACGGCATCAAAGGCCGCTCACCTGCCACCTCTGAGATCGCCTATATCCGGAAGTGGAACGAGGAATACGGCTTTGCCCTGGAGATCATCCTGGAGGCCTGCGCCCGGACCATGAACAAGATCCACCAGCCCAGCTTTGAGTACACCGACTCGATCTTAAAAAGCTGGCTGGCCCAGAACGTCCACAGCCTGAAGGATGTGGAAGCCCTGGACACGGCCTACTATAAAGAGAAGGAACGCAAAAAACGGCCTGCGGCCAAAGCTTCCTCCAATAAATTCAATAATTTCGACAGCCGTTCCTACGATATGAACGATCTGGAACGGAAACTGGTCCAGCAATAACTATTGTAAGGAGATTTTTATGGCTCTTTCCAATTCTCAATACGATTTACTTATGCGTATCTATGAACAGCGGCAGCTGGAAGACGAGCAGCGGCTTCGCCGGCAGCGCCAGGAAGCCTACAAGCGCATCCCGGCCCTTCAACAGACGGAGGAAGAGATCTCTTCTGTCAGCGTGGCCAAGGCAAAGAACCTTCTGGACGGGGACGAAACCGCCCTTGCTTCTGCTAAAGAGACGCTGGCCGGGCTTTTCGCCCGCAAGAGGCAGCTTCTTCTTGACGCAGGGTTCCCGGAAGATTACCTGGAACCTCACTATACCTGCCCCGACTGCCGGGACACCGGCTACATCGGCACAGAGAAGTGCCACTGCTTCAAGAAGGCTATTATCGACCTGCTCTATCAGCAGTCCAACCTGCAGGGGATCCTGGAAGAGGAGAATTTTTCCACCTTCCGCCTGGAATATTACTCCAGCAACCACATTGACCCGCTGACGGGCCGCTCTTCCCTGGAGGCAGTAAAGACGGCGCTGAAAACCTGCCGCTCCTTCGTGGACAACTTCTCCAGTGAATTTCACAATCTTCTGTTATACGGCGACACCGGGGTAGGGAAGACCTTTCTCTCCCACTGCATCGCCAAAGAACTGATCGACGCTTCCTACTCGGTCATTTACTTTTCCGCAGTCCAGCTCTTTGAGCATTTCGCGGAAAACACCTTTGGCGGGAAGCGGGAGGAACATTCCGACGGGCTTGCCCCCATCTATGAATGTGATCTTCTGATCATTGACGACCTGGGCACGGAGCTTACCAACGCATTTACCGCGTCCCAGCTTTTCGCCTGTATCAACGAGCGGATCCTGCGCCGGAAGGCAACCATCATTTCCACCAACCTGGCGCTTGACGATATCAAATCCATATACTCGGAGCGGATCTTCTCCCGGCTCAGCAGCTCCTACACCATGCTGCGGCTCACCGGGGACGATATCCGGATCCAGAAAAAACTATTAAACCTTGGAGGTACAAAAGATGTTACGTCGTAATGAACGCAACCTGGACAATATCCCTGTAGGAGCCCTTGGCATTGTAGCCCTGGACGGCATCCAGGAGATGGGAGACAAGGTAAACGATTATATCGTAAAATGGCGCAGGGAGGAAGGACATGCCCACAAGGACGACGTGGCATTCAGCGGCTATGAGCGGGACAACTACCTGATCAACGCCAAAGTGCCCCGTTTTGGTTCCGGCGAAGCCAAGGGGATCCTGGGAGAATCCGTCCGCGGCAAGGACATCTACATTATGGTGGATGTGTGCAACTACAGCCTGACCTACTCCCTGACAGGAAACATCAACCGCATGTCCCCGGACGACCACTTCCAGAACCTGAAGCGGGTGATCGCGGCAGTAGGAGGAAAGGCCCGCCGGATCAACGTGATCATGCCCTTCCTGTACGAAAGCCGCCAGCACAAGAGAAGCCGCCGGGAATCCCTGGACTGTGCCCTCGCCCTGCAGGAACTGGTGCGGATGGGCGTGGACAATATCATCACCTTTGACGCCCACGATCCCAGAGTCCAGAACGCCATCCCCTTAAGCGGATTTGAGACCATCCGTCCCACCTATCAGTTTGTAAAGGGACTTCTGCTCACCTATAACGATCTTCAGATCGACAGCGACCACATGATGGCCATCAGCCCGGACGAGGGCGCCACCGAGCGCGCGGTCTATCTGGCCAACATCCTGAACCTGGATATGGGTATGTTCTATAAACGGCGGGATTACACCCGAGTAGTCAACGGACGGAACCCTATTGTGGCCCACGAGTTCCTGGGCTCCTCCGTGGAGGGCAAGGATGTGATCATCCTGGACGACATGATCTCCTCCGGAGACAGTATCCTGGACGTGGCCCGGCAGTTAAAACGGCGGAACGCCCGCCGGATCTTCGCGGCAGCCACCTTCGGACTTTTCACCAACGGTCTGGAGAAGTTCGATCAGGCCTACGAGGAAGGGATCATCGACGCCATCCTCACCACCAACCTGATCTATCAGACGCCGGAACTTCTGGCCCGGCCCTATTATGTGAACTGCGATATGAGCAAATACATGGCTCTTTTGATCGACACTCTGAACCATGACGGCTCCATCAGCAGCATTCTGGATCCCCATGAGCGGATCCTGGCCGCGGTAGAAAATTACAAAAAGGGAGAAATCGATTCGGAGGTCTAAAAGACCTCCTCTCTTTTTCTCCCTTTTCAGATCTTTTGTCTCTTATAGGGGATCCCCAGTTCCCCAAGGATCTCCTCCTCCCGCTTCTGGCAGGTAAAAAGAAGAACCTGCCGCCGGTTTGCGGCCAGCCACTTCAGAGTATTCCCAAGCCTGGCCTCGTCATAGTAGGCAAAGGTATCGTCCAGGATCACCGGATATTCCTCCTCATAGAGCAATTCCCCCGCCGCCATCCTAAGAGCGAAGTAGATCTGCTCGATGGTGCCCCTGCTGAGGCGGTCGATCCCCACTTTCCTTCCGTCCTCCATAAGCACGCTCATCTTCAGCGGTTCCTCCACCACCAGACGAGTATATTTCCCCCCGGTGATCTCCCTCATGATCTGGGACACCCGCACATCCAGGTCGTCCTCCATCTTATCCTGCTGAAGCCGGGACACCTGATTCAGCTTCTCCGCAGCCAGAAGGACAGCCTCCCGCTTCCGGTCCAGCTCCTTCTCCTCCTGCCCCACTTCTTCCAATTCTTCCAGACATTCCTTCAGATTCTCATACTGGACTTCTTTATCCTTACGCTCCGCCTCCAAATGCTCCCGCTTCCACAGCAGCCGCTCCAGAGGTTCCTTCTCCTCTCTGGGGGTGATCTCTTCCAGGATCTTCTCCGGTTCCGTCTTCTCCTGGCGCTTCCCTACTTTCATCCGGTTCCACACATAGATCCCGCAGCACAGGGACAGGACAATGGCCACCAGAAAGTTCCAGGGACGATGGATCAGCACGAAAGAACCTGCCACGATCAGGAAGAACAACAGGATCTCTACCGGATGGATCCTCCACTTGGGCGGCCGGATCTCATCCAGCACCCGCTTCTTCTCCGGCTCTTCTTCCCGGGCCCTCTCCCGCCGAAGGTGGATCTCCTCCTCCAGCGCCTCTTCTTCCTCCACAAGCCCGTGGATCTCCCGCCATACATAGGAGGCCTCCTGCTCGATCCGTTCTCTTCTTCTCTGCCGCTTGCCCGCCAGCTCTTTGCGCTCCCGGTCCACCTCTTTGCGCCGCTCCTCCAGATGAGCAAGAGCCGCCGGCAGATCAAGGTCACTTGATCCCGCCGCGTAATAATTCACCGCGAAGCTTTTCAGCTGCTCGGCCAAGGGCTGGCCCGGCTGGGCTTTCAGCTGGCCGATGGAGATGGTGTTCTCATATCCCGCTGCGTCCATTCCCCCCAGCAGCACGCATAGATCTCCCTGTTCCATGGAAAGTTCCTCTCCATCCTCCTCGCAGATCAACTCCGCCTTCCGGGTATATTTGTCAAAATTCCGGTGGATCCAGAAATGTTTCCCCCCGCTTTCAAACTGCAGGGACCCGGCGTAAGAAGACGGGTTCTCCCAGGGTTCGTACCGGCTGAAAGCATCGTTTGCCGACGCCCGTCCCCGCCCTCTTTCCATACCAAAAAGCATGCCTTTTAGAAAGGAATGAACGGTGGATTTCCCCGATTCATTTTCCCCGTAAAAAAGCTGGACGCCCTCAGACAGATCAAAGTCCCGGTCCGCCAGCTTTCCGAAATTTTTTATCTTAATCCTGCAAATCTTCATATCAGTCTCTTCTTGTCTCCATCAGCGCCTGCACGCCCTCGCACAGGGCCATATACTCCCTGGTCTCCTCCCCGGCTCCCTGGAACTCCCGGATAAACGCCCCCAGGATATTTTCCCGGTTGGTCTCTTCCAGCTTCCCGAAATCATAGGCCGGACGGGTCCCATCTGTCAGTTCCACCAGATTTCCATAGACGTCGAAACCACTTAAGTCAAACAGTACCTCCGGATCCCGGAAGCCCACAAGGCGGGCCTTATACATATGTTCCTTTCCCAGCTCACCGATCCGCGACCGGAGCAGTTCTTTCACCTGATATCCGGTCATCTCCCGGGTCACTCTTATCTCCAGCGGCCGGTACTCTCTTGCCGCCGCCGGCACAAACCGGATCTGACACCCCCGGTCCGTAAGCTCCCCGGCAATATATCCGTGAGGACCCATGTCATTTTTGTCAATGGGCTCCAGGGCTCCGCTGTAGGCCGCCTTCCCCGGGATCACCTCCTGAGGCTTATGGATATGGCCCAGGGCCACATAGTCATACCCAAGACTGGAAAGTTCTTTTCCATCTATGGGCATATGCTTCTCGTCCCCGCCGTGGAGCATCAGGATCTCGTGTTTCTGCCGCCCGGGCGCTCCCATTCCCTCATAGGGCCGGCCGGTGATCTCCCGGGAATGATAGCTCATGCCGTACACCGCCGTGCTAAGCTTTGGCAATTCCAGGCATTCCAGTTCCTCGCTCAGAAGGGGATGGATATTGGCCGCCCAGGAAAAGCTCCGGTAATAGGAGCCCGGCTTCAGATAGTCGTGGTTGCCGATGATCAGCGCCACCTGGGTCTTCCTCATCCGCCCCAGGCAGGCGTTCACTTCTTTTAACTCCCGCAAAAGGGGCTGTCTGTGGAACAGGTCCCCGGCGATAAGAAGCAGGTCCGTCCCTTCTTCCTCACAGATCCCGCAGATCCTCTCCAGGCTGTTCCAGATCTCTCTTGGCCGGCTTTTGCTGTACGCGCTTCCTGCGTCCGGCTCTGCCCCCAAATGTATGTCTGCGATGTGGATGAATCTCATCTTGTTCTCCTTCTTCTGGTTTCTCTTCACTCTTCGACGGCAGGGTCACGATAAACTGAGTCCTTATATCGTCGCTCCTTGCCTGGACGCTTCCCCCGTGCAGTTCCACGATCTCCTTGGCAATGGCCAGGCCCAGCCCCGCGCCGCCGGTGCCACTGGATCTGGAACCGTCCACCCGGTAGAATTTCTCGAAGATGGTCTGGAGCATGGCCCCAGGGATCTTGTCCCCCTGATTGATAAACGCGATCTCAATGTCTCCGCCCTTCTTCCGGGCCCGGATCTGGATCACCGTGTTTTCATAACAGTAGGCCACCGCATTTCGCAGGATATTGTCAAACACCCGGGCAAGCTTGTCCGGATCTCCGTAGACCTCCAGGTTTTCTTCCACTTCCACCTCGCAGCGAAGCCGTTTCTCCTGGAGAACGCCGTAGAGCTCGTCCGCCAGCTGCTCCAGCATCATGGACAGATTGATCTCCACCGGCTCCAGCTCGATATTCTGAAGATTATAACGGGTGATGTCAAAGAACTCATTAATCAGCTCTCCCAGGCGGACGGATTTCTCAAAGGCAATGTGGATGTATTTCTCCCGCTCCGCCGGATCCATCTCCGGGTGGTTGTCCAGCATGCTCAAGTAAGCCACGATGGAAGTAAGGGGTGTCTTCAGGTCGTGGGCCAGAAAAAGGACCAGATCGTTCTTCTTCTTCTCCCCTTCCTCCGACTCCAGCTCCTGGCGCTTCAGCGTGGCTTTGATCTCGTTGAGCCGGATCTCGATGGGCTTGAGCTCCGTGATCAGATGGATGGGCTCCGTGGAATCCGACACGATATTCTCGATGCCGTCTCCCACCTGGTCCAGATAGCGGGTCATCTTGGACAGCGCCACATAGAAGAACAAGGCAAACAGGAGCAAAAAGCCTACGATCATAAAGAAGATCTTGTTGTCGCCGATCAGGCGCCAGTACAGATCGATCGCTCTTTGCTCCTCCACATCAAAATCCGTCAGCACCTTCACGAAGATCCGGCCAAAGCTTTCGTTGTAGACTCCGTCGATCACATAGTTTAAGATCACGCCTCCCACAAGTACAGTGACCGCGGTGACCAGCACCGTCTGGAGAAGAATGCTGAATTTTAATTTCCGGTAATTATTCTTCAACCTTATATCCCACTCCCCACACCGTCTTGATGAAATCCGATTTTCCGGTAGGTCCGTTCATTTTCTCGCGCAGATGCCGAATGTGCACCATTACCGTGTTGTTGCTGTTTTTATAATATTTCTCATGCCATACCTTCTCGAACAGCTCCTCGGAGCTGATCACCTTGCCCCTGTTCTCGCACAGAAGCCAGAGGATGTCAAACTCGATGGGGGTCAGGGTCAGGGGAACCTCATTGTAAATGCACTCGTGGGAAGTCCGGTCCAGGACCAGCCCTCCGAAATCGATCACGTCCCCGGTATCCCTGCCGCCGTCGTTGTACTGGGTGTACCTGCGGATCTGGGCCTTCACTCTGGCCACCAGCTCCAGCGGGTTAAAGGGCTTGGGAATATAGTCGTCCGCCCCCAGGGTAAGGCCGGTGATCTTGTCCATGTACTCTGTCTTCGCCGTCAGCATGATCACCGGGAAGGTATATTTCTCCCGGATCTGCTTAAGGATCTGGAACCCGTCCACATCCGGCAGCATAATGTCCAGGATCGCCAGGTCCACTTTGGTACTCTTCAGGAAATCCAGCGCCTCCTGACCGGTATAAAACTTGAATACATTATACTGGTCGTTCTGGAGATAGAGCTCGATCACATCCGCGATTTCCTTCTCATCGTCTACTACTAAAATGTTCATACAAAAACCCTCCTGTCGGTTTTCCCCCCTGAACACTTTCTATAATTCGCAGTTGTTTACCGTTCTCGGGAACGGCAGTACGTCCCGGATATTGGTCATTCCTGTCAGATACATAATACATCTCTCAAAGCCAAGACCGAATCCCGCGTGCCGGGTGGAACCGTATTTGCGCAGGTCCATGTAGAACTGGTAGTCTTCCTCTTTCATCCCCAGCTCCTCGATCCGGGCTTTCAGCTTGTCGTAGTCGTCTTCCCTCTGGCTTCCGCCGATGATCTCTCCGATCCCCGGAACCAGACAGTCTACCGCCGCTACGGTCTTGCCGTCCGGGTTTGCCTTCATGTAGAAGGCCTTGATCTCCTTGGGATAGTCGGTTACAAACACCGGGCGCTTGAAGATCTGCTCCGTCAGATACCGCTCATGCTCCGTCTGCAGGTCGGTGCCCCAGGATACCTTGTATTCAAAATTGTCGTTGTTCTTCTCCAGAAGCTCGATGGCCTCGGTATAGGTCACTCTGGCAAACTCAGAGGACACCACGTTGTGAAGCCGCTCCAGAAGCCCCTTGTCCACGAAGGAGTTGAAGAAGTTCATCTCTTCCGGCGCCGCTTCCAGCACATAGTTGATCACGTATTTCAGCATGGACTCCGCCAGATCCATATTATCCTCCAGGTCTGCGAAGGCGATCTCCGGCTCGATCATCCAGAACTCCGCCGCATGCCGGGTGGTGTTGGAGTTCTCCGCCCGGAAGGTGGGCCCGAACGTGTAAATGTTGCGGAAAGCCTGGGCATAGGTCTCGCCGTTTAACTGGCCGCTTACCGTAAGGCTGGTCTCCTTCCCGAAGAAATCCTGGGAGTAGTCCACATGACCATCTTTGTCTTTCGGCACATTTTCCAGATCCAGAGTGGTCACCCGGAACATCTCTCCCGCTCCCTCACAGTCACTTCCGGTGATGATGGGGGTGTGCACGTACACAAAATCCCGCTCCTGGAAGAACTTGTGGATGGCGTAAGCTGTCAGGGACCGCACCCGGAACACGGCCTGGAAGGTGTTGGTCCGGGGCCGCAGATGGGCGATGGTCCGCAGATACTCGAAGCTGTGGCGCTTCTTCTGCAGCGGGTACTCCGGCGCGGAGGCTCCTTCCACCTCCACGGTGTCCGCCTGAATCTCAAAAGGCTGCTTGGCCTGGGGCGTGGCCACCAGAGTTCCGGTAACGATGATGGCCGCTCCCACGTTCAGTCTGGAGATCTCTTCGAAATTCTCCATGGTATCGTGATAAACCACCTGCAGCGGCTCAAAAAAGGTTCCATCGTTGACCACGATAAAGCCAAAGCTCTTGGAATCCCGGATGCTGCGCACCCAGCCGCCCACAGTGACCTTCTGGTCCAGATAGGCTTCTCTGTTCTTATATAAATCTCTGATCCGTGTAAGTTTCATCTCTGTTCTTCTGCTCCTTTTCTTTTCTCTTGGCAAATGCTTTCGGTTATTATATCACATCAACTGCATTTTTGAAAGGCTGACCGCCTCTTAGGTACAATGCCGGAAAGACCGGTCGGTGATGATCCTGGCGAAGATCAGTCCCAGCGGCAGCGCCAGGATGATGAGAAGGGCGGAAGCCAGCCAGGAAGCCGACGGGGTCAGGGACATTTCTCCCAGGTTGTATACCCCCCGGTAGAGGTAAAGTCCCGGTACCATGATCACGATAGACGGCACGGTGATGGAGATCCTTGGATACCCCAGCTTCTTCGTGAGAAGAGAAGCGATCAGGCCGGCTGCAAGGGATCCCAGGAATGCCGCCGCCGAGGGCGGAAGGGCCGTAAGATCCACCAGTTCCAGCCGCAGGGTGTTGGCCACCGCGCCGATCAGCCCTGCCGTCACCGCCATGGGCAACGGGCTGTTGAACATGATGGAGAACCCGAAGACCCCGCAGAAGCTGGCCAGCAGCCGCAGGGCAAACAGAAGGCCCGCAGGCAGCGACAGCGCCACGAATTCTTCTGGCTTCAGGTTCAGGGCCAGCGCCAGGATCCAGGCCGTGACCGTGGCCACCACAATGATCATCAGCGCATACACCAGCCGCTCGATACCGGAGCGCATGTCCAGCTTCGCCAGGTCGATGCCGCTGGTGATAAAAGGAAATCCCGGGATGATAAACAGCATGGCGCAGATATATCCTGCCTCGTGCTGCACAGAGAGGGAGAAAACCGCCTCCGCAGCCCGCAGGGAAAGGGTGTAGGCCAGGCAGGCCAGGGCCACTGAGGAAACGATACACAGGAAAAGGGTATAGTGCTTCCTCAGCAGTTTACAGCGCAGATAATTTCCCACGCCCGCGCCGATAAAGGCACAGAGAATCTCGATGAGCCCCCCTCCCAGAAGGAAGGTAAACGCGCCGCAGGCCAGGGCAGAAGCCAGGCCCAGCTGCGCCGGGGTGTACTGGTTCCCGATCCGGTCGATCTCATCCAGATGGGAGTGAAGCTGATCCGTGGTCATCGCGCCCGCCTTCTGCTCAAACTCCTTCACAAACCGTTCCAGCCGGTCCAGCTTGCAGGTATTGACCCCGGTATTATTAAGGCTCAGGGAATGGGAAAAAGACCGGTCTCCGTCAAAACAACTGTAGTCGATGGACATCAGTCCGATATTGGCCGTACAGGTAAGGCCCAGCTTCTGCGCCACCGTGTTCATGGCGCTTCTCACCCGCCAGGCTCCAGTCCCGCAGCCCAGCAGCATAAGCCCGATCCTTCCCACCAGCGTGGATTTCTCGATCATGCTGGCCTCGGTGACCGGGGCGTCCGGCGTCCGGTCCGCGTAGTCGTGCCAGTAGATATCCATATGATTGGGAGTGATTTTCTCTTGTGTCATTCTGCACCTCTTATACTTCCTTGATTTTCTAGTACCAGTATAGTGGAAAACCGGGAAAAGTCAAGTTTTCCGCCGTTTCCCGGATATAGCCATCTCCCCGGTCCTGTGATAAAATATCTCCATGGAATACATTTTCAGCAGAAAGGAAGTTATACACATGATCACTCTGATGTCCGACCAGGAACTGGATACCTTTACCCGGGCCATAGATCTGCCGGCCTCCTGCCGCAGCCAGGTCCTTGCTTTTCGCCGGGATCCATTCTTTACCCGGCTCTGCCCTCAGGCGCTGCCGCTCCTTACAGATCTTCTCCAACCGGCTCTCTGGGACCAGGCGCTGGCGCGGCTTAAAGCGCTTTTGGGAGAAGACCCTGCCGGGATGAAGATGCTTACTTTCATGCTGGCCGCCTGCGGCGAGACCCGGAAGATCTATGAGTCTTTTCAGATATCGGAGACTATCTTTCTCGATACCATGAAATGCTTCCCCCGGTTCATAAACGAGCACCTGGAAAGCTACGGGACCTACGGCTTCGACCGGGACTTCTGGACCATGCGCCAGATCGCAGCCCGGCTCTTCCGGCTGGGGTCTCTGGAATATGAATTGACAGAAGAAGCCGGCCAGAAGGCGGTCCACATCCACATCCCCTCCGACGGGGATCTTTCCCGCGACAGCCGCCGTGCTTCCTACGCTATGGCCAGGGATTTCCTGAAGGAATTCTTCCCGGCGTACCAGAACGCCCCGTTCTTATGTACTTCCTGGCTCCTGTCCCCGGGCCTTAAAGAGTGCCTGCCCAGGACTTCCCGGATCCGCTCCTTCCAGGAGGATTTTGTCATCACAGAAACCTTCCCGGAGCGGATGGATTTCCTCACCTGGGTGTACAAGCGGCCGGACATCCCTCTTGAGGAACTTCCGGAAAACACCTCCCTTCAGCGGGAGCTGAAACGTTATCTGCTGAAAGGGGGAAAAGTGGGCGAGGCGGCCGGCGTGCTGGCTTTATAGTATTCTGAACGCAAATTTAAAATTGGTCTAAAATTGGGTATTGCTTGAAATTTACATTTTAACATGCTATATTAGAAATCGCTGTGAATGCCGTGCTTACTGCATTTACAGCGATCATAACCCGAGTGTTCGAGACCTTCCACTCGTAAAACAAAACTAAAGGAGAAACAAAATGAGAAATCAAAGAATTACCTTCATGACCCAGGCCGCCATGATCGCGGCTGTCTATGTGGTGCTGACGTATGTCTTTGCGCCCTTTTCTTTCGGAGAAGTGCAGGTCCGCCTGGCGGAAGCCCTGACCATCCTCCCCTTATTCACCCCCGCTGCCGTTCCCGGCTTGTTTATCGGATGCCTGATCGGAAATATCCTGGGCGGAGCCATCCTGCCGGACATCCTATGCGGAAGCCTTGCCACGCTGATCGGCGCTGTCTTTACGTATCTTCTGCGGGACAAAAGCCCGTTTATCGCGCCGCTGCCACCGATCCTGGCCAACACAGTGGTCGTCCCGCTGGTCCTTCGCTATGGATATGGCGTGGCGCTTCCCATCCCCTTCCTTATGCTCACCATCGGGATCGGAGAGATCCTCTCCTGCGGAGCGCTGGGACTGGTGCTGTATTACGCGCTGAGACAACGCGGTTTTCAAAAAGGGACAGGGTATTTTTAATCTGGGACGTGGTATTTTTAAAAATACCACGTCCCCAATTAAATTATGCTACATATGTGTGACCGCTTCCGGCGGTCATTTTATCGATCTTCTCGCAGGAGGCGCTGTGGCGTTCTCCGCTTTTTCCATCGATATAGGTCACCGTATCATCCTGGTATCCCACCAGGATGATTCCTTTTTCGGCATTCTGCATGGCGATCACCGGCCGGTCCTGGTTGATGATATACAGAAGATCTTCGCAGCTGCTGCCGCTAAGATCCAGAACCTGTCCTTCCCGGATCCCTTCTATGATCTCCACAGGCGAGGTTCCGGCTGCCAGCTTTTTCTGGATCTCGCTGATCTCACCTTCCTTCCCCTGGATACTGTATTTCAGGTCCCGGTTCCCGCTCTCCCAGATATAGGCCTGATCCGGACCCACCACTACGCCTTCATACTCCATCGCGTTGCGGATCGCATCGCCCGCCTGATGATAGATCCCCTGGAGCCTGCCATGGCCGTACACATAGCACTGTCCTGCCATCTCCACCTGATCGAAGGAAATGGTGGCGGCCTCCTCCGCCTGCACCTGCCTGGGTTTCAGAAGCTTGGGATTTTTGTCACTGATCCCGTCGCTGTAGGTAAGGCGCATCTGCGTCTGCTTCAGCTCCGTTGTATAGGATTCCAGCGTAATATTGCTCTCTTCCTTCTGGGTATTGTTGGTAATATAATCCTCCGCTACAGAAGTATAGATATTCCCGCTCCGGGAAACGCGCTCCAGGGTGATCATATTATCCGCGAAGCGGGCGCCCAGAAGATAAATGTCCTTCTGCTGGTAAGTTTTGATCACCTCTTCCTTGCTGTTCTGGATCTCTACCTTGTACATCGGCTCTACCGTCTCTCCGGACACGGTCTGTCCTGCGTCCGCCTCCCGGACTGAGCCGTACACAAAATCATTCATGATAAATCCCAGCGGACGGATGGCCTCTCCTTTTGCCGCCTCCACCTGCCGTTCCTTCCCGGAGGACAGGTTCCTCACTACGATCTGCCCCTCCTCCTGATAGGCGATCATGTGTCCGTCGTCAGAGACCACATACTGGTCTTCTGTCAGGCCCTCGGCCAGCGCGTTTCGCTCATCCCGCTCCACATCGATCTCGTAAAGAGTCTGGTCCACCAGGATATACAGAAGATCCTCCTCCACGTTATAGTAGACCAGCCTGCCCAGTTCCAGAATGGTGCTTGCCCAGGACTTATCCGTGGAAATGAATACCTTCTCCTCCACGGAACTGGTGGCGATATCATAATAATAGACCGCCACGCCCACCTCTCCTTCGTGGGGCCCCCGGTTCATATATCCGTATACCGCAAATGTGAGATCCCCTGCTTTATCCCCCTGGATCAGGCGGATCTCGTGCTGCGCGGTAGCATTTCTCTCATCGGTGTTCTCCGCGGAAGAAAAGCTGAACACCTGGGAGATCTCGTCTGTATTCCGGTTATAATTCCACACCTCGCCCGCCTGGATAAAGGAGACGATGGTGCCGTCCTCATTGATCACATAGGGCACATCGTGATCCGCGATCCCCAGCAGGATCCCAGAAGCGCTCAGTATCTGCCGCGTGGGATCTAAGATCTGCTCCATCCTGCGGTCGTAATCCAGGAGATAGGTGTGGTCCCGCTCTTTATCGTAGCGGACCCGGAAGAACTCTGTAACTTTATACAGATCGTCTTCATTTTCCTCTCCCTGGCAGCGCACCGTGTACTCCAGCTGCACACAGGAGTAGGTTCCCCGCATTTCTTTGATGCTCCAGCGCTCGCCGCCTTCCACCCGGGGATTCAGCTCCCCCCAGGTGACATGGTTATAATCCGAGTGGATGGTCACATGGGAAAATGTGGTGTTGTCCCCCTCGTCGCTGGGTTCAATGGCCGTGCTGATCGCGGCTCCCTCGCCTCCGTTCAGCGCCGCCTCATGGAAATTCTGTATATAATTCAGGCACTGGGACAGGTTCTTATCTCCCGCCGGGGCGATCCGGGTGTAATAGAAAATGTCCTTCCCTCCCTCCAAATGCAGGATAACCTGAAGTACGCTCTCCTCAGACAACCCGGCCAGATCCAGCGTCTGCGTCTCTCCCGGCTTGCGGATGGTCTCTTCCTGCAGGACCTCCTGCCCGTCCAGAGAATACACTTTATAATCCACACTGCTGATCCCGTTGTCATGGGCCTGGATATCCATTTCCACTCCCCGCGGTCCCACCGGCGTGATGGTATCCCGGATAGAAGGAATGTCCATCTCCCTTGCGAACCCCGGCACGCTGTTGAAGGCGTACCCGTCATAGGAAAAAGAGATCTGCGGATAAGTGGCAGCCCCCATATCCGCAGTCATACTGTCATTTCCATTGTTGGTAAGGTAACTGAAAAAAACCACTGCAGCCAGGAACACCCCGGTCAGGATCCCTCCGTTGATCAGCCGCTTTTTCCACTGTTTTCTTATCATCATTGCAAATCCCCTTTATGATCCAGAAGTTTCCCCAGTGTGGGGGAAACATGAAAGAATTCTTCGCAGGCCTGAATCGCGGCGCCATTCTCTCCTTTCCTGCCGGTGCGGACCGCCCGCAGCAGGATATTCTTGGGCGTGTGCTCCATGTCGATAAATTCCAGCACCTGAACGTCATATCCTTCCCGCTCCAGATACTGAGCCCGCAGGCCATCGGTCACAAGCGCGGCCAGCCGCTCTTTGATAAGCCCATACTGAAGGATCGGCCGGAGCAGTTCATTTTCCATCTGCCCGTTCAGCTCATGCTGGCAGCAGGGAACCGACAGGATCACCTTGGCCTTCCAGCCCACCGCCTTGGCAAGCGCGAAATCGGTGGCCGTGTCGCAGGCATGGAGAGTGACCACCATATCCACCTCATCCGCTCCGGTATAATCGGCGATATTTCCTTCCAGGAACCGCAGCTTCTCATAGCCGTATCTCTGGCTTAACTGATTGCAGGCGCGGATCACGTCCTCCTTCAGGTCCAGTCCCAGGATCCGCACGTCCAGTCCCTGCAGTTCGTGGAGATAATAATACATGGCAAATGTCAGATAGGACTTCCCGCAGCCAAAATCCAGGATCCGGATCTCCCGCTCCCTGGGAAGCTTAGGCAGAACGTCCTGGATAAACTCCAGGAACCGGTTGATCTGTCGAAATTTGTCGAATTTCGTACGGACGATCTTCCCCTCCGCCGTCATCACGCCCAAATCCTGCAGGAATGGAACCGAAATTCCCTCCTCCAGGATATAATGCTTTTTCCGGTTGTGATCCGTTTCCGCCGGCGCCTTCTTCCTGGCCCGCAGTTTCTTCTTCACCGTCACTTTTCCCTTCTTGCTCACCAGCGCGGAGACCGCCGCGCTCTGAGTCTCCAGCTGCATCTGCCGGAAATTCTCCATATATTCCAGGATCTTCCCGCAGGCCTCCTCCTTCTCCAGGTTCTGATGGAACACCTGCGTCCCGCAGAAGGCTTCAAACTGATAGACATGCCGGTCCTTGTGCCGGACCGGACGGATCCGCACTTTGTTCGGGCCGTCCGCCCGCCTGGGATTGCTCAGCACCGCCAGAAGAAACTCACTATTTAAATTGTCCTCTAATACCGTCCTTAATTCATCCATAGTATCATTATTGTAAAGGTTTTTGGGGATAAGTGCAAGATAAAAAGGGACAGGGTATTTTCAATCTGGGACGGGGTATTTTTAAAAATACCCCGTCCCCAATGGAAAGATTACCGTTACTTTGAAGAGATCGCCATCCAGATACAACTGGAATTGTCCGCCCTGCAGTTCTGTCAGGGTCTTGGCGATGGACAGCCCCAGTCCGCTGCCTTCTGTACTTCTCGAGATATCTCCCCGGATAAACCGTTCGGTCAGCTCATCTGCCGAGATATTGAGCTGCTGCTGAGAAATATTTTTCAAACTGAAAGTCACCTGATTATCTATAACCTTCATATCCGCGTAAATACGTGTGCCTTCCATTGCGTATTTCGCGGCGTTGTTATAGATATTTTCCAGAATTCTCCAGGTTCTCCTCCCATCAGCCCGGATATATGCTTCTTCCTCCGAAATATCCATCACTTCTGTCAGGTTCCTGGCTTTGAATTTTTCTTCAAATTCGCCGCTGGTCTGCTGGATCATTTCCACAAAATTAATATTCATATATTCCAATGAAATATTGCCGGAACTTACTTTTGAGGCTTCCACTACATCTTCTGTCAAGGTCTTTAATCTCTGCGCTTTGCTTTCCAGGATCTCCAGATACCGCTGGATCTTAGGATCCTCAAAATTCTCTTTCTTCAAAAGATCTACATAGTTGATAATGGAAGTCAACGGCGTCTTAATATCGTGGGATACATTTGTGATCAGATCGGTTTTCAGCCGTTCACTCTTCATCCGTTCTTCCATAGCGGCATCCAGCCCCTCGCCAATGGAGTTGATCTGCTCGCCGATAATCTTCTGTTCTCTGCGCAGCTCTTCTGTCGGAATCTTATAATCCACTTCGCCGCCGGAGATTTTCATGATTCCGGTTTTGATCTTTTCTCTTCCAACAGCTTCATGTACAAGATAAACCAGGGCCGCTCCTTCTGCCGCCAGCATAAATATTCCCCAGAAACCGCTGGGCCAGCACAGGATCGTTATCCAATGGATCAGCACAAACCCTCCAAACATGATGATCCTCCGCCACAGACAGTGCAGATTGGAAAAGGTCCGATAAATAAAGGAACAGATCCAGCGAAGGATGCTGTTTTTCCACAAATTTCTTGCTTTAATCCTCCGGACAAGGCTTAAATAACCTATCAGAAACGCGCTGCAGGAAATGGCCGCTGTCACAGCTCCCATGATCATAGCCGGCAGTATATCCTCATTTAAATATGTAATTTTATAACCATCGTAATAGGAATTTCCAATCCATAGATACCCCTCGTTGATCATAAGCAATGGCACGCACCACAGCAGCATAACCACTGCTCCCGCTATCTCCGTCTTCCATCGGTCAAACCAGCATAAATGAAGTTCTTCATCTTTTGCATTTCTTCCAGCCGCAAAAGTCAGCCAAATACATCCCGCAATGGCCAGGATTCCCGCCGCCAATCCTATAAGAGCGATCTCACGCGCGCTGGAACCATACTGTTCGTACAGACGGTTCTCAGAATAGAAGCTGTCCTGGATTGGATAGGATGTATCCACCGCTGCGGCAAAGACAAAATCTTCTTCATTAGTTCCGGAATATTTTACCATATCCCGCCAGATGGAGGCATCCGCTTCCGCCACATTGGTATCAAAGTCCGCCAGCTTAGGCCTGATGATAATATATTTTCCTGTATCTTTTAACGTCTCCAAATTGGTTTCCAGACTTCCCAGATCCTGATACTCTTCCCGATTGGTATATACTTCCTGACTCGCCGGATCTACGTAAATATACGCATAGTTGGTATCTCCTTCCTGCAAGTCTGACATCCAGGCATTGTATTCCGAATACTGCCCTCCGATCATCTCAACACAGGCCCGCAGTTCCTCGTAAGCCTCTTCCAGCCGTCCATTCCAGTGGGCATCCTGATTCACGATATCCAGGATGCTGCCGCCCCCAATCGGCGCAAACCTTTCCTCCACACGAAAACCATCGTAGTTCCAATAATCAATGTACTCCTGCTCTCCCTGCGCATTCAAGATTTCTTTCGACAATTCTTCCCCATTGTCGTCATAGGATTCCATCCCCTGATAGCCATATCCATCCTGGAGTGTCTGCAGAAGCCCTGCCTGAGCATCTGCTTCTACCGCGGCCGCGAATTGCAAATCGCCGTTCTGAATCGCTGACTCAAAATCCGAATATGTATAATATTGATACAATTTCCCGTTTCCATCGGCGGCCGGTCTTTCACAGACAACGATATTCTCCATATTCATATAGTCGGAAGAATTTGCATCGTAAGCGGTCATTCCATTGCTCCACTCTATCAAGTCCCCAAGGCGGTATGCCAGACCGCTTACATTTTTCCCCGGAGCTTCGCCGTTCTTATACCATTCTTCAATATCAATGATCTTCTCTTCATCCAGACTGCCATTGGTTTCAAAAAAGTTAGATGCGCTGATGCCATTCAACACCTGCTCGCTCTTACTTTCCAACTGTGAGGCAAATCCCCTGGAATCCTCATATTTTCTGGCCGGATTTCCCTCAAAAATCTCTTCCCTCAGCGCCGGATAAGAAACCAGCCACAAAAAGCTGAGCACCAGGATGACCACCAGAACATGTTCCAAAATAATTAAAACCATTTTCGTCAGATTGGTTTTATACCAGTGCTGTTTCATAACTACTCCCTTCTAAAACTTCTCCACCTTATATCCCACGCCCCACACCACTTTCAGATATCGAGGCTCCTTGGGATTGATCTCAATTTTCTCCCTTATATGGCGGATATGTACTGCTACCGTATTATCTACGCCAATCGCATCCTCGTTCCAGATGCTTTCATAAATCTGGTCAATAGAAAATACCTTCCCCTGATTCTTGACCAAAAGCAGCAGGATATTATACTCGATGGGGGTCAGCTTCACCGGCTCCCCGTCCACCGTCACTTCCTTTAAGTCGTCGTTGATCATCAGCCCGCCGGTGGCGTAGATCTTCTCTCCCGCAGGCTGGGCCGTGCTTCCAAGCTGGGTGTAACGCCGCAGCTGGGACTTCACCCGGGCCACCAGTTCCAGCGGATTAAAGGGCTTCGTCACATAGTCATCCGCTCCTACATTGAGCCCCAGAATCTTGTCCGCATCTTCGGACTTGGCCGACAGGATGATGATCGGGATATTGTTCTCCTCCCGGATCTTCAGCGTAGCCCGGATCCCGTCCAACCGGGGCATCATCACGTCGATCACCAGAAGATCCACCGACTCCTTCTTCAACACTTCTAATGCCTCCTGCCCGTCGTAGGCCTTGAACACCTCATAGCCCTCCTGAGTCAGGTAAATATCGATCGCCTCTACGATCTCCTTATCATCATCACATACTAAGACTTTTGCCATCTCTCTCACCTCCCTTATACTATACAAGAATAGCAGGCAAAATTTAAGATGAAATCGTGGAAATTCTTAAGATATTATGAAAAGGGACAGGGTATTTTCAATCTGGGACGTGGTATTTTTAAAAATACCACGTCCCCACCTATCGGATCTGAATGATCTGCCCGGGATAGATCCGGTCTGGATCTTTGATCTTGTTTAGCTGCTGCAGCTTCTTTACCGTTGTCTGGTGCTTCTTCGCGATCCCGCTTAAAGTATCCCCCGGCTTCACGGTATAGAACCGCATTGCCGAGACATTTTCCCCGTGGGGAATATCGATCACGTCTCCCGGATAGATCCGGTCCGGATCCGTGATGTGATTGTAGGAGATCAGCCGCTGCAGGGTGATCCCGTGCTGCTTTGCGATGGCGCTTAAGGTATCGCCTTTCTTTACCACGTACCGGATTACGTCGTTAGGCTCGGGAGTCGCAGAATCTGGCGTGGATTCCGGCCTCTTCAGGTGATTTAATCCTTCTTTGGAGATCACCCGGGCGAAATCTTTATAGGCGATATCCATATCTACATTTCCCCGGATCCCGTCTACCCGCCCGTCGTCCCGGTACTGCCACATCCCGATGCCAGTCTCCCCCGGGGCGGAGGCGTACCGGGCATACCACAGGGCGTATTTCCTTCTTAATTCTGGGGCGAACATCCGCTCCAGATAATCCAGGTTGCTGTAATACATGGCGAAATATCCCAGCTCTTCTACCCGGCCGCAGAAAGCCTCTACCAGCCGGGTGGCCAGCGTCCGGGTAACCCGAACCCCATTTTGCTGAGCGTAGCGCACGGAATCATACTCGAAATCATAACATACCGGATACTGCACCTTATACTCCCGGATCACGGAAATGCATTTCTCCGCCTCCCGGCGGGCCATCTCCGGCGTATAGGCATAGGAAAACCAGTAGACGCCAAAGGGGATTCCCTCTTCCATACAGCCGTGAGCGTTTCTTTCAAATTCGCTGTCCACGGTATTTGCTCCGTATCCCGCCCGCAGCATGGCAAACTGGATGCCGGAGGCCTTCACTTTCCGCCAGTCGATGTTTCCCTGATGCCCGCTTACATCAATCCCATGAATACTCATCGAAAAAACTCCTTTATTTCCTTTTTATTACTATATGAGCAGCCTTGGCTTTTGCGACGAGCGCCTCCCGAAAACCTTGTCGACCTTCGTCGAATGCGGTCTTATCTTGTCACTATCCTTAAGATCTTCCCGAACTCTGTTTATAATACTTAAGGTTTTTTCTTTTTCTCAATGTAGGGCATATGTGAGGGGGTTTTTCATGCCTGATCTGGAAATCGAACTGCTTATTCGTTCTCTCGGGATCAATGCAACGTATCGGGGATATCGATATCTTTGTTATGGAATTAAATTATGCTTGGAAAATGAAGACTATCTGCTGTGCGTCAGTAAACTGCTTTATCCAGAGATTGCCAAAGCCTTTCGCACATCCAGCAGCAGTGTAGAACGCGATCTCCGTACTGTGATCCGGGTCTGCTGGGAACGGGGAAATGTTGGTCTTCTCCGCTCCATTGCGCTACAGCCTCTGGATGGCAGACCGACAGCCGGAGAATTTCTGGATATTCTTGTCACTTATCTTCAGCACTCCCGCATAATGTCCGTCTTTTAGGTTTTCTTCCTGACTTCTTAAGCCGTTCTTAAGATTTTTTCTTTTTCTTTTATAGTTTTAACATAGTTTAGACATATTTATCTCCTATACTATAAGACAGATAGTTGATGAACAATCACTATCTCCCCCCTCATAAAGTAAATCGCCGGGGAGACCCGGCGGAACACTTTACTCTCATTCCTTTAGATAACTATAACGACAACGAGAACCCGTTAGCCGGAAGGTTAACGGGTTTTCGCTGTTGTTAAGCCTTTCCTTCCATTTCTTTAAGTCCTCCTTAAGATTCTTTCCGCTTCTTTTATAGATTCCACATACTTTGGACACATTTCTTCTCTATACTTAGTATCAGATAGTTGAAGAACACATCAACTATCAATCCCCCTCTCATGAAGTTGTACATCAGCACTTGCCTGATGCCACACTTTACTCTCATTCCTTTAGATAACGAAACCAGAAAACCCGCGAGCCAAAAAGGTTCGCGGGTTTTCGCTGTCTGTCTTTCTATTGCAGATTCTCCGTTATCCAAAGATACAGATCTTCATAGACCTTGTCCCGGTCCGTCTCGTTCAGGATCTCATGCCGATCGTCCCGGTACAATTGAAGTTCCACATGTTCAAGTCCTGCTACCCGGTACTTCTTGCAGACCTTGCGGACGTTCTTACCAAACGCGCCCACCGGATCGTCTTCTCCTGATACAAAGAAGATGGGCAGGTCCTTTGGGATCCGCTTCAGGCTGCCGGGGCGTTGCATCTTACGCATTCCCTCCAGCATCTGATAGTAGCCGCCCAGGGTAAACCGGAAATTACACAGCGGATCCGAGGCATATTTCTCCCAGAGTTCCCGGTCGGAGGTGACCCAGTCGCCCCCGGTCTCCTTAAAATGACTGCGGTAAACTCCCAGGCACATCTCGTCGATCAGGCGGCTGCGGTACCGCCACCCCTTCACCGCCGCCAGGATCCGGCACAGAAGCTGGCCTGCGGCTAGCACTGCCATGGGCTGGCTCCCGGTGCCCATGACAATGGCGCCGGCAAGCCCCTGGCCGTACAGGGGAAGATACTGGCGCACCAGGAAGGATCCCATGCTGTGCCCCAGGATGAAATAGGGAATCCCGGGATATTTTTTCATGGTCCGCTGCCGCAGCACATGGATGTCTCCCACCACATAACTATTCCCTTTCATCTCATCAAAATGGCCGTGATCCTCCTCGGTGCAGACAGATTTTCCATGGCCCAGGTGATCGTGGCCCACCACGTAAATCCCTCTGTCCGCCAAATACCTGGCGAATTCATCATACCGGTCAATGTACTCCACCATCCCGTGGCAGATCTGCAGGATCCCTGTGATCTCTCCCTCCGGGATCCACTCGATGGCGTGGATCCTGGTGGCCCCGTCCCGGGACGGATAGGCAAACTCTCTCTTAGTCATATTGCTCCCTCCTCGTTGATCCATTTAGTGGTAAAAGGCGCCGTTTCCTACGGCGCCTTTCTCTTCTTCCCACAAGTGCGCTTCTGAACTTAGCGCTCTTCCAGCGGAATGTACTCTCTGTGGTCCGCCAGGGCCTTGTAGGCCGGACGGATGATCTTGTCTACATTTTTCAGCTCTTCCAGTCTGTGGGCGCTCCATCCTACGATACGGGCCGCCGCGAAGATCGGCGTATACAGGGACTTGGGCAGGTTCAGCATGCTGTACACCAGTCCGCTGTAGAAGTCCACGTTGGCATTGACGCCTTTGTAGATCTTGCGCTTCTCCCCGATCACTTCCGGAGCCATATGCTCTACCAGCTCGTAGAGGGCGTACTCTTTCTCATAGCCCTTCTCCTTTGCCAGCTGTTTTACAAATTTCTTGAAAATATCTGCTCTCGGGTCGGAGACAGAGTAGACCGCATGTCCCATTCCATAGATCAGACCCTTCTTGTCAAACGCCTTCTTATCCAGCAGGTCGCAGAGGTAAGCCCGCACAGCGTCCTCATCCTCCCAGTCGGAAAGCTGCTGCTTCATATCCTCAAACATCTGGGTCACCTTGATGTTGGCACCGCCGTGCTTAGGTCCCTTCAGGGAAGCCATAGCCGCCGCCATGGTGGAATATGTATCCGTTCCTGAAGAGGTGACTACGTGGGTGGTGAACGTGGAGTTATTTCCGCCGCCGTGGTCCATATGCAGTACCAGCGCCATGTCCAGGATCTTGGCCTCCAGCTTGGTATATTTCCGGTCTTCCCGAAGCATCATCAGGATATTTTCCGCCGTGGACAGCTCCGGTGAAGGAGCATAGATGAACAGGTCCTCTCCCACCCGGTAGTTGTAAGCATGATAGCCGTACACCATCAGCATGGGGAACTGGCTGATCAGGTTCAGGCACTGCCGCAGCACGTTGGGGATCGTGGTGTCATCCGCCTTGGCGTCATAAGAATACAGGTTCAGGATGGACCGGGAAATGCTGTTCATCATGTCCCGGCTGGGCGCCTTCATGATAATGTCCCGCACAAAATTGGGGGGCAGGGTGCGCCGCTCCACCAGGGTCTCATGGAAGAGCTTCAGCTCCTTCTCGTCCGGAAGCTCGCCAAAAAGCAGCAGATAGGAGATCTCCTCGAATCCAAAATGCTTCTCTTTCAGAAAGCCCTGCACCAGATCCTTGATGTTGTAGCCCCGGTAATAGAGGTTGCCCGCGCAGGGAACTTCCTTGCCGTCCACGATCTTGGTGGCGCACACGTCGGAAATGTTGGTAAGTCCTGCCAGGACGCCTTTTCCGTTCAGATCTCGAAGACCTCTTTTTACCTCGTACTTTGTATACAGCTCCTTGTCGATAGCATTTTTCTCCTCACAGATCTCCGCGAAATGCTGGATCTCCGGCGTGATCTCAAACAATGCTGTCTCTACGCTTTTTCCCATAGTCATCATCCTTTCTGTCTGTTTTTTATATGATTGCTCAGCCTGGCAAACTCTTCCAGCGTCAGGACTTCTCCCCGTACATTCGCGCCTTTTCCAAGCTGTTCAATTGCTTCTCTGATGATCTCTTCTTCAAATTCTCCAGAATTTTTCAACCCATTGTAGAGGGTTTTGCGCCGCTGATTGAAGGCCGCCCGGATGACGGCGAACATCAGCTTCTCATCCTCCACGTCCACCGGCGGGACCGCGTGCCTGGTCAGCCGGATCACCGCAGAACCAACCTTGGGACGGGGCATGAAACAATTGGGCGGAACATTTGCCACGATATAAGGATCGGCATAATACTGCACCGCCAGGGACAAAGCACCGTAGTCCTTGCTGCCCGGTCCCGTCTGCATCCGCTGGGCCACTTCCTTTTGCACCATCACGGTGATACTCTCCACCGGAACCTGATTTTCAAAAAGCCCCATGATGATCGGCGTGGTGATATAGTAAGGCAGGTTGGCCACCACCTTGATGGGGCGCCCTCCATTTTCCTCCTCTGCAAGTTTGCGGATGTCCACTTTCAGCACGTCCTCGTTGATGATCCGGACATTGTCATAATCCTTCAGCGTCTCCGAGAGAATGGGGATCAGGTTGCGGTCAATCTCCACCGCCACCACCTTCCCGGCGGCCTCCGCCAGATACTGGGTCATGGTGCCGATGCCCGGCCCGATCTCCAGGACCATATCTTCTTTTGTAATCTCTGCCGACCGGATGATCTTGTCCAGCACATGGGTATCAATCAAGAAATTCTGTCCGAACTTTTTCTGAAATGTGAAATGATATTTCTGCAGAATCTCAATGGTATTCTGCGGATTCCCCAGTTTTTCCCTGCTCATAGACACTCCCCGTACCGTCATATTGTGATACTTATTATACAATAATATGGATTTTTAAGAAATAGACAAAAAATGAAAAATTATTAAGATTGTGTGAATGGTTACAATTTAGGACGTAGCCTTTTTACATTTTACTACGTCCTAAATTGCATTTTGCCCTGTACCCAAATGCATTTTGGGGTGTACCTTTTTGCAATCTGGGGTGTACCCAAATTCACAGGCGATACATTTTCCGGGCGTTTTGCTCTGTCTGATCCACCACTTCCTCATAGGAAATGTTTTTGATCCGGGCAATTTCCTCCGCAACATACCGGATATAGCGGGAATCATTGCGTTTTCCCCGATAGGGAACTGGCGCCAGGTAAGGGCAGTCCGTCTCCAGCAAAATGGATTCCAGGGGGATCGCTTCCACCACTTCTTTAACTTTTCTGGCATTTTTAAAGGTGACAACTCCTCCGATCCCGACATAGAAACCCATTTTTACATACTCTTTGGCCTGTTCCCTGGAATAGGAAAAACAGTGAATCACCCCGGCAAGCCCGACGGCATATTTCTTCATGATCTCCATAGTATCCGCCGCTGCTTCCCGGCTGTGGATCACCACTGGAAGATTCAGTTCCCTTGCCAGCTCCAGCTGTCGGATAAACCAGTATTTCTGCTGCTTGTGAGCTTCTTTGTCCCAGTAATAATCCAGGCCGATCTCGCCCACAGCCACCACCTTATCCTGCCGGAACAGTTCCCGCATCCGGGCAAAAGAATCTTCGTTCAAAGCCCCCACCTCGTCCGGATGAATCCCTACCGCAGCATACAAAAAGGGGTATTCCCGGGCCATAGCTGCAATTTTCTCGCAGGAATCATAAGAAGCACTTACATTGACAATTGTTCCAACCCCTTCCGACTCCATAGAAAGAAGCAATTCCCGCCGATCCGTATCAAATTGTTCATCGTCATAGTGCGCATGCGTATCAAAAATCATGGTTCCTCCAATTTAATTTAGGACGTAGCCTTTTTACATTTTACTACGTCCTCAATTGACTTCTGCCCTGTACCCAAATGCGTTTTGGGGTGTACCTTTTTGACTTTATCCTACAGCAGTTCTGCCCGCAATTCTTCCGGCGTCTTTACAGACAGCAGCGCCGGCGCGATATCGAACACGGTCTTTGCGCCGCTTTCACCGGCTTTCGCGAGACGATATGCGGCTCTGGCATAGCAAGCCAGCACGCTTGCGGTAAATTCCGGATTGGAATCCAGCTTCAGGGAATATTCGATGATGTGATTATTTCCCTCAACGCCTGTCTTGCCGCTGCGGATCACAAATCCTCCGTGAGGCATTTTGCTGTGGTTTTTCTTCAGTTCTTCCTCGGTGATAAAGGTTACGGTAGTATCGTAATCATCAAAATAGTTGGGCATGGTCTTGATGGCCTGCTCGATCTCTGCCAGATCAGCGCCTTCTTCCGGAACCACGTAACATTCCCGCAGATGCTTGTCCCGGGTGGTGAGCTTCGGCTCGCTTCCACTTCTCACCTGCTCTACTGCTGCCTCAACAGGAACCGTGTACTGGATCCCGTTCTTCACGCCCTTTACCCGGCGGATGGCGTCAGAGTGTCCCTGACTTACACCTTTTCCCCAGAAAGTATAGGTGCTTCCCTCGGTCAGGATGGATTCTGCGTAAAGCCGGTTCAGGGAAAACATTCCCGGATCCCAGCCCACGGAAATGATCCCTACTTTTCCGCCTTCTTTGGCCGCCTTATCCACATTTGCAAAATACTCCGGAATCCGCGCGTGGGTGTCAAAGCTGTCGATGGTATTGAAATTCTTCACGATTTCCGGTCCCATAACCGGCAGGTCTGTAGCGGAACCTCCGCAAAGCATCATTACATCGATCTCGTCCTTCATAGACAGCATTTCATCCATATGCTTCACTGCCGCGCCTTCTGTCAGGATCTTGACCGTGGACGGATCCCTCCGGGTAAATACGGCTTTCAGCTCCATATCCTGATTGCGGGCGACAGCAAGTTCCACGCCTCTCCCGATATTTCCATATCCTACAATTCCAATTCTGATCTTATCCATGATTGATGATTCTCCTTTCATTTTTCAGTTGGGGACGTGGTATTTTCAAAAATACCACGTCCCAGATTAAAAATACCCTGTCCCTTTTTAACAGATCTCCGCTCCGGCAGGCATTTCCCGTTCCGGGGTCACAAGTGCCAGATTGCCGTCGGCGTCTTCCGCGCACAGTAGCATTCCTTCTGACACCACGCCGGCCAGCTTGGCAGGCTTTAAGTTGGTCAGTACCATGACTTTCTTTCCTACCATCTCTTCCGGGGTGTAATGAGCCTTGATCCCGGACACGATCTGCTTCACCTGGCTTCCTACTTTTACCTGGGAACACAGAAGCTTCTTGGATTTGGGCACCGCCTCGCAGGCGATGATCTCTCCTACCTGGAACTGCATTTTCCCAAAGTCTTCGAAGGTGATCTCCGGCTTGGGCTCCAGATCGATAACTGCCGCATCGTCCCCGGCCGTACTGTCTGCCTCGTCTTCTACCGGCGGGTGCAGTTCTTCGACTTTCTTCATCACTTCCTCCAGATCCAGTCTGGCGAACAGGATCTCCGGTTTCTCGGTGACTTTGCCGTCCCCCAGCTGTGCCAGGATCTTCTCTGCAGTCTCCGGCATATAGGGCGCCAGAAGCTCTGCCCCTACTTTGATGCTCTCGATCAGGTTGTTGAGCACCGTCTCCAGCCGGTCTTTCTTTGCCTCGTCCTTGGCCAGCGCCCAGGGCATGGTCTCGTCGATGTATTTGTTGCAGCGCTTGAACAGATTGAAGATCTCCGTCATGGCGTCCGCTACCCGCAGATCGTCCATCCGGGCGTCCACAGCCTTGGGTGTGTTCTCCACAACCGCCTTAAGGTCTGCGTCCACCTCCTCTGCTACGCCTTTGTCTGCCACCACGCCGCCAAAATATTTGTTGGCCATGGAGACGGTCCGGTTCACCAGATTGCCCAGGGTGTTGGCCAGATCGGAGTTCATCCGCTCCACCATCAGTTCCCAGGTGATCACGCCGTCATTTTCAAAAGGCATCTCATGAAGCACGAAATAGCGCACCGCGTCCACGCCGAAGAAATCTACCAGCTCATCGGCATACAGCACATTTCCCTTGGACTTGCTCATCTTGCCGTCTCCCTGAAGAAGCCAGGGATGGCCGAACACCTGCTTGGGCAGGGGCAGATCCAGGGACATCAGGAAGATGGGCCAGTAAATGGTGTGGAACCGGATGATGTCTTTGCCGATCAAGTGGAGATCCGCCGGCCAGTTTTTCTTAAACAGGTCTGAGCTCTCTCCGTCACAGTCGTAGCCGATCCCGGTGATGTAGTTGGTCAGCGCATCCAGCCATACGTAGACTACGTGGCCGGGATCGAAATCCACCGGGATCCCCCATTTGAAGGAGGTCCGGGACACGCACAGATCCTGCAGGCCCGGCAGCAGGAAGTTGTTCATCATCTCATTTTTCCGGGATACGGGCTGGATGAATTCCGGATGGGTGTTAATATGCTCGATCAGCCGATCCGCATATTTGCTCATCTTGAAAAAATAGGCCTCCTCCCTGGCCGGCTGCACCGGACGTCCGCAGTCGGGACATTTGCCGTCCACCAGCTGGGACTCGGTGAAGAAAGACTCGCAGGGAGTGCAGTACATGCCCTCATAATACCCTTTGTAAATGTCGCCTTTCTCATACATTTTCTTGAAGATCTTCTGCACCTGGCGCTCATGGTCTTCGTCCGTGGTGCGGATGAATTTATCATAGGAAGTGTTCATCAGATCCCAGATCTTCTTGATCTCCCCGGCCACATTGTCCACGAATTCCTTTGGCGTAACGCCTGCTTCCTCCGCTTTCAGCTCGATCTTCTGGCCGTGCTCGTCGGTTCCGGTCTGGAAGAACACGTCAAAGCCCTTGCTTCTTTTATACCGGGCGATGGCGTCCGCCAGCACGATCTCATAGGTATTGCCGATGTGGGGCTTGCCGGACGTGTAGGCAATGGCCGTTGTGATATAATACTTTGGTTTTTCCATTTGCTGATTCTCCTCCTTGAAAATAAAAAATCTCCGATCCTTCCGCCCGGAATGATCAGAGAAGACGGGGAGTCCCCGTGTTACCACTTCTTTTCACCTGCGCCTCACGGCACAGGCCTCGTCAGGTGATCCCGCCTTGCAGGCTTTTCTCACCCTGGCCGCTGTAAAGGGCGGACCCATCGCAGCCTGGCAGGAATCCATCGTTCCTGTTCGGTGCGCCGCTCGGGAGCCATCTTCCGCCAGTCTCCATCCATCCCTCTCAGCATCCGGCCCTTAAGCCTTCGGGAATTCTCTGTAAAATGTCCAAATAGCGTACTCTTTCCGTCATTGCGTTTGCATATCCACTGATGTTAGAAATCGTAGCATAATCCGGCGGGGCGTGTCAAGGAAAACTGGCAAATCTACCGCATTGCCGCCTCCCTGCCTGCATATAAATAGAAAAAAACCAGGAAGTCCTATGATCCATCCATTGAAAATCAAATTTCAGAAACGCACTCTTCTTCTTGGGGCTGTCTTTTTTTCTCTTCTCCTGTCCGCCGCCTGCCTTACATTTTTCCTCGGAAGAAACCCCGACCGGCGGTTTGAAGACTACGCCGAAGCCTTGTTTCGCCGGGAGGTGGCCGGCAACACCATCTCCCTCCATTTCACCCTCCAGGATCCGGCCGCTTACGGGATCCATGACGCTCCCATTTCCCTGGGGCAGGTCAGCACGGACCCGAAAGAAATAAGCGCCGCCGCGGAAAATGCCCTGGCTCTGCTGCATCGGCACGACCGGAAAAAACTCTCCGGCGAAAACCGGCTGACCTACGATCTCCTGGAACATTCTCTTTCCAATTCCCTCCGGGAATCCGCCTATGCCCTCTACGAAGAACCCCTCTCGCCTCTTACCGGCACCCAGGCCCAGCTTCCGGTGCTTTTGTCGGAATACCGGTTCTCAAACCGGGACGACGTGGAGACATACTTAAAACTTCTGGATCAGGTGCCAGTCTATTTCCAGTCCATCCTGGAGTTCGAAGAGGCCCGCTCCCGGGAGGGACTCTTCATGTCTGCCCAAAGCGCCGACGCCGTGGTGGAAGAATGCCGGACATTCCTGGAACTGGAAGAGAAGAACTACCTGTATTCCTCCTTCCGGGAACGGCTAAAGGCGCTTTCCCTCTCCCAGGAAGACCTGGAAGCCTACTGCCGGGAAAATGCGGCCGCCGTGGAACGCTCCATCTTTCCCGCCTATCAGGATCTGATGGACGGCATCCTGGCCCTGCGGGATACCGGGAAAAATTCCGGCGGTCTGTGCCATTTTCCTGAAGGAGAAAACTACTATGAGATCCTGGCTGCTGTGGAGACCGGCTCGGACCGGTCGGTTCCGGAGCTTCAGGCCCTGACCCGGCAGCAGCTGGCCCAGGATCTTCTGGACCTTCAGGAAGCGCTGGAGGCTTACTCCGGCTCCGGGGATGGCAGCATTTCCTCCGATCTCTTCAAACCTCAGGGGGAAATGCTTTCCGACACCAATCCCGCCTCCATCCTGGCTTACCTGAAAGAAAAGATAAAGGGCGAATTCCCCGACCCGCCCCAGGCAGATACCCAGATCAAGTACGTGCAGGAATCCATGCAGGAATACTTAAGCCCTGCCTTCTACCTGATCCCGGCCATCGACAATCCCGGGGAAAATGTGATCTACATCAATTCCGGCCATCTTGGCGATGACATTTCCCTCTTCACCACTCTGGCTCATGAAGGCTATCCCGGGCACCTTTACCAGACCACCTATTTCGCCGGGCAGGATCCAGACCCCATCCGCAGCCTTCTGGATTTTGGCGGTTATACTGAGGGCTGGGCCACGTATACTGAGATGATGAGTTATTATTACGCGCCTATGGACCATGACCTGGCCACTCTGATGCAGAAAAACGCCTCCATCCTGCTGGGGCTCTACGCTTTGGCCGATATGGGGATCCACTACGACGGCTGGAGCCTTTTGGACACCATCGCCTTCTTCCACAGCTACGGCATCACCGAGACCGATGTGATCGAAGAAATCTATCAGCTGATCCTGGGGGATCCGGCCAACTATCTGAAATACTATATCGGATATGTAGAATTCCTGGAATTAAAGAAAGAAGCCATCCGCCGGTGGGGCGATGACTTTAGCCAGGAAAAGTTCCACAAAGCCGTGCTGGAGGTAGGGCCTGCGCCCTTCGATCTGCTGCGGGAATACGTAGTAGGATCGTAAGGTGGGGACGTGGTGTTTTCAAAAATACCACGTCCCAGATTGAAAATACCCTGTCCCCCTGTTACTTCTTAACTAACAAAACAACGCTGTGCCGCCATTTCCTCCCGATCACCCGTCAGATTCCTACATCCCTCCCAACACCACGCTGGCAGCCAGGCCGCCCGCCGTTGCCAGCAGCGCGCCTGCAAGAGTGTATCTGGTTTTACTTACTCTGGCAGTCATGAAATAGACGCTCATGGTATAGAAAATGGTCTCTGTGCAGCTCATACTGATAGAGGCTACTTTCCCAATATAAGAATCTGTCCCGTATTCTTTATATAAATCCAGAAGCAGGCCGGTGGCCGCGGAGGAAGAAAACATTTTCACTACACTTAAGGGGACCAGCTCTGCCGGAAACCCCAACGGTTCTGTCAGACCACCGGCGATCCTTGCCAGAAAGTCCAGGAATCCTGAGGCGCGCAGGATCCCCACCGCCACCATCAGGCCAACCAGAGTGGGAACCAGACTAACCACAGTGCGCAGGCCGCTTTTGGCCCCCCGGATAAACGTTTCATAAACATCTACTTTCATCAAAAGTCCATAGCTGACAATCCCAAAGATCACCAGAGGAACCATCAGATCGCTAAGATAAAGCAAAAGTTTCATCTGGATTCATCCCCTTTTTCAGACTTTATAGTAATAATTTATGTGCGCCAAGTTTTTTCTTATTCTCAAAAATATCAAAAAGGGACAGGGTATTTTCAATCTGGGACGTGGTATTTTCGAAAATACCACGTCCCCAATTGGAAATCCAATTGAAAAAAACTGCCAAAAAGCCTATACTATCTAGGAATCTTATTTTACGGAATCTGGTGATCTATTATGAAACATACCGCCGCTGCTTCGCAGAAGGACTTCAGCCAGGGGAGTGTTGCCATCAACATCCTGCGGCTTGCTCTGCCTATGACGCTGGCGCAGTTGATCAACGTCCTCTACAACGTGGTGGACCGTATCTATATCGGGCATCTGCCCCATACTTCTACCCAGGCCCTCACCGGCATTGGCCTTACCCTGCCTGTCATTACCATCATCACTGCCTTTGCCAACTTGTTCGGCATGGGCGGAGCGCCTCTTTTTTCCATCGCCAGGGGCGCGGGGGAGACGGAGCGGGCTAAGCGGATCATGGGAAATTCCTTCTCCCTGCTTTTGTTATCCGGCGTCCTTATCGCCGCGCTCTGCCTGATCTTCCGCCGGCCCCTGCTCTATCTTTTTGGAGCCAGCGACGTGACCTACCCTTATGCGGACGCCTACATCACCATCTATCTCCTTGGCACGTTATTTGTCATGGTCAGCCTGGGCATGAACAACTTCATCAACGCCCAGGGCTTCGGGGTCACCGGGATGCTCACGGTCTCCATCGGCGCGGTCCTGAATCTGATTCTGGACCCGTTATTTATCTTTGTCTTTGGTCTGGGCGTCCGGGGCGCAGCTATCGCCACCATCATTTCCCAGTGTGTGTCTGCCATCTGGGTTTTTCATTTCCTTACCAGGGGAAATGCTATTATAAAGCTGTCAAAGAAACATCTTCGTTTACACAAAAAGCTTGTTAAGGAGATTTCTTCTCTTGGATTCTCCGGCTTTATCATGGCCATCACCAACGGCTCTGTGCAGATTATGTGCAACGCCACCCTTCAGCGGTACGGCGGCGACCTGTATGTGGGGATCATGACGGTGATCAATTCGGTGCGGGAGCTGATCAACATGCCTATGAACGGCCTGACCAACGGCGCCCAGCCCATCATCAGCTTTAACTACGGCGCCGGAGAAAAGGGGCGGGTGAAATCAGCCATCCGGTTCATGACCGTCAGCTGTATCCTGTTCACCCTGTTCCTCTGGGCTTTGCTGCTTCTCTTTCCCCGGTTCTTCATCCACCTTTTTAACAGCGAACCGGAGCTTCTGGAAAAGGGCGTACCCGCCATGCACATTTATTTCTTCGGCATTTTCATGATGGCCCTGCAGTTTGCCGGCCAGTCCACCTTCGTGGCCCTGGGCTGCTCCCGGCAGGCGGTGTTCTTCTCCCTTCTGCGAAAGGCCGTCATCGTCATCCCGCTGACTCTGTGGCTCCCCACGGTAGCCGGCCTTGGCACCAGCGGCGTCTTCCTGGCAGAGCCGGTGTCCAACTTCATCGGCGGGAGCGCCTGCTTTCTCACCATGCTCTTCACGGTACGGCGGATGCTGAAAGAATAATGCCTTCATTTCCCCCGGCTTTTTGGCATATAATTTACAAAAATCCCCGGAGCCTTCTTATGCTGAACTTTCTCTGGGCCGGTATGATCCTTGCCGGCATCCTCTTCGCGGCGTTCACCGGCCGCATTCCCCAGATCACCAACGCCGCCATCGACTCCTCCAAAGAAGCCATCACCCTGTGCGTCACCATGATGGGGGTCATGGCCCTCTGGGTGGGACTAATGGAGATCGCCCAAAAGGCGGGGATCATGGACGCCCTCTCTGCCCGGCTGCGGCCGGTGATCCGGTTCCTCTTCCCCGGGCTTCCCGCGGGCCATCCCTCCGAGCCCCACATCCTTACCAATCTGATCGCCAATTTCCTGGGCCTTGGCTGGGCCGCCACCCCTGCCGGGCTAAAGGCCATGGAGGAACTGGCCCGCCTGGAGGAGGACCGCCGGGCCGGACGCCTGCCGGGACCAGCGCGAAAGCGGGGCGTGGCCGGCAACGAAATGTGTACGTTCCTTATTATAAATATTTCTTCCCTGCAGCTGATCCCGGTAAATGTGATCGCCTACCGCAGCCAGTACGGCAGTGTGGATCCGGCGGCCACGGTGGGAGCCGGGATCCTGGCCACCACCATAAGCACTGGAGTGGCGGTGATCTTCTGCCGGCTGATGGACCGACGCAGGACCCGGAATTCTTAACTTTTCCTTATTTATGCACTTTTTGCGAATTTTCATTCATTTCCGCCGCATTTATTGACATTTTCCACAAACCGTACTATACTAAGCTGTGTACAAAAGTAACAGCTTCTTAGCAAAGCACAAAATTTTGAAAGGAGGAGAGAGTATGTGGGGACATATTTTCGACCTTAACAATCCGCTTGTAGGAGCGGAAAACACCTGGGTACTCTGGGCAATCTGTGCCGCCGGCGCCGCTGCTGCTATTTATCTGGAACAGAGATACGCATGGGCCGCAAAAGCCAGTGGAGCCATCGTTGCCCTTGTACTTGCTCTTGTATTATCAAATCTGGGAATCATTCCGACAGCTGCACCGGTATGGGATGCAGTTTGGAGCTATGTAGTTCCTCTTTCCCTGCCGCTTCTGCTGATGCAGTGTAACGTGCGTGACATGGGAAAGGATTCACTGAGGTTATTGGGAATCTTCCTGTTTGGTTCCGTGGGCACTATGTGCGGCGCGATCCTTGGATTCTTCCTGTTTGGCAATTTCATTCCGGAACTGAACGCGCTGGCAGGCGTATTTACCGGAACCTACGTTGGCGGTTCTGTTAACTTCGCCGCTCTGGGCGAGGCGTTTGGCGTAACCGGCGAGATGCTGTCCGCAGCCACTGTTGCAGATAACCTGCTGATGGCTCTGTACTTCTTCGTACTGGTTATGATCCCGACCATCGGCTTCTTCCGCAAGAACTACAAACATCCTCATCAGGATGCTGTAGAGGCCGGTACCGTAGATAAAGAAGAAGGCGAAACCGCTGCTGCCGCTTACTGGGGACGGAAAGAGATCTCTCTTAAGGATATCGCCATGGCAGTTGCCGTTTCCTTCGTGATCGTTGCTCTTTCCAACACAGTTGCTACGTTCCTGGGCGGTGTGATCCCGACTTCCAACCCGGTTCTGTCCATGCTGAACACCCTGTTTGGTAACATGTATCTGTGGATCGCCACCATCTCCATGATCTGCGCGACCGCAGCTCCGGGATTCTTCGGCGAGATCAGAGGAACAAACGAACTGGGAACATTCCTGATCTACCTGTTCTTCTTTGTAATCGGTGTTCCGGCTTCTATCCCGTTGATCGTACGGAACTCACCATTGCTGCTTGTATTCGCGGCAATCGTAGTTATCGTAAACATGGTCTTCAGTTTTGTATTTGGCAAGATCTTCAAGTTCGATCTGGAAGAGATCATCTGTGCGTCCAACGCCAACATCGGCGGACCGACCACATCAGCAGCCATGGCTGTTTCCAAAGGCTGGACCAAACTGGTTGGACCTTGTCTGATCGTTGGTACTATCGGATACGTTATCGGAACCTATCTTGGTCTGATCGTAGGAAGTCTGCTGGGTGCAGCGTAAATTCTGATTACATACAGGGGCGGAAGTCCGTCCCTGTATTATTTTTATCTTTTTATCAACGAAAATGATTCTCAGTTGACACATTTATCCTTTTACAAAGGAGGTCTGATTTATGAACTTTGATGCACACGGCGATATCTGGACAGACGTCACACACCACTACCTGAACGGAGAATCTGACATTTTCCGCAAATATCACTACGACCGCTTCAAGAAAGGTCAGATCGAGGGCGGGATCTTCGTGATCTGGAATGATCCGCCCTTTGACAAAGATCCGCTGAAACGGACCCATCAGATGATGGAGGCCATTTCCCATGAAGAGCCGGACTGCGCGGATATCCTGAAGATCTGCCGGTCCTACGAGGATATGGTAACCGCGAGAAAAGAAGGGAAAATGTATACCTTCATCGGACTGGAAGGCTTAAAGAGCGTAGGCGAGGACGTGGATATGATCGAGGAATTCTATAACTTCGGCGCCCGCCACGCAAGCCTGACCTGGAATGAAGAAAATCCGCTGGCCACCGGAGCCCTGGGCACGCCGGAACGGGGACTTACCGATCTGGGCCGCAGGGCGGTGCGCAAGATCGAAGACCTGGGCATGATCCTGGACGTGTCCCACTTAAACGACACCTCCTTCTGGGATCTCCTGGACGCGGCAAGCGGGCCGGTGGTCGCCACACACTCCAATTGCCGGGCCCTCTGCGACCAGCGCCGGAACCTGACCGACGACCAGCTGAAGGCTCTGGCAGAGACCGGCGGCATGGTAGGCCTGAACTCCTTCAATGAATTCGTTCACCCGGACATCCACAAACAGACCGTGGAAAATCTGGTGAAACACCTGGTACATATGGTAGAGATCATGGGCATCGACCATGTAGGATTCGGATTTGATTTCTGCGAATACCTGTGCGGCGACACCCTGGACTCCTTCAGCAGCCAGGAAAATCCGTACACCATCGGCCTGGAGGATTGCTCCCAGGTACCAAATGTGATCGCGGAAATGAAACGGGTTGGATTCAATGACGAGGAGATTGAAAAGATTTCCCATAAGAACTGGCACAATTTAATTCACAAAGTCATGAAATAGTTTCTGGGGACGTGGTATTTTTAAAAATACCACGTCCCCACTTTTTTTGCTTGCTTTTTTGGAATATTGGGTATAATATATACATGTTGATAAGTAGTTTTTATTACTACGTGTTATATCTTTAATGTTTCAGGAGGTGGCAATATGGCTGATGTGATCAAAGAACATGTGAAAGATCCAGGCAGCGCGATCACACATTTTATCGGGATGTTAATGGCAATCTTTGCCGCGATCCCGCTTTTAATAAAGGCCGCGCATGAACCAGACAGGATCTATATTATTTCTATCGCAGTATATGCGCTGAGTCTGATCTTATTATATGCGGCCAGCACCACTTATCATACCTTTGACCGCTCCAAGAAGGTTAATACCATTTTGAAGAAGATCGATCATATGATGATCAGCGTGCTGATCGCCGGCAGTTATACTCCCATCTGTCTTTTGGTACTGAAAGGGCGGACCGGGATCCTACTTTTATCCATTGTATGGGGAATCGCCATCGCCGGGATCCTGATGAAGGCATTCTGGATCAACTGTCCCAAATGGGTCTCTTCCGTACTGTATATCGGGATGGGCTGGACCTGTGTCCTGGCGTTTACGCAGATCCTCAATTCCATGTCCCCGGCGGCGTTCGGATGGCTGCTGGCCGGCGGTCTTATATACACCATCGGCGGCGTGATCTATGCCCTGAAGCTTCCCCTGTTCAACCGGAAGCATCAGTACTTTGGAAGCCATGAGATCTTCCATCTGTTCGTGATGGGCGGGAGCGCCTGCCATTTCATCGTAATGTACGCCTTCGTCCTGTAAGATTTCAAAAAGGGACAGGGTGTTTTCAATCTGGGACGTGGTATTTTTAAAAATACCACGTCCCCACTTTGATTAACGCCTCTTTTTCTTTCCGGCTCATCTGCTTGATCTCCCACTCCCGCCGCATGGCTTCCTGCTTTGTCTCAAACTTCTCGCAGTACTCCAGTGTTACCGGCGTTCTCCCCTTGGTATACTTGGCCCCTTTGCCTGCGTTATGCTGCTCCAGGCGCTTCTCTATGTCATTGGTCCATCCGGTGTAAAGGCTGCCGTCGCTGCAGCGCAGGATATAAGTATAATTCATTTCCTTCAATCCCCTTTTCTTGTAAATCCTTGTAAATCCCTGAAAATAGCTTCTCTTTTCAGTATAACACCATAAGTGGGGACGTGGTATTTTTAAAAATACCACGTCCCAGATTGAAAACACCCTGTCCCTTTTTGACTTTTCCTACTCTACCAGATACTCCATAGGATTGACCGGCTGCCCGTCTTTCCTCATCTCAAAATACACGTTACAGCCTTCTACGCTATAGTATTTCGTGGGCTGTCCCACGTATCCCAGCACGGTCTTGGCGTCTACATAATCTCCTGCCTTCACCGGTACTTCTTTCAGCTGGCCGTAGAACAGTTCATAGCCGTTCCCCAGGTCTACGTTGACTGTGGTCCCGGTCTCAGCGGTTACGTCGATGGATTTGACGATCCCGGGGGCGGACGCGATCACCTGGTCTCCTTCTGCTCCGGAGATGACCATGGCCGGATTATACTTGTACTGATCCAGAGTGGAAAAGTACACGGTCTTATCCATGCTGAAGCTAAGCAGCACGTTGCCGTCCACCGGCCACAGAAGCTTACTGTCGCTGGTGAAGCCGGGGATCTGGCTGCTTGTGCTCTGAACCGCCTCGTCTTTTTCCGTATTTTCCTCCAAGACAGACTCTTCTTCCTCTTCCGCCTCCGTCATGCCGGCATCCTTTTCTTCCGCCGGCTCCTCTGTGTTAAGGATCAGGTCGGTGTTGGTCTCCTGGCTCTCTTTCGGCTCCTGCTGCTGTGTCTCCCGGGCTTCTTCCGCCAGCGCCAGCTGATCCTCCCGCTGGGATTCCTTATAATCCCTGAATGTATATGTTCCGACGATCGCGATGGCTGCCGCGAAGCTTAACACCGCGGCGGCGGTAGCCCCTCTTCTTTTCCTTGGCTTTGATTTCTTTCTCTGATTTGGATTTGGATTTTGATTCATTTTCTATCACCACCTTTGCCTTTATTCTTGCCAGATGGTGATCTCCTTATTCTCTGAAAATGAATCTTTTCCCGCAGCCTTTATCCCTCTTTGCCAAGGTCTACGATCTGCGCCACCTCCTGGAGCGCCGTCCCCGGGAAGAAAAAGATAAGGATCTCTTCAAATGTGCTGCCTTCCTCCGCCATTTTCCCGGCAGTGTACTGGCTCATGCCAAGGCCGTGCCCCACGCCCCGGGTGGTGATCCGCAGAGTCCCTTCATACTTCTGCAAGGTGAAACAGCTGGAAGCCAGGTGGTAGGCCTCCCGAAACTCCTCCCCGCTGACCGTCTCCTTCCCCACCCGAACGCTGAGCGCGTAGCCGGCGGTATCCACCTTCTCCACCTCCGCGTCCAGGTCTTCCTCCAGCGTGACCGTCTGCAGCTGTTCCACCGCCTCCATATCCAGGGGGCAGTCCACGATCTTCAGATAGGGGCAGTCCTCCCCCAGCACTTCCTTCCCGTCCCTGGTACTGCCGTTGCTGAGGCGGAAAAAAGGCGTTCTGGCAAGGGCGCCCTCATAGGTAAGCACCTGGCCTTCCGTCTCCTTCCAGGCTCTCTCAAGCCGCTTATAACTGGTCCTGTACCCGGCCAGGCCCCAGGCCTCCTCCATCTCCTCCTTGTCCCAGAACCCTTCCTCCAGAACGGCATTGGTCCCACCCTCCTGAAGCTTTCCGTAAATGTCTGTCCGCACCAGCACAGCCTGGGCCTTCAGCGCCTCCTCCTCATAGTCCGCCGGGATCGCCCGGGCCAGGACCCCGATGCAGTATTCCTCCAGGGACATTTCCACCTCTCCCTCCCCGGTGTTCACCCGGACCCCGGCGCTGTCCACCTGGGAAGAGGACACAAGGCCTGGCCCATTTACAAATACGGTGACCACGTAGGGCAAGAGAAGGATGATCAGAAGATAACAGCCCAGTTTTTTCACTCTCTGCCACATAAAAAAGCCCTCCCATATACTTATATGGAAGGGCTGGTCCTTTTATTCTTCTATTGCTCCCTGCTGCGGTCCGAAAGCAAAACCTCCCGGTCCCGGCTGGGACCCCATCTCCCGGTTCCGGATGAGGAAGAAATAGATGGACGTGTACAGTGGCAGGAAGATCCCCATCACCGCGTGGAGCAGCGCATTGTTGTCCGGCGCGTACCGGGCGAAGATCTGCCGGTTCACCAGCACCTCCAGGGTCCCGGACACTGCGGACACCGCAAGAGACACCAAAGCAAAGAGCAGGATCCCTACCAGCATCATCAGGAATCCGCCTACAGAGGCGCCGCCCTGATAGCTGTAGTAAGCGTCGGAATAGGTGGTGGCGGTTACGGATGTCACAATCTCTGTGATCTGCAGCGCCAGACCTCCCCAGATAAAGATGGAGAAAAGTCCGGTCACAATACCTCCCACCACCGGGATCACCAGAAGCCAGATCCCCGGGGACTTAAGCTCCTTATGGCCAAAATGCAGGGTACCGCACAGTTCCCCCTGGAACCAGGTGCGGGCGTAGGGGATGAACGCCAGCCAGGGATAGTCCATCCCCCGGCGTTTTCCCAGGGTGTACATACCCACGCCCCGCAAAATGTAGCTGACCAGCGCTCCAATCCCCAGGCCGCCGAAAACCAGCAGATAGATCAAAACCAGCGTAACCACTCCGCCTGCATTGTTCATTGCCTACACCTCCACTGTGATCTTATCCAGATGCCAGATGTCATCCACATACTCCTGAATGGTCCGGTCGGAAGAGAACTTGCCGCAGCTTGCCGTCTGCAGGAGAGCCATCCTTGCCCAGCGATCCCGATCCCGGTAAGCCTCTTCCACCTGCTCCTGGGCATTGGCGTAAGCGCGGAAATCCTTCAAGATGAAATACATATCCGGGCGGCTGCCGTTTCCACCGCTTAAGAGCGAATTGTAGAGATCCCGGTACATTTCCGTATTGCCATGGGCGTAGGTGCCGTCCACCAGCTGATCCACTACCCGGCGGATCTGGGGATCGTTGTTGTAGATCTCCCTTGGGTCATACCCGCCGTTCTGCTCAAAGTTGATGACTTCATCTGAGCTAAGACCGAAGATAAACGCGTTCTCCCGGCCAACCTCTTCCACGATCTCCACATTTGCCCCATCCATGGTTCCCAGGGTGGGAGCGCCGTTGAGCATGAACTTCATATTGCCAGTTCCGGAGGCCTCCTTGGAAGCGGTGGAGATCTGCTCGCTCACATCCGCCGCCGCGAAGATAAGCTCTGCGTTGGATACCCGGTAATCCTCGATAAATACCACCTTCAGCTTGCCGTTAATACTGCGGTCGTTGTTGATCACGTCCGCCACGGAATTGATCAGCTTGATGGTCTGTTTCGCCCGCACATAGCCTGCCGCCGCCTTGGCGCCGAAGATAAAGGTTCTGGGATAGAAGCTCTTCTCCGGGTGCTCCTTGATCTCGTTGTAGAGATACATCACGTGCAGGATATTAAGAAGCTGGCGCTTGTATTCATGGAGACGTTTTACCTGTACATCGAAAATGGATCTGGGATCCAGCTCGATGCCGTTGTGCTTCAGGATATAGTCTGCCAGCCGTTCTTTATTTTTATACTTGATGTCCATGAATTCCTGAAGGGCTTCTTTGTCGTCCGCCCATTTCTTCAGGCCCTTCATCAGGGACAGGTCGGTGATCCAGTCTTTGGTCCCCAATTTGTCAGTCACCCAGTCCGCCAGCAGCGGATTGCCGTGCATCAGGAAACGCCGCTGGGTGATGCCGTTGGTCTTGTTGTTGAATTTCTGGGGCATCATCTCATAGAAGTCCTTAAGCTCCTGATGTTTCAGGATCTCGGTGTGGAGTCTTGCCACGCCGTTGACAGAATAGCCTGCCACGATGGCCAGATGAGCCATCTTCACCTGGCCGTCCATCAGGATGGCCATCCGTTTTACCTTGCCCTCATCTCCCGGATACTGACGCCGGATCTCTTCTACAAACCGGCGGTCGATCTCCTGGATGATCTGGTAGATCCTGGGGAGCAGACGGGAGAACAGGTCGATGGGCCACTTCTCCAGCGCCTCCGCCATAATGGTGTGATTGGTATAGGCACAGGTCCTGGTTGTGATCTCCCACGCCTCATTCCAGCCCAGGCCTTCCTCGTCCAGAAGGATCCGCATAAGCTCTGCCACCGCAACCGTAGGATGGGTGTCGTTCATCTGGAAGGTCACCTTCTCCGGCAACTTCATAATGTCGTCATGGTTCTTCTTATATTTCTCAATGGCAGTCTGAATGCTGGCAGAGATGAAGAAATACTGCTGCTTCAGACGCAGTTCTTTTCCTGCGTAATGGTTGTCGTTGGGATAGAGCACCTCCACGATGTTCTTGGCCAGGTTCTGCTGCTCCACCGCCTTGTGGTAATCTCCCCGGTCAAAGGAATCCAGCTGGAAGTCCACGATCGGCTCCGCGTCCCAGATCCGCAGGGTATTCACCAGATGATCGTTGTAGCCCACGATGGGATAATCATAGGGAACCGCAAGGACTGACTCATAATTCTCCTGTACAAAATGGGTCTTGCCGCTCTCATCATACTCTACCCGGATATTTCCCCCAAACCGGATCTCTTTGGCGTACTCCGGCCGTCTCAGCTCAAAGGGATTGCCGTCTTTGAGCCAGTTGTCCGGGGTCTCCACCTGATAGCCGTTCTCGATCTTCTGCTTGAACATGCCGTAGCGGTAACGGATGCCGCAGCCGTAGGCAGAATATCCCAGGGTTGCCAGAGAGTCCAGGAAACAGGCCGCCAGACGTCCCAGGCCGCCGTTTCCAAGGGCCGGATCCGGCTCCTGGTCCTCGATGGCGTTCAGGTCGATGCCCATCTCATCCAGGGCTTCCTTCACCTCTTTGTAAGCGGTCATGTTGATCAGGTTGTTGCCCAGGGCTCTTCCCAAAAGGAACTCCATGGACATATAGTAGACCATCTTGGGATCGTCTTTGTCCATCTGCTTCTGGGTGGCGATCCAGTCGTCGATGATGGCTTCCTTCACCGCGTAGGAGACCGCCTGGAACAGCTGCTGGGGAGACGCCTCCTCCACAGTCCTGCGGAAGAGGGTCTTCACATTATTGGTAACTTCTTTCTTGAATTCTTCTTTCTCAAATCTTGGATTATACATACTTGCTTCCTTTCCGTTTTCCGTTGTGGCCGGATCCGGATTATTTTTTCTCCACTCCGAGAACAACGTCTTCACCATTGATCTTCCACTCCTTCACATATCCTGCCGGCGCGGCTTTCTCCACGCTTAACGCCAGCGTCTCTTCTCCGATAGTATCCGCGTTCCGGGCGAAGATCTCCTCTGCCCGTCCGGTTCCCTCATAGGTGATGCCGATCTTATCCATCACTTCGAATCCGGCTTCTTTCCGCATGGTCTGCACCTTGCTGATGATCTCGCGGACAAACCCTTCCTCCAGAAGCTCCTCTGTCAGGTTGGTGTCCAGCACCACGGTAACACCGTTGTCCTGCTCGGACACATAGCCTTCCGTCTGAGCGGTCTCAATGAGAAGATCCTCCCGGAAAAGGGTGATCTCCTGGCCGTTCACGTCAAGCTTCAGGGCGTCTGTAGCGTTCAGTTCATCCATGGCGGCGTTCCCGTCCAGGGACTCCAGGGCCGCCTTGATGCCGCCCAGCATTTTCCCGTACTTGGGTCCCACCGTCTTTAACTGAGGCTTGAAGGTATAGGAAGTAAAGGCCCGGACGTCCTTGGTGAACTCCATTTCCTTTACATTCAGCTCGTCGGTCACGATATCCTGATAGAAGGCCGGCAGTTCAAAGTCCGCCTTCACAAACATTTTCCCGATGGGCTGACGGTTCTTGATATTGGCCGTATTCCGGCAGGCCCGGCCCATAACCACCAGTTTGAGCACCTGTTCCATGTTGGACTCCAGCTCTTTGTTGATCTCACTTTCCTGTACCACAGGGAAGTCGCACAGGTGGATACTCTCCGGAGCAGAAGGATCGATGCTGCGCACCAGGTTCTGGTAGATCTCCTCGGTCATGAAGGGGATCATGGGCGCCGCCGCCTTGGAAATGTTCACCAGGGCGGTGTAGAGGGTCATGTAGGCGTTGATCTTATCCTGCTCCATGCCCTTGGCCCAGAACCGCTCTCTGCTGCGGCGCACGTACCAGTTGCTCATGTCGTCCACGAAATCCTGGAGGGCTCTTGCCGCCTCCGGGATCCGGTAGTTGGCAAGGTGGTCGTCCACTGCCTTGATCACCGAGTTCAGCTTGGACAGAAGCCACTGATCCATCACCGATAATTTATCATATTCCAGCGTATATTTGGTCGCATCAAACTCGTCGATATTGGCGTACAGCACGAAGAACGCATAGGTGTTCCACAGGGTTCCCATGAACTTGCGCTGTCCCTCTACCACTGCCTTGCCGTGGAACCGGTTGGGCAGCCAGGGAGCGCTGTTCACATAGAAGTACCAGCGGATGGCGTCCGCGCCGTATTTCTCCAGCGCCTCGAAAGGATCCACCGCGTTGCCCTTGGACTTGCTCATCTTCTGGCCGTTCTCATCCTGCACGTGTCCCAGGACAATTACGTTCTTGTAAGGCGCCTTGTTGAAGATCAGGGTGGAGATAGCCAGCAGAGAGTAGAACCATCCTCTGGTCTGGTCCACCGCCTCGGAGATGAAGTCCGCCGGGAACTGCTTCTCGAAGAGATCCTGATTTTCAAATGGATAGTGAAGCTGGGCAAATGGCATGGCTCCAGAGTCGAACCAGCAGTCGATCACCTCCGGCACCCGGTGCATTTCTTTGCCGCACTTGGGACACTTGATGGTCACGCCGTCGATATAGGGACGGTGGAGCTCAATGTCATCCGGGCAGTTGTCGGACAGTTCCTTTAATTCCGCGATGCTGCCGATAGAGTGCTGGTGTCCGCACTCACACTCCCAGATATTTAACGGAGTTCCCCAGTAACGGTTCCGACTGATGCCCCAGTCCTGAACATTTTCCAGCCAGTCGCCGAAACGGCCCTTGCCGATGCTCTCCGGGATCCAGTTGATGGTGTTGTTGTTGGCGATCAGGTCCTCCTTCACCGCAGTCATGTTGATGAACCAGGACTCACGGGCGTAGTAAATAAGAGGCGTGTCGCAGCGCCAGCAGTGAGGATAGCTGTGCTCGAACTTAGGCGCGTCAAAGAGAAGCCCTCTCACGTCCAGATCCTTTAACACCTCCGGGTCCGCCTTCTTCACGAACAGGCCGGCAAATGGAGTGCTCTCGGCCATATTTCCCTTCTCATCCACCAGCTGTACAAAAGGCATGTCGTACTTGCGGCCCACCTTGGCGTCGTCCTCACCAAAGGCCGGGGCGATGTGTACCACGCCGGTACCGTCGGTCAGGGTAACATAAGTGTCGCAAGTGATGAAGAAAGCCTTCTTGTTCTGCCGGTCCGCGCAGTCCTTGGCGCACTGGTACAGAGGCTCGTATTCCTTGTATTCCAGCTCTTTTCCCTTGTAGGTCTCCAGCACTTCATAGGCCGGTTTTCCTTCCTCGGCAAGCTTGCCAAGGACGGTGTCCAGAAGGGCGCAGGCCATGTAGTAAACATTGCCATCCGCCGCCTTTACCTTGGCGTAATCCTCCTCCGGGTTCACACAGAGGCCGATATTGGAAGGCAGGGTCCAGGGGGTGGTGGTCCATGCCAGGAAATAAGCGTCCTCGCCGATCACCTTGAACCGGACGATGGCGGACCGCTCCTTTACATCCTTATAGCCCTGGGCAACCTCCTGGGCAGACAGCGGCGTTCCGCAGCGGGGGCAGTAAGGCACGATCTTAAATCCCTTGTAGAGAAGCCCCTTCTCCCAGATCTGCTTCAGCGCCCACCACTCAGACTCGATATACTCATTGTGATAGGTAACGTAAGGATGCTCCATATCCGCCCAGAAACCAACGGTGGCGGAGAAATCCTCCCACATGCCCTTGTATTTCCAGACACTCTCCTTACATTTATCAATAAATGGCTCCAGGCCGTACTCCTCGATCTGATCCTTGCCGTCTAGACCCAGGGCCCGCTCCACCTCCAGCTCCACCGGCAGTCCGTGGGTGTCCCAGCCGGCCTTCCTTGGCACCTCATAGCCCTTCATGGTGCGGTAGCGGGGGATCATATCCTTGATGACACGGGTCAGCACATGCCCGATGTGGGGCTTGCCGTTGGCCGTCGGAGGGCCGTCGTAGAACATATAGATCTCATTGCCCTCTCGCTCCTCCATACTCTTCTCAAAGATGTGGTTTTCCTCCCAGAACTTCTCCGTGGCCTTCTCCCGGTCCACAAAGTTCAGATCCGTCGAAACTTTCTTGTACATGGTTGACCTCCTTCTTGCTAATTGGGGTCGGGGTATTTTCGAAAATACCACGTCCCAGATTGAAAAAACCCTGTCCCTTTTTGGAGACAAAAAGAAAAGCTTCCGTCCTGTATAGGACGAAAGCCAAGGCTGACGCTTATAAACCACCTAAACATACCAACATATGCCTTCCCTATAACGGGGGAATCCCGTCGGTCCTTACTGAGTGCTTAAAAAGCCGCCTTTCAGGAACCGCGACTCGGAAGTGATCTTCAACGGTATCTTACTGGTACCAGGTTCCCACCATCCCCGGTTCTCTTTGCCTTTCTGATACGGTCTACTGTCTTCGTCAACGCCTTTCTATATGCGGTATTATTATAGCTAGAAAGGCCGGTTCCGTCAAGGTTTTTTTAATTGGGGACAGGGTATTTTCAATCTGGGACGTGGTATTTTTAAAAATACCACGTCCCCAATTAAAGATCAAAGCATCTGATCCAGGATCCTGGCGTTCAGCAGTGTCTCTTTTTTCGACACCAGCGGCGCCTCGCCTTCCAGAATACAGCGGCCGAATTGCAGGATCTCCAGCATATAATTGTCTGGGCACATTACGGTGTGTTCGGTCTTTTTTTCCTCCAGAATCTCTACGTTATCAACAACTCCTGCTGTGGTCACGGTAAATTTCTGCACGTACCGGCAGTTAAAGTTACAGGGTACTTCGATCCGGCCTTTTTCTCCTACCACGCAGTAATAGCCTCTGGGATAGGAATTGAGGGAGGAATAGCTTACTGCCTGTGTGCCGTCTTCATACTTCAGGATCGCGGTATTACTTACATCCACTCCGTACTCCGGGCTCATTTCCGCCAGTGCCTTCACCTCTGCAGGCTCTTTAAATCCCAGGAGATAGCTGATGGCGCTGATGTTATAGCAGGCCATGTCATAGAAGGACCCGCCGCCCAGATCTTTATTCATCCGGATATTTCCCATGTCGGTAAGCAGATCCGTCAGATGGGATTCTATGTATTTTACTTTCCCTATCGCGCCTTCTTCGATCACCTGTTTTACCTTCTGGATCAGCGGCGCGTGCCGGTAGGCAAATGCCTCCATCAAAAGCACGCCTTCTTCTTCGCAGACTTCGAACATATGCTGTGCCTGCGCTTCATTCAGTGCCAGCGGCTTCTCGCATAAAATGTGTTTCTTCGCTCTGGCCGCTTTCTCTACCCACTGGCAGTGCAGGGAATTGGGAAGGGGAATATATACCGCATCCACATCCGGATCTTCCAGCAGTTCTTCATAGCTTCCATATGCCCGGTCTGCTCCAAACTGCTCCCGCAGCCCTTCTGCCTTCTCCATCCCCCGGCTTGCCACGGCCAGAAGATGGGCGTTATCCGCCTGTAAAAGTCCGGGGATCGTCCGGACCCGCGCAATGGCAGCGCAGCCCAGAACTCCCCAGTTCACTTTTTTCTTCATAAGCGCCTCCTGATTATTTTGTCATAGTGCCTTCCACGAATTCTCTCATTCCCTGGAAGATCAGATATACAGAAGTAGCGCCTGCGTCCTGATGGCCGATGGCCCGCTCAAGCAGGGATTTTGCCCGGCCAAATTTGGCCACATATTTCTTCGTATTTTCCATACCGCATCTGGCTGCCTCTTCCGTTGCCTTAAGCATTTCCAGCAGGCCTTTCCCGCTGTTTGCTTCCAGTGCCTCCACTGCCGGCGCCAGCGCGTCAACCATGGTCTTATCGCCAACCTGGGCGCCGCCTCTTTCCTGGATCGCCGCCAGACTCTTTCGCTCCATGGCCGCCAGGTCTTCCGCTGTGATCACACCCTTGGGCTCCATGCCCTTGGCGCCTGCAAGGTAAAGGCTTCCAAAAATAACTCCGGACGCTCCGCCCATAGACATGAGCATAGCCTCTCCTGCCGTCTCAAACAGGTGGTAGGCATTCTCCTCTCCCTGCATCTTCAGAAGTTTCTTCTTGGCTTTCTGCATGCCGCCGGCCATACCGATGCCATGGTCGCCGTCGCCGATGGCGCTGTCCACCTCTGTCAGATAAGGCTTGTTGGCAATGATCTTATCTGCTACATAGAGCAGCATATTCCTGGTATCTTCCGCGCTCAGTTCCTCCAGAACCCCTTCTTTGCTCCTTACGATCTCTGCCGGCTCTACATCCTGCTCGTCAAACTCCGGCTCTTCCTCATCAGCCTCGTCCGCTCCCAGATCTTCTGCCACGCCAGTAAAGGCGCCTTTTGCGTAATAGGGGGAGAAACAGGGTGCATCGTAATATTTCTTCAGCTCATCGTCCAGCTTCAGGAAGGAAATGGAGAATCCGCCCATCTCCATGCAGGTACAGTAGATCTTAACCTCGGCATCATATACCTTTATTCCGTCTCTGTGCATCCGTTTATAGAGCTCGTAATAAACCAGGTTCAGCTCCAGCAGAGGTGTAGATCCAAGACCATTGACAAGAACTGCCACCTCGTCTCCTTCCTTCAGGTTCATCTCGGCCATCAGCTCATTGTACATCCGCTCTACCATATCGCTGCAGTACATCATCTTGGTCCGTTCGATACCCGGCTCGCCGTGAAGCCCCATTCCAAATTCCATCTCATCATCCGCCAGCTCAAAAGTGGGCTTCTCATTTCCCGGCAGTGTTCCCGGCGCAGTGGCTACTCCGATGGTGTTGGTATTGTCTCTTGCCTTCTCGGTGATCCGCACTACCTCGTCCAGGTCAAGTCCTGCATCACAGGCTGCTCCGGCGATCTTGATAGTGTAGACCACTCCGGCGATGCCCCGGCGGTCTGTGATCCGCTCTTTCGGCGCAGACGCCAGGTCGTCCCACTCTCTTACATGGGCGGTCTTCATTCCTTCTGCCCGGCACATTTCCTCTGCCATATCAAAGTTCAGATTATCACCGGCATAGTTGTTGTAGACAAAAAGCACGCCTTTGCCCTGGTCTACTGCCTGGGCAGCCTTTGTGATCAGCTCCGGATTGGGAGAGGCACAGATATTCCCACAGGCAACCGCATCCGCAAGCCCTGCGCCACAGTATCCCGGGAACAACGGCTCATGTCCGCTTCCGCCTCCGATCACCAGGGCAACCTTATCCTTTCTCTGCCCTTTGTACTTAAATGCGTTATATTCGCCCACTTTTTTGTAATACTTCTTGTAGGCCATCAGAAAACCGGTAAGATTTTCCTCAACAACATTTTCCACATCCCGATTCAGAATTTTCTTCGTGCTCACTTAAGACATCTCCTTTATTCTATATTTCTGTGGCGTTTCGACATTTTCTCAAATGTCAGCCCCTCCGTCTCGTCGACGATGGTCATCACAATAATATCAAATACCACAAACAGACACTGTTCGAACAGATTTCCCATAGGCTGGAAAGAAGGCACCACATCGTCAGTTCCCCGGTATACCGCCGCCGGAACAAAGAACACCTTGTCCGCCAGGTTTTTGGCTGTATCGCCGCTGGGTGAACCGGTGACCACATAGATCATAGCCCCCGCCTCTTTTGCTCTCTCACACACATAGTTTATATGGCCGATCCGTCCGTCTCCCAGCGTAGCGATCAGAAGATCTCCCTCGCCGATAGACGGGGTGGTGTCGTCCCAGATCCAGTGGATCTCCTTGCCCATATGCATGAGCCTCATGGCAAATGCTCTCGTAGCCATACCTTCTCTTCCCACACCGATCAGGAAGATCCGGTCATGCTTCTTCACTTCCTCGATAAATTCCCGCATCCCGGCCTGATCCAGTCTCTCATAGACCTGTCTGTGTTCCGCCAGGATTTTTTCATACGTCTCTTTGTAATCCACTCTGCACACCTCCCGGCTAATCCAGTTCCTTATGGAGATAATCCATGGTCTTCTTCATTCCGTCGTAAACGTGATCGTCGTCGTCCTCGAAGATGGTGACAACCTCCAGATACTGGGGGATATCGTCCAGATGCGCTTTCTCGGTCGCTTCTTTTATCATCTTTCCGGTAACGATCCCGTTTTCATTGGTGAAATCCCAGTGCCGGTCCCACAGACCGTCTGTCTGCTGCAGATGGATGGAACCAATATAGGGCGCGCACTTTTCAAACCACAGATCCATATCCGCCTCTTCCTTCAGAAGCGGTTTAAACAACGCGTGTCCCCAGTCGATCAACAGCTTAATGGGAATAGCAGATCCTTCCAGATCCTGCATCATCTTAACGGAAACTTCCGGGCTGTGAGGAAATTCCGTGATCAGAGGCGTCGCCTCAATGTGGATCTCCTCGATCCCCTTCTCCTTCCCGTAAGCCGCCAGCTCCCGCAGAGATTCCAGCATATCCAGATAGAGCTCCTCTCTCCTTTTCGGATCTCTGGCGTCATCATAGCTCATCCCGCCTACCGGAGTTCCCATCACCGGACAGCCCATCTCTGCCGTCAGATCGATAGCTCTCTTAAAGAACGCCACCGCAGCCCGTCTCTGCTCTTTGGCCGGCGCAAGCAGATGAGCGTAAGAATAAGAGGCCAGGCCTCCGAATGTGCCGTCGATCACTACTCCTGCATCCGCAAAAGCTTCTTTGTACTGATGTACCATTACATCCCGATATTCCTCAGGCCACCAGGGATCAATAAGATCCCAGGTGAACTGAACATGATCAATCTTAAAATCATTTTTTATCATCTTTGCCAACTGAACCGGATCCAGCCAGCGTTTTACCGCAAATGAAAGATTTAATCCTAATTTAACCATCCTGCTCCTCCTTCTGTCACATAACATTTTATAATTAGTTCAGTTTGATCCTTCTCTGTCTCCGCTCACGTACGATATCAGAGATCGAACTGAAGGAGATGGCCAGAACAACCACGATTCCGCTGACTGCTGACTGCCAGTAGGAGTTGACGCCAAACAGAACGATGATATTCTGGATAATTGTGATCACAGCCGCGCCGATCAGGGCCCCTGCCGGATTGCCCACGCCGCCTGTCAGAGAGAGACCGCCGATAACGGACGCCGCGATCGAGTTCATCGGCCAATCCTCACCGATGGCTGTCTGCGCGGAACCCAGACGACATACATAGAGAAGACCTGCCAGGGAGGAGATCAGACCCACGATGGAATAGATCATCACCCGGATACGGTCTACCTTAATGCCAAGGATCTTCGCCGCTTCCATACTGTTTCCGATCGCATAGATATAACGTCCTGTTTTGGTCTTCTTCACCATAAATAAGATGATGATCAGGACGATCAGACAGATGACAAATGGGATCGGCACCGGTCCGATAGAATTTTTTCCAAGAAACTGAACGTCGTCCGGAATCCCGGTTACCGCTTTTCCTTTGGTGATTACCAGGTTCACGCCTCCGTACACGCCCTGCATACCGATGGTGGCAACCATGGAATTCAGACGGAGACGGGTGATGATGATACCATTGATAAATCCAAATACAACGCCCAGGATCATTCCCACCAGCAGAGACAGCCAGGGATTCACTCCCGCGTTCACCATCAGCATACCGGAAAGGATACCGCACAGGCAGGCGATCTTTCCAACGGACAGATCCAGCTCTCCCACCAGAAGAAGCAGCGACTGCGCGATACCGATCATCCCGATAAATGCAAGGTCACGTAATACGGACTGCAGATTGTAGATATTCAAAAAGTGAGGGGATACAACGCTGGCGATGATGATCATAATGACCAGTATGGCTGCCATTGCCGTCATATTACTTTTTTTCAACGCATTTAACACCGCGTTGCCAGATTTCTGATTTGTATTTTCTTTTCCCATAACAACAAACTCCTCTTTTATTTACGAATTTACTCCGATGATGGCTCCAAGCACATCCTGCTGCCCGGCGTGCTCATCGAACTCTCCGGCCACTTTTCCTTCATACATTGCGATGACTCTGTTGGAACACTTCATAACCTCTTCCATTTCTGACGAGATCATGATGATACCGATCTCCTCTTCCTCCGCAAGCTTTTTCATCAGACGGTAGATCTCTGTCTTGGTTCCCACATCGATACCTTTGGTGGGCTCGTCGAAGATCAAAAGCCTGGGTTTTCCGGCCATGGCCCGTCCGATAATTACCTTCTGCTGGTTACCGCCGGAAAGGAACTGGATCTCTTTATCCGATCCCGGAGTCTTCACATCATATGTCTCGATCACCTGCTGTGCCAGATCCTCTTCCTTTTTCCTGGAAATGTTGATCCCGCTCTTCACTTCATCCAGTACGGACACCGAGATATTCTCCCGGATAGAGAGCACCGGAAGGATTCCCTGCTTTTTCCGTTCCTCCGGGAGATAGACCAGTCCGTGCTTCACAGAATAATTGGTGTCTCCCAGCTTCCAGTCCTGTCCTCCCAGCTTGACGGACCCTGCGTAAACCGGAAGATATCCGAAGATCGCCTGCATAAGTTCGCTCCGCCCGGCGCCTACAAGCCCGGAGAAGCCCAGGATCTCTCCCTTCTTCAGCTTAAAGCTGACATTGGTAAATTTCTCGCCGGTGAGGTTATCTACCTCCAGCAGTACTTCATCCGACACCTTGGTAGAATAAAATCGCTGATTCTGATCCACTTCATGACCTGTCATCTGCCGGATAACCCAGTTTGTATCTACATCCTTTGTGGGGGAGAATGCCACTTTCTTTCCATTCCGGAATACGGTGATCACATTCGCCAGCAGGAAGATCTCCTCCAGCTTATGGGAAATGAAGATGATCGCCTTATTCTCTTCCTTGATCTTCCGGATAATGTCAAAAAGAATCTCCGTATCTCTGCTTGTCAGACTGGTGGTCGGCTCGTCCAGCATCAATACGTCATAATCCTCATGTACGGTCGCCCGGGCGATCTGCAGAAGCTGCTGTGAAGATACAGAGATATCCTTAACCAGTTCATTGGGTTTGATAGGGATGGAGAACTTCTCCAGGATAGGGATCGCCCGCTCCTCCAGTTCTTTCTGATTTACCGTTCCTTTTATACCAGATTTCTCATAAGGCATGAACAGGTTCTCCGCAACTGACATATAGTTAAACAGGTCGATCTCCTGAGGTACATACGCGACTTTATCAAAAAGGGCTTTGTTCTTTATCGCGTTTTCTCCCTCGATCAGCACCTCACCCTCTTCCGGCTCATATACGCCGGTAAGACATTTGATGAGCGTACTTTTCCCTGCTCCATTCTCTCCGATGATCGCATGTATTTCTCCTGGTTCAAAAGCAACATCTACAGAGTCCAGCGCCACAACACCCGGAAACATTTTCGTAATATTTTTCGCTTCTAATATTTTCATAGACTTGCTCCTCATAAAAAGCGGGGGCGAGCAACTTGAATAAATCCGAGTCACAAGCCCCCGCTTTACTAATATCTTAATTCTTTAAATCCGCTTATTCTGACTGTGCGCTGACAATCTCGATCCACTCGTCTACATTGTCTGCTGTGATCTGTCCGATACCGGTGTCAACCATTGCAGGAAGGGACATTCCCTGTGCTGCCTGGTATGCCATCAGAACCGCGTACATTCCCTGCTCCTGAGGAAGTGTGGAAGATGTAGCTGTGATGGTTCCGCTCTTCACATACTCAAGGATCTCGATCAGGTTATCCATTGCTACGAATGTGATCTGATCCTGCATGCCTTTTTCTTCAATGGCTGCTGCTACGCCGGCGCCGCAGGCGTCACAGTTCAGATATCCGGTCAGGTCCGGGTTCGCTGCCAGAACGGCTGCTGCCTGAGACTGTGCTGTCTCAACGTTATCATTGTCGATACCACCATCGATCACTTCGATGTCCGGATACTCAGCAAGGGCATCCAGATGTGCCTGATATCTCTCTGCGTGGTTCGGAGCGGTAGGAGCACCCTGCATAACTGCAACTTTTCCAGATGTTCCCATCTCTTCGATCAGCATATCAACGGCGATGGTTGCCTGCTCTGCGAAGTCATTACCTACAGAAGTAAGTCCGCTTCCTTCCGGTGACGGAGCGTCAAACAGGATAACCGGGATATCTCTTCCCTGGATCTCCTCGATGATGTCCGCGCTTCCGTCATAATCAACGGGGTCGATCAGGATCGCTGTGGGTTCGGTAGCTGCCGCCTGCTCCAATACGGAGTTCTGTTCAGAAACTTCTGCCGCTTCCGGTGCACGGTAGTCGATGGTAACCTCAACGCCAAGCTGCTCAGAAAGCAGATCTGCCTGTTTCTGCGCGCCCTTGTTTACTTCATCGAACCAGGCATGTACGCACTTGGGAACTACAACGAATGTCATATCTTCCGCTGCGCCGCCGCCCCCTTCACTGGAGCCGCCTTCTTCGCTTCCGCCTGAGCAGCCTACTGCCAGCGTTCCGACCATAGCTGCTGTCAACAATACTGCTAAAATTTTCTTTTTCATTTTTCTCCTCCTTTTCCAGATATTAGTTCTCTTTGGAATAATTTTATTATAAAACAAAGCCATTTCCCCTCCAATGAGAGAACATTTAGAATAAGGGGGATAATTTTAAGATGTCATCGGATACGCAGGATCCGGTCAGAAAGATCCTCAATATACTCTTCCCTGGACTGGCAAATGATGACGGCGGTTCCCCGCTGGGCAAATTTACGGATGTAAGCCTTCACGATGGAGATCCCCTGCGCATCGCACATGATGAAAGGTTCAAACAAAACCAGTACCCGGGGATTATAGAAGTACCACCGCTCCAGGATCAGGCGGATCATCTCATTGATCTTCAGATTTCCCGTCAGTGTATTCTGCTCCATATCTTTGGTCCCGCCATCCCGGAAAGCCATCTTCATCAGTCCGCCGGAGGCTGCCACATAATCCCAGGAAGAAAGCTTGCTAAGGGAAGGCATAAGAAGGTTCTCCTCCACCGTCATCTTGGAGAACAGTTCCTCGCTTCCCCCCATGTTTTTAACGGAGACGATCTTATTTCTGACAAACAGGTCTGTACCCGGCGCATCAAGGCGGATGCCGTCCAGAAGATACACCGTCTCCTCATCCCTTCGCCTTCCGGAAAGGGCCAGGAAAAAATCTTCCTTCTCCCGCCCGTTCAGGATCAGAAAGGTCGTCACTTCTCCCCGGGCAAAGGCAAAATCCCGCTGCTCCCCACTCTGCAGGCGCAGCCCTTTCACCCGGTAAATTACATTCTCCCGTCCGTTATGCTCCTGCACCTGCGGACCCGGTTCAGATTCCGGCGACACCACCATATCTCCCAGAAGATATCTTTCCAGCTGCTCCTTATCCCGGATAAAATCCCGGGAACATTTCTTCACGATCTGCCCTTTGCTAAAGAACACATATTTATCGGAAAGAGTCTCCATGACCACATGGGAATTACTGCTTATGATCACAGCCATCCGGCCGGCGATCAGGTCCTTCATCGCCTTTTCGAAGGTCCGGATATCCCCGGCATCCATCCCCTCAAATTCATCTTCAATAACTACCAGTCTGGTGCCTTTGTTCAACGCCTTCACAAGATCTACCACCCGCTTTTCAGCCTCGCTGATATCTCTCAGCTTGCGGGATACATCTATCTCCAGTCCCAGCATGTCAAAATATTGCTTTACTGTCTCCTCGATCACATTCTTGCGCAGGATCAACCCAAATCCTCTGGAGTCCACCAGGCCAATATACTCCGCCACAGTCCAGTCTCCGATCAGATAATTCTGGGCGGTCATATGGTACACCTTTTTCTTCAGTTCTTTATTGCTGTCCACCTTCTGTCCGTCAATGGAAAAAGAAAACTTTCCGGACGCCCCCTCGATCTGTCCGGTGAGAAGGCTCACAAGAAAGTTTTTTCCCGAATAAGAAAGGCCGAAAAATCCCACGCATTCCCCCTCCAGAATACACAGAGAAATGTTCGTAAGCTTTAACAGCCTCTCATGACGATAATTCAGATTGCTGATCCTCAGTATCTCTCTCTTCATCTTCTGTCTCCCAGTCATGGCCGTAATTCACCGGGATCGTAACCTCCACGTCCGTTCCCTGGCCAGGTGTGCTGTATATATCCACCCCGTACTCCTCCCCAAACAAAAGCTGGATCCTCTTGTGAATGTTGGGGAGCGCGATTCCTGTATTTCTCTGGTCCCTCGCCTCGCCGTCTTCCGGGTTCGTGTCCCGGGACCGGATCTTCGCGTTCAGCTTCTCAAGCTGTTCCCGGTCAATACCCTTCCCGTTGTCCGACACGGTAATGATCAAAGTTTTCTCTGTGACGATCACTTCGATGGTCACCCGGCCGCCTTCCAGCCGCTCTTCCAGTCCGTGAAAAATGGCATTCTCGACAATCGGCTGGATAATAAGCCTGGGGATCAGACAGTTATAAGCCTCTTCATCCTCTTCATCGATGATCACTTCCATGGAAAACCGGTTTCCAAACCGATACTTCTGGATCAGCATATAGTTGTCGATATTATCAAGCTCATCCTTCAGGGTGACCAGATTTCCCTTCCTGCTGATGCTGTATCGGAAGAAGGCTCCCAGCGCTTCCACCATCCTGGCGATCTCCAGGTTATCATCCATCAGCGCCTGCCCCCGGATACACTCCAGCGTGTTGTAGAGAAAATGTGGATTGATCTGACTCTGCAGGGCAGTAAGCTCGGTCTGTTTATTAAAGATCTGGGCAGAATTCTCCCGGGTCCGGAATGCGGCATACCGCTCCATGGCCTCCCGGATGGGTTCCACATAAGGGACCTCCGCCGGGACCTGCCCAAATTCTTCCTCTTTCCACTCCCCGTCTGTCACTGCTTCCAGCGTTTTCTCAAAATGCTCCAGGGGACGGATGATCCGAAAGATCGTCCCAAGAACAAGTCCCGCCTGCAGGATCAGGAGTACGCCCACTTCCAGAAGCGTCCCTCTCTCCCTCCACAGCACAGCCGCTGCCAGAAGAATAAGGATGGATTCTCCCATCAGAAAATTTCTCACTGCTCTCGACTGCCTCATAGCCTCTCTCCTATGAATGAAGTTTCCGGTATAACGCCGGTTTGATCCCTACCGTTTTGGTAAAGACCTGACTGAAATATCTGGAATCCTTATACCCTACGCTTTCGGCAACTGCCGCGATGGTCTCGTTGGTACTGCACAGGATCTCCTTTGCCTTCTCCATGCGAACATTCACTAGATAGGAACTGAAGTTGATCCCCGTCTCTTTTTTAAAAAGCACACTGAAATATACGGCATTCAACTCCACGATATCCGCCAGTTCTTCCAGCGTAAGCTTCTCTGCGTAATGGTCGTCTATATACTGAAGCGCCTGGCGGATCGGCCGGGCAGACTCCGCTTCCATAGCCGACCTGCTGGCTTCCAGATAATTGCCAAGACTGGTCTTCAAAAGATGCTTCAATTCCCGGATGGTATAGCAGTGCTGACAATTGGACAGAAGCTCTTTTCGCAGCTCTTTCAACTCTTCTTCCTGTTTCTCGGTATGCTCAAAGAAGAACTGGATCAACGCTTCTGCCTTGTCATAGCAAAGAGAATAGTCCAGATCCTCCCGCAGCAGGAATTCACTGTAGATCTGATTGATACACTGATCCAGATTCTCCCTTGCATAACTTTCGATAGCCGCAAGGGCAGCCGTCTTTACCTGCTCTGTCAGTTCCGGCGTCTCTTCCTTCGTCCGGCGGGGAATAGATTCCGCGTAAATGACCCGTCCGGTTCCCAGCTTGATCCGGTTTCCCACCGCCCGGTTAGCCTCCTTGATGGAGAACCGGATCTCCCCAAATTCGCTGCGTTCCGTACCTACTCCAATGGTCACCTCATACTGTTCAAATCCCATGAGATAATCCTTCACCGCCGACAGAATATCGTGGATCCTGCTGCGGATACTCTTTGACCGTTCATAACTGTAATTAAACAGACAATAGAGATGAAGATTCTCCTTCTCGCAGGTAAGCACCTCTTCCGCTTCCTCCCAGAGGATGCCTTCCACAAGGGAGACTACCCGTTCGACTGTCAGTTTGTCCTGCTTTTTGTCCCGCTTATTATAATCCACATAGTCCAGCTTGATATCAATGCCCCGGTAGATCTCTCCCTCCAGCGTCACATGTGCATCTGCCGCCTCCAGCTCATCTTCCTGCTCAATAATATTCTTCAGGAAATTCCGCCGGATGATCTGCCTGCTCTCCTGTACCGTCTCCTGAAGCTCCTGCTTCTCGATCACCTGCCGATGCTGAGTCGTCAGTTCTTTCTGAAGCTTGTCCATCACCTTATTGAGTTCGTCCTTATTGATAGGCTTGAGCAGGTAATCCTCTACTCCATACTGCAACGCCCGATGGGCATATTCAAATTCCTTGTACCCACTGATCACGATAAATTTGATCTTCTTCCCCAGCTCCCTGGATCTGCCGATCAGATCCAGCCCGTTCATTTTGGGCATACGGATATCTGTGATGACAATATCCGGAGAGGAGTTCTCAATGATCCGCAGCGCAGATTCCCCGTTATCCACCACATCCACACATTCCATATTATATTCATCCCAGGCAATGAGATGCTTGATCAGCATCCCGATCCTGTATTCATCCTCTACGATCAGTACCTGCCATTTCCTGTTCTGCATAGTATCTCCTCTCTTTGTATGTCCTGGCCTTATGATACACTTCTTGTTTTTTGATTATAGCAATCAAAAGGGCAAAAATCAAATTGGGGACGTGGTATTTTCAAAAATACCACGTCCCCGATCAATAACTAATGTCTCCGATGTTTCTTCCTGCGCCGCTTTCTCTTGAGGATCATCCGCACAAAGGAGATCACCAGCGCGATCCAGACCACACAAAGCCCAGCCAGCACGATCTTCTCAACAAGACCTTTATCCTGCCCGGCCCCGTCTCCGGCGTCGGCGTCCAACTGCTGGATCTTGGCCTTATGATCGTTAATATACTGGTCGCTTAACCTTGCCCTGGCCTTGCCCACCAAGGTACCTCCATAAGTATAATTCAAGGTAGCTTTCCCGTCATTGGCGTCATCCGGCACCAGCTCCATCTCAAGATCTGCGAATTCTACGCCTTTTGGCAGCAGTACGTAGCCGCCCCCTTCTTCCTCCAGAATCTCTCCCACATCCTCTGAAGTTTCATTTCCTTCTATGGGCGTCCGGGTAAAATTCTTATATGCGTAATCAAAAAGATTTCTGGTATCACTGTAGTGATGGCCACTCTGGGAATGCAACACCACGCAGACAAGCCTGGTTTCGTCCTTCTCCGCCATAGTGATCAGCGTATTGAGGGCATCCGATGTAAATCCTGTCTTGCCGCCCACCGCATATTTATAGTAATTCTTATTGTTGGAATTCAGCATCTTATGCTTCTGCTGAAACACATGCTGCTCACAGGTATCCGATGCCGGGATCTCGTACTGATGGGTCTGCACTATCTCAAAAAAATCCGGATACTGAAACAATGCGCTCCCGATCAGCGCCATATCTCTGGCACAGGTATAATGATCAGGATCATGCAGGCCATTGGTATTGACAAAATTCGAGTTATTCCCTCCAAGCTCCCTGCAGCGGGCATTCATCTCATCAATAAACCAGTCATAATCATGACCGGCATTCTTCCCCACATTCTCCCCCACTGCGTAGGCCGCCTCATTGGCCGATGCCAGAAGCGTCGCGTAAAGCGCCTGCTCCAGCGTGATCTCATTTCCTTCCTTTAACCCTACCGAAGAATCCCCCGGCTGCAGGAATGCCACGCAATCATGGGAAAATACCACCGGATCGTCCATTTTCCCGTTCTCCAGGGCCACCAGTGCAGTCAGCACCTTGGTAATGCTGGCCGGGTAGAAATGTTCATCAATATTCTTGGCGTACAGGATCGCCCCTGTCCCCGCCTCCATGACGATGGCCGCATCTCCGTAAGTCCCCGGACCTTCTGGCCACCCCTCGATTTCATTGGTCTGCACAGGCATATCATAGATCGCCTGCATCCGCTCCTTTTGTTTTTCTTCCTCGCTCATCTCCTCCTGCCCGTCAACTTCCGTGGCATATACATCATCCGCCGCGCTTACAAACAGAAGAAGAACTAACAGCACAACTGAGAAAATCTGTTTCATTTTCCCTAAACTCCTGTCCCTCTGAGGTTTACTGCCTCATCTTCTTAAGATTTTACCATATCCGGCGTTTTATTACCAGAAATTATAAGGAATTTGTTTCTGCTGTTACCGATATTGTTCTGTCAGCCGTTCTCCTTCCCGGCGCATGGCCTGGATCACTTCCTCCGGCCCCAGGATCTTCACCTTCTCCCCCAGAGAGAAGATCCATCCAAGGAACTGGCTGCTCACATGGACGGTAACATTTACCGTAAAATGCTCTCCCTTCCCGGGGACCATAATGATGTCCTTGCCAAACCGGTCGATCATCACGCCTGCCAGGCTGTTGTCCACCAGAAGCTTCACCTTCTCTTCCTTCCCTCCGAACATGCCGAAGCTCTTCTTGGCGTAATCGGCCATATCCAGCTTCCGGAAGTGTTCCCGTCCTTCCCGGGCCTCCTCCGTCATCCGGATCCGGAGCATCTTGTCCACCCGGTAATGCCGGATCTCCCCTGCCTCGGAATCATACCCCACCAGATAATAGTTCTCATCGTCCCAGGAAAGCCCCCAGGGGCTGACGCAGTAGTAGGCTCCCTCCCGGCGCAGCTCCATCTCCTTCTTCACATTCCACTGATAGTACTGGAATCGGATCTTCTTATTCTCAGAGATAGCATTGTGGATGGCATCCACCGTATAGTAGATGCTCTCATTCATAGTCTTGATCCGCCCGGAGACGTAGACCTGCCGCTGCAGCTTCATGGCTTCATAGCGGCTGACCAGCTTCTCCAGCTTTCGGATCAGGGTGTTGGTCTTCTTCTCTGTGATAAACTTGGAGGACTGGATGGCGTCCACCAGAAGCTTCAGCTCCGGCAGTTCAAATGGCCGGGAGACCACGTGGTAGTGATAGCTCTTCCCCGCCGGCTCCCCTTCCACTTCAATCCCCAATACTTCCAGATCTTTTAGGTCAGTGTAAATGCTCTTGCGGTCGGCAGTGATCTCATACTCTCCCAGGGCCGCGATGATCTCCGGCATGGTGATATAGTGGTCGTCGTCTGTGCGCTCCAGCATGATCTGGGCCAGGCGGTAAAGCTTGAACTTCTGATTGGTTCCCTTGGGCATGGCGGGATCCTCCTTTCCCTTTATAAGGACAGTATATCACAAGTTCTAGCTTTCCAGCCACTCCCGGTAATCCGTCTCGCTGGCGAACAACAGGTATTCTCCGTCTACATATCCCATATAGCCGTCTGCAGTATTGTATCCTTTCATTGCTATCCACCTCTTTCTTTTTCTGATGTGGATAGAATATGGGATAAGCTGTCCTATAAAAATACCACCAAATATATGGGAAATAGAAAAGCTGGCGCCATACTTACATTGTCGCCAGCTCCTTTGCTAATCGTTTAACTGCTTCTTCAATATATTCTTGTTTTGTTGCCAGATTGATTCGAATAAAAGAACGATATTGTTCCCCTCCGAACCACTCTCCATAATCCACCGCCAAATGGCACTTCCCCTGAACCATTTCGCAAACGTCGGCATTTTTCAGGTACGCTTCCAGATTAATCCAGGCAAGATAGGTTCCTTCCAGAGGTGTTAAGATTGCTTCTGGCAATAATTTTATTAAATTTGTCTTCAGACAATTATAATTTTCCAGAATTTGTTTCCGGACAAGTTCCAGCCATGGACGCCCATAAGTATACGCTGCCTGCACAGCTACATAACCGAATGAAGATCCCTCTTTCATATGAAGCCGACACAGGGTCTGATCAAATTTCCTTCGGATCTCAGCATCCGGCAGGATAATGAACGCGTTCTGACACCCTGCTATATTGAAGGTTTTTGTCGCAGAAGTTACCGTTACCAGGATACTGTCGTAATCACCAACCGTAGCGGCCGCAATCTGCTCATTCGGTTCCAGGATCAAATCCTGATGAATCTCATCGGCCAGCACAAACACATGGTATTTCTTACAAAGATCAAGAACCGCCTTCAATTCCTCCCTTTTCCAGACTCTTCCAGCCGGATTATGAGGAGAACACAATAAGAATAATTTAACTTGTTCTTCTTTAATACACTGCTCGATTCCTCTTAAGTCCATTGTATAGGATCCGTCTTCTCCATAGCGCAGCGGACACTGCGACAACCGGCGGTCGCTCTCTTCAATTGCATGGAAAAAAGGATAATATACCGGTGGAAGGATCAGTACGTGTTCCTGCGGCTTTGTCACCGTCTGGATCATCCAGTAAATTGCCGGGACAACACCTGGGACAAACCGGATCCATTCCTTTTCCACCTGATATGTATGCCAATCAGCTTCCCATTTTATAAAGGATTCAAGATAATCTTTCGGCGGATGATAGTATCCGTATACTGCCGTTTTAAGATAGGCAGCCAGCGCTTCCTGCACGCATAAAGGCGCTTCAAAATCCATATCAGCCACCCACAGGGGAAGCAGATCCGATTGTCCAAATTGATCAGACAATCCATCCCATTTTTCACAGTTCGTATTCTGTCGATCACGAAACGTTAATACCTCTTTCATTCATTTTACCTATTCCCATTCCAAAATCATAATCTCTGAGTCACAACCGTTATGAAAGCGGGGACATGTCTGGCAATCGGAAAACTCAATTGGAGACGCTTCTCTTGGAATAATCTGAAACCCCAGTTTCTTATAAAATCCAGGAACCTTTGCATTAAGCAAAAGACGCTTAGCCCCATACATTTTTGCCTCATCGACAGCCGCAAGCACCACCATGCTTCCAAGTCCCTGCCCCTGATATTCCTTTTCAATGGCAACACAGCGAAGGATATATTCCCCTTCCTTTTTTACAAGAGCCGCTCCGCCAACCCGTATATGATCTTTTTTTCGGATCACTTCAAAACAAGTGATCAAATTCTCCGGGACTGGCTCATCTGGTTTCACTTCCAGACCTGCACGGATAAAAAGAGGAACCATTTCTTTAAAATTCATGGTGTGAATAATCTCAAATCCGCCGTCTGCTTCCAACTTCAGAAACGCCCGTGTACGAGGATTTTGGGGGTTCTGGAAAAGTTCCTCTGGCGATCCTTCTTCAATGATCACTCCATTTTCCATAAAGATCACCCGGTCAGCCACTTCCCGCGCAAACTGCATTTCATGTGTCACAATGATCATCGTAAAGTGTTCTCTGGCAAGCTCTGAAATAACTTCCAGAACTTCTTGCACCCATTCCGGATCCAGCGCGGAAGTCGGTTCATCAAACAGCAGCACTTTAGGCTGTACCGCCATAGAGCGCGCAATCGCTACCCGCTGCTGCTGACCGCCAGATAATGTAGACGGGTACTGATTTAGCTTTTCTTCCATACCGACTTTCCTCAGATATTTAATTGCCTCTTCTCTCGCCTCTTCTTTGTTCATCTTCCGGGCAGTTACCAAAGGTTCCATGACATTGTGAAGCACATCCTTATTAAGGAACAAGTTAAAGGTCTGAAAAATCATTGCCGACTGCCTGCGCAGTTGATTAATCTCCTTCTTCGTACAGTTTCTGGCATCAACAGTGACGTCATCTATTGTAATGATCCCTTCATCCGGCTGTTCCAGATAATTCAGACAGCGAAGAAGTGTGGATTTTCCAGTGCCGGAAGATCCAATGACTGCAACAACCTCGCCCTTTTGGATCTCCAGGTCCAGTCCTTTTAAGACATTCAGATTTCCAAAATTTTTATGCAGATTTTTTATCTTAATCATCCTGTTTCTCCTCTTATCTGATGTAACCCACAGACAGACGTTTTTCCACAACAGCCTCCAGCCGCTCTAAAATCAGAATAATAACCCAATAAAGCAGCATCAAAACCATATACGCTTCAAAATAGTTGAATGTAACGGACGCCCTCAGATCAGCTGCCGCAGTAATCTCAACAACGCCAATTGTAAAAGCCATCGAAGTTCCCTTTACAATATCCACAAGATTATTAAACAATGCAGGTATTGCAACACGTGCCGCCTGCGGCAATACGATCCGCATCATTGTCTGCATCGGCGTCATTCCATGGGCAAGCGCCGCCTCTTTCTGCCCCTCGGGAACGGAAAGAAGCGCCCCGCGGACCACTTCTTTCATATAAGCCGCCGCATTCAGGGTAAGCCCTACAATACAAACATAAAACGCCGGAACATCCCGAAGAGCCGGGACAAATGTAGGAATTCCAAAATACAGCAGAAAAAGCTGCGGGATCAATGGAGTCCCCCTGAAAAACGACACATATACTGCAAAAATCTGACGCAGTACCGGAATTTTGAAATAATCTATGACGGCAATGATCACTGCAAGAATCAGAGACAATACAAATGAAATTCCTGTCAAAGATAATGTCACTGGAAGCGCATTCATCATAGAGCCAAAAGCACTGACACAAAATTCCCAATCCATAAATATTCTCCTAATGATTTATTTACTGTAAAGCTTCTGCGCCCTCTGGTTTTTCGGAAATATCCATATCAAACCATTTTTGGGAGAGTTCAGATAAAGTTCCGTCTTCATGCATTTCTTCCAATGCCTCTGATACTATCTGACATAATTCTTCCCCTCGGTCTGTTTTCGCAAATGGATATACGTTTGTCTCTAAAACATTGGTTTTTCCTAAAATCTGAAGATTATCTACTTCTTTAATTGTTGTCAGGCAGGAAGTTTCCGCGCGCGGCCACAGATCACAGCGTCCCAATGCCACTTCCTGAACAGACATTCCATCATAATAGGTAGGCTCTAAAATAATACCATACTCTTCTTCAATTGCCGCAACAATCAATTCATCGCTGGTATTCGTCTCACAAGAAATCGTCAAACCGTCCTTCAGATCTTCCATTGTCTGCAGATCTTCATTATCTGCTCTGGACAATAGACAATAAATATTATATGCATACGGAGATGTAAGATTATATTTTTCTTCCCGGTCAGGAGTAGATGAGATCTGCTCACCTACAGAATCGATTCTTCCTGTATCCAGCATAGTCCACATTCCGTCCCATTCCATAACCTGATAGTCAATTTCATAGCCTGTACGTTCGCCAATCTCTGTCCACACGTCATAATCGTACCCTGACAGATTTCCATCTTCATCTGTCTGAATCCATCCCGGAGTTGTCGCCTCACAGGCAACACGGATGACTTTCTCTTCTGAAGTCTCCCCGGATTCTGCTTCCTGTGGATCAGAACCATTTCCCGCAGAACATCCGGCTGCAAGTGATGCCGCTACTGCTGTGCATAATAGTACGCTAATAAGTTTCTTTTTCATTGTCTTTTTCATTGTCTTTCTCCTTTCAGTCTAAGTATCAACTTAAACTCATGATACGATTTATTGTAAACATGGGAGATTTTAGATGTCCAATTCATTTTCCAAATATATTTATAGGGGATATCAATAAAAAATTTCTTTCAAAATCCGTTTTTCATTTACTCTTGAAAAGTCACTTAATCGATAAGTCCGAATCCTTGTTTTAACAATAACCGGGATCAAGAATCCGCAGCTTACAAGTTTTGCGCATCTGTTGATCACTGTTTTGTTTGTCACACCGATCATTCTGCTTACATCGATCGGTGTAAATTCATAAAGTCTCTTCTTTAGCAAAAACGCCAGGAACTCTTTTTCTTTCCTGCTTAAATAAGAAAAACTGCCTGCCAGTTCCTCTTCTTCAGACGCCTTCGATAATTCACATACTTTTTTTGAATACAGACTCATCATCCTAAGAAAATAATTAATCCAGATTTCCGGATGCGGCGGATTTTCTCTTCCAGAATAATATAACGCTGGTAATCCCATCTGAAGCGAAGCGTAATATTCATCCGGATCATATGCAAAATACTCTTCCAGAGAACCAATCCCCTGAAATCCATATCCGTAAAGATCCAGAATATATCCTGACATAAGTCTGGCAGTTCTTCCGTTTCCATCAGGCGATACCACATTGAGACCCCGCAAGAAAACGATAGTTAATTTCCACTCTTTGCTTACGATCTTTGCCGGTTCCCTCTGCCTGATATACATAAATACTATCAATCAGCTCCACCAGCATAGAACGGTTCAGTTCTGTTACTGTTTCATACTTACGAATTGTTTCCAAAAATTGATTGGTACTCTGTGTTTTCTTTTCTTCCGCTCTGATTTTAGTTCTTAATTCGTCTCTTTTTTGAGCAAGTTCTTTCTGCTCACTTTCATAAGCTGAGGACATCTTTTCAAAGCGTTCATCAGAAATCTTACCGAGTGCATTCTGCTCAAAGAGCTTCATAATCACACTATCAATTTCTGCAATCCGTTTTTCTGCTACTTCCAAGTCTTTCTCGAACTGTTTGATTTTCTTACTGCCGCCTTTTTCGCTCAATTCGTGCATTTCCTGTATAAACTGATCTCCTAAGGCTTCCATATTCTTAATATGCTTTTGAATATCACTCATAACAATCTGTTGCAACGCCTCATAAGAAATGGCATGGGTTGTACAAAGATTGCTATTCCTTACATAAGTTCTGCAGCGAAAGCGAGGCTCCCTTCCATTTGGATTAGAAAACGCCATGTTGCGACCACAATCCGGGCATTTCACAAGACCCACAAATATATTAGGACGTCCTGTTTTATTCGGCTGTTTTTTTACACTGATGAATTTCTGCACCAGTTCAAAGGTTTCTTCATCAATGATCGCTTCGTGGGTGTTCCGTACTATGATCCATTCTTCTTTCGGAACTGCAACCGGCTTCTTATTCTTAAATGATTTGGTCTGTGTCTTATGAGAAACCATATGTCCCAGGTACACTTGATTCTCCAAAATCATCTTCACATTCTTTGCTACCCAATCCGTTGGAAACTTAAATCCTGTACTTGTTTCCAGAGTGCCGTTCTTCATTGCCCTGTATGCTCTCGGAATCAGAACACCATCCTCGCACAAGGTTCTCGCAATCTGATGAACGCTGTTGCCCTGTTTCGATAATTCAAAAATTCGTTTGACAATAGGTGCTGTATCAGGATCAACCAATAGCTTTCTTTTGTTCTCTGGGTCCACCACATAACCATAAGGTGCAAATGAACCGCAGAACCCACCACTCAATGCTGTTGTCTTTTTTACGCTTCGGATTTTCTTTGATGTATCACGAGCATAATACTCATTCATAATAGATTTAAACGGCATCATCTCGTTTTCATCAAATCTTGTATCGACATCATCATTCAAAGCAATAAACAAAATATCATTATTAGGAAAGATTTCTTCCACATAATACATGAACATGGCATTGTTACGTCCAAAACGTGACATATCCTTTACCATGATACCGCTCGGTTCCGGATCGTCCATAGCATCTTTAATCATACGGTTCAGATCCGGCCGGTTGAAGGTGGTTCCAGAATAACCATCGTCCACATATTCGCCTATCACTTCAAATCCTTTTTCCTTAGCATTGTACCTTAACATCTGCAACTGATTGGTAATGCTGTTGCTTTCCTTATCCGCATCCCCATCGTCTTTCGATAAACGTGCATATAATCTAACTCTTAGTTTTGTCTGCTGTTTTAACATTTCTGCTCCTTTCCAACAGCAAACAAACTGCTTTGTACTTTATAATTATAACACGTTTAAGCACTCTTTTCAGCAATTTGCTCTACTGTTTTTTTCAATCAACGGGTATTGTTTTCCTGCTCAATTTCTTTCTGGATCAGTCGTTTAATTAAATACTCCAACTGAACCGTACCGGAAAAAACGGAAGTTACATAAAACGTTGTATTCCCAATTTGGACTGCATTCTCCTGTTTAGGATTTTCCATGTGCTCACCTCATTTCTAGGCAACAAAAAAACACCATCACTGGTGTTTTTTTGCTCCTATATATTTACAATTCTTCGTGCATATACTCCGCTTTTTAAATCTATCTCTGCATAAACCATACTACTATCGCCAAACTCTGTCTGCCCTGGCTGAATACAGGTTGTAGTACCTATCTGATTCATCCATGATCCTTTTTCTGTATCAGGACTTTCGTGAATATGCCCGTGCAGAGAAAGTAACGGCTGTTTGGCTTTAAGGAACTCATAAATATCTACTGATCCTATATCCAAATCCTGATATAGAAGCTGTCCCAAACGCAATCCGGCAGGAGGCATGTGCATAACATATACCGTTTTCTTCGGACTCTCCGGTTCAGGCAGTTCTTTCAAAATTCCACACATCAATGGAAGTTCTGTTTTGGAATACTCCAACCAGTCAAAAATTCTGTCATAACCATATTCATTCGATATACCGGCAAAAAAGCTAAGTTGTCTTTGGGGAATATAATCTGTCTCTGTAACAACTCGATCCTTACATCCAAAGGGATGATCCAAAATCTGATTCATTCCAATAAATTCATATTCGTCAATGCGGATTTTTTTACCTGCTATATTATGAACATTTGCGAATCCCCCACAAGTCTGTTCAAAAAGATTATCCACAGATAGCAAATCGTCATTCCCCAGCATATTAAGGTATGTAATGTTATGTTCTTGCAATATGGAAAAGTAATTACTTAGAAATCCTTTGATAAATAACGGTTGTTCTGTATGTCTTTCTCCCAATTTTGGAAGCATATCTCCACCATTCACAATAACTCTGATCTCTTGTTTCATAGCTATTTCTAATGATTTTCTGTATTTATTTTTATCTCCATGCAGGTCTGTAACATAAAGTATTTTCATGCTGTATCTCACTCCTTATATCCTTTAAGCATTTGCATCTTGATTGATTATAACACACAGCAACAATACTTTCAGCAGTTTCCGCCGCTATGTTTTCCACCTGTAGTATAGATCACTTTCTTCCCACATTTTTATATCTTATCATCAAAACCACATGAATAGGTCGGATCTATGGTTATTGCACACATAAATCCGGCCCATTATATCTGATTTCGATTTTACTGCCGTATTTGCCACGCACCCCGGCAAGTCCTTCTGTTATAAGGACGGGGCTGTTACAGGCTGCGGATAGCGTCACCGCATCATAGTCCCACATACGCCGCCGCTTTGCCAGAGCAAGCAAACGCCGCAGGAACTCTCCCCAAGTCTTTAGGAAGCTGTGAAGAAGTACCATTATGATCTGCGTCGTTATCGCGTCCGACCTGCCACAGCCGGTTTCGTAGGTTACGTTTATCGCTCGGACAGCCTGGATTCATCACCTCCTTAGGCCGCCTGTCACCGCGCCGCCCCATCTGCCGCTCGGAACACAGAATGAAGTACCTGTAACAGCGTATATTCGGTTGTCAAGGAACAAGCAAGGGGCATGGCAGACAAATTGATATTGCAGTTGGGGTGGGAGGACGTATATGCTTCCTTACCATACCCGTCCAGCTTGTCCCGCCGAATATGTCCCTCTACTATTCAGTACATTTTTAGGGGCAAAGTTGCCGTCTGTTATAAAATTTCTTTGAAATATTTTTCCAGACTACGCAATCCGGCTTCGATAGAACGGGTGATCCGGCTTTTGTGTGTTCCTTCCGCTTTGGCAATATCTGCTTTGCTCATGCCAAGGAAAAAGTGTGCATAGATCCGTTGGCGCTGCTTTACCGGAAGTTTGGAAAGACCTTTATAAATCAACTCCGTCATTTGACGCTGTTCCCAAACTTCTGCCGGGTTAAGAGGCTTTTGCAATATCTCACGCTCAATACCTTCGTCTCGATCCAGAGAGTAAAATGCTTTATAGCGGTATGTACGAATCCGATAGGCTTCTTCCAACAACATATATTCCCGAAGCAACAAAGCAACTTCATCCGGCACCTCAACGATCATGTCCTGTGTATAATACGGGTAATAATCCCGAAGATTGATTTTCTTCATAGTAATTTCCTCCAATTTCGATGTTTGAGTTGATGGCAAAAATCGAAATCAGAGGGTGGGCTGCGGCAGCGATAAGGTCTAAGTCTCTTTCTGATTAAAAAAAGGGTACAAAAAAGCGCGCCCGTACAAAGAACAGGCGCGCCAAAGCAACAGTATGAAATTTTTTCAGGAGGCTGACAGCGAAAATGCTCAAACTTTGTCGAAACCAAAAACGCCGCAATCCATACGAGCTGGACTACGACGTATAGGTGACTGAATGTGAAGCAGTTTGTCTGCGAATCTGTGTTGCATAGACGCATAGGCATTTCCTCCCATCAAGGAGGAACCTGAATCGGCTGCTTGATACCTCCTTGGGAGAAAATTATATCGGTTATGTTTCCTGTATCAGTCCGCAGACATTCGCTTTTTACTCTTTATATTCGCAATTTTCTACATATTCTGCTCTTAGAATATATGCTACAAAAGCAAGCCCACAAGGGGAAACGACACCTTGTGGGCTCATATTATAGTTGTTCAAATTTATAGCCGATTCCGGCGACACTCTCGATATAGTTTGGAAGATCCGGTTCAAAGCGCAATTTCTTACGCAATTTACTTATATGATTATGAATGGCTTTTCTCGAATAGAAATCACAATCCTCTTTCCAAACCAAATCGGTAATCAGTTCGTAAGTAAAAACACGTTTGGGATTGGCAATGAGTAATGCCAGTATATCAAACTCCTTACTTGTCAGGTTGATAATCCGTTCTCTAACCCTGACAGTGCGGTGTTCCAGGCATAGATAAAGCTCGCCTTCCTGTATTTCTGTTAGAGGATTCTTCTTTGCTACGGAGGAAGTGTGACAGGAATTGAATACCGTTCCATGACAGACTCCTTGTTCCAAAATATATTGCATTAGAGCATTCTTTTGTTCCTCGTTAAGAAGCAGAAATAACTTTTCGCCAATCTGTTTGCCGGATTCTTCTATATCAAAAACAGCTAATGTCCCATCACATCATCACCTCCGTAAGTTTTTTCAACTACTCCACAAAGAACAGTACCCGCCGGATCAGCTCCGGGATATTGACCGGGGCGGTGATATAGTCGTTCACGCCCTCATGCCGGTATTCATATTCCGTGGCAAGGTCGTTGTTCTCGGTGAGGATAAAGAACGGCAGAAGCCGGACAGGGGGATTTTTCATTTGGAACATCCCAGCCACCCGCCGCAGCGTATGAAACAGCTCCATTGCTGTGCCGTCTTGCAGTTCCACATCACACAAGATCAGTTCTATTTCCTTATCTTCAAAAATCCGGCGCTTGGCCTCCCCAATCGAGGGAACCAGAATCAGGTCAAAGCCCTTTTGCAGCATAGCCGCCCGCAGCACTCCGGCACTGGTATCTTCCGCATGGACAAAGAGCAGCTTGTGAAAAGTCGGTGCCTTTTCGCCGGATAACTGCCGGTAGGCGTATGCCACCAGCTTATCTTGCAGCAGCGTCCCTTTTATTTTGTCCATGCACAGCGTCGCACCCCTGCGCTTTGCCTCCTGTTCGTAGTCGTCCCTGTCATGGCAGGACGCCAGAATAAAAGGCAGCTCCTTGTCTGCGGCTCGCACCTCGTCCAGAAAGTCCATGCCGGAACCGTCCGGCAGGTCGAGATCACAGCAGACCACCAGCGGCATTTCCTCTTGGATGGCGGCACGCGCTTCTTTCAGAGTGGAAGCCGTTTTCACCGGGTAGCCCCGGTGCTGTAAGTATTTTTGCAGACACCATGTATAGGTGTCGCTGTCGTCGATCAGCAGTATCTTTTTCATGTGTCCTCACCCCCAATATTGATTTACCACAAGCATAAACTACAAATGTTACACAAATGTCCGAGGTGCCTTTGATTTCGACAGAAAAACAGGCTGAATTGTTACAAAGCTCGGACATTTCAAAATTTTTTTGAGAAATAGCGAAAAAAGCGGGGCAGCACACGCCGCCCCGCCGATTCCGAAAGGTTATTCCATTGCCCGCATTTGTTCAATCAGGGATTGTTTTTTCTGTCTGCGGATTGTCCATACAGACAAGATCAGCTCCATTCCGAATAACACCAGAATGAACAAGCCCATTTCCAAAACCGGGAATTGATAAGGCACTACATTTCCGGCAAAAGCACCTACACTCATTTTTCTGCAAGCAAAGATGGAAGCCGGAAGCCCAACGATCAGCGTCGCCAATGTTGCGAAGAACGCATAGCACAGCCCCTCACAGATGTTCATTTTACATAGCTGTTTTTGGGTCAGACCGATGGAACGCAAAACACTGTTTTCCTGCTTTCGGGCTATCTGGTTAGAGAGTGTCGTGTTAATCAGGTTGATAACACCAAAGAGGAATACCAGCCATGAAAGTATCTCCATACTTCCAAATGCAAAGGAATTTGTCATTTCTTCATATTCAATCACTGTATTGATTTCATCTAAGGCAATATTACTATGGCTGGCAACAATATTTTTCAATTCAGCCCCTACATAGTCCGTTTTTTTCGGGTCATTCACAATGCTCCATGAATAATCAAAAGAGGTGATTTCAGGGTGCAGTTCGTGGAACAACGCTTCTGGTGCAAAAAGAATTGCCCCATCTAAGTGCATCCTGCCATGTCCTGAATATACCTTGCCTGGATTATACAATCCCGATATGGTAACAGAAATAGGTGATTGCCCCTCTCCAAAATAAAAGTCAACGGTTGAACCAACACCCATATCCTCATTCTGCTTTAGCACATTATAGTCAATTACAATACTGCGGGAATCTGTTGGCATGGTTCCCTCTGTCAGAGCCGCTTCAACTGCCGCATAATTCTGGTCGGTCAGCATATCGCACATACCACCAGCTTGATGAATCTCTGTTTTATAAGTTGCATGGAGAGATTGCCTGCTTGGAATTATATCTGTAACGCCATCAATAGATAAGATTTCCTGCTTCAATTCCTCATTCAATGGATTTCCCGCTGCCATAACCTTTTCTTCTGTCATTTCAGAATCCAAATAAATTTTATAGTCGCCGTCCGGGAAAAACCGTCTTGCAAGTGCCTCTGGTGAGCGCAACAAAACAATGGAGGATACCACAAGCAGGATAATTCCGCCCAAACTCAAAGACGCTATAATAGCGATTGTCTTTTTGCGGTCACGCTTAAAATTCGCAATTCCCATTGAAATAGGATTGAGTTTGATATTCTTTTTCCGACTGCGGATGTCCTTTTGCGCCGGGGTAAAACGGACAGCTTCAATGGGAGAAATCCCTGCCGCAATTTTCACCGGCTTACGGATGGAAACAGATACCATGAGCCAACTGCTTATAAGCGTCAAAATAACCGTTGCCACATAGGAAACAGCGTTAAATCCCTTGGAAAACAGGAGAAAACCAGTGCATACGCCCAGCACTGTACCAATCAGAATCCCGATACTGCCGAGTTTGCGTCCCTCGTTCTTTACAATCCGCTTGATTTGCTTTTGGGTCGCGCCAATCGTCCGAAGCTGCCCGTAGCTCCTGATTTTGTCATTGATGGAGATACGGAAGATACTCTGGATCACAATATAGCCGCCGATCAGAACAATGGCAATCACGCCAGCCATTAGTGCAAAATCAAAGGATTTAGAAGCATAGGCAAAATACTTACTGTTCATTTTGGGCATAGGAAGCTGATATTCCTCTGCAATCTCCCTGCAATAAGAGGTCATCAGTTCCTCACCCAACTGATCGCTGTTTTTGAAATGGACATAGGCGCGATAGCCAGCCGGGTCAAACCCATTCCATTCTGTCAGGGCAGCTTTGGAAAGAATGATCGCGCAGGTATTCGCTTCCTTTTCATTTACACTGTTCATAATGCCGGTAACGACATAATCACCATGAAAACTCTCGGTGTCTAAGGTCACAGTGTCCCCGATCTTGGCATTGTTTCCATAGGTGGAAAGAAAGTATTTGCTTACGACAATTTCATTTGCTTTTTCAGGAACCCGGCCCTCTAATAACTCCATCTGCGCCTTGGTAATCTCCATCATTTGTGTGTCACAATACACATAGGACGCATGATAGCCCTGTTCTGAAAGTTCCTCACCCAGCATATAGTAGCCGCCTACGCGCTCAAACTCCGGCAGTCCTTTCAGGGTTTCAATGTCGTTTTCCTCTACGCCCAGCCAGACCGCCTCATAAGTATCGACAACCTGATTGCGCTGCATTTGTGTCAGGGAAGTAGACACGATTCCCGTAAAGCAGATCAGAAATGCCGCCAGCGCAACGGCAATCACCACCATCAGATTCCGGCGCTTCTCGCTTTGCAAACTTTTCTTTGCCAGCTTCTTTGTAATGGCGCTGGTATCATTCTCAAAAGGCCATGTCATAGCCTGCCACCTCCTTACTCCACAATCTTGCCGTCCTCAATGCGGACAATCCGATCTGCAAGGCGGGCAATGTCGTTGTTGTGGGTAATCATCACAACAGTTTGCCGGAACTCTGCACTGGTGCGCTTGATAAGCCCCAGCACCTCGGCGCTGGTCTTGCTATCAAGGTTGCCGGTTGGCTCGTCGGCCAGAACAATAGCCGGTTTGGTAATCAAGGCGCGGGCGATAGCCACACGCTGCTGCTGGCCGCCGGAAAGATTGTTCGGCATATTTTTCAGTTTATCTTCCAGCCCCAGCAGGTGAACGATCTCGTCCAAAAACTTCTGATCCACCGTGTCCCCGTCCAGCTCCACCGGCAGGACGATGTTCTCATACACATTCAGAATGGGAACAAGGTTATAGTTCTGAAAGATAAAACCGATGTTGCGGCGGCGGAAGATGGTGAGCTGTTCATCGTTCTTCTTTGCCAGTTCTTCGCCCCGGACGATCACGGTTCCGCTGGTGGGAGTGTCCAGCCCGCCCATCATGTGAAGCAGGGTGGACTTGCCGCTGCCGGAGGTTCCCACAACGGCCACAAACTCGCCGTCATTTACAGAGAAGTTCACGCCGTCAAGGGCGCGGGTGATATTCGGCTTTGTGCCGTAATACTTTTTCAGGTCGATAGTCTGTAAAATTCTCATAAAATTCAATCCTTTTTTTGTTTGTTGTAAATGCGGAACGCTGCTGCGCCGGTGGCCGCCAACTGCACCAAAATCAGCACAGCGAACAGGCCGAAGCTCTCATAGTAGAACAGTTCATCCCAAAATAGGAGAACATCACAGAGAGCAGTCAAGGCAACCGTCCAGCGGATGTGCCGGGCCAGCCATTGCCGGAACACCAGCACAATGGCAACGGGCGGGACGATCAGCAGCGCCAGATTCAAAATCAATGTCGGGGTCAGTTCCATTGCGTCGCCTCCTCACTTTTGTTGATAAGGGTATTGTAAAACCCAAATGTCCGCGAAATGTTACAGCGGCCAAAAAATTTCATTGAAAATCGGGGTGAAATGTTACAACGCTCGGACATTTCAAAAAAATTCACGGCGGACAGCCGGAAATGGTCGTCCGCCGAATCATACTACACAATCTTTTAGATAGATTGATTGTGAAATAATTTCAATCCAATCACCACATCTATCATAAGTTCCACAATGAGAATTATACTAATGGCAACATTAGAATTACATAGGTTATATAATCCGATATAGATTTCACAAGTAAGAAATACAACTTGCAGACACAAATTTAAGTATGTCACTAAATGCTCGTTAGTTCTATTCCACAATCTAAACAGGAACATTGTAAAAATAGGTTTTCCCGTAAAAGCAAAAAGCACTGACAATACCGGCACCAAAAATACATAGTAAGAATCTACTGCATTGCTGGGGGATGTACCTACCCATTGAATTGCTATTTTATCAGGAACAACGAAAAATAAAACAATAGATAAAATAACATTGATTATTAAGATGATTGTTGTTGCTTTGCAAAAATTGATTTTTTTCATGGTGTTTTCTCCTGTTATAAGTGTGCTTTATTTAGTCGGCAACATAATGGAAAATTCCGAACCCTTGCCCGGCTCCGAAACCACTTTGATATAGCCGCCCTGCCGTGTTACGATCTCGCGGGCCAGATACAGGCCAATGCCCACGCCCTGCTGTTCGTGTACTTCTTCCTCACGATAGAAGCGCCGGAAGATGGCGGCCTGATTGCTTTCGGAAATGCCCTTGCCGGTGTCGGCTACTTTGATTTCCACATACATTTCCCACAGCACCACCGACACAGCGATTTTCCCGCCTGCCGGGGTGTACTTCACCGCATTGTCCAGCAGGTTAAAAAGGGCTTCGGATGTCCACTTGCTGTCATGGAAAACGGTCAAATCCTCCGGGCAGTCCACGGACACGACGATTTCCTTTTTCTCTGCTGCATACACAATTCCACTCATGGCCTGTGCCACGGTATCAAAGAGGCGGCCCGGTTTCTTATCCAACTGGATCACGCCCGTTTCCAGCCGGGAAGTTTTCACAAGGGCCTGAAAGAGAAAGTCCAGCTTATCCGTCTGGCTGCGGATTCCCCGGATAAAGTCGGTGCGCTCCGCCTTGGTCATAGGCTTTTCCAGCAGCGTGTCCGTCGCCATTTTCAGATTGCTTACCGGCGTTTTCACTTGATGGGAAATATCCGATACAAGGGTCTGTAACTCCTGCCGTTCCTCGTCCACCCGGCGGCGGTTCTCCTGCATGATCTGATAGAGCCTTGCCAGCCGGTGTCCAATTCTGGCAAGCTGGGTTTCGCTGTCCTCTGGCCGCTGGGGCGCTTCATTTCCGGCGATCATGTGGTCTAAAGTCTGGCATAGGTCAGCGGTAAACTGCGACAGCCGCTTTCCAAACGCCAGCGTCAGTACAAAAATCCCCACAAGGGCGCACAGCAGCAGCGCCCCGCCCGTCAGCAGCACCGCCGTCTGTTTTGTCACAAGAAACAGGGCTATGGTGATCCCGGACATGGAAAGGACAAGCCCCATTGCTACCCGGCCAAACAGCCGCTTTACCGAGAGGTTTTGCAACTTCATTTTGCCTCGCCTCCCGTCCATTGATAGCCCATGCCGTAAACGGTCTTGATGTAGGGCGCGCCGCCGTCGGATTCGATCTTACTCCGAATCCGGCTGATGGAGGTTGTCAGGGTGTGTTCGTCCACAAACTTCTCGTCTATATCCCACAGCTTTTCCAAAAGCTGCCCACGGGTCAGCACTTGCCGGGGATTTTTACGGAACAGGTTCAGCATTTTGTACTCCATCGGGGATAGGGTCAGGGGCTTGCCGTTTAAGGAAGCCGTCTGCTCCGAGAAGTCCAGAAACAGCCGCCCGTCGTCGTAAATGTCCTTGGCCGGTTTGTGGTGTTCCAGCATGGCGAACATGGCTTTGATTTTTCGCTGCAAGGCCCCGATCACAAAGGGCTTTGTGATGTAGTCCACCGCGCCCACCTCATAGCCCCGTATCTGGTCGCTCTCCTGATCGTTAGCGGTCAGGAAAATCACAATGGTGTCCGGGTGCTGGGGCTTTATCAGTTTGCACAGCTCAAAACCGTTACCGTCCGGCAGGTTGATGTCCAGCAGCACCAAATCAAATTCCCGTTGGCGGATGGCGTCGGCTGCGGTTCTGGCATTTAGGGCAGAAGTCACGCCGTAGCCGTCTGCGGTCAGGTTGTAGTCTAACATCTTATTCAAAAAACTGTCGTCCTCGACAATTAAAATCTGCTTCATATCCTCACTTCCTTTGCTTTTTTAGTTTTTTATAAATAATTCCCGGAAAAACAATGCTGAATAATAGCAAAAGTATCATCAATACAATCATTTCTTTTTTCGGATAATGGAAAACAAAATAAGGAATCTGCATTTTCATATACCACTGAACAATACTTATTCCTATATTCCCAAAGCTCATAAGTAGTCCACATAACAATAGCCAATAGAAAAGTCCTTCTGTTACAAACATCCGATATTGTTGTTTTTTTGTCATCCCTACACTTTCCAGAATCGTACATTCTCGTTGTCGAAGCATTATGTCGGATATTCTTGTATTTGCGAAATTCATAATTCCTATAAATATTAAAATTCCACTAACACTCATTAGTAACCATCTACTTGTCTGAATGTAATTTTGCTCCTTTAACAGACGTTCTGATTTAGAATCTAAATAAAACAAATTCAATTTGCCAGCGTGTTCATACTTTGATTGAAATTCCATATTATAATTCTGAATCACCTGGTTCAGTCTTTCACGGATAACAGATTCCTGATTTTTGTCAACATCAAATTGTATTTCAAAAATTTGTGGCGTTAATTTTTCTGCTAGCCAATCATAAGTAGTTTCTGTTACCAGGAGGATATTGATATTTTTACCATCCCAACACAAATTTATCTCTGAAAAATTGTCCTCTGTTATATCCAGATAACCACAATTTACCAAATTTTCAGGAACTAAACTGCTCATTTCTGTCCCAACCGGAACCAAATCATAAAATTCCATTTCTGTCCCTATGTAATTCTGTACTTGTCCTGCGATGTACTCTGACATTCTGTGGTCATGTAACACGATTGTTCCATGAGCATTCTGAAACTGCTCCCAATCTACTGACTCATCGTTTTTCTGAATAAAGTTTTTTAGTTTTTCCTGTTCTCCGGTACTAATTGTCTGGATTATAGTAGGTATTTCTTCACCATTGATTAGAATTTTTATATTTTCCTTACCATTTTTTCCGATGATCGGATAAAAGCCTTTCATATTTTTCACTGAATAAAGTTCGGATCCTACTGCTGTTTCAATATCATTCATAAGAGATTTTGGGAAAAACTTCATATTCTTCGTGTCTGGTGATGATTCAATTAAATAATTGCAGGCTTCTTCGGTAATTCCTATTTGAAAATCAGGCTCTTTCTTGTAATAATTCTGTAAGTCCACTCCGTTTACAATCACCGCAGAACATAATGCCAGTTCACACCCCAGCCATAATGACAAACTCGTCAGCCAAAATGTTTTCTTATTCCGAAATAAATATTTCTTTGCAAGATAACTTTCAGGATATTTTCCCCAACTGCGGAATTTATTCTTATTCGCTTTCTTCTTGGGCTTTTGACAAGTGACTGTCTCTGTATATTTCATACACTCCAAAGGACTTAACTTTCTCATTTTTCTTTTCAAACATCCCGTTGCTACTCCTAATGTGAGAATTACAAGAACGATTGCCAAGATAAAAAGTTTGGGCTGAAATGAAGGGATCCATTCTAAATTCCATGTACTCTCTGCATACATTTTTTTAAATAGCAATGGCATAATGCCCCATATAAAAAAGCCTCCTAAGGCTGCTCCGGCTATACTTCCTGAAGCTCCTATTTTTGCCATTTCACGATTCATGACTTTGATATTCTGCTTTTGTTCCACACCTATTACTTGCAAAAGACCATAGCGTTGCAAATCTTTTTCCAACGAAATATTCAAGATATTGTAAATAAACAAAAACATAGAAAGTAAAACCATAATAGAAAAAAATACTGCAAATCCATAACTTCCTATCATTCCGTTTATTGCCCGATATTCTGCCGGATTCATACTGACAATTCTCTGTCCATCACTTAGTTTTATGTCACTCGTCAGCATATGTTCTATTTGCGGGCCACTGGAATATTTTTTTGTATGATCTATTAGAATCCTGCATGGCTCCCATTGAACTCCATTCTTTTCCATAGATTCCTCTGATAAAAAAGCTACGGAAGCACTGGATGTTTCATTCTGATATTCTGTAAAATACCCTGAAAGTAAAAATGTCTGCCTCCCGGTTCCACTGGTATTGAAGATGTCATTCCAATAAAAATCCAGTTCAATTTCCATACCCACTTCGGGATTCTCGATTCCAAGATATTGTAAAGTTTTCGTAGAAAGCATGATTTCATTTTCCTTTGTAGGATAATTTCCTGTCACATTTGTAAATGCAGGAAATATCATTTCTTCAAACCCTGCTATATCTGCAATAACGCAATCACAATATTTTACGGAATCATCTAACAGTTTTCCTGCAAACTTTTCTTTTCCAACACTTTCTATGTATGGTAGCTGTGTAAGCTGTTGTATCATATCTGCTGTACCATTTTCTATATAGGTCGATACAGCCATGCCATCGGTTTTCATATTTTTTTGAATATCAATTTGCATTTTCCCATACATTAACGAGAACACACTAAAAATCACTGCTACTGTAATTGTGATTACGATAAACAGCAGACGATTTCTGTTTTGATTCTTTTTCTTGGAAGCATCTATGAGTACTCTTTCAGCCGTCTGATTGCAATCGTAATTCTCCATCCTATACAATCCTCCCATCTTTCATCTGGATAATCCGATCCGCCATAGTTGCTATTCTTTGATCATGTGTAACGATAATCATTGTCTGACCATATTTCTTACACATTTTTTTCAAAAAAATCATAACAGATATACTGGTTGTGGAATCCAAATTTCCTGTCAACTCGTCTCCTAAAAGTATGGTAGGATGTGTGTAAATAGCTCTGGCGATAGCCACACGCTGCTGTTGTCCACCGGATAAAGACATAGGACTTTGCAATAATTTTTTCTCAATTTCCAGTTCTTCAGCTATTTGCATGACTTCTTTTTTACTGATACTTCTCTCCATAAGCTTTGCAGGCAAAACTATATTTTCAAATACGTTCATCTCTGGTACCAAGTTAAAATTTTGAAATATAAACCCAACATGCCATCTTCGGAAAGAAATCCTTTCCTCCATAGATAACTGCGTAATATCCACATCATTGATATAAATACATCCATGTGTTGGATTTTCCAAACCGCCCAACAAATTAAGTAACGTGGTCTTTCCACAGCCTGAACTACCTATGATGGCTACAAACTCAGTTTCTTCAACTGTGAAAGATATATCATCAACCGCTCTTAAATAATGTTCTCCGTCAGAATATTCTTTTGTTAAAGATACTGTTTTTACTGCTGCCATATCAATCCCCCTTGCTTTTTGCAAATAGTATAACAGGCAAATGTCCGCGAAATGTTACAGCGAACAAAAAATTTTATTTTTTTGCATTTCTCTGTTATAGCAGTTCAAAATAACAATTCTATTATAGGCAGTTATCAAAGGTTTATCAATGCGGTAACTGTAAACAGATTCTCTACCAAAGACTCTTAAAACTACTGGCAAGCAATGCAATCTTACGTAAGATTGCGTATTTAGCAGAAATCCCGTTCCCGGAATTCCTGCTAAATGCTTGTTGGTGACATATCCCCAAACCCCTGAAATCATTGCCGGTGGCAATGGCTGCGCATTCCGTTGGAACGCTGAAAGCGAAAAGCAGACAAACCTTATTGACGGGATTTTTCTGTGCTGCGCTGCGGTTGTGGCGGGGAAGAAATCTCCAATAGATATTCCACATTGGCCCGAACATTATGAAGTTCTTTCATATCATTTTTGGCCTGCTTATAGGCAGAATAGGCTTTCCGTTTTTGTTCCAGAAGGTCGGTGTATTCCTCCCGGAGAGATTTGACAGAGGGGACCTTTTTGATTCCCAGTTCGTCAAAATGATTCTTCGCTGTCTGGTGCAGTAAGATTTCCGCCTCATGTGCAACACGGAATTAAAAGGCTGAGCGCCAGCGGAAAAGATACCTCCTGTCTACGCATTTAGGGCGTTAAAAGTCCACGGAAATCAAGGGTTTTTCAGCCTATTAGCTGATCTACATAGGTAATTAGAGGGTGCAGATGTTTCAGGCGAAACATCTCAAATAACTTATCTGAACTTACCCATTGAACATCTACAACTTCTGTTTCCTGTAAACGCATTTCTTCAATCTTTATATCCCTATGAAACAGCCAAACATCGTAAAAATCCTGCACATTTTCCCGTCTGGTCTGATAAATCAATTTTTCACTTCCGGGAGTAAGCAGTATTCCTAATTCTTCTTTTACCTCTCGGATTGCTCCTTGCAAGCTGGTTTCCCCGGAAAGTACAGAACCACCCGTACATTCCCAATAAAGAGGGTATTGCTTTTTCGGATGCCGCTGTGATAAAAGATACTGCCCCTGCTGATTGACGATCCATGCACTCACAGATAAATGATACAGCCCTTTGGGTATGATTTCTCCACGGCACACTGTTATTCCAGACTTTTCCCGTTTTGCATTATATAAATCCCATTTTTCCATTTTCATGCCTCTTTGTGTGGGATCGGTGCTTGCCGAAAATCAAGTAAGTAAATATCAGCAATCCTTTCTATCTCTGCACGCTGATCTGCGGAATACTTATCATAAATCCCACCTGCTAACATATGGGCTGCCTTTGCGCTTTTAATTGCTGGAAGTACATCATCAAACACAATGCAGTGTTCAGGTGCGACCCCTAATTTTTTTGCAGCCAATTCAAAGACATCCGAATATTCTTTTCCCCGCTGCACCTCATCTGTTGAACATAAGGCGTCAAATAATTCTAAAATCGAATTGTTCTTTAAGCATGGCATATAGAGCTTTTCCGGCAACCCCGTAGCAACTGCAAGTTTTATTCCATGTTCTTTTAAGCGCAGAAGATAATCAAGGGCATGGGGCAGCAGACCGACATGGTTGCTGTATTCCTCGACCGCCATATTATTCCATTCCTCAATAATTCCCTCTACCGTTTCCTGCAATCCAAAAAGATCAATGGTGTATTGTGCGGCTTCCTCAAAACTCCTTGCACATATTTCAGTTACATAATTTTCCGGGACGGGAAGCTTTCTCTTTTTCAAAAACTGAATATCTATATGCTCCCATACATCCATTGAATCCAGAATTGTTCCATCTAAATCAAAGATTGCCGCATTAAAATCCATTTTTCTTTTCCTTTCCGCAAAATAAATCTTTCAGTTCCGCAGCAGCAGCTTTTATATCAGACTGCGCTATAATGGCAGATACAACAGCCAGCCCGTCAATTCCCATGGGCTTGAAACGCCCTGCATTTCCCTTATTGATACCGCCAATAACAACTATCGGCAAAGAAACGGCTGCGCGGATTTTCTGTAATTCTTCCATTGATACAGAATCAGCGTCGGTTTTAGTTCCAGTAGGGAACATTGCGCCAACTCCCAAATAATCTGCACCATCCTGTTGTGCCTGTATTGCTTCTGCAATGGAAGATGCGGATACTCCCAACAGCATATTTTCCCCAATTACTTTGCGGACGGCAGCCGCAGGTAAATCATGCTGTCCAATATGTACCCCCGTAGCCTGCACAGCCATTGCAATATCTATCCGGTCGTTTATGATAAGGGGAATATGGTATTTATCCGTAACCTGTTTCACGGCAACAGCCTGATTGTAAAATTCTAATGAGGACAATTCTTTTTCTCGGAGTTGTATCATTGTGCAGCCTCCTAAAATTGCCTGTTCCACCGCTTCTGTCAGGCTATCGCAGCTCATTAGTTGACGATCAGTAACAAGATAAAGTGTATAATCAAAGTTCATTTTGCACCTGCCTATTCTTTAGATAAACCATGCTGATACAATTCGTAGAAATGGTGCGTCGGGCCACAGCCTTTCCCAATCGCAAGAGAGTGTTCGATTGCCATTGTGACATATGCCTTTGCAGATTCGACTGCAAGCGGAACACTTTTTCCCTTTGCAAGCTGGGAAGCGATTGCAGAAGAAAAGGTACAGCCTGTCCCATGAGTATTTTTCGTATCAATGCGGGATGTTTCAAAATGGTAGAAATTTTCTCCATTAAATAGGACATCAACAGCATTTCCTATATGATGTCCACCCTTGACAACAATCGCCTTACAACCCATGGCATATATTTTTCTTGCGGCAGCCTCCATATCTGAAACTGTGGAAATCTGCATATCTGCTATTTTCTCTGCCTCTGGAATATTCGGAGTAAGTACATCGGCCAGTGGAATTACTGTGTCTATCAAGGTGGAAACCGCCGTAGGATTCATCAATGGGCAGCCATTTTTGGCATACATAACCGGGTCGATTACGACATTTTGGGGCTTATATTGTAATAGTTTCTTTGCCACCGCTTTCATACATTCTGGTGTAGAAAGCATACCGATTTTTACTGCGTCCACTTCAATATCTTCAAATACGGCGTCAATCTGTTTTTCAATCATATCCGGGGTAATATCTTGGATGTCGATAACACGGCTGGTGTTCTCTGCAACAACAGAAACAATAACACTCATTCCAAATACACCGTGAGCAGAAAAAGTTTTCAAATCAGCCTGAATACCTGCACCTCCGCTGCAATCTGATCCGGCAATGGACAATACTTTTTTCATTTTGCATTTTACTCCATTCTCTCGTTCCGATAGGCCATCTTCCAAAAAGCAAGCTCTAACAAACTTGCTTTTTCAAAAATATCAGCCAGATACTTTTTATTTGCTACTGATAACCCGGCACATTTATGCTCTGCAAAAGCAGACCATTCTTTGCAGCTTTCTGCATATTGTTCATCCGCATAATCTTTGATAAAGTCCCAATATCTTGACTGTCTGCTTGTAGGAACAGCCGCCAATTTGCGGAATATATAGCTGTAACTTAGCATACAGGGAAGAACCGCCATTAAAATTTCTTCATTCTTTCCATGTGACGCAATCTCAAACATGAAATCAATGTAATTTTGATTTTCAGGCAGAGGAGCGATCAGTTCAATATCATTATCCGTCATGCAAAACTGCTTTAGATAATCCAGACGCACTTCTGATTCCGTATCATTTACAAAATTCAGCATGGAATAGTAAAGCTGAATTTCTCTTAATGTATCAGCATGAAAAATTGCCTTGCCGTATATACGGGCATAGTTTTTCAGATAGATACTATCCTGAATCATATATCTCTTGAACTTTTCAAGAGGTAGCTTTCCAGTTTGCACTTCCTGCACAAATGGGGTAGCTGCACATTCTTCCCAAATGGGGATGTTGCGGGTTAAAATGTCTTTCATAAATGCCATGTTTGTTCCTCCTAAAATAAAAAAATAGAGCCTCTAAAACAATTAGAAGCTCTTTCAGACGCAATACGAGCGTAAGAAATTGCTTCCCTACGCCGGTATTAGCCGACAGGTCCAGAGGTCAGGTCTTACCTTTTTCAACTTGTTCAGTTCCCTCGCAAACACATATCATATCTTATTCAATTAAAAAAGGACATTCCCAAAACAGAGAATGTCCAAAAAATACGAATCTGTATTCTTTAGCTCCCTGCGTTGGTATTAGCCAACAGGTTCAAAGGGTCAGATTTTAACCTTCTCAACTACAAGGTAGTCCCCCTGCTTGAGTATTATTATAGTTAAGAAGTCCCGGAAAGTCAAGGTCTATAGAATTCAAGTTAGCAAACCTTATTGACGGGATTTTTCTGTGCTGCGCTGCGGTTGTGGTGGGGAAGGAATCTCTAATAGGTATTCCACATTGGCCCGAACATTATGAAGTTCTTTCATATCATTTTTGGCCTGCTTATAGGCAGAATAGGCTTTCCGTTTTTGTTCCAGAAGATCGGTGTATTCCTCCCGGAGAGATTTGACAGAGGGGAGCTTTTTGATTCCCAGCTCGTCAAAATGATTCTTTGCCGCCTGGTGCAGCAGAATTTCAGCTTCATGTTCTGTTCGGAATTTTTTGCTGTACCCGGCTTTGCGATATTCTACATAGACAGCCCGCGTTTTCGCATAGTTTACGATCTGTTTTTGCAGCTCGGCATTGGCGTTCATTTTTGACTCCAGATCTTTGATCTGAACGGATAAGGTATTGAAATTAGTGGTAGTGGCGTTGGCTTTTTCCAGAAGATCCTCATAACCCATATCGCCATGTTCTTTTAAGTAGAGCACTGCCTGAGAAAGCTGCTTTAGATTGAACACTTTTGCCCAGCGCTCATAACCAGGGCCCTTGCCGGAACGGATTGCAGCTTCAATATCAACCAGCAATCCAACTTTGGAAACCGTTTTTTTAGAAAAGGCATGGCGGGGTTTTACTGTCCGTGTACCGGCAATCCGTTCTTTGATGGCCTGTTCTGTATAATCGCCTTTGAGCGTATCGCATCGGGTATAATTTTCTTGTCCCGGAACTCGGAACCGAAGATGTTTTCTTTCACGGTTGACTTCCAGCCCAGCAGTTTCCAGCTTCTGTAGAAGTTCCTCAAAATCTTTTGGCTTTTCCTCTAATGCAGCATCAATAGCAATGCGTATCTGCTCCTGAAAGGAAGGCTGCTTTTTATTTCCCAGCCATGTGCCATAATGCTCCCGGCTGGGTTTCGGATTTTCTACAATCGAAAGTCCATGCTCCAAACACAGCTTGTCATTCATTCGCCGGATTGCCCAGGTAGAGCCCCAGAAGTTGCGAAATTTTTTCTGACAGTCCAGTGTAGTAGAGTTGATAATGATGTGATTATGGACATGGTGCTTATCCACATGGGTGCAGACAACAAAGGCATGGTTTCCTTTTGTGAGCTTCAGTGCCAGCTCCCTGCCGATCTGATTAGCTTCTTCCGGCGTAACTTCGCCGGGCTTAAATGCCTGACGGAGATGGTAGGCGATCACATCGTCCGCACCCTGGTTTCTGCCGGTCAGATTTGCATACTGTCGTTTGGAAAGAAGAAACTCTGCATCAGCAAGCCGGGTATCACACTCATAGCCATAAATGAATTTTCCAAAATCGGTTTTCTGCGGATTTTCTACATAATCAATAATATCTGCAATCGCAGTAGAGATATTCCGACCTTTTCCTACATGCAGAGGCATCAGTCTTGTGGTCGCTATTTTCGTCACCCCCCTTAACTTAATTCCAATCAAAGAAGTTATAATTGCAGAAAAAGAGCGGGGCTTCCTATGCGCCCCGCCAAATCTGCTTAACCAAATATAAAATCCTTTAAGGCACTGTTTGCCCCACCAATGATTCCTACCAGCCATGCAGCCGCCAGAGGCAGACCGTATGGACTGATAAGAAAGGCGATCATAAGCCATGCAAGACCCGGCAAAAATCCTGCGACAAAGAACAGCACCAATGCCGCCAGAAAGATGATCCCGGAAAGAATCCCAAGTACCGCACCGGAAAGAACCACTAAAAATTTACATACCAGATAAAGAATCCCCGTAACCAGCATAAAGGGAAGTGCCAGTAATTTACCTATCAAACGCATACGCTTTGCCTCCTTTCAGAAGGGCATCTGCCCTTATAAAAATTTTACCGTGACGGCAAAAAGAAAGCAACGGCTTTCCGGCTGTTTATGAAATGTTTGCAAATCCCCGGATCAGTTTATCCATGCCATCTTAAAGGCTATTTAAACAATCGAAAAAAAAGTGTTATAGATAAAATTGGCTTATTATATTCTATATTTCCGATTTTTCCATCTATTTTCTTTAGTAATTCTTTTACAATATACAATCCCAAACCGGAACCACCTTTGGTGCGTGATTTATCAACGGTGTAAAACTTGCTGAATAATAAATTTATATCCATCTCATCAAGGGATTGCGTTGAATTTTTAATCATGAACACGCCTTCCTGGTTAATGGACACTTCAATATAGTTATCAGAATAACGGATTGCATTTGTAATTAGATTTTCAATAATACGTTTACAAATAAGGTTATTGCCATATATCCACACCGGAGATTTTTCTGTTTGAATAATCGGCTGGATTTCCCCAAATTCATAATACTTTTCAATTAAGCAATCTGTAACAATTCTATTTATATCAACCTTCTCACATTCAACATCAAACTGCTCATTTTCCACCACAGATAAATCATAAAATTCTTGCACCAGATCTGTGAGATAATCTGTTTTTGCTTTAATGATTTCAATATATTGGTCTTGCTCCTGTTTATCTTCACATTCTTGTAAAAGTGTTAGATAACCCTGTATAGATGTTAATGGGGTTCTTAGATCATGGCTTATATTAGATATAGATTGCTTTAACTGATCTTCTTCTTGCTTAATTTGAACTTGCAGTTTCTTATGCAGGGTATCTTTTTGATTGATCGCATAAGCTAACTCTTCAATATCTCTATTTGATAAAGATACTCTTATTTTTCGTTTTTCCTTTATCTGCTTATTTATATTGCGAATTGTTCTAGTAATAGAAAAAAGGGAACATGCTAATATGAATATAGAACATATCAATAAAAAATAGAACATATCCGCATTTCCCCTTTCTGTTGTAATTAGTGTATTTCTTGTTTTCTCAATATCAATGCTGACACCAGGAATGTAATAATTACAGTTCCTACAAAATAAAGTAAGATATTGATTTCCAAATGATTTACCATATTATAAGAACACGTATTCATCCAATAATACATCGGATTGATTTTTAAGTACGTTAGAACTCGCCACGATTGAGCAGACATATTATCCCATGTCATCATATAAATAAGAGGTCCGCTAAAAGTAAATAATGACATAGTTCCTACCACAATAGCTGTATGCTTAAATATCACACACAGCATGAATGTAATACCGATAAAGGCTCCCATAACCATGCAATTTAGCCCTGCAATTTTCAACATTGGAAGTAATTGTATCGGCACATTGTATTTTGTACATTCAATTATAAATGCAACCATAATAAATGAAAAATATAAAATGATGCTGGTAACAGTAATCACGATATACTTTGCAATAAAGAATTTTAGTCGGCTTTGTCCACTTGCAATCGCAATTTTAATCGTTGAATCTGTATATTCTCTGGAAAAGAAAACAACAGAAAATATAAGAACAATCAGCCAGAAAAATACCGTATAAGACGTGGCAGTCCTTATAATTTCTTCAATCATTGGATGTACCTGATCACTATATGCACGAGCAAGAAATCCTACGGTTTCTCCTATCTTCCATGTTTCATCTACGCTGGAACTAGATACTACAAATTGTTGCTGACCTCCTATGGAAAAGATACCAAAAACAGCTAAAATCAATGCAAATGTTAGATATAACGCCTTTGTATGAAATAATTTATAAAATTCTGCCCGTATTTGATTATACATTTTTTCTACCCCCTATTAGATTTTCAAAGTATGTTTCCAAATCTTCTCCCTGAACAGAGATTTCATCAATGATGATTTCATTGTCGGTTAGTAATTTGGAAATCATTCTTACATTATCTAAACAATCATAAATCCGAATAGAATTGTCTGGATAAACGGAATAGTTTTTAATATTAGCTTTTTGTTCTAATATGAGAGTGGTTTTCTGTATATTATCTGTTTTCAAACAAATATGCCGTTTACATTCTTCATTCAATTTTTCAGCAGAAATTTGTTTTAAAAGTTCTCCCTTATGAAGAAAGCCATAACAAGTGGCGAGCTGGTGCAATTCGCTTAATATATGGCTGGATATTAAAATGGTGGTTTCCCGTTCTTTCACTAATTTTTTAAGAAGTTCCCGTAATTCGATAATTCCCGTAGGATCAAGTCCATTGACAGGTTCATCCAATATTAAAAATTCTGGCTCACCTAATAATGCAACGCCCAGTGCAAGCCGCTGTTTCATCCCTAATGAAAAATTCGCTACTCTTTTTTTACCTGCGTTCGATAAGCCAATCAATTCTAAAGTATCAGCAATGCAGCTTTTATTCGGAATACCTCTCTGTATTCTTTGCACTTCCAGATTTTGTGAAGCAGTCATATCTTTATATAGTGCCGGCATTTCAATCGTACACCCGATTTTTGATCGTTCATATTGCAGATTATCATTATGCCCAAATAGAATAATTTCTCCTTCACTTTTAAAATTAAGACCTGTCAATAATCTGATTAGCGTTGTTTTTCCTGCTCCATTTTCGCCCACAAGTCCATATATTTCGCCTTTTGGAATAGTTAAGTTTACATTTTTTAAAGCATAGAAATCTTTATATTTTTTGCTCAGGTTTTTTGTTTCGCATATAAATTTTGTCATCCTAAACAACTCCTTTCCATGCCACTATATATGATAACTCTAAAGAAAATCTAAAGATTATTTCATTTTATATCCAATCCCCCAAATAGTTTGTATATAATCTTCATTTGTAATTGATTTAATTTTCTTACGAATATGACTAATATGAGTATTGATTGTATCGTCATCATACGCATAAGGTTCATTCCAAATGGATTCATATAAATTTTGTTTTGAAAATATTTTCTGTGGGTATTGCAATAGCAATTCTAAAATGCTCAATTCTGTTGATGTAAATGGTACTAATACTCCGTTTATATAAACCAAAGAGTTATTGATCTTTATATTTTTGTATATCAAAGTATTATTATTTTGATAAGGATTATCGACAGTCCGTTTTAAATTTGCCTCAATACGTGCAAGAAGCTCATACAAATCAAATGGTTTTGTCATGTAGTCATCTGCCCCTATTTTTAATAATTCTATTTTGGTCTGAACCATTGTTTTTGCTGATACAACAATAACAGGAGCGTTTGTAAATTTTCGCAATTTCTGTAATACATCATCCCCATTCAGCCCTGGCAACATAATGTCAAGTATTATCAAGTCCGGAACAAAAGATTTGCACAAATTTATTCCTTCTATACCATTTAAAGCATATTGAACACTATATTTATTATTTTCCAAGAATTTTTTAATCATATTGCAAATATCTATATCATCTTCAATAATAACAATTTTACACATTTTTATTTACCTCCATGCCAAATTATTTTATCATAGGAACTTATCGTTATCCACATAATAATATCGTCGATAAAAAACTGTTAAGAATAAATGAACCCATATCAAGATGCCATTTCAAAATTAGTTTAATATTATGAAAGATTTGCAAATCCCCGGATCAGTTTATCCATGCCATCCCAAAGGCTGTCCAGACGGGTGCGGATGTCCTCTATATCTGCGGCATAAATACTGCCGGTCTCATTGGCCCGTCTGGTATATTGGTTTAAGTTATTGGAACAAATGCGGAGAAGCCGGATCATTTCCTGAATGTCTCCCATATCAAGGTGAATGATGTAACCGTCTACGGCCATCTTTCGCAGATATGCCGACAGGTTGGTAATGCCAAGTTCCGCCATGCGTTCTTTTACCAGTTCGGCCTCCGGTTCGGACATGACAAATTCGACGCGGACGGATTTTTTGTTATGCCCGCCCTTCATCGTTCCAACCCTCTTTTATGAGATGAGACCTCCTGTGTTGAAACCACCGTCTTTGCTCTTTTGAGTTTTTCCCGCAGGGTGGTCTTTTCCAGCTTATCAAGATATTCCTCCAGATTTCCGGCTGTCGCATGATAGCTGCGTTTGAAGCGTTCCCGTTTTAGAATCATCATCAGCTCCGGCTCATTTTCCGGCAGATAAGTCATTGTTTTAGGGGCTCCATGCTCTGGCATAAACCGGTTCATAAGCTGTCTCCGTTCCTGATAGGGAATCGTGATAACATTTCCATCCGCAAATGCAACGGCTACATTTCCGATTGGACAGGTCAGCTTTTTCATCCGTTCCACATGTTCTCTATAATTTAGCGGATAGAGATTGCCAAATATTTTTCCGTCCCTGACTTCTTTCAAAGAGATGGCATAAGCCAAAACGGGATCATTTGTCTGTTCCTGGTAAAACCGCCACACTTTATTTTCATGGCTTCCATCCAGATAAACTTCCCGTTCGCGCAGGGTATAGGTTCCGCAAGGGCGTGACATCCAAAGAAGCTGTTTATCCTCTGAACGGTCTGACACAGCCAGTTTTGAAATCAGTCCCTTATCCAGGTCAAAGTCCTCTTTATAATGTTGGGTATGAAGATCTACGATACGGGAAAGAGCACCCAAAAGATCTACATCCTCAAATCTTACCCCGGCCATCAGCGTTCCCTTTCCGGCACAGGAGGGATCATCTGCCTTGCTTCATGCTCCGGTTTGTCTGCTTTCAAACGGTCCATCAAAGACGGCTTTGCTTCCGGCACCAGCTCCCGGATTTCTTCATCCGTCTGTCCGTCTGTCAGATCCGGGCGCACAGGAGGTTCGTTGTTCAGCCTGCCATCCAGCATATTGTAGTTCCCGGTTTGTCCTTCCTCATAAAGTTCCGCATTGCGAAGATAACTTTCCGGCGCCTGAAACGGCTGTCCGGCAAACAGAATTTCTCTTTGGGTGGTAAACTGTGCAAGGACCCCATTTTGCAGTCTCGCAAATTCTTCATACTGGCGCAAGGTAAGCCCTCGTTCCAACATTTCCGTCTGGGTATGCGCCCAGCCTTCTCCATAAAGAAAATAATACATATCGGGCTGATCACAGACAAAACACAGGGAACCGTCCTGATTGTCATAGTAAGATGGCTGCATATCCTGGTAATGGCAACGTTCCTCACGCCCCAAATACACACGGTTGTCCGCACCCAGCATAGCGACCATACCCGCGTAATTACTATGGACCGCAGAGCGGATTTCTACCAGCGGATCTGTTTGAGAAGGAATCTGTCGGCCCGGAATCTCGTTTTGTTTTTCCGCTGCATCATTTCTTGGTATTACTTCTTCATGGCTGCGCGCATCCAGTTCCGGTTGAGATGTTCCTTTCCGAACAGCGCCGGGTTCCGGTTCTTTTTCTTTCACATAGTATCGGACATTTGCTGTCGTATGCTCGTTGGCTTCCTTTGCATAGTTTTCAGCGTCGGCTTTGCTATCAAACTCCAACGGTTTTCCATTTTCCTTGCACCAGCTTTGTGCCGGTCCGAAAATAGAAGTGCTGCTTCGTACTGCCCATACACCATAGGTCCGTTTCCTTTCCATTTCGCATCCCTCCTTATCGTTCCTGCTGTTTGGAAGTTTGTTGCTTTTTTACTGGGTCTGCCGGTTTTGTTGCCTTTAGCTGCTGACGGAGAGAATTCTTATGCTCCGGTTCGGAATCTGTGATGTTGACATATTCGCCAATGATACAGAGCGCTTCTCCATAACTGCCGGAAGCAAATACCCGGTCAGACATTTCTTTTGCCTGTTCTTTTAGACCATGCTCCCGCAAAGTACGGGAAGCAATACCAAGCAGATTAAAAATGTTCCCATCTGCTCCGATCAGAGGGCAGTCCGGTTTATCTGCCAATGGTTCCGGTGTTTCTATAAATCCGCCTAAATAATTCGGCACAAAGTCCGACAGCCATGTGCCGCCATAGACTTCATGGGTCTGTAAACGCCACAGGGCAAGTTTCCCTATATCCAGTTTCACATCATCAAAAGGGTAAAGCAGACAGGTCAGTTCTCCGTGCTGAAAAGCAAACACATTTTCAAACTGGCTGCCATCTTTCAATATGCCTGCATTTGTCAGCATTTCGTTGATCCCGTCCACCCATTCTGTCAGATCTCCGCCGCAGCCCTGTAAAATCAGTCCTTCCTTATCCGGCATACGGCGAAGATCCTCTGCAGTAATCGTGTTGATATTCAAAAAATCGCCTCCTATCGTTTTTGTTAAAATATAAGTTTTGTCCGCAACTTAACCTCATTTCAAAGCACCGGAGTATTCTTATACAGCTCCCTTAAAAACAGATGCGAATAGCCATTGAAAATCAAGGACTTTTGGGGCTAAGTTGCGGACATATCATGGTTGGTTTTGCCGCTGCCGGCGTTTGCGTTTCCGCTCGGATTTCCGTCTTGCATAGACCCGGCAGGCATCGGAGCAATATGCCTGGCTGGTTATAGGAAGATATGATTTTCCACACACAGAGCATATTTTCTGTCTCATGGAGGTGTCCTCGCCGGTAATGGCTGATTCCAGTGCTGCATCCACCGGCAACACCGCTTTTTCAAAGTACCGGCAATAAGCACCGGTCCACCATTTATTCAGCATGTAGCAAGGGCTGTCCAGGGGAAGGCAGATCTTATCCTGAGAGTCATAGTTGGCGCAAAGCTCTGTAACCAGCTTTCGGATTGCAGACTGCTCCGAGCGTTTTAATTCCCTCTCTGCCATAATGCCTACCTTTCCGGGTCACTGCTTTGTCTGCCGCCGGAAATTCCGGTTGCATCAGTAACATTCCTGGACTGTGAAAGGGCATCGGCGATAGAGTTCCGCTTTTTCTGTTTTGGTTCATGGTAAATAAAAAGTTCGTTTTTTCCCGGTATATACAACAAGCCATTTTCTTCGCAGCGGAAAATATCACATTCTTTGTCAGTTGAAACAGCATAAAACCCTCTATAATCAAAGGGTACCTTTTGCCGCTCCTGATAGGTACACAGCCCTAAGTTGGGGTCACTTGCCAGCCGTTTCGATATGGCGAAAAAGTCGCCTTCTTTTTTGTAAAATTTTCGTATGGGCGTGAAGTGATAACCTCCATATTCAAAGGTTTTTCGATCAATCATTTGCGCCTGCCTTTCTTTACGGGAAATTCCAGCTTGAAATTCACATATTTACCGCCGGTATCATCCAGGATCACTTCCGCATCATAGGTCCTTCCTGTTTTTTCACTGTAAAGCCCGGACATAGAAATGCGGCCCTCTTTCAAAAGAGCCGCTGCCACAGACTTTGTGATAGATTTTTTCTTGCTGGAAAAGAAACGGTTATCTTTCCAAAGAGCAAAAGAACATTCCCTGTTGCCGCAGAAAAAACCTTTCTTTCCTTCAAATACCGGGGCACCGCAGCGGGGACATACCCCCACGGCTTCGTGTGCAGTTCCTTTGGAAGAAGGAAACAGATCCGCAAAACGTTCTTCCGGGGTAGTATGTTCTTTTACCAGCGTCCGGCTCATATCTGCAATCTGATCCATAAAAGATGTTGCCGACAGTTCGCCATGTTCCACTTGTTTCAGCATGGATTCCCATTCTGCAGTTAAGATGGGAGATTTGATATTGTCCGGCAGGACTGCGATCAGGTTCTTTCCTTTTTCCGTAGGAATGAGCTGCTTTTTCTTTCGCTGTACAAATCCGGCAGAAACCAGCTTTTCCAGTGTTGCCGCACGGGTAGCCGGAGTACCCAATCCTTTACGCTCGGCATCTTCCGGCATATCTTCCGCACCGGCAGTCTCCATAGCGGACAGCAGTGTGTCCTCCGTATAGTGTTTCGGCGGTGAAGTTTTCCCTTCACGGAGACTTGCTGATACAGCTTCAAAAGTCTGTCCTTCCTGCAGCACAGGGAGAGCGACAGCTTCATTTTCTTTGTGTTCCGTTTCACTCTGCCTGATACTCATACGGTGAATCCGTTCCACCTCTTTCCAGCCGGACTGTAAAATAGTCTTTCCTTTTGCCGTAAAAGTATATCCCTGGCAGTCCAATATAGCGGTGACCGCTTCAAATCGGTGTACCTGCGTTGTGGCACAAAGCAGTCTGACGGCAAGCAGGGTAAGCACATCCCGCTCCCCGGAAGGAAGCTCTGACAGGTCTGTCCGTGCGATTTCCACAGTTGGGATAATGGCATGGTGGTCAGTCACTTTGCTGTCATCTGTTACCCGGTCAATGTCCGGCTCTCCGGCGTAGCCTTTTCCAAAGGTCATATTGTCACGCAGCCACAGGATCAGGGAAGCGGCGGTTGCCTGCATGTCCTTCGTCAAATACTGGCTGTCCGTTCTCGGATAGGTTGCCAGCTTCTTTTCATAGAGAGATTGCACATAATCAAGGGTCTGTTGAGCCGTATAGCCATAAATACGGTTACATTCCCTTTGCAGAGTTGTAAGGTCATAAAGGCGGGGAGGCTGTATAGTTTTTACCTGCTTTTCCACAGAACGCACAAAAGCGGAGTTGTGGTCACAGTCCATACGGATTTTTTCAGCCTCGGATCGTTCCGTCATTTTTTCGCCGGAAGCAGTAAAACCTCCGCAGGTGATTTCCGGCACATAAAAAGGCTTACTGATGAAGGATTCAATATCCGACTCACGCTGTACCAAAAGTGCCAGTGTCGGTGACATAACACGGCCGACATTTAGGGTGACACCATACAGGACAGAAAAAAGCCGGGTGGCATTGATCCCGATCAGCCAGTCGGCTCCTGCCCGGCAGACCGCCGCATCATAGAGCTTATCGTAATCACTGCCGGGGTGGAGATGGTCAAAGCCCTCACGGATCGCCGCATCCTCCATACTGGAAATCCAAAGGCGCTCCATAGGCTTTTTACATCCGGCATATTCATAGACCAGACGGAAGATCAGTTCTCCTTCTCGTCCGGCATCCGTAGCGCATACCACGGAATCCACCCGTTTGTCCTTCATCAATCGGCACAAAAGGGCAAGCTGCGTTTTCTTATCCTTTGGCACTTCATATTTCCAGTTTTCCGGTAGGATCGGAAGATCCTCATACCGCCATTTGGCGTACTGTTCTTTGTAAGCCTCCGGCTGTGCCAGTTCCAAAAGATGTCCCACGCACCAGCTCACCAGATAGCCGGAACCCTCGAGATAACCGTCTTTTCTTTCCGTTGCGCCTAATACTGCTGCCAGTGACATAGCAACAGAGGGCTTTTCTGCAATCACAAGTTTCATATTTTTGTAACCTCCATTTCTTACAGACTTACTTCACTGCGGTGGGGCTGCTTTGGTGCTGTGTGATCTGCCTGCTGAATCTGTGCTTTTTTATCCGAGAGCCGTCCTAAAACGCTTTTTTCCTGTCCACGCTGCAGCAGCTTTGCCTCACGGTCATAATACTGGACCTTATCCGAAAGGCGGTCCTCCGGGGCTACCTGGGTAGCATTGACCTCTCGTACCATAGCTTCCAATTCGGAAAGCTGCATGGAACCATTATCCGGCAAAATCAGCAGCTCATGGATTGATGACGGAAGGACATAAAAATTGGTACCGAGTAATTCAGCGACTTTTTCCAGAACGCCGTCCTGCACCGATACAGATGCACCGTTTAATTTTTCCTGATTTGTCAAGATATAAATGGGTATCATTCCTATATCCAATGGTTCTTCACGGTTAAAGAGGTTTTCAGGTTTTACAGAGAAGATACTTTCTGCCATGACTTCTTCCATGTCATAAAGGCAGACAGGACTCCTTGCGTTTGCTGCCTGCACCGCATCTTTATGAAGCTGTTCTTTTGTGATACCCCACATCTGAATCATGCTTTCAGTAATGGCAACAGAAGCAGTCCCTTCCTCATTTGCTGCAACCTGAATCCTGTAATAAGCTGCCAGATCCCCGCAGGAAGTATAAGGTTTTCCTTTCAGATATTCCTGATTTGTTTCAGGATCGCACATCTGTACCGCCAGCATAGGACGGATGGCCTCATAGTTTTCCAGAACAGAGATGTCCAGCGGAACCCGGTTGTGATTTTCCACCTGAATCTGTGCGATCTGTTTCATCGCCGCATCTAAGGACAGCCCTTGTTCCACCTGCTCGGCGAGCGCTTCCAGATAGATTGTTGGTGCAGATCGTTCTCCGGGAGAAAGAATCGTCAATCCGGTCAGCAGCCGGTCGTTGCTTTTTGTTACTTCATTGATGGAAACTACTGCGTTCTGGTATTCCATAGGCAGGTATTCCTTGATATGGCTTTTTACATATTCTACAAAATTCTGATTCAATCGTTGTCCTCCTTTTTGTCCGTCAGATTTGCGTTGTGTTTGGGTTCGGAATGTTCCGTGTTCTCTTTTCCAACCTGCATAAGACACATCAGCATAACGCCGGAAACTATCCCTCCGGCAAAGGTAAGGAAATGTAAGATCAGGTTCCACATAAGCATTCCTCCTAAAAATGGGTAAAGAAAAACGCCCACTTCAAAGTGAGCGCATCAACAGGTATCTATTTTGTTTTTGGTTTCAAGTGATCCGGCAGGACGATTTCTCCAACTGGGATTTCCCGCAGTTCCTTCTTCATCCGATGGGTAAAGCGGATCGTCTTTGCTGTACCTCCGGTTTCCCGTCCGTCATATACAGCGATCACTCGGTCGGAGTGTTCCACCATATAACGATTTCTGTGGGAGTAGACGCTTGGGAGATATTTTTCCTGTATCACAACAACATCCGCACAAGCCTCCAGCAGTTCACGGGTTCTTGTTTTCTTATTTAGGCTGTCCAGACGCTTGCGGTAAGGGATCACTGCGATCAGCTCCAGTGCCGGGGTGGTCTGCTTTCTTTCCAGCACCAGCTCCACAAAATACTGGTCTACGCCATCTGCAAAACCGCTCATAAAACAGGTGAACCCATCTGTAACAGCAGCATCGATCTCATGTGCCAAGGCTGTTTTTATTTTGTTGATCTCATTCTGCGGTAAATCCCTGTGTCCGGTAACACAGCAAGTTTTTCCTTTCATCGGTCATCCCTCCATCTGATAGGTAAAATTCTTCACTTTTCATATAGTAATAGATTTAATTTAGCAAGTCAACGATAATACCCTTTTTCCTTTTGCGGATAATAAAGGGGCGTGAGGTACAATCTATTACAGAATGGGAGGTGAAGGCGATGTATGAAGATTTTGTCCCGGAACGATTAGCGAAGCTGCGGACACAAAAAGGAGTTTCCGCACGCGATATGTCTTTATCGTTAGGTCAGGCAAACAACTACATCAATAATATTGAGAATAAAAAGTCACTTCCCGCTATGCAGTCTTTTTTCTACATCTGCGAATATCTGGGTGTGACACCGCAGGAATTCTTTGATGAAGGAAATACCTACCCGGAAACCTTAAAGGAATTCATTGCAGAGGCAAGACAGCTTGATCCTCAATCCATGCAATATATCCTCGGTATTATGAAAGAACTCAATAGCAGAAAGTAAGCGGTCACGGTAATGGCCGCTTTTTTCGTGACTTTCTTTATTATATTTTATAATGTTCTCGAAATGTCCGCTCCCTATACCGATAAGTATTCAAAAACTGTTCTCCAAACAGCCTTTTTCTATTCGCCGGTACTGCCAAAGCTGCCGGTTCCTCGTTCTGTTCCCAGATCGGTTACAAAATCCGCAATGACGATCGGCGTGATCACAAGCTGCCCGATACGGGCTCCCTTAAAAAGAGACTGCGCCTGATTGCTTACATTGCTGATGATCGCATGGATCTCTCCACGGTAGCCGGAATCCACAGGCGGCAGTTCACAGACCAGACCTTTTACCGCCATGCTGGTACGGGGAAAGATATATCCCGCATATCCATCCGGTATTTCCAGTCCAAAACCCAAAGGAATTTTGGCGATTTCTCCGGGCTGTAAGGTACAGTCATAGGGCAGATAAACATCCGCTCCGGCATCATTGCCATGCGGACGGTAAGGACGCTGGTGCTCCGGTACGCCAAAGTCGATCAGTTTTATTTTCATCGGCAGTCTCCTTCCCAAAGAGCAGGATAATCTTTTTCCAGAATATCCTCTGGCGTCATATTTGCCTGCAGTTTTCGTCCGCAGGTCATTTTCCCTTCCAGACATCGATCCATCTGACAAAAAGGCCCGGTCAGTGATGGGGCAAACAAAGTAGGGCTTAGTTCATAAAGTTCTTTCCAGACCTTTAGCAGCACGATCCTTGTTTCATCTGTATTTCTCCGGCATACCCGCTGGCTGATGATATGTTTCCACTGATAAGGGGTGGCGCTGATGAGCAGTACATTCCGCAATCCCTGGGGCGTGGCATAGCCGGCCGCATCGTGCCCGCTTCCGGCAGTGCACAGGGCTTCATAACATTTCATGCTTTCATTACAGCTTTTTAAGTACAGTTCCCGTACCACTGCCGGAGCCGTCATAATAGAATACGGGACAGCGAAATCCGCCTGTCCCGTATAGTTGCTGTACTGCAGCGATGCGCTCATAAATTTTACTTCGTTCTGGTGGCGGGTGATCTGCGCCAGAAAACGCCTGCTGGCGCCGACAATGGCTACCGTGATCACCGCAAATTTCTGGATGGTAGGATGGGGAAGCGCCCCCATAGCTGCTACTGTCTGAACGCTGAATGATTTTTCGTAGAGCTCCATCAGGTCGTCCATTGAGGCAATCTTATGTCCCTGCTGGGTAAGCCTTGCCGCAAAGACCATGTTTTTTTCTGCTTCCGCTACCGCCTGGCAGTTCAAAATTTTTACTTCAATCTGTTTAATTGGTATGTCCCTCCTTTACAATCGCTTTCAGTAAGAACAGATAGTTAAGACTGTCTGTGATCTTTTCGTCCCATGTGTCCATCGGATAAACCACTTCTTCGGCAAAGCACATATCGTATAGAGAAACAATATGCTTTGCCAGCATACCGGCAAGGGCACGCTGGGGCGTTGTGTGCTGTAAAGCTGCCGCTGCCTTAAATGCACCCAGCCGGTCCGGGTCATCCCCGGTGTATTCTTTGGTTTTCCGTTTCAAGGTATCAGCACAGAGCCGCACCTGTTCGTCAAAAACGGCATTGACTTCATTTTGCGTAATATAGCATCCCTCCTTTGAAAACAAGAAACCGGCTATTCTAAAGCATCTTAGAATAGCCGGCAAATAAATGGATATGTAATTGTTTATAGTGTATTGATCTCTTTTTCCAGTTCCTGGACCGCTGCTATGACTGTCTCAAATGTCGGAACATCCCCATACAACATATCCTGCATAGAGTTATAGTCCGCTTCCAATGCTGCAAACCGATATTCCGGCGGGAGTAATTTTAATGTGCCCGGCACAGCCTCCGGGTACTTCGCCCATGATCTGGGATAGAATTTCATTTTGAAATCTACAACTTTCTTCAGGAGGTCAAGCCTGGAAAAAGCAGCTTCTTTAACCGGTGTTGCAGCCATGCGGTAGAGATCATAATAATGTCTGGAATACCGCTGCGGCATTTCCAAATGTTCCGGTCTGTTCGCTTCATGGTGCAGGATTGTGGCTTTTTCCCAGAAGGTCCGTTCCGGGGCAACGGTAAGGATTGCAGTTTCTTTTTGCTCAAAAATCTTCGGATAATATTTTGCCGCGTAAGGTTCGATCTGCGCTGTTTTTGCAGGAGTCCACGCTGCCAGCGCACCAATCTCTAAACGGATCACCTGTAAGGTCGCCGTATTTGTAAAAAGGTGCGGATAGGCGAAAATGACCGTCTGTTTATCCTTTTCATCTATGTAGACATTTGCTTCACAACCGATTTCCTGGGATAAGCCGGCTTTGACTGCCGGGCAGAATGTTTCGGACAGAAATACCTCCGCACGCGCATTGGCTTCTTTGTTAAAAGCATCCTGTTTTGTATTGGAACTTTTCTCCCATGGTTCATCTTTGCCATATCCCAATACACGCCAGTCCAGAATCAAATCAATATCTTCTGAAAACCGGCTGATCAGGTGAAAGGCTTTTGAAAGGCTGGTACCTCCCTTAAAGGTGATGGACTCTTTCCATGGTGAGCGGTGAAATAAATAATCCAGCGTAAAACATACCCAAAAGTCTTTTTCTACGATGGCATCATTCAGTCCCATTTTATCTGCTGTATTTCTGAACAGCTCCCTGCGGTCGTTATCTGAAAGTCTTGCTATATTTCTCATTGTACCTTTTCACCTCCACAAATCTGTCGTATCGTATCGTAAACCCAATCCGTAGACTCTGTTGCTTCCTTCAAACAAGCCTGTTTATCCTTGTCTGTCAGTTTTTCGGAAAGCATCTGTATGACTTCTGGCGTAACATTCGATTTGCCAAGCGTTTTTAATGCCTGTATAACCAAACTTGTCATATAGGACAATCCGGTAATCTCCTTATTGGTTCGGTGCTTAAATTCCAGCTTTGTAGAGTTCCACTCGTAGGTCTTATATGGACCATCGCTGATATAGGACCATACTGCTGTTACCTGTGTTGAAAGACCTAACAGGTTCAATGCTGTATTCCCACATGGGGCAATCGTCCAGTGATAACTTCGTGCCAATGCGTTCGCCACCGCTTCCGGGTCTGCCGCCACATATTCATCCAGAAGTTTGCTATATTTTGGTTTTTCATAAACACCTTTCAAAATACGGCGCAATGTTCCTGATTGCACTAAACGGCTTAAACTTTGACGAATAGTGGATGTATCTGCAATATCCGCAAAATCAGACATTACAAAAACAGTTCCATCTTCAAGAGAAAGAACACACTCCCGTATTCGTTTTGTATATCCGTTGTCCACAATACCGCCTCCCTTCATGTCACGAATATTATATATTATTCGTGACATGATTGCAATAGGTCCTATTCCTCTTGTTTTGAGTGTTCCCATTAAAAATCTGATTTATACATCAAAAATCAAAAATTTTGAAAGGCAGTACAGTTTTCATATATGTCACATATTTTATATATTATTCGTGACATCAGGCAGTTGGCAGGTAGATCCAGTCGTGCATCAGGCACACGCTGGGTTCGTCCTCCCTGGGAACCAGACGGTAGGTACATTCCCCATAGACCGTGCGTTTGTCCTCGATCTCCATGCCATAGGCTTTATAAAAGCGGTATTCCAGATTGGAGATAATACAGCGCAGGGTTTGCAGAGCCTCCCTCTGAGCTGATACGATCAGGTCACGGTCAATGCTGCGCTTCAAAAACAGCAGCGATTTGTAAAGCTGTACCTCTGTGCGGTAAGGGCGGCAGTCTTTCGTTTCCAGCCATCCGCAAAAAGCGACCGGTCCGCTCTGGATCACACTGCGGTCCGGGTGATAATACTCGTAGCAGTCCAGGTTTGCCGTATTCAGAAGATAGAGCATTTCCCGGACTTCATTTTCCGGCATGTCGTAAAACCGCAAAAGTGAGCGGTAAAGATGGACATAGCCGGGAATGGAAATAATGGTATTTACCATAAAATAAAATCCTCCTTGTAAACAGCAGGTGCGGGAGCTTTTGCCCCCGCACCGTCTAAAATCTATATTTCGTTATCTACTTTCACGAGTTTTCCCATGACAAGGAAGCGTCCTGTGCCGCCCGGCGTACAGGTAGAAAGGGTCAGTACCTTATCGCTGCAGGTCACAGTCACATCACTTTCCACCGCAGAACGTTCCTTCATAGCTGTAAGCCAGGTAGTATAAGCACCGTCATCCTTCCAGGAAAGCTGCCAGGGAGAAGTTTCACTGCCGGATTCTTCCGGCTTTGCTGCAAAAGCCGCAAAGATCTCCATGACATAACCACCCTTCGGAGTAACGAGATACATCTGCCTGTGAGCATCAAAGTAACTTTGTTCATCGTACCGGTTCAGCAGCGCAAACATGGAACCATCCCGCATATTATGACCATAAATGATCGTATTGCGGTCTGAAAAATCTGCCCGGTTTTCATAATCGGCAAACAGGCAGCCAACCTTGTTATAGGTTCCGTCATAAAGATGGTTCAGGTAATATTCGTTGTTGTCGGTCTGCGTTACCGGATAATTGAGCACCGTATCAGGAAGGGAAAGCCATCCGATGATGTCCGGTCCATTTTCACGGAGCGCTTCAAAGTCTACCGAAGGCAGGACAATATCGGCATCGTCCTGTTTTGTTTCCGTTGGATCGGTTGCCTGTTCCGGGGAGGCTGTCTGCTCCGGTACTTCCACATATCCGGCAAGATCCTGATAGGCATCTTTACTCTCGGCATACTGGTTTAAGTCACGGAACACCAAAAAACCGCTGCCAAAAGCCACCAGAACGCAGAGTGAAAGGACAGAAATCCCGACAGCCGTTCTTTTCGGGGAAGTCCTGCTGTATTTTCCCTTTTTGAAATAATACACAGCAAATACGCTGCCGCCAATCAGTGCGGCTGCCAACAGTCCGCCATATAGGAAAATATACGGATCATCCCCGGTCTGCGGTACCGGCTTTTGAGGGGTGGAAGGATTGGACGGAACAGAAGGTTTTTCCGGCTTCCCCGGCTTTTCCGGTTTTTCATTAAAGAACTGGACCGTAGATGTCTGGTCAGCTTTGATCTCCACCGTAGCGGCATCAGGGATGATGTAATCCTTGCTTGCCCGGTTTGCAACTTCTGTTACGGTATAAATACCGACACGAAGGCCCTTTACTTCAATTACACCGGATTTTGGAGTGGTGAATGTCTCGCAGTAGGAGCCGTCCGCGCTCTTGACCTCGATGGCAAAACCATCTTTGCGCCCGTCGCTGGAATCCTTTGTGATCTTTAAGTTGCCACGGTAAGCCTCATTGGTAAATCCGTGCCCGGCTTCTCCATTTTCCACAACTGCGACCTGTCCATCTTCTGTGATGGAAAAATAGTAAGCGTTTGGATCAGGCTGATAGCCCTCCGGCGCTTTGCTTTCTTTTATAAAGTAGCCGCCAGCCAGAAGGTTTTCCGCCGTATGATAGCCTGCATCGGTTTCTTTCAGCGTACCGATCTTTTGATCGTCAGGATCATATTCCTGGTTGGCGTTGGAATCCGCATACAGGTCGAACACCGCACCGGGCAGGAAACGCAGGAAAGAATTCTTGTCTTTCTTATCCTCCTTTTCCACAGGGGAAGGTCCTTCCACAGCTTCGGTTTTAGTTACCTGCACACTGCCGCGGATCAGGGTGTTTTCCACACGGATCTCAATATGCTGTCCGTCTGCACCGATATATACATGGTGCTGCTGCGGGCTTACTGTATAAAGGTCAGGGGCAGAGATCTCCTTGACGATCCAGTGTCCGTAAGGAATATTCTCAAAGGAAAAACTGCCGTCTTTTCCGGTAACAGCAGTAAGCAGTGCATTTTCTTCGGTAAATTCTTCTGTATCAGGTCTAAACAGTCCCATGAGCGCACCGGCCAGCGTGACATCTTCGCCGCCTTCCGGGTTTTCCCCAACTTTTACACCGTCTACACGCCCGCGGAGAAGTTCATTGGAAACAGCCTTGCCTTCATTGACAAGGATCTGTACCAGGGCGGTTTCCTGTCCGGCATATTCAAAGACGACCGGATATTTCTGATCCGAAAGGATATAGGCGCCGTTGGTCGTGCGTTCCTTGACATAATAGCTGCCAAAAGGCAGGTCGGAGGCGAAGGAAGCACTGTAACCGCCGGATTCATCAGACGAAACAGAGACCACTTCCAGAAGTCCATCTGCCGGGATCACGCTGCCATCTGCCGCCGTCAGGTCTGCGGAAGCATAAAGTCCAAAGGAAATATCCTTATATTCCTCGTTCATGCCAAGACCGAACAGGTCATTGGTCTCCATTGCCTTGAAAAGTGTGACATCCACTTTCTGTCGTTCGTCATAAAGACCTGTTGCTGCCTGTGTGACCTCCACGGTCTCACCCGCATAGGTCAGTTCCACATATTCCGGTTGAGGATTCAGCACACAACCGGAAGGAGCCTGACGTTCCTCCAGACGGTAACGGCCAAGATAGAGAAGCCCGCTTTTCGCTGTGCCGTCCTCGCCGGTCGTAAGGGTTTCCACAACCGTATCTTTTTCTGCCCGCAAGGTACCGTCACCGGTATAAATATCTTCATCTGCGATCACGTCATAGATCGCTCCGGGAAGTCCGGAAACCTCATACACAGGTTGGTACAGTCCGTCGTTTTCCTGGACAGAAGCAAATACTTCTCCGGTCTTTTTGATGGTAAGCTGGCCTTTCTGCGGCATATTGTACTGCGTGACCGTCACAACCGCCTCGCTGCCGTCAATGGTAAACGGTACCGGCTGATCGGAAAGCACATAGCCATAAGGGGCAGCCACCTCATAAAGTTCATAATCCCCGGCGGCCAAAGGCTCCGGCAGCATCAGCCAGCCCTCGTCAGAAACATAGAAGGTATCCAGTGTTTCCGGGTTCGGATAGTAGACGGTCTGGGTGATAAATTCCCCAGTGGAAAGATTCTTGATCTGAAAACCGGTTCCGGTCACAGGGATAATCTTTCCGGTCTCTGCGTCACATTTTTCAACTTTCAGACGGGCTGTGATGGTGCGGTTGTTCAGGATATAGCTGTAAGTCTTTCCGTCAGAGGAAATGAATACCGTAAAGTCCGGGACAAAGGCTTTGCCTTCCTCGCCTGCGATCTGATGGACCGTATAATGCCCATAAGGAAGCGGTTTACTGGAAGCAAAACCATCCGCATCCGTGGTAAGAATGTCACGTTCACTTTCCTTTGCCGCGTCATAGCTTCCGGCTGCCTTTAAGTAAACTTCAAAGACTGCGCCTGCTTCCGGGCGTTCGATGATACCGGCATTGGGATCGTCGGTATTTTCGCCCTCAGGCACATCCGGGTCCAGGTCATCGGTGTGCTTGACAAGCTGGATATTTCCGTAAATAACTGTTTCCGTCACCTGATTTTCTGTGGTATTGAGTTCCACTTCATACAGGGAAGGGGATGCACCCACTTCATAAATGGTTTCATTCAGAAGATACCCGGTGCTCGGTTCGATCTCCCGGATTGTCCAGCCATCCTCACACACATAATAGCGGGTCATAAAGCTGCCATCCGATCCGGTCGTATAAGTGTCGATCAATTCGCCATCGTGGAAGATCCCATAGGTCGCCCCTGCAAGCGTGGCATCCCCCTGGGCATTTCCGGTGTCAGCATCACTCTTTACCACATGGACGCGGAATTTCTTTAGGATATTGCTGAAATGTACCGAAGAAGTCTGTCCACTTTCAATGGTTACATACTGTGCGGAAGGGGTCACATAGCGGTCCACCGGCAGTTCCTTTACCAGATAGGTTCCCGGCAGGAGTTTCTTTTCCACCTGACCGTTTTCTCCGGTCGTAACTTCCTCATTGACTTCATTTCCCAAAATATCCGTACCGGAGATATGGAAGGTGATACCGGAAACAATGCCGTCCTCACTGGTCTTGACAAGTTTTGCGGTACCGTAAGTTTCCGTTTTGATCTTTACAAAGAAAGAAACCGGATCGCTGGCGCCGGTCATCATGGTCTGGTAGCCGGGTCTGCCCCAGATCAGCATGTCGTTTGCCACCGGGATATTCTTTCGGAATTCAAACAGCACCGGGTCCATCATCATCTGCCTGCTGGTAAAGGTGTATTCATTACCGTTTCTTGTCACAGAAACGCCGCTGCCCTTCAAAGCCTCCAGGTCGATCTTCAAGTTGTTGGTATCTGTGACCGTCAGGGTATAGACCTTTTTTTCTACATCCCATTTCAGTTCCAGTTCCGGTGCTTCGCTTTTCTTAGAAGAAGTAAAGGAAGGGACGGTGGAATGGGAAGCGACCTGTGCCAGAATCCAGTTATAGGCTTTTTCTGCCGGTCGTCCGACGATCACGCTGAAATACTGGTCGGCGTCCGCATGGCCGTTTCCGTGGCGGCTGTACGGATCGCTTCTAAGCTGCTGCTGGTATTCCCAGAGGATGATCTGGGTTGCCATCTTATAGTCATCCTCGTTGATCCCGGAAACGGGGAGCGCCGCACCGGGTTTCCAGCCATAAATCGCAGTCAGGGTGATCCCCCTCCTTGCCTCGGCGGGAAGCAGGTTCAGGTATTGGCTGTTGGTCCCGCTCTCTGAAACATAACTGTTTTCCGAAGCATGGTAAGGAATCCCACTCTCCACACAGTAAACCTGATGGCTGATCCCGTCAGAATCCGTCAGAATATAGTGCCGGTAAGCGCCGCCTCCGGAACTGGTGTGTACGTCGATGGTTCCGTCTGCATGGTAGGCAAGATAGGTATAAGGCGCCGGGGCACGGTAGTAGTCCCCATCAGAGCCCACATACTGGTCGCCCAGCCAGGAGCTTGCTGTCTGTCCGGCAGACATGGCAAAAGCCTGAGCCGGAAGAAGCCCCAAAATGCTTGCCACACAAAGCAAAAACGCCAACAGCTTGCGAAAGCCACGGCGCCTGGTTATGATATGTTCCATGAAAAAATCCTCACTTTCATAAAATCTAAAAGGACAGCCTTAGTTGCTGTCCTTGTTGTCAAAATCATCTTCGGAAAGATATTCCGGTTCCCCGTATGCCTCATCCGGGTCAAAGCCTTCGCCATAACCGTCATCCTCAAATTCCGCATCGTCCTCGGCCAGCTGTTTCGGACGCACGATTTTTACATAGTAACTGATCCCACCGACCGCAAGTAAGGCAGCAAGGATAAACAGGATTGTGCCGACGCTGCCGGTTTCTTTCTTCGGTTTTTCCGGTTCTGCCGGTTTTTCAGTTTCCGCCGGCTTTTCTTTTCCTTTGCAGCCATTTAAGTCATTTTTGCAGACCGGACAGCCGGTATTGACTTTTCCTGCCTCACATTTTTCTGTGCAGTTGCAACTTTCTTCCTGGGGAATCATGCTCATGCTGCCATTGTTCTTTTCTGCAAGCGCCATCAGGTCGGACTCTGTGACGCCGTTTAAGAAGTAGACATTGTTATCTTCCCGTTTCCCGTCGATCACCAGATAAAAGACATTGCCCGCGTCCGTAGTGATGGTGTAAAACTGTTTTTCCCCATCTGTACCGCTGATGTTGTCCTGTACCGTTCCGGTGCCTTCCGGGGTAAATGCACCTTCCGAGATCGCAGAAGTATTTTCCTGCTGTCCGGTACTGTTATCTGAACCGGAAGAATTTCCGCCGCCAGAAGGGGTTGCAGCGTCTGAGCCGGAAGGTTTTTCTTCCTTAGGCGGTTTTGTCTGTGTACCGGACGGACTCTGGGGTGCTGCCGCAACAGGTTTCTTTTCAGGAGCCGGTTCTTTGTAATACGGATTATCCAGCTTTACCGCATCAGAACGGTTTCCTGCATAATCTTTTGCGTATATGCTTACCTGTTTTTCTGTTCCTGCATAATCTTTTAGTGCAACCGACGCTTTCCCATCGGTGAGGGAGTTGATACGGTTTTCATCAACAAAGACCGCCTCCACGCCAGATAGATCGTCACTGCTTTCTATTTTCAGGGCATCGCCCTCCAAGGAAGCAGTCAGTGTTGGCGGTGTGGTGTCTTTGGAACCGCCGGCATGAGCCGTTACAGGTAATGCGCTGACACTTACAAGAAGCGTAAGCGCCAGCAGCAGGGAAAATTTTTTAAGCCTCATGCACATCCTCCTTCTCCTGCGGTAAAACAGTTTCCGAAGGGGCTGCCTGCTGTGATTTCAAAAAATCCGCAAGCTGCTGGGGCGTCAGTTTGAAACTGCGTGCCACCGCCACATAATCGGTATTTTCCAGCTCCGTTTTCTGTTCCTCCAGCTTATGGAGCTTTGCCTGCATTTCCGCAATCTTTGTTTTGGTCTTTTCAATTTCCTTTTCCAGTTTTTCAATTTTAGGATTCAATTTATTACCTCCAATCTGTTAAGGCAGACGCCCAAATGTATAAAAATGCTGCTGCCAGTAGCTTGTGTTGATGTTGGCATAAGAGATCGGGTCTCCGCAGTGGATCATCATTCCATTTCCTACATAGATCCCTACATGGCTTGCGCCGCTGGTATTGTAGGTCCCCTGGAAGAAGATCAGGTCGCCCGGTTTTGCATCTGCGCTTGATACCGGCGTACATACACCTAAAAGACCGTCCGCAGTCAGCCTTCCAAAATTCCAGCCGACGCCGCAGTTGTTGATCACCCAGGACACATAGCCGGAACAGTCAAAGGAAGTGGAAGGGCTTGCGCCTCCCCATACATACGGATAGCCAAGATATTTTCCCGCCTCGGCCATCATTGCGGCAAACTGTTCATCCGCAAGGGCTTCCGGTGGAATGTCATAATCGAAGTAGTTTCCTGTGCCGCCTGAACCAACTTCCGGCAGGTGCCGTTCGCTGGTATCGCCGGTATCGGCAAAATACAGGGGATTCAAATACTGGCCGTCAACCAGGACCTCTAAGTGCAGGTGGGGACCGGTGGAATTTCCGGTATTCCCGACCTTTGCGATCACATCCCCGGCTTTGACCTCCTGCCCGGCAGAAACAAGGATCTGGGAACAGTGCCCGTATTTGGTTGTCAGGGTATGTCCTTCGTATGCCTCGCCTTCAATGGCAACACATAAGCCATAACCGCCGGCATTTCCCGCAAGGGTAACTGTTCCGTCATGCCCGGCAAGGATCTCTGTGCCATCCGGCATCCCGATGTCCACACCGGTGTGATAGTTCTTTTCCCCACTGATGGGATGTACCCGGTAGCCGTAGTAGCTGGTCACATAAGGGAGCCAGTTGGTGCCAAAGACATTTTTGACATACTGGCGGTTTCCTTTTGTCTGCAGCAGGATCTCGCAGATCTCTTTCTGGTCTGCGTTCATCCGGGAAACGACCAGGTTTTCCAGAGGTGTGACCGTGAGCTTGACATTTAAGATGCGCCATTCATAAGGCACTTCCTCCTGGGTTTCTTCTCCGGTTTCCGGGTCAACGGAAGTTTCGGTACGGTAACGGATCTCGGTTTCTTCTGAAAAGGACAGGGTATATTGTTCCTGGAAAAGCTGCCGCAGCACACTTTCCACTTCATCGTAAGTAAATCCCTGATAAGCAGAAGTCAGATACCCCATCAGCACATACGGGTCATGCTCGATCGCACCCAGGTTATACCGGTATTCGTCATAGCCGGGGCGGTCTGATTCCACCCGGTCTATTTCCAGTTGCAGATCTGTTTCCCACTCGGTATAGGTAAGCTCCGCCTGGTTGATGTCCTGATCGTCTGCAAGATAGGTAGAAGCAGCCAGACTTCCCAGACCACCGGTCCCGATATTGGAGAATGTGGAAAACAGGGACATGATCAGGAAAATTACCAAAAGGAGAAGCAGGAGGACAAGGCAGATCACAGGGTGCCGTTTGACCGCATGGACAATACCGACGCTGACCCTCTCTGTTGCGACTGCAACATTTTTGGCCTGTTTCCCGGCTTCACGGGCAGCCTTGGCATACTGCCTTTTCAGTTTTTGTTTCTGCCATATCCGGGCAATCGCATGTTTCTTCAGCTCCGGGTGGTCGCTAAGAGCCTGCCGGTAAGCAAGTCTTGCGTTTGCCTTTGCTGATTTTTGCTGTAATTTCGCTGCCTTTCGGTAGGGGGCGGTTTTATGCCGGTGATATGCTGTGCGAAGCCCCGCCTCGCCCACAAGTTCAGAGCGGTGGGCTGCCTTGATCCCCACATTTTCATCCTCTGCCTCATAAATCTTTTTATGGGCGTAACCAATGGCGGTATTTGCACCTGCCTTGACCGGACGCAGAGGTACAGGTCCTTTTACATGGGCCTTTTGGGATTTAACCTCCTTTTCAAATTTTAAGTGTTTTTTGGCTTTTCCGGTCTCTGGGGCGGAAACCGTCTCCATGCGCAGTTTCTTCCGGGCCGGCAGACGATTTTGCGCCTGCTCTGCTTTTTGTGCAGTCCGTTCCGCCTTCCGTCTTGTATGGGTGAGCTTTTTATCCTTTGTCTCCGGCGGCAGTTCATCCGCAGTAAATTCCAGCTTGGATGTTTTCGGCGGTTCGCTATCCACACTCTTTTCCTTTTGTGCTGCCTGTTCCTCCGCCTGTGCCGCTTCCTGAAAACGCTGCTGATATTTGTTCCCATGCTGATGTGTCCGGTAACGATGTTCCTGACCGGATCTGTCTGTGCCGCTCGGTGGGGCTGATCCTTCGGAAGAAGGTGCATATTGTCCGGTATCATGGTCTGTCACATCCTCTGTTACAAAAGAACGCCTGGAAGCCTCCTGCCGGAAATTGCTTCGTCCGTTGTCCTGTATCGGAGACTCTGTTCCGGCAGCATCCGGTATCTCAAAGCGATCTGAAACATCCAAAGCGGCTGCATAAGCATCGCCCTGTTCCAACAAGGACGCCGGTGTTTCCGGTGATAGCTGGGAAAATTCCGTCTGTACAGGGATATCCTGCCTGTGGGTTTTGCCGGTGACAGAAGAAGGGGTGTCCCGTGCCCTGCGCAGATCAAAATCCTGTTCGGTCTGCCTAGCTGCCGGTTGATCTTCCCCGTGGGAATCACGCATCGGCATCCGGGTATCTTTGCGCTTCCTTTGAAATTCCCTGTCGTGTGCCATTGTTCTCACCTCCGATCCATTTTAATTTTTGTCTCACGCTTTGGTCCCCGCTACTTCATCCGGTCTTGTGGTAAGCACGCTGTACAACAGTGTGTCCTTCGGGAAGTGGTCCACAAAGGGGATGATCACATTTCCAAAGAACAAAAGCCCCTCGCCGGGACCGGAATGGGTCACATAGGAAAGCTGGTGCGGGGAGATCCCCAACTGCTTTGCCAAAATCTGACGGTCTCCCTGAGCCTGGTTGAGCATATAGATAAAGTCTGAGTTCTCAAAAATGTTCTCAATCTCACGGGAAGCCAGAAGGTCCTTGACATTCTGCGTTAAACCTGATGGGATTCCGCCCCATTTACGGAAGCGTTTCCAGATCTCCACGCTGAAACTTCCTGTCTGTCCTTTCAAAAGAAGGTGAAATTCGTCGATATAGAACCAGGTTGTTTTATGTTTGGAACGGTTGGCCGTGACACGGTTCCACACCGCATCCTGCATGATCAAAAGCCCGATTTCCTTTAAGGCTTTTCCCAGTGATTTAAGCTGGAAACACAGTACCCGGTGTTGATCCATCTGGATATTGGAACGGTGGTTGAACACGTTAAGGGAACCATTGACATAGATTTCCAGCGCCGTTGCGATATTCTGTGCCTCCGGTTCAGACTGTTTCAAAAGCAGCTCGTAAAGATCGCCTAAGATCGGCATATTTTCCGGGCATGGGTTCTGCAGATATTCCCGGTACACCAGTCTGGTACAACGGTCGATGATCGTCCTTTCAATAGGGGAAAGCCCTTCTTTGCCGCCGATGATAAGGTCACACAGCGACAGGATAAAATCACTTTTCAACGTGATCGGGTTTTCATCATCGGAATAGTCCAGATTGATGTCCATAGGGTTGATGTAGTTTGTGGAAGTAGGGGAAATATCAATGACCTGTCCCTGGGAACCGAACTGCTGTACCAGCGGCCCATACTCATTTTCCGGGTCAGCAATAATGATGTCGTCCTCCGTCAGAAGGAACACATTGACGATCTCACGCTTGGCAGAGAATGATTTGCCGCTTCCTGGGGTACCGAGAAACAGCCCATTGGGGTTTTTCAGCGTTTTTCTGTTCGCCATGATCAGGTTATTGGAAAGGGCGTTCAGGCCATAATACAACGCCTCGCCCTCCTGGAACAATTCACAGGTGGTAAACGGGACAAAGATCGCTGTGCTGCTGGTCGTAAGCCCGCGCTCAATTTCAATCTGGTTCGTGCCAAGAGCAAGCGAGGACATAAGCCCCTGTTCCTGCTGGTAATCCAGCCGTTTTAAGGCACAGTTGTATTTCTGTGCCACACCCGAAGCGGCAAAAATATCATTGAACAGCTTTTGGCGTTTGGCAGCGATATTTTCCACCAGTACCGTCACAAGGAACATACGCTCATTGCGGCTCTGTAAATCCTGCAAAAGATTTTTGGCTTCTTCTCCATAGGTGGCAAGGTCGGTGGGAATGATGTCCATATCATACCCGGATCGGACCGCTTTCTTTTGTTCCTCAATGGTCATTTTCTGCAGGTCCGACATTTTACGCTTGATGTTTCGGATTGCCTGTGCCTGGTCGATAGACTGGATATGCAGGTTGACGGTCACGGCGTCGTTTAAGTCAAGAAGATCCGCTAAAAGCCGGTCCGTAAGCTCCGGCGCCAAAATCTGCAAAAAGGAGACAGCACCGGAATGGTCGCCTACCCGGAATGTCTTTCCATCCTTTGAAAAAGACAGCCCGGATGGGGAAATGAAGTCTTTGGTAGAAAGACCGGTCTTAGGCAGATCCGACCACTGGAAATGAAACTTTTCCTGACCGTCCGGGTGAAGCTGGCTGTGAAGAAGCTCCAGACGTTCCAGTCCGTTTAAGGATCTTGCCTGGACTCCAAGGGTCTTGAAATTTGCCAGCACATCCGTTTCAATGCGTTCCAGACGCATTTTCGCAGTACGCAGGTCATCTGCCTCGATCCCAAAGGTGATGTATTTTCGTTTGGTGAGACCATTATTTCCTTTCTGCAACTGGTTCTTTAACATATCCCCGTATTCCTTGCGGATTCCGTCATACTCGTCGCCGCGGGGAGGGATGTCAATGCTTCTGGTAAAATCCTGCATATTGGCCCGCTGGTTGATAAAGGTAAGCTGCACATGGATCGAAGCATCGAAGTAATTTAAGAAATCGCAGTAACCCTCGAAGATCTGTGCTTTATCATCTGCCTGTGCAAGCTGATAGTTAATATCAAAAAACTGTACCGTTTTGGTGTAAAGGGTATCGGTCAACCGGCAGATCCCATCCCGGTACATTTCACGGTAGGGAATGCTCTGCTGGACTGTCTGCGGGGCATCTGCTTTCAGCCCGACAAAAAAGCCGCCTTTTTTAGACGGCTTGGAACGGGCAGACTTAGTTTTGCCCTGCTTTGCATCGGCTCTGGTCTTTTTGGCCTGCCTGATATTTTTTTGCAGACGCTTTTCCTGAGCTTCCTGCTGCTTGTTTTTTGGCAATCTTTGTAACCTCCTTCTTTGACATAGATTTATACAGGTTATCCGTCCTGTATGGACGGTTCTTCGGCCAGAGCTTATAACGGAGCCGGTTCTTCAAGATCTTTTCTGCCGGCTGTCCGTCACGCTCATACATGGCGAAGAAGAAAAAGGGCATCATCAGCCCGATCATCAAAAGTACAGCCGCCGAATTGCCGATCGCCCTGCGGGTAAAGAAATACACCGGAAGGCCGACAAGCCCGGCAAGGCTGAAACAAATAAGCTGGCGCTTCGTCAGATTGAAGGCCAGCTTGGTTTTAACTTTGGTTAAATCCTTTGGTACGGGTACATAAGGCATCTATACACCTCCCATCGTAATATAGTTTCCGGCCCATTACCGTGCACCGAATTCGCGTACCGGTTTCTCCGCAGCCGGACATTCCCGCACTTCCTGAGCCGCATTTTGCAGCCGTGCCAAGACAGAAACAGCCGGTCCTCTCTGACACAGGTATTCCTGGCTATCTCGGATTCCGGCAATATTTTCCCGAATATCCATATCCACGTCGAACACATCCGAAACCGGTAAAAGCCAACGGTCTGCAAAGTATTTCAAAGGATTCTCAAGCGCCAGCACATCATCCAGCATTTCATCCCCGAACTCAAACTTTGTTGTCAGATAGGAATACGCCTCCTGCATGGCTGTAATTTCAGCAGCTTTTTCAATTAAGGATTCCTTATCTCTTGACATAAGGCTTTCCCGGTAAGCAAAGTAATTCTGTCCCAGCCGTTTCATCAGGAGTGTATATTTGTCCTGTGCGGAAGGTTCGCTTGTGAAATGTTCAAATTTTTGCTCTGCATCAATTTCTTTGAGAAGATCGCAGATCGGGAAACTATGTTCATGGTTATTTTCTTCCCAGCACCATCGGGCTACATCCAACGGGTCCTGAAAAGAAAGAAGCGCCTCTACTTCCGCCGGGGTAAATACATGTTCAACCTTCAGATAATAGTGGAGTTCCGAAAGTCCCTGTAACTCGTAAATACTGCCGATATTCTGTGCATCCAGCATATCCGCATGAACCTTCAAACACTCGTCCAGCCGTTCCATAAGCAGCCGCTTTGCATCTTGTTCTATCAAAATCACCCCTTTCGCTCCGGCATAGTCAGCGTACAGTTCACTTCATTGCCCCACACATCCCAGCCGGGTGTCTTTTGTCTTGCAAACAGTTCCACTCTGGGCTGATCGCCCATGAGTTTTACGATCTTATCCCGCACCTCGTCCGGTTTCTTGCTGTGCTGCTCAATATGGGAGATTACAAACTGATGGATTCCCGCACACTGGCGTTTCGGTCGGCCTCTGGTTGCCAGCAGGCAGACCTCCGCATTAGATCGGGTCCAAAAGCCCATGCCATAAAACCAGCTATCCGCTTTCCGGTTCTGTTTGAGCCATAGAAAAGCCAGCGTTTTATATTTGAATCCCCAGGCATCGATCACCCGGAAGGCTTCATTGAGCTGCGGGAAGGTCGCCCACAGAAAAAGGGCGCTGTCTTTTGCGGCAAGCTCCGATACCGGCAGGGCACAGATTTCTTCAATGCTCATCGTGGGGTAATGGTTTTCCGCAACGCCGCTTCCATGTTTCCTATCATAGCGCCAGGGCGGATCGGCATAGATAATGCCGTACTGTTTCGTTTCCGGCATTAGCGAGCCTGCTCATTCTTAGATGGGGCAGGTTTGGCCGGCTGTTCTTTGACCTTACCGGCATTTTCCTTCAATGCACCGGTCAGGGAAGGTTTTTCCGCAGCTCCCTTTGTTGCTTCAAGAGTTGCTTGCAAATTTTCAATAGCCTGCCCATACCCATCGATCAGAGCGTCATTAAGCTGTTTGCGGAACTCTGCCGTAACCGGCCAGCAGACATCTTTCCAGTTGCCTCCCTTATCCTGGGTTGCGGGCATATTGACATACAGCCCCTTTTCACTGGAACAGATACGGAAGCCGTCAATCTTAAAGCATCCGCCAATCGTAACATTGGCAAACGCCAGCAGGTTTCCCATTGGGGCGATCGGACGCACGCGGACATCCAGCTTCATGCCGTTTGTCATTTCCGGCGTCTGTGTCTCCGGCGCCATTTTTTCTGTATTGGTTTTACTCATATATAAAATCCTCCTTTTTAGAATTGGTTTTGTTCATGCTATCTTGCATTAAATATGGATTTGGATAACGAACCTGTCTTAAACAGGGCAAAGGCCAGCAGTACCGTATAACCCGCCGTTCCCCAGATCGCGCCGTGCACGTCGCCGGACGATGGGATAGACTGGACCAGCACTGCATAAATGGCAACACAGATCAGAATCAAAAAACCCTGAAAACCCAGGGCAAAAAGGGAACGCAGATACCCGGTTCCCATTTGTCCCCATTCCCGGTTTGCCATTGTGGAAAACGGGATCGGTGCAAGGCTCACGGTTAAATAAATCTCGATCATACGGCCATATACAATGACAAAGATCACGATGGACAGTACCCACATACACAGATTGATGATGTTGGTTTCCAGCCACAGTCCAATCAGTTCCCACATTCCCATTGCTTCAAGCTGGGTTTCCAGATCAGACAACGCCGCCTGCACATCCAGGTTCCCGTTTATGACACCGGCACTTTGCGACACCACATTTTGGGCCACATCAAAGACCGCCATCACAATCGTAAAACAGTTGGTGAGCAGGTAAGTGGCAACAAAAGTCTTGAAAATCCACTTGAAGATGTTGAATGTATCGAATTCGTGCATGTTGTTCTTTTCGAGAATCATCTGGATCAGTTCATACACCAGAACAAAGGTCAGGATCATGCCCGCAATGGGAATGACGACGGTTTCCGAAAGATTTTGGATCATGGAAAATACGCCGCCATTCCAGCCCTGCGGGGTCTGTCCTACTTGATTTGCCACATCCGCAACCTGATTGTTGACGGAGTTGAAAATGCTGGTGTACTGTCCGGTGATCGCATCGATCAAGCCCTCTTTAATCCAGTCTGTTATCCGTTCAAACAGACTGCCCATAAATCAGCCCTTAACCGAACAGGCCGGAAAGCAGCGGAATCAGCGTTGCACCAACCAGAGCGATACCTCCGCCTGCCATAAGCTGCTTGATCCCCTGGGATTTTGCACCTGATAGCGATAGGTAATCCTTTGAAGTTATCTCCGGATTTTCCCCCGCTCCACACCGTGCATGCGACTTTCACCGCACACGGCGCTCCATCGAATTCAGCCGTCCAGGGTTTTAAACACAACTTACACACTTCGTTACAGCATTAAATTCAAAGAATAATAGGTGGCATTTCTGCCATACTACGAAGTTTGTTAAGCTTTTCTATTTGTTTATTGTCAAGATTTAAGGATTTCAGGTACTTCTCAATCGTGGGTTCTGAGGAAGCATGGATAAGGATATGAACCTCTTTGCTGACAAGAATTAGATTTGCGTATTCATCCGAACCACCATTGCTTACCGGCACTTTATGGTGGCAATGAATATCATGAGAATCCATCGGAATTCCCGTCACTGCACATTTACCATACTGTGCCGCATACAAAGAAATACGGTTATCCGCATATTCAATGGTTCTACCCTTTACAGGATTTCTCATCAGCCATAACATCGTCGCTGTGTCGATTGCAAGATTCTTATGAATCTGTTCCCGACCTTTGACCGTGTATTTATTGATGGATTTCCTTTTATGCTGGGCGTTCTTCGGCTGGACATATCCCAGTGGAACCACCGGACGTCCATGAAGGAACCTCATCTGTCTGCTTGTTCCATACTTTTCTTTGATGAACCCATTTCTGAGTTGTCCCTTTTTGGATAAGTCGCCTTTCAGTCTGTTTCTGAGCTGTTTGTTGATACTAAAGGCAAGTCTGCTGAAGTCATGAGATACTTCTGTGGAAATACAATAGTATTCATGAAGTCCAGCAACTACAGAGTTGTATTTCTGAAGCTGCATGAACTGAACATTATCATCTGACGAATGAGCCAGTTCCTTTACTTCTTCCGAGACTTTATCATGAGCCTTTTTGTATGCTTTATCGCTCATATGAGACCGAACCACATATTTCTTACCCTTTCTACGGACTTTCAGCTTGAACCCGAGAAAATCAGAATACTGTCTTTTGAGATTAACTACTTTGGATTTGTCAGGGCTGATTTCCAGCCCCAGCCTGTCCTTTAGCCATAACTCTGTTGCCTTGTATGCTCTGACGGCATCCTCATGTGATGCGCAGAAAATTTTAAAATCATCTGCGTACCGAACTGCATGCATCTCTTTTAATCTGCTCCGGCGCAGAGCCCTGTAAGCGTGGCTCTTAATCTCTGTTCCCTGCGCATTGCTCCTCGTTTTGAATTTTGTCTTTGTTGGCATCTGTTCCCATTGGGAAGCAATCCACCAGTCCAGTTCATTTAATACGATATTTGCAAGCAATGGCGACAAAATACCGCCTTGCGGAGTACCCCGTGTGGGATATGTTTTCTCCCCATTTGGCAGAACAACAGGTGCTTTCAACATCTCTTTTATAATGCATAGCAGCTTTTTGTCCCGAATTCCCAATGCCCATATCTGACGCATCAGCTTTGTATGGCTGATATTATCAAAGAAGCCTTTAATATCGAGGTCAACCACATGGTACAGATGCTGTACCTGTATCAGCCTCATGCATTGCGCAATAGCAGTCTCAGCGGAACGGTTCGGGCGGAACCCGTTGGAGTTCTCACTGAATTTTGCTTCACATATCGGCTCCATGACCTGCAAAATACATTGCTGTACGATCCGATCCACGATAGTTGGAATTCCCAGCGGTCTGGTCTTTCCATTGGGCTTTGGTATTTCCACTCGCCTTACGGGTCGTGGATGATAATTACTGAATTGTTTCCGTATGAGACGGACGTATTCTTCCTCGCTTAACTTTGCAAGGTCGGCTATCGTCCTTTTATCCACTCCCGAAGTATCACTTCCTGTATTCTTCTTTATCGTTCTGTATGCAAGCTTGATATTTTCTTCACTCTCGATGATTTCCATCAGATGGTTGAAGGTTTTATCTTTCTTACTTTCTGCATACAGCCTGTCAAAAGTACCTTCCATGTCGTAATACTCTGAGTTGCGGATTTTTCTCTGTTTACTTTTCCTTTCTTGCTGCCCCGAAGTCAACACAGGCATCCTCTCCCTTCGGTTTGGATTTTCTTTGTCATACTCGAAGCTGTGTTTGTTGTGTTTTCATTTTCATTGCTGAATTCGACTTGTGGCTATCCCTCCACCGCTTACTTATTCACGGCTTCATAGGTACTGTGCCACTACTCTCACTGGAATAAAGAATGGTTATTGCCCTCTCGCGAAGGTATTCCCATCCACCACATCACTGGCTTGCAACCGCCTCCGTGTCCCCAGCTTTCCACGTTCCGATATTCCTATCATTGGATATCTTTAGGTTCTTCCTCTAAGCCTGTATCTGGTCATGCATAACCGCACCGCCTGTAACGATGCATGGACTTTCATAACAACCAATTTTACTTGCCCACAGATACCACCATGAAAGGTGTACTGCCTTTCGACAGCATCAACGTTTAGACTCGTACATTCGGAATTTCGTCAGTATTTTCATACATTCTCACCATGGATATCCGACCCCCGGCATATAGGCAACACCATCCACCTCTGGACAGCTTTCGTGTCTGGCCTGAAAACCAGTCTTACGATTGCTCTCTGCCGACTTCACCGAGCTCTATAAACTTTTGGAGAGAGCCGTTGCATGCTCCCCGCCATTCGGAGTATTAGGGTGGCGCTTCGGGACGTTACCCCCTCATTTCACCCATCGGAATATCAGTTCTCCAAAGTTTCGGGCTACAATTGCCCTTCGACTTTGTGCGTAAGCTTTTCACTTACGAACGTGTCGCACGGTTATCATTTCCGTAACCTTCGAGAAGGTTTACAACACCCCATGCGCCCAGACCTGCGCCCAGGGCGATCACAAGGATCTTCAAAGTATCAATCGCGCTTGCAAAAAATGCCATAATGTTCCTCCTTTAATTTCAGAAATTTTAATTTGTGATATGGCCGTATCAGGCCGGAAACAAAAAAAGCCGCCGCACTGTTTTTAGAAAAAAATCTGTTTCAAACAGCACGGCGGCATGGGGCAGGAAGAATCCTGCGGTTATTTACTTTTCAGGGAGAATCACGAATCCTCAAAAAATCCTCCTTTCATCGTGACAAAAACAAAGCCTGCCGGGGCATCATGCTTTGACAGGCAGGAACAACTCTATAAAGTCTGGGAAGCCAGATCTTCGGCTGTGACTTCATAATTGCGGTATCGTTCACCGGGACGCATCGGCATCCGGGTAGAAAGAAACTTTTCGATATTAAAAGCGTTCTTCTCATTAAAATCGGAAAGCAGTTTGTAATTTGGGTGTTTGGTTATATCATATTTTCGGGAGAGGAACGGCCGCACACCCCTGATCTGTAGCAGACATTTACCCCCGTCCATGACCGCCAGTTCATCCACCGACATCAGATCCTTTCCCAACTTTTGAAAATTTTGTCCGTGGGATTCCTGATTGCCCTTTGTGACACTGGTGTTATACAGGTCGATGGTCTCTTTCCCCAATAGGGAGTTCCAGCTTTTTAAGGTGGTTTCTTCTTTGCCTCCTAAGAAAAGAGAGGCGTCACAGTTACCGATGATGGTGTCCATGTTGTCTTTATACAGGGCTTTGAGCTGGCTTTGCGCCTGCAGCACCAGGCAGGCAGAGATCTCACGGCTTCGGATGGTCGCCATAAGACGCTCCAGATTCGGGATCTGCCCGATATTTGCCGCCTCGTCGATCAGGCAGCGCACATGGATGGGAAGCCTGCCCCCATACACATCATCCGCCCGCTCGCACAAGCGGTTAAACAAAATGGAATAGATCAGACTGATCAAAAATGCAAAGGTTCCGTCCGTATCACTCATAATAAGGAAAAGAGCAGTCCGTTCATCTCCCAGCATATCCAGATCCAGTTCGTCATACATGGTAATTTCCCTGACTTCTTTAATGTCAAAAGGAGCCAGTCTGGAAGCACAGGAAATAAGGATCGACTTCGCTGTTTTTCCGGCAGCGAGCTTATATTTCTTATATTGACGCAGGGCAAAATGATCCGGGTCTTTCTGTTCCAGCGCGTCAAAGAGAAGGTCAACGGCATTTTTGAACGACTCATCATCCTCACGGACTTCCATTGCGTTCAGCATTTCTACCAGTGTGGCAAAATTCTGTTCGTTTGCCGGAGCCTCATAATAGATATATCCGATCAGTGCCGTATAGAGCAGGGTTTCTGCCTTGACCCAGAAATCGTCTCCGGCTTTTCCTTCGCCTTTGGTATTGGCGATCAGGGTAGTGACGATCTTCAAAATATCTTTCTCGGAGTGAATGTAGGCAAAGGGGTTAAAGTGCATACTTTTCTGAAAATTGATCGTATTGAATACCCGTATTTTATAGGGCTCATAGATGATCTTTCCTTTTTCACTACGCACAGGCTTTCCGTCCTTGTCCAGCTTTGGTGTGCCTCGCTGCAACATCTTTCCGCATTCCACAAGAACTGTACCTTTCGGATCGGTGACGACGTAGGAACTGTGCATTTGCATCAGGTTTGGCTTGATGAAAAAGCGCGTTTTTCCCGAACCTGATCCTCCGACTACCAGTACATTTTTATTTCTTGCATTGGCCGGATTTTTGGGCCTTCCGTTTAACATCAGTCCTTCACTTTGGGTAAGAATGATATTGTTTTCCGGCCTTGGGTCCATAAACGGGGCAATATCGGCTTTATTTCCCCAACGGGCTGAACCGTATTCCACATTTTTGCGGTATTTCTTAGCGTCTTTCCCTCTAAGATAGACTGCCAGCCGCATAATGGCTGCACCGCATAAACCGATCAGCCAGTCCATTGCCGCCCCCGGCCACATACTCTGAAACGCAAGGGCAAAGCCTTCGGACAGTCCTAACAGCTTTTGGGAAGCGTCTGCTCCGGGAGCCAGACGCACCGCCTCGCCCAGCTTGGCAAATACCAGAAGGAACAGAACATAAGGCAGATGGAGAATGACCTGTTTTTTCAATGTTTCTGCATCGATCTTCATCGTTCCGGTCCTCCGTGTTCTTTGTTCTTTACACGGTCACGGCCAAGCGACTGCGCCAGTTCTTTGAACTTATGAAGCTGTGTAAGCAGCGACGGTCTGCTGCTACGTGTAAGGTCTTTCTTTGTATATTCCTTAAAAGCTGCCGTCAGCGCATCCGCCTGGTTTGCCTTGAAATATACCGTCCATTTTGGGGGATCAGTCCCAAGTTCCTTTTCTATATGGTAGCGTACCTGATGTTTCCTGGCATATCGTTCAAAAGAGCGGATTCGCCCTGAAACTTCAATGGTATTGGCTCCGGGGTCTTTATAAGTCAGCCGCTTCATGCTGTTGCGCCCGACTTTTGGCATTGTGCGTTCCTGTTCCATCTTTTGGAGTACCGCAGCAATAGCCGCACGCAGTACCCGCCCTGACAGTTTTGCTGCCTGTATAGAAACAGAAACCGTTCGTTGTTCGAGATCTTCCTGCAAGAGCATCCTCCTTTCTGATAAAATCGGTATTTATAATATGGAAATAACTTTTTACCGGCTTTCCCCAAGAACCTGCTGTCGGGAAGCGTGTTCAAAGGCTTTTGCTGCCTGATCGACCTGAATTTTAGCATGTTTCAAAAGCGTCTTGATGATCGTAGCCGGGCGTTCCTGTTCCTCCAGATGATCGACCATCCCTTTGCACTCATCCGGGAGGTATTCCGCCATATCTTTCAACACATCGGAAAAGTTACCCATAAAGCCCCAGCAGCTATCCGACAGCTCCCCGTTTTTATAAAGCTCAAACCCATAACATTCGCCACGCAGATAGGAATCATAAGCGGCGACTTCACTGCGCATCAGTGCGTCCGCTTTCTGCCGGATGGAGCCGGTCATCTTGTCAGCGTCAAATTCCTTTAGGGCATCTTCTTTGGAAACATAGATCCAGCCAACCTGTCCGCTGTCCCATTCTGCATGAGGAGCCCTGCCTGAGAAACTTTCTGTACTCATGGCAAGACCTGAGTGGTCGTAGAGATAGAGGGGGAGCATCAGATACTTTTCCGAAATTACTTTCTGCATTGCTTCATCGATCGCCCGTTCCTCTGTCTTTGGTCCATGCCGGAAACGGCTGCTTACAATGTTTACCATCCGTTCATAGCGTTTCATGCCGGCTTCATCATGTCCTACGGTATTTAAATACATTTCCCGCAGGAAGTCATCTTTGTCCATATAGTTGTGATGGTCGCCCAGCGCATAGCGGGGATGGAAGCATACCATCGTCCCAAAATGTTCATCTACCTCACGGGGAGAGATCAGAATATCATCCGGCTGCACCATAAGGGCATAAGGTTCATTTACTGCCATTAACATAATTGGCTCCTTTCTTTCTACAAATCCGGGCCGGAATGGTGCATCATCGGTTTTTCCCGGTGTTCATTGGTTGCAGGCTGCTTGACTGCAATGATCTCGCCGGCAATCCTTGCAAATTTTTCAGGGTACTTGAACTGCTCCCCGTATTTCTCCATCAAGTCCGGGGAAAGATCTGTAAAATCTTCCTCGCCAAGACCAACGATCAGAAAATTCCCGGACACAATATCATAGATGTGGCCGTCATCGTCAAAGAGAGCCCGGTTCAGAGGCAGCCCCATCAGCTTGCCTTCTTCATTACAGATCAGAGCCACCGGGTCCTCATACGGATAGACCGCCTGAATATCTCCGCCCACTGCCGCCTGCAAGGATTTCAGACCACTTTCGATCTCCGCAGCATAAGGGGACTTGCCCGGCTCTACCATTAACACTTTCATAATTGTATATCCTCCTTCTTTTTCATTGCCGTACCGGGAGCGGTTGGCGTTTTTTCCTGAGTTTTTGCCACAGAGAGCTTCCCCAGGACGGAAGGCTTCTCCCGGTTTTCGGGTGTAAAAATACCGCCCTCCGAAACCTCGGCGGCGGCATGTTCCGTTTTGGCCTGTTCCAGTCCTTCAACCGTATAGCCAGGTAAAAGAGTACCGTGAACCATAAAATGGTGCTCATATTCTTTCGGGATTGGCGGGGAAATTTCCGTGAATAAATGGGAATAGGCTTTCTTTCGCCCGTCCAGGTATTTTATGGCTGCATTCTTATCTGTATATCGTTTCTGGTTTTGTCCGGCAATCTTTGCTCCATATCCCTGCTTCGGGGAATGAATACGGACTTCCCACGTCACATACCAGGCAACCGGAACACTCTGTTTGGTTTCCCGGTCATATTTCGTATCTTCCCAAATACTGCAGGTCATCTGATAGACCCGGTTGCTGATTTTCTGATCCGCCCTCCAGTTATCGGTATCTTTCCACTGGTTGCCGGTATGTTCAATCTCCGGTGTACGAAGATATTCCAAAGCCCGGTTGATCGTCTGTGTTGCCGCTGCCTGCTGTTCCCACTGTTTTGCAGCAGCCACCACGATTTCATAGGCTTTCTGCTCCCCGTCGATACTTCCCTGGCGCATGTCTTCCAGGTTATCTGTTCCCATTGTGATCAGAGTAGAAATATCCACATTTTCACAAACTACGCTGTGTTCAATTTTAAGCTCTGATCCCGGCGTCAAGTGGTCGCCATACCGGTAGGCATGGTAATCCCTGTTTTCTTCCAAAATGCTGTTCACCTCCTGCTATATTTCCGGCTCATGGTTTTTTCTGGAAATCGTCTGTGCCGGTGATTTTTTATCTGCCGGTCTGTTTGCCGCAAGCTGATCCATCACGGAAGGACGGCCGACGCCGAACATGGATAGCTGACCGTCCGCTGCCTCACGAAGTTCAGAAACAGAGAGGGGAAGCGTTACATCAGCAGGGGTCAATAGCTGTTCCCGTTTCAAATCCTGAATGATCTCGTCAAAAACAGCGTTGATCGCACGGCGTTCTTCCCCCACAGGGAAGGCTTTCAATACCTCCATTTCTCCGTCTTTACCGGAAACCAGGGTAAGGGCACAGTCGGCATGGCCTGCCAGATAATCCGATGTGTAGGGCAGTTTGTCCTTGATATAACAGGCAAAAGCTCTGGCTGTCATTTCCACATTGCTGTCCCAGTAACCGCCGTCTTTTTCACATTCTTTTCCCATGCGTACCGAATTACGGTAAAAATCAGTTTCCGTCCGTCCAATCTGCGGAGCTTCCTGCGCCTGCATCCCGGAAAGCATACGCTCAAAAATTTCCAGCCGTTCCCGTTCACTTTTGGGAATTACCCGGCCGGTAACATTCTTCTTAAATGCGCTGATCTGTTCCACAGAGCCGGGTTCGCCGGACAAAAATGCTTCCCGCAAGACTGCGTAGGTTTCCATCTGTTCCTCATTACCATACCGTTTCAGGGAGGCAAGAACCGAGGAATCCAGCCAGCTTGCCGCATTTTTCCGGGTGCGTTCTGTTTGTGCTTCCGTGCGCTTTGCTGCCTGTTCCGGTGTTTCCGGTTTATACTTTATGGTGTCAATGAGTTTTTGGAACGGCGCATAGAGGCGGGGCTGTTCTGACAGCATCCCTTTTGCGCCCATCTTTGTACCAAGATAATCGTCAAGTCCATGCCACCATTCATGTGCCAGCGAACCGGCCCCGTGCATTTTCGTAAGATTGATGACTGTACGCAAAGGTTCATAATGAGCCGCAGCATTGCCGCTGCCTCTTGCACCAAAAGCAATCGCAAGCGTTCCCTGATAAGCAATATCTTTATCGCTGATCTTAAGGGCTGACGCCAGATCCTTTAGTGCTTCAAATCCCATGTTAAGGGAGGCCTGACGGTCGTTCTGGTTCATCCAGTTTCCAAACTCGCCGCCGCGGAACCCAAATGTATCAAGATAATGCTGTCCGGTGATCTCCACACCATTCCGGTAATCCGGCCCGGTACGTTTGACATGGGCGAGCTGGGGAGGGACAAACCGGATCTTTCCGTTTTTGTTCCTGCCTTTGGCAAGTTCCTGCACCCATTTCAGGGCAGCTTCTTTGGTCTCAAAATTGGTCCGCAGGATCGAATAGCCTTTTGTCACATAGTAGGTACCGGGTTTCCAGTCCTCATTTTTAGAATAGGTATGTTTCCCGTCGTTGAAGTGGATCGCATAACCTTTCGGTATTTTCTGCTCTTTGGAAACACAAAACTGTTCCTTTTTTGCTTTCTGAGTAAAGTTGCGCTCAAAATATTCAGCCGAGCGGATCAGCATGGTATTGGACAATTTGTTTGTGATCACGGGATTGTCCTGTCCCTTTTTCGTTGCCCGGTAATGGATTCCGCTTCCCCAGCCCTGTACCTTTTCTAAATATCCATTGTCAACGAAAAAGCGGTCATAGGCTTTCGCAGCATCCTCCACAGTACGGACATCTGAAAGCACTGTCTGCAATTCCCGGACTGTTTTTATATATTCCTTTTGTCTCGCGGTCCGTTTTTCCGGGGTGTCATCCGTGCGGTAATACTGAGGGGAAGCGTTTAAGCCGTCCCTCGCTTTTTTGATAAAATAGACCACGCCAAGAGGAATCCCTTCCTCCAGCATGGCTGCATAGTCCGGCTTTTTCCAGACATTATCCTTTTTCACAAATTTTTCTGCTTCGCGCTCATTCATGGCTTCCAGATCATCCGCATACAGCCCGCGGTCTTTCCACAGGTCTTTTTTCGCACCGCCGATCTTTTCGCCGAAATCTTCATGCACTCCTGCCAATCTTCATCACCTCCAGTCAGTGTAAAATTCTTATCGCTCCGGGACAGGGCGGCGTTCTTCGTTTTTGTGAAGTTGTGGGAGGTTTCCTGTGAGCCGGTCGGTTTCCCTGCGGATCAGTTTGTCCAGAGCGCCTAAATCCTCCGGTGCAATGGCAAACTCCCGGTAATTTTCATACCACAGGCCCGTAGAGACTGCCGCGATGGGGGCAATTTTCTCCGAACCGGATGGAAGAAGGCGATACACAGGGGCTTCGTCATAAAGAAGCATCTGCTTTGCCGTTCCCTGTGGTATGCGGTACTTATCCATATCCGGGTTCTGGGCTGTCTCCATATATTGCATATTCAGGCGTTCTTCTAAATCCTGGGGCATATAACGAAATGCCTGATCCATCCACTGTCTGAACATCGTGGAATAGTGGTACTGCCATTCCGTAACTTGATTCGTGGCATAAGAAAATCCCCAACTTTTCAGAGCATCTTTTTCGTAAAGCTCCATTTCAGTCCATTCTTTCAGGCTGACCGTAGCCGCTGAACCATCTTTGCGTTCGATATTGACGCCGCAGGGATAGAGGATATTTCTTTTTATATCCTGCCGCAGCGTGTTTAAATCCATCATCAGGACATCTCCGTACAAGTGACCGCCCTCTCTGCGATCCGTATGAAACAGGAAAGCCCTCGCTCCGATGAACTCCGTTGTTAAGATCGTTTGATGAAGGTCTGCCGTAGAACAATAAGCAAACAAGGCGTCGGAAAGCCACATGTGATTTTTCCCCATGATGGCAATGGAATCAGCCCCGGCATTTGTCGCCAGAGAACGCATATTAAATTCGCATTCCCTAAGAAAATCTCCGGCAAAAATATGGATCTCATACGCAAAGACGGATAAGTCTGTATCACGGATCAAATGAATCTGCGGTAGTGGTTCCTGATTCAATCAAATTCCTCCTTTCATGTGAACCTGACAATTACCGGCTTTCCTTATCATGGGAAGGTGCCGACTGTTTTTTTGCCGGTTCCGTTTTTGCTTCCTGTTCCCGCATTGCTTCCAAAACAGAAGGGCGCCTTTCCGCAGTTTGTTCCAACCGGGCAAGGGTATTAAGTGCCCACTCCGCATTACGGTTAATGGAGGATATAAGGGCGCCTTCCACTTTGAAAGCACCTTTGAACACTCTGGCAATCTTCCCATTTTCTCTTGCGTCTGCCTCTGCAGGTTTTCCTTGAAGGGTACGGCCCATATTTTTGAGATGCCGCCCCATTTCGTGGTATTCTGTACTGAAAGCGTCAATTCTGGCAACAGCCCTGTTGCTGGCCTGCATACTTTTTCTGCTGCATTTTGAATGGATTCCAACGCCGGTCTGACATGTAAAAACTGTGTGATCCCATTCAAAGCGACAGCACCGCGTTCCCTGAAATCGGCAAGGATATTCCTGCACCCGTTTATGATCTGGCCTTTGAGTTCGGAAAGACGGTGACGCATAACGGAAACATTTGTCTCCATAGCTTTACAGCTCTTTTGGAGAGCATCTTTCAGGGAATGGTTCTGTAACCCCTGCATTTCCTGACGTACTGCCTTTAGTTCCTCGGTTGCCTCCGAAAGACGCTGCTCCATCCCGGTCACATGATCGATCAGCTTGGCAAATTCTTCATATCCCGGTGTATTGTTGTCTTTTAGGAGAGCAAGCAGCTCTTTGACCTGCTCATTTTCCGCAATCGGCTGGCTATCTGTCTCCGCCATTCATCAATCCCTCCCATCTGCCGGTAGCTGTCCGCCGGCAATCTTGCCGACAATCTCCGGACCAGTTTCATAAATCTGCATGAGGCGTTTTGCTGTGCCGCAGGGCTGTGCAGCTCCGCTGGTCCAAAGACGCACTGTGGATGGGGCAACATTCATCAAAAGCGCAAAGCCCTTTTCGTTCATGTCCAGCTTTTTCATCAGCGATTTAACCATATCGGGGCCGTAGTCTGGACACCGGGAAGCCTCGGCAATCATCTGCAAAGCGGTATTTTCAATTTTTTTCATTTTCAAATCCTCCTGTTATTTGTTTGCCAGCCTTATGCCGGGGCAAAGCTGATCTGGTTGTGTTTCATTCTTTTGGCAAAGTCCGGCAGCGAATAATTTACCCCGTCAATTTCTGCATGGGTGTCATCCAGACGATGGCAAACAGCAAAGTGCCTGTCCCCGTTTCCATAGAACAGGCAGAGCAAACCATTGTCAGGAATGGAAAACAGCGCTTTTCCGACGCTGTCTGTAAAGCAGATCTGTTGAGATCCATTCATGTTGAAATCCTCCCTAAATTGAAACAGCCGCCTCTTTTAGGCGGCGTTGGTGCTGGCTGGTTTTCGGTTGTTCCCGAACCTGCAGCAATTTCTCATTGTAATCTTTTCCCATCCGGGGAGGGTTGACACTTACCCGGATATGACGGAAACGTTTATCCTCGTGGAGCATGGTCTTGATTTTCCGGGCATTGACAAATCCGGCAAGGTCGTGGTCCATATAAAGGGTAACACGCCGGATCTCCGGGTGGCGTTCCAGGAAAGAAGTCAGCGCCACATGGGAAGTACCTCCCAAAGACAAGCGGTAACCATTCCATTTCCATCCCTCCAGCTCTTGAAGCGTTGCATGGGAAAGCGCATCAATAGGGGATTCAAAGACTGCCACATGCCGGCTGCCCGGACTTTGCGGGGGATAACAAAAGTTATATCCTTTGTCGCTGCCATAGACATCCTTTTTGAGATTGCCGCCGATACTGCGCATACAGGCGAACTTCGCTTTCCCGGAATCATCTTTCCCTACGAACACACAAACCGGTTCTCCATGATACCGGGCTTCGTAAAAAATCCCGGCTTGTAAACACTGGCGAATGACTTCTGAGCTGATCCCCCGTTTCTGCAAATAGGAGACCGCAGCAGTCGCGCAACGTCTGGCCCAGGGGAGAGAGAATGCTTTCTTTTCCGGTTCTTTTGATACCTGTATTTCTGCCGTACTTCGGTAAGCCGGTGTATGTCGGATTTCGCCACCTACCAAAGCATGAACCGCATCCACAAAACCATATCCCCGAATCTGGATCAGGTAGTCCAGCGCATTGATACTCCGTCCACGGCTGTTCCAGTACCAGTACCTTTTCCCGGTCACATATACCAGACTGTCATGTTCCTTATGCCGGAAATTAGGTCCATCCCGTTTCAGCACACCGGGTTCATGGAACTGCAGGTAAGTAAACAAGTCAGCTTCCCGCGCTGCCTGAATCTGTTCTTTGGTTACGCCGGGCATTGTACCGGCACAGTGATTCTTTTCATCGTGCTTTGCCTCCTTTCTGTGATGAAATGAAAAAAGACACCCAAAGGTGTCTAACAGCCGTACAGGTCGTGATTGACCTCGGCACGGTAATAGCTATCCATTGTAGCCGGGGCATTATACAGTGCCGCCAACAGGTAGGCTTTGATGTTTCCGACCTTCGTCGTGTTCTTGTCGATACAGTCAAAGACATACTCTAAGTGGCCGGAATTGATCTTCAGGAACCGACTCTTGACGATCTCCCTCGGAAAATCATCTCCGGCAATGCGAATGTAAGGGCGTTTCGACAAAATCACTTCAAGCATAAGTTCAAGGGCTTCGTCCAGACGTTCCCTGCCATACCGTAAGACCAGTAAGTCATATTCGATATTTTCTTTGATGATTTCACGATAGGCTTCTATCAGCTCTATCCGATCCATCCCATCCGTGCGGCTTGCCGCTTCCGGCTCTGCTGGATAGATTGATGGATAAGTTATTGATTTATCTTTTTTTGATTTTTTTGTTTTTAATGGATTAGTATTTAATTGTGCCGGATTTTCCTGTTCAGGTTCCGCCTGTTTAGGTTTTGCCTGTTCAGGTTTTACCTGTCTTGGATTTTCCCGTTTAGGTGAAAGCCCTGTGTTTTCGGTACTTACAGGCTGCTCATGGATCGTATATTCAATGTCTCCCAACTGCCCGTTATCATAGCGGAGGCGCTGTCTGGTGAGATAACCATGCCGCTCCAGTTCCTTCAGGGCAGTAGTGATAGAATCCACACCATCCTTGCAGATATGGGCGAGTCCCTTTGTGGTATAATCCCAATCTTCCGGCAGCGACAACATAAGTGATAAAAGCCCCTTTGCCTTTAAGGACAACTCCGTATTGCGCAGATGGTGATTGCTCATTATCGTAAAGTCCTTTGTTTTCTCTACACGGAATACTGCCATTGTATCGCCTCCTTTCTTCGACTATTCCGTTACAAGACATGATCCCTGTGGTCATAATGGAGATGGCCGCCAGAGACCTTCGCATGGTTTTTCAGTTTCACTTCGCCCCGTTCCTGACTCTCTAAAAATTTCTGATAGCCGGTATCTGTAAGGAACAAGCGCATCTTATCGCCTTTGTCGCCAACAGGGGAATCGTAAGACAATACATCAAAAACGATCATGTGCCTTACCTCCGGGTCAAAGCGTTCAAGCGCCATGATGTCATGCCCCTTCAATTTTTCTGCACCTGATTGCTGTCTGGCCTCGGCGATCTTTTCTCCAATCGTCCGGGCTGGATAGGGCAGACGGTAATTCTTCTGAATATCTTTTACCAAGTCCATGCACTCTGCATTTGACAGAACACGAAGTTTTGCCATAAGACCTTCTGCCGCCTCCCGCTGCTCGGAATTATTTGAATACCTCACGGTCATATAAAGTTCATTCAGGATCTTTGTCTGATAATCGCTCTCCACCTGAAAGAGCAGCTTTTTTTCCATTTCGTTTAATTCCATGGGGATCTCCTTTCTCTTGAAAATAGGTATGAAAAAAGGGCGCCCACCTATAAAAGTGAAACGCCCTTTGGCTTATACACTATTAAATTTTATATACAAAGCAAGTTTGCCGCTGTTATGCCACATTTTGCTGGTATCTCAATGTTACCTTTCCATCTTCAAAAGGATGGATCGTAACAAGCTGGTAGTGAACAACAGCCGCAATGATCAGGGGATGATCATCCGTCGTATTCACATATTCTACAAGTTCATCTAACAAAGCCGGAATATCTGTATACTCCGGGGGAATGTATTCCGGCCTTCCTGTTTCTGAATCATACACAGCAAATAGTACGCCCGGCGGCATGGGCCCTCTGAGCCCGATTTTCTCTTTTGACGCGCCTTTTTCTACAATTGCCTGTATTTCCAGGAGCATCTCCTTTGAAAAGCGTTCTTTCTTTTTCAGCTTTTCCTCTAGTAGATTTAACGCCAGAAAATAATTGCGGATTTCCTGTTCCGACTTCAGAAAATGCTTGTGGGGATCGCTGTCAATTGCTTCATTGGCCTGCTGCTCTGTCAGTGGATTTCCCTCTATCTTATTAGAAGCATAGGAACTTTTTTTCTTGGAATTCTTTCTGAGCCTGTTTTTTGTAACAGAAGGAAGTTTAAGCGTACCGAGAAAAAACCGATTTTCATCGATTTCTGCTATTCGTCTTAATATCTCATTTGTAAGAGTTACTTTTATCAATATATCACCCCGTTTCGTTAAAAATATTGTATCGGAAAACGGAGAAGATTTCCACTAAAATTACACTATTTTTTCACTATTTTCCATTAAAAAAAGCAGGATGTTTTCTTTTTCTCATAACATCCTGCTTCTTTCGAACGTTCCCTGCGAGAATCGAACTCACAACTAGCGCTTAGGAGAAACCACAACCAAATCAACCAGCGTATAACAAAGACTCCTCTAATGTCCTGGAACGCCCTATTTTCCTGGACATTTTAGCCTTTTGAAACGGGATGGAATTACCTCAAGTTCCATCTCGTTTTCTCTTGTATTCTGGTGTGAAATTAGCAGGTTGTTAGCAGTAAGTTGGCTCGAATCCGGTGCATCCGCCATTTTATTAGCCGATTGCACCTACATCTCAGGAACGCTCAGCGCATTTCATTATAGCAACCTATTAATGAAACACAAAAACCAGCTTTCTCCATCTTCATATTTCTCATGGAATAATAAAATCTTATCACAGAGTATGCCAAAACACAATTATTATATGCAAAGGAGAACTCTTATGGAATACCAATTAGAACTCAAACAAATCGTAGATTTTCCACGCTGCCGGATCTACCGCAACTTCATACAGACCTTATTAAATGACAGGAGCATCCGAACCACCGGAGGCTCTTTTCTTTTCTGGTATCTGATTCTTTGCTCCTACGCCAATTACAGCAATTCAAACCGGCGCATGGAGCAGCTCACTTATACGCTCTCACCTGGAGAATGGATCTGCAGCATCTCAGAACTGCAGGATTGGTTTCGCTGCCGGTTCCAACATCAGGCCATATCCATCCTGAAGCATCTCCAGGAGGAAGGCTGCATTACCTATTCCCTGCTGGAGAAAAACCGCCTGGTCAAATTCCAGATTACCGACTGGCAAAATGATAATACTGCCCTGAAATACAATTATCCCTGCAAAAAGGATACTGGTTTCTTCTTTTTCCCTATTGGAAAAGCCCACAAGCTGATCCAGGCAGGCAAATGCTCGGAGATGGATATCCTGCTCGATCTGTGGATCCACGCTGTATACAATGATCCGTCTGTCCTCTGCTCTGACACCGGCCCTGTCGTCTATTATCGAAACAATACCGGTTCCCCTCTGACCAGCTTCCAGGCACTGGGAGAACGGTGGGGACATTCCAAACCTACTGTCTCCAGGTTATTAAAAAAGCTGGAGAAGATGAACCTGATCACTCTGGTATCCTTCCGTGGAAATCACGGGAGCATGATTTACCTGAACAATTACCTTTCCATTATGTTTAACATCAGCGACGTGCTGATTGACAAGGAGGAGATAGCTATGAAAATGAAACTGCCGATTTACATTCCCAAAGAGACACCTGCAGAGGAAACTGAAGAACCAGAGACTGTGTGCGTACCAGAAACAGTGACGGATGAGCAGATTACTGTTTCAAAACCGATTCCCTGCGTTCCAATTTCGCACATCCGCTACATGGTCAAAAAAGTCGCAAAACTCCTGGATACACAAGGGATTTCCTGCTGTCACTGCCCCCGGACCAGGTATATATTATCTCCCTTATCAGACTGCAAGGATAGTATACCTGTAATTGGTCTAAATATTATCTGCCCCTTTGGAGCCGCAAATTATCGGTTTGAGTTGACCATAGAACCCAGGCCGGAGTCTGCAAAGCTGGAGCTTGAGAAGAAGGGTGGACAGCAGAGCCGAACCGTACTGGCGAACACTGCCCTTCCGAAAGAGGGCAGGATAGGACAGCGGGCTAAAAGGATGCACCGGATGGAACCACCGGAAATCTTACTGCCGGATCTATCCCCGCAGAGAACGGAAAATGCGGGAACTGGAAGTCAGGAAGGAGGGGATCTGTATGCCGAAGCGTAAAGGACAGGATTTCCCAACACCGGAAGAAAATCCCCGGTTTCATGATACGTACCAGTTCCTGCGCCGTTACCGGGATGCCACATACAGCCTGAAAGTGGTCGTTCACCAGATGGAGAACCAGTTCAAGGTGCAGTACGGTTCCAGCATTGATGAGTTCCTGGACTCCATTTATGCAGCTGGAGCAGATCTGGCTGGCAGCGATATTGCGGAACGTGCCAAAAGCATTGAGCGGAGCAACCGGATGCTGAAGCTGCTGGAGTCTTCCGTAGATCTTCTGCGGAATAACCACAAATACGGGGAGCAGTATTACTGGATCCTCTACTACTCCTTTCTTTCCCCACAGCAGCTGAAGAACACGGAAGAGATCCTGGAAAAGCTGGAGCAGCACATTCCCAATATCTCCTACCGTACATACTACCGGAAACGCCATCTGGCGATAGAAGCTCTGAGCAGCATCCTCTGGGGTTATACGGCAAAAGAAACCATAGACACCCTGAACAAATTCTTCCCGGAGTAGGAAGTGGCACAGCTCCGGCATAGGATTGTCCCGGTTCTGCGATTGCAGGGTAAATTTACCCATGCTACAATAGGTATTGCTTATAGTTTTCTTTTTACAGCACCCTCGGCGGTGCTTTTTTTGTACCCATAAACCAACGCTGACTGCTGTACGTACCGCCTACATATATAATAAGTAGAAATTTCTACGTATGCTCTACGTACAGCACACGCACATTCTATTGAACGGAGGAAATCCGGCATGAAAACAAGAGATCAGATATACCACAGGGAAGGAGAAAAGCTCCTGCGCTTCCTGACCACCTACCATGCCCTGAAGTATGAACAGGTAATGAAGATGTTTGGTAACCAGGACTCCATCAAGTCGCTGATCACCAGCCTGGTCAAGCAGGGGAGGATTTATCATGATAAGGAAGCCGGCCTGTTATGTGACAGCCCGGAGGCTGCAAAAAACCCGGATCGAGGCACGATTGCCGCCTTCTGGGTTTTACTGGATTTTGAAAAGCCCATCGTATTTCATACCAGCGGGGATTTTCCTGTGAAACTTCACTTCTTTTCAGAGAATGAGGAATATGAAATCCTCTATGTGCCGCTGGAACAGGAAATTTTGGTGGATCATGTGATGAAGTCCATTCCCCGCCACGATGTGTTGCGTCTTGTGGTGCTGGAAAATATCCAGCAGGCGGCGAAACTCTCGATTGAAGGGGTGCTTGCTTTCTGTGTCGTGGATGACTCCGGCTCTGTCAGCTACTACGGAAGGAGGTAATACACCATTTCAAACCAGAAAATACTCTATGAACGGCTTGCGAAGCTGGAAGGAGAGATCCAGAAACTTAACAACACGGTTTTTGCACTGAAAACCACCGATATCCGTGCATATCCGGAAAACTACGGGGATCTGAGTATGAATGCTGCATTGCGGGCGGAACGGATCGCCTGCCAGATGCGGAACCTGGTCTGTCTGGCCGCCCCGGAAAAACGGAGCGGATACTTAAAAGAAGCGGCAGATGCCCAGGGGATTAAGATCCGGCAGGACGAAGATCTGATCTCCATTACGCTTCCGGGCCTGCTTCCCAAAAGAAAGCAGCACGTCAACGCTGCCTTTCTCCATGAGCCGCTAAACTATGCACTGCAGAACTACCTGACGGTCCATTCCCTTCCCCTGTACCGGGAATGTGTGGTCTGCTTCAGCCAGATCTATGACCGGAACGGCCCATTTGACCGGGTACGTGATTACGATAACCTGGAGTTCAAACAGCTTCTGGACACGATTGCCACCTATATCATGGTGGATGACAGCGGGCTTTACTGCGACTCCTACCACACCACGGAGCTGGGAGATACGGATCATACGGTAATCTATGTGATGGGAAAATCCCGGTTTCCCCAGTGGCTGAAAGGACGAAAAAACGAGATTGAAACCATATCGGAAATTTCATGATTTTTCCGTCATTTTATCCGACATTGGTAAAACATCCTTTGAAAGCAGGAAATCCCTGCTTTTTTTGTTTGCCGGGAAGCACAACTTTTTACCCAAGTACAGACTTACATGGGTAACTACCGGAAGGAGGGGTGACTGATTTTGTATTCTTCTACCTCCCAGAAATACAGGCTCCTGGAAATGGTCGCTCTTTGCGGGGAATTTCCTGCTGACCAGCTTACCCGTCTGATCCCAAGCCCCTCTTATGGAGAAAAGCTCATTACAGAGTTAAAGGCACAAAAACTGCTGCGGACTCACTATCGGGATCATTTAAGGGGCTATCGCCTGACCGGACGGGCTAAACAGATGCTCCTTGCGCAAAATCCGGAGCGTTTCCGTGACTTCCTCACCGGGAATACCGAAACCAATCAGGTCCGAAGCGAAGTAACCCGGCGGCTGCGGCTGTACCAGAAAGCAGAAACCTATCTGACTCTCCTAAGCGCCGGCATCCCGTTCTTTGCTGACCAGAAACCAGATATTTTCAGGGAGGGCCGCGAAGCCGGGATCCTTTCTATGGGGAACCTGCCCCTGTTTTACTCATCACGGGAGTTTAAGCACATCGGTCCAGAGGCAACCAAGATCAGAAACTCACGGAGCATGGGTGTGCTGCTTGCTCCCCACTGTGCCTATGCACTGTATAACACCGGCGACCATGTACTCAAGTGGGAATACCGGACAGAGGTACGGCTGAACGCCTTCCTGCAGCATTACCTGCAGGATTTCCCCTATACGGGGCATCCGAAAGTCCGGGCGATCCTGACCGGGAAGGACATGGACACTGCTTATCAGCTCCTGACCAGTACCGGCGGATATAAAAAGAGTCTGTTTGTAGCGGATACATCCTATGAACACTTTCACTATCTGCCAAACACAACAGAAGGTGAGACGCTTTTAAAACTGCTGGTCCGGCCACGGCTCATGAAACAGCTGGACCAGTTACTATTATCCGATTTAGGTTCCCGGCAGCCAGACCTTCCCATCGACCATGATGGGGTGGACGCTTCTGGGAACCCCGCGGTTCTTGCATATGATTTTGACTTGCACCGAATTAACCGATTCAATACCGGACTGAATGTTTACGGCAGAAAGGGGGTGATGATCTGCTTTGATTTCCAAATCCCCTGTCTGAAACGATATCTGACCGCCGACATTCGGTTCTCCAGTATTGACCTCTCTAAATTTAGAAAGGGGTTTTTGCATGAACCGTAAATGGTGGAAGCTCATTTATCTGCTTCCCATCAGCCTCTGCACCTTATATGCAGGCGGCTATATCGCTCAGTTTATCCGAAACTATCGCATCTGGACTGCGGCCGGTAACACACCGGGCAATGGCAGTTCCCCCAGGATGCCCTCCCCGCATCCGGCAGCCTGTTTCCAGGCAGTTACCGATTTTCCGTATAACCTGTACGGGATTGGAATCTGCCTTGTGGTATTTGGACTGCTGATTTTCCTGCTCATGCGGATGGGCTATGACCGCAACGGCGAAGTCCCAGACCGGGAACGGAACCTGAACTACTCTACAAAAGGCACCTATGGCACCTCCGGTTTCATGACGCCGGAGGAGATGCATAAAGTCCTGGAGCTGACTTCTGATGTAAAGAAAAGCAAAGGCACCATCTTAGGCAAGCTGAACGGCAAGGCCGTCTGCCTGCCCTACCACACCTATATGAATCGGAATGTGGCAGTCTACGGTTCCAGCGGATCCATGAAGAGCAGGGCCTATGTCCGTAACGCCATTTTTCAGAGTGTTGCCCGTGGGATTGACGGGCCGGGAGAAAGCCTGATCATAACCGATCCGAAATCTGAACTCTATGAAAGCATGTCCGTGTATCTGGAAAATGAAGGCTATACCGTCAAATGCTTCAACCTGGTCAACCCGGAAAACTCCGACAGCTGGAACTGTCTCATGGAGATCAACGGTTCTGAGACGATGGCTCAGGTCTTTGCCGATGTCATCATCCAGAATACCGGTTCTGCCAAAGGGGATCACTTCTGGGATAATGCGGAAATGAACCTGCTGAAAGCCCTGGTTCTGTATGTAGACCAGGGCTTTCAGCCGGAAGCCAAAAATATCGGGCAGGTGTACAAGCTGCTGACTATGAGTTCTGAAAAAGAGCTGAACAGCCTGTTTGACCTGCTTCCGGTATCCCATCCGGCAAAAGTGCCTTACTGCATCTATAAGCAGGCCAGCGACACGGTGCGCTCCGGTGTCATCATCGGATTAGGTGCCAGGCTGCAGGTGTTTCAAAATAAGCTGATCCGGCAGATCACCTCCTATGATGAGATTGACCTGACGCTGCCGGGCAAACAGAAATGTGCGTATTTCTGTATCACCTCAGACCAGGACAGCACCTTTGATTTCCTCTCCTCTCTGTTCATGACTTTTATCTTTATCAAACTGGTCCGTTTTGCGGACAAAGAGGGGGAGGACGGAAAGCTGCCGGTTCCGGTACATATCCTGGCGGATGAGCTTGCCAATACCGGCGCCATCTTGGAGCTGAACAAAAAAATTTCCGTTATCCGGAGCCGAAACCTGAGCATTTCCTGTATTTTCCAGAATCTGCCCCAGATGCAGAACCGGTATCCGCTAAACCAATGGCAGGAAATCATCGGGAATTGTGACAGCCAGTTATTCTTAGGCTGTACCGATGAAGTGACCGCCACTTTTATTTCCAACCGGTCCGGAGATGTGACGGTTGGAGTCAGCAGCGAAGCGAAGCAGCTCAATTCCTGGCGGGTGTCCGACTACACGCCGGAGTACCGGCAGACCAGATCCATCGGGAAGCGCAAGCTCCTAACACCGGATGAGATTCAGCGGCTGCCCTTAAATAAGGCGCTTATCATCCTGCGGGGACAGAAGATCCTGGAAGTGGAGAAATACGATTATACGCTCCACCCGGATTCCAAAAAGCTGATTCCAAGAAAGGCGGCAGACCATGTTCCCCAGTGGCGGGCGAAAGCCGAGCAGGAAGAATACGACTACACGCCGACTCTTGCTGAAAATTTAAAGAAAAAGCCCCGGCCCGGCCGCAGCGGCAGGCGCTCTGTGTTTTCCTCTCAGGAGAAACCGCTTCGCAGGGAACCGGACAAGCACGCTTACCCTTCCGGTCATCCGGGAGAGCTTAGTGACCAGCCGGAAGAATTTCCGGATTTTCCAGAGGAGATTGTTCCGCTGGATAAAGATTCCATTATGTCTTAATTTTTGAAAGGAGGCAGCTTATGTCAAACGAACTGAACCATGTAACTTCTATCCTTACCCTGGACGCCGATGCTCAGCTGGAAACGCCGCAGTCCAAAGCGGATCTCATCTGGCACGAAATCCAGAACGCCTACCGCACCCGGAAAATCCTCACCGGGAAGCTAGGCGGCATCGAGAAAACGGAGGCCGGCAGTCTGATCGCTATTATCTATTACAAGGACTTCCGTACCGTCATCCCTATCTCGGAAATGATGCTGAATCTTGTCCAGGATAACGCCCACGATTACGGGGAGCTTTCCCTGCGGCAAAATAAAATCCTTAATAATATGCTGGGATGTGAGATTGATTTTCTTGTAAAAGGATTGGATGCAAAGACACGCAGCATTGTAGCAAGCCGGAAAGAGGCCATGCTCAAAAAACGCCAGATTTTTTATCTGGATACAGACGCATCCGGGAAGCCCAAAGTATGCGAAGACCGGATCGTGCAGGCCAGAGTGATCGCGGTGGCAGAAAAGGTTGTCCGGGCTGAAATTTTTGGCGTGGAGACTTCCATTCTGGCAAGGGATCTGTCCTTTGACTGGCTGGGAGACGCCAGGGAACGGTTCCGTGTAGGGGACCACATACTGGTACGGATCCTGGATGTGAAGGCAGAATCTCCGGAACAGATCACAGTCCATGCAGATGTCAAAAGCGTAGAAGGCAATACCAGCAAGGAAAATATGAAAAAATGCAAGGTGCAGGGCAAATATGCCGGTGTTGTGGAAGACATCCACAAAGGCACCGTATTCGTCAGACTCTCGATTGGCGTCAACGCCATCGCTCATTCCTGCTATGATCCCCGCACCGTGGGGAAAAAGGATGAGGTTTCCTTTGTCGTTACACATATTGATGAAGAGCGTAACGTGGCCGTGGGGCTCATTACCCGGATCATTCGGCAGAACCTATAAAAGTTTAGAAAAATGGCAGCACTGTCAACTGATTAAGTCTGATAGTGCTGCCAAATAATATTATTTGTATTTAGCTCTTATAACTTATTCTCATTAATTCTATCTGGGAGTGTGTCCAGGGTTTCCAGTAATGCATATGCATATTTTTCGCATAAAACAGAATGTATTTTTTCGTTAACTCCCAATCCCCAAAATAATAACACTCCTATATCTACAAAAATTAAAATCATATTTGTTTTCGATTGAACGAACGAGAGAGGTGTTGTTGGAGCTGAAGAGATTATCAGAATGAGAATTGCTACAATCGTAAACGCAATTCCGACGGATTTAAGGCTAATCAAATTTTTATAAAATCCACACAACATATTTTCTTCTTGTACAAGTTTATTATTGCGTGTATTACTTCGTAGCCATTGTATAGCGCTGTAACACGTTTGTCTGAACTCTTCAGAATCTACTGGTTGGTTCATGGCTTCAAAACTTTTATCAATTTCACTTAATTTTCTGTAATAACGTTGCTTGGTTTTTCCGTCAATATGTGCATCATCTATATATAAAAATTCTGCGGCAGTATTTCTACGTTTTCCCCCTCTTTGCTTATATCTCTGCAAAGCGAAAAGGTAATTCGAAAATGATGTCATAATAGCTACCAATACAACAGAGAAAGTGAAACTCCGAACAGGTTCATAAACGACATATAGTGTTAAAATGATAGGTGCTATTATAATGATATAAACAGATACCCTTGCACGAATGTTATAAGAATCAAAAATTTTTATATCCATTTGCACCTCCTCATAATACTTTAAAATTCTCTTTAATCCGTTTCAAAATGTCTGTTTCTTTTGAATTATAGAAATTCAACTCAGATTCTGTTATCTCAAATCCAAAGCCGTAATTATCACCTGCATAACAGTATGATATTTCATTTTTCGAAAAAGACGTAAACCACTTTACTTTATTTTTCTTGTGTATTTTTAAGTAATTGGCGTAACAGGTAATGAAAACTATCGTTTTTTCCTCTATCTGGTCAGCATTGTGAGCCAAATACTTTGCAATTTGATCATAATGCCCGACCAGAAACAAAATAGATGGTTCCGCTACGCCTAATGGCGTAAGCGGAATAAATCCATCTATTGTATTTTGAGGGATAAAGAAAAGATGAAATATATCATAAAGATACTCCTGTCGTCCAGGGATTTCATATGCCTGAGTTTCTGCAACCAAGTATTTCAAATCAGAGCCCCCTAAAATACGAACGAACCGGGATGTTTGTTAAGCTTGAATTCCACCCTGTGCAAATCTGATCTCCAGTCTTCGTGTTTTTGATAACATAACCTCGTTTTGGTAAATCTTTAGATCCTCCGTTGGTGTTACCTGTATTATCGGATACATAATATGTAATCCCGAGAGACCCTTTCTGCTCAAAAATACTATCTGCCTGTTCTTTTTTTCCATGATGTGGTAACTGTATCAGTGAGTATTCCTCTAATTTATCCTTGATGGCCTCATAACTACTGTCCCCACATAATAATAGATTATTAGTTCCCACCTTAACTTTCACTTGAGTGCTCACGGCATTTACAACCGTTTCTTTATCAATGGTATCGCCTTGTCTATTGTCGATGCGTTTTGCAACAGCGTCCAATGCATATTCCTGATCCGGTCCTACTATCGTAACTCCCGGACATACTTGCGTATCAGTAAATATATCTCTCAATTTAACCAATCCGGAAAGAGAATATATGTTTTCAAAAATTTCAGAAATCCTTCTTGCCAAAGAATCTCTAGTTATTCTTTTATCATTTATCCTCTTTAACAACTCATCTTTATATTTGAGCAATAAAAGCGTGTATATATCTGAAATTTTATCTTGCTCTATTAAATAAGGAATCCCATCAAAATGATCTCCATCGTTGTGTGAAAGAACCAATTTCGCTTTTGAGTAACCTCTTTTCTTCATATAATCGAGTACCCTGTCAGCATGTTCTTCACAACCACAATCAAAAATCACAAGTTCGCTTCCGGTGTCAATAAGTATACAATCTCCATTATTTGCTCCTGGATCCGTATATCCTTTTGATGATAAAAATTTTACTGTCAATAAATATTTCTCCTTTCAGTTTCAAAAAATTACATTTGTTAATTAGTTACTACGGGTAGCTAGCCCACTTCATCTCCGGAGTAGCACTCATCTCGTGCATCTGCTAGTAACAAGATATCATCACTTCTCCTGAAAGTCAAGTGTATTTTTGTAGATTAAACGATTTTTTCGTTTTTACTTCATTATATCGCGCATTAACCTCGTTTTCTGAAACATTTATATTGATGAATTCGTTTTTATGTGTTACAATAAAGCAACAAAACATGAGGTGCTAAAAATATGCTGATCAAATTTTCGATAACAAATTTCCTTTCCTTTAATGACAAACAATGCTTTTCAATGGAAGCTGGAAAAGCACGCAAAAACTCCAAAAGGATTTATCGGAACAAAAACATAAAGCTGACTAAATGTGAAGTTATTTTCGGAGCCAATGCTTCGGGAAAATCTAACCTGGTAGAAGCATTTCAATTTGTTCAAGATATGGTCGTTGATGGACTTCCACGAGGTTTCACAAATAAGTATTTCCGACAAATTCCGGCTAATCAATCTATTCCTTCTTCCTTCAAAATAGAACTTTTATTGGATAATAAACATATCGTTTATGAGTTCTCTGTCCTATTAAAGACCGGGTCTATAGAAGAGGAACATCTTTATGAATTAACTACTTCAAATCAGGAAAAGAGTATTTTTTACCGCAATTTAAAAAGTAGTATTTTCGAAGCTGGAGATTATTTTAAGAATAAAAATGCTGTTGAGAAATTAAATATGTATGGCGAAGACAGTATCGCAGATAGCGAGTTACTTTTTCTTTCCATAATTAATCACGGGAAGGAAAAAATGTACGAAGACAATCCAGAGTTAAAAATTCTTCGTAAAGTATATATTTGGTTTAACAATTTACTAACTGTAAGCAATCCAGACAGCATACTAACAGGATATCCTTATTTTTCGAGTTCCAACCTGAATGAAATTGCTAATCTCTTAAATGCATTAGGTACAGGGATAAGTGACTTAAAAATTGTTGAAGTTCCTGTAGACATTATAAAGAGCAAAGTGCCTGAAGAACTTTTTAATAAAGTAGTGGCTGATCTCGAAAAAAAATCAGCCAAAAAGGGAAGGCACCATAGTCCTTCCATCATGCTTCGTTCATATAAAGAATTTTATACTTTTGAATTAAATAAAAATGACGATTTAATCATAAAGACTATAGAATTTAGCCATGAGAGTAAATCTGTTTACTTTAATTTGAAGGAAGAATCGGATGGTACTGCACGGCTTTTGGATTTGATAGAAATTCTTTTAAAAGTTTCTGATAATCGGGTGTTTGTTATTGATGAAATAGATCGCTGCTTACATCCTGCAATGACTACACGAATGATAGAATTATTCCTTAAAATGGCAGAGCAACGAAATACTCAACTTATTATTACTAGCCATGAATCACGATTATTAGCGACAGAAATCCTCCGAAATGATGAGGTTTGCTTCGTGATAAAAAATGAAAAGGGCGAATCTATACTCAATCCTCTAGAAAAATACCAACTTCGTGCAGACAAAAAGGTTTATTCTGCAATGTTTGATGGTACTTTGAGTGACGTACTTCCTAATTATAATGAAGAGAAAATGGAATTTATTCTAAAAAAGGATAGAAGCTAAATCATCCTGTTCCCCAATCTTTATCATAGAAAAAGGAACTTCGATAAACGTTTGTTCAAAAATTAACCAGTTACGAAAAGTAACCGCATTCCTGTGATTCACATTGATCAGGAGCGGTTACTTTTTGCATAATCTATATTCAATCAATATCATAGGCATAATATCGACAACCATCCGTTCATCGGACTGTTTTACTATGGTCTCTCATGTGATTTACAACTAATCCGTTTCTTCTACTATGATCCCTACCCCAGTCTTTCAAAAAATACCGCCATATTAAAATATCTCCCAAGGGATTTACCATCTTCCATAATGAATTCTCATTTTTTGGGATAAGGAAGTGACAAAATGAAAGCAAAAGACATCCAGTAATAGCAAAACCGTATACTAAAAAACCGTTGCAACTCCTTATAGTCGGAAATACAACGGTTCATAAAAATTTATAGTACTTAATGGCGCACTAATTTTTCAAGTTCTTTTAGCAATTGAGCATCCGTTTTATCCATAAAAGTTGCTGACCAGACTTGTTTACCTGTACTTCTGTCTGCATGCGTCGCATCATCCTGCAAATCAGTAAAAGCATTCGGACGATTAGTCGAATCATGCCCGAGGAAAAACTTCTTTACTTTCTTTTTGTTTTTACTGATCAATCCTATACTCTCCATAATCCACTCCTTCGCCTTTCTGTCGTCAGGGGGAAAACCAATAAGCTGTACAACAAATATATCAATAGTTCTTTCATTTTATCATAGATTTCTTTTTAGTGTCAATCATTTTTCAGCTTTTTCCTCATCTATCATAGGCATCCTTTATGTCCTTCTTACAGCAGAAAATAAGTTCATCCAAAGCCTTAAACATATCCTGCGCTGAAGGATCCTCTTCTTCAGCCTTTTCATATACAGCAAACTGACGGAATAGAGCAAGCAGGATATCTCTTTTTTTCGATTTTTTCCCGATTTTTTTCCCCAGGAACATTTTACATTTTTTCAAATATTCCTTTTCAAACTTTAAAATTTGCAGACAATACATGATTCCCCCTTCCTGCACGTCTGATTCGTTTCCATCGGCTTCCTTGGCATTTTCTGTAAACTTTACACACACCTGCTCTACTTTCTTTTTAAGTTCAATCAAAAACTGATTTTGATTCAAATCCTCACGGCTGATATCATTCCATTTCTTTTTCCAGTCATTTGCCTCGCTGCCGTCTTCCATTACCATTTTAAGGATTGCCACCCTGGTTACCAGCACATCGCTAATAATGTCCGGATCAGGATCATAACTTTCTGATATCAAAATTGCCTCCAGATAATCTACCGGTGAAAGATCCAGCAACATCACTGTTCCCAAATCAGGATAAATCTCCCTGAACAGAGTTGTAATGTTTGCCATATTCTGATTAAAATGGTCCTCCTGCCATATTCTTTCACACTGCTTTATTATCTGTTCCTGTACTATATATATTTTTCTGATAAGCTTTTCCGGTACATTTAACGCATTCAGTGCTCTGATTGTTTGTGAATCAATCTGTGTTATACATCTCCGAAGCTCATTTTTTGCATCGTAAACCATGGCAAGGCATCCGATTTTTACTCTTTCAAATACCTGAGATAAATGAAAAGCACACGGATCTTCCTTTTGGGAGAAAACCTGATCCTTTAAAAATTTTTCTGCATACTTCATTATATGCCTTCTAACAATTTCTAGATATTTCTCCAGAATAGCCTTTTCATCCATGGATTCAATCCTGCAGTCACGCAGTAGATGATATGGAACAATCTCATAAGTAAGAACTAGCGCTATTACAGGTATATAATATTTTGCCCTAATTATCCGCTGCTCATCGCTAATTATATAATGCAGCGCTTCATGAGACAAAATTATCAACAATGATCTCGGCATAAACATACAGTGCCGTGATAGCCGGATCCTAATCAGCCGATCCCCCGGCGGGAGACCAAGATCGATATAATTCGTAGTAGGTCTAGAGTATACCAGCGGTGCAAGACAAAACTGATACTCATATTCTGTGTCATTTAAGTAACTAGTCAGGACATTCAAATATGACATATACATTAAACACAACCGCAATGGTATATCATAAGGTAGTCCCTGTCTTCCTAAATCACTGAGCATATCAGCGCAGCTCTGCCCCATATGCCTCATCAGCATTTCAATCGTATCGATGAATTCACTAATACCGGATTCCAGAACCTGCATTTTCTCATATTTTATTTTAATCGGATCGTCACATTCATCTCCCTCCTTCCCTGAATCATTAAGCAATGCAATACTCTGATTCAACTGTTTGATGAACAACACAATCGAGGGATAAAAAATATAAAAGTAATCCTTTAACGGATTTTCTTGCTCATATTGTGACAAGACGTTAACAATCTGCCCCAATGCCTGATAATAGGCAACCATCTTCTTGTTTTTGCCTTTCTCATATTCCCCAATGCATTTCTGCAATATTGTAAGAGTCTGTTCACACCATCCATCCTCACGTATCTGACGCTGAGGTAATGCATTGCCATTTTCAATACTAAAATCTTTAATCATAAATCCAGCTTCCTGGTCTGCCTTTTGATCCTCTCTTTCATCTTCTTGTCGCAGTTTTTCGCACCGCCCCGTTACATAATAATCAGAATAATATACAGATTCCTCTCTTTGTTTCTCTTCTTTTTCCCTCCCTTCTTCATTTACCATATATTTAACATTTTTTATCCGCTTTACTGCTTTTTGTATCTTCACTTTATCATCACTGAAAAAGACTAGAATCGCATCAGCATTATCTATTGTATAAAACCATTTATACTCGATGATATCTGCAGGTTCATCTTTGTAATTATTAAGCGCCCCGGAAATCAGATTTTTTATATCTTGGACAGATATATTGGCCTCTTCTAATCTGAACTTTTCATTAAGTTCTTCTAATCTGAACTTAAAAAAGGCACAGCATATTTCCTGGCCTTCATGTCCTGAAGTCCAGCTATTTTCCGCTTGTTCTTCATCGCTGATCATGCTAATAAACTGGCATCCATAGGCGAGCGGCTGTCTTTTCCCGGCATCTGCCATTGCAAACCAGTAATCTGTTAAATTTACATTCCCTTTTGTCCGGCAAAGCCTATACTCCTTATAATTCTTCACGGACCTTATTTCGATATACCGTCCTTCTTCTGACTTGATGCAGGCTTCCGGATAATATAAAGCCATCAAATCAAAATGTTTCATACACTCGTTCCTCCAGTAATTTTTTAAATATAACAGAATTGGGCGTGTGTTTCTTTTCTCTCTCTTTTACATGTTCCGCATCTTGACAAAATGCATAGAAATGATCGAGTCCAATCTGCCCGTCATACATGTTATAAAATCTCCATGATTTCCAGAAACACCATGCAGGTTCTCTATCCAGTTTCTCTGCCCCAGTAAGTATACTTTCTATCCATTTCCACGGATACTGTTCTCCTATATTAAACCACTCCAAAATTCTGTCGTACACAAACCAGTATCTGTATTCCGAATATAACAGTAGGTATAACATAATAACAGATTCATCCTGGATTATAATCCTGAGAAATCTGCACATTATCTCTATTCCCACATTATCCTTCATCTCCACAAATGGAATGAGCATCTGAACAGTATAGACAATCCTATTATCTTCCGGAATCTTTCTCCATAATTCAACCAACAGTCTTGTAGTTCTCGATTGCTCCTCTTCCGTGGCTGTACCTGACTTATAAATTATATGTGTACTCCAGGCTGTTAATAAAGTCATATCGATCATACTGAGGCCATCTTCAACTTTCTTCGACCTGATACTACAAAACACTGTTGACAGCACCTCAACCAAACAACGGGTTTCCTCTGCATTATCATAATTAATATGTATCATAAAATCCGTAACAGGAAGGCTGTCAATCTGGCTGTGTAGATTAATGATCTCCTTTTCGGCTCTTTTATCAAGTTTTCTAATCTTCTCAATCGTAAGACTGACTAAAAGCTTTCTCACAGATTTTTTCCGAAATATCAGTAGACTGAACGCAAGCGCAGAGCCAAATGTAACAATTGTCGCTCCTGCACACCACAGTGCCATACATTTCATAGACAGTTCAACCGCCACAAACATCAGAGGATACAACATCAGATATCCCGCCATACCTACAAAAACTGTTCCCCGCATTAGAGAATAATTTACTACAGTTTTAAGAGATATCCCGTAACGATATTGATTACTGATTTCCATCATAAATATTGTTATTGTAATTGCTATTCCCCAGACGATTTCCATCATATCCTGTAAATCCTCAAGAGACTTTTTCTGCAATACGCTAACATAGCGATGCAGGCACTTTAACAATTCAGACTCACAGCATTGAAGATCTGTCACAACGGCCAGCACTAAAAATACTATAATCAGAACAAGATAAAGAAGAACCCCCACACGCCTCCTTATATGAAAGCACATTTTCATTTTCATATTTTCACTCAACCAATCCAACATAGAATAACAAAAAAAGACAATATTTCCCCCTTTCTGAGAAATTTTGCCACCACAATTGTATTATAACATATTTCTTGTTATTGGGAAATTTTATTTTGGATAGTCTTCCCGCTACTCTCTTTCCGGCACATATACCGCTTCAATCTTTATCCCGCCATCCGTCTGATCCATCCGTACATAATAATCCCGGATGTAGTAGCTGATATACTGCTCCTGCAGGGAATACAGCTCCAACGTCTGAAAATCCACCAGGCAGAGATCTCTGGGCTTTGGTTCCTCCCCTTCCGGTCCGTAGGTTTCCATGACAGCGAGCAGCTTATCCAGGCAGTCCTGGCAAAGAATAGCTTTTGCCTTCTCCACATCCAGGATGCTATCTTCCCCATAACTGACTTCCACCGTGGAAATCCCACGGGAGGGCGTCTGTGTGCTGGAAAAGAAATCTCCACCATCCCCTGTGCCTGTCATGGCAGTCCTGGTGCCGCTGGTATCTGCTCCGTCCTCCTCATGAGGCAGGATACCGAAATCCAGCACATACCACTGGTTTACACTGATAATCCCCAGATCATCAAACTGCCGGAAATATCCCATCAGGCTTTCCTTTGCTGTACCGCACAGATAACACCCCTCCGGATCCGACAGCTCCGACTGGGCTGGCGGCAGTTCTTTATACTCCATAGAAGTGAATCTCTCCTGTTGCGGCATATCTGCCGTATCTTTCATTTTCCCAAAAGCTGTGAAAAAAAGAAGCATGGCTGCCAGGATGCCCGCTCCCCATACCAGTTCTTTCCTCATCCGGTAATACTTTCCCTTCTGCATCGTCCTTCCTCCCGCTTTATTTATGTCTGTAACAAGCATTATTTGTGTCTGTTATGAGCATAAATAGTGTGTGGTTCAGGCACTATTTATGTCTTACCATAAAGGCAAACATGGAAAGGGGGTGTAAAGGACATGGAACAATCTGAAATCAGTCGGATCGGCAGGATCCTGAAGGAACGGCGGCTCCAGCTCGGATACACCCAGGAATATGCTGCAGAAAAAGCAGGCATTTCCTATTCATACTATACCAAGATTGAACGTGGACAACAACTTCCATCTCTGGAAGTTGCCATGGTCCTTTCCAAAACCTTCAGCCTGTCCATGGATCGCTGGCTTTTAAGCCAGGCGCATGATTCCAGGATGTCACCGGCTGCCTTAAACCTCATCCAATATGTCAGCTCCCTGGATAACAAAACCATCGAAACGATCCAGGAGCTACTCTCCAAAGCCTCCATGGTAGAGAAACAGAACTGACCGCAGGGCCTAAGCCCCCTGCGGTTTTGCAATGAATACATTGCAATTATACTTGGAATATCCAGTAGAATCAAGGAAACTGCAATGAATACATTGCAAATTCACGAGATCGGTTTCGGCATACTCCCGGAAACACGAAAAAGGAGGCTTCTTTCATGGAACAAAAACTGAAACAGGATATTCAGATTGGCGAAACCATCCGCTCCCTGCGCATGGAGCGGAAGCTGACACAGGACCAGGTGGTTTCCAAACTGCAGCTTATGGATCTGGACATCACCCGGAGCATCTACTCTCAGATCGAAGGCGGTACCTACAGCATCCGCATCTCGGTCCTTGCAGGCCTGGCCCAGATCTTTCAGGTGGACTATAACACCTTCTTTCGGGATGTCCATCTCCCAGGTTCGGAATAATTCTTCTCTCCAAATCTTCCCACTTTCTCTTCGTTCTGACCGTGGCACACATTCTTCCCGGTTTCGCACAAAACTGGCACGGTTTTGCGATTGTGCCGTAAATTTCCCCATGTTACAATAGGTACTGTCAAAATTATATGCAGCGAAAACGCAGCGCATCCAAAGGCGGCAGCCTCCCGCCCGGATTGGCTGCGTTTTTTCGTGCAGGGAAAGGAGGTTTCCCTTCAACAACTTCATATGGCTTTGCAGAAGCATTCCGCATTGACCGGCTGCTTCTGCTTTTTGAGGCAGGAAATTATAAGCACGGGCGGGAAAAGCAATCCCGTCCGTTTTTTCAAGATCAATGAAGGAGGTCATACATGAAACAGTTACCTGCAAACTCTTCACCGGAGAAAAAGCGGACGGTCTGCTACGGGAAATACCTCTACGCAGCCTTCCTGCTCTTTACTCTTGTCGCTGCGAATGTCCAGCCGGTGCTTGCTTCCAATATGTGGGACAAGGCCAATGAGATCATGAAGGATGTATATAACCAGATCGTCCTCATATCCACCATTGCCGCCGTAGTGACCGCATCCGTGGCGCTGCTTTTGATGAATTTCTCGAAATCCGGCAAAACCGTGGATGAGAGCCGTGCCTGGCTGAAGCGGATCATCATTACCTGGGCGATTCTGAACGGCCTTGGTTTTATTATGGCATACATTACCCCGTTCTTTGCCGGAGGCACATACAGCGGATAAGCCCGGAAAGGAGGAAACCACATGGGAATACTGGACGGAATCGTGGAATGGATCGCAGAACAGGTCATGAACATCCTGGATCTGATCACCACTTCAGTCCTGGGCGCCCTCGGCTGCTCCATGGACACGTTCCTGCGCTATTTTCCTGCAGCTGAAACCATGTACGATGTGTTTCTGGCACTGGCTCTTGGCCTCATCCTCTTAAACTGGGTGTGGCAGCTTTTCAAGAACTACTTCATGGGTGCCGGAATCGAAGCAGAGGATCCCCTGAAACTTTCCATCCGTTCATTTATTTTTATCTTCCTGGCCTTTTATGCGGAAGACATCGTGAACCTGCTCCTTGGTATCGCCGGGACGCCTTATGACTGGATCTTAACGGAGGAGCTTCCCTCCCTGGATTTTGCCAGCTTCAATTCAGTCATCACCGTCATCCTGGGTGTATGCGCCAATGGAGCCGTGGCGATTATCGCCCTGATTTTAGTTTTGATTTTGGCGTGGAATTACATCAAGCTGCTCTTTGAGGCAGCGGAGCGCTACATCCTTTTGGGAGTGCTGGTCTACACGGCGCCGGTTGCCTTTGCCACAGGTGCCTCCCAGTCCACCGGGAACATCTTCCATTCCTGGTGCCGGATGCTGGGCGGGCAGTTCTTCCTGCTACTGATGAACGCCTGGTGCCTGCGGCTGTTTACCAGCATGGTCGGCACTTTCCTCGCAAACCCGTTATCACTCTGATGAAAGGAGGAGTCCATGAAATACAAAAAACCAATCCTCACTGCCCTGGTACTGGTTTCCTGCCTGGTTTTGTTCTGCTCCATGCCGGTCTTTGCGGCAGAGCTGACAGAAGCCCAGGTGGAGGAAGCCGTAGCAGAACAGGGAAAGGAAGCCGTGACCGGAAATGTGTTCATCTGGTTCCTCTGTGCCATTGCTTTCCTCAAGGTTTCCCAGAAGATCGACAGCTTTATGGCATCCCTGGGGATTAATGTAGGAAACACCGGCGGGAACATGATGGCGGAGCTGCTCATTGCAGGCCGGGGCCTTGCCGGAGCCTTCCATGGGCATGGTGGTGGCGGCGGATACCGCAGGGCATCCTCTCCCGGAAGCGCAGCCGTTGGCGGCAGCTTTCTCTCCGGAGGGCTTGCCGGTGCAGTGGGACGCCAGGTACAGCGGGAAGCCGTCAATGCTGCTACCCATTATTCGGAAGGCCCCAGTGTTGGGAATATGCTTTATCAGTCCTCGCTCAAGAAAGGCGGAGACTTTGCCAATAATGTGATCAGCAATATCGCCCAGGGCAATTACGGGCAGGTCGGCTCCATCAAAGGAGAGGATGCGGCAAAAGCCTATGCCTCCTACATGGGCATCGACACCTCTGCTCCGGACGCTGCCACCTACTCGAACATGGAGATTGGCGGCGGACGGATGACCGGCGTGGAAAAATCCGATGCCGGCAGCCGGGAATTTGCCCTTTACAGTGCTGACCAGTACGCAGCCCCTACCCATGGCAGCTTTGAGACAGTCCAATCCGTGGACGGTGCTGCCTGGTATAAGCAGTACGCACAGGATACGGTGGAGAAAACACCGTATGACGCTGGCAATGGAAAAGTCGCCTACAACGAATCCATTGTCCAGAAGCTGCCGCCTGCCCCGCAGCGAAAGGATCGGATGTAAATGGCGGAGCAAAGCTCCGGCCTTGGGGAAGCTGTCGATGTAGGCACCAGTGCAGCCTCCCACTTACAGGCCATGAAGACCGCCACCCATCTGTCCAAGACCGTGGCGGGTGCGGCAGCCGGTCCCTTTACGGCAGTCATCAGTGCTGCCATCGCAAACCGGCATACTCTTTTGAAAGCCGGAGCCGTTATCCTGGGGTTTTTATTGCTTCCCGTGCTATTCATCCTGATGCTGCCGGGGCTGATCTTCGGATCTCTGACAGAAAACACCGGTGCTTTAAACAGCAATGCCCTGATCAATGAAAATATCCAGAACACCAGGCAGGCGATTGTGGAAGTCCTGGAAGAAAGCCATGCGGATCTTTTAGAAGAGATCAACACTGCCATTGCAGCGCTTCCGGAGGGCTCCACCGTACAGATCGTAGATCCCTATGAGACGACCATAGCGGTCAATGCCCACCTTTTAATCTCCCAGTTCTGTGCCAGCCAGGATGATTATGAAAATATCAATATCGACAAACTCCAAAGCCTGATCCAGGAAAACAAGGACGGGCTTTTTTCTTATGATGTAGCGGAAGAAACCGTTTCTGTGGAAGTGGAGACGGAAGCCGCAGAAGGGGAAACTCCTCAGACGGAAACCGTTACATTTACCCGCTATACCTATACCGTTTCCTTTGCCGGTGACGCCTATTTTGCTGACCATGTATTTTACTTGAGCGAGGAGCAAAAGGAGCTGGCGGAAAACTATGCCAGTAATCTGACGCTTTTCTTTGGTGCGGCTTCCGGCACGGCTATGGCAGTTAATCTCAGCGATGAGGTGCTTGCCTACCGGTCACTGGTATCCGAGATTGCCGCCCGGTATGGGATGAGCGATTACGTGGAACTGATCCTTGCCGTTATGATGCAGGAGTCCGGCGGACGGGGAAGCGATCCCATGCAGGCATCGGAAAGCGGCTACAATACCCGGTTCCCCAGAGGCCCCGGCACGATCACGGATCCGGAATACTCCATTGAGTGCGGCATCCAGGCGCTCCGGGACGTCCTGCAGAAAGCCGGATGCACCGGGCCGACGGACCTGGACCGGATCAAGCTGGCCCTCCAGGGCTATAATTACGGTTCCGCTTACATCGACTGGGCAATGGAACGGGACGGCGGCTACACAAAGGAAAACGCCATTGCCTACTCCGACATGATGTGCGCCCGGCCCGGCTGGAACTATTCCATCTACGGGGACAAGGAGTACGTGGATCATGTCCTGCGCTATTACCAGGTACTGAATACCGGCGGCACTTACCCGGCGAACGGGATGCAGATCCCCCTCTACATCCAGACGGAATACAGCAATATCCCTTACGGCACCGGCTCCATTGCGGACTGCGGCTGCGGGCCTACTGCCTTTGCCATGGTAGCAAGCTACCTGACTGGCAGCACCATTACTCCGGTGGATGCAGTCGCCTGGTGCGGCAATTCCTATTATAAGGCGGGGGAAGGCACCTACTGGTCCTATTTCCAGGCGGCGGCTTCTCATTTCGGATGCGGAAGCGTCACCCAGACCACGGATGCCAATGCGGTGCTGCAGGCGTTATCAGAAGGCCGTCCGGTCATCTCCTCCCAGAGTCCCGGATTATTCACGTCCGGGGGGCATTTTATCGTCCTGCGGGGGCTGACTGCGGACGGGAAGGTGCTGGTAAACGATCCCAATGATAGCGACTCCAAGAACTACGTGAGCCGTGCATTTGACATGATGACGGAAATCCATGCGACTTCCTCGCAGTATTGGATTTTCGAGAAGAAATAGAGGAGCACTTATGAGCAGATTAAAACTGATCCTGTCCATCCTCCTGATGCTCTTTCTCCTATTGGTCGCCATCTTTCTTCCCTCCAAGCTCCGGGAACAAAAGGAAACACCGGATCCAGAGGCACAGGAAGAGGCCGCCACCCAGGAAGAGACAACACAGCCAGAGGAGCTGACCGAGATGGACTTTTTATCCTTTGAAGAACTGAGCCAGTTCTTCTCCTCCGCCCAGACTGCATCCCTAAAGGAGCAGTTTCCGCTATATCTTACTCTTATCGGGCGGACAGACATTACATCGGCAGAATATCTGCCGGATGAAACCGGGTATCCGGATACCACCACAGTTGAACTGCATTTTCTCCTGTCCGATGACAGCACCCTTCCAGTGTTCTATGACACCATGACGGGTGCTTTTTCTTTTGGAGAGGAGCGGACGGTGCTGGGGACATCTGGAAAAACCTATGAAAAACCGGTAGTGGATACCCTTCCTTCTGTCTCCAGCAGTGAAGTGGAGCAGCGCCAGGAAGGCGGCTATGCGGATGTGACCGCACCGGAATCATCTGCACCGGATACCGGGACAGAAGAAACGGGAACTACGCAAAGCGGAGCTTCCGAAAATGCTGCGGATCCCGCACAGAACACCCAGGACGGAGAGGAGGTGCTGCCATGAGCAATCCGGATGAGCAGCGGACCTCCTTTATCCCGCCAAACTTCATCGAAAAGGGCAAGATCTTAAACGGCACCTTTGACATCCGCAATGCCATTGAAGCCATTATTTTCGCCCTGCTGATCGGGGTGCCGGTGGTCCACCTGCCGTTTTCCCTGACTACCCGCATCATCATCCTGTGCATGACTGCCCTTCCGGCGGCCATGGTATCCCTCATCGGGATCGGCGGAGAGAGCATCACTGCTTTCCTTATGAACGCCCTTCGCTTTTTGAAGAACCGGCGGGTGGTTTACCGCTCTGACGCAATGCCGGAGCCAAAGAAGAAACGGCAGAAGCAGCCTGGCACGAAAGAAGCAAAAAAGCCTGCCAAACGGGAACGGCGGAAGAAAACGAAAAAGGGCTCTTTGGAGGATTCTCCCCCTTTTGAGGGGACCGGTCAGCAGGACGATGCCCCTCCCACGAAAGAGGCGCCCCAGCAGGATCTGTCCGGCTCCCCTTCCCCCACTCCTTCTGGGAAAACGAAACGGAAAAAGAAACGGGAGCCAAAGGTTCGTGAGCATAAATCCTTCGATACCTCCACCCGGCGGGGCATCCGCAGGCAGGCCAGAGAAGATATCCGGCAGTTAGCCTATGAGCAGAAATGCGCAAAGATAGCAAAGCGCCGGGAAGAGCGGGCGGAGAAGGAAAAGCTCCGTGCGGAAAAGAAACAGGCTGCGCAGGACGCCCGCCTTGCTGCACGGCAGACGAAAGCGGCCCGCAAGGCAGAGGCCCGAAAGGCAAAGGAGACGCAGGATGATAAGGCTGTACAAAAAAGTGCTTCAAAATCCCGTCAGACAGCATCCCAGTCTTCCGGCAGGAAAAAGAAACGGAAGCTACAGGCCATAGAGGACTATCTTCCGATTGAAAAGATTGCCCACGGTGTCATTTACACAACAGATGGCCGGTATGTAAAGATCCTGGAAGTCGAGCCCATCAACTTCCTGCTCCGAAGTGCCAGGGAGCAGATGGGGATCATCTACAGCTTTATCAGCTACCTGAAGATCAGCCCGGTAAAGCTGCAGATCAAGATGATCTCCAAACGGGCGGACATCAACCAGCATCTGGAGAAATCCAGACAGGAGCTGGAAAATGAAACGGATCCCCGGTGCCGGGAGCTGCAGGAGGATTACCTGAAGTTTGTCCGGAACCTAAGTTCCAGGGAGGCCGTTTCCCGGCGGTTCTTCCTTGTTATGGAATATGAACCTTTTAACGCCAACCGGAAGGTGACGGAACGGGAGATCTTAGAATCCCTGGAGACGACGGCGCAGACAGCCAAGACCTTTCTGTACCAGTGTGGCAATGAGGTGACAGAGCATGAAAATCCGGATGAGTTTACCACGGATGTTTTGTACACCCTCTTAAACCGCTCCCTTTGCGCCACCCATCCCTTACAGGAGCGCATTGCTTCCGTATTGGCACGGTACGCCAAGGAGAACCGGCCCGACGAGGACATCCGCATCAGTGAATTTCTCTCCCCGGAAACCCTGGATTTCCGGCACTCCAGCTATGTGCTGATCAACGGGGTCTACCACTCCTATCTGTACGTACCGTCATCCGGCTACAAAAGCCGGGTGGTGCCGGGGTGGCTGTCCCTTTTGGTAAACGCCGGGGAAGGCATTGACGTGGATTTTTACCTCCACCGGCAGCCAAAGGATAAGATCCAGCAGCGGCTGGGACAACAGATCCGGATCAACCGTTCCAAGATCAAGGACGCCTCGGATACCAATACCGACTATGACGACCTGGATTCCGCCATCCGCTCCGGTTATTTCTTAAAACAGGGGCTGGCGAATAATGAGGACTTCTATTACATGAGCCTTCTCATTACCGTCACAGCCTCTACTTTAGAGGAACTGCAGTGGCGGGTACAGGAGATGAAAAAGCTCCTGATCTCCCAGGACATGGACCTGAGAACCTGCTACTTTCTGCAGGAGCAGGGCTTTTTATCCACGCTGCCCCTGGCATCTCTGGATAAGAAGCTGTATCAGCTTTCCAGGCGGAACGTTTTAACCAGCGGGGCGGCAAGCTGCTATCCTTTTGTCAGCTACTCCATCTGTGATGACAACGGGATTTTATTTGGTGTCAACAAGCACAACAACAGCCTTGTCATTGCGGATATCTTTGATTCCAGGCAGTACAAAAATGCCAACGTGGCGATCCTGGGCTGCTCCGGTGCAGGGAAAACCTTTACCATGCAGCTTTTTGCCACCCGGATGCGGCGCAAGAACATCAAAGTCTTCATCATAGCGCCGCTGAAAGGGCATGAGTTCTACCGGGCCTGCAAGAATATCGGCGGGGAGTTCATCCAGATTTCCCCCGCCAGCCGGAACTGCATCAACATCATGGAGATCCGGAAAACGGATAACTCCGTCAATGAGCTGCTGGACGGTCCTTCCATGGACAACTCGGCACTGGCCGGGAAGATCCAGAAGCTGCATATCTTCTTCAGCCTGCTCATCCCGGACATGACCCATGAGGAGCGGCAGCTTCTCGATGAGGCACTGATCAAGACCTATGCCAAAAAGGGGATCACCCACAAAAACGAGTCCCTGATCGATCCGGCTCATCCGGACCGGTATAAACCCATGCCGATCCTGGAAGATGTCTACGATATCCTGATGGAAAGCGATGACACGAAACGCATGGCCCACATCTTAAACCGGCTGGTCCACGGCTCTGCTTCCTCTTTTAACCAGGAAACCAACGTGGATCTGACCAATAAGTATACGGTTCTCGATATCTCCGAGCTGACCGGGGATCTATTGACAGTGGGCATGTTTACCGTCTTGGATTATGTCTGGGATATCGCAAAGGAGAACCGAACGGAGGAAAAAGCCATCTTCGTGGATGAGGTCTGGCAGCTCATCGGTGCGTCCAGCAACCGCCTGGCTGCGGAATTTGTCCTGGAGATCGCCAAGATTATCCGGGGATACGGCGGTTCTGCCGTCTTTGCAACGCAGGACTTAAACGACTTTTTTGCCCTGGACGACGGCAAGTACGGAAAGGGAATCATAAACAACTGCAAGACTAAACTTGTCCTGAACCTGGAAGACGAAGAGGCGCAGCGGGTGAAACAGATCCTGCATCTCTCGGAAACGGAGGTGATGAACATTACACACTTCCAGCGGGGCAATGGTCTGATATCCACGAATAACAATAACATTACTGTGGAATTTAAGGCATCCGCCCTGGAAAAAGAGCTGATCACCACAGACCGGCAGGAACTTCTGGAGATCCTGGAACGGCACAGACAAAAAGCAGCCGGGTAACGATGCCAAAGCAACCCATGGGAGTGTCTGATGCAGGGCAGGCACTTCCTTTTTTCATTCCCCTGTACCTTTTGAAAAGGAGGAGACTTATGAAACGAATCAAAACCCACATCCTCCGCCGCTGTTTCGCTTTCCTGATGGCAGCCATCGTCCTTGCGGGGACAGCCATCACAAGCCCCATGACAGCCCATGCGGCGGATGGAACCCTTAATTTCCAGACCGGTGAATTAATCTCTTATGGCGATTACTACACCACAAAGATGTCTGTGGATAACAACGGCACGGCCTACTGTGTCCAGCCCATGAAGAAAACGCCGGCGGCGGGCAGCTATCAGTACGACCTGCTGGGAAAAGACTCTGCGCTCCGCAAAGCGCTCTACTACCTGCCCGGCGGTTACGGCTATGAAGAGCAGAACATCGCCGGCACCTATTTAAGCGGCTGGTCAGAAAATGACCGCTACGTAATCGGTCATCTGGTGGCTTCCTATGTGTACAGCAATTATGACGCCGGAAGCGGAGCCTTTTATGGTGCGCCCCAAAGCTACATTGATAAGGCGGTGGAGATCGCCAATGCGATCCAGGGCCTGCCTGCGCCACCGGACTCCTTCCGTGCCTTTATCATCCCATCTGACAGCAATCAGACCGTAGCGGGATGCTGGTACGAAAAGCCCTACGGCTGGATCGAGATCCAGAAATCCACGGCAAACAGCTCCGTTTCTGACGGGAACGGCAATTACAGCTTAAAAGGCGCCCAGTACGGCATTTATCAGGGCAGCAACCTGGTAGAGACACTGACCACCGATGAGAATGGCTACGCCAAATCCGGAGATCTTGAGGTCGGCAGCTATACGATCAAAGAGCTTTCTCCGTCTCCGGGATACGCCCTGGATACCAATGCCTATGATGTGACCGTTTCTTCGGATGAGACAGTGAAGGCAGAGGTCAAGGAAATCCCTCAGAATAACCCGCTCTCCCTGGTGCTTCAGAAGCTGGATGCGGACTTAAAGGATGCCATTCCCCAGGGCGCTGCCAGCCTGAAGGATGCGGAGTTTACCGTGAAGTTCTACACCACCATCTCCGATACGGATCCGGCTGCAGACGGCAGTGAGCCTGCCCGCACCTGGGTATTCCGTACAGGAGACGATGGAAGAATTTCTTTTACGGAGGAATACAAGGTCAGCGGAGATGCGTTCTACTATGCAAGCGACGGCAAAACACTGTGCGTGCCTCTTGGAACCGTGACCATCCAGGAAACCAAAGCACCGGAGGGCTACCAGCTCAATGAAACGGTGTTCGTTCTGCCCATTTCCAGCAGCGGCACAGAAGAAACTGTCTCTGCTTACCAGGCGCCGGATGTACCGGATGCTGTTATCCGGGGCGGTGTCAAAGTACAGAAACGGGATCTGGAAACCGGCGGCACCACTCCCCAGGGCAGCGCCACACTGGAAGGCGCAGAGTTCGCCATCACCTCTTTGAATGATAATCCGGTGGTCGTCGATGGGAAGACCTATCAGAAGGATGAAGTCGTCCTGACCATCAAGACCGATGCCTCCGGACTGGCTTCCAGTGCTGCGGACGCTCTGCCTTACGGCAGTTACCGTGTAGACGAGGTGACGCCTCCCACCGGTTATTTAGGGGAAGGCACCCTCTCCGCTGAGTTTACCATCTCTAAGAACGGGGAAATGGTGGACCTGACTGGAGAAGACAGCTCCATCTCGAACCAGATCATCCGGGGCGGCGTCAAAGTGCAGAAACGTGACATCGAAACCGGGGAAGCTGCCGCTCAGGGCGGTGCTACCTTGGAAGGCGCAGAATTTACCATCACCAGCTTAAATGCCAATCCGGTGATCGTGGACGGGGAAACCTACGAAAACGGGGAAATCGTCCTGACGCTTGTGACGGATGAGAAGGGGCTGGCTTCAACTGCGAAAGATGCCCTGCCTTACGGCCATTACCGGGTGGATGAGACAAAAGCACCGGAAGGGTATCTGAACGAGGGCCGTATCTCCCTGGAATTTGACATCACGGAAGACGGCAAGATCGTGGAACTGACCGAAACCGGCTCATCCATTGAAAACCAGGTCATCCGTGGGGATCTGGAGCTTGTTAAAGTCAGTGACGGGGATCTGTCCCGTCTCGCAGGCGTACCGTTTACCATTACGTCCAAAACAACCGGCGAGAGCCATACCATCGTAACAGATAAAAACGGTTATGCCAGCACATCCGCAGAGTGGAACAAACATACCTCCAATACCAACCGGGGTGAGACTGCGGAAGACGGCATCTGGTTTGGCACCTCCGAGCCGGATGACTCCAAAGGCGCCCTGATCTATGATACTTACACCATCGAAGAACAGCGCTGTGAAGCCAATGAAGGCCGAAATCTTCTTACCTTTGATGTGGAAGTGTACCGGGACTCTGTTACCATCGACCTGGGAACGCTGACCAATGACAAGGTGGAGATTGTCACCACTGCACTGGATAAAGAAAGCGGCTCCCATATGGCAAAGCCCGATGACAAGGTAACGATTGTCGATACGGTTGAGTATGAAGGGCTGAAAAAAGGCGTGGAATACCGGGTGGTCGGCACGCTCATGAACAAAGAAACCGGGGAACCTTTTGAGATTGATGGAAAACCGGTCACAGCAGAGACGACCTTTACGGCGAAAAAATCTACCGGCAGCGTGGAAGTAGAATTTACCTTTGACGCTACGGGCCTTGGCGGAACCACCGTGGTCTGCTTCGAGGAACTGTGGCAGGATGACCTGAAAATGGCTGTTCACGCCGATATCGAGGATCAGGACCAGTCCATCTTCTTCCCGGAGATCGGTACTCAGGTGAAAGATTCCGAAACCGGCCTTCAGATGGCTCACGCAGATGAAGAGGTAACACTCATTGATACCGTATCCTATTCCAACGTACCCACCGGAGAAGAGCTTACCCTGCAGGGAATCCTGATGGATAAAGAAACCGGGGAAGCATTGGAGATTGACGGGGAAACCGTGACTTCTGAGTTGACCTTTACACCGGAAAGCACGGAAGGGACCGTGGATGTAGAGTTCACTTTCAACGCCACGGAAGCGGCAGGCAAGACACTGGTTGTCTTTGAATCCCTATATTATGGGGAGGAAGAAATCGCTTCACACAGAGATCTCGCTTCACAGGAGCAGACACTGGTTCTGCCTTCTGTCAGCACCACTGCAGCAAATCCGGAGCTTGGAAACCAGACCGGACTTGCAAAGGCGGAAGCACCCATTACGGATACAGCCGATTATACGAACCTCATTGCCGGGGAAACCTTCACAATCCGCGGTACGCTGATGGATCAGGAAACCGGCGAAGAGCTGCTGATCGATGACAAGCCCGTAACGACTGAAGCAGAATTTACCCCGGAGGAGACTTCCGGAACCACCGAGCTGACCTTTACCTTTAATGCAGAGGCACTGGCCGGAAAAACCCTGGTGGTCTTCGAGGAGATCCTTTATAAAGATCAGGTGGTTGCATCCCACAGGGACATTTCTTCCGATCCGCAAAGTATCTACTTCCCGCAGATCGGCACCTCTGCCACAGACGGGGAGGACGGGGATCAGGAGATCCTGGCCGACAGCGAGGTAACCATCAAGGATACGGTTTCCTATGAAAACCTGATTCCCGGGGCATCCTATCTCTTAAAGGGCGTGCTGATGGATCAGGAAACCGGGGAAGAACTGCTTCTTGACGGCAATCCGGTCACGGCTGAAACCGCATTTACACCGGAAGAGCGCAGCGGCTCCGTAGAGGTTGTATTTACCTTAGACGGCAGCTCCCTTGCAGGAAAATCCCTGGTTGTCTTTGAAACCCTCTACTATGTAGATGCAGACGGGACACAGCGGGAGATCTGCTCTCACAAGGATATTGACGATGTGGGACAGACCGTACATCTCTCCGAAAATCCTCCGGAAGTACCGGAAGAACCGACGGAAACACCTACCGTTTCTAATCCGGTCAAGACCGGGGATGATGCACCCATCCTTCTTTACCTTGGCATCGGGGCAGGCGCTCTTGTCCTTGCCGGAGCACTGACCGTCCTGTATCTGCACAGACGGAAACAGAAGGATAACCAATAACCCACACATTGACTCTAACAGGCGGTTCCTATTACTGGGCCGCCTGTTTCTATGGAAGGTGACAGATATGGAACGAACCCACTGTACGGCGGATGCCAAGCATATCCGCCATTTCCTGGACTGCTGTGAGGGGAACTGGCACCAGTGCGTATATGTGCGCTGCGTTTCCTGCAAAGCTCCGGGATATTGCAGACAGCCGGACTTTTTATACCATCCGGATCCGGAGGGGAAGCCCTGTGTCCTCCCCATGAGGGATGCCAGGCTTCTTTTCGCCCGGCTTCCAGAGCACACCGAGTGCGCCGGCGCATTGACCATGGAGCAGTTTACCTCCCTGTACCGGCCCTATCTGGAAAAAGAAGGGCTGCTTGAAGCCCCCTGTCTTCCGGAGGCACTGCTGCGTCTCCAGGAGGCAGCCTGCTATGACTGGTAAAGTTGCGTTTTGCGGGGCTTCTACGTATGGGATAAGTAAGAAAACGAAAGGAGGAGCATCACATGAGTTATCTGATTCTGATCATCTGCTGGATCGACAGGGCATTTACCACCCTGATCGCTCTCCCCATGCTGTATATCCTGTACCGGAAGTTCCGCCCCACAAAGCCCTGGACGCCCCGCACCATGCGGCTGTACCTGGTCTGCAAGGTTCTGGTGATCCTGTTTCTGGTGCGTATCTTCTGCGCCGGATTCCTCTTCACACCGGTCAACTATGAGCGCTTCACGGACAGCGGCCTGTTTCCACTGATCAAGGCCATTTTTTACTCTGACTGGCCGTAAAAATGGTGAAAAGTGCCATTTGGTCCGGATCTGGGACCAGTTTCGGCGCTCATCCTATGGGCATCTGTCACCTTTATCCTTACACTATAAGTAAGCAATACGTAAAGAATGATAAACGTATGCCGTACTTATGCCATACGTATGAAATTGAGGTGAACAGACTATGAAACAGAAGAAATCCATCCGCTGCCCATACTGCGGCGGCACTGCCATCCTTCGGGACGCTTCCTTCGTCTATGGGGAGAAGTCCTATGGCGGCAAGGTTTATGTATGCAGCAACTATCCCAGGTGCGACGCCTATGTAGGAGTCCATCCCGGAACCCGGATCCCCAAAGGCACGCTGGCAGACCAGGAACTTCGTAAGAAACGGATGCTGGCACATCAGATCTTTGACCAGATCTGGCTGAGGGGTATCTTGAGCCGCCCGGACGCCTATCACTGGATGGCGGACAAGTTCTGCCTCTCCGATGAGCAGGCACACATCGGGATGTTCGGGAACTATATGTGTGACCAGGTGATCCGGGAGTCCAAAAAACTTCTGGCGAACCAGCGCCCCCGCCTCCAGGCGGCAGGCTGAAGGGAGGGAAATGCGATGATAAAACCCATGACACCCGCCCAGAAGCAGCTGGCGGAAGATCATATGGATCTGGTCCCAAAGATCATCCGCTCAATGACAAACGGAAGCCCTTTAACCAGCGAGCAGCGGCAGGAACTTTGCCAGATCGGATACCTGGCCCTGTGCCGGGCAGCCGTCTCCTGCGGGGAAGGGTTACCCTTCGCTCCATACGCTGCAGCTGCCATCCGTAATGCCATTTATGACTCCTGGCGTCACGAAATCCGGGGAAAAGATCTTTTCTGCCCGCTGCAGGAAGACCTGCTGGATGCTATGCCGGCCCTGCAGATTGGCCAGGAGCAGGAAGCAATGCCGGATGCAGCGCCCCTGGCACTGAAAGATACGGCGGCAGGTGCTTATCTGGAGACGCTCAAAGCCTCCCAGTGCAGCACCATCCAAAAAGGCATTGAGGCCCTCTGCTTCCAGCTTGAGGGTTACTCGGCCAAGGAGCTGTCCGCTCACTACCAGGTGCCTTCCAACCATATCCGGGCCTGGCTGAGCAAAGCCCGCAGATTTTTGCAGCAGGATGCAGCGCTGTGCGCTCTGTTATCCTGAATGATAAAGGAGGAACTTTTATGCTTACGCTCTATACCGCAGTCGGCAGTCTTCAGTTTGTAAATGTGAACGGGAAACCGGTCCCCCATGTAATCAATAACCAGAAGGAATACGGGATGTCCAAAGAGGAGCTTCTGGTGTGGAGCTGCCTGGCCTTCCAGATCCTGACCTATCCGGAGCTGGAGCGTCTGTTTGAAAAGAACTGTGCAGACTCCGGCCAGTCCATCTCCCTGCCGCTGTCCCATTACCTGAACCGTCTGCTCCTGCGGGGGCTTCTGGTAAAAGGGATGGGAGTAAGCGCCGTGGATGCCCTGTACCGGCTTTTGGGGACGCTGACCATCACACCTGTTGAGGAGCGTTTTCTTCCCCGGCTTACCAGCGTATTCCTGCTCTACACCAAAGGGCAGGTACGTCTGAAAGATATCCCACGGCTCCTGCGTAAGACAAAATGTACGCCCACGGAGCAGGAAGTCCTGGTTCTTGCCGGGAAAGCGCCCCTGTCCACAGCAGAGCTGCTGCTCAGTATGGAGCGGGGCATCCTGATCCAAAAGGAAGAGGATATCCTGGAGAAGCTCTACACCTCATCGGAAGACACCTGCAGCACACTTACGGATACCGTGCAGATCACCCACGCCCAGTATCCCATCCTGCAGGCGGTCAGCAACCTGTACCTGAACCAGAAGATCCTGTTCCAGAAGATTTGATCCGAAAGGAGAACCCTATGCCGAAACCATTATTTACCCGGCTGGCTGCCATCTGTGCAGTCGGCCTTTTCTGTGTCCTGTTTGGATGCGTTTATGCCCTGTCCCAGAAGGATACCATCCTGCTGGTCATGAGCCTGCTTCTTGGAGTGTGCTGCATCACCCGCTTCCTTCTTTTGTATCATACCATTAAGACGGAGGATTACCTGATCCTGGAAGGCACCTGCGTTAAGCGGGAGAAATCGCCCCTCACCCGCAACCAGCAGGTGCTGTTCCGTACTGCAGACGGGAAAGAATACCGTTTCAGCCTGGAAAAAAATACCCGGCTTCTTGCCGGACACAACTATCGGCTCTATTTTAAGAAAGAACGCACGCTGGAAGAAAATTCAGGAAAAGCGTTTCACGATCCGGCGCTGATCGGTTATGAAGAATTGATGGAAGTATCTGCAAAAGAATAAAGAATGTCCTGTACAACTGGAATCAATCCGGTGTACAGGACCATTTCTCGTCAGAAACGAAACCGTCTCTTATCTTTTCACAAGATGTATAAATTAATTGCTCGTATAATTTGTCTCAGAGGATCGGGTTCATCCTCAATCTTATCATCTAACTTTTTTTCAAAATTCTTGCAAATTTTTATGTGTGCCTCATAATAATCATCTGACAATTTTCCACCTTCTGTAATAACCAATATTAAATATTCCACAAAATCTCGAAAATGATCTGTAATCCCTAAAATCAGATTAAATAATGAATCCAGTTTAATACACGTATTTGGCACCGCTTGTATATCAGTCGCTAACCCCTTTTGCCATTGTTTGTCATCTCCAACAGGAGCATTATAAAATTGATAATTTCCTTTTCTATCAAATGAATATCTTGCAAAATCAAAACGAGCATCTACACGTTTGAACTCTTCAACTAATTCTACCACTTCTGATAATGCCATTTTTTCTGTAGAATTCATATTTAATTCGCTTAATCTTTCTCGTAATGCATCTAAATAATCCTTAATATTATGATTTTGATTCATTTTAGTCTCCGTATTAGTTATCAAACTTATCGCATAGATACTACTTTTCAGCCATAATTCCACTCCATGCCACACACTAAATAAAACAGGGAACACCATTGTATCTGCCATATTTTGAGGGTTATGGCTATATATAATAGAATATAAGGCTATGACGGCATTTGCCATGTATGCTTTCCCCATTTCAAAATTATCACTAATTCCTTGAAATGGATTTTCTTTATTATTACCTCCCATAGAATCATCGAAACGCCAGTTAAGAAAAGCATATCCATTTGGGTTGTTATAATCTATATCTTTCTCTCCATAAAATATCTGCATACGCAATATCTCCTCAAATTGTAATCCTTTGCTATTCATAATATCAAAAATACACCCTAATTACTATACTATTAGAAAATCCCAGGGGCTCACTCCCCTGGGACATCTACAAACTTGTATCCAACTCCCCACACCGTCTGGATATATTCTTTCTTTGTAACCTTCCGCAACTTCTGGCGGATATTTGCAATGACACAGAATACCGCACTGCTTACATCCACCGGCTCCTCCTTCCAGACTGCCTGGTAAATCTGCTCTTTCGTGAAAACTCTTCCTGGCTGACTGGAGAGATAAACCAGTGTCTGAAATTCATACGTTTCCGTCAACGGAAGCACGCTCCCCTGGTAAGAAACCTGGTGCTTGTCTGGATCTATGCGAAGACCGGAATACTGAAGAACCTCATCACTCTCTGTCGCTGGCTTCTCTGTATCGAATTTTGCCAGGATCTGCTCTGTCACCTTTCCAGCTGGATCCGTGGTACGGAGGATGATTTCAATTTGCCTCATCTCTCACCAGCTTTCAAATGACTACAAATTAACGACATATTATTTCAGTTATCGGCTTATATTCATCATCTACAACTTATTTATTAACTTGGTGTTTTCTAAAAATCCAATAACTCATCGCAGAAAATATAACAGCTCCGGCGCCGTTTACTATCATTGCCATATCTGGCCACCTTATTACCACATTTCCTATACTGTAGGCAGTATAGGACTGGAAAGAGAAATCTGCAATTTTGGATGGGAATAAAGACAATATACGACTCCAAGTATATCCTCCGGTATCTGGTGATAAAAAGGTGGGGATGATTATTAAAAGAAAAGCAATAATAATAACTCCATATGTGTTTTTTAGTAATGCAGACATTAAAAGCGTTATTCCCACTATCCCCAGAGTAAAGAAATATGCTAAAACCAATGCATAAATAACTGCCTCTCCCATTGTTAAATGATATCCCACGGATACTGCAGGATATTTTAATTGGATTGGTAGGGCTGCTCCATCAGCTCCTAGAAGGCCAAGATATACTGCTGAATAAATTAACGTAATTCCCCAGTATACACAGGTCGTAAATAGCCACACTGTAATGATTTTGGCAAAAATCAATTTGCTTTTTCCATATTTCATACATAGTATTAGCGAGTCGCATTTTGATTGATATTCCCCGGAAAAAATCGGTGCGATTCCGATGCAAATAATCATCATAATCAGAACAGGCCATGTCAGTGCATCTAAAATCATGTCCCAGCCTTTGTGATAACCATATTGATATTCCGGTATTTTTTCCACTTCACGCTCCCAATAATCTGCTTCAACAGGCATAAGCTGGCCTCGCTCTTCTCTTGATTGAATATATTTCTGGTCTCTCTCAAGACGTGCTTGTATAAAATCTTTACCGACATTTTCCTCAAAAACATCCTTTATGTCCGTACTACTGCCGGGTTCCTTATATACATTTGAAATCAAACTCAGTAACTCTCTGTTGGATTGATAAAAAGTTCTATATTTTTCTTCAGACAAGTAATGGTACGCTTCGTTATTGGAATTAGTATCAGGGTTATTAGCGTACTCTAAATACTGATTTACAATTTCATTCACTCTATCCTGTGTTAATTCTTGCCGCTGCTGAGTATCTTTCAAAACTTCAACAGCTTGCATTCCACTTACAGTCTGGCCATTTTGATCTATTGCAGTAATTTGAATAATGCTTGAATAAACACAAAAAATCAAAAATAAACAACATCCTATAACTGATATTTGTGTTAGTCTGCTTTTCCATATCTTTTTCCATTCATATTTAATCATTCCACCCATTAATTTCTGTCACCTACTTCCATCTCATCCGAAAAATACTTTAAATACAAATCCTCCAAAGTTGGTTCAACATTAATAGCCCCCTCAATTGGAGCTTCTAAAGACACAATTCTGGCATCAACATAATTCGCTAATGCATGTGAATTTGCTATACAAAACTGCGCTTCAAATCTTGTCCAGTCTTTATTTGGAATATGGCAGGACCACACCTCTCCTTTCACTTTATCAAGTAGCTCTTCTGGTGTTCCCTGCAAGATAAAGCTTCCTTTTTTCATCACCAGTACCTGATCAGAAATATATTCTATATCCGATACAATATGTGTCGATATAATGATAATTTTATCTTTTGACATTTCAGATATTATATTTCGGAAATACGCACGTTCTTTTGGATCTAACCCTGCAGTCGGTTCATCTAAAATTAAAATTTTAGGATCATTTAACAGAGCTTGAGCAATACCCAATCGTCGCTTCATCCCTCCTGAAAAAGTTCTGATTTTCCTATCTGCCTCTTTCTCTAAATTAACCAGCCTTAATAGTTCTCTTGTTCTTCTCTTTGCATATTTCGGCTGCAAACCTTTAATCGAAGCAATATAGAGCATAAAATCCTGCGCTGTAAAACCTGGCGTATATCCAAACTCCTGCGGTAAATATCCCAATAAATCCCGAAACCGCTCTCCCATCTGTAAATTATTTTCACCGTTTACTTTAACTTCTCCAGATGTAGGTTCAATAATTCCGCAGATCATTTGTAAAAGCGTTGTTTTTCCTGCGCCATTGGCACCTAAAAACCCATATACTCCTTCTGTTAATACCGTATCAATCTGTTTTACCGCAATTTTATTTTTAAATTGTTTAGACAGATGTTCCATAGCTAATTTCATCCAGATTTCCTCCTGTCTTTTTAAAAAGTCTGTGTAACTCTATTATCGTGCCCCCCAAAGCTATTAGCCCTATGCCTAGCCACATATTAAAGTAAGATGCCTGGTATATTCTTATATCCGATATTTTGGAAATTATAATTATACAATTTAAACATACTCCCCAGGTTAAAGAATACAGCGAAATATTCTCCTCCCTGCACCTATTTAAAATTATCATGCATCCAAAACACATAATGATATAAGGCACTAATCCATATAGTATTACCTGCCAAATTATAGTTTTTTTAAATATAGACATTCCTAACGCCATACATACAAAAAAAATTAAATCAAATGATCCGAATGTTATCAAACGAACCATAAGCACTTTGCCAAATGAGTTTTTGGCTGTCATTTGTATTTCTACCATTCCTGGCTGAAATATGTTACATATCTCATTCGCATTAATTAAACATAGCGCAGGACCAGATACTGCGATCAAGGTCCATGTCCAACCGCTAATATCAATTTGTTCAGTGCTAATTACATATAAGATCATGATAGAAATAATAAACTTTAGAAACCATGTTTTCTTTTTAATAAATCGTAACTGGTTTATAAAAAATTCTTTATTACACATCCGTTGTTTTTCTGGATGCAATTTTACTGCTTTAGCCTTCATAATAGTTTCTTCATATTTCCGGATGTCGTATAAAGGCACCTCTATTTTTCCCAGTTCTTTCATTAACCGTTTATCTATCATATTTCATAACTCCAATCTATTTTTCAACGCTTTTTCAGCATTTTTCAATTTATATCGAACAGTGGATGCAGGAATATCTATTATCTGAGAAATATCTTTAATTCTGAGTTCCTGATAATATCTCAAAATAATTATTTCCTTGTCTAAATCATCCAAAGAGTCCAATGCTTCCCATATGCTCATTTGCATTAACTTTTTATCTATGCCGCCATCATCATATTCTTCTTCCACTAATTTCAAATTCACATTTTGGGTTTTACGGATGTAATCCCTGATAGAATTTTTTGCAATAACATATAAATAGTTCTTCAGCCTACCATATTCTTTATATCTATCTATTTCCTTTATGAACTTTAAAAACACATCCTGAGTAATATCTTGAGCCACCTCCCTATTTCTCACATGATAAAAACAATATCTATATATACATTTATAGTTTTCTTGTATTAACGTCTCTATCTCACCCTCATCGAAGATAAGTTTTTTCACAAGCTTTTTTTCAAACACAAAAATTCTCCTAGTTTCATCTATCTTGTTCTCGTTTACTCCCTTTTATAAGGTATAACGTTTGAAAACAAGAAAAAAGCAACTTTTAATCAATTTTTTTATTTTTTGTAGAAAAATCCCAGGGGCTCACTCCCCTGGGACATCTACAAACTTGTATCCAACTCCCCACACCGTCTGGATATATTCTTTCTTTGTAACCTTTCTCACCTTCTGACGGATATTTGCAATAACACAGAACACGGCACTGCTTACATCCACCGGCTCTTCTTTCCAGACTGCCCGATAAATCTGCTCTTTCGTGTAGACTCTACCCGGCTGACTGGCAAGGTACGCCAGGGTGTGAAATTCGTAATTCTCTGTCAGAGAAATTTCTTGCCCCTGATATGACGCCTGGTGGCGGAGTGAATCAATACAAAGTCCGGAATACTCAAGGATTGGATCTGCATCCGGCAATGCCTGACCTCCATCCAGCCTTGCCAGGATCTGTTCCTTCACCAGACCGGAACTTTCTGTCGTGCGAAGTACCAGTTCAATCATACCTGTTTCGTACCACTTCCCCCCGCCGCCAGAAATATTACGGTTTTTTCTTTATCCATGCTTCATCCCCCACGTTCCACCATATTTATTTCCCATATGCAGTTCTCCGCATTTTTGCCGGAATCTGTAGGATTATTGTACGACGGCTTTTTTTCTTTTGCCGTCGTCCGGCAGATTGCTTATTTTATATCTCGTTTTTTCATAATGATAATTCCAATACAAGTCAACAGCACTCCGTGTATTACAAAAATAGCTGCGACAACAGAAAACCATTCGGCCACCGTCATTACTTGCACTCTTTGGAACATTGCTACCGGCCAATACATCGAAATCACATAACTGTTCCAGATTGCATCTTCAATACGATGAACAATGTAAAATCCAAAAATCAGTAAAAACATATTTACTACACTGGAAATTACGCTGCTCCTAAACAAGAAACAGGTAAACACCAGAAAGCTCGCATAAGAGGCATGGAGTATGATTTGGCTAAAGAAGAAAAATAACAACTGTAATGTATTTATTTGAAGTAATCCATCAAGATTATGCCAAAGTATTTGACTGATTATAGTTCCGCTTATACCCGCAATTACAACATATAGAGTGGCAGCAAATGCACAAGTTATCATTTTGGACAAATAGTATTGAATTCTCGAAATTCCTTTTGAAATATAGTAATGAACAGCGCCACTCATAAAATCATCCGAAGCAAATACCACACAGAAAATCAAAACGGGAAGCCCAGTGCTGTAATTCTGGAATAGGATACTATAATACTGGAATAGAGGCATTCCGTTAGCAACTGTTTCGGCTTTCATGCTCTCAAACACAGCATAAAACAGTACCGAGCAAATAGTTAAGGCAGCCCCCGCCCAAAATATCATATTGTGAAATAATTTGTAAATCTGGGACCGCAGCAGATTAGTCATTTTTCTCACCTCCTCACTATAATCGAATTAAAGTAATCCTCCAAACTATCCTCATAGATTGTTGACTCGAAAAGAACAAGGCCATTCTGTATTAAAGTCTTATTGACAACTTCTGATTGTCCAACATACTCCTTTAAGGAAATTGTATATGGTGTCAAAATTTTATATTTCGTAATGCCCAACTGTGCTTGTAGAACATTGATTGCCTTATCAGCACAGTCAGTTCGGATGATCAAGTGTCGCTCGCATTGAGCCATTAAATCATCTGTGGACAATTCTGAAACAAGAGAACCTTTGTGAATAATCCCATATCTGGTAGCTATTTTGGATAATTCGCCTAAAATGTGACTTGAAATCAAAAGCGTTATATTTTGCTCTCGGTTTAACTGCACGAACAAATTACGCAGCTCTTGTATTCCAACAGGGTCTAACCCGTTAATTGGCTCGTCCAAAATCAAGAACTGAGGATTGCCCAAAAGGGCAACTGCAATCGCCAAGCGTTGTTTCATGCCCAACGAAAAATCTCCGACACGCTTTCTTCCGGTGTCCGCCAACCCCATGAGAGACAATACTTTGTCTGTACTTTTGGTATTTTTTACACCGAAAGCATGACGGAAGATTTCAAGATTTTCTCTTGCGGTCATATTTTTATACAGAGCGGGATTTTCAATCGTGCAACCAATATGGTGCCTTCCGGCCTGCAAATTTTCCTGCCCAAATAACCTGATTGTGCCAGATGTGGGTGATGCAAGTCCTGCAACCATACGCATAAAAGTTGTTTTTCCCGCCCCATTTTCACCAATGAAGCCGTATATATCGCCTTGCTGAATATTCATGCTAACACGATTGACCGCAGCGGTATGAGCAAATTCTTTACACAATTCTTTTGTTTGCAAAATATATTGCGGCATCAAGACACTTCCTTTCCTGTTTATTTAGTGGATACAGTGTATCCTACTGGCTTGGAATTGAAGTGCGTTTGATGTGAAATCCGTGTAAAATAATAAAGCCCTGCTCCCAAAAGGAAAGCAAGGCTTTGATTGGCTTATTTGTTTGCAATCGGAAATTGAAAATAAAACTCCACTCCATCAGTATGATTGATAGCTCCAAATGGAACTTGATATATGGTCAATATTTGAGAGACAATGGCGAGGCCAAGACCATTACCACTTTGTCCCGTCCATTTCCCCCGATAAAACTTTGACCAAATTTGGGAGAGCTCCTGTTCTGGAATAGTATTTCCCTGATTGAAAACAGAAAAATAGATTGTCTGATTTTCCTGCTTTACAGCTAAATGAATGTTTCCGTTTTCGCATACATATTTTTTTGCATTGCTGATTAAATTTTCAAGTACCTGTTCTATTCTACGCCGGTCCGCATAAACAATAATTTCCCGCTCTGGTAGTTCATAAGTAAAGCTGTATCTTTCACAAGGAACATCAAGCAATAACCGTCCGCCTACTTCCTCTGTCAGTTCTACAAAATCAAAAAGAGTTTCCTTTAGAACGGTGGTTCCGGCCTCTAATGCAGATAAGTCTAATAAGGAAATGATTGTATAATTCATTCTTTCAGTGGCGGCCAGAATGGCATCCATATACTTTCTGCGCTTCTCATTATCTATCTCATTTTTTAATCCTTCAGTATAAGCCTGTATTAAGCCAAGAGGCGTTTTCATTTCATGCGATAAAGAATCCACTAATTCCTTTCGTTGCTCTAACAGTATCCTTTCATGTTGAACATCTTTTTTTAACTGTTTGTTGGCTTTATTTAATTCGTCCAAAGCATTTTGTAAATTTGAAGCCAAAGTATTTAGGCTATTCGATAAACTGCCTAATTCATCATGAGACTGAATATCACACACCGTCATAAAATCAAGATTTGCAAGTTTCTGTGCAGTATCAGTAATGCTCCCCAGTGGAACCACAATGATGCGATGTAAGTAAATCTCTTGCAGCCATTCACCGCCAAGAAATAAAAGCAGCCAAATAAAAGGCAACAGGAATTTATACTCTATCGGTGCTAGGAGGAACATAATAGGATACAAAACTGTAATAACAAACCGTATAGTTCTTGAGAAAACAAAGTATTTTTTCTCAACTGACTTAAATGAATTGCTCATGGTTTTACCTCAAACTTATAACCAGAACGAATTAGTGTCACAATATGACGCCCTTCGGTTCCTAACTTTTGACGGAGCGTTTTGATGTGTGAATCGACAGTTCGTGTATTTCCTTCAAAGTCAAATCCCCAAATACGGTTTAACAACTGCTCACGCGAGAACACTTGATTTTTATTCTGCAAGAACAAATGCAACAGTTCGTATTCTTTATGAGTAAGCTCAACTTCATTACCAGACACAATGACTGTATGAGCCGATGGATATAGCATTATTTCTCCCGCAGATAAAATGTCCTGTGAATTAGCCGTAGTTGCATGACGCAACCACGCATTGACTTTGGCTAACAGTATTTTGGGACTAAAGGGTTTGGTGACATAATCATCTGCACCATATTCATAGCCTTTGAGTTTGTCATTTTCCTCGCCTTTAGCAGTAAGAAAAATAATGGGTACATCGCATATATTCCGCGCAAATTTACATACAGTAAATCCATCTAATCGTGGCATCATAATATCTAAAATAATAAGATCAACCGTATTGTTTTCCAAAATGGAAAGTGCCTCTACTCCATCATTAGCTAAAATGCAAGAGTGTCCGCCTTGTTGCATAAAATCGACAATAATATTTTGCATATCTTTTTCATCTTCTGCTATTAAAAGTACAGCCATCTACATAGCCTCCTTGACTTGTTTTAATCTGCCGTCCACCGGATATTTAGTATTCCTGGGGATAAACCATAGTGTTGCCATTTTAACAGCGCCGGGGATACGGTTCGCAACGCAGTAATAATTTCTTTGACGAGCGGAAACGCCCCCTCTTTCATTTGCCATTTTGAGCGTTATATAGTCTATATCTGAACCTCCGACATGAACCATTATATTTCTTCGTGTCAAAGAATACAAGAAACAGCGTATGAATTTTAAAACGGCCTGCATCTGCAGGCCGCCTTTGTTGATGGTATTCTGTTCAGTCTTTGCGCCGGATTACGGGAACCTGTTTTACCTTTTTGCCCTCTGTCCGCCGTTCCAGAGCAAACACCATGTCGCAGCTGCGCTCAGAAGCCCACTATAAATAGTTTGGTTTTATTTGACACCCACTATATCTTGTGCTACTATAATCTTGTGTTTGAGTTTTTGTGTCATCCCACAATGGGGGTCTGGGCCATTCTCCCAGGACACATGCTGTTTAAGTTGGAAAATCGTGTCATTATAATGCCGTTTTTTACGGCACTGTAATGGCACTTTTTTTATTATTTATTTTATCGCCCAAAGAGGCAGAAAGGAGAATTTCTATGTCAGCAATCATCTTTTTACCAGGGAGGCCAACGACGGATCCCCAGATCATGCAGGCAAAGAACAGCAACACAACCTACACGACTCTGGACATCTCCTGCCCCCAGCGGGGAGCGGACGGGAACAAAGAAACCGTATTCTATTCCTGCTATTTCAATTCATTTCTGGCAGACCGTCTGATGAAAGCAGGTGTAAAAAAAGGCACCGGACTGATTATCATTGGAGATCTGGAACTGCATCCCTTCGTTCATCAGAAAGGGAAAAACCAAGGGAAACCGAACTCCGGCCCCAGCGTGGTTGTCAAAGACTGGCAGTTTGCGCCCTTGACTTATGACGATGTAAATGGGATCAATCCCGGCGTACCCGGAGGCGTTCCTCAGAACGGCTATGGACAGCCCGGAGGCGCTCCTGTTCCCAATCAGCAGGGTGGATACCCGACACCTGCACAGGGAGGCTATCCACAGGCATCCGGTGCTCCTGCCGGCAATTATGCACCTGCAGGCGCCGCACCGCAGAACCAGAATGGATATGCACGGGGAGGACAGGGAAGAACAAATGCTCCTCATGGCAACGTACCACAGAACGGTTACAGACAGCCCCAGAACGGCTACGCTCCGACTCCTGGAAGCGCACCCAATTACGCGCAGGGCAATCCGAACCAGCAGCTTTCCGGCGGCTATGCTCCTGGGAACGGGGCAGCTCCGGGAACACAGGGCAGCTATCCGGAAGATGGGTTCACTCAGGTTACAGAACAGCAGGCAGAGCAGCTTCCTTTTGTTGCTTGATGCTGACGCACAAAAAATTTCATAAGAAACGATCCATGTAGAGAATTGCACCCGGAGACTACTCCGTACAGGCAGTTCTTTTTTTGTGTCCGCACAGGATCCAGGAGAGCGCCGAGCATCGGCTCTCCTGGATGCGGCACAGCAAGTTTAGGAAGAAAGGAAGAATTTACATGAAAGCAAAGAAAACCAGAACGATCAAAATGACGTTACAGATCACCGTATTGTGCCTGTTTGCAGCGGCATTTCTGCTTCCAATGGGAGGCAAGTCCTATCTGATGACTGGCATCGCTGCTGCAGGAGTCATCGTTTCCCTGGCAATCCTTATCATCCCTCCGCTTGCTTCCGGACTCCGGAAATTGAGGTTTCCGGCTGGAAGGGCAACGGATACAGGAAACGGGAACTCAGATCTGGAAACCATCCTGATCCGGCAGATCAGCTACCAGATCACAGACACACTTCAGTCTGCTTTTCCGGAAGCCACCTGGGAATTTGCAGAACCTCTGCGCCTTTCCCACCTGCTGGATGGAGATGCGGTCCGTCTGTCTACCAGAAACACCGGTGACTATAACTTTGCAGAAGTGTCTATGGATGAGTACGGAAACCTGCATCTTCAGATGCTGACTGTTTCTGCGTTAAAGCGGAGAGGCGACAAATCCGCTTCCCCGGATACGCCAAAGGTTGATCCTGCGTCCTGGTACTCCCTGATCGGGAAACCATTCCTTGTGGAAATGATCGGGAATTTACAGGCAAAAGGACACCAGAAGCTGTTCATCGGAGAACAGGGGGACGTTTATATCCTCAATGGGAAGGAGCCAGAAGTAAAAGGCAAGCTGGAGCATTTCCCACCCAAAGCCTACTGGCCTGCACTCCTGCAGGTATTTGCCGATGATGAACTGGAAGCGGCAGAGACGGAAAACGCAGTCGAGATTACCTGGTCATAAGGAGGAAAAGCAACGATGGCAAGTGGAAAATTAGTGGAGAGCTGGACCTTCCAGCGCACGCTTCCGGAACCTTTCAAAGACTATACGGATAACACCGTGTTTAAGAACATCGCATCCAAATACTGTACCCAGCCGCAAAAGCGAAGCACTCTCCATGCGGCTACGCTGCAGGCCGTCCTGACCTATATGGAACTGGAGGAGCCCACAGGCGGGAAGTCGGCAGAAGAACTGGGGGCAATCGGGAGCCAGACCAATACCTATACGGTGGCAGAGTATCCCAGTCGTACCGGAGAACTTCATGTAGTGGTCTATAACCCCGCAAACGGGAAATTTACCGCCGGGAAGTATACGGTGCCGCCGGATACGGAAAATACACCGGAAAAATATGTATTCAAAGATTCCGAAAACACTGGGGCGGCATTGTTATTCGCCCTGATGCCTACGTTTCTTTCCGATGAGGAGTTCAATGAGAAATACCAGCAGTTGAAAGAATACCGTGCAGCCGGTTATCCGGACATGGATGAGGCGGCAGAAACGGCGGCTGTCCTTTGTGACAATGCTTACCGCCGGATCCGATACAGTGACACGCTCGCAACGGGAGGGATCCGCACGGATATTGCTGCCAATGGTGTCATACCGCTGCTGAAGCCGCTGGCCCTTCAATCTGGAGTCTATGCGCCTACGGAAATCATCCACGGGGCTTTCCAGGTCCTTAAGCTCAGCAACACCTTCAAGAAGAAAGCGGAAGTCATAGCGAAAGCAGATTTCATGGGACAGTATGTCTTATCCCCTGCACGTGTGCTGACGCCGGAGGAGGAACTGACCGTCCCGGTACTGCCGGATTGGTATATCATTCCGAGGGAAGTCAAACGGATCTGTGAACACGCAAAGATCACAACGGACACGGTACAGCCCATGCGGAACTTTCTTCTGCGTGGCCCTGCCGGCACGGGAAAAACGGAAGGAGCCAAAGCAATCGCTTCCGGGCTTCATCTTCCCTACCGATGCCTGACCTGTTCCGCAAATACAGAGGTATTCGATCTGCTTGGACAGATCCTGCCGGATGTGGACGGGAAACGCACTGCCCTGGAGCGGCAGTATCCGTCTTTTCAGGATATCATGCTGGATCCGGCAAGCGCTTATGAAAAGCTGACCGGAACCTACGATGAAAATGTTACAGAAGACCAAGTCTACAAGCAGCTTATTGATACCATTTTTGATGAAATGCACGAATACTACGCCTCCAAAACCAGCCAACAGAATTTCCGCTATGTGGATACGCCGCTGGTGGAAGCAATACGGAACGGATACCTGATTGAAATTCAGGAGCCGACGGTCATTGCAAATCCCGGTGTGCTGGTGGGATTAAACTCCCTGATGGATCGATGCAACAGTGTGTTCCTCCCCAACGGAGAGACGGTACAGCGGCATCCGGATATGGTGATTGTCGTAACAACCAACAATGACTATGCAGGCTGCAAGCCCTTAAACCAGTCCGTAATCTCCCGTATGAGTATGCTCATCGACCTGATGGAGCCGGATGAGGAGACACTGGTGGAGCGGGTGCTTGGCGTTACCGGCTGCAAAGAGAAAAAGACCGTTCAGACAATGGCACGGATCGTCCACTCCATCTCGGAATATTGTCGGGAAAACCTGATCACAGATGGATGCTGCGGTGTCCGGGAACTGATTTCCTGGGTGCAGTCCTATATGGTCTGCGGTGATATCCGGGAGTCTGCCCATTACACCATCCTGCCTTCCGCTACGGCAGATGCGATCAGCCGCGCGGAGGTTGAGGAAAGCTGTCTGGATACGGTCCTGCCGGCCTGAAAAGAAAGAAGGCGATCCAGTGGGTAAAACGCCTCTTACAGAACCAGAAATGTATGCACTTCTTGCAAAAAACCTGTCCTACTTACGCAAATCTCAGGGCGGGCTTTCCCAAAAAGCGGTGGCACGGATTTTACACCTGCCGCCAAAAACCATTATGAATTACGAAAACTGCAGGGCCACTCCGCTTGCCTATGCTGTCCTGAAACTGGCAGATTATTACGGCTGCTCCGTGGAAGACCTGCTGACAAAAAATCTCACAGAAAGGAAATAGAATTTTGAACAGCAACCAGAAAAAATTAAAGCAGATGATTCGGGAAGAGGAATCTTCCATTACCGATCAGGAATTTTTTACGTCCTCCGCCTTCCATCAGTATCTGACCTCCCAGACACGTGCTGCTACCGGGCGTTACTGCTACGGTCTGCAGGCACTGATTTCCTGGGACGAATCTGATGGTGCGGCACTGGCTTACACAGACTCTTATAAGATCTACCTGAATGCGGCAAACCGTGTTACCCAGAGCTTTCCGTCCCGCTTCCTGCGGGCGCTGAGCCTGGTAGGGATGACCGGACATGAGACGGCTCATCTTTTGTTTACGGATTTCACTACCCGGAACCTCTACCTGACAAACCTGGGGAACGGCTCTTTTTACCCGGAAGATCCTTCCGTGGAACTGCCGGCTTATCAGAAAAACCAGGCGGAGATCCTGGACGCCCTGCAGGAAAAAGACAAGGCCGTATCTCTGACCTTGCAGACCTGTGCGGCTTCTCTTCAGAACATCCTGGAAGACATCTATATTGAAGCGAGGATGTGTGCTGCCTTTCCCGGCAGCTTCCGAAAGGGCATCCAGCTCAATAACCTGCGGATGCTGGAGCAGATCCCGGATCTTCACGAACAGCTCAGCCGGGACTACCAGCCGTTTACGATTGCAACCAACCTGCTTCTGGCTTATTGCCGGTCCGGCACCATCAGTAACCGCTTCCACAGCGACAGCGAATATCTGGATGTGCTGACCGATGGCATGGAGTATATCGACACGGCGTTGGAGGCACCATCAATTAAGGAGCGGCTGACTGCGACAAACTGTCTGCTTGTCCTGTTCTGGGACTTTATCAAACCGCTGGTAGAAGAAATGCGGGAAAAGCTAGAACAAAAGAATGAAACAGAAGCAACAGAGGAGCTTCAGGATCTTCTGGATCAGCAGATTGCAGGCGGCACGCCCATTCCTCTGGGAAAAGGCGGTGCGGAGGCAAAAAATATCCCTGCCGCCAAAGGAGGCGCAGGCACCGATCCGCAAGACGCAGATTTCTCTTCTTCCAAAGGCCGTCAGGAAAGCCTGAAGGAAGCTGAAAAAGTGATGGCGGAGGAAGGCGGGCGGATTGCCCTTGCCAAGACCAGCGCTATTTTAGACGGCAATGATCCGGGCGTAACCTACGCATCCCAGTATGCCGGCACCGGCTATGAGGATGCGGCATCAGATATTGCCCGTGTCTTAAATGAAGCCGCAACAGAAAAAGCGCAGGCAGCCTATGAACAGCAGCTGACAGAAGAATTACAGAAAGCAGCAAATGATATCCATTACGGAAATGCCCATGCCGGTATCCATGTGACCATTCATCGGGTACAGGACATCCCAGACCGGCTGATCCGGCAGTATGAGGAAGTTGCACCTCCTCTTCTCAGGGCTTCCAAGCGCCTGCAGAGTTCCATACTGCCCCTCTTAAAAGAGGAGGCGGAAGGCGGAAAGCAGAAGAACCTTCTGTATGGACGGCGGCTGGATATGCGTTCCTTCCATCACCAGGACGGTTCTTTCTTCATCCGAACCAGGCTCCCAGCCGATGAACAGCGGCTGGCAGTAGGGCTCCTGATTGACGAAAGCGGATCTATGGGCTGGGGTGACCGTATCACTCACGCCAGAAAGACAGCCATTGTCCTTTATGACTTCTGTGTCAGCCTGGGGATCCCGGTGACCATCTATGGCCATTCCACGGATTACCGGGGCGTAGCCCTCTATTCCTATGCGGAGTTTGACTCTGTGGACGAGAATGACCGCTACCGGCTGATGGATATGATAGACCGCAACGGCAACAGGGACGGCGCAGCGCTCCGCTTTGTTGCAGAGCATCTGGCGAAAAGACCGGAGAACCGGAAACTTCTGATCCTGATCTCCGACGGTCAGCCAGCCGATACCGGTTATCGCGGCACGGAGGCAGAGGCGGACCTGCGGGGAATCAAGAAGGAATACGCCAGACAGAATATTGTTCTGTTTGCGGCAGCCATTGGAGAGGACAAGGATGCCATCCAGCGCATCTATCAGGAAGGGTTCCTGGACATTACCCGTCTGGATGACCTGCCGAAAAACCTGACGCTGCTTGTCAAGCAGTACCTCAAATAAATCATAGAAAGAAGGGATAACTTATGAGCCAGTCTTATCAGAACCTGGCATCAGATCAGATCTGTAAAGTCCAGAATGACAAAAAACTGATTTCTTTTCATGACCGGCTGCGGGCCGCTTTGCCTGGCAGCTATGCACAGATACACGCCAAGGGAGAGTTCTCAGAGAACAACCATAAGGTTCACTCCCTCATCGGCGTATCTATCCAGGATTATTCCAACGGCACCGGGGAACGCAATATCATCACCCGGTTCCATTTAAGCCCGGAGCAGGTGCAGTTTTTCCTCACCCGCCTTACCGCAGGCTTTCAGGAATTTGAATGGAGTATCAGCAAGATCTTTGGGGAACCCGATCAGTACGGGTACTCCACCGCACAGCAGTTTTCCATTTCCAGGCACGCTCGGGCATCCGACGGCAGGGAAATGAAGAACCCGTGGCGGATCCAGATCATAAACGGAAGGGGGATCAAAGTACAGAATCGCAATGGCGGCTCCTATATGCAGTCCGGCAGCTTCCAGATGGAAAAATCGGCCTTTATCCTGCTCACGGACATGGACCTCTACCAGCTCTTAAAAAGGGTGGATGCGTATGTGACCGAGTGGGAGCGCTGCATTGCCCCGCCGCTGATCTCAAACGGGAAAGAGATGCTCGCAAATCAGCAGGCCCAGCGCCAGCAGATGCAGCGGCAGCCTTACCCATACGCAGCATAGAAACATACGATACAACCATGCAGGAAAGGAAGCGGAAGCACCGCTTCTTTTTCTGTTCCGGCGTAAAAGAAAGGACGGTTTTTATGAGTATTGCCGTGATACGAAACATGGATACCCAGGGGCGCATCATCATCCCTGCGGATATCCGCAAAGAAACAGGCATCCGCAGCGGCAGCACCCTGGAGATTGCCACGGACGGGACAACCATCCGCATCCGGAAGTGTACGCCCCGGAATACCGGTTCCAAAGAACTTCGGGATTTCCTGGAGCCTCTCTATAAGAACATCCGATGCGGGCTTGCCATCAGCAGCACTGACTGCATCCTGGCATCCAAAGGCTGCTATCTGCCAGAAGGCGCACAGATCACAGAGGAACTGCGCTCTTTTATCGAAGAGAGCAAAGAAATGTTTTCTCAATTGGGCCTCTGCCCGCCAGTTCCCGACTGCTCCCGGAAGGTTGCCGCACTGTTTCCGATCACTTTAGCTCTGGCCTCTAAAAAAGCAGCGCTATTGCTGATCCCGGAGCCAGGACGGTGCTTATCGGGCGCCGAGTGTAACTGCACACGCCTGATAGCAAACATGATTACCCGGAAATACAAACCGAATGAATAGAAAGGACGAATGATTATGAAAGCATTGCACCCATTAACAGAAGAACAGAGAATTTTCGCAGAGAAGCACCATGATTTTATCTATCAGTATCTGAACGGACGCCACCTGAATATCGAGGATTACTACGATACCGCTGTCTTTGGCTATCTGAAAGCCGTACAGGATTATCTGGAGAAACCGGAACTTCAGCAGTACCGCTTCTCCACCATCGCCCGCATCGCCATGCGGGATGCACTGGCAACGGAATGGAAAAAACAGAACCGGCCCATGCGCCGGGCTTATCTGGAGGAGTATCAGGAAGATACCGCTGAACTGGACGTTTTCCTTCCTGTCCGGCAGGAACGTCTGGCAGAGGCAATGGATGACCGGAACCGCCTGCTGGCGCTTCTGGCTTATCTGACGCCGAAGGAGCGCCAGGTGGTCCATCTGCAGGCGGACGGCTACACCTACCACGAAATTGCCGAGATCTGTAATATTACATCCCACGGGGTACACGGCCGGTTCTACCGCCTCCGCAGAAAAGTACGGAGTCTGGATGGAATGGAGGTGTGACTCTTTTATGACGAATGAAAAAATCACGGCTATGCCAGTAAAAAAGACACAGATCCATCTGACCGCCACTCTCAGCCTGCCCCTGCGTCTGCATGAGCGGGCCTGGATCCTAACAGGCTCCCGGTCCCTGTCTACTTCCCTGGTCCAGCAGATCCTGGAGGTATCGCAGGACGGCGTCGTATTTGAAACTGAAAACACCGTTTACTATTTGACCTATGCTCGCCGTCCGGCAGAGATTGAGGTGATGTGCGCTTGACTGATATTTATGAACGGGGGAGTAGCCTGCAAAAGCTGCTCTCCACCCTAAAGCTCAACCGGGAACGGGTTCCTCTGGAAACTTTAAAGAGCGTATACCGTATTCCTTATGAGGAGCTGAAGGCGCAGATCCGGGAAAGCGTCCAGGAATTTGTCCTTCTGGTCGCCTGCCACCACCTTCTGATCAATCCGAATTTTTCTCTGGATGAACAGACAGCTGTGGTACAGGCTGCCATTGACCGCTCCCGAATTCCAAAGGAGATTGGAAAAAGCCTGACCAGAGACTATGACGTGTCGAAGATCCACCGGATGGCACTGAAGCTGCGGGAAGAGATCGAAGCGGCACTCTGGCCCTATATTGACCGGGAAACCTGTCTGGTGGCTGACCTTGCGGATATCGAAAAAACGCCGGTCATCTATAATACCCTGACCAGACAGATCTACCAGGACGGGGGATGGATAGACCAGCCGCTGGATCTGCGGGGAACATTACTGATTTACAGGAAACAGGAGGATGCTGTGCTGCCAGGCGCAGCCCTCCTTCAGAAAGGAGAACAATAGTTATGATATTAGAAAGAAATGAAACACCAGAAGAACTCGCTTTTGCACTAACTTTTCCGCAAATACGGGAAGCGCATGAAATCTACAAAAAGCATTGCTTTTTCCAAGATTTTATCGGGCAATGCGAAGACCGGCGACAAGACAGGATCGGACTTTGTAACCTTCCTTATCAGACACTGGAACATGAGACAGATATCCTGTGTACAGCCTATGAACTGTATGAGAAACTGGAGGACAGCAATGTTTCCTATCATGTTACGATGGAGAACGTGATCGATGCAATCGAGAAACAGATTCTAAACGGCGAACTGCTCCTGCATACAGAACCGGCGCCCCGTGTGGTGCTGGTCATGGAGGACGGCATTGTTACCGCCTCGTATACAAACGCTCCCTTTATTCAGGCAGAAGTCATTAAACTGGACAAGGAATATGATTCCGCCGAAGAGCGGGAGGCAGTTTATGGGGCTTTAGAGCACGATCCGGAGCTGACCGAATGTGAGTGCCATATTACCTGGCCCGGACGTGAAAAGGAGGCCGCCTGATGACAAATGTCTGCAAGAATACGCAAGAAAATACACCGATAAAGATTTATGTTTTGCACGGGTATACGGACGGTCTGACAGATTCCATCGTCAGTACCGATTATGAGGAAGTGTACGCAGCAATGAAAGCAGCCTATGAAGACGCCCTGGACGGGGTAGAGCAAGAAGATTCTGACCGGGAATACAGCTTTCTGGAAGGCTGGTCTGCTACTGCTGTTGTACATGGAGACTGGATGGAATGGCAGATTGCGGAACTGGAGCTGAAGGTTCCCGAAGAACAGCCGACTCCCTCTGTTTGAGATTTCTATCAGTTCCAACTGATAAGCCTAACTGGACTAAATGACATCGAGCCGTCTTATGGACGGCTCTTTTTACGTTTGATTAAATTTATGTAATAAATATGGCGGTCAAAAACGGATTAGGAGTTGTCATTCAATACGAACATTTACTGGCCTCACCGTAAGTTCTCCAATACCTTCAACCCTGTACCATTTTCCTCTTTCAAGTTTAATTGTACTGCCTGTTCCAGAAGTAATGTAACCTATTAAATAAGTTTCTCCGCTTTCAATATCCGTAAATACGACATCGGTATCAGTAGTACCAGTAACTTTTACTCTTCCGGTAACAGGCTGTATCTGTTCGCTTTTCACTCTCTCGTCACCAGAAAGGGTGAAAGTGTGCATCTTAATATAGCTGTTATAGCTTATACCGATTATAAGGACAGCAAGTGGGATTATAACCCCCACTGCTCGTTTCAATTGTTTCTTGTCCATATACTTCTCCGAAATATTCCAACTATCTGCTCTACAACTTAAGATTTGTCATTATTGATAAGGGTTTGCCTTTTCCAATACCCAAGGAATCCTTGCGGAAAATTCAAGCTGGATAACAGGCAATGGAAATCCTTTCTCTAACAGTGCAATATCTTTTTGAAAAGAAATAAAAAAATCAGAAGAAACGGGAAATGAAGCTTCTTTATCCCAATAAGAAGTATTTTCATTCATTTTCTTCCAAGCACTTGTTCCATCTAGCAAAATACCACAAACATGATAAAATCCACCGTATAGCAGTGTTCCATCATCGTCTGCATAATTTACATAGCACTCGCATGCCTTCCTTATGTCAACACCTAGATTGGTAAAGAACGATATAATTACTGGTGGAAGTTTAGAAACTGCTCTCTCGAAATTTAGGCAACCATCACACGAACAAGATTTGCTGACCACATCAGCAGTCTCATAGAATTGTCTCGTTTTTGGAACATCAATATCCAGACGATACTGACCAATTTCAAAAAGCATATATGCAATCTCCTCTACAACTTCCAATTTTCTGCTCTACAACTTAGGATTTGAGAAAAAGCCCAAGGGACTTTAATGTCCCTTATGCTTTTCTCTTTTCTTTTGCTGTTTTAGTTCAAACATTCGCAGTTCGTCCGCTTCTCTTTTCTTGCGGCTTCTCACTTTACGCTCCTGCTTGTTCTGCTCCTGTTGTAATTTCAATGCCTGTTGCGATTTTGTCCCAATGCCTGTTTCCTGCATCTGCTTTTTCGCTTCACGCTTCATCCTTTTCGGATTTCTTCTTATATCCTTTACAACAGCATCAACAGCCGGACTAAATTTCAAACTGGAATAGTATTTTTGAATATATTCATGCACCTCGTAATCTTTTGGTTCTGCACCAAAAGTTACTTTTGCCACAGATAATTTACCACTTTCGATACGTTCAAATACTCCTACCCAAAATGGTTCTTCAAAATATACTGTCAGCTTTCCACTTACTCTGTCCATAAGAATCCCTCCTAAAATAATTGTTGAACAAAGAATGGACAACCCGGAGGGGCAGGTTACTTACCCTATATAATATAGGACGGCTGGGCTACCTACCAGCTCTAGTACATTTCTGATGTACATTGCGTTTTTATCTTTGCATTTATAATCAAGCCACATGGCACGATTATCTTAATTCGTCAAATTCAGCGTTTGTTGATATCTCAATTATACCAAATTCTTACTATTAACACCACGTCAACCTTATTCAAATAATCTCATCTGCTCATACTCTGCGTGTGCCTCTAACAGCACCGGTGTCTTATGCAGCAAATGCTCTGTCGCCCCGTCATCCAGCACCCAGTCTTTCAGTTCCTCCGGCTCCAGGATCAGCGGCATCCGGTTATGGACCGGCGCCACGGAAGGGTTTGCTTCCGTTGTCAGAATGATAAACCTTTCCTGATCCTCATACCAGTTATAGCACCCTGCCATGAAAAGAACCGGTGCGTCCTTCCGCTCGTATGAAAATTTCTCCTTGCTTTTGTTCCACTCATAAAAGCCTTTAGCCGGAATGATGCAGCGCCTGTGCTGCACACTGTCCTGGAAGGTTCTGCGCTCCATGGCACTCTCTGCCCTTGCATTGATCAGCAGCTTTCCTTTCTCGAACCCTGGAAAGCCCCATTTCATCTGTTCTGCAGCCAGATGATTTTCCTCGCCTTTTAGGATCATAGCGTTTTGCGAAGGGAAGACATCCCCGGAGCGCTCTATCTGCAGTTTCCTATCCAGATCCCGCACCAGCTTCTCAATTTCCCTGGCAGTCTCATCATCCACATAATATCGTCCACACATCGGTTTTTTCTCCTTTCGCCTGCAGGCTTATATTCCTTCCCAACTGATCTTCCAGCAATTTTCTTCCAGATAATAATAAAGCCGGAATAGATACTCTTGATTTCCCAGAACTGTACTGCACCGGTATTCCTGGATGGGGATGCCGCAGTAGTATTTCTTTTCCTGTGTCAGTACATGGATCTGACTGATCGTATGAAGCAGACCTTCATCATCCTGGTACTTGACCAATTTGGGCATGACGGATCCGGTGCTTGTAAACCAGACACCGCAGGCAATCTTTTCTAAATCCCTTTTCAGCTCCCCTTCATCGGGATTCTGTGTATTTGTACCTATCCCCATACTCATACTTCTTCACCTCTAGTTTACCCTGACTTTCTTATAATCAACAGTCCTTTTTTCCCTTGAGATGCCCCCGCTCATGTGGTCAATAGGACTTCCCACAAATGCCGCCCGCTTCACCGAGTCAATCCCATACCGTCCACGGATCCGGTCCACCGCAGCATCCATTTTCTCCAACTTTTCATAGTCCGTTGTATCAAACATATCAAGCTGGCGCATATTAAAACCGTCCTTTACCCGGCTGGTGTGGATCCCCAGATGCCGGATGGCTGTCCCATCCCATAATTGGTCAAAAAGCTGGCAGGCACAGCGATGGATCTCAATGGTAATGTTCGTAGTGTTCCGCAGCGTCATCTGGTGGCTGGCATAACGCAGGTCATGAGATTTGATTCCCACAGCGATCACTTCCGCCCGCACCTTGGCTGCCCGCAGTCTGGTTCCCACCGTCTCCGCCAACGCCAACAACACCAGCTTCGCAGTGGACGCATCCGTTACATCAAAGGCAATGGTGGTGGAGTTCCCGTATCCTTTATTGGCCGGGGCTTCAGACTGCACCACGGATACATCCATCCCATTGGCAAACGCCCAGATGACCTCCCCGTGCTTTTTCAGATGGACTTTCAGCAGATGCGGGTCCGCATGGGCCAGTTCCCCTATGGTATGGATCCCCAGGTTAAACAGCTTTTTTGCAGTCGCCCGCCCGACAAAAAACAGCTCACTCACCGGAAGCGGCCACATTTTATCTTCAATCTCATTATGCCACAGCGTATGCACCCGGTCTGGCTTCTGGAAATCTGATGCCATCTTGGCCAACAGCTTGTTCTCCGAGATCCCGATATTGACGGTAAATCCCAGCGTATCCCGGATTTGATCTTTCATCCTATATGCTGCCGTCACCGCATCGCCCCAGAGTCCTTCCGTACCTGTCATATCCACAAAGGCTTCGTCTATCGAGTATTGCTCTACGGTTGGAGAATACTGGCGCAGGATATCCATAAATGCCTTGGAGCACTTTTCATATAGCCCATAGTTAGGCGGAACCAGAATCAACTCCGGACATTTCTGTTTCGCCTCCAGAATAGTTTCTCCCGTTTTTATATGGAACTTTTTGGCCGGAATAGATTTGGCCAGAATAATCCCGTGCCGCATTGCCATATCACCGCCAACCGCAGACACCTTTTCTCGCAGATCCTCCTTCCCGCCTAAATGGTGGAGGCGGTAAACAGCTTCCCAGCTCAGAAATGCGGAATTTACATCAATATGAAAAATAACGTTTCTTCTTTCCAAACCCATGTTCGCCTCCTTTTTCTCTTATTATGGCGAACATACGTTCTTTCGTCAAGAGGATTTTTCTGTCAAAACCTGACGTACAAAGGGATGCTGCTTATTTGTTATGCTATATATAGGTGTGTAAAGCTATTTTTTATTTGACCACCACTATATCTAGTGTTATACTAAATTTGTACCATATATTTTGTGTCTATCCGGAAAGGATTTATCACACGCTGTTTAGGTTTGTAATCAGTCAGAGGGATACTCTGCCATCAGGCAGTACCTTCTGGCTTTTTTTATTTTGCAGAGAACTGCACGCTGTCAGAGAATGAACATTTTGCGTCATTCTCTTTTTTTATGCCTGAACATGGGAAAGGAGGGTTGTTTTTCAATGCTCCGGATGGACATGGTAACAGAAAGGAGAAACAGAACAATGAATACAGCAGACAAGATCAAGGAACTGGTTCAGACGCTCAACCGGCACCGGCACGCCTACTATAACCTGAACGCACCGGAGATCTCCGATGCGGAGTATGACCGGCTGTACGAGCAGCTGGAAAGTCTGGAAAAGGAAACAGGGATCATCTACTCCAATTCCCCAACCCAGACAGTCGGCTATCCGCCGGTCAGTGAGCTGAAAAAAGTGCCGCACCCGCATCCGCTTCTGTCCCTGGATAAGACAAAGCAGGTGGAAGATTTATGCCGTTTTTGTGGCGATCACGCAGCTTTGCTTATGCTGAAGCTGGATGGCCTTACGTTAAAACTCACCTACGAAAACGGCAGACTGGCAGAGGCATCCACACGAGGAGACGGTGAGACCGGTGAAGAGATCACTCATAACATTCCCGCTTTTGAGAATGTGCCGCTCACGATTGCTTATAAAGAGCGGCTGGTTGTCACCGGAGAAGCCTTCATACACAAGAAGGATTTTGAACGGCTGAATACCACACTCCGGGACAAGAACGGGGAACCTTATAAAAACGCCCGGAACCTGGCTGCCGGATCTGTACGGAGCCTGGATCCGGAGAACTGTAAAGGCCGCTGTGTTACCTTCCTTCCCTTCAACGTACTGGAAGGACTGGACGAGGGAGAAAACAGCAACAGCCGGGAGGAACGTCTGTACCAGTTATCAAAACTGGGCTTTGGTTCCTGCCCGTATATTCCCCTCAATCCGGATCAGATTTCGCCGGAATATCTGGAGCTTCGTATCCAGGACCTGAAGGAGAAGGCAGAAACACTGGATCTTCCCATTGACGGAATGGTACTGATCTTCGATGACCTGGCGTATTCCGCAAGCTGCGGAAGAACCGGACACCACTACAAGGACGGACTTGCTTTCAAATTTGAGGACGAAACCTATGAAACCGTTCTCCAGAGTATTGAATGGACGCCTTCCCGTTTCGGGGAACTGGCACCTGTGGCAGTCTTTGACACCGTGGAGATTGATGGGTGCTCCGTATCCAGGGCCACGCTTCATAACCTCACCTTTATCCGGGAACTGGAGCTGGTGCCGGGATGCCGTATCCTGGTATCCAAACGGAACATGATCATTCCCCATGTAGAGGAGAACCTGGACCGTGGACATTACCGGGATGCTGCCCCTGCTATCTGCCCGTGCTGTGGCGCTTCGACAGAACTCCATCGAAAAAAAGGAGAAAAAGGACGGATCATTGAAACCATACACTGCAGCAATCCATCCTGTGAAAGCCAGCAGTTGAAAAAATTCGTCCATTTCGTATGCCGGAAAGCCATGAATATTGAAGGGTTAAGTGAGGCTACTCTGGAGAAATTCCTGAATCTGGGATACCTTCAGACCTTCCCTGACATCTACCATCTGGATCAGCACCGGGAAGAAATCATCCGGCTGGAAGGGTTCGGGGAGAAATCCTTTGACCGGCTCTGGAACGCAATCCAGGCCAGCCGCAGCACCACCTTTGTCCGCTATCTGATCAGCATGGATATTCCCATGGTAGGCCGTACAAAAAGCCGGGTATTGGATACCGTATTCTCTGGCAGTCTGGATGCCTTCCGGGCGGCTGCCACCGATGACTATGATTTCACACAGTTAGAGGACTTTGGCGCTACACTGAACCAGAACATTCACGACTGGTTTGCGGATGAAGAAAATCTGATGCTCTGGGACACATTACAGAAAGAATTTACATTTGAAGAAAGAAAGGAAGAAACCACTATGGCAAAAAATACTGAATTTGCAGGAAAGACTATCGTAGCAACCGGAAAGCTGGAAAACTTTACCCGCTCAGAGATCAACGACCAGATCCTGGCGCTTGGCGCAAAGCCGGGCAGCTCGGTGTCTAAAAAGACCGACTACCTGATCTGTGGGGAAAAAGCCGGCAGTAAGCTGACCAAAGCCCAGGCTCTGGGCGTCACGATCCTGTCGGAAGCAGAGTTTTTGGCAATGATTGCGTAAGATTGTACATGATCCACTTGGAGAAGCTGCCTGACAAGCAGCTTCTCCAAAAATTACCTGTCTGGCAGTATGGAAAGGGCAGATACGCTTGTTTTTTGCGTTGAACATCCCGTTTCCTTTGGGTATAATAGAGGCAAATGGAGGCAATGATAAGTATGAGTATTCAATCCGATGTGGAAATCTTATCTGTACAAGCAGTCGAGTATTACGCACAAAAGCATCATCTGTCTGAAGGGGACGTCTTTGATCTCTTCTGTAAGCATCAGGTTTTTGAAAAAATCCTGATACAGCACGAAATGCTTCATCAATTAGATATGGAAGAGACTTTTCAATATGTGGAGGAAATCATCAAAGAAAATGCTCCGGAACTGGTGCTTTACCACGGTTCCAACATCGCATTTGATGAGATTGACCTGGGAAAATCCCATAACCGCCGTGACTTTGGCCGGGGATTTTACTGTACCGTCTTGGAAAGCCAAGCGGAGGAATGGGCCAAACGTCTTTATCTGCGCTCCCACAAAGGCGGCAGATATGTTTATCGTTACCTGTTCCGCCAGACAGAGGACCTGAAGATCAAGCACTTTGCTGCTCTGGATCGCGAGTGGCTGGAGTTTATCAAAGAAAACCGCACGAAAGGCGGCATCCAGCACGCTTATGATGTGGTCGTAGGGCCTGTTGCAGACGACAATACAATGGAGACTGTGCAGTTATACCTGTCAGGTATTTTAAAAGCCGAGGAAGCAGTGGAAAGGCTTCGCTATAATAAAGTAAACAACCAGGTGTCTTTCCATACGCCCCTTGCCCTGGAACACCTAACACTGGAATCCCGAAGGGAGGTTTCGTAAGCTATGGATGGAAAATATTTTTACAATAACAAAGATATCACGATGAACCTGTGTATCCAGATCCGGGACGTGATCGACATCATCAAGGAAAGGAGCCATCTTTCTTTCCAGGATGCCGCCGGAGCCTTTTACCATTCCAAGACGTATCAGGCTCTGCAGAATACCGAGAATACGCTTTGGGCGGAGTCAGCGGGCTATATTGCAGACCGGTTCTATGAAGAACAGGAACAAAAAGAATTACAGACAAACTGAATATTGAAGCACTATGTTTAAGAAGGGAACTACCTATAGGATAGGCGGTTCCTTTTTTTGTGCGGAAAGGAATGTGCATGAAATCTAATTATCAACCGAAAGAAACTATCCATAAACAAACTCACAGGAATGTTATCTCCTCTTTTACAGGGAAATACACATTTCTCAGCAATTTTTATCCGGCTCCTGTTACCTACATGGGGCAAACCTACGCCAATAATGAAGCCGCTTTCCAGGCGCAGAAGACCAGCTGTGCGAAAGAGCAGCAGCAATTCTCTATTTTCCGCCTGCATAACCCGGCAGAAGCCAAAAAGCGGGGAAAGAAACTCACGTTGCGCCCAGACTGGGACAAGGTAAAGATTTCCCTGATGTATGAAATCTGTATGTGCAAATTCATGCAGAACCCAGAGCTGCGGGATGCCCTGCTTGCCACAGGAAACAGCCTTCTCATAGAAGGCAATACCTGGGGCGACTACTTCTGGGGCAAGGTCAACGGCAACGGCGAAAATCAGTTAGGGCTTATCCTGATGGATGTACGTGAAAAGCTGAAATGGAGTTTGGAAATGGAAAATGAAATTGCATGAAGGGGTGAATGAACCATGGAAGAAAAGAAGCAGACGGTCTTAACGCTGAAATTCATCGGCATAGATGATTTTTCCTGTCCCACATACCAGGATCAGTATAGCCGCTTATGGAAGGACCTTAACCTGGGACATTCCGAAAATCCGGACTTATATTCTGTTACAGGCAATGACATGGATGGGGAACCAGTATCTCCAATCCGACAGGAACATATCTTTGATCCGGAACCATTCCGGAGAAATCCGTATGAGTTCCAGTATATGATGCTAAGCCGGATGCAGAGTGACTGCGAATATTTTCTCGGTTACGGGAACCGAAGTGTTACCATCTTATCTGAGAGGAATCCACAACAGCACATTAATCGCATGAAAGAGTTATGGGAGGGGTTACCTTCAGACGGGAAACCGGAATGGCTGACCTGGGAGCAGCTCCTGAACTATGAAAAAGAATTGTGTAACGAATAACCATAATGATTACGAAGGATCTTCCAACCAGGGAGGTCCTTCTTTTGCAAAGGAGGACGATGCCTTATGAAAATAACGATCTATCAGATCATCCCGGAATTGGATCAGGACAGGCTGATGTTTATGCCCCTTTCCTATTTTCAAAAAGCCGGGTATCCATCACCGCCTGCAGAAATTTATGAATCCGTATTCTGCGGAGAAACGGAAGTCGCCACACTGGAAGAAATCTACCGGATATTCAACCGCAAAGATGAAGCGGATGCCCGCTATCTGGAAAAGATCGGTTTCACCGGACATTCCATGTCAGTCTCTGACATTCTGGAAATACAGCACTCACCGGGAGAAAGCCGTTTCTATTTCTGTGATACATTTGGTTTTTCTCAAATAGCATTTCAGAAGGAAAACGCCATGCTGCCAGTTCAGAACCATGACAATATCCCTTTTGAGCAGGTCAATCGGTCCAAGCCCGGTTATCTGGCCTATATGGATAACGGGGGAATTTCTATTCATCCCTGTATCCAAGTCCAGCTCCAACGCTGCAAATACAGTCAGTGCCAGCTCGGCTACCGGCTCCGTTACCGGGAGAAGGAAGGGTTATCCGCACGGCAGAAAGAATTTCTGGAGCGTCCTGCTGTCCTTCTGTTCGAGGATACGCAAGGGCCGGCTCCGGAAAATTTATGGTATCCCAGCCCTAAACCTTCGGTTTGGATCTCCCGGCACCCGGCGCACAGCCCGCTAAACCTGAAGCTGGTGGAAGAATGGTGCCAGAGCCAAAATGTAACCTATGAATATCTTTAAAAACAAATGGAGGAAAATCTATGGTCAAAGAAAGGAAAGGGGATCTGCTTCGTTCTGATGCTGCCATTATCGCCCACCAGGTCAACTGCCAGGGTGTTATGGGGGCAGGCGTAGCCAGGCAGATCCGGCATCGTATTTTGACGGCAGAACAGTATCGAGCATACCAGCAGCTTTGCAGGAAAAATAAAGAGGAACTTTTAGGATTCTGCTCTTTGATGCTGCGGATGGATACTGACGTCACTCAGTATGTAGCGCATCTGTTTGCCGAGAATATTCCCACAGGCAGAGGATTAGATACCGATTATGCAGCACTGAGACAGAGCCTGACTGCCATGATGTTCCTGGCAGCACAGCGGGAATTGTCGCAGATTGCCATTCCCGGTTATCTGGGATGCGGGCTTGCAGGCGGCGACTGGGAGACGGTCTACAGCCGTATCCTCATCCCCCTGTTTTCCGAGTCTTGCTTTACCCTTACCATCCTGTACCTGCCGGACAGCATCCGGCGTCTCTGGACAGAATTTGGAGACATCCCTATGAACCCGGAAACAGAATGTATTGAGCAAGCCTGGCACGGATTTTCAGCTGGAACACACCGGGAAGAAATCTGGCACTGGTTTGAAGAGACATTTCAGATCAGCGTGGCGGAAGCTCTCATGTATGCAAATAATAAAAAGAAAATTATGAGGTGATAACGATATGAAAGAAAAGATGAAGTGCAGTGAATGTGAGTTTTGCAATTCCTTTCGTCCCTACGGTAACAGCCGGGCTTCTTTTCGCTGTAAGCATCCGGATCAGCATTATATTTTTGATTATTTTCAGGAACATAGAATGTCGAAAGATCCAGGATTCCTGGATTATGGAAAGGTCTGGTCCGATGAGGTTCCAATCAAGACCTCTCCGGCATGGTGTCCGAAAAAGCGCAAAGACAAATAAATCTGGTTTGTGCGTTGTTTTTCTGCTGTATGTACAGCACATAATTTGATATAATAGAACCACAGATTTTAGAAAGGAGCTACTATATGTATCTGAAACGAAAAATTTACAGCCAGCTTCTGGAATGGAAAAATGATACCGGCCACAGCACCCTGGAAGTGACAGGGGCAAGGCAGGTAGGAAAAACATACATCATCAATAAATTTGCGGATGAAAACTTCCGCCATAAAATTTACATCAATCTCTTTGAGCAGAGCGGACAACAGTTTATGCAGTGTTATAAGCAGGCAACCGCCTGGGAACCGGGTACAAAACGTCCGGAACATCCTTTGCATGATGTGTTCCGTCTGTTTGATGTGGAATTTGAGGATACCGAGGATACGGTCATCATCATTGATGAAATCCAGGAGTCATCGGAGGTTTACAACCGGATCCGGGAATTTACCCGTCAGTTCCAGGCACGCTTTATCGTGACCGGAAGCTATCTGGGGAAAATCTATGATCCGGAATTTCGTTATTCCAGTGGGGACGTCACAAGTCTTCCCATCTACACTCTGTCCTTTGAAGAGTTTCTGCAGGCATATAATGAAGAACTCTACAACGAATATCTGATGCTTTCTCCTGTTATGCCACAGGAGGATCAGACCCATCAGCAGCTTACCGAGGCATATGAGATTTATACTCATATCGGAGGCTACCCGAAAGTGGTGGAGACTTACCTGGAGACAGGGGATTTTCAGAAAGCGCAGGGCGTACTGGTTAAGATCATTGATACCTTTACCAATGAATCTATCCGGTATTTCAGCGATATCCTGGATACACGGGTATTTACGCAGATTTTCTTTTCCATCTGCCGGATCCTGAACCGGGAAAGCCGGGGACTGAAGGAAGACAGCATCAGTGAAGAGCTGCAGAAACTGGTAACAAGAGATTATTCCAGTAATATCTCAAAAGCCACCTGCAACCGGGCGATAAGCTGGCTCTATTTTTCCGGCATCATCGGTTTCTGTGCAAAGATTACAGAAATGGACATCTTAGAATTCAAACCGGCCAGCCGCTGTTTCTTCATGGATCCGGGGCTTGCCAATTATTATCTTGCTCTAACCGGTACAGACAGCCGGACACTTGCCGGAACCCTGAATGAAAACTATGTTTACATCAATCTGAAGCGCAGGCAGGATTTCCCGCCGGAAATTGCTTTTGAAACGCCGGCCTTCGCCACTTACAAAGGCGGGGAGATAGATTTTGTCGCACAGTCCATTCATTCTCATATCCGGTATCTGGTAGAGGTAAAATCCGGTAAAGGCACCGCTACCACCGCACAGAAAGCGCTGGATCAGGGAAAAGCAGACCGCCTGCTCTACCTGAAAGGCGATACAAAAGGCGGACGTGCTGGAAAGATTGATACCGTCCCGCTTTATATGCTGGAGCGATACTCTTTTGATGAATCAAGTGTATAGAAACGACTCGGAGCCGCCCTCACGGACGGCTCCTTTTTAACGCAGTTATATATTCTTCTCATCCAGCAGAATGACAATGATATTATAATGAACAATTCCATTCCTGCTTAGATCTACGATGTCGCTGCTGATCACATTGCGAAACCCGATGTCACCCCCATAATACTTTTCTGTTGCAGCCAAGATGTTTTTCCCTTAATATCATATCTTTCCGCTACATCCTTCGTTAGTTTTGTCATTGTTATACCTGTTACTTTTATTATAATCAACTTATTGTCTGTCTATGCAAAGACAATTTTATTTTTACTGTTACTTACAACAGGTTTGATTTCTCCTTCATCTGCTCCCGGCTTGTATTGGTATAAATCAACGTTGTCCGCTCGCTGGCATGGCCAGCCTGATTTGCGACTTCCGCAATCGTATATCCCATCTCCAGGGCATGAGAGCAAAAGTAGTGCCGGAGCTTGTGCGGGGTAATCCGGTCCGAACACTGATTGAAAAAACGGTTCACACTGCTGCGGTGGAGCTTTCCGCCATTCCTGCTGATAAACAGGTACTCAGACTGGGAGTTTCTTACCTTCAGATACTCCCGGACCGCATGGATGATCTTGTCATTGATGAATACGATCCGCTGCTTATTGCCTTTTCCAATCACCAGCAGTTCCCGTGCCTGAAAATCAATATCTGTTAGACCAATACTGATGCACTCGCTGACACGCAAGCCGGCATATGCAAGGATCACCGCAATCGCATAGTTTCTCTTTCCAGTATCAACAAGTACCTTCTGGAGAAACGCCTCCACATCTTTCTTTTCTATTTCCGCCGGGCTTGCAATGTCCTGCTGGAATTTCAGCCGGTCCTCCCGCATAATTACCAGATCTTCCTGAATGCCAGACTTGATCAGAAATTCATTAAAGCTGGAAAGCGAAGATAGTTTCGTATCAATGCTTTTAAATTTCAGCCTCTTGACATTCTGAAGGTATGACCGGAAATCCAGAATGTTGGTATGGTAAAGCAGCGTCAGTTCCTCCCCAAACGTGTCCCTGTACCACCGACAGTATTCATCAACGTGCCTGCTATAAGTCTGAATGGTATTTTTCGCTTTCCCCTGTTCCTTCAGATAAATTCTATAATCATCCAGTAATGCCATGCTTCTCATTCCCTTCTGCGATTATGTTGCGTTCACTTTTCAGTGATGTGTACGTAATTATGTTGCGTTCAGATGGGATTACCCCTGCCTCGCTCAGCTCCAACACAACATAATTGCTATTATGTTGTGTTCAGAAAATGGCACGGTTCTGACACGCTTCCTATATATATTCCATACGTTTCACAGCATAAAAACGCAAAAAGGACAGCAGATTTTTTCCGCTGTCCGATCTGGATGATTTCAGGGGGCAGCTTAGGTGCCGCTCACCCTTTTGAAAATCAGCTTCCCGTCCTTTACCTCAACGGTGAAGCGCTGGGCTGGTTTGGACTGTTTCTTCCGTCTCTGACATTCAAGCAGTTCTTCGTTCCTCAAATATTCACACCGGAAGTCATTTAGATGATAATACCCCCAATATATGTGGAATAAATGTATATAATACTCCTTCTTCCGTGTGAAGATGAAATCAGAGTCCCTGTTGATAGAATTTAGAAGACTCCTCAGCTGTCTGGTGATCCGATAAGGATTGCCATGCCGGTTCGTATAAGGTTTTCCATATTTGGCAGAGATCTTTAAAACATTCCTCCCGGAAAGGTCACTTTTCCGCAGCTTTATCGCATCCCCTATCCGAATCGGCATCTGGTACATCAACCCGATTAACGCTGCTTTTTCCAGTTCCCCTTCCGCAATGAATTGTTTCATCAGCTGCTTCCCCATTTTTGCTTTTTCATAGGAAATCATCCACCATCTTCTCCTTTCCTGACAGCTTCCAGGATTTTCTCTCCCTGCTGTACAAACACCTGCTTTTCCGGTTCTTTTTCATATATCTTCCAGAGCCGCTGATGCAGAGCTTCCAGATTCCTGACATCTCCCTGTGTGTTATTTGCCAGCATCCGGAGAAAAGGGAAGATCATCGTATGCCGGATATTCTTCCCAGCCAATACAGACTTCTGTTCCTGTCCATACACTTCATAGAGGCATCCCAGGATAATATCCGGATCCGTGATAAACTTGATCTCAGGTTTCACCCATTCCTTTTTCATGTTCGCCCTCCTGACAAGATCACTCGTACCGATCCGCCCGGACTGTCAGGCCGTCCAACCGGATCTTCGGAACTCCCACAAGATACCAGTCATCATCCATTTCAATCCGGACCGGCACCCAGTCTCCATTCATTTCTACATCAAAGCAGTCCCCGCAATGCAGGCCGCCGTAATAGCTGCCGTTTCCAAAGTAGATGTCATACCTCCCGGATTCCCGGTCATAGCATAAAACGCCTTTTTTCTTTACCATAGTGATTTCCTCCTGTGTATTTTACTTTTCATAAGAATAATAGGGCTGCATTTCCGCAGAGTGGATGATTTTCTGTCTGTTCAATACTAAAACTTCCCTGAACACTTCATATGGCTCTGTTACTTATTTCATACGTATGGGATGCGTAAATAGCAACTTTTATTGAAAAAATCCGAACCAAACTATATTTTGTTGTATTTTTGTTTGACACATACCATATATGGTAATATACTTATTTTGTAATCATTATTTGTGTTTATCCGGAAAAGGATATGCTGTTTAGGTTTGTAATCAGTCAGAGGGATATTCTGCCACCAGGGCAGTACCTTCTGGCTTTTTTTATTTTGCAGAGATTTCTGTACGAAGTTTGAGAATGAGCACCCAGCATCATTCTCTTTTTTTATGCCTGAAAGCAGGAGAGGAGGATTGAATTAAATTTCCGGAGGAACACCCACAAGAAAGGAGAAAAGAATGGATTTTAGAATTGTACTATTTGAAAATGAAGGTTATGCGACAGCTAGAGGGGATAAAGGGGTACAGGATATTCTGGCAGCCAAAACCGAGTCCGGATATATCAAGGAGGGCACCTTTCCCATAATTATCACATTATATCAATCTTGTTGGGAATGGTGGATCAGTCCAAAGCACCAGAAAATCGATTTTTCAATGTTCTCTGCTGATTCCTGGCTTGACAGACCTTTACGGAAGAACAAACCTATCCAACAAAGAATAATTGCCGCACTGGAGGATTGGCAGAAAAAATACTTACGGACAAATGAGACAATCAAGATGATCAGCAGCGGTAAGCATATTTTGTATCACTGTAACGTAACGAACGTTTGTGGAGATGCAGAAATCTACTGTTTTGATTCTGTCATAAGTTCTATGTCTGATCACGCTCAGGCAGAGTTGATCACAGGGAACTCTTTGATTCGACATGCTTGTGGAAACGTTCAGATTCAAAATCTGGCTGACCATTCCATGATCTGTGAATTGTGTGGGAATGCAGTCGTCCATAAGATGAAAGGCATTTCGCTTATTCGTAGTGTATATGAAAACAGCCATATACATAATATGTTGGACAACGCCCATATTCTGCGCCTGAATGGGAATGCACGGATTGGAACAATGGGCGGACAAACAATCGTTGACCGGGCATCTGGTCGATCAGGCATTGAAAACGTTTCATGTGGCTGCGTTGTCCTGGGCTATTCCCATGACGTTCAGATTAAAAAAATCGAAGCCGGATCGGTAGTCCTTCCTCTTCATGTGGATGGCTACTATCGCCCGACTTTGCCGTTCCCAGAATAAAAATGTTGTAAATATCTTATGAATGAACTCAAGGGACGCTGTGTAAAAAGCAGCGCCCCTTGATGGTTATAACGATTATTATTTATGCAATCTCAAACCGATACCCGACACCATATACGGTATGAAGATACCGGGGATGCCGTGTATCTTTCTCCAGCTTCTTCCGCAGGCTGCCGATCAGACAGTAAGCACTGCTGTACATTTCTTCCCCTACATCCGTTTCTCCATAGATCATATGGCAGATCTGCGCATAGGTATACACACGTCCCGGATGCCGGGCCATGACAGCAAGGACATCAAATTCCCTAGCAGTCAACAGCACCTCTTTTTCCTCCACCATAACCTTACGCTGGAGCATATCCAGGAAAAATCCCAGATATCGGATCTGCTGCGGCTCCATGTAGATTTTCACACCCTCCAGAGCCTGGAGTTTTCTTTTGATGCTGCATATCTCCGGCAACCGTTCCTCTGGAAATTCAATCACCATTTGTCTCTTCAGAGTGTCCCAGCTCCTTCCATCTCTTCAGTTTCTGGAAGCTCTGCTCACTGATGTCATGCTCGATCCTGCAGGCTTCCTGTTCCGCTGTGGCATCCTCCACACCTGCCTCGATCAGCCAGTTTTTAAAATAGCAGTGCCGTTCATAGATTGTCTCAGCCGTCTTACGGCCCTTCTCAGTTAAGTGAAGGAAATGGTCCTCATCTTTAACCAAGAAGCCGCATTGCTCCAAAATAGAAACCGCATTACAAACACTGGGCTTTTTCACACCCAGATGCTGCGCCACATCAACAGAGCGCACCATTCCTTTTTTCTGCTGCAGAACAAAGATAGCCTCCAGATAATCTTCTCCGGATTCATGAATTTTCATTAGCACAGAACCTCCATACGTTATTATGCAATGCTCCAACCCTCTGTCTGCTCACGGATTGTAATGAAACGGCGATAAAGTCCTTCCTGCTGAACAAGTTGCTGATGTGTTCCTCTCTGAACGACCTGTCCTTTATCCACCACTAAAATCTGGTCAGCGTGTTCAATCGTTGCCAGACGATGGGCGATAACGATAACCGTTTTTCCAATAGTCAATTCACTGATTGCCTGCTGGATCAGATGCTCATTTTCTGGATCAATACTTGCTGTTGCCTCATCAAGAATGACAATGTTGGCATTTTTCAAAATGGCGCGGGCAATGGAAATGCGCTGTTTTTCTCCGCCAGACAGCGTAGAGCCGCCCTCGCCGATCACCGTTTCATATCCATCGGGAAGAGCCATAATGAAGTCATGGCACCGAGCCTTTTTCGCCGCCTCTATAATTTCTTCCTTCGTTGCACTTGGATTGCCGAAACGGATGTTGTTTTCAATGGTATCGTGGAACAAATAGACCTTTTGAAAGACCATCGAGATATTGCGGAGCAAACTGTCACAGGTCATGTTTCGCACATCCTCACCGCCAACTGTGACCTCGCCGCTGTCCACATCATAGAAACGAGCAATCAGGTTGCAAATCGTGGTCTTGCCGCTACCAGATGGCCCTACAATGGCCGTAGTGCTGCCCTGGGGGATGGAAAAGCTGATATTCCGCAAAACAGAAACTTTATCGTAGGAGAATGTCACATCACGGAAAGCAATGTCTGTGTTCTGCAAAGAAATATCTTTCCCGTCTTTGTCTATAATGTCGGCGTGTTCAATGCCGTCCAGTTTATCCAGCGTAGCATCAATGACCTCCAATACATGGGCGGCGTTGTTCATGGCCTCAACACTTCCGAAAATCATAAAGGAAAACATATCCAGCATGAGCATGGTAGGAAGTTCCATACTGCTGTTATAGGTCAGCAGGGCGGCCACAGCTACAATGGCAATGGAGGCGGCTTTCAGAGAAAACAGGTGCAGGCAGTTGAAGGGCATATATTCCACTTCAATTTTGATGTTGATTTTCTTGCTGTCGTTGTATGCTTTGCGGATACCGGCAATAGATACGCCTTCCTGCTTAAAGGCTTTCACCACCTGCATCCCTCGCAGATACTCGATAGAACTTTCCACCATATCGTCCTGTGCCTTTTGATGGATAGGCGCATTTTGGTGGCTGCGTGCCTCCAACAGATGGAGGAATAGGGCAGACAGAAGGACACCAGCCAAAGCAATTCCTCCCGCCAGAGGACTATAAAATGCAAGGAACAATATCAGGACGATAACGGTGATATAGCCATTCACAACAGTGTTGACCATATTCATGGCGAACATTTCCATAAACGAGAGGTCGGTTGTAGCCGCTGCGGACAGTTCGCCCATATTGTTCTTACTGAAAAAGCCCAGCGACACCCGTTTCAAAATATCTCCCAGCCGTATTCTCTCGTCAGCGGTTGCTTCATAACCGACACTTTCCTGCGTGATGGCTCGAAGATATGAGAACAGGTATCGGCCCAATACAGCTAAAATCATGGCCCCCAGCATGATCCAGATGTCCCGCCCCTCCAATGGCTTAACGCCATTGAAGTCATCCAGAACAGCACTTAATCCATTCGCCGCCAACATAATAGGGATTGCGGTAAAAATGCTGTGAATGAAAGCGTAGACAAAACCGATGTAAATACGCCGTTTATATTTCCCTGTCCATTGAATCAGTCGATTTACAATCCGAAACATATCAGTTACCTCCTTTCCCGGAACCGGCAGACCAGTTCTGCGCTCCGATATGCGCCTCCCACATATCCCGATAGAGAGAGTCGCCATCTAAAAGCTGCTGATGAGTACCTGTGTTCTCAACCTGCCCGTTTTGCAGGACAATAATCTGATCGGCATTTTTGATGGTGGACAGACGATGTGCGATGACCAGCAGCGTTTTCCCTTTTGTCAAAGCAGCGATAGACTGCTGGATTTTTTCTTCGTTCTCCTGATCAGTGAACGCGGTTGCCTCGTCCAAAATCACGATGGGGGCATTTTTCAAAATCATGCGGGCAATAGAAATGCGCTGTTTTTCACCGCCTGAAAGCCGGTTCCCCGCATCCCCGGCCATCGTGTCATAGCCATTGTCCAATTTCTGTATAAATTCATCACAGCAGGCGGCTTTTGCTGCCGCATATACTTCTTCGTCCGTAGCATCAGGGTTTCCCAGCCGAATATTTTCCTTGATGGAGCAGTTGAACAGGAAGTTATCCTGTGTAACAAAGCTGACAATATCGGCAAGCTGGGCCAGCGGCATACTGCGAATGTCCACACCGCCAATGGTGATTTTTCCATCGTTCACATCCCAAAAACGGGCAATCAAGCGGGCGATGGTGGACTTACCCCCACCGGACGGGCCGACAAGTGCCGTAAACTTTCCCTCCGGGATTTTCAGATTGATATGGGAAAGCACCTGTTTACCGCTCTCTTTATCATAAGAGAACGAAACATCCTGAAGCTGAATGTCTTTGGACTGCACATCCACTGGTTTTCCAGTATCGGGCAGTTCTTCCACATGGAGCAGCTTGTCTACATCGTGTACAGCATACTCAACCGTTTTCGTTTCATTGACATAGGTGGTAAAGTTCATCAGTGGGCCTACAATCCCCAGCGAGAGGATCAGGCACATAACAAGATCCTGCGGGGCCAGGCTTCCAGTCCAGTAGAGATACATACCAATGGGGAGCGTTCCCAGGAAGGTGGAAGGCAATACCGCAGAAATAAAGTTCATCAACTTCCAGGTGCTTTGATACCATTTAAGGGTGTAGTCCTTGAAAGATTTAACCGCCTTTGTGAATTTTTCATAGGAACTGGAGGACTGATTAAACGCCTTGATAACTTCAATGCCCTCCACATACTCTACAATCACGCCATTCACATAGTTGTTGGACTCCATGTAATCGGCATAGAGCTTATTAAAATTCTTCATCATCATGGCAAAGGCGATAAAAGCGAGAGGCACAGTCACCAGCATAGCCAGAGCCATACGCCAGTCAATGCAGACCAGATAAACAAAGACTGCCACGGGGAGCAGCAGGTTGGAGATACACTCCGGGATCATGTGGGCCAGTGGCAGCTCAATCGTTTCCACACGGTCTACCAATACACTTTTCAACTTACCCACAGACTCTCCGATGACTGTCCCCAGCGGCGCTTTCATCAGCCGCTGGGCAAGGGTCAAACGAATATTCTCCAAAATAGTGTAGGCAGATATGTGGGACAGGCTCGTTGAAATACCATAGAGCAAGAAGCGTATCGCATAAGCGCCAAGTCCGATCCAGCACCATTTCCAAACCTCTGCCATCACAGGTGAACCGCCGATAAAGAGCGTGATAATTTGGTAAACACTCCAATAGGGTATCAGTCCGGCAACCACACTGATGATCGCACATAAGACGGACAGGGCAATCTTGCCCCGGCACTGTGAAGCAAAGGAAAACACAATAGAAATCCAGCTTTTCTGCTTCATTTCCTTTCCTCCTTAAGCAAAATAATAGAGAGTATCAATCGCTTTGATACTCTCTAAGTATTGCAGATATTCATGTTGTCTGCCACTCTGCCCAGCCGGGTTTTACTCCATTTAGATTTTTATTTTTCGATATTCCAGCGGCGTTTTTCCCTTTACCTTCTTGAACGCTTCGGAAAACTTGCTGGTGTTCGTATAGCCAACTTTTCCGGCAATCACCGTAATCGGTTCATCTGTCTGTGTCAAAAGTGAAGCAGCCAAGTCCATGCGGTAATTCCGCATATAAGTATAAATGGCGGTGCCATACACGCCCTTAAAACACTGCTTTAAGGCAGAAGTAGAAATATCAAACTTTTCAGAAAGTTCCTCCATCGTGAAATGGCGCTCCGGCTCATTTGTCATAAACGACATGATCGCCTTGACTTTCTCCACCTGCGTCTTATAAAAGTAGGGACGCTCCACGCCTAAAACCGTAGGGTCTACCGTCTTGAGCGTAACCAATAACTCTAAAATTTTTACCCTGAGATATTCAAGGCGGATATTATCCGGCACCTGGTACAACTCCGAAATCACATGATCGGGTACAGAGTTTCCATGCATGATAAAAGGTCGTGTTTTCAGGGCAAATTGTTGCTCGATCTGTTCCAAGTCAATGGAAAACAGGGGCAGAAGATTACCCAATCCCTCTACCGCTTCGGGAACAGAAATCGTAATTGTGATCCCGTGGTAATGGCTTACGGGAAAGCTGCAATGATTGTTTTCAGTAACCGAACTATCCAGCATAATATCCCCGGACGCAAGATAAAGATAAGCGCCGTTGCTGACCTCCCACTCAATGCGGCCCTCTCTGCAATGATGAATGGAGATATTGTGAGTGTTGTCAAAGCGCCTTGGCGGGCAGCTGGCCATATGAAAATCATTATACATGACACCTATTCCGGGATATACTTCATAATAGGTTGCAGTTCCGTCTCCTGTTTCATTTTTCATTTGGTAGACCGAGCAGGATTCATCCCGGCAGAGCAAATTCATATTTTGCTGTGAGAAAAAAAGGTCGCTTCTATTCAAACCGAAATCACCTCGAATCTATGAAAAATTTTTGGAGGCGCTGAAGCCCTGCGGCATCTAACGCATATTGTTCCTGTACCATACCATGCTCCAAATGCAGAACATGAGTACAACAACTGACGATCAGCTCATAATCATGGGTGATGACAAGAGATGTCTTTCCCATTTTCTGTATCGTCACAAGTTCATCAGCCACTTCTTTCATGTGCTGTAAATCCAGACCGCTGGTAGGTTCATCCAGTACTAAAATCTTACGCTCGGAAACAAGAGCGGTAGCAATCGCCACCCGCTGCTTCTGACCGCCGGAGAGCGCCATCGGGTGTCGCTCCTTAAACTGCAACAAATCCAATCTGTCAAGAACCGCATCCGCCTTGTCGGGAGCTGGCTCCGCCATACTGATGAGCATTTCTTCCTCTGTGCTTTCCGTAAACAGCTGATGGTTGACATCCTGCATGACCATATAGCACAGAGACAGCCTTTGTTTTCTATTATACGGCTTCCCGTCCACTTTCACAATGCCCTTGCAGTGTTTCTCCAGACCACAGAGGCAGCGGGCCAGAGTGGATTTTCCCGCTCCGTTATGGCCGATTACTGCAATCACGCCCGCCTGTGGCAGCGAAAGACTGTCAATATCCAGCGCATCCCTCTGCTTTGTATAAGCAAAATGAAAATTCTCACATTCGATAGAACCACTGCTTGCAACAGGATGTGCTGTCACAGGGAACGCCCCCAGATCAAAAGGCCGCAGCCCCATTTCTGCCTGTTGCGTCACGGACAGTTTAAGTGCATCCAGAGCCGAGTAATCTTTTTCAATTTTCCCATCTTTTAGATACACAACACGGTCTATCAACTCTTTCAGATAATAGAGCCGATGTTCCGCAATAATAACTGTTTTCCCTTGCTGTTTCCAAATCTGGATCATCCGGCGTAGATCTTTTGTGGCTGACATATCCAGATTAGAAGATGGTTCGTCCAGCACGATGATGGACGGATTACTGGCCGACACAGAGGCACAAGCAATTTTCTGCTTTTCTCCGCCGGAAAGAGAAAAGATATTTTTCCCCAGCAGATTGTCCATATCAAACTGCTCCGCAGTTGATTTCACCCGCTGAATGATTTCTTCTTCAGGCAAGCCCTGATTTTCGCATCCAAAAGCCAGTTCGCTGGTGGAGTCCACCGTAAAAAACTGCGTGCGGGGATTTTGAAAAACGCTCCCCACATATTTCGCTGTTTCATAGAGTGGAAGTCTGCTGATGTTCTTGCCATCCAGCAGGACTTCGCCGCTTAACTCGCCCTCATAATAATTCGGGATCAGCCCATTCACCAACCGGGTCAGGGTTGTTTTTCCGCAGCCGGATTGCCCACACAAAAGGATAATTTGCCCGTCCGGGATGATTAAGTCAATGTTTACAAGCCCACCGGCATCCGTTCCCCCGGCATATCGAAAATTGATATTGCGAAGTTCAATCATAGACTCCTTCCTCCTAACAAATAAAGAAACCGACCCAACAGGGTATCGCCAGCAAGAAAAAGAAAATGTCCAAAGGCCCAAAGCCAATTTTACAAATGTTTGTCCGTTTCTGCGGCGCTCCAAGCCCTCGTGTGAGAGCCGCCGCAGACAGTTCTTCTCCGATCTTGGCAATCGACATCATCAGAGGAACCACCCGGTATTCCAGCATCTTCATGGGACTGCGGAGAGTACTGATGCCGCGCATCTTCATGGCATCTCGTATAGACGCATATTCCTCTTTTACCGTCGGGAAGAAGCGAAACACCACGGACACAGGAATCACTATTTTCTCGGGAACACGCATCCGCTCCATAGCTGCAACAAATTCACTGACAGTTGTCGTGCTCACCAGATAGTATCCCATGATAAATCCGGGAAGCATATGCGTATAAATCCCGACCGCAGCTCCCAGGATAAAATTCCATGTACCAGTGAGCAGCGGTAATACCGTTAATTCCAGCGCAAACAAAATAGCGTATGTAACTGCAAATCTGGCTGCGGCCACCCATTTCCTTGAAAGGAGCAGGAATACAATCGGGCACGCCATGAGGCACGGGCGAACCAGGTTCATAAATCCGCCCGTGCCGCCGGTAATCATAATGGTGCTGACTGTAACAGTCAAAAACAGTTTTGTCCTCGGATCGGTGGGAATAACAGCTTTGCTTTCAAATTTTAGCGTTGTAACCGCCGCATCCATCAGGCAATCCCCGCCTTTTCAAAATGCTTCTTCAACACGGCCTTGCCAAGAAGCGCTCCCAAAATGCCGCCGATAAATGTGACAACAAACAGAACTGGATACATCCAGCCAGGGGTATAGGACATGAGTGTATCTACATATTCCTGTCCGTAGCTGCTTACAAGTGAAGCGAAGAAGGTGTCACGGGTCAAAAACATCCGGCTCACATAGCCCATAATCCAAAGGGAAAACACTCCGTTACCAAGAAGCGTGCATTTCCAGCTTTGATATTTTCCGGTGCGCAAAATTACATCGCCCAGGACACCAAAGATGATACCAAAAATCAGGACCAGCACACCACTACCCATGACTAAATTCAGCAAGCCAAGGATAATGCCGGTCAGGGATACCATGCCAAACTTCTTGACCTTTGTTAAGTACAGCATAAAGGGAATACCGCACAGGATGGGGCACACCAGTCCAAGCAGTGGGATAAAGATAGGGATATATCCCAGCATCATACCGGCAAAGAAAATGACAAAATAGATGGCGGTGAAAATGCCTACATTGATTAGGTCTTTTGCCTGCAATTTGTTGCTTTTCGATTTCATTCTCTACATACCTCCATTTGGTTAGCTTTTTCTAACTTGATGTTTAAAAAAATTGCGAAACCTGATTTCGCATGATCCAATTTTATCATATGCAAAATGGGATATGCCACTCTGTATGGTTTGAATATACTCCATTTGGTTTTATTTTTTCATATAAATCCAATACCTTTTGAAGAATAATTCCGCCATCTATTTTTTATTAAGTTGATTGGCTTCTAGCAAATGGCAGTGTATTTTTTTCCAATTTCTTCATAACAAATACCGGGCAGCTTACACCGCCCGGTCCCTTCTTAATTACTCCACATCCCGGAAATACCGGATGCACTTCATCAGCTCCACTGCCAGCTCCTGGTACAGATCTTCATCAAATCTTCTGTTCACCAATGAATACTTAATCAACAGCGGCCTGTACATTGCAAAGATTTCTGCCTTCGCATCCATGTCCCCAGCTTTTGCCCGAAATAATAATTCATCAAAGCTCATCTTATTTATCCTCCAATCTTTTGCGTATTTTGCGGATTGCATAGAAATAGATATCCTTGCATCGCTGTGTTGTCCTTCCGGTCATCTGGCCAATCTTCTTAAATGTATACTCCTCAAATACATGGAGATAGATCAGCTCCCGTTCTGTATCACTGATCATCAGCAGCGATTTTACAAGTTTCTCATTTGAGAGTTTATCCCACTCCGGGAACTCACCTGCAGACTCTTTGAGCAAAATCTCTTCCCGCTCCTGGATCTCCCTTATCTCCTCAAAAGTGATCCGTTCTTCAATCTCCGCAATTTCCTCCATCAAGAAGGCGTTCTTCTCTGTACGTATCTTTTTGTCCAGGTAACTGCTCCTGCGCCCTTTGATAAACTCCAGTAAATATGCTGTAAAATGGTTCTTTGTCCGATCTCCTGTATAAGTATGTTTTTCATTCATATATTGATTCCTCCTGAATTTCATCTGTAGTTTCAAAGAAATTCAGAAGGCCGGCGGCGAGCGGCACCCTGGCAGTCTTACGTTCCACTTCCAGGGAAAAAAAATAAGACCGAAAGCTGCCAACGGTAGCCCGATCCTATCCGGCGGATTTAGCTTTACATGGAAACACGCAGTATATGTGGTCGGAACCAACACATATATTGCGTGTAAAGGAGTTTCTTCACCTGCAAAAAGAAACAGGATTTTTTTGAAATTGTTTCAGATAGCGTCTGATCCATCCGGCTGTTCACACCTTATCTTCCGTAGATTCCCCCTCTATGTATGCGTTATATCGCCTATCAACACGCACGATAGCGCATTTCATATACTGCTTGTCTGCGGTAAAATATATGCAGGAAATGAGGTGATTGGATGTATAGACAACGATTGGGGGATGCTGTAAGAGAAGCCAGAATGAATTTGGATTTATCGCAGAATACGCTCGCTGAACGGTCCCACGTATCCCTTCGTACTATTTCAGATATTGAAACTTATAAGGCGAACCCTCGTTTTGACAGTCTCTGCTCCCTGGCGTCCTATCTGAACATTTCTATTGATGCGGTGATCAAAGACCGTAAGAACAATAGCGGCAGTACGACGATGCAGCAGATCCTGATAGAATTGGAGTCCTGCTCCGAAGAAGAGCAGGTTATTGTGCTGCAAACGCTGCGAGGCCTCTTGAAAGGACTACATACCCGGACAGAGAACCCCACATAACCACCTCTTCTGCCATTATAAGAGATACTTCTCGGAAATCTTTATAGAAGTTCTATGGATTTTCTATGGAAATTCTGAAAAAACGGTGAAAAGGGGGAGAACCGCTTACGAGTTCTCCCTAAAGACCTGTATCACATATTTCTAAATGCCGCCATGGCATCCGCAATATCCTGCATTGTTCGTTCATCAATCGGAGGACCTTCCTCATTCAGATCCTCGATCACGGCCTCGGCAGGTTTCTTTTCTGCCTCCGGCTGCAGCTGCTGGCTGCCTGAAGTTCCAAAGTCTGAAACAGGAGCCTCGCCAGCAATCCGTTCCATTTCCTGCCGTACCAGAAGACGCACCATCGCCTGGATGCTTTCCTGGGAGACTCCGGTATCTCCTCCGGACTTCTTCCCTGTATACTGCAGGATTGCTTCCGCAATCAGCGCCGCCTTTTTCTCTGTTCCGTTCAGGAGCTTTACGACTTCCAAATGCTCCGGATTTTTCTTGTCAAATCCTATTGTAAATACGTATGGATTCTTCTTTCCCACATCATCACTTCCCTGCTAAAGAACTGCGGTACAGGATGCCGTACCCTTTCGCATTTGCAAAAATATCATCAATGAACTGATACTTGCTCAGTCGCTTGGAACTTTCCAGGAACCGCCGGAGTAAGATGGCTCCGCCTCCGATGAATATGGTATAGGTAGTTTTCGTGTCGATGCTCCGTTCCCGGACACTGCTGAGCAGGTCGGTCACAAAATTCCGGGCCATTTCCTCCACCGTATGTACCACCATTTCCGGATAGTATTCCGTCTTTCCTTCCAGGATACTGTCAATGTCGGTTTCCTCCAGCAGCATATCGTGATCCCCGTTGACACTGGAAATGATGTCGTTATACATGGTGATGACACCCTTTTCCATGGAATCACAGTAGTCCAGGCATGGGCTTCCGCTCCGCATCAGCAGAAAATCTGAAGTAAATCCGCCAATATCAATCCCTACGGCCTTGGGGATCTGCCGGATTTTTTCTCCCTCTGTCATCATGGCGGCATACGCCTGGGGATATACGGCAACGTCCTGGATGCAGATATGATAGGTTTTTCCGTTATACACCAGATCCTGCATCTTTCCGTCTCCCAGGAAATACTCCCGATACCGCTCCGCCAGCTCTGCGTAATGCTTGGGCGGTACACCGATAGGCAGCGATACCTGCACTACATCTTCTTCCGTTACCTGGCCGGTACGCTCCAGTTCCTTTGCAATAGCAAACCTCGTCAGGATGGAAAAACGCTCATCCTGCGTCTTGTCCCTCTGATACGGGATCCGCTTGTCACTCAAAACATAAAACTTCCCGTCAGTCTGAAGGAAATCCTCCCGTCCCGCAGGCTTACGGTCAGTGGATGAGAGCCCCGTAGTGAAAAGAAAATGGGTGGTCTTCATGTTCCGGTTCCCGTGATCCACGGGGATGGTCAGTTTTTTTATCATAATGCGTCACTCCTTATATTGTTTTCTACTTATTCCATACGTAGGAGATATGTAGATAGCAACTCTGGAGAGAAATTTTTTGAGATTTTATATTTTGGATAGTATTCGGGAGGTGTCTTTGGTAGAATGAAGGCAGCAACAAATTGGAATTTGTAGAGGAGATCATTATTTAAAATGTTGGATTCTATATCAATGTATGAGTATAGCGATGAATTAAACTATACAATAACCGAAAATAATTATATTAAGGAATTACAAGAATTATTTAAAGATTCAGAAATAGTGACTACAGTAATTAAGGATAAGCATATGTTTAATTTGAATTGTATCTTAAAGAAAAATATTCGCAATCGTGATGTTCAAATTGGTGTATGCGTTGAATTTGACGAAAAAATTTTATACAGAATCAAGTTAGCTTTAAAAACATTGGAAAGTGATGACACTACTAACTATGAGATGGATTTGAAGTTGTTTTATTTTCAGGAAATCAAGAGCCGTTTACTTGACGCTATAAATAAGCCAAAAAACAAATATACATTAAGAGTATACAAGAGTATATATAACTCATCACCCATATATGGATATTATGAAACTAATGGTAGTAATAAAATTTCATTTCATACTTTGAACATAATACCTAAAAATGAACCATTAACAGAACATATTATTTGCTTTGATATAGAAGTTATGGAGCGAAGCTTTGAACGAGCAAAATCATTGGCGAATAACATAATATCTGATTTTTGCGGGTATCTTTCGGTTCTGATAGATATCGGATTTTACGAACCCACATCAAGATATGTTAATTTCATTAGACCAGATTATATCGGTGTAAGCAAAGTGTTTAAGCATGAACGTTATCGGACTGCTTTTTACGACCCAGAGCTTCATTTATATGTTAAGGATAATATGAATGGATTATGTACAGAAGCGGATGTAAAAAAAGGAAATTTTAATAATGGTTATTATTCTATAAATTCTTTAGATGGTGCAAATACAGTACAAATGAAAGAGGGTGCGATATCATCTATTGAAGAAGCTTTTAATTCTCATAGATTATATAAAATTAAGGATAAGATGAAAAATTCAGAGGATAGCGAAAATGAAAAAGTAGATGGAATACCTGTAGAAATACATTTTTCTAATCAACCAATATGTATTCCTAAAGAGTTGAGAAAATATATACGTGGTATAGAACAATATAAAAAGAATTATTATGAACAATTTTTGTTTTTTAGAGCGGCTTGTAGACTTTACAACAAAAGTAAAGTTTTAAGCATAGAGGGGGCGACTATTGAAATTTCTTTTCTGGTAGCATGTATTGAAACATTATCTAGATCAGAAGGGGATTTAGGCTTCTCAGCGTTTGTTATGAAATTTAATAAAAAAGCTAACAAGAATGATTTGGATTCGCTGTATGGAATTAGGTCGAAATTATTTCACGCAGGAGCTTTTTCTTTTTTTGAGTATGAATTTGATATAAATCCAAATAGTAATCCATTATATTTAGAATTTAGGCAAAAGTATTTAATCTTTAAATCTATTTTACGAGAAACATTCGTGAATTGGATTAAAGAAAAAATAATCACAAATATGGAATAACGCTATATAGAAAATATGTTTACGAATAAGTAAACAAATCCTAATTTTTCTCTATCAAAGCAGGCGCCGGTTTCCCGGTGCCTGCGCTTCATTTACCGTTCCACATAAGTCACGGTATTCTGCCTGAATCCATTCTCTTTACAAAAATCCCTGTATAATTCCTCCAGTTCCGTCAGGTTGAAACCATCCAGTTCCGTCTCATCTTCCTGTCCATCGGTATTGATAAAGCCGATCCGGTAAGTACCGCCTCCGGTTGTCACAATCTCTTTTCCAGCTTCTCTGATCGTCATACCCACTCTCCATTCTTCAGGCCGCTTTTGCCTGATTATTTTCATCAAACTCCAAACACATCTGGCCTACGGACTCCCAGGTTTCATAGGGTACGCCCAGATATTCCAGCACACTTCGCATCCCCAGGCCGCCTTTCTCCGTAGATTTCATACAGAACTCATACTGCTTTGGATAAGCTGTCTGCATCCGCTGGAACCGGTTCGGCTCTTTTTCTTCCGTCACTCCAAACCCGCAGAACATACAGCCGGTTCTTTGCTCCCCGCTCAGATGGTAAATTCCCTGCGCATCCTTTGTGATTTCTCCGTATACCGGGCAGATAGAGAACTCATAGGCTGATCCCTTTTCCGGGATGATCTTTTCTCCCATATGCTCATAAGCAAACCGGAGTACATCCTGTTTCGTCCAGGGACCCAGCGGCTGGCTTTTGATCATTCTGCCGTCATATACATTGCATCCGGTCTTCGCATACTGATGCGCCCGGCGGAAGGATTCATCCTGTGTTACTCCCACAAAAGGCTGTCTGCCAGTCTTTTTCACATACTGATTAAAGGGTTTCTCCTTCATGATCAGACAGCACTTTTCTGAAATATCATAGGGACCGTAAATGTATTTCTGCCACTTCTTTGGCAGCATACCGAATTTTCCTCTCTCGTCACCGTTCAGCAGGTAATTCCGATAACGGGGCGATAGCTTCCCATGCCGGAGTTTCCGGATCTTGCTTGCATTTTCTTTGCTGATGAGCGGATACCCTTCCTTCAGGATCACCTGCCGGAAATTCATGGCAGGCCGGTTCTCCTCATAGGCGCCATAGGCTTGAAAAGAACGGGCAAACTGGATGATTTCGGGGAACTCCAATCCGGTATTGCAGAAAACGGCAGGGATTTCACTTCCCAGCGTCATCCTGACCAGCGCCAGCAGCACGGTGGAATCCAGGCCGCCGCTGAAGCTGACATAGACCTGTCCATCCCAGTAATCATACCATTCCATGATCCGCCGCCTGGCCAACATCAGTTTTCCCTCATAGGGAAGATATTTCCGTTGTATATAGTATCCCTTATTCAACTTTAAATCCTTTTCCTGTATATATATTTTCTTCTCCTTTACGCTGCATTTTTTCATTTAATTTCCGGTAAAATGGGGCAGAGTAACTCCTCATACCGTTTATATCCGTGTATGTTAAGCGGTCCCTGCAAAGAAGTAATGATTGTCTGGAGTGCTTGTATCAACTCCTCCTCACTCCTGTCATCTTCTTTCCCTTCAATTTTCTCCCGTTCTTTCTCATATTCAGCTTCCAACATGATCTTTTCCTCCATAAAAATGACCGGCATGGTGTCTTCCTTTCCCATACCGGCGCAGCCTTCGGTTACGTTTCTTTGTTTCAATTTTCTATTTCCTCTACCAGTTTCCCATGGACAATATACCTATAATCCCGCATGGAACTGACGCAGGTGGAAAGTGTCACCACCCGGTCTGTTTCCCCGACTTCCACATCGGTATCATATCCCGCATAGGAGCGGATCTGCTTCAGAAAAAACTGAAAGTCTGTCTCTTCCGGAAACGCATAGGTGTAAGCCTCGCTCCCAACATACCCGGCATAACAGGAGAAGATCTGATATTTCAGCACCTTCCCCGGCACATACAGGTAAAAGTAAGGAGAAGCCTCCCACAGAGCCGGATTCTGATAATGGGAGAGGGTTCCAAACATACTGCCGTTTTTCATATTGTGGCCGTATACAATGGTGTTCGGATCCGCAAAATCCGGCTGGTTATGCCAGTCCGCAAAGATACTGCCGCTGCTGTTGTACTCCCCGGTAAACAGATGATGCAGATAATAAGCATTATCGGTTCCCTGTACCACCGGATAACTGATGGATAGGCCGGGAATATCAATCCAGGCGATCACGTCCGGGTTCACAGCCTGCAGTCCTTCAAAGTCAATCTTCAAATATCCGTCCGGTTCTGCATCTGGTTCGCCCCCGTCTGGTTTTGGTGTGTCCTCCGGCTCCTCCACAAATGAAGCAAGCTCTTCGTAGGTATCCTTGCCCTCCTGGTATTCACCATAGATTCCTCTTAGTTTCCATGCGGAAAAAGCAAGAGCGCCGATGGCAAGCAGGATCCCTGCCAGAAACAGCAGCTTTTCTCCCTTTTTCATATGTCCACTCCCTTCTGTTCCTGCAAAGGGGCTGTCTGTGCAGCCCTCTTTGCGTAATAATAATCATCAATGCCTTTGAGTTTTCCATTCCAGTTTCCATCCGCACCCTGGTCCCAGACCATACGGCTGACCGGCAGGGACAGCTCCTGGCAGATCCCATAGACTTTTCCACAGGCGTTCTGGATGATCCGGCGCTTTTCCACCTTATACGGACAGTTTTCCGGCGTACCCTTTTCACTGCAGACCGAACATTTATGATAATGCTTATCACAGTCGGTTTTCAGTTTCTTGTCCATGTCAAACGCCTCAAAGAGAAATTTCATCTTTCTTCGCTGAAATTCCTCCAACACCGGGCGCAGGCTCCGGTACATATTCACGCCTGCCAGACAGATAAATGTATGCCCAGACAGATAATGAGCAATCGAGCCTTTCAGCCCGCCCTCTGTCAGATAGACGTTTTCCACATCCAGATCTCCGATCACATGAACCGGGCTTCCGGAGGAAACACCATGTGGATAGCCAGCACTGGAAAACCAGAGATATTTGTTGTTATCCCTGGGATGGTCCAGACGAATCTGACACGCCTGGATCTTTCCGTCCATGGACTCCACAGGAACCAGGAAACCGGAGTTTTTTGCTTTGACATTCATCGTCCACTGTCCATTTTCATCCCGATAGAAGCCTGGTACACCTTCCAGCTGGCACCCTTTCTTCAGAAGTTCTTCTATAATCAAATGGATACCGTAGAGGGGCATACTCCGGTACTTCCGCTCCTTAATCTGTTCCATTGTAAGACCGCGGGAAAACAGGTTATCCCTATGTACTCCATATATCGGAAATATATTGAGCATTTCCGAATAGGTGTGATGCCGGACATCCAGCGGCGCCAGCTTTGACTGCACAGGTTCTTCCTTCTCTTCCTGTGCCTTTGCCTGACGCACCTGGCGGTATTCTCCCTTATTCAGAGCCTCTCGGATTTCCTCATTTGCTTCCCGGTAGGTCAGGTTATGCAGGTCCGCATAAAGCTGCAGCATCCCGCCGGATTTGTCACAGCGGTTACAGCGAAAGACGTTTTTTGCCGGATTGATATTCAGCCGCCCTTTGGTATCGCCACAGAACGGGCAGTCATAATAATTCCCACGGCGCTTATGCAGCCGCAAAAGGTTGGCGACATCGGTGATGTCATAATCAAACCCGGTCATATCATACATCCAGGTCCGACCTCCTTTCTTCCGCAGCCTAAAGAAGACTGCGGAAAGTTGTATTTAATGATTAACCGGCCTTTGGAAGTGCCTGGCTCAAAAGAACCCTGGCTGCCGCCGGGATCAGATTGTTATGCCCCCGGTAGCTGGAAGCGAAATAATCCAGGCTGGAAGGGCTTTCCACCGCCACTTCACCCATAGATTTCCCGCCGAATTTCCCTTTTCCGCCGATGACAACGGCTTTCGCCTGTTCATAAGTCATGCGCTTCACCAGCTCTTCCACAGGAAGGTTTCCATCCAGAGGACTATCCTTTACAGGTGCGGAAGGTCTCATCGGCTGTACAGACGCTCCCATCATATTTCCCTGCGCCTGGGCCTGACGATAGAATTGGTTCATCATGCTCTGGCTGGGAGTGGCTTCTGCCGTGCTTCCCGGATATGCCATATTTCCTGCAGGCGTATTCCCTGCATAGCTATCCTGGCTATTGTAGCCAGGCTGTCCGGTAAAAACCGGCTGTCCCCCATAGGGAGAGACTCCTTCTTCCGGATACTGCATTGGTACGGGAATCCCCGCATCCACCTGCGACGGATCATTGCTTTCTCCCACGTCCGCAAACTGGACACCATAACCCGCATCAGAGAGCGCACGTCCTACAGCGGCAGTCTCTGCCATCTCCAGGAACTTATCTCCAAACTTTGGATCCTCTGAGCGGAATTTCATGGAAAAAGCATTGGCAATATAATTCTCCGGTGCATCCGTGTGGTTCAGATAGACCTTTGCCTCTGCCAGCGCCGCATTCTCATTAAACCAAACAATCTTGCTGGCGATCCGCCCCAAAGGGTTAGCCAGACGGAACCAGAGTTTCCGATACTTCACATCCAGGTAAAGCTGGTCCTCCTGATCCTCCTGTTTGATTGTCCGGGCAAATTCCAGAGGTTCAAATCCCTCCACCCGGTTCAAAGCTGCCACTGCCTGATTCTTCTGATACAGTAATTCGTTCATACATCTGCTCCTTTCACAAACAGGGCAGGATATCCCTCTATATAAGGAATAGCCTGCCTTTCTTCATAAGTGGAAATATTTTTATACTGCGAGCCGGAGCTGCTCCGGCTCACGCTCATTCAGATACTGATAATAGTAGCGGGTAATCCGTTCTCCAAGAGCTGTATTGCGCCTGCCGGCATCGTCCGTACGGACTGCCTGGCAGACTGCGTTCCATTGACCAACCAGATACACCTTTTTCTTTGCACGGGTGATTCCCGTGTACAGGATATTCCGCTTCAGCATCATATAAAAGGCTCTCACCCAGGGGATGATGACAATATCGCACTCGGATCCCTGGGACTTGTGTATGGTAATGGCATTGGCGTGTTCGATCATCTCCAGATCCTCGTAGGTCACGACACGTCCATCCGGAAATTCGATCACCGTTTTTACGGTTCCTTCCTCATCCGTATAAAAATCCGTAATCCTTCCCAGGTCCCCATTGCTGGCCATCAACGTATTCTTGTTCTGAAGCACCTTATCCCCTTCCCGGTAGGTCTGCCCTCCTGCGGACAGTTCCTTTTTCCCAGGACTTGGCGGATTGATCAGGTCCTCCAGGCTCCGGTTCAGCTCGTTAGCGCCGTTTACCGTCTTTACCCGATAGGGTGTCAGGATCTGCACATGGTCCAGGCCGTTCCTTGCGGCCTCTTCCTGGTAAAGCTGGCGTACCATGGCTGCTGTCTCATCTGCCGAATTGCAGGAGATAAACTGGAAATCATCGCCAAACCCAAAATCCGTCCGGTTTGCCAACATTTTACGGGCATTTAAGTGGATGTTGCTGGTCTTTCCCTGGCGGAATACCAGATCCAGCACCGTCACAGGGATCAGCCCGCAGCCGATCAATTGCCGGAACACATCACCGGCTCCCACAGAAGGGAGCTGATCTACGTCGCCTACCAGCAGGATACGGGAGGCAGGCTTTACCCTGCGGAAAAATTCATATCCCAAATGCATATCTACCATGGATACTTCATCCAGATTTAAGAAACCGGCCTCCAGATATTCTACTGCGTCTTCATAATCGGCAGAGTCACCCAGAAGCCCCAGAGCCATGTGCATCGTTGAGGCGTCTTCATGCCCGGTGCTTTCCGCCATCCGGCGTGCCGCACGCCCCGTAGGAGCCATGAGCTGCACCTGTGATCGGCAGACAATGGCATGGATATAAAGGATGACTTTTAACACGGTGGTCTTCCCAGTTCCAGGCCCACCGGTAATAATACTGATCTGGTTTTGGAACACCATACGCACTGCCTGTTTCTGCCTCTCTGACAGGGTAATCGCCAGGGCAGTCTGGGCCTGCGCCAATTCCTTTTCGATGTCATACGCCTCGCCCTGATCCAACAAACGCCGGGCGATCATGGAAGCAGTCTGGTTTTCTTCTTCATACTGTTTCTTCACATACACACGTTCGCCGTCTACCACAATGCTTTCCTGCATCACCAGCCGGTAGAGTACCCGCTGGATATCTGTTTCTGTCACAGCCTGATTCGGAAGATCCTGGTTCAGCATGGTATATGCCCGCTGGATCAGCTCCGGGCGCTCCAGGTATAGATGTCCCTCCTCCTTCATGGCAGACTCCATGAGATGGGAGAGGCAGCCTGAAATCCGCATGGGGTCATTGAGCGCCTGGCAGTTCTGCCGTCCAATGGCATCCACTGTTAAAAAGCCAAACCCTTTCACAGCACAGAGCTGATAAGGCCTGTGACGGACAATCTCCACGGACTCATTGCGAAACCGCTGGAGGATCAGGTTCACCTTTTTAGGCGTTACCTTATAGGGTGCCAGGAATGTCATGAGTTCCCGGAACACCTTGTTTTTTCCGTAGGACTCCACAATCCCCTTCAGCTTTTTCTGGGAAATTCCTTTTACCTTCAGAAGCTCCTGGGGATGTTCTTCCATGATTTCCAGCGTATTAAGGCCAAATTCTTTGTAAATGGCCTCTGCAACTTTTGGCCCCACACCCTTTACAGAACCGCAGGAGAGGTAGCCTAAGATCCCCTCCTTCGTGCGCGGCACGATCTCCATGAAATTTTCCACCTGATACTGCAGGCCGTGGCTGGACTTTTCCCACTGTCCTTCCATCTCAATCTCGATCTGGTCAGACCGGGGCAGGTCAAAGCCTATAGCGGTAAATCCGATCACTTTCTGGCCCTGTAAGTATTTGTCTCTGGCAGCAAGCGGTACAGAAGCATCCTTCGTCGTAAACACCGCAATGGTGTATCCATTCTCCTCATTCAGAAATATGGTTTTCCGGTATCTGCACCGCATATTCGATCTCCTTCCAATTTTTTATCTTCCGTAACTGAAACGGATCCCGGCCTCCTTCGAGCCAGTACACCTCCTTCCCGGTATCATGGGCATAACGGATTTCTCCTTCCATGCCGGAAGAAATCCTGCCGCCACAGATAATCAGCACGTCACAAAAGTCTAAAAGCTGTTTCCCAATGGAAAGCGCCAGCTTCCGTTCCTCTGGTATGGTGTCATCCAGCATCAGCGGCAGATAGGCATGGGAGGCATACGTGCGGCAGTGGAATACCTCTCTGATCGTATCCAGATATGACTTCGCAAGCCCCATGTTAAACATTCGTTCTTCCCGGGTTTTTGCAGACAACGGAGAGCAGATATACGCTCTTTTTCCTTTTAACATCACGCCGCCTCCTTCTTTAACCGGAAGATCCGGTTTTCTGTTTCTGTAGCATACTCTTTGAAAATATCCGGATGCTGCATTTTCAGCTTTTCAAGATTTTCTTTCCCGATCATCGTCCTGCGTGTCGGGTTAAAGGTAATCTTGTAACGGTTGGTTCCGTCTTCCAGAAAGGCCTTGCATCCCTGTCCCATCAGCTCCACAAAGGGAACACTGATCGCACGCTGTTCTGCGTCAATTTCCTTCTTGCGCTTCTCCAAACGAGATTTTTCATCTGATAAAGCAAGATACTTTTCCAGGCTTTTGGAATCCAACGTTGTAATCGGGATTTCCGGGATCGACTTATCCGCATAGCCGCTGTAACGGCGGATGCTGGCAAGCACCAGATCCGGTTTCCCCACCAGCGGCGGTTCCACCTTCTTCTCCACAAATTCACGCCAGAAATATCCTTCCTGCTCGATGATATCCTGCTCTTCCATGAGATCACGCTCCAGAGAACGGTATACAAAGTCGTTCTCGTTATTTCCCCACAGACACGCAATAAATGCATGACTGATGTTCACCACCGACATATAGTGCCGCACCTGATAGACATAGTGCTCCGGGATTTTCCCGTCATCCCACTTCTCTTTGGCGTTATAATTACAGGTTTTGCACTCCAGTATGGCAAAGCTGCCATCCGGCATACGCACAAAGAAATCAATATCGGCAAGCATAAACGGGTAAAGCGGATGCCGGAACATAATCCGCACGGGAAACACCTCCAGGCCGGTTTTCTTAGAGAAAATCTCCGCTACCAGATCCTCCAGTCTGTGTCCAAATTCCTTGGCAACCCAGTTGGCTTCAGGTTCCTCAATCACCGGGGTAACGCCGATCTTGTCATAGTAAAGATCACGGCTGGTAACAAAAGGCGAGATTCCCATGATAGCGGCCACATCACTGCCTCCGATGCCCAAACGGCGGAATGCGAGCCATTGCTCTCTGGAGAGGGTACTGATATCCACGACCTGTTCCGGTTCATAATCCATTTGTAACGTCTGTTTCATAAGCTCCTCCTTAACACTTAACGGCGCCATATACATCAAATTCCTTCCAGTCCATGGCAAGGGCCCTGGTCAGGTTTTCCTCCATCCGCAAAAGCTGGCTGCCGGTAACTCCCTGGCAGGCGGCATAGAAGGGTGCCTCGTTCATGGCATAGTAAAGGTCATGGGCCGTACAGGTCTGTTCCCCGTTCTGTGCCACGTACATCTCCACCACTTCATTACGGATCGCCGCCTTGATTTTCAGCTTTTTCATCAGTAACCTTAAGCAGTTCACCGGGTTATGGATCTCGATTTCCAGAAGCGCTGCCAAACGCTCTGTGGCATCCTGATATCTTGCATACACTTCTTTCAAATTGTTGCGGTAATCCAGGATCGTGCTGTGGTTCCTGTGCGCCAGAGTGATCGGGCTTCCTAGGCTGAGCGTACGGTTGTTCCCGTCTGTCAGCAGCATAGGATACAGATTGACACCGCTGGCTGCAACATCAGAAGTGGTCAGGCGCAGCGCCGGCGTAAGATTCTTTCTGCTTACTCCGTACCGGTCCAACGCATCCCTGTAGGTATCCAGAAGCTCCTGGTTCCCGGAAAGCGTCCACATGGCACTCATGACGGAATGGTCATAGGTTCCGGAGCCTTCCAGATAAGCGCTTCCCTTGAAATTCGTGTGCAGATATTCACTGGTCATCTCAAAGATTGCTTTCATGTCCAGTACGCTGTAATCATGGGCGTCTCCTCCGTGGACTGCAGAGACTTTTCCATCTGCAATCTTGATGAGGCATTCCCCTTTCGCTGCTTTCAAGCAGCAATTCACAACCTTTGCATAGGTTGCCAGATCCAGCTTTCGCAGGCCGTCCCCGCCGATACCGGCACGTCCTAAGATTGTCTGGATCGCACAGTTCCGGACCGGATATGCCTCGCCTAGTACCTTCAGTACAAGCCGGGTGTGCTTTTCCGTATCCTTCAGGATCTCCTCCATCTCTTCGTCTCCGTTCTCCAGGTTGCCCGCCTCTTTTTCAAGCGGCACCAGCCGGAGGGCACGGATGGGCTTACGGATCCACTCTGAGGCTTTCCCTCTTCTTGAAAGAAAATCAAGCATCTCCTCCGCCGTGGCAAATGTCTTTTCAAAACCATCTGCGTAAACCATTGTTTCATTCATTGTTTCTTCCACCTTTCTTTAAAATATTTTCCATAAACAGCCGAAGCTGATTGTGGCAGGCCACACACATACACAAAAATCCGGCAGAAACATTTTCTTCCGGATAAACGGCAACAAAAAAGGATGAGCAGAGAAACCTCTTGTTTTCTCCATTCATCCTTTTCTAATCTGGTTCTTCACCGATAAAACAAAAAAAGTGCCACACAGCCATTTCAGGCATACGGTGACACTTCACTACAAACATAAACAACTTATGCTGGGAAAAGCCCCTGCTTTTCCTCTTCATGTACGGGATTTCTCAAAATCCCAAAACATGATCCCCCGCCGGGGAACGCATAAAAAAGAACTATATCAGTATAGTAGCACAGGATATAGGTGCTGTCAATTTGTTTTATACTATATATGGTATGCAATAACGGTATAAATATCCTATTTTGTGGTTTTTGTTTCCTCCTCGCTGACAAACGTGATTTGTCTTGCCATAAATTCCTCACAGCTTGTCAGAGTTTTTCCATGCTTCTTCAGTTCCTCACTGGCATTTTGATTACATCGTTCTTCAAAGATACATCCCTCACAGTTATTTGCCAGCGCCCTGCGGACCCATTTCAATTCTTCCTGCGTACCTATGATTTTCATTAAAAACACCTCATTAACATCATACCCTAAAACAGCAGTTCTATCACATTTTTTTGTAATCCGGTATATAGCAGTAAATTCCGGTTATATTCCGTAATATATGCTCATGTACGGTATTTATCTCTATTTTATTCCGTAATTTGCCGGAAGTAAATAGTTTAAAATCGAAGGAAGATGTAGGAAGAGAGGTGGATGACATGGAGAAAAAATTTATCGGTGACAGGATTACCGAACTGCGGATAAAAAAGAATGTATCCGAATATCAGATGAGCCTGGATCTCGGCAAAAACAAAAGTTACATCCAGTCCATTTCTTCCGGGCGCTCCCTGCCTACCATGGAGAACTTCCTGGAAATCTGCGAATATCTGGAAGTAACTCCCTGCCAGTTCTTCGATACAGCTCTTCACAATCTTCCTCTATACGAAAAAGCGGCTGACTTATTAAAGCAGCTCGACGATGAGGATATGATCGCTGTAATCAGTATACTACATCGGCTCGCTGCCAGACATAAATAATTTTCAGAGGCTGTCCACACGGACAGCTTTTTTTCTATTTTTTTACACATTCTGCATTTTCTCCGCTATTTCCCTTACAAATGGCAAAATAGAGTACCTTGAAAATTTCACACCCTCCCGGAAGAGGGATACGGGTGCCTGCAGATAGTGCAGCATGATGCGTGCCTGCAGGCTTTAAGATTGCATAGCAACGCCGAAGACGCGGCTTGGGAAGGCGCAGGAACTGGCTTCCAGGGAGAATTAACTTTTTTGATTTGAATTATCATGAATACGAAATTTACAACCTGGCAGAAAAAACGTATAATAATGGCACGAGGATGTCTTAGTTATACGTTTTTCCTGCTGTTCTTTGAAAGGAGGATAAATGACAGCAGAAACCAACTACTCAAAAACATCTGCTTTATCATCCGGTGGATCTGATACTTACTCGGTAAGTGATATAGCCATCATTCTTGGAATAAGTAAAAAATCAGCTTATAAATTATGCGAACAGAATTTCTTTATTTCCAAACGGATAGGCAGAATTATACGGGTAAATAAAAAATCCTTTGAGGACTGGCTGAACGGCAGACCTGAATAAAGGAGAAAAACGTATGGCTACAATCATTAAGCGTAAAAAGAATTATTCTGTCGTTTATTATTACGATACACCGCAAGGCGAAAAGAAACAGAAGTGGGAAACCTTTACAAGTTACAAAGACGCAAATAAAAGGAAAGTAGAAATAGAAAATCAGCAGGAGAATGGAACATTTATTGCTCCTACTTCACAAACAGTAGAAGATTTTCTATATGATTTCGTAACTTTGTACGGTGAAAAGAAATGGGGACTTACTACCTACGACAGTAATTTAGGATTAATCAGCAACTACATCAATCCGATTATAGGATCGACACCAATTCAGAAGGTAAACCGTAAATTTGTTGATTCTTACTACAAAACACTGACAAAAACAAAACCTGTGATTGTCAGGAACCGTAAGCCCAAAAGCGAATTTCTTCCACCGGCAACGATTGAAAAAATCTTCAAACTTCTTTCTACTGCATTTAAACAGGCTGTCAAATGGGAGCTTGTCGGGAAAAATCCTTTTCAGCTTTCCGATGCACTTCCCCGAACCAAATACAAAAAACGTGATATATGGACGGCAGAAAGCATCAGTAAAGCGCTTAACAGCTGTAAAGATGGAAAATTGTATGTAGCAATAAATCTTGCTTTTGCCTGCTCTATGAGAGAAGGAGAGATCCTTGGACTTACCTGGGACCTTGTAAATATCTCCGATGAGGCAATCGCAGAAGATAATGCGTACATTGATATTAAAAAAGAGCTGCTCAGAGTTTCTAAACGGGCTCTGGAAACCCTGGATCAGAAAGATGTCTATTATATCTTTCCGCCATTGATGCCGAATACATCAACCAGGGTTGTTCTGAAAAAGCCAAAAAACGATACCAGTATCCGGCGTGTGTGGATACCGAAAACACTGGCTTACATTCTTCGTGATTGGAAAAAGGCACAGGATGAGCTTAAAGAATTTCTCGGTGACGAATATCAGGACTTCAATCTTGTTGTCGCTCTTGCGAATGGTCGCCCATGTGAAGGAAGGGTATTGCTGAAGGCTTTTGAAGAACTTCGTGAGGAAGCCGGATTGCCTAACGTAGTGTTCCATTCACTCAGACATTCCAGTACAACATATAAACTCAAGCTGAACCATGGCGATATTAAAGCTACTCAGGGAGATACTGGACACGCTCAGGCAGACATGGTTACGGAGGTTTATTCTCATATACTTGATGAGGATAGAAAAATTAATGCTCAAAAATTCGATGCAGCGTTCTACGCTAATCCGGATCTGAGCAAATACAATCCTCCTCTTCCAAATGAGAAGCCTGAAAAAGCAGAAATAGACATCAACAACTTAATCGAGCAGCTGAAAAAATCGCCTGAGCTGGCTAATACACTGGCACAGCTTTTGGCTCAATAACTTATTAGCACAGAATTTGCTAATTTTCTTATTAGCAAGCACACTGTTTTTGTTAGCAGAAGGTGGTAAAGCAGTTCAAGTCCAATTAGCAGGAATTTATATTTATACATTTAATATTCACGCATGAATTTCTAAAAGAGAAAACGCCACAAATCCTTGGATTCATGGCGTTTATACGTTCCTGACTGGAGTCGAACCAGCGGCCTATTGCTTAGGAGGCAATCGCTCTATCCTACTGAGCTACAGGAACTTATCTATATTATAACGGTTTTATGCAACCGCTACAACCAAATTATTCAGTTTTGGACTTGAACGGGCTGCCACTTAGGAGGCGCTTGTTATATCCATTTAACTAAGGGAACTTTTTTCATGCCCATCAATTATACTGCATTTCCATGGGCCTTGTCAAACACTACTTAGAAATTGATCCGGCCCTGGAGCCAGATATTTCCCTTGAATCTCCGCCCCGGGGCGGGCTCTCCCGTGATCCGGGCGGAGGGCACGCACACGTCGAAGGTAAGGCCGTTTACCTCCATCTTCATGATGGTAAGATCCTCGCCGGTAAGCTCATTTTCCACGGTATAAAGATCCTGGATGGTGCCCAGGATGGAATAGTGGTCGCACTCCACACCATAAGGCATGATGTAGGTGTCCACGATACTGAACACATCCTCTGTCACCAGTCGGCGGGACACTTTGGAATAGGTGTCGATATCCTCCAGGGTCAGGCTCTCAATAGCCTGGGGATCCCCGCTTTTGGCGGCGCTTATCAGCATCATCCGGTTCTGTACTTCCTCCTGCTGCTGTTGCTCCTGCATGGCGTCTTTACGCACCGGGAGCAGCACCGTCCCTTCCCGGCACAGTCCGGAGAGGGTGACGGAGGAGTACTTTACCTGGCTTTTGCTCATCTGCCGTTCCTTCATGTATTCCACTATATTCTGCAGATAAAAGATCAGGTTGATCCCAATCTTTAAATCCTCGCAGATCCCCACGTAGGCGTCCCGATCGATCCGCTTCTCCATTGCCACGTCCGCGTAGGAGGTGACGCCGGTCCCAATAAAATAAGGGAAATAATACTGCCTCATGAAGCATTCATCCAAATCCATGTCCCCGCACAGGGAGATCCCGATCCCGGGGGCGTATTCCTTCTGGAATTCGCAGAAGTCCACGCCCTCTTCCTGGGAAATCAGTTCATGCTGGGTAAATGCTGTTTCTACCTGCGTCAGGATCTCATACAGCTGTTTCTTTGTCTTTACATTGTGAAAGCCGATGGCGTCCAGGTATTGATGCATATTCTTTCCCTCATTCTATGAAACGTCTGCCGTTTTCGGGTCTTTATTTCTTCGGTACCAGCTTCTCTGTGCCGCCCATGTACGGACGCAGGATCTCCGGGATCCTTACGGTGCCGTCTGCCTGAAGGTTGTTCTCCAGGAAGGCGATCAGCATTCTGGGCGGAGCCACTACCGTGTTGTTCAGTGTATGGGCGAAGTACTTGGTGCCGTCCGCTGCCTTTACGCGGATGCCAAGGCGGCGCGCCTGAGCGTCTCCTAAGTTGGAGCAGCTTCCTACTTCGAAATACTTCTTCTGTCTCGGAGACCATGCTTCTACGTCGCAGGACTTCACCTTCAGGTCCGCCAGGTCGCCGGAGCAGCACTCCAGGGTCCGTACCGGGATATCCAGAGAGCGGAACAGGTCTACGGTGTTCTGCCACAGTTTGTCATACCAGAACATGCTGTCTTCCGGTTTGCAGACTACGATCATCTCCTGCTTCTCAAACTGATGGATCCGGTATACGCCTCTCTCCTCGATGCCGTGAGCGCCTTTCTCCTTACGGAAGCAGGGAGAATAGCTGGTCAGGGTCTGAGGAAGCTGATCCTCGTTCAGCATGGAGTCGATGAATTTTCCGATCATGGAGTGCTCGCTGGTTCCGATCAGGTACAGGTCCTCTCCTTCGATCTTATACATCATGGCGTCCATCTCCGCAAAGCTCATAACGCCGGTCACCACGTTGCTGCGGATCATGAACGGCGGGATACAGTAAGTGAATCCACGGTTGATCATGAAATCACGGGCGTAGGCGATCACTGCGGAGTGAAGTCTGGCGATGTCTCCCATCAGATAGTAGAACCCATTTCCTGCAACTTTTCCTGCACTCTCCAGATCGATGCCGTTGAAGGTTTCCATGATCTCGGTATGATACGGAATGTCGAAGTCCGGAACTACCGGCTCGCCGAATTTCTCGATCTCCACATTCTCGCTGTCGTCTTTTCCAATGGGTACAGAAGGATCGATGATATTTGGGATGGTCATCATGATCTTCTTGATCCGTGCCTCTACCTCTTTCTCCTCGGTGGACAGAGCCTCTACCCGATCTGCGTTGGCCTGAACCTTTTTCTTCAGCTCCTCTGCCTCTTCCTTCTTGCCCTGTGCCATGCAGGCGCCGATCTCTTTGGAGATCTTGTTGCGGTCCGCACGGAGAGCTTCTACCTCCTGCTTAATATCTCTATTCCGCTGATCCAGTTCTAAGACCTCGTCTACCAATGGAAGCTTCTCATCCTGGAATTTTTTCTTGATGTTTTCCTTCACAACATCGGGATTCATTCGCACAAACTTAATGTCTAACATGGTCTTTTCCTCCTCTTACTCTTACTTTTCCTTCGGTTCCAGTTCGTAGGGATCCTGGAAGATCGCCTTGTCCAGAGCTTCTGCCTCTTCCTCTGCCAGTTCTACGTAGCTCTCGCCTTTGACGATCTCTTTCACGTAGGTGTAACATCCTTCCCGGCTGTGCATGGCGTTGATCACCCAGCCGTTGTTCTTGCCGTCCAGCATGGCCAGGGCGAAACTCAGCTTCCCGCCCATCTCATTGAAAGCGTCATACTTGATGATCCCAAGCTTCTGATAATTTCCTTCCAGCCTGCGGTTGATCTCACGGATATCGGACCGGTTCTGCTTGGTTACCTTCAGGATCGTATCCACTTCCGCGAAACGCTCTTTCATGCTCTCTTCTAAAGTTTTCCCATCTTTGCCCCGCATAAACGTCATATAGCTGCTCTTTAAACGGTTGTATTTCATTGTAACATTAACATACAAGAGAAACAATAGAATAACGAAAAGCAGCAGAAAGATAAATGCAGGTGTGATTCCCAGTGAAGTCAATGCTTTTCCCATATATCTTTAATCTTCCTTTCCAAGGCTTACGATCATATCGAACATACGTTCTAATTCTTTGTCAGAATAGTATTCGATCTCAATCTTACCTTTTCCATTTCCTTTGGCCGCTATACTTACCTTGGTGCCCAGGACTTCCTTCATCCGGTTCTCCAGGTCTGTATAGACAAATGCGTGTTCAATGACTTTCTTCTCTTTTGGTTTCTTTGGATTCTTGATATCCTTGACCAGCTTCTCGGTCTCCCGGACGCTCAGCTTCTCGTCGAAGACTCTCACCGCCAGCTCATACTGCTGTTCATGGTCATCGATAGCCAGAAGGGCTCTGGCATGTCCGGTAGAGATCATATCGTCCACGATCATCTGCTGAACCTTCTCATCCAGCTTCAGAAGACGCATGGAGTTGGTAACAGCTGTCCGGCTCTTGGATACCCGCTCCGCCACTTCGTCCTGCTTCAGGTGGAATCCTTCCAGTAGCTTCTTGTATGCCATAGCCTCCTCAATAGGATTCAGGTTCTCCCGCTGGATATTCTCGATCAGGCTGATCTCTACGATCTCCTGCTCAGTATACTCTTTCACGATGACCGGCACTTCTTTTACTCCCGCCATCTTCGCGGCCCGCCATCTTCTCTCTCCGGCGATGATCTCATAGTAGTCCTTCCTCTTCCTTACAAGGATGGGCTGGATCACGCCAAACTGCTTGATAGAATCCGACAGCTCCAGAAGGGCGTCCTCCTCGAACTTCTTACGGGGCTGATCCCGGTTGGGCTCTACCATATTGATGTTCATCATCTGTTCTCCGGCCTTTACCTCTTCTTTCGCCGGCTCCTTCGCCGGTTCTGCTTTTGCCGGCCGATTATCCGGGATCAAACTGTCCAGTCCTTTTCCCAGTCCTTTCTTTTTTACCGCCATGTTGATTCCCCCTTATCTATTGATCATTCTCCCGGTTGATCACTTCTTCCGCCAGCCGCATATAGCTCTCTGACCCCGCCGACTTGGGATCGTATTCATTGATGGGGATCCCGTAGCTTGGCGCCTCTGCCAGCCGGATATTTCTCGGAATAATGGTCTTGTAAATGTTCTGGTGCAGATTGTCCTTCACATTCTCCACAACCTGCAGAGACAGGTTGGTCCTTGCGTCATACATGGTAAATACAACGCCCTCGATCTCCAGTTCCGGGTTCAGACGGTCCCGCACCAGATCCACGGTATGGATCAGCTGGCTCAATCCTTCCAGCGCATAATACTCGCACTGGATAGGGACAAGAACTGAAGTGGCTGTTGTCATAGCATTGATGGTCAGCATGCTCAAGGAAGGAGGACAGTCGATAATGATATAATCGTAGTTGTCCTTGATATCCTTGATGACATTTCTCACAATATACTCTTTGTCTTCCACATCGATCAACTCGATCTCTGCCGCTGACAGGTCTATATTGGCGGGAATAATATCCAGATTCTTCATAATATCTTTTCTCAGGACTTTGTCAATACTTGACTCCCCTATGATGAGATCATAGATGGTATTCTCCACCGAGTTCTTGTCTACTCCCAGCCCGCTGGTCATGTTTCCCTGGGGGTCCATGTCCACGGCCAGAACTTTTTTCCCTTTTTCAGCAAGACAGGATGATAAGTTGATGGCTGTTGTCGTCTTCCCGACTCCGCCTTTCTGGTTTGCGACGGCTATGATTCTTCCCATATTTTATCACCTTTCTTTTGACTTAAGCCCAGTATAACACTTTTTCATTTTCTTATCTACTAAATGTTTCACGTGAAACATATTTTTTTCTGTTTGTACTAAATGTTTCACGTGAAACATTCCTCCTTTTATGCTTTTTTATTATATCAAATGTTTCACGTGAAACATTTGATATAACGGCCGTCCTGTAGTATAATGTTTTCAAGGATTTTATTATCAAAAAGAAAGGTGTGAAAATCTATGAGTTGGAAAAAGAAACTGGCTGCCGGAGCATCCCTGGCTGCACTTGGCACCGTAACTATACACCTGATAAATAAATTTATCTTCCTGTCCGCCACCGTCGGAGATCTTCTTGGAAATCCACCCGGAACCTGGTATGACTGGAAATTTGGAAAGGTTTATTATACAAAACAGGGCGATGGAGCGCCGCTGCTTCTGATCCATGACCTGTCTGTATGCAGTTCCGGTTATGAATGGAACAAGATCGTAAAGGAACTTTCCAAAACCAATACGGTATATGTGATCGATCTTCCCGGATGCGGATGTTCAGACAAGCTTAACATTACCTACACCAATTATATGTTTGTTCAGCTGGTTCAGGACTTTATCAAGCATGTGATCGGAGAGAAGAGCAGCATTATCGCCACCGGGGAATCCTGTTCCTTCGTGGTGGGCGCATGCCAGACAGATCCCTCTCTTATCGATGAGATGATCTTCGTGAACCCGAAAAACATAAAAGAACTGGGACGGATCCCTGGAAAGAGAAGTAAGACTCTGACCTGGATGATCAATACTCCTGTATTTGGAACTTTCCTCTACAATATGCTGGTAAAGGAAGACCATATTGAATCTCTGTTCCGGAAGGAATATTTCTTCCATCCGGAGAATGTAACTTCAGAGATGATCAAGACTTACTATGAAGCCTCTCATTCCGGCGGGGCAATAAGCAAATATCTTCTGTCCAGCCAGATGGGACATTACACCACAGTGAATCTTAAGCATTGTCTGAGTTCCATCAACAACAGTATCTACATCATTCACGGGGAAGATCCTTCCTATCAGGAAGCAGCAGAAGAGTACCGGTCCATTCTTCCTTCCGTGGAGATCGCTTCCATAGGAGAGACCAGGTATCTTCCTCAGATGGAATCCCCGGAAAAATTCCTGGAGCAGGTACAGATCTTATTTTCAAAATAGTGATAAGAAGAAGAGCCATTGCAGATCCGTCTACAATGGCTCTTTTGCCGGAAGCCCGGCTTTCCTTGGATATTTCTTACCTGTATCTTTTATCTTTCTGATCTTCACAAAAGCTCTGCCAATATCCGTGCCAGGAAGAGAAAATTTTATCACATCTTCCAGTTCTCCTCCCAGAATGCCAAGAGCCTTCCCGGACGCCTTTACTTCCTCTTCAATATCCCCGGACTTATAGGAGATAAAGTATCCTCCCTTCTTTACGTAAGGAAGGCAGTACTCAGAGAGAGTAGAGAGGTTGGCCACCGCTCTGGACACACACAGATCAAACTGCTCCCGGTATTCCTTCTGCCTAGCGAAATCTTCCGCCCGCCCATGGATAGCTTCCACATCCGTCAATTCCAGCTTACCGATCACTTCATTCAGGAACCGGATCCGTTTATTCAGAGAATCCAGAAGAGTGATCTTCAATTCCGGGAACAGGATCTTCAGCGGGATCCCGGGGAATCCTGCTCCTGTTCCGATATCTATCACTTTCATCTCCCGATTCAAGTCTGTAACCTGGATAAGGGAAATACTGTCTACGAAATGCTTTGCCACCACTTCTTCATAGTCTGTGATAGCCGTCAGATTCATCACCTGGTTCCACTCTGTAAGAATATCATAATAGTCCAGAAACTGCTGCAGCTGTCTGTCTGTTGGTTTCACGGGGAAGGAAGAAAGCCCTTCCCTTAATAACTGGATTCTGTTCTCTGTCACGTTATCTGTCCTTTCCATATACCCCTCCCAGGTATATTAACAATACCGATATATCTGCTGGGGAAACTCCAGAGATCCTGGACGCCTGTCCGATAGACACCGGACGGTATTCCTTCAGCTTCTGAACCGCCTCGATACGCAGGCTTTTCACCTGGTCGTAATCAATATCTTCCGGGATCCGCTTCTTCTCCAGCTTCCGAAACTGTTCCACCTGCTTCTCCTGGCGTCGGATATACCCCTCGTACTTGATGGATATGTTGATCTGTTCCATGATCTCTTCTGCAAGATCCGCCGGAAATTGGGGCCGTCCTTCATCCACCGGGGCCAGAATCTCATAGGAGAGTTCCGGCCTGCGGATCAGCTCCGCCAGGGTAGTCCCGGAGGATAAGAGCGTGCTGCCATGCTGCTCCAGAAGCTGATTGACAGAAGAACCGGTGCCGATATTGGTATGATTCAGCCGCTTGATCTCGTCGGCAATATATTGTTCTTTCTTCAGTAACCGGTCATATCGCTCCTGACTGATCAGGCCCACCTGATAGCCTTTCTCTGTCAGCCGCTGATCTGCGTTATCCTGGCGCAGAAGCAGCCGGTATTCCGCCCGGGAAGTCATCATCCGGTATGGTTCATGGCTTTCCTTTGTCACCAGATCGTCGATCAGCACGCCGATATAACCCTCGGAGCGGTCGATGATCAGAGGTTCCTTTCCCTGAAGCTTCCTTGCCGCGTTGATCCCTGCCACCAGGCCCTGAGCCGCCGCTTCCTCATATCCGGAGCTTCCGTTGAACTGACCGCCGCTGAAAAGTCCTTTGATCTTGCGGAATTCCAGGGATGGAGTAAGCTGCCTGGCATCGATACAGTCGTATTCAATGGCATAGGCGTTCCGCACGATCTTCACATGCTCAAGCCCCGGAACCGTCCGGTACATGGCGTACTGGACGTCCTCGGGAAGAGAACTGGACATGCCGCCGATATACATTTCGTTAGTAGTAAGGCCTTCCGGCTCGATAAACACCTGATGCCGGTTCTTATCCGCAAATTTCACCACTTTATCTTCAATGGAAGGGCAGTATCTTGGCCCCGTTCCCTCGATCATACCGGAGAAGAGAGGAGAGCGGTCCAGATTGGCCCGGATGATCTCGTGGGTCTTCTCATTGGTATAGGTAAGCCAGCAGGAAACCTGGTCGATCTGCACATCCTCCGGATCTGTGGTGAAGGAAAAGGGCACTACCCGCTCATCGCCAAACTGCTCCTCCATCCTGGAGAAATCCACGGAATTCCGGTCGATCCTGGCCGGCGTCCCGGTCTTGAAGCGGTACATCTGGATCCCCAGATCCTTCAGGCATTCTGTCAGATGATTGGCTGCCTGGAGTCCATTTGGCCCTGTGTTCATACTCACATCCCCGTAGACACACCGGGCCCGGAGATAGGTGCCGGTACACAGGATCACGGCCCGGCAGGGGATCACCATGCCGGAATAGATCTGCACACCTGTAACCTGATCGTCTTCCGTCAGGATCTTTACTACTTCCGCCTGCTTAATCTCCAGGTTCTCCTGATCCTCCAGTACCTGGCGCATAGCCGCGCTGTAGCGGTTCTTGTCCGCCTGAGCCCGCAGAGAATGGACCGCCGGCCCTTTGGAACGGTTCAGCATCTTGGACTGGATGAAGGTCCGGTCGATCACCTTCCCCATCTCGCCTCCCAGAGCGTCCACCTCACGCACCAGATGGCCCTTGGAACTCCCTCCGATATTGGGATTGCAGGGCATAAGGGCGATGCTGTCTACGCTCACAGTGAACACGATGGTCTTGAATCCCATCCTGGCACAGGCCAGCGCAGCCTCGCAGCCTGCATGGCCGGCACCGATCACCGCCACGTCATAGTGGTCTTTATTTTCCCATACAGAATTTGCTGAATATTTCATTGACTAAATCCTCACCTGCCGTTTCTCCCGTAATGCTTCCCAGGGATTCATAAGCTGCCATCAGATCAATGGAGTAGAAATCTTCCGGCATCCCGTTCTCAATACTTTCTTTTACTTTCAGAAGAGAGTGATAAGCGTCTTCCAGCGCCGTCTTCTGACGAAGGCTGGTAATATAGATCTCATCATTAAATGAAAGTTTTCTTGCAAAAAACAGATCTTTAATTATAGATTCAAATTCGTCGATTCCCAGTAATTTCTTTGCAGATATCTCTATTACTGGGGTTTTCGATGTAGAAACATTTTTATTTCCTGCAAGATTTGATTCAGAAATAGCATTTTCCACATCTTTCTCAGTGACTACCATCTCCAGATCCGACTTGTTGAGAAGGATCACCGAGGGCTTGTCACAGGTCATCTCAAGGATCTCCAGATCATTTTCATCCAGCGGAGTGGAAGCGTCGATCACCGCGATAATGAGATCGGCTTTGGAAGCGTACTCCCTTGCCTTGTCTACGCCAATCTTCTCCACCACGTCCTCTGTCTTGCGGATCCCGGCGGTGTCCAGCACGTTGAGAGAAATCCCTCCCAGGTTGATATGCTCCTCCAGGATATCCCGGGTGGTCCCTGCGATATCCGTCACGATCGCCCGCTCCTGACCGGTAAGCACGTTGAGAAGAGAAGATTTCCCTACATTAGGCTTCCCAAGGATCACTGTCTGGATCCCTTCCTTTATGATCCTGCCGTCCTGGCAGGTGGAGAGAAGATGACGGATCTCTCCGGAGAGCTCGTCTATAATAGGAAGAAGTTCTTCTCCGTAATGATCCACGCTGATATGCTCCGGATCGTCCAGGGCAGACTCAATAAATGCTGTTTGGTAAATTATTTTATTTCTAATTTCACTTATCTTTTTCTTTACACTTCCTCTTAACTGGCTGACAGAACTCTGGCGGGCATATTCATTCTGGGAGGCGATCAGATCACCCACCGCCTCTGCCTGAGAGAGATCCAGCTTTCCGTTAAGGAATGCCCGTTTGGTAAACTCACCAGGCTGGGCCGGTCTTGCGCCGGCTGCAAGGATGGTCTCCAGAACCCGCTTTACCACATAGACGCCACCATGGCAGTTTACCTCCACCGTATCTTCCCCGGTATAGGTATGAGGCCCCCGCATAAGCATCACCAGAACCTGGTCGATCACTTCCCCCTGATCACAGATATATCCGTAATGGATGGTATGACTGTCCTGGGAAGAAAGTTTCTTCTCCCTGGCGCCCCGATATACTTTATCAATAATGGCAAAGGAATCCGGCCCTGTCATCCTGACAATGCCGATCCCAGAATTACTCATCCCTGTGGAGATCGCGGCGATGGTGCCGGAATATGGATCATTCATGGGGAGTCCTCCTTGTGTGGTTTCTCTCAATGTTCTTATTATACGTTTTTTATATCTGATTGTAAATGTTAATCAAAAACGGGAACCAGATGCTCGCCGGTTCCCGTCTTTTATGTACTTTTATTTTCTTACCAGGGTTACAACCACTCTTCTATAGGGTTCTTCTCCTTCACTGTGGGTGGTTACCGCAGGATCTGCCTGGAGAGCGGAGTGGATGATCCGTCTCTCATAAGGATTCATAGGCTCCAGAGCAACAGTCCTTCTGGTCCGTTTTACCTTGCTGGCAATGTTCTTGGCCAGGTTCTCAAGCGTCTCTTTCCTTCTTCTCCTATAATCCTCAGTATCCAGCTTCACTCTTACGTAGCCGCTCTGCATCTTGTTGGCTACCCGGTTGGTAAGATACTGAAGGGAATCCAGAGTCTGTCCACGCTTTCCGATCAGGATGCCCATATCCTTTCCATCCATGTTGATGGCAAGGGCGCCTTCCTCATCTATGCTGGCAGTTACCTGAACGTCTTTCATATGCATGGCTTCCAGAACGTCCTGGACGAACTTTCTGCAGGTCTCCATGGTAACTTCCTCTACCGGGGCAAGTTCAACTTCTTTCTTTTCCTTTGCAGGAGCAGCTTCTCTGTGCTCTTCCTGCTCCCTATGGTCTTTATGATGAGAAGATTTTCTATTTTTCTTCTTCCTGTTGTCCCGTTTCTCTTCCTTTGCCGGCTCTTCTTTTACAGATTCTTCTTTTACAGGTTCTTCTGCTACAGCTTCCGGCTCTGCAGCTTCAACAGGCTCTTCTTGTTTTCTGCGGGCTTTGATCACTGCCTGCTTCATACCGATCCCAAGGAATCCGGCGCTTCCTTTTTCAATTACGATATAATCCAGCTGGTCGCTGGTAACACCAAGCTCAACCAACGCGTCTGTGATCGCGTCGTCTAATGTCTTTGCTGATACGGTAATATATTCATCCATGACAAAAGCCCCCTTTTGTTTATTTATTTTCATTAAATTTCTTTACCATGTTCGCCTTTGCTGCAAGGCTTCCGGCTTTTGCCTGATCTGCGCTTGCTTTTGCTTTAGCTACTTTTTCTTCTCTTTCCTTCTCGCTCATGGAAGAAGCCTGTTTCCTTGCGGAAGCGCTGAGACTCTTAGTATTGGTCTGAGCCATGGCGTTGATCCTCTCTGCCCTCTCTCCACGTTTTTTCTGCTTCTTCTCTGCCTTCTCTTTATTTTTCTCAATCAGCTCGTCCACAGACATCTTGGACAGATGTTTGTTGATGAAGATCTGCTGGATACATCTTACCACCGCGCTGACGATCCAGTAGATACCGATACCGGTAGGCAGGGTAAATACGATATATAAAGAGAACAGCGGCATGGTCACGTTCATGGTCCTCATGGTTCCCGCCATGGGATTGTCCTTGTCGATCACCGTTCCGGAGATAGCCTGGCTCAGCTTGATACTTCCAAACTGTGTGAGAGCGGAAAGTACCGGGAGCAGGATGGCCGTTACAATGATCACCGCGGCCGGAAATCCGTAATCCCCACTGTGACGAATCATGGTCCAGGGAGAGATGGTAAGATCCGGAATGGTCAGAAACTGATTGACCGCAGCCGGAGCTCCTTCCAGCGCCGGGATATAATCCTGGATATCATAAATAACCGGATAAAGAGCAAAAAGAAGCGGCATCTGGATCAGAAGAGGCAGACATCCACTCATCATGGATGTGCCGTACTTGTCATAAACCTGCTGCATCTCTTCCTGCTGCTTCAGCATGGAAGCCTGATCTCTTTTATTTCTGTATTTCTTCTGGATCGCCTGGATCTCCGGATTCATCACAGAGGTCATCTTAGATGTCCTCTGCTGTTTGATGGTAAGCGGCATCATACAGGTATACACCAGGATCGTATAGATGATGATGGACAGTCCCACAAGACCCTGATCTGTAGTCAGGATATTGTCCAGCATCATATAGATCGCGTTCATTACTTTACCAAGCAGCGTACAGATCTGTCCGATGATCGGCCAGTTGGCTGCAGTCAGTAAACTTCCAGTCATTCTTTTCTTCCTCCATTGTAACTATATTTCCATTAAGGAACCGGGTCATACCCACCTTTTGAAAATGGATTGCAGCGCAAGATCCTCCACGCCGCCATCAACCCTCCCTTGAGAGCCCCGTACTTCTCAATCGCCTCCAGGGCATACTGAGAGCAGGTCGGATAAAACTTACAGGTAGAGTAACCCTTAAGAGCTGACAAATATTTCCTATAAAAACGGATACATGCAAGCATGATCTTCTTCACAGTGCCACCTCTAATCTATGATCTTATGAAGACCCGCCAGATGGATCAGCGCACTTTCGATCTCCTGATATGTTCTTCCCTTTGCGCCTGCTCTTGCGATCACCACAATATCCAATCCACGCTGGAACCGGTCTTCTTGCAGTCGATAGCTCTCTCTTAACAGTCTGGTCAGGCGGTGCCTGACGATACTGTTCCCTACTTTCTTACTCACGGATATTCCCAATCGGTTCCGGTCTGTATGATTCTCAGTTACATACATGACCAGATATTTATTCGCGTATGATCTTCCTATTTTATATACAGTCTGAAAATCTCTGTTTTTCTTTAATGATCCGGAATATTCCATACCCTTGATTTCTCCTGATTTTGAGAGAAGAAAAGGCCACATATATGCGGCCTAAGCTGATAATTTCTTTCTTCCTTTTGCTCTTCTGCTCGCAAGTACTTTTCTTCCACCTGCTGTGCTCATTCTCTGTCTAAAACCATGAACTTTAGATCTCTGTCTGTTTTTTGGCTGGAATGTCATTTTCATTGATATCCACCTCCTGTTTTTCCTAAAGACATCATTCTAGATTATATTAAATAAATGCCTGTACGTCAAGCAATTTCTTGATTTTTGCCTGTTTTTAGTTATCCACAAAATGTGGAAAATTATTTTAATTCAGGTGGATAATATGTGAATAAGAAAAATTTTTCATTCTTCTTTTTAATGAACAAGCCTTTTTTCCATTTTGATAACTTTATCCACAGGTATTAAAGATTGCCTAAATCTATAAATTGATGTAGAATAGATAAGAGTAAGTTTTAAGATTAGGAGTATACCGCAATGAATATCGTAGAGGAAAAATGGCCTGAAATAATTGAACATCTGAGAGTGGAACACGAGCTGTCCAATGTATCGTTTACCACATGGATCCAGCCTTTGAAAGTCTACGATGTCATTGACGATACAGTGTTCATCCTGGTAAATATGAACGCCAGTGTAGAGTACATCGAGAAAAAGTATCTCCTTCCACTGAAGGTGTGCATCGCTGAGATCACAGGTGTGGAATACGAAGTGAGGTTCATCTCCGAAGACAGCAGCCAGCTGACAGAACTGCAGAGTCTGGCAGCAGAGGCAAACCAGCATAAGAGGACCAAAAGCCTGGCGGAGAAGGCGGGATTGAATCCAAAATACACCTTCGACACCTTCGTAGTCGGAGGGAACAACAACTTTGCTCACGCCGCTTCCCTTGCGGTGGCGGAATCTCCGGGAGAGGTATACAACCCTCTTTTTATTTATGGAGGCGTGGGACTGGGCAAGACCCATCTTATGCATTCCATCGCTCACTTTATCCTGGAGAAGAATCCAAAGAAGAAGGTTCTCTACGTTACCAGCGAGACCTTTACCAACGAACTGATCGACGCCCTGAAGAACGGGAAGACCTCGGGAAATGAATCTGCCATCGTCAAGTTCCGGGAGAAATACAGAAACAACGACGTACTTCTGATCGACGACATCCAGTTCATTATCGGCAAGGAGAGTACCCAGGAAGAATTCTTCCACACCTTTAATCACTTACATACTTCCGGCAAGCAGATCATCATCTCCAGTGATAAGCCGCCCAGAGATATCGAGACTCTGGAGGCAAGACTGCGGACCCGGTTTGAGTGGGGACTGATCGCGGATATCTCCGCGCCTAACTATGAGACCAGGATGGCCATCCTTCAGAAGAAGATCGAGCTGGACCATCTGGAGAAATACAACATTCCTCATGATGTGCTGGATTATATCGCCACCAACATCAAGACCAATATCCGGGAACTGGAAGGATCTCTCAATAAGCTGATCGCGCTCTATAAATTGAACAGCTATCAGGATCCCATTGATATTAACCTGGCTACCAGAGCCTTAAAGGATATCATCTCTTCCAAGAATAACCGGGTAGTGACTCCGGAGCTGATCCTGGATATCGTGGCGGATCATTTCAATATATCCGTGGCGGACTTAAAGAGTAATAAAAGGAACGCGGAGATCGCCATCCCAAGACAGATCGCCATGTACTTTATCCGCAGCATGACCGATACCTCTCTGAAAAGTATCGGCATCATCCTGGGTGGAAAAGACCACTCCACCATTAAGTACGGTGCGGATAAGATCGCCATTGAAATAAAGGAAGACGAGACTCTGGCCAACACCATCAATATAATAAAGAAGAAAATAAATCCGGCCTGATGTGAATAACTCTGTGAATACCAGATGGAAAACAGAGAAAAGAAAAAAGAAAGAAAAAAGTTATCCAGATAACATTCACAGCAGCCTAAACGGGAATCCACCTGGTTATAAAAACCAGAAAGCCTGATAAATAAAGAGACAGACACACTTATCCACGGATTCCACACTACGAAGAAGAAGAATACGGAAATAAATCATATATAATATCTATTTCCCCCGCGAAAGGAGTTTTACCATGAAGATCATCTGTACCAAATCGAATCTGGCCAAAGGAGTCAGCATTGTAAGCAAGGCAGTTCCTTCCAAGACAACCATGCCTATCCTGGAATGTATCCTGATCGACGCTACCACAGATATCATCCGCCTGACGGCAAATGATATGGAACTGGGGATCCAGACGGAGATCGAAGGAGAGATTCTGGACAGGGGTATGATCGCCATCGACGCAAGGATCTTCTCCGAGATCGTGCGTAAGCTTCCGGATAATGACATTGTGATCGAGACAGATGATAATCTTCAGACCACTATTGTATGTGAGAAAGCGAAATTTGACATTGCCGGCAAGCCGGGAGAAGAATTCTCCTATCTGCCGGTGATCGAGAAGGAAGATTCTATCGAAATCTCACAGTTTACTTTGAAAGAAATGATCCGTCAGACCATCTTCTCCATCTCTGACAGCGAGAGCAACAAGATGATGACGGGAGAGCTGTTTGAGATCAAAGACAATGTGCTGCGGGTAATCTCCCTGGACGGACACCGGATCTCCATCCGGAAGATGGAACTGAAGAATGAAGTCAGCGACAAAAAGCTGATCGTTCCGGGCAAGACTCTGATCGAGATCAGCAAGATCCTCTCCGGAGAAGTGGAAAGTCTGGTGAATATCTCTTACACCAACAACCACATCGTATTTGAATTTGACAAGACCATTGTGGTATCCCGACTGATCGAGGGAGAATACTTCAAAATTGATCAGATGTTGTCCAGCGATTACGAGACCAAGCTTAAGATCAATAAGAAAGAGCTTCTCAACTGTATCGACCGGGCAACCCTGCTGATCAAAGAGGGAGATAAAAAGCCTATTATCATCAACATCCAGGACGGGGTGATGGAACTGAAGATCAAGTCTCAGATCGGTTCCATGAACGAGGAGATCGAGATCGAGAAAGAAGGGAAAGACCTTCTCATCGGATTTAATCCCAAGTTCCTGATCGACGCCCTTCGGGTGATCGACGACGAGGAAGTTACCCTGTATTTGATGAACGCGAAAGCTCCCTGCTTTATCCGGGACGATGAGGAATCCTATATCTATCTGATCCTTCCGGTGAATTTCAACGCAGTTTCCTAAACAGGTTTCGCAGATAACAAAGGAGACGTAAGGTATGTATGAGATCAAATTAAGAGACGAGTATATCAAACTGGGCCAGGCGCTGAAAGCCGCCGGCCTGGTTTCTTCCGGTGTAGAGGCCAAGGAAGTGATCCAGGAAGGCCTGGTGAAGGTAAACGGCGAGACCGATACCCGCAGAGGAAAGAAACTCTACGGGGGAGATGTGGTATCATATAACGGGGAAGAAATCAAAATTGAAGATTGAGTCTTTAAAATTAAAAAATTTCAGAAATTATGATCTTCTTAACCTGAAATTTGACGGCGGGGCAAATATTTTCTATGGGGATAACGCCCAGGGAAAGACCAACATCCTTGAGGCGGTCTATCTCTGCGGGACTACTAAGTCCCACAGAGGCTCCAAGGACCGGGATATGATCCGGTTTGAGCAGGAGGAATCCCATATAGAGGCTGTCGTCAGAAAAAACCAGATGTCCTATCAGATCGATATCCACTTAAAGAAAAACAGTCCAAAAGGGATCGCCATTAACAAGATCCCCATTCGGAAAGCAAGCGAATTATTTGGAATTGTCAATATTGTATTTTTTTCTCCTGAAGATTTGAATATTATAAAAAATGGTCCTTCTGAGAGAAGAAGGTTTATTGACCTGGAATTGTCTCAGCTGGACAAAATATATCTGAAAAATCTGGCCAACTATAACCGGATCGTCAACCAGAGAAACCATCTGCTGAAAGAAATTTCTTACCAAAAAGATCTAATTTCTACCCTTGAAATCTGGGATATTCAGCTGGTAAAATATGGAACAGCGATCATTGAAAGAAGAAAGATTTTTATTGAAGAAATAAATAAAATAGTTTCTTCTATCCATAAAAAATTAACCGGAGAGCGGGAAGATATCAAACTGATCTATGAGCCGGGCAATGGAAATCTGACTCTGGAACAGGCCCTTAAGAAAAACAGGGAGCGGGATATTAAAATAAAGAGCACTTCCGTAGGGCCTCACAGGGACGATATCTGTTTTCAGATAAAAGATCTGGATCTGAGAAGATTTGGCTCCCAGGGACAGCAAAGAACAGCAGCCCTTTCCCTGAAGCTCTCTGAGATTGAATTGGTAAAAAAAGCGATCGGCGACACGCCCATCCTGCTTCTGGACGACGTACTGTCTGAACTGGACAAACACAGGCAAAACTATTTATTAGACAGCATCCACGACATCCAGACGCTGATTACCTGTACAGGTGTGGAGGAATTTGTCAGTCATCGTTTTTCCATCAATAAAGTATTCCATGTTCAGAACGGACAGGTGGCAAAAGAAAATTAGGAGGATTCTAAATGGGTACAGAAAAAGTACAGCATGAATATGGCGCAGACGAGATCCAGATCCTGGAGGGTCTGGAAGCGGTAAGAAAGCGTCCGGGAATGTATATCGGGAGCACTTCGGCCAGAGGTCTTCACCATCTGGTGTATGAGATTGTGGACAACTCGGTGGACGAGGCTCTGGCAGGATTCTGTGATACCATCCTGGTGACCATCAATAAGGATAATTCTGTGACCGTTGTTGACAACGGCCGAGGAATCCCGGTAGGGATCAACCACAAGGCCGGACTTCCTGCGGTGGAAGTGGTATTTACCGTTCTCCATGCCGGTGGAAAATTCGGAAGCGGCGGATATAAGGTATCCGGAGGTCTCCACGGAGTAGGAGCTTCTGTTGTAAACGCCCTGTCCAACTGGCTGGAGGTTGAGATCTGCAGCGAGGGAAAAGTTTATAAACAGCGGTACGAGCGTGGAAAAGTGGTGCAGAAGCTGGCAGTGATCGGGGAATGTGATCCTCAGAAGACAGGAACCAAGGTTACCTTCCTGCCGGACGATACCATTTTCGATACCACTGTGTTTGAATACAACGTGCTGAAACAGCGGTTCCGGGAGATGGCCTTCCTGACCAGAGGGCTGAAGATCGTTCTTCGGGACGACCGGGAAGAAGAACCCATTGAGAAAATTTTCCACTATGAAGGCGGGATCAAGGAATTCGTTCAGTACTTAAACCGCAGCACCACTCCCCTCTATGAAGATATCATCTACTGTGAGGGAACGGTGAACAACGTGGCTGTGGAAGTGGCCATGCAGCACAATGATTCTTATAATGAGAATACCTATGGATTTGTAAATAACATCACCACTCCTGAGGGAGGTACCCATGTAATGGGATTCCGGAACGCTCTTACCAAGACCTTCAATGATTATGCCAGAAAGAACAAATTGTTGAAGGATACAGAGCCAAACCTGTCAGGAGAGGATATCCGGGAAGGCTTGACCGCCATTATCAGCGTGAAGATAGAGGATCCTCAGTTTGAAGGCCAGACTAAGCAGAAGCTTGGGAACAGCGAGGCCAGAGGAGCGGTGGATAGCGTGGTCAGCCGCCAGCTGGAGATCTTCCTGGAACAGAATCCACAGGTTGCCAAGCAGACGGTGGAAAAATCTGTCCTGGCACAGCGTGCCCGTGAAGCAGCCCGGAAGGCAAGAGACCTGACCCGGAGAAAATCTGCCCTGGACGGCATGTCCCTGCCCGGGAAACTGGCGGACTGCTCGGACAAGAATCCGGAAAACTGCGAAATCTACATCGTAGAGGGAGACTCCGCGGGAGGCTCCGCCAAGACGGCGAGAGACCGGGCCACCCAGGCCATCCTGCCTCTCCGTGGTAAGATCCTGAATGTGGAGAAGGCCCGTCTGGACAAGATCTACGGCAACGCGGAGATCAAGGCGATGATTACCGCCTTTGGAACCGGAATCCACGAAGATTTCGACATTTCCAAATTAAGATATCACAAGATCATCATCATGACCGATGCGGACGTGGACGGAGCTCATATCAGTACTCTGCTCCTTACCTTCCTGTACCGGTTCATGCCGGATCTTATCAAGGAAGGATATGTATATCTGGCCCAGCCGCCTCTCTATAAGCTGGAGAAGAATAAGAAGGTATGGTATGCCTACAGCGACGAGGAGCTGGACAACATCCTGACAGAAGTAGGACGGGATACCAACAATAAGATCCAGCGGTATAAAGGTCTGGGAGAGATGGACGCAGAGCAGCTGTGGGATACCACCATGGATCCGGAACACCGGGTACTGCTTCGGGTGACCATGGACGAGGAGACCACTTCCGAATTGGACCTTACCTTTACCACTCTGATGGGGGATAAAGTAGAGCCCAGAAGAGAATTTATTGAAGAAAACGCGAAATACGTGAAGAACCTGGATGTGTAGGAGGATAGAAAGACATGGAAGACAACATTTTTGACAAAGTCCATGAAGTAGACTTAAAGAAAACAATGGAAGACTCCTACATTGATTACGCCATGAGCGTTATCGCTTCCCGGGCCCTTCCGGATGTGCGGGACGGTCTGAAACCGGTACAGCGGCGGATCCTGTACTCCATGATCGAGTTGAACAACGGACCGGATAAGCCTCACAGGAAATCCGCCCGTATCGTGGGCGATACCATGGGTAAATATCACCCTCACGGAGACAGTTCCATCTATGGCGCTTTGGTAAATATGGCTCAGGAGTGGTCCACCCGCTACCCGCTGGTAGACGGCCATGGAAACTTTGGTTCTGTGGACGGAGACGGGGCGGCCGCCATGCGTTATACTGAGGCCCGCTTAAGCAAGATCTCTATGGAGCTGACTGCGGATATCAACAAGGATACCGTAGATTTTATGCCAAACTTTGACGAGACGGAGAAGGAGCCTACCGTATTGCCGGCCAGATTTCCCAATCTGCTGGTAAATGGAACCTCGGGAATCGCCGTGGGAATGGCCACCAACATCCCGCCTCACAATCTGAAAGAGATCATCGACGCGGTGGTGAAGATCATCGACGATCAGATCGCAGATAAAGAAGAAACTACCATTGAGGAGATCCTGCAGATCGTAAAAGGACCGGACTTCCCCACAGGAGGAACCATCCTTGGGACCAGGGGGATCGAGGAAGCCTACCGCACCGGCCGGGGCAAGATCCGGGTACGGGCAGTGACCAATATTGAGACCATGGCAAACGGCAAGAGCCGGATCATTGTCACCGAGCTTCCCTACATGATCAATAAAGCCCGTCTCATCGAGAAGATCGCGGAGATGGTAAGAGATAAGAAAATCGACGGCATCACAGACTTAAGCGACCAGTCCAGCCGGGAAGGCATGCGGGTGGTGATCGAGCTTCGTAAAGACGTGAACGCCAACGTTCTTCTGAACCAGTTGTACAAGCACACCCAGCTGCAGGATACCTTCGGCGTGATCATGCTGGCGCTGGTCAATAACGTGCCAAGGGTAATGAATCTTCTGGATATGCTGAACCACTACCTGAAGCACCAGGAGGACGTGGTAACCAGAAGGACAAAATATGAGTTAAATAAAGCAGAAGAGCGGGCGCACATTTTAAAAGGTCTGCTGATCGCCCTGGATCATATCGACGAAGTGATCAGTATCATACGGGGTTCCCAGACGGTACAGATCGCCAAGGCAGAACTGATCAACCGCTTTGACTTAAGCGACGTCCAGGCCCAGGCCATCGTGGACATGCGTCTGCGTGCGCTGACCGGTCTGGAGCGGGAGAAGCTGGAAGCGGAATACAACGAGCTGGTAAAACAGATTGAACATTTGAAAGCCATCCTGGCGGACCGTAAGCTCCTGCTTGGGGTGATCAAGGAAGAGATCCTTGCCATCAAGGAAAAATATGGCGACGAGCGCCGCACTTCCATTGGATTTGACGAGTACGACATTTCCATGGAAGACCTGATCCCAAGGGAGGACGTGGTGATCACCATGACCAAGCTTGGATATATCAAGCGGATGTCCGAGGATACCTTCAAGGCCCAGAACCGGGGCGGCAAGGGGATCAAGGGAATGCAGACCCTGGAGGAGGACTATGTGGAGGATCTGTTGATGTGCAACACCCACCACTACATTATGTTCTTCACCAACACCGGACGGGTCTACCGGCTGAAAGGTTACGAGATCCCGGAGTCCAGCCGGACTTCCAGAGGAACTGCCATCATCAATCTCCTGCAGCTTATGCCGGGAGAGAAGATCACCGCGGTGATCCCGGTAGAATACTACAGCGAGAAAGCATTTCTTATGATGTCTACCAAGAAGGGTCTGATCAAAAAGACGCCGCTGAAGGAATATGCCAATGTGAGAAAGGTAGGTCTGGCCGCCATCACCCTGCGGGAAGACGACGAGCTGATCGAAGTTAAGTTCACCAACGGACACCAGGAAGTGATCCTGGCTACCAAGTACGGACAGTGTATCCGGTTCAAGGAGCAGGATGTGCGCTGCACCGGAAGAACCTCTATGGGAGTGCGTGGGATCAACCTGGCAGACCGGGACGAAGTCATCGGTATGCAGCTTGCTTCCCAGGGAACCGACCTTCTGATCGTCTCTGAGAAGGGAATGGGCAAGCGGACGCTGATGGATGAATTCACCGCTCAGAACCGGGGCGGCAAAGGTGTGAAGTGCTATAAGATCACCGAGAAGACCGGCAATGTAGTGGGGATCAAGGGCGTCAACGAGCAGGATGAGATCATGATCATCAACACAGAAGGGATCATCATCCGGATGCTGTGCAGCGGAATCTCCGTTCTTGGCCGGGTTACCTCCGGCGTGAAGCTGATCAACCTGAAAGAGGGAGATACGGTGGCAAGTATCGCCAAGGTAAGAGACGAAGAAAAAGAAGATTACAAGCATAAATTCCAGATTGAAGAATAATTAGTGCAAAGTGTCACAACCAGCCTTTCCGATTCGTTTTAATAAATGAAGAGGGAGGGCTGGTTTCTTTTTGTCCGGTCCTCTGGTATAATGAGAGTAGAAGCTGAAGGAGAACATAAGATATGCTTTCACTTTACCTGGCGGCCATTGACACCGTAGAAGAGAAATTCAAATTTGAATTACTGTATGGGATATGTATTTTGGACAGATGAAGATACTTATTATGACCTGATAGGAGATATAGAAGTAGAAGAACTTCTAAAAATGGCAGAGTCTATCATTGAAAAAGAAAATTAAAATATTGATCTTATCATGTCACAAATGGCCTTCCTGATTCGTTGAAATAGTAAAGACGAAAAAGAGGGCCATTTATTTTGAAAGAAAAGAGAGGTTTCAAAGCGGTTACAATATTTTTTGTCTTTGCTTTGGCAGTTATGAGTGTTTTGCTGGTTTCTATGGTCCTGTCCGGAAAGCAGGTTGATGGGACGGAAAAAAGCCCTGTTATCACAGCGGAAGAATACCGGGGAGTCCGGATCGCGTCAGAGGCAAGGGGGAAGGTTACGGAAGCGGAGGTAGATTCTCTGATCCAGGATTATGGAGAGGAAGGACTTTCTGTCATAACCGCTAGTAAGGGGACAGATTCCCGGAAGATACCGTATCTTGTCCTGGGCGCCGGATGGGGGATCGCTTTGGCCAGGACAGTAGTGTGCGGGTTCCTGAGAAAGCAGAGGAGAGGCTTATGATCATTGACGATGAATAATTCAATCCTTTTTGCTGGGATATGGGTAAGCTGAATTACTGGATGGCTTCAGGCGCGATTGGGATTTATTTGTTCTTGCCGGGAGTGCCTTTTACCAAGAAGCGCAGAGAAAAAAGGAAGAAAAGAGAATACCTTGCCACGGGGAGAAAAGAGATCCTGATCGTAGGATTCCTGAATGTTTTGGCGGATCTTATGTTTTGGCTTCTGATAGCAGACCGGATCTGGTGGGATGGATGGGCGGTGAATCCGGTTATATGTCTGCTGGACTGTGTCTGTATCAGCATAAGTGTGGGATATCTGGTTGTTAAGATACAAAAATGGAGGAGAACTGCGATTTGCTAATATTCGAAGATGGCTTGTATTGCGTCAGAAATGTTCATGAGATCTATATATGCGATCCGTCCAATTTTCTTATAGCCCCGATATCTCAGATCCAGCAATTTCATTTGCTCACATAAGACAATTCCATCCAGATCCCCGGAAATAATTTTAATGTGCAGGGGATCTGGAGCTGCTTTTGAACGGATTGGACAGACAATAGCCTGTTCTGATTGATGAAAAAAATTTTTACTTACGACAAGAACCGGAAAGTTTAAACCTTCTATGGATAAGATATCTCCTTGTTCATACTGTGGCATTGGATCACCATCCTTCCCGACCCATTGGGTCTCCCCATGCTGTTTCTTCATAGGGACCAAGTTTTCCGCCAAATTCTGCGGCTCTTTCTTCCAGGGTTTTGTGTTTGAATTCTTTTTTTAATATAATTGTTCCTTCTTTTGCTTCTATTGTCAGAAGATCATTTAACCGGATTCCGGCTTTTTCCAATAATTCTTTGGAAAGTCGGATACCCTGGCTGTTTCCCCATGCTTTAACCTGCGCCTGCATAGAATCACCTCACTGTTTATGTATATACAAAGTATATACCTTTGCGAAAACAGTGTCAATAGAAGAACCGCAGACAGTATCATACTATCTGCGGTTCTCATTTTATGTGTCATAGAAAATGAGTGAATGTGGGGACGAGTGTTAATTTCCGACTGCTTCGGAGATTTCTTTTGTAATCTTCAGGAATTTATCAATATCTTTGGGACCGTGGCAGTGAAGCGGAGATACCCGGATCGCGCCTGGGATACCCAGGGTATCCACGATACGCTTGGAGTAAATACTGCTTCTTACACGTTCAAAGACGGTGACTCCTCGTTTCATGTATTCGATCACGCACTCTGGGTAGTCAATGCCTTTGATTCCCATGGCGATGATCAGATCCTTGTATGTCAGGTCTTCCATATCGGCATATACTTCTACGCCCGGGATATGACGCAGACCGGGAACTTCCGGTGTTCCTTCCAGTATACGGTACAGAAGCGCCCGTTCCTGCATATGGATACGGTTCATGCCTTCTACAAATAATTCCCGCTTGTCCTGGCTGTGGATAAAGTGCTCTCCAATGGAGCATACATAGTCGATTACAGCCATCATGGCCGCGAAGTTTCCGGGAGTAGGTGTGCCAAGGGCCCATACATTGGCGTCTTTCAGTGTAAGCTTATGGTGCATCATGGTAGCTACACGGTCAGATACATAGGCAAATCCGCATCCTCTTACGCCAAAGAATTTGTAAGGAGCGATATTGGAAGCATCCACGCCCCAGTCTTCTACATCCACTACTGCGTGAGGCGCATGCTGCACTGCGTCAGAGATCACATAGATCTCAGGATTGACTTCTTTTACCCGGCGGACAAGTTCTTTGATGTCCATAATATTGCCGGAGATATTGGACGCTGCCATAATGCTGACAAGGCAGGTATCCTGATCCACATATTTCATTACTTCGTCTACATCAATGCCGCCTGTCTTCGGGTTGGCCGGGACTTCGCGGAATTCCCTGCCAGTCTTGGTGCAGGCATACTCCACGGCGTCATGCGCGGAGGGATGCTCCAGGCAGGAAGTAACGGCGTTCTTTCCCCATTTGATATTCTCCAGGATCACATCCACGATCTGGAACATGGTTTGGGAAGCGGAAAGTTCAGTTACAAGTGCGCCGCTTTTTGCGCCAAAGACGATTTCCAGGATTTCTTTTGTACCTTCTGATACATAGTGGGCAAGTTTCAGTCCTCTTGCGTAATTTCTCTCCGGGCAGTCCGGGAACTGTTCGCAGGCTGCTTTTGCCTCGACAGCGGCGCGCAGGCGTAAGGAACCGCCGGAATTCTCAAAGAAAAGCCGGGGACCATAGAGCGGATCTGTATCCGCGTAGCAGAACTGCGATTTCAGATGCTCCTGATATTCCACCGGGAATAAGCTTCCATGTTCTGTGTTCATTTTTTCTCCTCCTTTTTATCAGGAATTTTTCGTTCATTTAAGTTGGCTATATAATATCATGCACAGAAGAAATTGTGAAATGAAGAAAATTATTGTATAATATTAATATATTCTATATATTGAGAAAGAAATCCGAAAGGGCGGTGAGGACTTGAATGAACATAGCAGAGATTGAAACCTTCCTGATGATCGTAAAGACAAAAAATATCAGTAAGACAGCGGAAAATCTTTTTCTCTCCCAGCCGACAGTGAGCCACCGGCTTAAATCACTGGAAGAGGAATTGGAAGTGAATCTTATTACAAGAAAAAAGGGGTATAAACAGATTGAACTCACAGCCCGTGGAGAGGAGTTTATCCCTATTGCAGAACGCTGGGTTTCCATCTGGAGGGAAATGCAGCTTTTAAAGCATCGGGAGGATAAACTTTTCCTGACGGTCGGATGTACAGATACTATGAACGCGGTCCTTATGGATCTGTACCGTCAGATCCTCTCAGAGACGGATCCTGTCATGAATCTCCACATGGAGACCCATTACTCCTATGAACTTTATAATATGCTGGAGAATCATGAGATCGATATCGGATTTGTCTACCATCATCTGCATTTTAAGAATATCATTGCAGAGCCTCTGCTGCGGGAGAAGATGTATATTGTACAGCCACGGGACGCCAGGATCAAAAAGCCGTCGATCCATACAGATGAGCTGGATCCGTCGGAGGAGATTTTCCTGAGCTGGGACGGAAATTTTCGTATCTGGCATGACCAGAGGATCGGGCGAGGCGAACAGCCCAGAGTATGGGTGGACAGTTTTACGCTCTTATATAATATGCTGGATGAGGACAATGTATGGGCGATCATGCCGGCATCTGTGGCAGATCATATCTCCAGGCTGAAACCGATCTATATCAGTAAGATTGAAAATGATGTTCCGCCTCCGGACCGGACTATCTACCGGATCCGTCACAGGTATCCCAATGAGGCGACTCAGAAAGCAGTATATTTATTCGAGGAAAAGCTGGAAAAGTACCTTGAGGAAAGAAACTGGGGCGAACTGGAAAAGAGGAAGAGATAAGTATAAAAAAAGTGAATATATGATAATGAAATAATTCATAAATGGAACGAAATGAACGCGCGGTAAGAAAACCGCGCGTTTTTTTGATGCGGATTGTCTGAATATATGCAAAATAGCGGATAACATGGAGGTGAAAAACAGAAATGAAAGAAAAATTAAGATACTGTGTCTGTACATGTGCAAGTTGTTTAATAACATGCCTGTAAAATAAAAAATATTAATATATGATAGAGAAATTATTTGTTTTTTTAAAAAAATTTCATATGCTATACTGGCTGTAATCAATAAAGGAACGTGATTTTTTTGCAATAAGAATGGTAAAAACGCACAAAAATGAAAGGAGTGGAAGGTATGGAAGCTCAATTCCTGACCGGCGGAGACAGAGCCTTATATGTAAAGCTTGGGGATGAGATCAGCCTGGAGGTCAATGGAAGAGTAAAAAGCCTGATGCAGAAACTGGAAGCGGATCCGGTGGACGGGATCACGGAAATGGTTCCCACTTATGCGACTTTGATGATCCATTACAGACCGGAAAAGATTCTCTACAGGCAGCTTGTGGAAGAAGTGAAGAAGAGACTGGATGCGGACGATGAGAAGCAAGAAGAGATCTCTCAGATCGTGAAAGTACTTCCCATCTGTTATGACAAAGAGTTTGCCTGGGATCTGGATGAATGTGCTGCTTTTGAACAGGTGTCCGTGGAAGAATTCATCCGGATGCATTCAGAACATGAATATTATGCGTATATGCTGGGCGTTGCGCCGGGACATGCCTATATGGCCAGATTCGAGGAGCCGTTTCATTTTAAGAGAAGGACAGAACCGAGGGTAAGGATCAACGGAAGATCCATCGTGGCGGCGGAAAATCAGTCGAACCTGATCCCCTTTGACCAGCCCTGCGGATGGAACATTGTGGCAGGTACTCCCTGTAATATCTGTGATTATTCCAAGAAGGAGCCCTTCCTTGTCAATGCGGGAGACTGGGTAAAATACCAGCCTGTCAGCAGAAAAGAATACGATAAGATCCGTAAGGATGTGGAAAAAGGAACTTATAAACTGGAGACCTATGTAAAAAAGGTGGTGAAATAGTATGGGAATTATCGTTGAGAATCCGGGCATACAGACCACCGTGCAGGACGAGGGGCGTTTTGGTTACCAGCAGTTCGGCGTATCGCCGGCTGGCCCGATGGATACCCAGTCCTTTTACCTGGCCAATATACTGGCAGGAAACCCAAGGGGTGAAAGTGCTCTGGAGATTACTTTTATGGGTCCTTCTCTGAAATTTGAAAAGGATAATATCATCGCTGTCACAGGAGCAAATGTTTCTCCTGCGGTAGACGGAACGCCTATCCCTATGTATCAGGCGGTTCTGGTCCATGAGGGACAGACCCTTTCTTTTGGCGTAGCCAGCGGCGGAAGCCGGGCCTACATCGCTTTTACAGGGGGACTGGATGTCCCGGTCATCATGGGGAGCAAAGCGACATTGATGCGGAACAAACTGGGCGGCGTAGAGGGCCGGAAGCTGGAGAAGGGAGATCGGATCGGCTTCTGTAATCCCAAGACCAGTCTTCCGAAGATGGGACTCAGGAAGATGGAGCCGGAGAAATTTCCGGAGAAGGAGCTTACGCTCCGGGTGGTGACAGGTCCTCAGGACAACGCGTTTACAGAGGAAGAAGTGAGAAAATTCTTCTGGTTTGGCGCGACGATCACCAATGAATCAGACCGTATGGGGATCCGGCTGGAGAGAGAAGAACCACTCCATCACATCAAGGACGGCAATATCCTGACAGACGGTGTGGCGTTTGGATCCATTCAGGTACCTACCAACGGACAGATCATCATTATGATGGCGGACAGACAGACAACCGGAGGTTATACAAAGATCGGCACAGTCATCTCGGTGGATCTGCCGAAGCTGGCACAGGCGCAGCCAGGATACAGAGTGCGCTTCGTGCGGGTGGGCGTTCAGCTGGCGCAGGATCTTTATTTAAGGAAACAAAAAGAACTGAGAAGGCTGGAGAAATACCTGGGACAATAGAATAGGAGGAAAGGGAAATGAAATTGGAAAAGATCAAGGAACTCCTCCGTGAAGTGGACGCCTCCGGCGTATCAGAATTTGAAGTGCAAAAGGGAGATTTCCGCCTGGTGATCCGCAAGAACGGCGGTATCGGAGGAACTGTTCAGGCAGAGAAAACGCCTGTCCGGGATGACAGCAGGGAAGTCCCGGCAGAGGAGCCGGAGGTATCTATCCAGGACGGGACGATCATCCGTTCGCCGCTGGTCGGTATCTTTCATGCGTCCGTTAAAGACGGGGAAGAGCCGCTTGTGACAGTGGGGACCAAGGTAGAGCAGGGACAGGTGATGGGCGCGATCGAGGCCATGAAGATGATGAACGATGTGGCGGCGGCATGCGATGGCGTTGTATCGGAGATCCTGGTCAAAGACGGGGACCTGGTGGAATATGCACAGCCCCTCTTTGTGATCGAGGGATAAAAAGGAGCAAAGGATGTTTCGGAAAATACTGATTGCAAACAGAGGAGAGATCGCGGTACGCATTATCCGGGCCTGCAGGGAGATGGGGATCCGCACTGTGGCGGTGTACTCGGAGGCAGACGCGGAAGCCATGCATGTACGGCTTGCAGACGAGGCAGTCTGTATCGGGGCGGCTGCTCCGTCAGCAAGCTATCTGGATATGGACCGGCTGATCAGCACAGCTCTTGCTACAAAGGCGGAGGCGATCCATCCGGGATTTGGATTTCTCTCGGAGAACGGAGCGTTCGCGGAGAAATGTAATGCTTACGGGATCACATTTATCGGCCCCTCCGGGGAGCTGATCGAGAAGATGGGCAACAAATCAGAGGCCAAGCAAACCATGAAAGAAGCGGGGATCCCTGTGATCCCCGGAACGGATCAGCCGGTCTTTGAGGAGGAAGAAGCCCTCGGGGAGGCGGAGAAGATCGGGTTTCCCGTGATGATCAAAGCTTCGGCCGGAGGAGGCGGCAAAGGAATGCGTCTTGCCTGGAACAGGCAGGAATTTCCAGAGCTTTTCCAGATGGCAAAGCAGGAGGCAGTGAATTCTTTTGGGGACGGGAGCATGTATCTGGAGCGGTATATCCAGTCGCCCAGGCATATTGAAGTGCAGATCATGGCGGACCGGTTTGGGAACGTGGTCCATCTGGGAGAGAGGGACTGTTCTGTGCAGCGGCGCCATCAGAAGATGATCGAGGAATCCCCCTGTGCGTTTCTCACTCCGCAGCTGCGGGAAGAGATCTGCGCCACAGCCGTGTCGGCAGCAAAGGCGGTGGGTTATGAAAATGCGGGGACCATTGAATTCCTGCTGGATCAGTCGGGAGAGTTTTTCTTTATGGAGATGAACACCCGGATCCAGGTGGAGCACCCGGTGAGTGAACTGGTTTCCGGTATGGATCTGATCCGGGAACAGATCAACGTGGCGGCAGGGCTTCCTTTAAGTGTAGAACAGAAGGATATCGTATTTCGCGGACATGCCCTGGAGTGCAGGATCAACGCGGAGGACCCTCTCCATGGATTCATGCCCTGTCCGGGGATGATCGAGAAAGCACATCTGCCGGGAGGAGCGGGCATCCGGCTGGACACAGCCATTTATCCCGGTTATTCCATCCCGCCTTATTATGACTCTATGATCGTAAAGATCATCGCCTATGACAAAGACCGTATAAGCGCCATCCGCAAGATGATCGGGGCCTTGAGCGAGCTGCGGATCAAGGGTGTGACGACCAACAGCGAGTTCCTATACGACGTGCTCAACCATCCGGATTTCCAGAGCGGGATGTTCAGCACAGATTTTATCGACAGGCACTATGAACTGTAGTGAGTTTTTTATATAGCATCTATCAATCAAGCAGAAAGAGAAAGGAAGAAATGAGTATGAAAATTGTAGTATTAGACGGGTACACACTGAATCCGGGAGATATCACCTGGGAAGGCATGGAAGCGTTGGGAGAACTGACAGTCTATGACCGTACAAAAGCAGAAGATGTAGCAGCGCGGATCGGCGACGCAGACGTTGTTTACACCAATAAAACACCGATCACAAAAGAGACGCTGGACGCTTGCCCCAATGTGAAATTCATCGGCGTGCTGGCAACCGGATATAACATCGTTGACATTGCGGCGGCAAAAGAAAAAGGAATCCCGGTCTCCAATATCCCTACTTACGGAACCGCGGCGGTTTCTCAGTTCGCCATCGGTCTGCTTCTGGAATTATGCCATCACATCGGCGAGCATTCTGATGCAGTAAAAGCAGGTGAATGGACCAGCAATCCGGACTGGTGCTTCTGGAAATATCCGCTGGTAGAGCTGGATGGCAAGACCATGGGGATCATCGGATTTGGCCGGATCGGGCAGGACACAGGAAAGATCGCCCAGGCTCTTGGTATGAAGGTACTGGCCTATGATGCTTTCAAGCGTCCGGAACTGGAGACAGAGACCTGCCATTATGTGGATCTAGATACCCTCCTTGCAGAGTCTGATGTGATCGCGCTGCACTGTCCGCTTTTCCCGGATACAGAGGGCATTATCAATAAAGATACCATTGCGAAGATGAAGGACGGAGTTATGATCATCAACAATTCCAGAGGACCTCTTGTTGTGGAGCAGGATCTGCGGGACGCCCTGGACAGTGGCAAAGTAGCAGGAGCAGCTGTTGACGTGGTATCTACGGAGCCCATCCAGATGGATAATCCTCTGATCGGAGCCAAAAATGTGATCATTACGCCTCATATTTCCTGGGCTCCGAAGGAGTCAAGACAGAGACTGATGAATATTGCAGTGGATAATCTGAAATGTTACGTAGAAGGCAAACCGCAGAATGTGGTCAATGCATAAAAACAAAGAAAGAAAGGATGGGAAACGATGTATCAGGTAGATTTGAACAGTGACATGGGCGAAAGCTTTGGCGCATACAAGCTGGGCGGAGACGAAGAGATCATTAAGTATGTGACTACAGCAAACGTAGCCTGCGGGTGGCATGCAGGAGATCCTATGGTGATGGATAAGACTGTCCGTATGGCGAAGGAGCACGGGGTTATGGTCGGCGCACATCCGGGATATCCGGACCTGATGGGATTTGGCCGCAGGAAAATGGTCCTGGCTCCGGCTGAGATCAAAAACTATGTAAAATATCAGATCGGCGCCCTCAGTGCATTTACACAGAGTTACGGTATGAAATTGCAGCATGTGGCCCCCCACGGTTCTATGGGCAACCAGTGCCAGTATGACGAGGAGGTATCCACAGCCATCGTGGACGCGATCTGTGAAGTAGATAAGGATCTTATTGTCTACTATTGCGCAGGCGCTGTTTTAGGACAGATCGCCGAGAGCAGAGGACTTCGCACCGCTTCCGAGATCTTCGCGGACCGGGCATACATGGACGATCTTTCTTTAGTTCCGCGGAAGATGGAGGGATCCATGATCACAGACGAGAACATTGCCATTGACCGGTGTGTCCGTATGATCAAGGAAGGCAAAGTGACCTCTATTAACGGAAAAGAACTGGACATCAAGGGGGATACACTCTGTGTACATGGCGACGGCCCGAAAGCCCTGGCGTTTGTACAGAGGATCCGCGAGAGATTCGCGCAGGAGGGGATCGAGATCCGGCATCTCTAAACCACATATCGTAAAGGAGTGAAGAAAATATGAGTAATACACAGAAGAAACAGATGTCCGTTGTCAAGAAGATGATAATTGCTCTGATCGGCGGACTGATCGTTGGATTAGCGTTCATGTTTATCCGAAGCAGCATGCTCAGTTCCGGAAATGAGGCGACATGGGATATCATCAACAAGATCCTGTTCCAGGATATCACCGCGGCAGACGGAACGGCCGCCCTGGGTCTGTTCTATATTATCGGACAGCTTTTTATGAGAGGGTTGCAGGCGGCCATCGTACCGCTGGTGCTCTGCTCTTTGAGCCTTGCCATGTGCAGTATCTCCAGTTCCACCAAGCTGGGACGGATCGCGGGACGGACCGTGCTGGGATTTGTCTGCTTCTACGTAGTGGGAGCTTTCTTTGGAGGGCTTGTGGCCTTTACCATGAAGACGGCAGGTCTCTTTAACGTAGATCTTCCCGCGGAGGCAGTCACAGACGCAGCCACCATCGATCAGTTTAACCCGCTGGCTACCATCGTAACGGCGGTGCCTTCTAACATCATCGAGTCCATGAGCAGCAACAACAGCATCCTGGCTGTGGTAGTAGTGGCTATTGTGATCGGACTTTGCATGAATGTGCTGGGAGAGAAGACGGATCCTCTGAAACATGTGCTGGAAGCGGGAAGCGAAGTGATCAACTTCTATCTTACCTTCCTGATCAATAAAGTAGGCCCGGTAGCGATCTTCTGTCTGGTATCCCGTACCTTTGCCATCTACGGCGCAGAGTATCTGGCTCCGGCAGCAGCCTATATCGTAGGCGCGATGCTTACACTGTTTATCCTCGTTGTAACGATCTACCCCATTGGAATCTGGCTTACCACAAGGCTGAATCCAATGAAATTCTTAAAGAAGATTGCCAAGGTCGGTGTGTTTGGGTTCTCTACCAACTCTTCGGCGGCTACCCTGCCTCTGAACACAAGGACCAACCTGGACGAGCTGGGGTGCAGCCAGGAGATCACAAGCTTTGTGCTTCCTACTGGTATGACCATCAACATGAACGGTACTACGGTTATGCATATGTTTGCGGTGACCTTTATCGCAACCAGCGCGGGAATTGATGTAACTCCTGCCAACCTGGTTGTTGTGGCCTTCCTTTCCATCTGCGCAGCCATGGGCTGCCCGGCCATCCCGATCGCAGGCACGACCCTGATCGTGACCATCCTCTCTGGTATGGGCTGGACGTCCGATCTGTGTATGATCGCCTACGCCCTTGTGGTAGCCATCAACCGTCCTGTTGAGATGGCGCTTCTGCCGCTTAACGTTATTGGCGACGCAGCGACTAACGTCATTGTAAATGCCAAGGAGAAAGAGATCAATGTGGATGTATACAACAGTTAGGATATTTTAGAAAAGAAAACGGGTTTGCTGCGATCATTATGCAGCAAACCCGTTTTTTCTGCGTCCTGCCAGATCCGTATGGCGGATCAGGAAAGGGCAAGGAGCCGGAAGACCTGTTCTGCCGTTGCCCGCAGGTTCTCCCGTGCATTCTGAGGATCCATGGCTTCTTCCAGTGTGGTCACTCCCCGGACAACAGGGAAGAATGCGTCGATCCCGGCGTTATTGCAGGCGGATGCGTCTTTGGTGACGCTTCCGGCGAAGGCCAGGACAGTGGCGTGATATTTCCTGGCAAGCCGGGCCACGCCCACGGGAGCCTTCCCCATGGCGGTCTGGTGATCCAGCCGTCCCTCGCCGGTGACCACTACGTCTGCGTCAGAAAGCTCTTCTTCCAGACGGATGGCGTTCAGGATAAGATCGATGCCTGGGACAAGAGCAGCCTTAAGATAGCTTAGGAAGGCAAATCCCAGTCCGCCTGCGGCTCCCGCGCCGGGGGCTTCCAGGTATTGGGTCCCGGTTGCCTGTGCTGTGATCTTGGCGTAGTGTGCCATGCCCTGATCGATGGGGATCAGCAGATCTTTGGTCACGCCTTTCTGGGGGCCGTAGATATAAGTGGCGCCGTTAGGCCCGCATAAGGGGTTGGTCACGTCGCAGGCCACCTGGAACTGGCAGTCCGCAAGAAGGGGATCTGCGTTTTCTGCGGAGATGGTTTCAATCTTTGAGAGAGCCTGCGCGCCTTCTCCCACGTCATTTCCATTTTCATCAAGGAAAGTAAATCCCAGCGCCTTCAACATGCCAAGGCCGCCATCGTTTGTAGCGCTTCCGCCGATCCCGATGATGAACTTGCGGCAGCCGCGCCGGATGGCGTCCAGGATCATTTCCCCGACTCCGTAGGTGGTGGCGGCGAGAGGATTTTTCTCGGCGTCCGGGACCAGAGTGATACCGGCGGCGCTGGCCATCTCGATGACCGCGGTTTTCTGATCCGGGATGTATCCGTAGTATGCAGATACAGGAGTTCCCATGGGTCCGGTCACTTCTAAGTCTATGCGGGTCCCGCCCAGTCCCTCAATGAGGGCGTCGGTGGTTCCCTCTCCGCCGTCTGCCAGGGGTTTGACGATCACCCGGGCGTCGGGGATTGCGGATAAGACTCCGGCTTTTACTGCATTTCCGGCTTCTGCCGAAGAAAGACATCCTTTGAATGAATCAATGGCGACAACAACCTTCATAATAGGTACCTCCTCTTTGATTTCTTATAGTATAACGCAAAGAGAAAGAAAATCCATGGTTTCTATACTGAAAAACTTTGATATTTGCATAAAAATATTGGTATATATACCAATGAGATAATCAGATATGGCAGAAGAGGGCCAGCTGGAAGAGAAAAGCGTCCTGGAAATTTCTTGGATTTTTCCCGCTTTTTTCCGCAATCCGGTCCAGATGATACTGCAGCGTATTCTTGTGGATAAAAAGAGCGTCGGCTGTATTTTTCAGAGACATATTGCAGGAGAGATAGGTCCGCAGTATGGAACATTCCTTTTCCGTCAGTCCGTCTAATAACTGGCTGGCGAACAGAGTTTTCATATCTCTGGGAATGGCTTCCAGAAGATATTCTGCCGACGGCGTCGAGATATCGCAGAAGGTAAGATCCTGGTTCAGGGCGTGGCGAAGCGCCGCCAGAGCATTCTGGTAGGACCGGGACGCATGAGAAAGAGAAGTGAAATTTCCCAGGCCGGCGTGGAGCTGCCCCCGGAATTTCTGAGAGAAATCCTTTTCGGAAAAAGACGCAAAAGAGCTCTCATCAAAAAGCACGATCCATTCATTGGGATAGAAATAATGAGAAAGCCGGACTCCCAGGGACTGAAAGTAAAAGCGAAGAGCCTGCTCAGGGCAGGAGTCTTCCATGCGGATAACGAGAACCGCAAGAGAGTTCTCCCGGCATAGCCCGTACTGATCCAGAAGCAGCTGGAACTGATCCGGATCCTGGATGCGGTCATAGATCAGAGAAGTGATGAGATAATGAAGGGCGCGTGATTCCGACGCCAGTTCTTCATTTAACTGCTGTTCCTTTAGAAAAACCTCGGTGATCTTTGTGATCAGGAAGCCCAAAGGCTTCAGCGCCTCCGGGTCTCCGGTGAGGCCGATCACGGCGATGGGAGCGTGGTTGAGAAAGATGGGGTAGTTGATCCCCGGCTTTGCTCCCTCAAAAGGGTGCGCTTCATCCACGAAGACCGGGGCTCCCGTCTTTGCAGCATAAGCCCCGGCAGCGTGGAAGGAGCCGATACGATCCGGGTCAGTACTTCCCACAATATGGCCGGAAGGACTGATCAGGTTGGTATCGGTTTTTACCACTTCATAGACTGCGTGGACAATCTGTGCCGCCAGGGTTTTGGATACTTCCATTGCTGTGACTCCTATTTCTTTTATGTATGCTTATTTCTCGATCTTTCCGTCCTTTTCCAGCTCCCGCAGGATGATCTCAGCGGTTTTCTTCACGGTAGCTTCCACGAATCGGGTACACTGGGCTTTCCGCTCCGGAGCGTCTTTCTCCATGCCTCTGGTCAGTACCCGGCAGCAGGTGCCGCCGCAGGTCTCCTTGAAGAAGTCGTGAAGCTCGTTGCACAGAGCAAAGCAGCGTACGTTCTTGGGGTCTCCCGGCACGGTACGTCCGTAGAAGTAGCCGATGACCATGGTAGCGCCGGCAAGAGCGCCGCAGATACAGCCGCCTCCGCCCAGTCCCCAGGGGAATCCGGTGCTCATGGCGATGGCGTCGTCGGACATCTCCAGCTCAAAATTCTTGCGAAGCGCATAGATGACCGACTCGGAACAGGCGAAGCCCTGGTGGAAGATGTCCACTGCGTCTTTCTGTAATTGCTCCATATTGATATTTGTGTTCATAATAAAACCTCCTAGTTGGGGACGTGGTATTTTCGAAAATACCACGTCCCAGATTGAAAATACCCTGTCCCCATTTTATCTCAAACGGAAGGTTTTTTAAAGATTTAAGAAGGATTTTTGTCAGTTTCTTATCAATTGTATTTTAGCTTTGCTCATGCTATATTAAAATTAACGTATCGCAGGTGGCGGGAGGATATAAATATGAAATATGAAGAGATGGAATATACAACTCCAAGACATGGTCTGCTGCACAAGCTTGAGGTTTACCTGATTGAGGGAAAGGTCTACGAATGCGGTGGAGAAAAGGATAATCAGAATTATTGGATGAGGGACTTGGAGACAGGAGAGACGGAATCCATTTCCAAAGCCTGGATCTATAAGTTGAAACATCAGGTTCATGATATTACCAGTGCCTATGTTAAGGAGAAGCCGGACTACGCCACAGAGCGGATAGAGAAAGCAAAAGAATTAATGGGGCAGAATAAAGATTTCAACATAGCGCGTCTTCTTCTGGAGCCCATTGCTGATAATGGCGATCCAGAGGCCCAGTATCTGCTGGCATACTGCTTTTACAAGGCGCCTCGTAGTCTGCTGTGGTTGCCGGAACATGTGAATGAGTATCTGCAAAAAGCCGCCAGGCAGGGCCATGTGAAAGCGCAGTATTTTCTGGCGCAAAATTTCCGTATTGGTTTTAACCAGGTAAAGAATCCGGTTATGTCTGCCAAGTGGTATGAGGAAGCCGCCAGGCAGGGCCATGCGAAAGCGGCGGCTTATACCGGCCTGAATTACGAGCTTGGGGTGGAAGGCCTCCATCCTGCAGATCCGGACACAGCCTTCCACTGGTATCAGATTTCCGCCAATGCAGGGGATCCTCTTGGCCTGTATTATCTGGGGCTTGCTTATGAAGACGGCATAGGTACAGCCGTAGATTCGGGGAAAGCGCTGGAATGTTATCGGAAAGGTGCGGAAATGCAGGATAGAAAATGCACGTTCCGATATGCGTTTCTTCAGGATCCAGTTTATGGTGTCAAGGAATTTGCCAATGAAGACGCTGCACACCACTGGTATTACGAAGGCATAGGACTGAAAGACGCAAAGTCATATCGGTATCTGGGTTATCATTATTACAATGGCACCTGCGGCGTGGATCTCAATTACCGCAGAGCTCAGCAGTTGTTCGTTGACGGGGCAAGCCTTGGCGATGCACCCTGTGCCGCCGCGGCCGGACGGGAATATCTCTATGGAGAGCACGGCGTTAAGCAGGATCTCCATGAGGCACACGCTCTGTGCTTTCAGGCTGCAGATGGCGGCGACACCAAAGGGATGCTTTTGCTGGCCCATTACTATTTGCTCATTCCCACCACGGAAGAAAATCTGCTCCTGAGTCTGGAGTGGGCCAAAAAAGCACAGGCCGCCGGGGAAAATGCCGATATACTTATAGACGAAGCAAACAGGCGCATGAAGGAACTCAAGAAGAAATAGAAAGATCACCGGGGTATCTGGCCGGTGAGGAAGGGGGCTCCTATGAACGAGAGGCCATTGATCATGAAAATGCGGCAGGACTACCGCTTTTTTGGCGGCGTCAGTATTCTATACGGGATTGTCTTTGCTTTCTGCCTTTATAAAAATACGCACGGGGTGACTTTTCCTCTGTGCGTGGCGGGTACAATCCTGACGGCGGGATTGTTTATGCGCAGGATCCGGTTCCGGCTGCAGAAGGGATCTCTTCTATATATAATAGGAATGATCCTGCTGGGGATTTCCACTGCGCTGACTACTTCCTTTTTCCTGCACTTTTTCAATCTGCTGGGGATCGTTCTTCTGTTTTTTGTGCTGATGATCCATCAGTTCTATGATGATCACGACTGGAATTTCCCTATGTATCTCAAGAGGATCTTCCTGTTGTTTGGAACCATGGTGGGATCTCTCCCGCTTCCGTTCTCTCATGGGGCGGGATATTTCTCCAGGAGCCAGAGCAAGAAGAAGCAGACGGTGGCGGCCATTGCTGTGGGGTGCTTTGTGGCGCTGGGGATTTTGTGCCTGGTTTTACCCTTGTTGTTGAAATCGGATCTTGTGTTTTCCAGGATATTTGGAGAAATTCTGAAATATATTAATTTCTCGAATTTACTTGGCATCGGGGTTACCATCCTTTTTGGCTTTGCTCTTGGCTACGGGTTTTTCGCGGCGCTGTGCAAATATAACTTCCCCATTGAGAAGAGGCGGAAGATCAGGTATTTCAACCCGGTGGTGGGAATCACCTTTACCAGTATCATCAGTGTGATCTACCTGATGTACTGCCTGATCCAGATCGTATATCTCTTTATCGGCCTTCAGGTAGGGCTGCCTGCGGATCTTACCTACGCGGAGTATGCCAGGGGCGGTTTCTGGGAGCTTTTGTTCGTCAGCATTGTGAATTTCATCATGGTGCTTTTGTGTCTGTACTTATTTAAAGAAAGCATTCCTCTGAAGATCATCCTGACGGTGATCTCGGCATGTACCTATATTATGATCCTGTCCGCCGCCTACCGGATGTTCCTGTATGTGGGGGTCTATCATCTTACGTTCCTGCGGATCCTGGTGCTGTGGTTCCTTCTGACTCTCAGTCTTATCATGGCGGGAGTGATCGTGAATATCTACCGGGAAAGATTTCCGCTTTTCCGATATATTGTAGCAGTCGTGAGTGTTCTGTATATTGGACTTTCTCTTGCAAGGCCGGACGCCATTGTAGCGGAATATAATATCGCCCATACGGAAAATATGAAAGAAGAGGATGTCTATTACCTGCTTACCAGGCTGTCGGCAGACGCAGCCCCGGCGATCGCCGAAATGGATCTCTCTGGCTACGAGGACTACGTCAGAGGAGATGTGTATCAGTATTTCTGCGATATTTCCGAGAAGAACCAGGGGATCTATCTCAGGAAGGCCAACTACTCCCGGATCCGGGCGAAGCTGGCGGCGGAACAGTTCATGGAGGAGCACAGGGATTACAGCTATGATTGGTATGAATAACGTCTTTTTTTGACAAGATAATTCGGAATGTTTATACTAATAGGAAAGAATCCTCTACAAAGGAGTATTTATTATGAAACGAATTTTGATCATGGTGTGGAGAAATATCCTGCTGGTGCCTTATATGTGGTGCAAGCTGTGTTATCATGCCAGCCATCCGGACAAATATACAGAAGAGCAGCAGTACAAAATGCTCCGGTTTATCACCCTGCGGGCCAACAAGGGCGGGAATGTCCATATCGATGTCCATGGAGAAGAAAATATTCCGAAAGAAAATGGATTCATGTTTTTCCCGAATCATCAGGGGTTATATGATGTTCTTGCAGTGGTGGAAGCGTGTCCGAAGCCGTTTTCCGTGGTGGCGAAAAAGGAAGTGGCCAATGTTCCTTTCCTCAAGCAGGTGTTCGCCTGCATGAAAGCCTATATGATCGACCGGGAGGACGTGCGCCAGTCCATGCAGGTGATCGTCAATGTAACAAATGAAGTAAAGAAGGGAAGAAATTATCTGATCTTCGCGGAAGGGACCCGCTCCAAAAATGGAAACGAAGTACAGACATTCAAGGGCGGAAGCTTCAAGGCGGCGACCAAGGCAAAGTGCCCCATCGTCCCGGTAGCGCTTATTGATTCCTTCAAACCCTTTGACACCAACACCACCAGCCCGGTGACGGTCCAGGTACATTTCCTGGAGCCCCTTCTCTATGAAGATTACAAAGATCTGAAAACAAACGAGATCGCTGCCATGGTGAAAGACCGGATACAGGAGACAATCCACGAAAACATGGGGAAAAAGTGATTGACAACAAGATAGAGGTTTAGTATAATTACCTTTGCTGGAGAAATACTCAAGAGGCTGAAGAGGCGCCCCTGCTAAGGGTGTAGGTCGGGCAACCGGCGCGAGGGTTCAAATCCCTCTTTCTCCGCTCGTCAAGAATGACTGTCTGGAATGAAAGTTCCAGACAGTTTTTTCTCTGACAAGGCCGGGACGGATATCTTGTGGTGTCAGAACCCGGAAAAAACAAGGTATAGTATCTGTAAAAAAATGCGTTCAAAAAGTAAAAAAAGCTTAGAAAAAGTCTTGACAGTGGACGGTATTCAGTGATATTATATCTAGGCTGACCCATGAGGGCCGGCAAAAAACGAACCTTGATAACTGAACAATAGACACCAACCCTGAAAATTCTTTAAGAGAAAATTCAGAGAACCGCTTTGAACTGTGAGACAGTTTGGAGCGAACCCAAAACAGTAAAAGGGATAAGGAAGCTAGTTAGTTTTCTTGGACCTGGATGAACTTGATCTTAAGCCTGTATAACAGCAGGCATGAGGTTTTATTACGAGAGTTTGATCCTGGCTCAGGATGAACGCTGGCGGCGTGCCTAACACATGCAAGTCGAGCGAAGCGCTTACTTCAGATTTCTTCGGAATGACGAAGTTTGTGACTGAGCGGCGGACGGGTGAGTAACGCGTGGGCAACCTGCCCTGTACAGGGGGATAACAGTTAGAAATGACTGCTAATACCGCATAAGCCCACAGCTTCGCATGAAGCAGTGGGAAAAACTCCGGTGGTACAGGATGGGCCCGCGTCTGATTAGCTAGTTGGTAAGGTAACGGCTTACCAAGGCGACGATCAGTAGCCGACCTGAGAGGGTGACCGGCCACATTGGGACTGAGACACGGCCCAAACTCCTACGGGAGGCAGCAGTGGGGAATATTGCACAATGGGGGAAACCCTGATGCAGCGACGCCGCGTGAGCGATGAAGTATTTCGGTATGTAAAGCTCTATCAGCAGGGAAGAAAGTGACGGTACCTGACTAAGAAGCCCCGGCTAACTACGTGCCAGCAGCCGCGGTAATACGTAGGGGGCAAGCGTTATCCGGATTTACTGGGTGTAAAGGGAGCGTAGACGGAAGTGCAAGTCTGAAGTGAAAGCCCGGGGCTCAACCCCGGGACTGCTTTGGAAACTGTATTTCTAGAGTGCTGGAGAGGTAAGTGGAATTCCTAGTGTAGCGGTGAAATGCGTAGATATTAGGAGGAACACCAGTGGCGAAGGCGGCTTACTGGACAGTGACTGACGTTGAGGCTCGAAAGCGTGGGGAGCAAACAGGATTAGATACCCTGGTAGTCCACGCCGTAAACGATGACTACTAGGTGTCGGTGAGCAAAGCTCATCGGTGCCGCAGCAAACGCAATAAGTAGTCCACCTGGGGAGTACGTTCGCAAGAATGAAACTCAAAGGAATTGACGGGGACCCGCACAAGCGGTGGAGCATGTGGTTTAATTCGAAGCAACGCGAAGAACCTTACCTGATCTTGACATCCCGGTGACCGCAGAGTAATGTCTGTTTTCCTTCGGGACACCGGTGACAGGTGGTGCATGGTTGTCGTCAGCTCGTGTCGTGAGATGTTGGGTTAAGTCCCGCAACGAGCGCAACCCTTATCCTTAGTAGCCAGCATTGAGGTGGGCACTCTAAGGAGACTGCCAGGGACAACCTGGAGGAAGGTGGGGATGACGTCAAATCATCATGCCCCTTATGACCAGGGCTACACACGTGCTACAATGGCGTAAACAAAGGGAAGCGAGCCTGCGAAGGTAAGCAAAACCCAAAAATAACGTCTCAGTTCGGATTGTAGTCTGCAACTCGACTACATGAAGCTGGAATCGCTAGTAATCGCGGATCAGAATGCCGCGGTGAATACGTTCCCGGGTCTTGTACACACCGCCCGTCACACCATGGGAGTCAGTAACGCCCGAAGCCGGTGACCCAACCGTAAGGAGGGAGCCGTCGAAGGTGGGACCGATAACTGGGGTGAAGTCGTAACAAGGTAGCCGTATCGGAAGGTGCGGCTGGATCACCTCCTTTCTAAGGAAGAAAGTAAGGGCTGGTGTCTATTGTTCAGATATCAAGGTTGATCAGTCAGCCCGTCAAAAGGCTGGATGATAATCCTGGTGGCGATGCGCTTAGGGGAAACACCCGTACCCATCCCGAACACGATGGTTAAGCCTTAAGCGGCCGATGGTACTGCACTGGAGACGGTGTGGGAGAGCAGGTGGCTGCCAGGTTTAAAAAAGCAAAAAGGCGGAAGCCTTTTGAATAGATACCGGCAAGGGAGGACAACAATCCTCCAACGCCAACCCGATCAGCAGGGCAGTGCTGTTATGATAGCTGGTTTTACCAGTGATCAGAGCGCTGGACGAAAGTCCAGGGATCTGATGACTGATAAAACGTCAGTCAGCAACGTACCTTGAAAACCGCATACAAGAAAGAATCTCAAAGAAAAGAGACATCCGAGGTAACGTTTCGAAAGAAACGAATACCAGTCCCTTTGAAAGAAGGGACGAACCTAGAAACCAGCGTTGATAACGCTATATCAACGTTTTGGTCATGATGAAAAGAGCATATGGTGGATGCCTTGGCACTAAGAGCCGATGAAAGACGTGATAAGCTGCGAAAAGCTTCGGGGAGGAGCAAATATCCGATGATCCGGAGATGTCTGAATGGGGAAACCCACTGGAGCAGACCTCCAGTATCCTTACGCCAATCCATAACGTAAGGAGGGGAACCTGGTGAACTGAAACATCTAAGTAGCCAGAGGAAGAGAAAACAACAGTGATTCCGGGAGTAGCGGCGAGCGGAACCGGAAGAGCCCAAACCAGAGCGCGTGCGTTCTGGGGTTCGGACCGCGTAATTGATTCGATAAGCCTAGCAGAACGGTTTTGGGAAAGCCGGCCAGAGAGGGTGAAAGCCCCGTAAGCGAAAGGCGAGTCGACATGGCGGTATCCAGAGTAGGTCGAGACACGTGGAACCTTGACTGAACATGCGGGGACCACCCCGTAAGGCTAAATACTCCTTAGTGACCGATAGCGCATAGTACTGTGAAGGAACGGTGAAAAGGACCCCGGGAGGGGAGTGAAAGAGAACCTGAAACCATATGTTTACAAGCTGTGGAACACCCTTATGTGGTGAACCCCGTACTGTTTGTAGGACGGTCCGGCGAGTGGCGCTTTCTGGCGAGGTTAAGGACGAAAGGTCCGGAGCCGAAGGGAAACCAAGTCTTAACAGGGCGAGAATAGGCAGAGGGAGCAGCCCAGAAACCGGGTGATCTATCCATGTCCAGGATGAAGTTGCCGTAAAAGGCAATGGAGGTCCGAACCCACATCCGTTGAAAAGGGTGGGGATGAGGTGTGGATAGGGGAGAAATTCCAATCGAACCCGGAGATAGCTGGTTCTCCTCGAAATAGCTTTAGGGCTAGCCTCATGGCAGTCTTTTGGAGGTAGAGCACTGAATTTCCTAGGGGGCGTCAAAGCTTACCGAAGAATATCAAACTCCGAATGCCAGTAAGATGATCCATGGGAGTCAGACTGCACGAGATAAGTTGGGCAGTCGAGAGGGAAAGAGCCCAGACCCGCGGCTAAGGCCCCAAAATGTGTGTTAAGTGGAAAAGGATGTGGGATTTCGAAGACAACTAGGATGTTGGCTCAGAAGCAGCCATACATTCAAAGAGTGCGTAATAGCTCACTAGTCGAGAGGTCCTGCGCCGAAAATGTCCGGGGCTGAAACACACTGCCGAAGCCTGGGAATCAGCGAAAGCTGATTGGTAGAGGAGCATTGGATACGGGAAGAAGCAGTACCGGTAAGGAGCTGTGGACTGTATCGAAGAGAGAATGCCGGAATGAGTAGCGAGAGGAAGGTGGGAATCCTTCCGGCCGAATATCCAAGGTTTCCAGAGTAAAGCTGATCTGCTCTGGGTAAGTCGGGACCTAAGGCGAGGCCGAGAGGCGTAGCCGATGGACAACAGGTTGAGATTCCTGTACCACAATGAGACAGAACTGTGGGGACACGTGTGGAAAGCATGAGCCAGGGATGGAAAGACTGGTGCAAGCGGGGTAGGAGTGCATTAGGCAAATCCGGTGCACAATCCAAAGACGTGACGCGGACCGAACAAAAGTAGGGAAGCATGTGAGCCATGCGTCAAGAAAAGCCGCTATCGTTCTCATTGTGCCCGTACCGTAAACCGACACAGGTAGATGAGGAGAGAATCCTAAGGCCGACGGGAGAAGCATTGTTAAGGAACTCGGCAAAATGACTCCGTAACTTCGGGAGAAGGAGTGCCTGGGAGACCAGGCCGCAGAGAATTGGCCCAAGCAACTGTTTAGCAAAAACACAGGTCTGTGCGAAACCGAAAGGTGAAGTATACGGGCTGACGCCTGCCCGGTGCTGGAAGGTTAAGGGGAGAGGTTAGCGCAAGCGAAGCTTTGAACTTAAGCCCCAGTAAACGGCGGCCGTAACTATAACGGTCCTAAGGTAGCGAAATTCCTTGTCGGGTAAGTTCCGACCCGCACGAAAGGCGTAATGATTTGGGCGCTGTCTCAACAATGCACCCGGTGAAATTGAAATACCAGTGAAGATGCTGGTTACCCGCGCCAGGACGGAAAGACCCCATGGAGCTTTACTCCAGCTTGATACTGGGATTCGGTATTGCATGTACAGGATAGGTGGGAGACTATGAAGTGATGACGCCAGTTGTCATGGAGTCACTGCTGGGATACCACCCTTGCGCTATTGGATTTCTAACCGGCGGCCGTGCACCGGCCGAGCGTCTATGTCAGGCGGGGAGTTTGACTGGGGCGGTCGCCTCCGAAAGGGTATCGGGGGCGCTCAAAGGTTCCCTCAGAATGGTTGGAAACCATTCGAAGAGGGCAAAGGCAGAAGGGAGCTTGACTGTGACACCGACGGGTGGAGCAGGTACGAAAGGAGGACTTAGTGGTCCGGTGGTATTAAGTGGGAATGCCATCGCTCAACGGATAAAAGCTACCCTGGGGATAACAGGCTTATCACTCCCAAGAGTTCACATCGACGGAGTGGTTTGGCACCTCGATGTCGGCTCATCGCATCCTGGGGCTGAAGTAGGTCCCAAGGGTTGGGCTGTTCGCCCATTAAAGCGGTACGCGAGCTGGGTTCAGAACGTCGTGAGACAGTTCGGTCCCTATCCGGCGTGGGCGCAGGAGATTTGAGAGGAGCTGTCCTTAGTACGAGAGGACCGGGATGGACCGGCCGCTGGTGAACCTGTTGGGCTGCCAAGCGCATAGCAGGATAGCCAAGCCGGGACGGGATAAACGCTGAAGGCATCTAAGCGTGAAGCCCCCCTCGAGATGAGATCTCCCTATCAGAAGATAGTAAGACCCCTTGAAGACGACGAGGTAGATAGGGCGGAGGTGGAAGTGCAGTAATGTATGGAGCTGACCGCTACTAATCGGTCGAGGGCATGACCAAGAAGGTGGATAGGCGGATGATTTCTTGTATGCAGTTTTCAGGGTATGTATAATATCCTGATACGGCCCAGTGGCTCAGTTGGTTAGAGCGCCGCCCTGTCACGGCGGAGGTCGAGAGTTCGAGTCTCTTCTGGGTCGTTGTATGGGGTCTTAGCTCAGCTGGGAGAGCATCTGCCTTACAAGCAGAGGGTCATAGGTTCGAGCCCTATAGGCCCCATATAACCTGGATGGATTCCCGAGTGGCCAAAGGGGGCAGACTGTAAATCTGTTGCAAATTGCTTCGGTGGTTCGAATCCACCTCCATCCATTAAAGCTGATAGTAATATCTCGCGCCGATGTGGCTCAATTGGCAGAGCAGCTGATTTGTAATCAGCAGGTTATCGGTTCGAGTCCGATCATCGGCTTTATCCCTTACGAGGGAACTTAATTTCATATCGCGGGGTGGAGCAGTCTGGAAGCTCGTCGGGCTCATAACCCGAAGGTCGTAGGTTCAAATCCTGCCCCCGCAATCTGCCCAGATAGCTCAGTCGGTAGAGCAGAGGACTGAAAATCCTCGTGTCGCTGGTTCGATTCCGGCTCTGGGCATTTTATTTACCAATTATAGAATATGGGCGTGTAGCTCAGGTGGTAGAGCACTTGACTTTTAATCAAGTTGTCCGGGGTTCGAATCCCCGCACGCTCATGGAATGAGAGTGGCGGAAACTTTGCAGATGCGGGTTTCCGCTGTTTTTTGTTTTTCTTGCTAGTGTGCCAATATAGGAACGGTTGACATTTTTGGCTTATTTGTTATAATGTGTTTAACAAGACAACCGGGATAGATAGATGAAGCCTATCCGTTCCGGGCAAGATGTTAAACTACGAAGAGTAGTCGCTTATCCTGCCAAGATGCGAGCGACTACTTTTTTCGTTTATCATAGAAGTTTTTTACAAGAGTTATGATTGCAATAATCATTAGTACAAATGTAAATAAACCGTCATATGTAACGTACATAAGCACCACCCCCTTCGCAAGACTCCGAAACGGATGGATTCGCCCTCCCAGTTGCCTTGGTAAGTACATTATTTTTTGTTGATATTCTGCTACCCCAGTGTTATCGTACCAGAATGGTTGACTTTTACGTCCCCCGGCTGCCCGGGTAAGTATATTAGGCTGAATGGTGTAGTTGTTTAGCTCAGGATAATTATAAGTAGAATATTAGAAAAGCTGATTGCTGAAATGAGAGATGGTAAGGACTCATTTAGAAAAGCAATTAAATATATAAAAGTTATAGCAAATCATTTTTCAAAAAGCAAGAGGGATTATAACATTCCTCTGACGATTTTCGGGCCGGATCGGAAATAAATTTGGAAATTTTTGTTGACAAGCCCCGGAAATTCGTTTATTGTAGTTAAAGATAAAAGGGAGTAACTTGCATCAGTATTTATCCTGATGTTTACGACGTCGTCAGTACGATAAGCAATTGTCCGGGTCGTAATGAAATAGTGAGACTTTTATTGCACACACTAAGTATGCAATAGAGGTCTCTTTTTTTTGAGTCTATTGCAGGAAAGAGAGGAATTCATATGTTGACAAGTGAACAGGCCAGACAGAATCAAGAAAAGTATGGATTTAATGAGCTGGTGGAGGGCAAGAAGAAGAGTACTCTGCAGATCTTCCTGGAGCAGTACAAGGATTTCCTGGTGATCATCCTGATCTTCGCCGCCATTATCTCCGGTTTCCTGGGAGATGCGGAAAGTGCGCTGGTTATCTTCGTGGTGATCACCATGAACGCCATCCTGGGAACGGTGCAGACCGTGAAGGCGGAGCAGTCTTTGAACAGCTTGAAGCAGCTGTCCGCGCCGGAGGCCAAGGTTGTCCGGGACGGCGAGACCATCCAGATCCCGTCCAGAGAGGTTACGATTGGAGATGAAGTGATCGTGGAGGCAGGCGACTGCATTCCGGCAGACGGAAAGCTCCTTACCTGCGCCAGCCTGAAGGTGGATGAGAGCGCCCTGACCGGCGAAAGTCTTTCCGTGGAGAAGTCTCTGGATGAAGTGCCGGAAGGAGCGGCTCTGGGCGACCAGACCAACCGGGTATTCTCCGGAAGCTTTGCAACATACGGAAGGGCTACATTTGAAGTAACACAGATCGGAATGGGCACAGAGGTGGGTAAGATCGCCAGCCTTCTGAAGAGTACCTCTGAGAAGCGTACCCCGCTTCAGATCAACCTGGATGATTTTGGCCGGAAGCTGTCCATCATCATCCTGGTATTCTGCGGAATCCTGTTTGGGATCAATGTGATCCAGGGCGGTTCCGTGGTAGACGCGTTCCTTTTCGCGGTAGCTCTTGCGGTAGCCGCGATCCCGGAGGCGCTGAGCTCTATTGTTACCATCGTGCTTTCCTTCGGTACTCAGAAGATGGCCAGAGAGCACGCCATCATCCGCAAGCTTCAGGCAGTGGAAGGCCTGGGAAGCGTGTCTATTATCTGTTCGGATAAAACGGGAACGCTGACCCAGAATAAGATGACCGTGGAAGATTACTACGTAGATGAGAAGCGGATTCCGGTGGATCAGATCAATTTCCAGGAAGAGAACCAGGAGCTTCTGTTCCGCTGCAGCGTTCTGTGTAACGATTCTACCGTCACAGAAGAGCAGGAGATTGGAGATCCCACAGAGACTGCGCTGGTAAATGTAGGTAACCGTCACGACCGGAATGTCTCCCAGATCCGGGACGACTATCCCCGGCTGTCGGAGGTTCCTTTTGACAGTGACCGGAAGCTGATGTCCACGGCTCACGGATTTGACGGAAAATACACAGTTGTCGTAAAGGGCGCTGTGGATGTGCTGCTGGGACGTATGAAGAGTATCCGCATCGGGGATACTGTAAGAGAGATCACAGAAGAAGATCGAATGAAGATTGAAAAACAGAATATGGAGTTCTCCCGAGATGGTCTTCGGGTGCTTGCTTTCTGTTATAAAGAAATGGATGAAAAGCGGGAGCTTACAGTGGAAGATGAGAATGATCTTACCTTCCTTGGCCTGATCGCCATGATGGATCCGCCGAGAGAGGAATCCAAAGCGGCGGTAGCAGAATGTATCAGCGCGGGGATCAAGCCCATTATGATCACCGGCGACCACAAGGTGACCGCAGCGGCCATCGCCAAGCGGATCGGAATCCTGAAAGAGGAGTCTGAGGCTTGCGAAGGCGCGGTGATCGAAAATATGTCGGACGAAGAGTTGCAGGATTTCGTGGAAGGTATTTCTGTATATGCGCGGGTATCGCCGGAGCACAAGATCCGGATCGTGCGGGCATGGCAGGATAAGGGAAATATCGTTGCCATGACCGGTGACGGCGTCAACGACGCCCCGGCTCTCAAGCAGGCCAATATCGGCGTCGCCATGGGAATCACTGGAAGCGAGGTTTCCAAGGACGCGGCGGCGATGGTGCTGACTGACGATAACTTTGCCACCATTGTAAAAGCGGTGGAAAACGGACGGAACATTTACCAGAATATCAAGAATTCCATCCAGTTTCTGTTGTCTGGTAACTTCGGCGCGATCCTGGCAGTGCTTTATGCCTCTATCGCAGCCCTTCCGGTGCCTTTCGCTCCGGTACACCTGTTGTTTATCAACCTTCTGACGGACAGCCTTCCGGCCATTGCGCTGGGACTGGAGCCCCATACCACGGAGGTGATGAAGGAGAAGCCCCGTCCGATGAACGAGTCCATCCTGACGAAGAATTACCTTCTGAGTATCGGAACCGAGGGTCTGGTGATCGGGATCATGACGATGACAGCTTTCCTGATCGGATACCGGACCGGCGGAGCCGCCCTTGCCAGCACCATGGCCTTTGGAACGCTGTGTACCAGCCGTCTGGTTCACGGATTTAACTGTAAGTCCAACCATCCGGTGATCTTTACACGGCGGTTCTTCAACAATATTTTCCTGATCGGAGCATTCCTCCTTGGTCTGTTCCTGATCACTTCCGTATTGATGATCCCGGCGCTTCACAACCTGTTCAAGGTGGTTCCGCTGAGCATGGAGCAGTTGTTCACCGTATACGGGCTGGCGCTTTTGAACCTTCCGGTCATCCAGCTCCTGAAATGGATCCGCACCCGTCTCCAGAAATAGCGGGAAGAACTCCGGGAGGAGTTTATGGAATTCAACCGGGAGACTATGAAGAAAATAAGGAGTCTGATCCTTTTCGCGGCATTCATCCTTGTCTGCCTGTGGAAATATCAGATGATCTTCCACGTCTTATTCCCCTTCGCCCTGGGCGGAGCCATTGCCCTGATCCTGAACGTTCCTATGGACTTCGTGGAAAGGCACTTGTTCCGCCAGGGGAAGAAGGAGAGAGGGAGATTTGTAAGAAAAGCAGCAAGACCGGTGAGTCTGCTGCTTGTTCTTTTGTTGGCGGCGGCAGCGGCCGCCGTGGTTTCTTTCCTGCTGGTTCCTCAGCTGGGGAGGACTTTCGAGGAACTTAAGGGAAATATCCGGGCGTATACGCCCAGACTGCTGGAGTTGCAGAAAGAAGTGGACTGGAAGGGGATCGCGGTCACTGCGGCAAGAAGTGTGGTCAGCAAGGTGGCGGCCTTCCTGATCGCATTTGCCTTTGCTCTCTATATCCTTCTGCAGAAGGAAAAGCTGGGGCGGCAGGTGCGGACTGTGCTTTTCGCCTTTGTCCGAAGAGGCAGGGCGGAGGCGGCGCTTGAAGTATGCGCATTTACCTACCGGACGTTCGCCGGATTTCTGGCCGGACAGTGCGTAGAGGCGCTGATCCTGGGAGGACTGTTTGTAGTATCTATGCTGATCCTGAAGATCCCTTACCCCCTGCTGATGGGGGTGGTGATCAGTGTTACTGCGCTGGTGCCGGTCTTCGGGGCTTTCGTGGGCTGCGGGGCCGGGGTAATCTTAATTTTCCTGGAAGATCCTGTGAAGGCCCTGGTGTTCCTGATCCTGTTCCTGGTACTCCAGGAGATCGAGGGGGATCTTATCTATCCCCATGTGGTGGGAAATTCCGTAGGCCTGCCGCCGATCTGGGTACTGGCGGCGGTGAGCGTGGGAGGGAGTCTTATGGGAGTGACGGGAATGCTGGTTTCGATCCCGCTGGCAGCAGTGATCTATGCTCTGTTCCGGGAGATCGTGTACCTGAAACTGAGACAGAAAAAAATAGATCCGGGGGACCTGTGAAGGTTCCCCGGATCTATTGAAAAGGAGATCTTAGTAGTTCTCTACCTTTCTCTCAAAGTGTGCTCTTGGATGTGCGCAGGCGGGACATACTTCCGGAGCTTCCTCTCCGATGTAGATATATCCGCAGTTGTTGCACTTCCAGCCAAGAGGAGCGTCACCCTTGAAGGTGGTTCCTGCTTTGTAGCTTTCCAGAAGCTTGTTGTAGCGTTTCTCGTGAGCGGCCTCTACCTCTGCCACGCGCTCGAATTTAACAGCCAGCTCTTCGAAGCCTTCTTCTCTGGCTTCTTCTGCCATGCGCTTGTACATGTCGGTCCACTCGTAGTTCTCGCCAGCTGCGGCGTCTGCCAGGTTCTCAGCTACATCGCCGATGCCGTGGAATTCTTTGAACCACAGTTTGGCGTGCTCTTTCTCCTGGTTTGCGGTCTCTTCAAAAATGTTGGCCATCTGAACATAGCCTGCTTTTCTTGCGGCGGAGGCGTAGTAGGTGTATTTATTGCGCGCCTGGGACTCGCCTGCGAAAGCGTCCATAAGGTTTTTCTCGGTTTTGGTTCCTGCGTATTTAGACATAATGGTTCCTCCTTTTTGGAAAATGGAATGGTGACGGGGTAACAAGCCAAGCCAGCTCGAAAGCAGAGCTTTCTCGCTGTCGGCTGTCGCCGTAATAGTAATGGGTCGAACAAGCCAAGCCAGCTCGAAAGCAAGGCTTTCTCGCTGTCGGCTGTCGCCGAATACTAACCTAGACAATATGCGTCTCTCACAAGTAAACTTGCAGAGACGCATATCGCTAGCTTAGTGCTTGGCTTGTGGCTTAACCAAAGTATCTCTTGAGTAATCCTTCGAAGGCTTTGCCGTGGCGAGCCTCGTCTCTTGCCATCTCGTGTACGGTGTCGTGGATGGCGTCCAGGTTAGCGGCTTTCGCGCGTTTTGCAAGATCAAACTTGCCGGCGGTTGCGCCGTTCTCTGCGTCAACTCTCATCTCCAGGTTCTTCTTGGTGCTGTCGGTTACGACTTCGCCCAGGAGCTCTGCGAATTTCGCAGCGTGCTCAGCTTCTTCGTAAGCAGCTTTCTCCCAGTACAGTCCGATCTCCGGGTAGCCTTCTCTGTGAGCAACTCTTGCCATCGCCAGGTACATACCAACCTCGGAGCACTCGCCCTCGAAGTTTGCTCTCAGGTCTGCAAGGATATCCTCGCTAACGCCCTGTGCAACGCCTACAACGTGCTCGGCAGCCCATTCTCTGTCGCCGGTCTGCTCTTTGAACTTCTCGGCCGGAGCGTGACATACCGGACATTCTGCCGGAGCGGCGTCTCCCTCGTGAACGTAACCACATACAGTACATACAAATTTTTTCATAGCTGATCTCTCCTTTTCTTTTTGTGTTTGATTGTTATTATCAATTTTAATATTAGTAATTATTACTGATATTAAAATAGCATACTTAAGTGAAAATGTCAATCGTTGATCTGGATTTTTTTCTCTTTTTTGTTCTCCATGCAGTCCCTGCAGGTTCCGTAGAAGAGTGTGGTGTGGGAATCGATCTTCCCGTCAAAATGTTCGTTGGCAATCTTATTGATCTCGTCCATATGTGTATCCGTAAGCTTCAGATCGAAAACCTTGCCGCAGGAAGTGCATACAACGTGATAATGAGGATCGGTGCGTCCGTCGAAGCGGTCGCCGCCGTTTGGCGTGGTGATCTTCACTGCCTCCCCCATATCTGCCAGCAGATTCAGGTTGCGATATACGGTTCCAAGACTGATGCGTGGAAATTCTTTTCGTACATGGAGATATACGGTATCGGCAGTAGGGTGATCCACAGTGCTCATCAGATACTCTTTAATAGAAGCGCGCTGACGACTGTATTTCATAGAGCCCATAGGTAACCTCCTTTCGATAATAATAATTGTTATTATTATCAGTATAATCAGAAGGCTCGCTTCTGTCAACAGGAAAGGACAAAATGTAACAATTTGTAATAATTCAGCAGGAAAAAGGGGAGAATATGACGAGAAAAACATGGACAAAACACCTTGACATTAAACGGATCAATGATATAATAAATCCGTAACATATGTAACAATTCTGTAATATTTACAAAAGATAAGAAAACATAAAGGAGGGAGTTTATGGGTTCTATTCTTAAAAAGGGATTGTTCCTGGTTACTTTCTCAGGGGCTGCCCTGGCTCTCCCGGCCACGGCACAGGCCTCTGACACAGCCGCTGATCCGGTGATGCCAAGTGTGGGGATCGAGGAAGTATTAAGCGACTGTTATTCTTCCGGCCAGGAGATAGACGCTTCCGACTATCTGGTGCCGACAGAGAAGGGTGAGTATTTGGATATGGCCTTTGCTGACGTGGACTCATTTCTGTATATCAGAAGTGAGCCCACGAAGCAGAGCGCCTGGGTTGGCAAGCTGTACCCGGATTACGCGGCGAAGATCACTGGTCCTGTGGATGAGTGGACGAAGATCCAGTCCGGTTCTGTGGAAGGGTATGTGTATTCCGACTACATTATAATAGGAAACAATGCCGAACAAAAAGCCCAGGAGATCATAGAGGAGGCGCAGGAAGAAGATCCGAAGGAGGATCCGGAGGAAGCGTTCACCTACGCTGAATCCAAGGAGGAAGAAGAAGCCCGTCTTGCCAAAGAAGCGGAGGAAGCTCGCAGGAAGGCGGAAGAAGAAGCGAAAGAAAAGGCGGGGACCGGACAGGCAGTGGTGGATTACGCCTGCCAGTTTATCGGAAATCCATATGTGTGGGGCGGGACAAGCCTGACTAACGGGGCGGACTGCTCCGGATTTGTCCAGTCGGTGTATGCCCATTTTGGGGTCAGTCTTCCCCGGACGTCCGCTGAGATGCGGGGATCCGGGCGGGCGGTGAGCTACAGCGAGGCGATCCCGGGAGACATTATCTGTTATGACGGACATGTGGGGATCTACATGGGAGACGGGCAGATCGTGAATGCGATCAACAGCGCCCGTGGGATCGGGATCATCTCCGCAACCTATACAGATATCATTACCGTCAGACGATTACTGTGAAAATATCCCGGGTAAAATCCCGGGATATTTTGGGTAAAAAACAGTAAAATTGAAACTTATACATTTTGTACAAATTTGTAAAAAAGAAAATGAAAATGTAAATTTTTGCCAATAAAACTTATCCAAGTTATCCACACCAAAACTCCCGAAAAAGGTGGAAAAAGTGTTGATTTCACATTTTTATCCACATTATCCACACAAAAACAGAGGAATTTGGTGGATTATTCAAGGGAAATAAAAGAACAGACGTTTTGTGGAGTTATAATAAAATTAAGAATTTGTCGAAAAAAACAGAAATAGATATTGACATTTGAGAAGTCAAATATTACAAAGAAATTGTTTGAAAATGTTTACACAATGATAAAAAGCGATTATAATGAAACCACTGAAAAGAAAGGAGGAATTAAGATGGCACAGGTTACGAAAGAGATGACCATTGGAGAACTCTTAAACATGAATCCTAACGTGGCGCCGATCCTGATGGAGATCGGAATGCACTGCCTGGGCTGCCCCGCTTCTCAGGGCGAGTCACTGGCAGAGGCTGCGATGGTGCATGGAATAGATGCAGATTTGCTGGTAGAAAAGATCAACGCGTTTCTGAATGCGTAATGCCAATAAAAAAGTTCTGTCCGGGTGGACAGAACTTTTTTTTGCAGATCCTGTTAAATAACTGCCAGTTTTTCAACGGCATTGGAAGAAACCAGCACCTCGCAGTGTTCTTCCAGGAATGCCAGCGTGGCGCCGTTTGCCTTCTCCAGGGTTCCGTATTCGGTCAGCATATTGCAGATCCGGTTGAAGTCCCTGGTCTCGTAATCCGCCTGGGTCAGCGCCAGGATGTAGACGCCTTCCTCATGATCCTTATACAGGGTATTGGAACCTTTGTACATCTGGCTTAGGAGATGTACTGCCCGGAGGACACTGTCCATCGTTGGAAATGAGAACAGGCGGAGAGCCGCCTTGTGTTCTTCCGGGGAATCCTTTTCCATGGAGTCATTGGCTGTATCAGCAGCGTTTATCTTTTCCTTTACTTTGCCCAGCAGATTCAGAAGGGTTTCCGCGCCTTCCAGCTTCTGAAGGGCTTCTTTCTTTCGCTGGTCGTTGTCGCCGCCTGGAGAGGGGGCGAATTTTGAGAACCGGGTGTCAAGTTCCTCCGGGTCCTCAACCTTGGTAATTATCAGAACAATCGAATCAGAGGAAGCAGGGATCGCCTCGATCATCAGAGGGATATCCTCCGCTTCAAATCCAAATTCAAAAGCTGCCTGTTGCATCATATCATGGAAAAGTGATTTCGCCTTCTCGGTACCGTAAGCCAGTTCGCTCAACTGGAGCTGACGCTCGGCCAGATCAGCGCGGGTGAGAGTACAGCGGATCTGATTCTCGTTGAGTTTCTCAATCTTCATATTCATCACTTCCTTCTAGTTCAGTATAGCATAGAAAATAAGGGATGTTAAATAAAATATATATAAAATAAAAAAGTGCTTGCGCCACAGTGGGCTATCAGATATAATGACGTTACTAGAAGATAGCTTTCCCTGATGACTACGTTCTTAGAACAAAGGAGGGCGGCTTTTTCAAAATTTTTTCTCAATGTAAGTTCTATTTTTTTCACAAACTGTCTTAATAGAAAATCAGAAGTACCGATTCCGGTACAAAGATCAACCAAAAGAAACAATTATAACAATGCAGACTATCTTCTTAGTATTGTCCGTGTGAGAGGAGACTTTGTATCACGCATCTTTTTTCTGGTCTTTCCCCGCGCGCGGATCAAAGCGTAGTTATCAGTGGCCAGGCACTGCGAGAAGAAGGGGGATGCGCTATGAATGGACAACGAGAAAAAGAAGCACAAACGCTCTTCAATGAATTGACGACTTATGAGAGGAAGGGGGTGGGGATCATCCTGGAGGGCCGGCCGGCCAGTCCCATGCAGGTAGTGCGGGCCTGTATGGTCAGGGAGGACGCGGACTACATGCGTGATTACATAATGGATGAAAATGGCGACATCAGAGAATTGTACTTCCATGATGTAAAAGAAAAAAAGAGAATGTAGATACCCCTCAAAGAATGTCAAAAAATTAATGACGTGGCATATAATTGTTGGTATAATAAGGTCTAGTAGGAGGTGCAGCATGGAAGAAAGAGACAAGAGAAGCCGCACAACTTCCGACCGGACCATCAGAAACCGGGCAGCCGGGAGAGATCTGGGACAAGGCTCCGGACGGAGGCCAAGATCTGCGGAAGAACGTCCGACGAGGGAACGTCCGACGGGAGAGCGCAGGGAGCGCCCCACAAGGGAGCGGCCTGCGGGAGAACGCCAGGAAAGAGAGCGCCAGACGGGAGAGCGCAGAGAGCGCCGGACCGCAGCGAATCGGACTGCCAGAAGACCGGCGGCCAGAAGGCCTCAGTCGAGACGGAGAAGGAAAAGAAATCTTACGATCAAGATCATATTGTTGGTCGTTCTTATAGCAGCAGCAGTGGTGGGCGCGTTTTTGTGGAAGAGGTACAGCCCGTCGAAAGAGCAGGCGAACCTGCAGGAATATTATGGAATTGAACAAGAAGGACAGCTGGCTGTTATCGTTAACGATCAGATCACGGAACCCCAGGGGATGATCTCCGAAGGGAAGGCGTATCTGCAGTATGAGATTGTAAGGGATTATATCAACAGCCGTTTCTACTGGGATCCCAATGAGAATGTCCTGCTGTATACGCTGCCTACCGACACGGTTTCCGTGGAAGTAGGAAGTACAGATTATAGTATATCCAGAGATAAGAACAGTGAAGACTACGTCATTTTAAAAACCGAAGGAAGTACAGCCTATATCGCTCTTGATTTTATCCAGAAGTACACCAATATGGAGTATGAGGTGTGCGATGATCCGCAGCGGATCGTGGTTCACAGCGACTGGGGTGAGAAGACCGTGGCGGAAGTGAAGCGGGATACGGCCGTGCGCTACCGCGGTGGAGTGAAGAGCCCGGTGCTGACGGAAGTGGCGAAGAACGACCAGGTAACCATCCTGGAGAATGAAGAGAACTGGAGAAAGGTTCTCACCAGCGACGGATTTATCGGTTATGTGAAAAAAGGCGCCTTAAGGAAAGAAGAGACGAAGGATATCACCAGAGAATTTGAGGAGCCGGAATACACCAGTATTTCCAAGGATTATACCATCAATATGGCCTGGCACAACGTGACCAATCGCAACGCGAACAGTACGGTGCTGCAGAGGATTGCAGAGACAAAGGGTCTTACGACGATTGCGCCGACCTGGTATCATGTGAAGGACACCGAAGGAAATCTGGATTCTATTTCCTCTACCGATTATGTAAATTACGCCCACCAGGCCAATATCGAAGTCTGGGCGGCAGTGAGAGATTTTGACGGCGGGATCGATTCCAATGAGGAGTCTCTGGAGTTTTTAAGTTCTACCTCCAGCCGGGAGAATCTGATCAATCAGCTGATCGCGGATGCCCTGCAGACAGGGATCGACGGGATCAATGTGGATTTCGAGAAGATCTCGGAAGAATGTGGGGAGCACTTTATCCAGTTTATCCGCGAACTGTCTGTACGCTGCAGGCAGAACGGACTGGTCCTTTCCGTGGACAATTATGTACCCATGGGTTATAACATGCAGTACGACCGGAAAGAACAGGGAATCGTAGCGGACTATGTGGTTATCATGGGTTATGATGAGCACTATGCGGGCTCTCCGGAGGCAGGCTCGGTATCCTCATACAACTATGTCAAAGACGGGATCGAGGCTACGCTGGAAGAAGTACCAAAAGAGAAAGTGATCAGCGGTATTCCGTTCTTTACACGGCTGTGGGAAGAGACGCCGAAGACCGAAGAAGAGCTTGCCGAACAGGCCGGAACGGAAGCGGCGGAATATCCGATGAATGTGACCAGCAAGGCCCTGGGAATGTCCGCGGCCAAAGCCGCGGTGGAAGAGGCCGGCGCGGAGCTTGTCTGGGATGAAGAGGCTCAGCAGAATTACGCCGAGTGGACGTCAGGAGACACCACGTATAAGATCTGGCTGGAAGACGAGAAGTCCCTGGAGGCGAAGCTGAAGCTTATGAAGGACAACGGGCTGGCCGGAACCGCAGAGTGGGCTCTTGGCCAGGAAACGTCCGGAATCTGGGACCTGATCCGTCAGTATATTAATTAAATAAAAGCCCTTCAGCAGTCATATATTTGGTAACAAAGACAGACTGCGGGAGGGCTTTTTATTTGGGGAAAAAGATTGAACTCTTCCTGTTGCTCCTTCTGATCGCAGGCCTTCTTATGGCGGGGAAGAACCTGCAGAAATATGTGGTCTCTGATCAGGTAGAAATGGAAGAAAAGAAGGTGGTTCTGGATGCGGGACATGGCGGGAGAGATCCCGGTAAGATCGGTGTGGGAGAGATCCAGGAAAAAGACATCAATCTCAAGATCGCGAAGAAGCTTAAGGAAAAGCTGGAAGACCGGGGGATCCGGGCAGTCCTGACCCGGGAGAAGGACGAGACGCTGGCCCCGGAGGGGAGCGCCAACCGGCAGGTGGAGGATATTAAGAAGCGGGTTGAGCGGATCGATGGAGAGAATGCGCTTCTTGCGGTGAGCATCCATCAGAACAGTTATCAGGATCCAAAGGTGCGGGGAGCCCAGGTGTTCTACTATCAACATTCCACAGAAGGGAAAGAGGCGGCGGCCATCCTGCAGGAGGCGCTGATCCGTATGGATCCGGAGCATCCGCGGGAAGCCAAAGCCAACGATACCTACTATCTGCTGCGGCGGACCAGGACGCCCACGGTCATTGTGGAATGCGGGTTCTTAAGCAATCCCGAGGAAGCGGAACTTCTCGGAAGCGTGGAGTATCAGGAGAAGATCGCGGAGGCAGTGGCGGAGGGAATCGAATCTTGTCTCCAAGATTAGACTGTAGTATAATGATTCCCATGAAGACAATTATCAAAAAGATAGACGACGTACAATCAGATAGAGACATTATTGAAGAGGCAGGCCAGATCCTGAAGAAGGGAGGACTTGTTGCCTTCCCCACAGAGACGGTCTACGGGCTGGGGGCGGACGCCCTGAATGAGCAGGCGGCGGAGAAGATTTACGCGGCAAAAGGAAGGCCCTCGGACAATCCGCTGATCGTCCATATTGCCGGGATGGAAGATCTTCCCAGGATCGCTGAGATCATCCCGGAAGAAGCGAAGATCGTGGCGGAGAAGTTCTGGCCCGGCCCGCTTACCATGATCTTTGACAAGACCGGGATCGTGCCCTATGAGACCACCGGCGGGTTGAATACGGTGGCGGTACGGATGCCCAGCAGCGACATTGCCCGGGAGCTGATCCGGGCAGGGGGCGGCTTTATCGCCGCGCCCAGCGCCAATACGTCAGGCAGGCCAAGCCCTACCATGGCGCAGCATGTGGAGGAGGATCTCAGTGGAAAGATCGATATGATCCTGGACGGCGGAACCGTGGAGATCGGCGTGGAATCCACCATCCTGGACATGACGGTGTCCCCGCCTATGCTGCTGCGTCCGGGAGCGGTGACAAAAGAGATGCTGGAGGAACTGATCGGCCCTATTGCCGTGGATGCGGCCAGCATTTCCGCGGACAGCAGCAAGCCCCCCAAGGCGCCGGGAATGAAATACCGGCACTATGCGCCAAAGGCGGACTTAAGCATTGTGGAAGGCCCGGTGAAACTGGTGATCGAGGCCATCAACGGGATGGCGGCAGAGCGGATCGCCCAGGGCTACAAGGTAGGGATCATCGGAACAGAGGAATCCAGGGACCGCTACCGCCAGGGGATCGTGAAATCCATTGGGACCCGGGAGGACGAGGCCACCATCGCCAGCCACCTCTATGCTATCCTGCGGGAATTCGACCATGAAGAGGTGGACTATATCTACAGCGAATCATTTGCCAGAGGCGGCATTGGGAACGCCATTATGAACCGGCTTCTGAAAGCGGCCGGTCATCATGTGATAAACATTTAAGGAGGAAGAAGGATGTCAAAGGTACAGATTATGGATCACCCCCTGATCCAGCACAAGATCACGTATATCCGCAGAGAGGAAGTAGGGTCGAAGGAATTCCGGGAGATCGTGGGAGAGATCGCGGCGCTGATGTGCTACGAGGCCACCCGGGACCTGAAGGTTAAAGATGTGAAGATCAAGACACCCATCTGCGAGATGGTGGGAAAGGAATTGAGCGGCAAGAAGCTGGCGGTGGTTCCCATTCTCCGGGCTGGCATCGGTATGGTGGACGGGATCCTGAACATGATCCCTGCGGCGAAGGTGGGCCATATCGGTCTGTACCGCGACCCGGATACCTTTGAGCCGGTGGAATATTTCTGCAAGCTGCCGGCGGACTGTGATGAGAGGGAGGTATTTGTAGTGGATCCCATGCTGGCCACGGGAGGTTCCAGCGTGGCGGCCATCCAGATGCTGAAGGACAAGGGCGTGAAGCACATCCGTTTCTTATGCATCATCGCCGCTCCGGAAGGGGTGGAGCGGATGACCCGGGAGCATCCGGATGTGGATCTCTACATCGGGGCGCTGGACGACCATCTGAACGAGCATAAATATATCGTGCCGGGACTGGGCGACGCCGGGGACCGGATCTTTGGAACGAAATAAGGAAGATAAAGGAGGGACATGTATGGGAAGTAAGAGAAAAGATTATATCAGTTGGGATGAGTATTTTATGGGCGTGGCCATCTTGTCGGGTATGCGGTCCAAGGACCCCAACACCCAGGTGGGCTGCTGTATCGTAAGCCAGGACAATAAGATCCTGTCCATGGGATATAACGGGCTTCCCATCGGATGTTCCGATGATGAATTTCCCTGGGTGCGGGAAGGAGAAGATCCGCTGGAGACCAAGTATGTGTATACAGTCCACAGCGAGCTGAACGCCATCCTCAACTATCGGGGAGGCAGTCTGGAGGGAGCCAAGCTCTATGTATCCCTGTTCCCCTGCAATGAGTGTGCCAAGGCCATTATCCAGAGCGGGATCAAGGAAGTGATCTACGACTGCAACAAGTATGAGGACACCCCGTCGGTGCAGGCGTCCATGCGGATGTTTGATTCTGCGGGCGTGCGGTATCATCAGTATCACCGGACAGACCGGGAGATCACTATTCAGTTATAAAATGTGTTAAAGCAAGAGCGCCGGTTCCAAAAACCGGCGCTCTTTTAGCGCATCTTTGCCTGCCGCAGCAGGAACTCGTACTTCTTCCAGGCGGCATTTCCCCGGAAGATATAGCAGTCGATCAGATCCGGATCCGACGCGTTCTGGAAATGATTGTAGGCGTCTTCCATCTCCTGGCGGGTCCTTGCGATCTCCCGGACAAGGGCGGCGCCCTCCGGATCCGGGTGTTTGGCATACCGGTCTACATCTGCGTTGTTTGCCCCGTGGAACAGTCTCATCATGGTGCCTCCTTTTTTTACCTAGTATAGGCAATTTCTGAGAATAAAATACGCAGATCTCAGATATATATGGATAACAAGAGAGAGGGAAGGAGCAAAGAGATGGGGGGATACCGGTCGCATTTCCTGACGAATTTTCTGATCCGGGCGGTAGCGGGGATGGCGGTGATCTTCTTCGCCAACCAGTTCCTGGAAGCGGGGGGACACGCCCTTCACGTGGGGCTGAATCCCCTTACCTTCTGTACGTCCGGGGTCTTTGGCATGCCGGGGGTGGCGCTGCTCTACGGCATCGCCTTCTATCAGGGATTATGAGCGCTGGTAAGCCACGCTTAAGAAATATCCTTCCGGAGCGTCAAGGGAGAGAAGTTCCCAGCTGGAATATTCCGGCGCGCCTTCTCTGACGCAGAAGACGCCGGGAAGGCGGTCCGGGCAGATGGCAAAGGACTCTGAGGCGGTGTAGAATCCGGTTCCCAGGCCCTTTAAGAATGCTTCCCGCAGGGTCCAGAGCTTAAGAAAACCGGTTCTTTGTTCCTGGGGAGGCAGGGCGCTTAACCGGCGCGATTCCCGGGGATGGAAGAACCGTCCGGCCAGTTCCGCTGGTTTGATGGAAGGCCGGTCTCGCTCAATATCCACGCCTACCGGGGAGCTGCCGGAGAAGGCAAGGGCCACATATCCTCCGGAGTGGGACAGACTGAAGTGGAGCTGTCCGGCTCCCGGGTCCAGGGGGTAGGAGAGATAAGGCTTCCCGTACTGGTTGGCGGAAAATACAAGGGTCTGCGCAGGGCAGTTAAGATAGGCGCTCAAGATCCTGCGCAGGGCGGCGTGAGCCACCTGGTAGCGCTGCCGTTCCTCCGGCCGGGAAATCCTTGCGCACCGCTCTTGTTCCTTGTCCGAGAGATGGCGGAAATCAAGCCCCGCAAGGCCACTGTCGGAAACCGGGAGAAGCCAGAGGGCAAGGGTATCCGGTCCGGGAGCGGCAGGGGGGAAGTTAAGATCTGAGGCGGAAAAAAAAGTCACGTTCATGGAGAATCTCCTTTCGTGACTATTATATCCGGCAGGAAAAAGTTTGTATAGAAATTTCTACAGAAATTCTTCCGAAAATTTTGTAGAGGTTCTACAAAGATCATCCTTTTTGTAAAAAGGGATGGACAAAAAAGAAACTCCGGGAGTATAATCACCCTACAAGTTCCGTCCGGGACTTGTATCTGATCATTTTCTAAAAGACAGTTTCAAATCATCTGAATTCTATGCTGGTTCAGCAAAGGAATCCAAACAATGGCACACATTGGTTTTCAACAGAAGAGGAGGGATACTATGGGAACAGTAAACGACTGATCATTTGTGACCCGGAGAAGGGATATGCCAGGGCGCTGGGGATGTTTTTGTCCCAAAGGCGAGAGTTGTCCCTGCAGGTACAGGTGTATACCGACCTGGAAGGAGTGGAGGAAGAACAGGCGGACTGCCTGATCATCTCCGACCAGTTCCCGGAGGCGGAGCGAAAGAAACTGACGGGGAAGACCGTTTTCCTGCTCACCGGGGATCCGGGACAGCAGCCCGGGGAGGGGGAGGAGATCCTCTATAAATACCAGCCCGGCGAGAAGATCCTGGAAGCGGTGCTGAAGGTCTGGGGAGAGAAAGGAGCCGGGGAAGAGATCTTTCGCCGTCCTTCCGGCAAGGGGGCCGGGAAGCTTATCGGTGTGTTTTCTCCGGTCCACCGGATCGGGAAGACCGGCTATGCGCTTCGCCTGGGAGAAGAACTGGCGGCCCGGGAGAACGTGCTCTACCTGAACCTGGAAGTCTACGGCGGGATCGGAGGACATTTTGAAGAGGGAGGACAGACGCTGGCGGATGTGGTCTACTATGCCAGGCAGGAAAAGGGAAACCTGGGGATGATCCTTGCCTCCATGGTTCGGCACCGGAACGGCCTGGACTATGTGCTTCCCATGCCTATGCCGGAAGATATGAAGAGTATCCGGGGAGAGGAGTGGAGAGAACTGGCCCTGCGGATCCTGCGGGAGAGCCTTTATGAGACGGTGATCCTGGATATTGACGAGGCGGTGCCGGGACTTTATCCCCTGCTGGAAGCCTGCGCCCAGATCCATATGCCGGAGGCGGAAGACCCGCTGGCCCAGGCGAAGATCCGGCAGTTCCGGGAGGAAGCGGCCCTTCTTGGGAGGGACGACATCCTGGGGAAGATCCTGTGGAGAAAGGAGCCGGCATGACCGGGGAAGAGCACCTGCACGCAAGGATCCTGGAGCAGCTGGATCTGACCCGGGAGGTGCAGGACGAGGAGCTTACCCAGATCATTTACCAGGTCCTGGAGGAAGCGGGCAGGCAGGAATACCTGCCCCTGGACAGGAAGACGGCCCTGGGAAGGGAGCTTTTCAACGCATTTCGCAAGCTGGATCTCCTGGAGGAATTCCTGGAGGACGAAGAGATCACGGAGATCATGATCAACGGGACCCAGAGCATCTTCCTGGAGAAGAAGGGGCGGCTCTTTCAGTCGGATAAGAGGTTTCTGTCCAGGGAGAAGCTGGAGGATGTGATCCAGCAGATCGTGGCAGGATCCAACCGGCTGGTCAATGAGGCCAATCCCATTGTGGACGCCAGGCTTCCCGACGGATCCCGGGTCAACGTGGTCCTGGCGCCGGTGGCCCTGAACGGGCCCATCGTCACCATCCGGAAGTTCCCCAGAGAAGCCATCACCATGAAGGATCTGCTGGCCTGGCAGTCAGTAAGTCCGGAGGTAGTGGGATTCCTGGCCCGTCTGGTGCGGGCGGGATACAATATCTTCATCAGCGGGGGCACCGGGTCGGGGAAGACCACATTTTTAAACGCCCTGTCCCAGTATATCCCCAAGGATGAGCGGATCATCACCATTGAGGACAATGCGGAGCTAAGGATCCTGGACGTTCCCAACCTGGTGAGCCTGGAAGCCAGGAACGCCAACGTGGAAGGGAGCGGGGAGGTGACCATCCGGGACCTGATCCGCTCGGCCCTGCGGATGCGGCCGGACCGGATCATCGTAGGCGAGGTGCGGGGCGCGGAGGCCATTGATATGCTGCAGGCGCTGAACACCGGACATGACGGAAGCTTAAGCACGGGGCATGCCAACAGCCCGGCGGATATGTTAAGCCGGCTGGAGACCATGGTGCTGATGGGGATGGAGCTGCCTCTGCCGGCCATCCGGCGGCAGATCGCCTCAGGGATCGACGTCATCGTCCATCTGGGGCGCCTGCGGGACAGGACCAGGAAGGTATTGGAAGTGGCGGAGGTCAGGGACTACCGGGAGGGAGAGATCCGGCTTGCGCCGCTGTACAGTTACGAGGAGACAGGGGAGAGAGATGGGAAGATTCAGGGAATTTGGAGAAAAGATCAGGAGCTTGTCCACCGGGAGAAGCTACTGGCAGCAGGCGATCCGGAAGCGTGAGCGGGCCGCGGCATTTGTGAAGGCGGCAGGCTTCGTGGTCCTGACGGCCTGGCTTTACTACCGGTCCTTCTGGGCAGTGCCGGCGCTGTGCCCGCTGCTGGTGTGGAAGTACCGGAGCCGGGAGGCGGAGTATCTGAGGAAGAAAAGGAGCGCGTTTCTCCTGCAGTTCAAGGAGATGATCCAGGATATGGCTTCCGCGCTGAACAGTGGCTACTCCGTGGAAAACGCCCTTCGGGAGACGCAGAAAGAGCTTAAGCTTCTGTACCCGCCGGAGGAGCTGATCTCGGTGGAACTGGAACGGATGGTGCGCCAGATGCGGCTGCAGATGCCTATGGAGCAGGTGTTCGAGGAGTTCGCAGGGCGGGTGGAACTGGAGGATGTGGAGAATTTCGCCGCGGTATTCTCCGCGGCAAAGCGAAGCGGCGGGGATATGATCGGGATCATCCAGAATACGGTGGGACAGATCGGAGATAAGATCGAGGTCCACCGGGAGATCGACACTATCCTTGCGGCGAAGAAGTATGAATTCAAAGTAATGTCCTGGATCCCATACGGGATCATCTTTTATCTGACCTTAAGTTTTCCGGAATTTACCGCGTGTTTATATGGAAATATAGCAGGAACAGGAGTGATGACGATATGTTTGCTGGTTTATACGGGCGCCTGCGTGCTTGGCGAAAAGCTGGTAGATATCGAGGTTTGACGCTGCCGGTGTCCGGGCTGCTGCTGGGGATGGGGCTTCTCATCTTCCTTCTGGACTTCCAGAGGTCCACGGTCCGTCTGGAGGGGGGCCTGATCCGGAATCCCTACGGGAAGGGAAAGCGGGTGGAAGAACTAAGAGCAGCCCTGGAGGGAGGAGGATCGGCGAACCTTACGGTGGAGGTCTCGGAGCAGGCCTACGACGGAGCCGGGATCCAGGAGCTTTTTCACAGATCCACAGCCCTTTTGGAGAGGGAGATCCTGGGAGAGAACCAGTCCCTGGACCGGATCGAGCAGGATATGAACCTGGTGACGGAGGTCCCCGGGGAGCCGGTGGACGTGTCCTGGGAGCTGGACCGCTATGATGTGATGAACGTCTACGGGGAATTGCAGGAAGAAGCCCTCTCCCCGGAGGGGACCCTGGTGAACCTGAAGGCGGTCCTTACCTATCAGGAGGACGAGACCCGGCAGGCCCTCTATGAATGTACGGCGATGATATACCCAAGGACCCTGGGGGCGGAAGAGACCCGGCAGAAAAATCTGGAGCAGGAGATCCGGGACCGGGACAAGGAGACCCAGACCCGGGAGGAGCTGCGGCTTCCGGAGACGGTGGACGGGAAAAAGGTGCGCTACTATCCCAGGCTTGACATCCGGGGACTTGTGATCATGGGGATGGCTCTCATGACAGGGCTTTTGCTCCTGGCCAAAGAGAAGCAGGACCTTCTGAAGGAACAGCAGAAGAGGAAGGAGCAGATGATCCGGGATTACCCGGAGATCATCAGTAAGCTGACCTTGTTCCTGGGCGCGGGGATGACGGTGAAGCGGGCCTGGAAGAAGATCATAACGGATTATGAAACCAAAGGAAAAGCCCGGGGGGAGCGGTACGTTTACGAGGAAATGATAAGGACCGCCCGGGAGATGGACAGCGGGGTGATGGAGTCCGAGAGTTACGAGCGGTTCGGCA